>CACOPB010000029.1 GCA_902628965.1 uncultured Pelagibacteraceae bacterium | reverse complement strand
GGCTTGTCGTTTTTATTTTTTGCATTATTTGTAGTTTCAAATTTAGTTTTATTTGGTGGAGTTTATTGGTCAAAGTTTGCCCATATGTTTTACAAACCTGGGGCAGCAATACAAAAAAATTTAGCTGAAGCTGATGGTTCTAGAGATAATTTACCTCCTCCAGCTGATGCACCTGAGCAATTTGGCTTAGGTATAAAAAGAGAAGAGCCAAAACATTATTAATATGATAATTAAGAAAGGGTAAAAATAAATTATGTCAACTTTTGTATATATGACCAGATGTGATGGCTGTGGCCATTGCGTAGATATTTGTCCATCAGATATAATGCACATTGATGAAAACATTAGACGTGCAAAAAATATAGAACCTAATTTTTGTTGGGAATGTTATTCATGTGTTAAGGCATGCCCAAATCATGCTATTGATGTAAGAGGTTATGCAGATTTTGCTCCAATGGGACATAGTGTTAGAGTTAGACGTGAAGAAGAAAAAGGAACTATTTCCTGGAAAATAAAATTTAGAAACGGAACAACAAAAGACTTTGTTTCACCAATAACAACTAAACCATGGGGAAAGTTTATTCCTAAACTTGCAGATGGTGAAAAAATTAAACAAGGTGAATTAAATTCACAAAGACTTTATACTGAACCTGAAGGACTAAATATCGATGGAGAACTTCCAGCAGTTCCAAAAGAGTCATTTAAAAAAGGAGTTTATTACTAATGGCTAAGCATAAAACTCATTATGAAGACTGTGATGTATTGGTTGTTGGTGGAGGTATGGCCGGAACTGGTGCAACTTTCGAAGCAAGGCACTGGGGCAGAGATATGAAAATTGTTTGTGTAGAAAAAGCAAACATAGATAGAAGTGGGGCAGTCGCTCAAGGTCTTTACGCAATTAACTGTTACATGGGTATGCAGTGGGGTGAAAATCAACCAGAAGATCATGTCAGATACGCAAGAAATGATTTGATGGGAATGGTTAGAGAAGATTTAGGGTATGACATGGCTCGTCATGTAGATTCAACCGTTCACATGTTTGATGAGTGGGGTCTTCCTATGATGAAAAATGAGGAGACTGGAAGATATTTAAGAGAAGGCAAGTGGCAGATAATGATCCACGGAGAAAGTTATAAGCCAATAGTTG
This sequence comes from uncultured Pelagibacteraceae bacterium, assembly GCA_902628965.1. Lineage (GTDB taxonomy): Bacteria > Pseudomonadota > Alphaproteobacteria > Pelagibacterales > Pelagibacteraceae > Pelagibacter. The sequence continues at coordinate 1,584 of CACOPB010000029.1, read as the reverse complement.
CAGAAGCAGCAAAAAAATCTGCAGACAAAATTTATAATAGAATTATGATTACTCATCTTTTAATGGATGAGGCTCAAGAAAATAGAGTGGGAGGAGCTGTTGGATTTAATATGAGAACAGGCGATTTCCATGTATTTAGAGCAAAGGCAGTAATTGTTGCAGCAGGAGGAGCTTCACATATATTTAAACCAAGAGCTGTTGGTGAGGGTATGGGTAGAACTTGGTATGCTCCTTGGAGTAATGGATCAGCTTATGCATTACCAATTGCAGCTGGTGCTAAGATGACTCAAATGGAAAATAGAATAGTATTATGTAGATTTAAAGATGGATACGGACCAGTTGGTGCCTATTTCTTACATTTAAAAACATATACACAAAATGCAAACGGTGAAAACTATGAGAAGAAATGGTACGACCAAACTAAAGAATTAGTTGGTGAATACATCGATCATCATCCTACACCTACGTGTTTAAGAAACCATGCTTTTATCCAAGAAACAATGGCAGGTGGTGGACCAATCCATATGGTTACTACTGAGGCTTTTCAAGACCCACATTTAGAAACTGTTGGTTGGGAGAATTTTTTAGGAATGACAGTAGGTCAAGCTGTTGTTTGGGCGTCTCAAAATATTGACCCAAAATATACAAACCCTGAATTAACAACCTCAGAACCATACGTAATGGGTTCTCATGCTACTTGTTCTGGAGCCTGGGTAAGTGGACCAGAAGATTTATCTCCACCAGAATACTTCTGGGGTTATAACAGAATGCTAACAATTGATGGATTATTTGGAGCAGGTGATACTGTAGGTGGAAGTGCTCACAAATTTTCGTCAGGTTCATTTACTGAGGGGAGATTAGCAGCAAAAGCAGCTGTTAAATATATAGAAGATAAAAAAGCTGAGGGTTTAAAGGTTTCTGATAAGCAATGTGAGGATTTTAAGGTTAAAGTTTATAAACCTTTAGAAAACTACACAGTTGCTCAGAATGAAATTACCGGCGGAACTGTATCTCCAAGCTATATTTCACCAATTCAAGGTTTACAACGTTTACAAAGAATAATGGATGAATATGTAGGCGGTATAGCCACAAATTATATGACGAACGCTAATATGCTAAAGAGAGGATTAGAGTTGCTGGCTTGGCTTGAGGAAGATCTTGAAAACGTAGGAGCTGAGGATTATCACCAACTTATGAGAGCATGGGAGCTTAAACATAGAGCTTTAACTTCTCAGTGTGTAACAGAGCACACTATGTTCAGAGAAGAAACTAGATGGCCAGGATATTATTACAGAGGTGACCATATGAAACTTGATGATGATAATTGGCATTGTTTAACAGTTTCAAGAAGAGATCCTAAAACAGGAAAATTTAGTATGGAGAAGGTACCCGTCTATCATATAGTGGACGAGAACGAGAAGAAAAAAGCTTCCTAGTAAATTTTTCATATAAGTATTATGGATATTTTATCTAAAACAGACGATGAAATATATGAACTTGCTAAGCCTATTTGGGATAACTTAGTTAAGTCATCTAACTTAAAAGATTATGGTGGGTTTACTAGAGATTTCTCAACCCAAATGC
>CACOPB010000028.1 GCA_902628965.1 uncultured Pelagibacteraceae bacterium | reverse complement strand
AAAGCAAATATAAAAAATACGAAAGTTAAAAATTTTTTCATAATTATAGGTTATTACGATAATTTAAATTCATTGTAATCTACTAAATTGTCTCTATATACGTAATATCTATAATGTCTGACAATCTAATAAGTATTAATAATTTATCTAAAATATATGATAATGGATTTGAGGCACTTAAAAATATTAACTTAGATATAAAAAAAGGTGAAATCTTTGCGATGCTTGGACCAAATGGTGCAGGCAAAACCACTTTAATTAGTATTGTTTGTGGCATTGTAAAGCCAACATCGGGAAAAGTTTCAGTTGAAAATTTTGATATTATAAATGATTACAGGGAAACACGATCAAGAATAGGTTTAGTTCCACAAGAATTAACGTTAGAGCAATTTGAAACAGTATTTAATAATGTTTCTTATTCAAGAGGTCTTTACGGAAAAAAACCTGACCCATTGTATATTCAGAAGGTTTTAAAACAGTTAAGCCTTTGGGATAAAAAGGATTTAGGGTTAAGACAATTATCTGGTGGTATGAAAAGAAGGGTACTTATTGCTAAAGCATTGTCCCATGAGCCCTCTATTTTGTTTCTTGACGAACCAACAGCAGGAGTAGATGTAGAATTGAGAAAAGAAATGTGGAAAGTAGTAGAAGATTTAAGAGAAACAGGTGTTACAATTATTTTAACTACTCATTATATTGAGGAAGCCGAGGCAATCGCAGACAGAGTAGGAGTTATTAATCAAGGTGAACTTATAATTGTAGAACAAAAAAAAGAATTATTAAAAAAAATGGGCAATAAAATATTAACAGTTGAGTTACAGGAAGAAGTTGAAAAAATTCCTGAAAAATTAAACAAGTATAACCTAACTTTGGGAGATAATAATATTTCTCTTAATTATAAATATGACTTAAGAGAGAAGCAGACAGGTATAACTAATCTTTTGCAAGATATAAAAGATTCTGGTTTAAAATTAAGAGATTTAAAAACCGAGCAAAGTAATTTGGAAAAAATTTTTGTTTCATTGGTAAAGGAAAATAATGAAATTTAATTCTATTGCTTTAAAAGCAATCTATCTTCATGAAATGGATCGTTTTAGAAGAACTTTAGCTCAATCGTTGTTATCACCGGTCTTATCCACTTCACTTTATTTTATTGTATTTGGATCAGTAATTGGAGGGTATGTTCAAAATATAGATGGAATTAGTTATGGCTCATACATTGTTCCTGGGCTTTTAATGTTAACTTTACTAACACAATCAATAAGCAATACATCTTTTGGTATTTTTTTTCCTAAGTTTAATGGAACAATTTATGAAATTCTTGCAGCTCCAATTTCAACACTAGAGATAGTACTTGCATTTGTTGGAGCTGGTGCAACTAAGACGTTAATAGTTGGTGTTATGATTTTTATAACAGCAACATTTTTTGTTGAAGTAGAGGTAAAGTATCCAGTCTTAATGATATTTTTATTAGTTCTTGTATCTTTTACTTTTGCTCTTTTTGGATTTTTAATTGGTTTAATGAGCTCAAATTTTGAGCAAATGTCTATAATTCCATCTTTAGTAATAACACCAATGGTATTTTTGGGTGGTAGTTTATATTCATTAGATATGTTGCCTGAGTTTTGGCAAATTGTTACTTATTTTAATCCTGTGGTTTATCTAATTAATGGTCTTAGATATGCGTTTTATGGCGTATCGGATTTTAATATTTGGATAAGTGTCGGGATAATGTTGTCATTTCTTTTAATTTGTATTTTACTTGTGACTAATCTTTTAAAGAGAGGATACAACATTAAAGCGTAGTTTAAAAAAATAGCCCAATTAAGGGCTATAAAAAAAAGGAGAGGGGTATATTTTTTAAAACTGTTCTGATTCTGTTGAACCTGACATTGCTGTAGTAGAGCTCTGTCCACTGCTAATAGTGTTAGATACTGCATCAAAATATGATGTACCAACTTCTCTTTGGTGTTTAACACTCGTGTAACCGTCTTTTTCTCGAGAGAATTCTTGCTGTTGAATTCTCGAATATGCAGCCATACCTTCTTTTTTGTATTTTTCAGCAAGTTCAAATATAGCAATATTTTGTGTATGAAATCCTGCAAGAGTAATAAACTGAAATTTATAACCCATTTTTGCAATTTCTTGCTGGAAAGAGGCAATTTCGTCATCGTTTAAATGCTTTTTCCAATTGAAAGAAGGAGAACAATTATAGGCTAGAAGTTTTCCAGGAAATTTTTTGTGTATAGCATCAGCAAATTTTTTAGCCTCTGCTAAATTTGGAGTTGCAGTTTCGCACCAAATTAAATCAGCGTATGGAGCGTAAGCTAAACCTCTAGATATAGCTTGTTCAATTCCATCTTTTACATAGAAAAAACCTTCTGGTGATCTTTCACCTGTCAAGAATGGTTTATCGTTTTCATCAAAATCATTAGTAATTAATTTTGCTGCATTAGCATCTGTCCTTGCCAATATTATTAATGGGACTTCAGCTATATCAGCAGCTAGTCTTGCAGCTTTTAAATTTTTCACCATTGTTCCAGTTGGTACTAAAACTTTGCCTCCCATATGGCCACATTTCTTTTCACTTGCTAATTGATCTTCAAAATGAACACCAGCAGCACCTGCTCTAATAAATTTTTTAGTTAATTCAAAGACATTTAGTGGTCCTCCAAATCCTGCTTCACCATCTGCAATTATTGGCAGCATATAGTCAATTTTGTTTTCTTTATTCATTTCACCATCTTGAATTTCCATGTGTTGAATTTGATCAGCTCTAATTAACGAGTTATTCATTGTTTCAACTAATTTAGGTGCACTATCGTAAGGATATAATGATTGATCAGGATACATTTCTCCGGCGGTATTTGCATCAGCTGCAACTTGCCATCCACTTAAATATATTGCTTTTAAACCAGCTTTAGCATGTTGAACAGCTTGATTACCTGATAATGATCCAAGAGTGTTTATATAATTTTCAGTATTTAATAATTTCCAAAGTTTTTGAGATTGGTTTTTACACAAAGAATATTCAATTTTAATTGAGCCCCTTAATCTTTCAACTTCCTCATCAGTGTAGTCTCTTTTTATTCCAGCAAATCTTTTTAAGTCGTATGAGATATTTTCTGCGCTCATTATTAAAGTCCTATTATGTTAATTTATGAAAAATGAATTAGTGGAGGGAATTAATTATTATCGCTTGTTTTTTCGATAATATCATTCATACCACTTGAACCCCAATCACAATGATCATCCCTCATATAAATACCTCTGTTATTATGATGATC
>CACOPB010000027.1 GCA_902628965.1 uncultured Pelagibacteraceae bacterium | reverse complement strand
CCGAAAGAGTTCTTTACTATACAGGAAAGAGCCATAAAATTGGTGAAGTACATGATGGTGCTGCAACAATGGATTGGATGGAGCAAGAACAAGAAAGAGGAATTACAATTACATCTGCAGCCACTACTTGTTTTTGGAATGATCATAGAATTAATATTATAGACACTCCTGGTCACGTTGATTTTACTATTGAAGTAGAAAGGTCTTTAAAAGTTTTAGATGGTGCTGTTGCTGTTTTTGATGGTGTTGCAGGTGTAGAGCCTCAATCAGAAACTGTATGGAGACAAGCAGATAAATACAAAGTTCCAAGAATTTGCTTTGTTAATAAATTGGATAGAACAGGTGCTGATTTCTTTAGGTGTGTAGATATGATCAGAGATAGATTAGGTGCCAAACCTTTAGTTGTGCAAGTTCCTATTGGTGTTGAAGCTTCTTTATCTGGAGTAGTTGATCTTGTTAAAATGAAAGCTCAAGTTTGGAAAAATGAAGCATTAGGTGCTGAATGGGAATACAAAGAAATTCCAGAAGACTTAAAAGAAATTTCAGAAAAATATAGAACAGAATTAGTTGAAACAGCTGTTGAACAAGACGAAAAGCTAATGGAGGCTTATTTAAATGGCGATGAAATAAAAGAGGAAGATTTAGTTAAATGTATAAGAAAAGGAACACTTAATTTTAGTTTTGTTCCAGTATTAACAGGTTCAGCATTTAAAAACAAAGGTGTTCAGCCTTTACTTGATGCTGTTGTAAATTATTTACCAAGTCCAGTGGATATTGGTTCTATAAAAGGAACCAAATTAGGTAGTGAAGATGAAATGGAAATGAAATTTGAAGACAGTGTTCCATTCTCTGCTTTAGCTTTTAAAGTAGCTAATGATCCATTTGTTGGTTCGTTAACTTTTATTAGAGTCTATTCAGGTACTATTAAAACTGGTACGGCAGTGTTCAATTCTTCCAAAGAAAAAGAGGAAAGAGTTGGAAGAATGCTTTTAATGCACGCAAACTCTCGAGAAGACATTAAAGAAGCTAATGCAGGTGATATAGTAGCTTTAGCAGGATTAAAAAATACTATTACAGGTCACACTTTATGTGACAAAGAAAATTCTGTTCTTCTTGAACCAATGGAATTCCCTGATCCTGTAATTGAAATTGCAGTTGAACCAAAAACAAAAGCGGACCAAGAAAAAATGGGTGAAGCTTTAGGTAGGTTAGCTAAGGAAGACCCATCCTTTAGAGTTACATCAGATGAAGAGTCGGGACAAACTATTATTAAAGGAATGGGTGAATTACACTTGGATATTATTGTTGATAGAATGAAAAGAGAATTTAAAGTAGAGGCTAATGTTGGAGCTCCTCAAGTTGCTTATAGAGAAACTATAGAAGCTGCTTCAGAGGTTGAATATACTCACAAAAAACAAAGTGGTGGTGCCGGTCAATTTGCAAAAGTCAAACTTTTAGTAGAGCCTCAAGAACCTGGTAAAGGTCGAGATGTTGAGAGCAAAATTAAAGGTGGTGCGATTCCAAAGGAATTTATCCCTGGCGTTGAAAAGGGCATAGAAACAGTTTCAGATACTGGAATTTTAGCTGGTTTTCCAATGATTGATTACAAGGTAACTATCTTAGATGGTTTACATCATGATGTTGACTCAAGTGTATTAGCATTTGAATTAGCAAGTAGAGCTTGCTTTAAAGAGGCTTGTACAAAAGGTGGTTTAAAATTATTAGAACCTGTAATGAGAGTTGAAGTAGTAACACCAGAAGATTATATGGGTGATGTTATAGGAGATTTAAACAGTAGAAGAGGTCAAATCAGTACTCAAGAGCAAAGGGGAAATGCAACTGTAATTACAGCAATGGTTCCTTTAGCTAACATGTTTGGTTATATAAATAATTTAAGATCAATGTCTCAAGGTAGAGCACAATACTCAATGTTTTTTGATCATTATTCAAAAGTCCCACAAAATGTTCAAGACGAAGTAACCAAGAAGATAGCAGGTTAATCATGGAAAAACAGAATATTAGAATTAAATTAAGAGCATATGACAACAAAGTTTTAGATGCTTCTACTGAAGAAATTGTGAATACAGTAAAAAGAACTGGAGCAACAATTAAGGGGCCAATTCCATTACCTACTAGAATTGAAAGATATACAGTTTTAAGATCACCTCACATTGACAAGAAAAGTAGAGAACAATTTGAGTCAAGAACACATAAAAGATTAATTGATATTATTGAACCAACACCACAAACTGTTGAAGCATTAATGAAACTTGATCTAGCATCAGGTGTTGATGTGGAGATAAAAATTTAATTATGAGTGAAATAGCTTTATTAGGAAAGAAAATTGGTATGACTAGAGAGTTCTACAGAACTGGTCAATTAGTTCCTGTAACTGTACTTAAGGTCGAAAAAGCTAGAGTTATTCAAGTTATAGAGGAAGAAAAAAGAGGATACAAAGCAATTCAGCTTGGATATGGAAAAGTTAAAAATTCAAAATTAACAAAAGCTATGAAAGGTGTTTTTGCTAAAAAAAATACTGAGGCTAAGAAAAAATTAAAAGAATTTAGAGTGCAAGACACATCCGCATATAAAGAGGGAAACGAATTTGGTTTGGAAATATTTAAAGATATTAAATTTGTAGATACAAGGTCAAAAACAATTGGTAAAGGTTTTGCTGGAGCTATGAAAAGACATAATTTTGGTGGTTTGAGAGCCAGTCACGGTGTTTCAATATCTCATAGAGCACACGGATCAACAGGACACAGTCAAGATCCAGGAAAAGTTTTTAAAGGAAAAAAAATGGCAGGTCACATGGGTGATAAGTTGAGAACAATGCAAAACATAGAAATTATAAAAGCTGATTTAGAAAATGAACTGCTTTATTTAAAAGGATCAATTCCAGGTTCAAAAAATTCAGAGGTAATGGTTAAAAAATCTGTAAAAAATATAAATAAATTGACAATTAGTGAAAAACAAGCAGCTGCTGAAGAGGCTAAAAAAACACCAGATAAGAAGAAAAAATAATGAAATTAGATAAAATTAGCATAGACGGAAAAAAAGATAGCATTGAAGTTTTAGATAAAATTTTTTCTGCAAAAATTAACCATAAGTTAGTAAGTGCAGTTCTTTACAAAACAAATGCTAATTATAAAGGAAGACATGCTAAAACCAAACAACAAAACGAAGTAAAAGGACCAACATCAAAAATATATGCTCAAAAAGGGACTGGTGGTGCAAGACATGCTAGCAGAAAAGCTCCTATATTTGTTGGTGGTGGTATCGCTCACGGACCAAAAGGTGAATTGGCGTATAAAAAAAGAAAACTAAACAAAACTGAGAAAAAACAAAGTGTAGCTTCATTAATTACTGAAAAAAATAATAATAA
>CACOPB010000026.1 GCA_902628965.1 uncultured Pelagibacteraceae bacterium | reverse complement strand
AATGATATCTGGCTTTTTTCCTAGAAAAATTTTCTATTATAAAACACGCAAATATAAAAATTAGTAAAAAAAATGATAGTCGATTTGAAAAAGCTAAATCATCAAATGTTATCCAAGAATTATAAATACCAGTAGTTAAAGTATTTATTGAGAAAAAATCAACTGCCCCAAATTCAGCTAACGTTTCCATAGCAACAAGAGACAAACCTGCAACAATAGCTGGCCTAGCTGCTGGTAAGATTAAAGAATATAATGACTTAAATTTTGAAAAACCTAAACTTCTACCTAAATCAATTAAATTTTGAGATTGATATAAAAAAGAGGCACGAGAAAGTATATAAACGTAAGCATATAAAGAAAATGAAAGTGATAATACTGCTCCCAAACGACCGTCAAACTTTGGGATATACCTGTTATATTCTCCCTCTCCGAACAAATTAGTTAAAATTGTAAATGCTGTACCATAATTTTCAAAGAAAGCTGTCAAAGAATATGCGTAGATATAAGGAGGGACTGCAAACGAGAGTATAAGTGCCCATTTGAAGAAATCACTAAATGGAAATTTATAAAATGATACTAAATATGCACAAACGGTTCCTATTAAAAAAGTAAGAAGCAAAACACATATTAATAATGTAAAAGAATTGAAAATATACTCTAATAAAAAAGTATCTTTTAATAATTGGTAATAGCTAGAAGTTTCCTCAAAAAAACTAAAAAAAACTGTTACTATTGGAATTAATACGCCAACAGAAATTAATAAAGATAATATAAACCAAATATTAAAGTTTTTTAACATTATAGGCTTATTATATATAAAATAAAAAAATTATCTAAATTTAAAGTAATATTTTAAAGATAGTAAAATTAATGCCCACGCCAGTTTCTAGGAAAGGGTAAAGATCCTAGGGAGAGTGACGTGGGCACCGTCTAACAAGAAATATATCATCATTTAAAAGGAGTGAGGATGTCTAGAGCCTCGTCTTTTTCAATCTCTGATAATTTTCTATTATTTATTTTACTCTGTATTTTTTCACACTCTGCCGAGCATGGCTCACATGTTATCTGACCCTCAAGTGAGCCGCTCGTATCAGAAGAATTATTTAAACCAGAGTTAAATAAATTCTTTTTCACTTATATTTACTTCCATCCAGCTGCAGTCATTACTTCTAATGCTGCTGCTTGATTTTTTCCATAAGTTGAAACTTTAGTCGCAAGATCTTGTTTAAAATCTAACCCTAAATTGTTTACTACTAATGGACTTGGAGATACACCACCTATCATTGGAAACTCAAACGTGTTATTCGTAAAGTGTTCCTGGGACTCTGGTGATAATAAAAAGTCAACAAGTGCAATCGCGTTTGCTTTATTAGGTGCACCTTTAACTAAAGCAGCACAACTAATATTCATGTGTGTTCCTCTACCTTGTTGGTTAGGGAAAAACGCTTTAACTTTTTTTGCAGCTGCTTGTTGTTCAGCACCTTTTTTACCAGAAAGCATAAGTGCTAAATAATAAGTATTAGCTACTGCAATATCAGCTTCACCAGCTGCTACTGCCATAATTTGAGCTCTGTCATTACCTTTTGGAGTTCTTGCCATGTTCGCAACAACACCTTTTGCCCATTCAGCCGTAGCTTTTTTTCCATTGTTTGCAATTAATGAAGCTACAAGAGATTTATTATAAATATTGCTAGATTTTCTTATTACTAGTCTACCTTTCCATTTTGGATCAGCTAAACCTTCATAAGTTAAACCTGATAACTCAGCACCGCTAACTCTTTCAGGTGAGTAATAAATAATTCTTGCTCTTTTTGCTACTCCAACCCACTTATTAGTTCTAAAGTTTTGTGGAACAGATGCTTTAATTGTTGCAGATGATAAACCACGTTGAAGCAAACCTTTTGCGTCCATTGCTCCACATCTTCCAGCATCCGCAGTTATATAAAGATCAGCTGAAGAATCCGCTCCTTCTTCGGCTATTCTTTTCTCTAAGGCTCCTGATTTACCATTAATTAAATTTACTTTAATCCCTGTAGCTGCTGTAAATTTATCATACATTTCAGCATCAGCCTTATAATGTCTTGCATTGAATACATTAACCTCATTTGCAATAGCAAAAGCTGAAGCAAATAAAGATATTATCAATGCTAAAATTGATATTTTTTTCATATTTATCCTTAAAATTAACGTTATTTTGAGAATGAGAACTATTCGCAATGATAATGATTATCAATCGCAATTTTGTCGCATATCTCGTTTATGTCAATATTTTAGGGGTTTAAATAGTCTTTATTTCCAGTCACCAATTTTGCTAAAAAGGAAATTTCTGAAAGCCTGAACTCTTGCCGTATTCTTTAATGATTGAGGGTATACAAAGTGCGCCTCAGTTATAGGACCCTCTACTTTTGGAAGAACTTTTATTACATTGCTTGAGTTAGATACTAAATATTCCGGAAGTGCTGCTAACCCTACTCCGGACTCTACTGCTAATAACAACCCCATTACACTGTTTACTTTCATAATTGTTTTTCTTTTTTTTCCATCATGCATACCAATTTTAAGTGCCCAATCAGGATTATAAACTGGCGAAGGAGCACCTTTGCCAAATGAAATAAATTTATGTTTAATTAAATCATTAATTGTTTTTGGCATTCCATTTTTTTCTAAATATTTATTTGAACCATAAATATAGTACTTTATGTCTACCAATTTTTTCTGAATATAATTAAGCTGCTTTGGTCTTCTCATAAAAATTCCAATATCTGCTTGTCGTGTACTTAAATCTAATTCTTTATCATCAAAAACTAACTCAATCTCGATTTCTGGATTTAGTCTCATGAATTCTTGAATTCTTGGAGTTAACCAATGAGTTCCAAAACTTCTAACTGTTGTAATTGTTAATTTTCCTGATGGTTTATTTTTTTGGTCCCCTAATGAAGTTTCTACTTCTTTGAGTTTGCTAATTACTTCATGAGCCGTTTTAAATACATATTCACCATTTTCTGTAAGAGTTAAACCTCTCGCATGTCTTTCAAATAGTTGTACTTTTAAATCTTGTTCTAATGATTGTATTTGTCTACTTATAGCTGATTGACTAAGGTTTAGATTAACAGTAGCATTTGTAAAGCTACCAGCTTCTGCTACCGCGTGAAAAATTTTTAATTTATCCCAATCCATTATTTGTTAAGATTTATTATATATCTCCCAGAAGTCTCTCCCTTTAACATTTTAGAGTACACATCAATTACTTCTTCCAAACTTATTTCTTTGATCGATTTGTTTAGTATCTCAAAATCAACTAACTTTGAAACCTCACTCCACAAAAATTTCCTTCTTACATTAGATGCTGTAACAGAATTAATCCCCCAAAGTTTAACTCCTCTAATAATAAAAGGCATAA
>CACOPB010000025.1 GCA_902628965.1 uncultured Pelagibacteraceae bacterium | reverse complement strand
CAAGCAAATACAAAACTTGATAAAAATGGAAAAATTACTGAAGAACTAGTTTCATGCAGACAAAACCTAAACTTTCTTTTATCAAAACCTGACTCCATTGATTACATTGACGTATCACCAAAACAATTAGTTTCAGTTGCAGCATCATTAATTCCATTCTTAGAAAATGATGATGCAAACAGAGCTTTAATGGGGTCAAACATGATGAGACAAGCAGTTCCATTATTAAAACCTGAGTCACCACTTGTTGGTACGGGAATTGAAAGTGATGTTGCTTTAGACTCTGGTGTAACTATTGTTGCTAAGCGTGACGGAATTGTTGATAAAATAGATGGTAAAAGAATTGTAATAAAAGTTACAGAGGAAACAGACTTTAGTAAGTCTGGTGTAGATATTTATAACCTTCAAAAATTTAAGAGATCAAACCAAAATACTTGCATAAATCAAAGACCGCTAGTTAGAGTAGGTGATAAAGTTAAATCCGGAGATATTATTGCCGATGGTCCTTCGACAAAATTAGGTGAACTTGCTTTAGGCAAGAATGTTACTGTAGCTTTCATGCCCTGGCAAGGTTACAACTTTGAAGACTCAATCCTAATTTCAGAGAGATGCGTTACAGATGATGTTTTCACATCTGTTCACATAGTTGAATATGAAATTATGGCTAGAGATACCAAACTTGGTGAAGAAGAAATAACAAGAGATATACCAAATGTAAATGAGGACGCTTTAAAAAACCTAGACGAGTCAGGAATAGTTTATATTGGTGCAGAGGTTAATGCTGGAGATATTTTAGTTGGTAAAGTTACTCCAAAAGGAGACTCAGCATCTGGTCCTGAAGAAAAATTATTAAGATCAATATTTGGAGAAAAAGCAATCGATGTAACTGATACATCTTTAAGAATGTCTAGAGGATCAAGTGGAACGGTAGTTGACGTAAGAGTATTCAATAGGCATGGAATTGAGAAAGACGAAAGATCAATAACTATAGAAAGGGCTGAAACTCTTCTTTTATGAGTAATTTCAGATAAAGGATTTGTTTGATCCATAAACTGAGATAGTTGTGAACTTGCAAAAAAATCTTTTAATGAAACTGTTAACGGTTTTGCATTAATTAAATCTTGTGGCATTGCTGACTCAACATCCAAGGTTGTCATTTTTTCTTTAATTGCTCTTTCCATTCTGTAAACACCAATTCTGGCTTGATTCTCAACTAGCTCTCCAACAGAACGAACTCTTCTATTACCCAGATGATCAATGTCATCAACATCATCTTTACCATCACGTAAATCTAACATTTTATGAATAATTGCTATGATATCGTCATTTCTTAATATGGTAATTTTATCAGAACATTCTTGGTTTAATCTTGAGTTCATTTTTACTCTTCCAACATCAGACAAATCATATCTGTCTGAGCTAAAGAAAAGATTATTAAATATTTGAGTTGCTATCTCTATGGTTGGGGGCTCTCCAGGTCTTAGCATTTTATAGATTTCCGTGATAGCTTCATCTTTAGTATTATTTTTATCAGCTAAAATAGTTGTAAGTAGATAAGGTCCTTTGTTTATAGAGTTTGTAACAGAAATTTGAAGTGTGTGTATATTTGCATCTAAAATTTGTTGAATAATTGTATCATTTAATTCGGTACCAATTTTAAATACACCGTCCTCTTCTTCATTGACTTTGACATCTCTGTGTAAAAATTTACCAAACAAAGACTCTCTAGAAACTAGTATGTCTTTCAAACCATCATTGGCTAATTTTTTTGCGCTTAAAAAATTAATTTTGTCGCCTAATTTAATTACCACTTCACCAGTTTTTGCATCAATTACTTCCTCTGAAAAATTTTTAGCTTTATAATTTTCTGGATTAAATTTAGTTTTCCATTTTTCCGTTTTCGGATCAAAATTATATTGCTCACTTTCATAAAACTCATCCACAATTTCTGATTTTGTATAACCTAAAGCTAATAATAAAGTAGATGAAAAAATTTTCTTTTTTCTGTCAATTTTAAAATATAGAAAATCCTTTACATCATATTCAAAATCTAACCATGAACCTCTATTAGGTATTACTCTACAATTAAATAAAAGTTTACCGCTTGCATGAGTTTTTCCTTTATCATGATCAAAAAATACACCTGGACTTCTGTGCATTTGGTTTACTACAACTCTTTGAACACCGTTAGTTATAAAAGTTCCACTATTAGTCATCATAGGAACTTCACCCATATATACTTCTTGCTCTTTAGCTGATAAAATATCCTTTGTATTATTTTCTTGATCTATTTCGTAAACTACTAATCTTAAAGTGCACTTAAGAGCTGATGAATATGTAAGACCTCTAGCTATACATTCCTCAACATCAAATTTTGGTTTCTCTAACCTGTATGAAACATACTCCAAAGTTGCTTTGTCATTTAAATCCTCAATAGGAAAAATACTTTTAAATACTCTATCAAAACCTTTGGTGAGTTCTGCTGCCTCAACATTAAAGTCTGTTAATTCTTTGTACGAATTTTTTTGTACTTCAATTAAGTTGGGTATAGATAAACTCTCTTTTAGTTTACCAAAACTTTTTCTAATGTTTTTCTTCTCAGTAAAAGATAATTGCATCTATGTTTATAAATACTGATTAAAAATAATCAGTATTCGAATTCTTTCAATTTAATTTATTTAAGTTCTACTTTCGCGCCAGCAGCTTCTAACTTAGCTTTGATCTCTTCAGCATCTTTTTTGTTTACACCAGATTTAACTTCTTTTGGTGCTCCCTCTACAAGATCTTTAGCTTCTTTTAAACCTAATGAAGTAGCTGCTCTTACTTCTTTTATAACATTAATTTTTTTATCACCTGCAGAAACTAACATGATTGTAAAATCATCTTTATCTTCTGCTGGAGCTGCACCACCTGCTGCTGCTGGAGCTGCTGCTGCCATTGGAGTTACACCCCATTTTTCTTCTAGTTGTTTTGAAAGTTCAGCTGCCTCTGCAACAGTCAAACTTGATAAGTCTTCAATAATTTTGTTTAGGTCAGGCATATTTATTACTCTTTGGGTTGTGTTTCAGAATTTTCTGCGGACAAACTACTCATTTTTTCTGAATGTGCAAGCAAAATACTGATTAATTTAGATGCAGAAGCGTTCAAAATACCTACAATATTGGCTCTTGCTTCATCAAGTGTAGGCAAACTGGCTACATTTTGGACACCGGCCTGATCTAAGACCTCATTATCCATGATTCCACCAATTAATTTTAAGTTTTCATTATCTTTTGCAAATTTTGAGAGAATCCTTGCAGACATTATAGCATCTTCTCCAAATGCAACCGCTGTTGGACCGGTAAATAAATTTGATAAATCTTTACACTTAGTTTTTTCTAAAGCTAATTTTGTAATTCTGTTTTTTGTTATTTTAAAAATTATTCCATGTTCTCTCAT
>CACOPB010000024.1 GCA_902628965.1 uncultured Pelagibacteraceae bacterium | reverse complement strand
AAATTGCTATTAACACTGTTGAAATTGGACTTTTTTGAGTATTAAAAATCTCAATCGCAATTAAATTATTTATGCCTTGCGCAAACAAACAAAAGACTAACGCTAAAACTAGACCAGGAATAATTATTTTGAAATTTTGAAATTTTGATAGCACAGTGAAAGTTTTATGCACTTCTGTAAAGCTTTGTCATCACAAATTCTCTGTGACCTAAAGCTTCAGCACAAGTCAATCTTCCGTTTGCTACCCTTAAAGTTGTTTTAATTAGTTCGTCACCAGCATCAGACATATTCATTTCTCTGGATAATAATTTAGAGACATCACAATCTACATGCTCACTCATACTTTTTGCTGTCAATGGATTCGCAGTGAGTTTTACAACTGGCTCTATTGGATTTCCAATAATATTTCCTTGCCCTGTGGGAAATAGATGAATATTAAATCCACCTGCTGCCTGAAGTGTTACACATTCTGCTGCAGCTGAAGATGTATCCATAAAATATAAACCAGGGCCTTTTGTTGGTTCTTCAGCTGGTTCTAGTACATCAATAAATTTTAAATTTCCAATTTTTTGAAAATTTCCAAACGCTTTTTCCTCAATTGTTGTTAGCCCTCCAGCAATGTTACCAGCAGTAGGTTGACTCTCTGATAAATCATCTGTTGCTTCCTTTAATATGAAATCATTATAGTTACTCCAAGTTTTCATAAATTTTGCTGAAATTTCTTGTGTTATTCCTCTAGTAGCACAAACTTCTTCAGCGCCAGTAAGTTCAGAAGTTTCTCCAAAACATAAATGCACACCTAGTGGCTCAAGCTTTTCCATTAAATTACCTACCGTAGGATTTGATGCTAAGCCAGATGTTGTATCTGACTCACCACATTTAACTGAAATCCATAAATCACTTATAGGACATTCTTCTCTTTGGATTTCAGATGCCCATTGAGAAAATTCTTGCGCTTTTTTTGAAGCCTTCATGATTGTGCCAATGTCACCGGTTCTTTCAATATGAAATCCTTCTACAGGTTTTCCAGTTTTGGCTATACCGTCGACTATTTTTTTTGTCCATTTTGGCTCAATACCTATTACAATTACTGCTGCAACATTTGGGTTACTTCCAGTCCCAATCATTGTTCTAAAGTGTAGTTCTAAATCTGCACCAAATTGTAATCTACCATAAGAGTGAGGTAGCGCTATAGTTCCTTTAATATTATTTGCAACAGCTTCAGCACATGCATTTGAAATATCATCTACAGGAAGAATAATTACATGATTTCTGGTGCCAGCTCTGCCGTTTTCTCTTCTATAACCTAAAAAACTTTTAGGAATTTCCATCATATTACCATTTCTTTGTTTTTACATTGTGAACGTGGACATGTTCACCTTTTTTAATCGGTTTAACTACTTTACCAATATCATGACCATATTTTAATATTGTATCTCCTTCATTTAAATCAATCATTGCAATTTTATGACCTAAAGGAATTTCATTCTCAGATTTTATCATAGTTGAACTATCATCCTCCATTATCCAACATGAGCAATCTTGTTTTGGAGCAATTTTCTCAATAACTACCACCCCAACATTGTCTTTTTTATCGTGAATTATAATATCTGTTGCCATTTAAAAGTGTCGATTTGTTTATTTGAATTTTGTAAAAACTTATATATTAATCGCAAAAAACAAACAACGAATTATATAAATTTTTTATATTTACTTTAGAGGCTTATAATTTATGACAAAAATGACAACAGAGGAAGCTTTTGTAAAAGTTTTACAAATGCACGGTATCGAACATGCTTTTGGAATAATTGGATCAGCGTTCATGCCAATTTCAGATATTTTTCCAGATGCAGGTATAACTTTTTGGGATGTTGCTCATGAGACTAATGGAGGTTTAATTGCAGATGGTTATACAAGATCTACTGGAAAAATGTCTATGGTTATTGCACAGAATGGACCAGGCATTACAGGATTAGTTACACCAATTAAAACAGCTTATTGGAATCATACACCTCTATTATTAGTAACACCTCAAGCTGCAAACAAAACTATGGGTCAAGGGGGATTTCAAGAAGTTGAGCAGATGAATTTGTTTAAAGATATGGTTTGCTATCAAGAGGAAGTAAGAGACCCATCAAGAATGGCAGAAGTTTTAAATAGAGTAATTGAAAAAGCCATCAGAGGCTCAGCGCCTGCGCAAATAAATGTACCAAGAGATTATTGGACACAAGTTATAGATATCGAATTACCTCCTATTGTAAGATTAGAAAGACAAGGTGGTGGAGCTGAAGCTATAGATAAAGCTGCAAAACTTTTATCAGACGCAAAGTTTCCAGTAATTTTATCTGGAGCAGGAGTTGTTATTGGTGGAGCAATTGATGAAACAAAAAAACTTGCTGAGAAATTAGACTCACCAGTATGTTCTGGCTATCAACATAATGATAGTTTTCCGGGTAGCCATCCTTTAGCTGTGGGACCATTAGGATATAATGGATCTAAAGCTGCTATGGAATTAATTTCAAAAGCAGATGTTGTTTTAGCTTTAGGAACTAGACTAAATCCTTTTTCAACACTTCCAGGATATGGAATTGATTACTGGCCCAAGAATGCAAGTATTATTCAAGTAGATATGAATCCAGATAGAATTGGATTAACAAAAAAAGTCACAGTCGGTATTAGTGGCGACGCAAAATTAGTAGCAACACAGATTTTTGAAAAACTATCGTCAAATGCTGGAGATACTGACAGACAAAAAAGAAAAGATTTAATTCACCAAACAAAGTCTGCTTGGTTACAAAAATTATCAAGTTTAGATCATGAGGATGATGATGAAGGAACAGTTTGGAATGAAGAAGCTAGAAAAAGAGATGCAGATAGAATGTCTCCTAGACAAGCATGGAGAGCAATTCAAGCAGGAATGCCTGAAGATGTAATTATATCAAGTGATATTGGAAACAATTGTGCTATTGGTAATGCCTACCCAACATTCGAAAAGCCAAGAAAATATTTAGCACCAGGATTATTTGGTCCTTGTGGTTATGGTTTTCCATCAATATTGGGAGCAAAAATTGGTTGTCCAGATACTCCTGTTATCGGATTTGCTGGTGATGGCGCTTTTGGAATTAGCATGAATGAAATGAGTTCATGTGCAAGAGAAGAGTGGCCTGCAATAACAATGGTTATTTTCAGAAATTATCAATGGGGTGCGGAAAAAAGAAATACGACACTTTGGTTTGATAATAACTTTGTTGGTACAGAGTTAGATCCAGAATTGAGCTATGCTAAAGTTGCTGATGCTTGTGGTTTAAAAGGTGTAACCGTTAGAACAATGGAAGAAACTACAAATGCAATCAAGCAATCTTGTGAGGATCAGAAGAAAGGAATTACAACATTTATTGAGGTAATTCTTAACCAAGAGCTTGGCGAACCATTTAGAAGAGATGCTATGAAAAAACCAGTAAGAGTAGCCGGTATTAAAAAAGAAGATATGAAAAAACAACCATCTTTAATATCTTAAAATCTTTTTATAGTTTTGTTATTGAATTATAATTTCTAGCAATAGAAATATATAATAAATGGAAGTCTCAATAGAAACTGCTTATAACCAGGCAATAGAATTTCAGAAAAATAAA
>CACOPB010000023.1 GCA_902628965.1 uncultured Pelagibacteraceae bacterium | reverse complement strand
AGTTGTGTAAAATCAGAAAAAAAATTAATTTTTCCCTCTGATATGTTCTTAATTTTTCCTATAGGTATTCCGGGTTTGAATAAACCACCAAGACCTGAGGTGTAAGCAAACATTTCTTTATTTTTAAAATCTTCTCC
The DNA here is from genome assembly GCA_902628965.1 of uncultured Pelagibacteraceae bacterium. Lineage (GTDB taxonomy): Bacteria > Pseudomonadota > Alphaproteobacteria > Pelagibacterales > Pelagibacteraceae > Pelagibacter. The sequence goes on along the minus strand of CACOPB010000023.1, from coordinate 3,788 downwards.
AAGCTCTTCTTGTGTATGTTCAATTTTTCCAAAATCACTTCCTGTCCCAGAAATTACAGCTTGTATATCATCTGGCTCTAATACAGATGGTATTTTACTATTAAGATCAGACAATAGTAATGCCCTTGAATTAGTATAATTTACTTCAATTATTTGGCCAACTAGATAAACATCATCGAGAACAGCCATTCCAATTTTTACTTTATCTTTTGTGCCTTTATTTAATACTACTGATTTTAAATATGGGCTGTCCTTATCTATTAAAACCCTGGCAAATATTTCTTGTGAATTTATACTTTCATCAAGTAACTCTCTAAGCTTTTCATTTTCTGCAGTTAAAAACTCATTTTGTAATTTAAGTTGTTCAGAATTTTCTATTTTAATTAATTCTTTCTGATGATTTTCATACAAATCCATATGAGATTTAAATTTTAAAGATATTTCTTTTAATTTATTTTCTGGGATTGAAGCAATATGAGATGATCTATAAATTACTTCATTAATTCCTAATTTGACAAATTGTACTGCTTTAAATTTAAAATTACTTAGAACAATTACAAAGATTGATAAAACAATTAAAGTTAGTAAAGAAAATTTTTGTTTATCTTTTTTTTTTAAAAAAGCTGACCTAATGGCAATTACAAAATCATCTCTGCCCGTAGCCATTTTTCCTAATATTCAGATAACATAGTAGAAAAAGTTTCTTCTTGATCCAAAGCTTTACCTGTACCAACAGCTACACAAGATAGTGGATCATCTGCTATATGAACTGGTAAACCTGTTTCTTTAGAAAACCTTTTATCGATATTTTTTAACAAAGCACCACCACCTGTTAAAGTTAAACCCATATCAACTAAATCAGCTGACAACTCAGGTGGAGTATTTTCTAACGCATCTTTAATTGCACCAACCATTTGTTTCATAATATCGTTTAGTGCTTCAGCAGTATCTTCCTCTGTAATATTTACTTCCTTAGGCGTACCTGATCTTAAATCTCTTCCTTTAACTGGATAGGTATTTGTTCCCGTTGGTACAGCTGTTCCCATTTCTTTTTTAATTTTTTCTGCAGTGGTATCACCAATTAACAAATTATATTCTTTTCTCATATAATCTACTATTGCTGTATCCATAGAGTCACCTGCAACTCTTAAAGATTTAGAATAAACCAGTCCACCTAAAGACATAACTGCGATCTCACTTGTCCCCCCACCAATATCCACAATCATTGAACCAGTTGCTTCAGAAATTGGTAGATTTGCTCCAATAGCTGCTGCAATTGGTTCCTCAATTAACTGAACTCTTCTTGCGCCTGCTGCTAAAGCACTGTCTTGGATTGCTTTTCTTTCAACTGGTGTTGAACCGGTTGGAACACAAATCAATATTCTAGGGTTAGCAAATGTACTTCCTTTATGAACTTTTTTAATAAAATGTTTAATCATTTCCTCGGTAACTATAAAATCTGCGATAACACCATCTCTTAAAGGTCTAATTGCACTTATATTTCCAGGCGTTCTTCCAAGCATTGTTTTCGCTTCATCTCCGACCGCCAATACATTTTTTTTTCCACCTTGATCAACTATCGCTACTACTGATGGCTCATTAAGAACTACTCCTTGACCCTTTAAAACTACAAGTGTATTTGCAGTTCCAAGATCAATTGCCATATCTTGACTCCATATTTTTTTGACACTGCTAAATAATCCCATTTAAACTCCTCCTTTTACCTTTTGATGTTCTATATTTTCAGAAAGAGACTTTTTTTCTCTCTTAATAAGCATTTTATTTAATGCATTTAAGTAAGCTTTTGCAGAAGCTACTAATGTATCCGTATCTGCTGATTGACCCACCGTTGTTCTGTCGTTCTCTTCAATTTTTACACTTACTGTTGCTTGTGCATCTGTTCCCTCTGTAACAGCATGAACTTGATATAATGATAATTTTACATCATGTTCATATAGTTCTTTTATACATTTAAAAATTGCATCAACTGGACCATCTCCTGTTTGAGTAGTTTGTTTAATTTCACCATAGACATCCAGTGTCATGTCTGCCCTTTGAGGCTCTCCGGTGCCTGCAAAAACCTTTAATGATTTTAAATTTATAGCATTAATTTTATTATCGACGATTAAGCTATCGTCAACTAAGGCTATTATGTCTTCGTCGTATATTTGTTTTTTTTTATCTGCTAAAACTTTAAATTTTCCAAAAGCCTCTTGAATAACGTCATCTGTAACATCTGCATATCCTAAATCACTTAATTTATCTTTAAAAGCGTGCCTTCCAGAATGTTTCCCCATAACTAATGATGTTTTCTTAACTCCAACACTTTCTGGAGACATAATCTCATATGTTTCTCTATTCTTTAGCATTCCATCTTGATGAATTCCCGATTCATGCGCAAATGCATTTTTACCAACTATTGCTTTATTAAACTGGACAGGAAAACCAGTTGCATTAGAAACCATTTTTGACGCTTTACTAATTAATTCTGTTTTTATTCCAGTATCATATGGCATTAAATCATTTCTTGTTTTAATTGCCATAACAATTTCTTCAAGAGCCGCATTTCCAGCTCTTTCGCCTATTCCGTTTATTGTGCATTCTATTTGTCTAACACCAGCTGATAATCCGGCTAACGCGTTTGCAACTGCTAGTCCTAAATCATTGTGGCAATGTGCAGAAATTATTGCCTTATCAATATTTGGAACATTATTCTTTATATGCGTAATTGTTTTTGCAAATTCTTCAGGAATTGAATAACCCACTGTATCCGGAATATTAATAGTTGTTGCTCCACAATTAATTGCAAGTTCAATTGTTTTACACATAAAATCTAAAGTTGTTCTTGTTCCATCCTCACAAGACCATTCAACATCATCCGTAAATTTTTTTGCGTAAGTCACACTTTCTTTTACTGCTTCAATAACCTGCTCATCACTCATATTAAGTTTGTGCTTCATGTGAACTGGGCTAGTAGAAATAAAAGTATGAATTCTAAATCTCTTTGCAAATTTTAATGATTCATAACATGCATCTATATCTTTCTTTTTAGCTCTAGCTAAACCACATGGAATTGAATTTTTTAAACTTTTGCTAATTGCAGATACTGCCTCAAAATCCCCAGGAGATGTTATTGGAAAACCAGCTTCTATAATGTCAATTCCCATATCGTCAAATACTCTTGATATTTGAATTTTTTCTTCAACACTCATTGATGCCCCAGGTGATTGCTCACCATCTCGCATAGTAGTATCAAAAATATATACTTTATCTTTATCGCTCATATCGTTAATTTCTTGAAAATCTATAATACAATCTATAAGAGAGATTGCAAAATAATTAGTAAATTTATTACTTATTATAGACCATTTTAGGCTTCGTAAAAATTATTCATAAATAGACTCAATTTTTGGCATTAGCCGTAAAAGTTCTTTAGTGTATTCATGTTTAGGTTTAAGAAAAAGATCTTCAGTATTTGAAACCTCACATAATTTGCCATCCTTCAGAACGCCAATTCTATCACACATTTGCCTCACAACTGGCAAATCATGACTAATAAATAAAATTGTTAAGTTTAATTGTTCTTGCAAGTCTTTTAAGAGGTTTAATATTTGAGCTTGAATGCTTACATCCAAGGCAGAGGTCGGTTCGTCACAAACTAGAAGTCTTGGTTGAGTAGCTAGTGCTCTAGCAATTGAAATTCTTTGTCTTTGACCACCTGAGAATTCGTGAGGATATCTATCTGCAGACTTTTGAATTAATTCAACTGACTCCAATAAATCAAAAAT
>CACOPB010000022.1 GCA_902628965.1 uncultured Pelagibacteraceae bacterium | reverse complement strand
AAATTTTAAAATATAACCATGAGCAAACAGTAATATTTGGTATTGTAAATATAGACCCTAGATTAGCTTTCTCATCTAGTTGGCATCAATTTATATCTATTTTTGGATTTAATAACGTGTTGGTTAGCAATTTAAACCTAATATTGTATTCCTTTATATTGAATATAATTTTTGACAAAAAATTTTATATAAAAAAAATCTCAAAAATATTTATATTTTGTTCATTAGGTTTCATTTCTTTTTACTCTTTAATCCATCCAAAAATTAATGGAACAATTTTTATGTCAATTGGTTCTCCTGAAGTTGATATCGTAGGTATGTTAATGTTAATTTATTCACTTTATCTTTTTTTAGAAGATTCAAAAAACAAATATTTGATTATCTTTGCAGCATTGTTATGCGCAACTACTAAATTAAGTTATATTGGTGTATGTTTACTAATTCTTTTCGTTTTTTATAAAAATAAAAATATAATAAAAAATATAAGATTAATTTTAATCACAACAGTTTTTGTATCAAGTTATTTAATTAAATCTTATTTTCAGACAGGTTGTTTAATTTTTCCAGTAATACAGACTTGTTTTGATACTTTTTGGTCTTTAAATGTTGAGGATTTAGTTTTTTTGAGTGATACACTTCAAAATTGGGCAAAAGATCAACCCTACAGAAAATTATATCAATATCCTGAACATTTTGAAAAATTTATTTGGTTAAAGTCTTGGTTTTTTAATTATTTTATTAAAACCTCATTTATTCAGCTGTTAATATGTATTATTTGTCTTAATGTATTATTGATAGCTATATATTTTAAATTATTTATTAAATTTTTAAAAACACAAAAAATTTTTTTTACTATAATAACTTTATTTTCCATCATTTTAATTTGGTTTCAAGCACCAGCTATTAGATATGGTTATGGTATATTACTAGCGCTCCCAATTTTTTGTCTTTCTTTATTTTTAATTAAAATAGATAAAAAATATTTCAAATATCTATTTAATTATAAAATTCAATTAATTTTGTTGTTTTTAATTTTAATCAAAAATTTTAACAATTTTGGCTTGATAGATAACAATAGACTAATAGTTTTAAAAAATCTTTCTTTAAAAAATTACGAGGTAAAAAAAGAAATTTTGAATGCTAAAGAAAAACAAGACAAGATTTATATTAATAAATCCCAGGGAGGTTTTTGCTATAACTTTAAACAAATCTGTACTACCAGTGTATCTTACTTAAAAAATAAGAGTGTTTATGTTGAATATAAATGGAGGTATAAATTTTATTCAACTAAGTTAAATTAAAGCTTACTTATCAATAGTTAGTAAAGATACAAAAAAAGTATTAATCAATATCAATGAAGAAATAAAAATTCCAAAATTTATTATTAAATCATTATGAATATTAGGAAACAAATTAATATTTGAGATTTTTAAAAAAATAAGTGAAAATATTGTCCCCAAATTTAATATGAGTGAAAATTTTATATTAAATATATTAAAGAATTTTTCTAATGAACCTTTTTTTGTAAAGCCGATTTTTTCAGAAATTATAGTTGAAAATAGACCAAGCATAATTATCTGAATAGAAAATGATAGAAAAATAAAACTATTAATAATTTTTTTTTGAGTTTCAATTAAATCTGGGTTTACTATATGAAATAAAATTTTTATCAAAGAGAATAAAAAAATTAAAGCTCCAGGAAAAAAATAAAGATATTTTGGAGAGCATATAAGAAGAAATTTCAAAGTCTTTAAACCATCAGGAATAGTTTTTAGGTGGCTTCTGGATTTTTTTCTACCATCTTTATATAATGTGATAGGAACCTCATCTATTTTTGCACCAGCAATATAAAATTTAAGTAAAACTTCAATGTTGTAAACCATGCCACCTGAAAAAAAATTTAAATTATTATAGAATGATTTTCTAAAGATTTTCATTCCACAATAAATGTCATTAAACGGCACATTGTAAAAAATTTTAGCTAATTTTGTAAAGAAAGGGTTACCAATTAATCTATGAGAGACGGGCATAGCGCCTGGGTTGATTTTTCCACCACCAGAAGGCAATCTGCAACCTTGAACTAAATCAAAATTATTTATTACTTTAGAGTAAAATTTTGGAATTTCATTAAAATCATAACTATTATCAGCATCAGCAACAAGTACATATTTTCCTTTTGCTATTAATATTCCTGAATGAATTGCATGACCGTAGCCTTTTTTAGAAACGTTAACTATTACTACATTATATTTTTTTGCAATTTCAACTGAACCATCATTGCTACCATTATCTGCTATTATAATTTCACCTTGTATATTTAATTCCTCAATTTTTTTTAAAGATTTATTAATACAGATTTCAAGTGTATCGGCTTCATTCAAACAAGGTATTACAACTGATAAATCCATAAATAAACTTTGTGATTCTATTAATTATCTATAAAAAAAAAAGAAGTAAATTATTATTTACAATATGATTAAAAATACTAAAAGAAGTGTGTGGAAAGAAATATATTAGTTGTAACAGGTGGTGCTGGTTTCATTGGAACCAATTTAATCAAACATCTTTTAAAAAAAACTAGATATAAAATAATAAGTTTAGATAATTACTCAGCTGGTTTTAAGAAAAATCAAATTAAAAATAATAGAGTAAAGTACATTAATGGAAATATAAAGGATATAAAAAAAATATTATCCAGATCAAAAAAAAATATCAAAACCATCTTTCACTTTGGAGAATTTTCAAGAATTGCACAAAGTTTTGTTAAGGATAGCGAAGTGTATGATACTAATATTAAAGGTACTTTTGAGGTAATACAATTTTGTAGAAAAAATAAAATTAAGATTATTTATTCAGCAACCTCAGCCTCTTTTGGTAATAAATTTAAAGACCAACATTTATCACCTTATGCATTTACTAAAACAAAAAATCTCCAACTAATATTGAATTTAAATAGTTGGGAGAATTTTAAATTTGAAATTATATATTTTTATAATGTATATGGTCCGCATCAAATAAAAAATCATCGAATGGCAGCTGTGATTGGTATATTTGAAAATTGTATAGCGAAAAATAAATATTTACCAATAGTGAAGCCTGGTACACAAAAAAGAAATTTTACACATGTAGAAGATATAGTTGATGCATGTATTTTTGCATTTAAGGAAAATAAGAATAGACAGTATACTGTTAGTTTTCATAAATCGTACAGCATTTTTCAAGTAGCCAAAATGTTTAATAAAAAATATGTGCTTTTGCATAGTCGAAAGGGTGAAAGGTTCAAATCTTCAAAACAATCTCAGATTTTAGGGAAAAAAGTTTACCACATCAGAGCGAAAATAGATTTAAAAGATTATATATATAAAAAATATACAATAAAAAATTAAAATTTTTTAAATTAAAATTTGAAAATTAAATAATTCTTCTTATTAATAATTTTTAAATTTTTATCAATTTTTAAATTTGTACAAGGTGCTTTAGAATACATACATTCACTTTTGCTGACATAAATTGTGAATTTATCAATTTGTACCTCGCTTAGTTTTGGAGGTGTGTTTAGTTTATCCATGCCATAAAATTTAGGCCAAGGTTTTAGTACGTAACTTTCTGTCAAATTTTTTTGAATTCTTATAAATTGTTTAGATATAAATGTCATGATAACTAAAACTAAAATTAATGAACTAATAAGTTTGAAAGATTGATTTTTCATACTAGAAGTTCTCATGTTGAGTACTAAACTAAACAATAAAGAAATAAAAATTATTATATAAGAATATCCATATCTATAAATTGGTGCTTTAAGAAACCAAGATGCAATTCCAACTAAACATATGGCGAGCAATATATAGATATTAACATTGATGTTATTTTTTTTAGATAACTTACTTTTTGGCTTTTTAGAACTCATAAAATAATAAACCAAGAATAATAAAAAAATAAAAATTACATATGGTGTCAATATTTTTAATATTTTCAAAAAATGATTTTGGGACCAAGCGTCCAACCAATTAAAATTTTCAATATATTGATATTGCTGAATATTTTTATCAAATCTATTAGGCCAATCTTTATTCCAAGCTTCACTTCTAATTTGCACTTCTTTTACAGAATTTGAATAATTTTGATTATACCAAGAGGTCGATTTAATGCAGCTAACATTCATTGGGTATAAAATACATGATGAAATAAAAAAATTTTTAATACACCAGCAAATTAATAAAAATAATGCCAATATATTTTTGTTATTTAAAATTTCTTTAAATCTTGTTTGAAAATAAATAAAAATAGGAACTAATAAGTAGATAATAAGAGTTGATTTAATTGTAAATATATATGATGAAATTAACAAAATATCTTTACTTATACTATTTTTTTGAATGAAATTTTTTAATGAAATAGAAATTAAAAAAAATGCCATTACATGGCCTGGAGCATCGTTTCCAAACTCAGAATATCTATTTAACTTATAAGCACAATAGATAATTATAGCTAAATTAAATAAAGTATAAAGTCTGAAGTTAATATTATTAAAAAAATAAATTATTTCTGAAAATAAATAAAAAATTACAAAACCAACCAACAAACCTAATGGCATAGTAATACCTTGAATACCAAATAAATGATTGTTAAAAGCTCCAGAAATATATTGTATTATTGATATATGACCAAATCTAAAATGTAAATTAGATAAACCTAATATAATTTTATTTTCATTAATAATATTTACAAAGGGGTAATGATAAAGACCCGAATCTGGTCTGTAAGAATT
>CACOPB010000021.1 GCA_902628965.1 uncultured Pelagibacteraceae bacterium | reverse complement strand
AAATGCAAATTTGGTCACAATTTCTCCTTTAGAAATGATTGTTAAAAATAAGAATAATCAAACTAAGAGATCTATAGCTATAAACGAAGTATCTGTGCTAAGACAAAGTAGGCAAGCCGCATCATTATCTATTAAGCAAGGTTCAAAACAAATTATTAAAAAATTGGTTTCAGATGGTGTGTTAGTTTCAACACCGGCTGGTAGTACAGCTTATAATCTTTCTGTTCATGGACCTATTTTAAGTCTTCATTCAAAAAAATTATCAATATCTCCAATAAGCGCGTTCAGACCAAGAAGATGGAAGGGTAAAATTGTAAATGATAAAACTAAAATTGTTATAACAAATTTAAATCCTTCAAAAAGGCCAATAAGCGCTGTTGCAGATAATTTAGAGGTAAGAAATGCAAAATCTATAACTGTAAAAACAAATAATAAAATTAAATTCAATCTTCTGTACGATAAAAATAGAAGTTTACAAAAAAAAATTAAAATAGAACAAATTAGGAAAGAAACTAGTTAGATTTCTAGTTGCACTCTGGTCGAGTTGGAAAATAATATTTATTGAAAATATTAATTTAACAAAAATAATAAGTTGTAATTTTATTGAATGATGGTGCCCCCGCACGGATTCGAACCGCGGACCTATTGATTACAAATCAATTGCTCTACCAGCTGAGCTACAAGGGCATGCGCAATAATTATTAACTATTTGTTAAATAATCAACTCTTTTTTTTTATATAACTAAGGTGATGAAACACTATTGCAGCACTATTTGAGATATTTAAACTTTCTATATCTTCATTAATATTAATTTTAACAAAAAAATCTGCATATTTACCTGTATGCTGCCTCATACCAAATCCTTCTGATCCAAATAGCAGTATGTTATTTCCTTCCCATTTTATGTCTGTAAAATCTTTTTGACCTTTTGCATCAAAACCATAAACCCAGAAATTTTTTTCTTTTAAATTTTTTAAAGTGGAATTAATATTAGATACTTGGAATATATTTACGTGTTCCATGCATCCACTAGCTGATTTATACATTAGCTTACTATCACGTGGAAAATGTCTTTCTTTAATTATCAAACCATCAATATCAAATGATGCTGCACTTCTAATTAATGAACCAATATTTCTTGGATCAGTAACCTCATCAAGACAGACAAATGTTAAATTATTTTTATTTTTTATAAATTGTTTTAGATCAGATTGATCCAAATGTTCAATCTCAGCAACATAACCATTATGCATTAATTGTTCTTTAGAAGTATATTTATCTAATTCCTTTTTAGATTTAAAGTAAACTTTGACATTCTCTAAAATATTTTTGTTTGGGTTTTTTCTATGAATGTTTTTTTTAGACTCCTCCGTTAAAAATACTCTTAAAACTTTTCTTTTAGGGTTTCTAAGAGCCTCAATAACTGCGTGTTGACCAACAATGAAAAATGATGATTTATTCATAAATTAGTATCTGTTTTATACGGTTTTTTTAATATTTTCCTATTAAATCACGTGTTGCATTTGCATAAATAAAATATATAAAACGCTTGTTATTTGAAGCTTTATTGAACAAGGGGACACTTCCCCAAGGGAGGGGTTCCAGAGCGGTCAAATGGGGCGGGCTGTAAACCCGTTGACTTCGGTCTTCGAAAGTTCGAATCTTTCCCCCTCCACCATTTAATAAATTTTGGATAACATGGAGTGTTACTCTTGGGGTTGTGCGGGTGTAGTTCAATGGTAGAACGCTAGCCTTCCAAGCTGGATGTAAGGGTTCGATTCCCTTTACCCGCTCCAAGAAAATAAAATTGAAAATGAAAACAAATAAACTGAGGTAAAAACGTAATGTCAAAAGAAAAATTTGTACGAAACAAACCCCACTGTAACATTGGGACTATTGGTCATGTCGACCATGGTAAAACAACTCTTACTGCCGCGATTACAAATGTATTAGCACAAGCGGGCGGCGGAACTGCAGTTGCTTATGATCAAATTGATAAAGCACCTGAGGAAAAAGAGAGAGGTATAACAATTTCAACGGCTCACGTTGAGTATGAAACTGAAAAAAGACACTATGCTCACGTAGACTGTCCTGGTCACGCTGACTATGTTAAAAATATGATAACTGGTGCTGCACAAATGGATGGAGCAATTTTAGTAGTTAATGCAGCAGATGGCCCAATGCCACAAACAAGGGAACACATTCTTTTAGGAAGACAAGTTGGTATACCCGCAATTGTAGTTTACTTAAATAAAGTAGATCAAGTTGACGATAAAGAAATGATTGAACTTGTTGAGGAAGAAATTAGAGAGCTTTTAACTTCATACAAATATCCAGGTGACAAAACACCAATCGTTAAAGGTTCAGCTTTAGCAGCAGTTGAAGGTAGAGATGATGAAATTGGAAAAAATTCAATTTTAGAATTAATGAAAGCTGTTGATGAACATATTCCACAGCCAGCTAGAGAAGTTGACAAACCATTCTTGATGCCAGTTGAGGATGTATTCTCAATTTCTGGAAGAGGAACAGTTGCAACCGGTAGAGTTGAATCTGGTGTAATTAAAACTGGTGAGGAAGTTGAAATAGTTGGAATTAGAGAAACTAAAAAATCAGTTTGTACTGGAGTTGAAATGTTTAGAAAACTTCTAGATTCTGGTGAGGCTGGTGATAACGTTGGAATTTTATTGAGAGGTATTGAAAGAACTGATATTGAAAGAGGTCAAGTTCTTTGCAAGCCTGGTTCAATTACTCCACATACTAAATTTGAAGCTCAAGCGTATGTACTTAAAAAAGATGAAGGTGGAAGACATACTCCATTTTTTACTAAATACAGACCTCAGTTTTATTTTAGAACAACAGACGTTACAGGTGAAGTAGAATTACCAGCTGGTACTGAAATGGTTATGCCAGGTGATGATGCTAAATTTACTGTAAAACTAATTACACCAATTGCAATGGCGGAGAAATTAAACTTTGCAATTAGAGAAGGTGGAAGAACTGTTGGAGCAGGAGTAGTAACTAAAATTATAGAGTAACTCTATAAATAGGAGTGTAGCTCAATTGGTAGAGCGCCGGTCTCCAAAACCGGAGGCTGAGGGTTCGAGTCCCTCCGCTCCTGCCAATTTGAGCTTATAAATTATGAGAAACCCTATTAAATTTATACAGGAAGTTAAACAAGAGGCTTTTAAAGTCACTTGGCCAACTTGGAAAGAGACATTACAAGGTGCTTTAATGGTTTTTGTTATGGCGGTTGTTATGTCTTTGTTTTTTCTTCTTTTAGATCAGGTTTTAAAATTTTTCTTAGAACTTTTACTTAAAGTGAGTATTTAATGAAAAATTGGTACATTGTTCAGTCACATTCTAGTTTTGAGAATAAAGTAGCCTCTTTAATTAAAGAGGAAGCAGATAAAGCTAAAATTGCCGATAAATTTGAAGAGATTATTGTGCCTACTCATGACGTTACAGAAGTTAAGAGAGGTAAAAGAATTCAAAGAAAAAAGAAATACTTTCCTGGATATGTATTAATAAAGAGTGAGATGGATAATAACATTTATCACATGATTAAGAACATTAAGAGGGTTAGTGGTTTCTTGGGTACAAAAGGTATTCCTGTTCCAGTTTCGGATAAAGAAGTAGAGAAGATTTTAGGTCAGATTAAAGATGGTGTTGCTCAGCCAAAATCTGGAGTAGATTACAGTGTAGGTGAAAAAGTACAGGTTGTAGATGGTCCATTTGCATCATTTACTGGAATGATTGAGGAAATTGATGAAGAAAAAGCTAGACTTAAGGTGTCAGTTTCTATATTTGGTCGTCCTACACCTGTAGATTTAGAATATAATCAGGTCGAAAAGGTAAGTTAATGGCAAAAGAAATTAGTGGGTTTATAAAATTACAAATCAAAGGTGGTCAAGCCAATCCAGCCCCACCTGTTGGTCCTGCATTAGGTCAACGAGGTGTAAATATTATGGAGTTTTGTAAAGCCTTTAATGACAAAACTAAATCAATGGCAGGCAAACCTGTACCAGTAGAAATCACTGTTTATAAAGATAAAAAATTTGATTTTAAAATTAAATCACCACCAGCGTCTTTTTATATTAAAGAAGCTGTAAAACTTAAAGGTGGATCAAAAGAACCTGGACGAAATATTGTTGCTTCAATTTCTAAAAAACAATTAGAGAGTATAGCAAAAGAAAAAATGAATGATTTAAATGCTCACGATATTGAAGAAGCTATAAAAATTATTGCAGGATCAGCTAGATCAATGGGTATTGAGGTTAAAGAATAATGGCATCAAAAAGATATAAAAAATTACCTGAAAAGACAAACGACTTGAACGCGGAGCCGATAGAAAAATTATTACCTGAGCTTAAGAAAAACTGCACAACTAAATTTGACGAGTCTTTAGATTTAAGTTTTCAAATAAATCATAAGCAAAAGAAAAGTGAAGTTAATATTAGAACGGTTGTTAATTTACCTGGTGGCACAGGTAAGAAAGTAAAAGTTGCTGTAGTTTGTGAGGATAACAAAGCTCAAGATGCAAAAGATGCTGGCGCAGATATTGTGGGTGGTGATGAGTTTGTTGAGAGAATTAAAGGTGGAGAATTAAATTTTGAAAAATTAATTTGTACACCAGGAATGATGATTAAACTTTCTAAATTAGGAAAAGTTTTGGGACCAAAAGGATTGATGCCTAATCCAAAGCTTGGTTCAGTTTCTGAAAACATAAAAGAAGCCGTAACTAATGCTAAATCTGGTCAAGTAGAAATTAGAAATGACAAAGACGGAAACATTGGAGTTAGTATTGGTAAAAAATCTTTTACTGATGATCAATTATTAAAAAACTACAATGCAATATTAGATGCTTTAGATAAAGAAAAATCAAATAATACCTTGAAAGGTGACCTAATTAAAAGTGTGTTTGCTACATCAACAATGGGTGTTTCGTATAAGGTTAAGTTAG
>CACOPB010000020.1 GCA_902628965.1 uncultured Pelagibacteraceae bacterium | reverse complement strand
TATTTAACTAATTAAAAAGGAGAAACAAAATGAAAATGTTCTATGAAAAAGATGCAGATGTAAATCTGATAAAAAGTAAAAAAGTAGCTATTTTTGGTTACGGGAGTCAGGGGCATGCTCATGCATTAAATTTAAAAGACAGTGGAGTAAAAGATATTGTTGTAGCTTTGAGAGAAGGTTCGTCAAGTGCCGCAAAAGCAGAGTCAAAAGGATTAAAAGTAATGAACTTATCTGATGCTGCTGAATGGGCCGATGTAGTTATGATCCTCACACCAGACGAGTTACAAGCAGAAATTTATAAAAACCATATAGAACAAAGAGTAAGAGAGGGAACAAGTATTGCTTTTGCACATGGTTTAAATGTTCATTATGATTTAATTAAAGCAAGAAAAGATCTTGATGTTTTTATGGTTGCTCCAAAAGGACCTGGTCATTTGGTTAGAAGTGAATATGAAAAAGGAGGAGGAGTGCCTTGTTTGTTTGCTGTGCATCAAAATGGTTCAGGAAAGGCAAGAGATTTAGCTTTATCATATGCATCTGCTGTCGGAGGAGGTAGATCAGGAATTATTGAAACAACTTTTAAGGATGAAGTAGAAACAGATCTATTTGGAGAACAAACGGTATTGTGTGGTGGTCTTGTCGAACTAATTAAAAATGGTTATGAGACTTTAGTTGAAGCAGGATATGAACCTGAGATGGCTTATTTCGAAACTGTTCATGAAGTAAAACTTATTGTTGACTTAATTTATGAAGGTGGAATTGCGAATATGAATTATTCTATATCAAATACTGCAGAGTACGGTGAATATCAATCAGGTCCAAGAATTGTAAATAAAGAAGAAACAAAAAAGAGAATGAAAGAAGTTTTAGCTGAAATACAGTCTGGAAAATTCACGAAAGAGTGGATGGATGAATGTAAAAATGGACAAAAAAACTTTCTTGCCACTAGAGCAAAATTAGCGGAGCATCCAGTTGAAAAAGTTGGAGCTGAGCTTAGAGCTATGATGCCTTGGATAAGTAAGAAAAAATTAGTTGATAGTGATAAAAGTTAAATTTTTATAAGAAAATTATTACTACTATAATTCTATTATTTCACTTATACTTTTTTAAATAAATTTAAAAACGAGGGTTAAAATGAAGACTAAAAATATAGTGAAAATACTATTGTCATTAGTTCTAGTTTTTAGCTTCTCATCTGCATGGGCCAAAACTATTAAATGGTCTATGCAAGGAGACAGTCTAACACTAGATCCACATGCACAAAACGAGGGCCCAACTACTCAAGTTTCTAGACAAGTTTATGAAGCACTTGTCCAAAGAGGCTTGGATATGAAAATAGGTCCAGCTTTAGCTACTAAATGGAAAGCTACAGATCCAAACACTTGGATTTTTACTTTAAGGGAAGATGCAAAATTTTCTGATGGTTCTGGCATGACATCTGCTGATGTTGTGTTTAGTATATTGAGAGCCAAACAAAGAACATCAGACTTTAAAGAATACATTAGTACAGTTTCAAATGTTGAAGCAGTCGGGGATTATGCTGTTAAAATTACAACAAGTAAACCTAATCCTATTCTATTGAATCAATTATCTAACATTTTTATAATGTCTAAGGCTTGGTCAGAGAAAAACTTTGCAATGTCTCCACAAAATTGGGATGCAGGACAAGAAACTTTCTCTGCTACTAATGCTATGGGAACTGGTCCTTTCAAAATCACTTTAAGAGAGCCTAACACTAAAACAGTGTTTAAAAGAAATAAACACTGGTGGGGTGAGATGAAAGATAAAAAAGTTACTCAAATTGAATTACTTCCAATTAAAAATGCAGCTACAAGAGTTGCAGCTTTATTATCAGGAGAAATAGATTTAGTTACTGATGCACCAGTTCAAGATTTAAAAAGAATTGGATCTTCTTCGGGTCATAAAGTTGAAAGTACAGCTCAAATGAGAACAATTTTCTTAGGTATGGATCAAGCAGCCGACAAGCTTAGAACTGGAAATACAGGAGATAATCCGTTTAAGAAAAAAGAGGTAAGACAAGCACTTTATCAAGCAATTGATATTGAGGCGATTAAGAAAAAAGTTATGAGAGGTTTAAGCGAACCTGCAGGTATTATAACTTTCCCTGGTGTAAATGGTTACACTGCAGATCTTGATAAACGATTACCTTATGATGTTGATGCTGCAAAAAATCTTTTAGCTAGCGCAGGATACCCAAATGGTTTTGACGTTGAACTAAGATGTCCAAACGACAGATATGTGAATGATGAAGCAATTTGTACAGCTGTTGTAGGTATGTTAGGAAAGATTGGTGTTAATGTTAACTTGTTTGCACAGACAAAAAGCAAACACTTTAAAGAGCTTAAAGACAATCAAGGTGATTTCTATATGTTAGGATGGGGTGTCCCGACTTTGGATAGCCACTATGTTTTCCATTACTTATATGAAAGCGGTGCCAGCTGGAATAAAGTAAATTTCAGTAACTCAGAAGTAGATGCTGCAATTAGAGTTATGGAAGGTGAAGTTGATCTAGATAAAAGAAATGCTGCAATTGCGAAAGCTTGGAAAATTGTAAAAGATGATATTTCATATCTTCCTTTACATCACCAAGTAATTTCTTGGGCAGCTAAGAGCAATGTTAATGTTCCTATCAGACCGAATAACGAACCGTTATTCCGAACTGCTAGCTTTAATTAAATAAAATTATTACAAGCCCTTTTTTATAAAAGGGCTTGTAAAATTAAACCTTCAAAAATTGATTAAATATTTTTTTAAAAGACTGTTTCAATCAGCTTTGGTAATGCTAGTTGTTGCCTTTGTATCTTTCTCTTTATTTAACTTTGTTGGAGATCCAATTAATAATATGGTTGGAGAAGAAACTTCAGATGAAGAAAGAGCTGAATTGAGAGAAACATTAGGATTAATGGATCCAATTCATGTTCAGTTTACAAGATTTGTTATAAACGCATCTCAAGGTGAATTTGGGATATCTTACCAATTAAGAAGACCTGTTTCTGAGCTTATAGTTGAGAGATTACCAGCAACTATTGAACTGGTAGTTATTTCTGCATTAATTGCCTTAGTCTCAGGAACTTTATTAGGTGTTTATACTGGAATTAATAGAAAGGGATTTTTAAGTGATATCATTTTAGCTGTTTCCTTGCTAGGAGTATCACTCCCCACATTTGTAATTGGTATTTTGTTTATTTACTTATTTGCAGTTATTTTAGGTGTCTTACCTTCTTTTGGAAGAGGCGAGGTAGTTGATTTAGGTTTTTGGACTACAGGTTTTTTGACAGTCTCTGGACTTAAAGCAATTATACTTCCCTCAGTTACATTAAGTCTTTTTCAAATGACTTATATTATTAGATTAGTTAGAGCTGAAATGATGGAAATTTTACAAACTGATTATATTAAGTTTGCACGTGCACGAGGCATTGATGAAAAAAGTATAAAATATAAACACGCATTAAAAAATGGATTAATACCAGTAATTACTATTGCAGGAATAAATATTGGAACTTTGATTGCATTTTCTATTATAACTGAAACAGTTTTTCAGTGGCCTGGGATGGGTTTCTTATTTATTCAGGCAGTACAATTTGTAGATATACCAATTATGTCTGCATATTTAGTTTTTATTGCTTTTGTATTTGTAATGATAAATTTTATAGTTGATATTTTATACTATTTTATTGATCCAAGAATTAGAGTTAAAGGAGACGTTGCTAGTGGATAATAATTCTTTAACTACACTGGGCAGAATAAGAGATAGTGATATTTATCATAGTTTTATAAAGTCACCGACTGCAATAGTGTCTTCAGCGATTTTATTTATAATTTTTTTCTGCTCTTTTTTTGTTGAATTAATAACACCTTATAATCCTTTTGATCCATCTTCATTATCCCTTATGGATGCTTTCACTCCACCTTCTTGGACTGAAGATGGACTAGCTAAATTTATTTTAGGGACGGACGGTCAGGGTAGAGATATGTTATCAACAATTTTATATGGATCTAGGATTTCACTGATAGTTGGATTTTCAGCAATTTTATTTAGTTTAGTGCTTGGTGTTGGGTTAGGATTAACTGCTGGATTTTTTGGTGGAAAATATGAAATGATTGTAATGAGATTAACTGATGTTCAGCTAACTGTTCCAAGTATCTTAATGGCCCTTTTAGTTGATGGTATAGCAAGAGGGTTAATATCAAGAGAAATGCATGATGATATGGCAATTTATGTTTTGATATTTGCAATTGGAATTTCTGAATGGCCGCAATTTGCAAGAGTATCTAGAGCTGCAACATTAGTTGAAAAAAATAAGGATTATGTTTCTGCATCAACAATAATTGGTGTTTCTAATATAATAATTATGTTTAAGCACATTTTACCAAATATCTTAAGACCTGTATTGGTTATAGGAACAATAGGTTTAGCATTAGCTATTATAGCAGAGTCAACTTTAAGTTTTTTAGGTGTTGGCGTGCCTCCAACAACACCGTCTTTAGGTACTTTAATAAGATTGGGTAACGATTTTTTATTTTCCGGAGAGTGGTGGATTACTTTTTTTCCGGCAATATTCTTAGTTATTTTAGCATTTTCAATTAATTTATTAGGAGATTGGATGAGAGATACGCTTAATCCAAAATTAAAAAAATGAGTTTCTTAAAAATTAATAATTTAAGTGTTGATTATCAAATGAGGAAAGAAACTGTCTATGCAGCTAAAAATGTTAATATTGAAGTAAATAAAGGTGAAATATTAGGTTTAGTTGGGGAGTCTGGTTCTGGAAAAAGCACAGTAGGAAACGCAATAATAAACTTAATTGATGAACCGGGTAAACTATCAGGAGGTTCTGTAATCTTAGGAGATCTAAATATTCATGAAAATTCTGAAAGTATAGTTAATTTTAGAGGAAATAAAATTGGATTGATATTTCAAGACCCACAAACTTCTTTGAATCCAATTCTTACTGTTGGTGAACAATTAATTGAAACAATTCAAACCCACCTCCAATTGAGTAATGAAGAAGCAAAAATTAAATCTATTAATTTGTTAAAAGAGGTTGGAATTAAGGATGCTGAGAAAAGATTTGATAATTATCCTCATCAGTTTTCAGGAGGAATGAGGCAGAGGGTAGTAATTTCTCTTGCTTTATGTTGCGAACCAGAACTTCTTATTGCGGATGAACCAACAACTGCTTTAGATGTTTCAATTCAATCGCAAATTCTTGAATTAATAAAAAGATTAACAAAAGAAAGAAATCTTGCAGTTATTTTAATAACACATGATATGGGTGTCATAGCTGAAACCACTGATC
>CACOPB010000019.1 GCA_902628965.1 uncultured Pelagibacteraceae bacterium | reverse complement strand
TCATGGCTTACCTAATGAATGTTATACAAATAAGGATTATTTATTTTTTGAAAGAAAAAAAATTTTTGAGAATAAATGGGTTGTAATTGGTGTTGGTAGCTCAATTCCAAACATTGGTGACGCAAAGCCTTTTGATCTTCTTGGAATTCCTTTAATAATTTTGAGAGATAAAAATAATAATATTAGAGTTTATCACAATGTTTGTAGTCATCGAGGTTACAAAATTTTACAAGAAGAATGTAAATTAAAAAATGTAATTCGTTGTCCTTACCATTCATGGTCATATGACATGAATGGGAAGCTAGTTGCCACTCCTCATATTGGTGGAATGAATAAACATAGTTGTAGTAACTTTAATAAATCTGGAAGTTCCCTTAAAGAAGTAAAGTCATATGTATGGTTAGATTTAATATTTGTAAATTTAAATAATAATGAAATTGAATTTGAAAATTATATTAAACCTTTAAGTGATAGATGGGCTAAATTTTGGCCACTTACAGATAGAAGTTTAATGGTTTACTCAAATGATTATGGGTATTTTAATCTTAATGCAAAATGTAATTGGAAATTTGCAATAGAAAATTATTGTGAAAGTTATCACCTCCCATGGGTACACCCTGGACTAAATTCCTACTCAAAACTGGACGATCATTATCACATTCAAGGATTACCAAATAGATTTGCTGGACAAGGAACGCTAGTTTATAATCCTAGATTTAAAAGTAAGCTAAAATTTCCATGCTTCCCAAGTTGGCCTAAAAGTAAAGAAAATATTGCTGAGTATGTAGCTTTATTTCCCAATGTAATGCTTGGAATTCATAAAGATCATTTTTATGCCTATTGGCTAGAACCAGTTAGCAATGAATACACAAAAGAACATATGGAAATTTATTATGTTGGTAATGAAGCTGCAAATTCAAAAAAATTTAAATCATTGAGAAGACAAAATTTTGAGCTTTGGAAAGGAGTTCAAAGTGAGGATTTAAATATTATTGAGGGTATGCAAGAGGGCAGAAACTCTCCATCTTATAATGGAGGAAATTTTTCTCCTAAAATGGATAATCCTACCCACCATTTTCATAAATGGGTTGCAAGTAACTTAATGAAATGAAAGGATAAATAATGAAAAAAGACCTGATTACAAGATTAAATGAGGGGCCCATAATGTGTGCAGAGGGATATCTTTTTGCAATGGAAAGAAGAGGCTATCTTTCAGCAGGACCTTTCGTGCCTGAAGTTGTTTTAGAACATCCAGAGGTGGTTTCACAATTACATAGAGAGTTTATACGAGCAGGCTCAGATGTTGTTCAAGCATTTACATATTATGGTCATAGAGAAAAACTGAGAATTATTGGCAAAGAAGATATGCTAGAACCACTTCAAAAAAATGCTCTTAAAATTGCTAAAGATGCAGCAAGCGAATTTAAAGATTTAGATCTAATGGTTTGTGGAGATGTAGCTAATACAAATATTTTTGATCCTGGAGACAAAAGTACTCATAAAGAATGTCAAAAAATGTATGAGGAACAGATTGGTTGGGCAAAAGAAGCTGGAGTAGATTTCGTAATAGCGGAAACAATCAATTGGACAGAGGAAATGAAAATTGCACTAAAAGCAATTAAAGATGCAGGTTTAATAGCTGTTTGTAATTTTGCAATACCAAGAGGGGACAAAACTAGAGAAGGACATAGTGCAGAAGATGCTTGTAAAATGATGGAAGATTTAGGTGCTGATGTTGTTGGTTTAAATTGTTACAGAGGTCCAAATATGACTATGAAGCTATTAAAAAAAGTAAGAGATAAAGTTTCTTGTCATGTTGCTGGTCTTCCCGTCCCCTACAGAACAACTGAAGAAGAGCCAGGTTTTTTAAATATTTCTGATAGTGAGTGCAATTGCATTCCTGGAGGAAATGCATTCCCTGTTGCTTTAGATAATTTATTTTGCAATCGATTTGAAATGGCAGAATTTGCTAAAGATTGTGTTTCAAAAAAAATTAATTTTATTGGTATTTGTTGTGGGGCCGAAGCTCATCATGTGAGAGAGATGTCTGTCGCAATTGGAAAAAAACCAATATCAATGAAATATATGCCAGATATGAGTAAACACTTTCATCATGGAACAGATAAATCTTTAAAAAAAGTTAATAAGGAAATTAAATATTAATGGAAAAAAATGCCAAAGTAGTTGTTATAGGAGGAGGAGTAGTTGGCTGCTCAATTTTATATCATCTATCAAAGTTTGGTTTAAAAGATTGTATTTTGCTTGAGAGAAACGAACTTACATCGGGTTCATCTTGGCATGCTGCTGGAAATGTTCATGTTATTTCTTCAGACCCAAATATCTCAAGAATGATGGCTTATACTATTGGTCTTTATAAAGAAATTGAAAAAGAGTCAGGTCATTCAGTTGGATTTAAACCAAGTGGTGGATTTTATTTAGCTTCAAATGAAGTTTGGGCAGATTATCTTAAAAGAGAAAGATCTAAAGCTAGATACATGGGTCTTGATCAAGAATTTATTTCTCTTGAAGAGGTAAAGAAGAAACATCCTCTCATAGATCCATCTCGATACTTATTAGCACTTTGGGATCCAATTGATGGAGAAGTTGACCCATCAGGTGTAACCTACGCTTTTGCAAAAGCTGCCAAAGTACATGGAGGTAAATATTACACACACACAGTTGTTAAAGATACTAAACAAAAAAAGGATGGTACATGGGATATATATACAGACAAAGGTAATATTAATGCTGAAATAGTTATTAATGCTGGAGGACTTTGGGCAAGAGAAGTTGGTCAACTTGCAGGATTACATCTGCCGGTTCAGCCTATGGAACACCATTATTTAATTACAGAGCCTATTCCAGAAATTGAGGAAATGGGTGATCAAAGGCTACCAATTGGAACTGATTTTGAGGGAAATATTTATTTTAGGCAAGAAGGAAAAGGCATGCTTTTAGGAACTTATGAACCGAAATCAACCCCCTGGAAAATAGAGGGCACACCAATGAACTTTGGTCATGAATTATTGGATCCTAAATTAGATAACATCCAAGACAGACTCGCAATTGGTTTTGAGCGTATGCCTGCTTTAGAGAGAGCTGGTATAAAAAATATTGTTAATGGACCTTTTACCTTTGGACCAGATGGAAGCCCTTTAATAGGACCAGTACCTGGAATGAAAAATTATTGGGTTGCAGTTGGTGTCATGGCTGGATTTTGCCAAGGGGGTGGAGTTGGAAAATGTATTGCTGAATGGATTATAGATGGAGAGCCATCTATAGATGTATGGGCAATGGATGTTGCTAGGTTTGGGGATTATGCTTCTCCACAGTACGGAACAATAAAATCTTCTGAAAATTATGAAAGAAGATTTATTATGACTTTTCCAAACGAAACTTTACCAAAAGGAAGAAAACAAAAAACTACGGCACTGTATGATCGTTTAATAAATCAAGGAGCAGTTATGGGAGATAGCTTTGGTTTGGAAAACGCTTTGTGGTTCGCAAATAATAAAGAAGATGCTTTTGAAGAGCCTACAATAAAAAGATCTAGATCACATGATTATGTTTCAAAAGAAGTTATTAATGTAAGAGAAAATGTTGGATTGATAGAAGTTGCTAACTTTTCAAAGCATGAATTCAAAGGTCCAGATGCTAGAAAATTTTTAGATCATATAATGGCAGGTCGACTTCCAAAACCAGGAAGAATTTCATTATCACCAATGCTATCTTACAGAGGAAAATTATGTGGAGATCTCACTGTAGCAAGTTTTGATGAAAATGAATTTATAGTTTTTGGTTCGGGCGCAGCCCAAGAAATGCATAGACGATGGTTTGAAAGTCATTTAGGAAAATTTAATTTGAATTATACAAATATATCCGATGAGTTCCATGGATTGTCAATAGCTGGCCCTAACTCTAGAAAGGTTCTTGAAAAAATAGTTAGAGATGATGTTTCAAACGAAAAATTTAAATTTAGAGACTCTAGAAGAATGTTTGTTGGAGGAGTACCAGCAATTATAAATAGAATTTCTTTTACCGGAGAACTTGGTTATGAAATTTATGTTGCTCCACATTACCAAATTAAACTATATGAAGAGATAATTGAAGCTGGAAAAGAATTTAATATTAAACCATTTGGTGGAAGAGCCCTTATGTCAATGAGATTAGAAAAAAATTGGGGCGCTTGGACTTTGGATTATAGACCAGATTTTACCGCGAAGGAAACAGGGTTAGATGCTTTTATAAATTGGGATAAAGATTTTATTGGAAAAGAAAATGCTCAAAAAGAAAATGGTTCAAACAAATTAATTCCGTTAATTGTTGAAACTAATGATATAGATGTAACAAATAATGAAGCTGTAATGATTGGTAATCAAAGTATAGGCTACGTTACTTCAGGTGGATTTGCACACTTTGTTAATAAAAGTATGGCTTTTACTTATATAGATGAAAATAAATTAAATTCTGAAAATAAAATTCAAATAGAAATTAATGGAGACTTATTTAATTGTTCAATAATAAAAGAACCACTCTATGATCCTAGTGGACAAAAAATGAGAAGTTAATGGCTCAAAAAGACGTTGGAAATAAAATACCAATTTATAAGCTTAAAACTACAAGCGAAGTAATGAAATACTATGATGAATGGGGTGATAAAGATAAATATAATAAAGATATGGTCGATTGGAATTACACTGGACCAAAAGAAACTGTTGAAATATTTAATAAATATCAAAAAAACAAAAATATTCTTATATTTGATGCTGGTTGTGGTACGGGTTTAGTTGGAATAGAGTTGCAAAAGTATGGTTTTGAAAATTTTCATGGAGCAGATTTGTCACAAACATTACTAGATACCGTTCCAGAAAACCTTTATCAAAAATTAGAAAAAGTTGATCTAAATCAAAAAATTAGTTCTGATGATAATTATTATGATGCAGTAATGTGTGTTGGTACATTTACTTTTGGACACGTAAAACCAAATGCACTAGATGAATTCGTAAGAATTACAAAACCAGGTGGTTTAATATGTTTTACTATTAATGAGGGTATACATGAAGAATATGGCTTTGATAAAAAAATTGAAAATTTAAAAAATAACAAATGGGAAGAACTTGAATTTTTTAAATCAGATTATATTGCAAGCAAGGATGTTAATGCTTGGTTAGGACTGTACAGAGTAAAATGAGATTTAGTAGAAAAATAGCACCTGATATTAAGACTAAACAAAATTTTATAACTAAAAAAAGATTAAGAGAAGATCAAATAAATTTTGAAAAATTAAGGTCATATCGTTTGAGCAGAGTAAGAAAAGAATTAGAAAAAAATAATTTAGAAGCTTGTATTTTATTTGATCCAGTTAATGTACGTTATGCTTTAGATAGTCTTAATATGAGTGTTTATAATATGCATAATTTGACTAGATATTGTTTTGTTCCAGTAAATGGACCAACAATTCTTTATGAATATTTTAATTGCGAAAATTTGTCTTCACATTTAAATTTAATTGACGAAATCAGACCAGCAATTACTTGGGATTATTTTAGCAATGGCAATCAAGCATCTAACGAATTAAAAAAATGGATTAATGAAATAAAAGATTTATCAAATAAATATTTTAAATCAAAAAAAGTGGCAGTAGATGTTTTAAATGGACCTGCTGTATCAGCTTTAAACAAAGAGGGTATTGAAGTAGTAGATGCTAAACTAATTCTTGAACAAGCTAGAGTCATAAAATCACCTGACGAATTAATTTGTATGAAAGCTGCTATTGAAGTTGCCGAAATGGGTGTATCAAAAATGCGTTCTGAACTAAAAGCAGGAATGACAGAGGATGAGTTATGGTCAATTTTGCATAAGACAAATATTGAAAATGGAGGAGAATGGATTGACTGTAGAATTTTATCATCTGGGCAGAGAACAAATCCATGGATGCAAGAAAGTAGTAATAAAGTTATCCAACATGGAGAACTAGTAGCATTTGATACTGATATGGTAGGACCTTATGGATATTGTGCAGATATATCCAGAGCTTTTGTTGTTGGTAACAAATTTAGTGATGAACAGAAAAAATTGTATCAAATGGCTCGAGAACAAATTAATCATAATTCAAGATTAATTAAAGATGGTGTGTCTTTTCAGGAATTTACTGAAAAATCTTGGGTATTACCTGAGGACTATTATCCAAACAGATATTCAGTAATGGTACATGGAATCGGAATGTGTGACGAATGGCCTGCAATAAGATATCCTACAGATGGAGGTG
>CACOPB010000018.1 GCA_902628965.1 uncultured Pelagibacteraceae bacterium | reverse complement strand
TTATTTAATTCAATTTCTTTAATTTTATTTTTAATTAGTGATTTTTTCGAAATTTCAAAAATAATGTTTTGTTTTTCATTATTAAGTTTTTCATTAAAAGCTAATAAATAATTAGCTTCTTGTAATAAATCTAAAGAAGTTATTATTTCATTATTTATTTTAAATAAAATTTTATTTTTTTCAGCATAGCTTATATTGCAATTAAAGATGAGTGAGTAAAAAAATAAAAAAATAATTACTCTAGAATTAATTACCCAAAATTTCATTTGCAGCATACTCATAAGTTGTTAATGGGAATAGTGTTACAGTAAATAACAGATTTTCTGAAGGTTTAACATCTCTATCTTCATAATAAGTTTTCTTATACTTTATACCTGCAGTTAAACAATCATTTTTATATTCATAAACCAAATCGTAATACTCTGTTAAATTTAATTTTCTATTTCTTCTTGTATTAAATGCAATTGAGTTATTTTTATCAAATTCATATAAAGTTGTATTTTCCAATACATTACTATCACCCATATCACCATTTTCCTCTATAAATCTAAATGTTGTTTTTAAATCTTCGAATTTAATTGACGTAGTTAAATTATTATACTCCAAGTGATTTAAATTATTGTCTAACGCAAAATCATATTTTATTTTAAAATTTTCTAATAAACTATTATCTAAAGTACCAAATATATTTGAGTTTTTTTTATTAATTGTTGATATTGTAGGTATAAAGTCTTCCTCTTTATCTCTTAAAACAGTGGCTAATTTAAATTCAAAATATTTATTTACATCCTTTAATTCAATTTTTTCAATTTTATAATCGAGACCTAAAGTAAGAGACTTTCCGGACTCAATAGTATCTGAGAAACCCAATCTGTTTATGTTAAAAATATTTCCAGTATTTATTTTTTTATTTTCTGAAGAGTTATTTTTCATATCACTAGGATTAAATCTAATAGAGCTTTTAGGTGTAAGGTATGATTTATAACTATCTTTAATTTTTTGTAACGGCATACTTGAATTAAAACTTAAGATACCTGCCAACTCAGTTTGAGGCTTTGATTTATATTCTGCATAATTTTTTCCAATAGAGTTTAAATTTTTAAGATTAAGATTAAAATTATTTGAAATACCAAAATTGGATATGAAATTTTCACTTTGATATGATAAATCGTTAATTATATTTGATTTTAATTGATTAGTATTGTTCAAATCATTGCTACCACTTGAAGTAAAGTTTAGTGAACCAGAGAAAAAATTATTACTTAAAATTTTGTTAAAATTATAATAAGGCAGAACATATTGATACCTGTCACTTTTACTAGTTACCTGTAAATCTTCATAAGAAATTACACCAGTGATAAAATTATAGTTCTCATGATTTAAATTAATTTCAAATTTATTTTCTAATTTATCAAAGTTTTTTGGTCTTGCATTAGACTTTGTTATGTGTGGGTCAAATAGTTTTAAATATGTATCGTTATTAGTTTTTTCTATAGAAACTGTAAGATCACTTGAAATATAGTTTTCTAAATCCATGTCATAGTCAAAATTAACGAATAAGTGGTTTAAATTTTTTCTTTTATTCGATCTTGTTGATTTAAATCCTTTTACAAATCCAAAATCAGCCAACAATGAAGATTTGGAATTTACTTGTCTGTATTCATTTTGAAACATTGAAATTTCTTTATCAAACCAGGTAGGTCTCAGAGTAAAGTCTTTATTTTCACTTAGATTAAAAAAATAAGGTTGAGTAAATGAACTTCCAAGAACATCAGATTGATTTATCTCTGGTTTTAAAAACCCAGATTGTCTGTCTACAGTAGGGTCGGGATGGAAAAATTTTGGAAAATAAATAATTGGTTTATCGTAAATCCTTAAAAATGCATTTTTGTATTTTATTTGCTTATTCTCTTTATCATGTTCTATAGTTTCAGCACTTATTGACCAAGGAGGACATTTATCAGTTTGTTTACAGCTTGTAAAAATTCCTTTATTTATTAGAGTTTTATTTCCATTACTTTTTGATGACACTCCTATTATTCTAGGATCATTCTCTGGATTAGAAAAAATATTTTTGTGAATATTAATTTTTGTATCTTTTGCTATAAAATTTTTATCCTTTAAATTAATTATTGCACTTGAGAAATAAAATTTATCATTAGACGGTAAATTATAATTTGTAGAAATTAGAATATTTTCTCCTTTTAGTTCTTTTTTATCTATTGAGTAAATAAATTTTGAAACATTATATAATTGAGAATTGTCATCTATTATTATTGTATCATTTTCAGAAATTAATTTATTTTTATTTTTTAAAAAGGTTACATTTTTAGAATTAAAATCGTACCTTGTATCAATTAAAGCTCGGGTTTTACCGAAAGTTAAAATTTTTTCTTCATTTTTAAAATATGAAATTTTATCAGCAAAGATTTGATTTTTTTTTATCTTATCCTCAACAAAAACATTCTTTTCTGCTGTAATTTTATTTTGGTTTTTGTCATATTCTAAATTATTTGCCTTTATTTTTAAATTATCGTTAATACTCTCAGCCTCTGAATTTCCTGATGTAAATATAATATTTTTATCTCTAAAATAAATTATTTTACTTGATATTATGATGTAGTTGTTTATTTGATCAAATATTTTGACATTACCATTTGCTGTTAAAACATTTGTAGCTTTATTATATTCAAATTCATCAGCGTTTAAAATTATACCATCATTTGTTGTAACTTTACCTCTTTTTAATCCCTTAAATATTTTTCCATTATCTAATATTTCTATCTCTGTAACATCAAAATTAAATTCATTTGCATAAGTTAAACTAATCTCTAAGAGAAAATAAAAAAATAACAAAGTAATTATAAAAAAATTATTTTTCATTTATTTTTAAAATCATAATACTGTTTATTGCAAATAATAAGATAAGTGGAACAAAAACGGAAAAAAATAAAGGAATTTTCTCAGTGCTTCCTAAAACTTGAGAGAAATTATTTAAATAATAAATAATAACTGAAAAAAATAATCCTAAAGAAATTTTGTAAGTGGTGCTTTTTACACTTTTAATATTCAACATTAGTATTGAGGAAAAAATAGTTATTAATAATAAATATAAAGGAAAAGACATAAGTTTTAACAAATGAAGATCTATTTCTGTTACTGAATAATTTGATTTTTTATAATTTTCTCTTAGTTCGACTAACTCTAAAAAATTTAATGAAGATAAGTTTGAGAACAAAGTTTGAATTCTCTTTTGATTGAAATTGGTTCTTAATAATATTTTTTCAAAAGTACTATAATCATTTTTTTTAAATATTTTAGCCTTATAAATTACCCATTCATTTTTAGTAATATCTATTTTCTCACTAGTTATATTTCTAATTACATTAAAATCATTATCAAATTCGGTTATAAAATTATCTTTCAAATAATTATTTTCAATTTTAGATGAATTAATCATTAAAATATTATTATTTACTCTATCTTTTATCCACAAACCATTTTTAGTTATTACCGCCAAATACTTTTCATCGTTTGCATAGTTTGATTTTAATTCTAAATATATATTTTTTAAGCTTGATGAAAAATTATAAAACAAAATTGTTATTAAAATAGCAGTTATAAATGAAATTGTACTAAGTATAATTAAAACATTTGTATTTTTTAATCCTGAATATTTAAAAATATCTAATTCTTTATTTTCTAAAAGTTTAACAAAAAATAATTGAGTAGATATTAAGAAAATAAATGGAAACATTTCAAAAACAACAGTGGGTGAATTTAAAAACGATAATAACAATGGAACATATGTGTCTACATTAATTTCTTTAAAAAAATCAAGTTCACTTAATAAATTTAAAATAAATGCTAAACTTGTTGTTATAATTGTAACAAAGAATAGAGACTTTAAAAAAATAAATATCAAAAATTTTGAATAAGTATTTATCATGATTTAACCTTAAATTTAATATTGAATTGAAATAGAAAAATAAAATATAAAATTATAATTAATAAAAAGGGTATAATTAAAAATTTAAAATTATGATCTATAATTTTTGAAATAAATCTTATTGATGTTTCGGATAAAATAACTACTGACAAACCTAAGACAAATGTAAAAATTCTAGTTTTAAAATATAAATTACTTTCTTTTGAATAAAAAAATAAGAAAAAGGGAATTAAAGATAAAAGTGGAATATACAGAGGTATAATTAATCTCTTATAAACTTCTCTAAATATGTTTTCTATATTTTTTAAAGAGCAGTTTTCTATTTCTTTTAATTTTTTAGATTTTAAAATATAAATATAATTTATACATTTTAAAAGATTATACGAACTTAACTCTTGTGTTTTTTTATATGTTGTTGTGTTGGTTTCAATGTTTTTTAAAGGAAAGTCCGACTTGGTAAAACTAATATTGGTTATTTGATTATTTTTACTAGTTAATTGTTCTCCATTTAAAAGAATTAAAAAAGATCTACCATTTGCATTTTTAAAAAAACCTTTTTTTGCATAAGTAATTTGAAATTCCTTAGAGCTTATTTCCTTCTTAATATAGAGGTTGTATAAATTTCCATCTTTATCTTTGTTTTCACTGTATATAGTAACTCCTTTAATTGTGTCATTAAATCTTTGTGGTTTAATAAAATTTCCAAAAAAATTTATAGTTGAGGTTCTTAAAAAAGATCTTGCAAGATCTAAAGATTTTGGAACTATAAAGGCAGTTAAAAATAATTGAATTAAAAGAAGCAAAATAGAAAATTTTAAAATAAAATTAATTATGTCAATTTTATTAACGCCAAAATTCCAAAATATTAGTAATTCGTTATTTAGTTCATATCTTGTAGTTACATAAAAAATACTAAAAAATAAAACGAATGGAAAAAGTTTGCTTAAAATTTTTGGAAAATTTAATAAAGAGTAATTTATATAAATTACATAATCACGACCATCTTCGATCATAATATCCAGGAAATTTACCGCCTGAAATACCCATATAACTATACTTGAGCTAAAAAGAGCGATTAAAAAAAAGCTCATATAGCTTAAAAGTAATTTTCTGAATAATAACTTTTTCATTGAAATATGGTATTTTTATTCCTATATAGCATCCATCTCGTATAGAGTGTATTTAAAATTTATGGCTATCTCAATTAATTATAAAAATAATTCAAATAAAAAAAATAATTCTAATATTGTTTTATTTGTTGATGAAAAGTTCAACATTTCTAAACTAAAAAAACACATTTCAAGTTCAGAATACTCATTTATTTCTGATCTATTAAAAACAACAGATCTTAAGAAGCAAATAGTTATCTTTGACTTTAGTTCAAAGAAAAAATTTATATTAATATCAATCACAAAAAACATCAAAAGTTTTGAAGTAGAAAATTTAGGTGGGAAATTTTATGATACTATAAAAGAATTTAAGATAAATAATTATCAATTAAATTCAGACATTCTACCAAATAATATGGAAAACTTAGTTGGACACTTTCTCCATGGACTAATGTTAAAGTCTTATAGTTTTGAAAAATATAAAACAAAAAAGAATAAAAAAAATGCTACTATATTTGTAACTGGAAAAAATAAACCTAGCATTATTGAACAGAAAAAATTTAAAGCTATAGAAGAAGGGTCTTTTTATACAAGAGATTTAGTGTCTGAGCCTGGAAATGTATTGCACCCGGATGAATATGCAAAAAGAATTAATACATTAAAAAAATATGGATTAAAGATTACAGTTTATGATGAAAAAAAATTAAAAAAACTTGGTATGAATACACTTCTTGGTGTAGGTCAAGGAAGTATAAGAGGTTCTTACCTTGTAACAATGGAATGGAACGGTTTAAAAAATAATTCTAAACCTTTAGCATTTGTAGGCAAAGGGGTTTGTTTTGATACCGGAGGTATTTCTTTGAAACCAGCTAAATTTATGGAGGATATGACTTATGACATGGCTGGATCTGCGGTTGTAGTTGGACTAATGAAAAGTTTAGCATTAAGAAAAGCAAAAATAAATGCTGTTGGTGTAGTTGGACTTGTAGAAAATATGCCTGGAGGTAATGCACTAAGACCAGGAGACATATTAAAATCATATAGTGGAAAAACAGTTGAAGTTTTAAATACAGACGCCGAGGGTAGACTAGTACTTGCCGATGCTTTAACGTATACAGAAAAAAAATTTAATCCAAAGTTTATTATTGATCTAGCTACTTTAACTGGTGCAATAATTGTATCACTAGGCTCTGAGTATGCAGGCCTTTTTTCGAACAATGATAAATTGTCTAAAGAATTAATTGATGTTGGCGAAAGAGTTGAAGAAAAAGTTTGGAGAATGCCATTAAGTAAAAATTTTGACAAACTAATTGATTCAAAAAATGCAGACATGCAAAATATAAATTATGTTGGTGGAGCAGGGTCCACTACTGCTGCTCAATTTTTACAGAGATTTATTTTGAATAAAACTCCTTGGGCACATTTAGATATAGCTGGAATGGCTTTTTCAAAATATGGAGGAGCATTAAACTCAAGTGGTGCAACAGGATATGGAGTAAGATTATTAAATAAATTAGTCGAGGATTATTATGAGTAATTTAGAACAAACTTTATCAATTATAAAACCAGATGCAGTAGAGAGAAATCTAGATAACGAAATTAAAGAAATGTTTAAAGGAAATGGTTTTACAATTTTAAAAGAAAAAAAAATCCAAATTGAAAAATCAGAAGCCGAAAAATTTTATAAAGTTCATGAAACTAAGCCATTTTATAATGATTTATGTGCATATTTATCATCAGGCCCGATTGTTGTAATGGTTCTTGAAAAAGATAATGCTGTTTTAGGAAACAGAGAATTAATGGGCGCAACAAATCCAAAAGATGCAGCGGAAGGCACTATTAGAAAAAAATATGGAATT
This sequence comes from uncultured Pelagibacteraceae bacterium, assembly GCA_902628965.1. GTDB lineage: Bacteria > Pseudomonadota > Alphaproteobacteria > Pelagibacterales > Pelagibacteraceae > Pelagibacter. The sequence goes on along the minus strand of CACOPB010000018.1, from coordinate 2,323 downwards.
TCAATAGATAAAAATTCTGTACACGGATCAGATAGTGTTGAAAATGCTAAAATTGAAATAGATTTTTTCTTTAAAGATTAAAAACTTTTAATATAGCTTTTGGGTACAGTTTATGTTCTTGAACTAAAATTTTTTTAGCAAGAGAAAACTCAGTATCTTTTTTGGAAATTTTTACTTTCTTTTGTAGAATAATCTTTCCCGAGTCTAATCTGGCATTTACAAAATGAACAGTGCATCCTGAGTATTTTTCTTTATTTTTTAATACTCTTTGGTGAGTATTTAATCCTTTATATTTAGGCAGTAAAGAGGGGTGTATATTTAAGATTTTTCCTTTAAATTTTTTTATTAAACTTTTTGACAAAATTTTCATAAATCCAGCTAGAAAAATCATTTTAATATTATTTTTTTTTAAGACAGAAAGTAACTTGTTTTCACTCAATTTTTTGTTTTTAAAATTTAAAACTTTTTTTTTAATTTTAAATTTTTTGGCATAATTTAAACCCTTTGCTTTAGAGTTATTTGAAACAATCAAGTTAATTGATATAGGAGATATTTTAGTTTTAGAAAATTTAATTAAAGATTTTAAATTACTGCCTGTCCCTGAAATAAATACAGCTGTTCTTATTCTATTGATGCCAGTTGATAGAATCATTTAACTTAACTTTATTTTTGCCATTTAAAATTTTTCCAATAACATATGGTTTGTATTCTTTTGAAAAAAATTTATTTATTTTTTTTAAATTTTTACTTGCAATAATAAGACAAAAACCAACTCCACAATTAAATGTTTTAAGCATTTCTTTATCAGAGATTCCATTATTTTTAAGCCAATTAAATATTTTAGAAGTTTTAATTTTATCTAAACTTATATTTGCAGAGAGTTTATCTGGTATAATTCTTTTTATATTATCAGACAAACCTCCTCCAGTTATATTTGCACAACCATTGATTAAGTTGTTGTTAATTAAATTCATTATTTCTTTAACATATATTTTAGTTGGTTTTAAAAGTTCAGATTTTAAAAATTTATTTTTTTTAATATTTATTTTTTTTTGTTTTAATAAATATCTTATAAGAGAATACCCATTAGAATGTAAACCACTGGAAGGAATTGCAACTATAAGATTATTTTTTTTTATTTTATTTTTATTTAAAATTCTATTTTTTCCTACAACTCCTACTGCAAAACCTGCGATATCAAATTTACCTTTTTCATACGTACCTGGCATTTCAGCAGTTTCTCCACCAACGAGTTCACATCCTGATTGATCGCATCCTTTTTTGACACCTTTTATTATTGCTTTAAGTTTTTTAAGATCAATTTTATTTATTGAAATATAATCTAAAAAAAGTAAGGGTTCAGCTCCTTGAACAATTAAATCATTTACACTCATAGCAACTAAATCAATACCAATAGTATCAAATTTATTTAATGTATTAGCAATTTCAATTTTAGTTCCTACACCATCAGTACAAGCAACGATTCTAGGTTGTTTAATATTACTTGGTATATTTGTGATTGAGCCAAAACTTCCTATATTAGAAAACTTTTTTTTGCCTCTTTTTTTTGCTGAAACAGTAGAAATGAAATCAATAAATTTGTCAGCAGCCTTGATATTAACTCCGCTTTTTTTATAGGTAAATTTTTTTTTATTCATTAATATGTTTTATGAAATTTATTTTTCAACTTAATAAACTGAAGCTTTTATATAATTTTTTTTTATTTCTCGCTTTAATAAATATTTTCTTTTCCACAGAAAAAAGTTATGCAAAGACATTTTCTGTAAATGATATTGAAATATCAACACCTTTTGAAATAAATTTTAATAAAAATCAAATTATCGATGAGGGATTTGTAAAGGCATTTAATGAACTAATTTTGTCAATTGTTCAAAGTAAAGATCATATAAAATTAAAAAAAACCTCAATTAATCAAATAAAAGGAATGATTGAAACTTTCTCTATTAAAGAGGAAAAGTTTATTGATGAGATTTATTATCTTACACTAAATGTTTCATTTAATAAAAAAAATATATTTGATTTATTAGAGTCAAAAAATGTATTTCCATCAATGCCTTTAAAAAAAAATTTTTTATTTATTCCTGTTTTTGTTGATCAAAATAAAAATCAAGTTTCAATGTTTTCAGAAAATAAATTGTTCACTAAATGGAATTCAGATAATAAAAAATACAGCCTCTTAAATTATATTTTACCAACACAAGATCTTGATGATTTTAGTCTCATAAAAAAAAATATTAATAATTTAGAAGCTTATGACTTCAAAGAAATTATAAATAAATACAATATAAATGATCACATAATT
>CACOPB010000017.1 GCA_902628965.1 uncultured Pelagibacteraceae bacterium | reverse complement strand
CAAATTAATACGTCAGTAAAATTATCTTTAAATATTTCTATAGATAATTCCAATAATATTAAAATTAGCAAATTTGAAAAAATTTTATCTGATATGGATTTGATTTATAATTTTTATATTTATAAATTTGATAATAAAAATAATTTTTATAAAGTAATTTTTAATGGAACACCTGACAAATTCTTAGAGGTCATGAGTTATCAAAATTATTATTTTGAAATTAAAAATAAAATTTGGGTTTTAAATGACAAATCTTAATCAACAAATACTTAAATTTGATTATGAGCAAAATTTTAAAGATCAGGATTTTTATGTTTCAAATAGTAACGAACATTCTTTTCGACTTTTAAACAGTTGGCCAAAATGGGATAAAAATTTTTTAAACTTAATTGGTGAAAAGTTTTCAGGAAAAAGTCATTTAATAAATATATTTTTAGAAAAGCATAAAGGAATTAAAATTAATGCAGAAGATGTTAATAATGATTTTCTTCAACAAATTAAAATATATGAAAACATTATTGTTGAAGATTTAGGCGAAAAAATAAATGAAAATTTATTATTTACACTTATCAATATAATTGATCAGGATAATAAGTATTTGATAGTAACCTCAACAATACCAATAGTCGACATTAAATTTAAACTAAGCGATTTAAATTCAAGATCTAAAAATTTTATTTTATCTCAAATTGAAAAACCTGGTGACGATTTAATTTATGCATTAATACTAAAAAATCTTTCTGATCGACAAATTTCAATAGACCAAAAACTTATTGAATTTATAATTAAGAGAATTGATAGAACTTATGGCAAAATTTCTGATTTCATATATAAAATTGACGAAATTAGTTTAAAAAGGAAGAAACCAATCGATTTTAAAATTATTAAAGAAGCATTAGAGGTTTAATTGAATAAATACAGAACACATAAATGTAATGAATTAAGAAAAGAGGATGTAGATAAAAAAATTTCCCTTTCAGGCTGGATAAACAAAAAAAGAGACCATGGAAATTTATTATTTATTGATTTGAGAGACAATTATGGAATTACCCAATGTATAATTGATAAAGATAATAAATATTTTTCTAATTTAGAAAAAATGCAATTAGAAACAGTAATTAAAGTAGAAGGAAAAGTTGTTAATAGATCTAAAGAAACAATTAATTCTGAAATCGACACAGGTGAAATAGAGGTAGTTATTGAAAAGCATGAAGTTCTAGGCACCTGTAATGAGCTACCTATGCCAATCTTTAGTGATCAAGAATATGCAGAAGAAATAAGATTGAAATATAGATTCTTAGATTTAAGAAGAAAAAAAATACACGAAAATATTATTTTAAGATCTAAAGTTATTTCATATATCCGAAATGAAATGACAAAATTAGGTTTTTTAGAATTTCAAACACCAATTCTAACCTCATCTAGTCCAGAGGGTGCTAGAGATTTTTTAGTACCTAGTCGTTTAAATCCGGGAAAATTTTATGCATTACCTCAAGCTCCTCAGCAATTTAAACAATTAATAATGGTTTCGGGCTTTGATAGATACTTTCAAATTGCACCTTGTTTCAGAGATGAAGATGCAAGAGCAGACAGAAGTCCTGGGGAGTTTTATCAGTTAGATTTAGAAATGTCATTTGTTGAACAAGAGGATGTATTTAATGTTGTTGAAAAGTTAATGGTTAATACATTTAAAAATTTTTCTACTAAAAAACTGATGTTTGATAAATTTCCAAAAATTTCATTTAAGGAAGCAATGCTTAAATATGGTACAGATAAACCAGATTTAAGAAATCCACTTATAGTAAATGATATAACTGAAATTTTTATAAGAGAAGATGTTTCCTTTGAAATATTTAAAAAATTAGTAAAATCTGGATCTAAAGTACGATGTATTATTACAAAAAATACGAAAGATAAGCCCAGAAGTTTTTTTGATAATATTGATAAATGGGCTAAAGAAGAAGGCGCTTCTGGTTTAGCTTATTTTACGTTTGAAAAAGATAAAGATATTTTAGCAAAAGGCCCTATAGGAAAATTCTTTTCCCAAGATGCATTGTTTGAAATCATGAAAAAAACCAAATGTGAAATAGGGGATAGTATTTTCATGGCTTGTGGAAAACAAGATGAATTAGAAAAAATTACTGCACTAGCAAGAGATAAAATTGCAAAAGATCTAGATTTAATTGATGAAAATGTTTTCGCATTTTGCTGGATTGTAGATTATCCAATGTTTGAAAAAGATGAGACAACAAATAAGATTAAATTTAGTCATAATCCATTTTCAATGCCTCAAGGTGATTTAAGCGAAAAACATTTTGAAAATCCGTTAGATATACTTGCTTATCAATACGACATAGTTTGTAATGGTATAGAATTATCTTCAGGAGCAATTAGAAATCATAAACCAGAACTTATGTATAAACTTTTCTCAATTGCAGGATATGATAAAAATCAAGTAGATGAAAAATTTAGTGGTATGATTAATGCACTTAGTTATGGCGCACCACCGCACGGAGGAATAGCACCTGGTATTGACAGGATAGTAATGCTATTAGCTAATGAGAAAAATATTAGGGAAGTTACTATGTTTCCAATGAACCAAAACGCGCAAGATTTGATGATGAATGCACCATCTGAGGTAAATCCAGATCAATTGAAAGAATTAAATTTAGCTTTAAAAAATAAAAAATAAATTATTTTTTACCTTTTAAACTTATTTTTACATCTGAAAGATCAACTAGATTTTTTTTATAATTATTTCTAACAAAACCTTTGCTAGTAATATCTTTTACAATTTTCAATAATTGATTTTGATCTTCAGAGGTTTGATCTTCTGTATTGATGGCATCATTTCCCCCGATAGCTGGAGTATGTGCTAGATCTTCTCTATTTTGATATGAAATAGCTAATTCTCGGAATATATAATCCAAAATTGATGTAGCGCTTAAAATTCTATCATTACCATGGACTTTGCCAGATGGTTCAAATTTTGTACCTACAAATGCACTTATAAACTCATCTAATGGAACGCCATACTGTAGGCCTAGAGAAACAGCAATTGCAAAATTATTCATTAAAGCTTTTACAAGCTCACCCTCTTTACTTGTATCAATAAATATTTCTCCAATTTTTCCATCTTCATATTCTCCAGTATGCAGGTACACTTTGTGATCACCAATAGTAGCCTTTTGAATATAACCTTTTCTTCTGTCCGGCATGCTAAATCTTTTACCTGACTTCTCGTTAGATGCGTTTATACTTGTTATTACACTTTCTTTATTTATTAGGCTTTTCTTATCTGTTTCGGTAACTACTTCTACTTTGTTGTTTTCAAGTACTTTATTGTTTTTAGGGTCGAGACTTTTTGTTTTTCTATTATCAAGTTTTACGTCTAAAACCTCAAACTTTCCATCATCTCTTTTTTCTAAATTTTTTAACTCTGCCTCATTAATATCATCTAAATAATGATTTACTTTAAAGGTACAGGTATAATAAGTTTCAACTAAATACTTTGCCATTTGACCTCAATAATTTAAATTTTAATTTGAATAATGAATCAATTTACTTATATACATATTCATATTTTAGTCTAATTTAAATTTTACAATTTTTAATTGAATAAATAAAAAAATATTATGTTGACAATCTTAAGAAAAATTTTCACATGGTGGAATCAAGATACCTTTGGAACAAGACTCAAAACTATTTTTTTTGGAAAACTAGTTGGTACTGATAAACTAGGTAATAAATACTATGAGAGTAAAAACGGAAAAAGATGGGTTATCTATTCAAATACAATTGATGCATCAAAAATTCCTGTTGAATGGTATTCTTGGATTCATTTTACACCTAATAGAATTGAAAAAAAACATACTTTAGAAAAGTATGAATGGCAAAAACCGCATCAAGAAAATTTAACTGGAACTGACTCTGCATATTATCCAAATAAAAATAAAGATGGTGTTAAAAAGAAATACTCAAGTTGGAAAGAATAATTTTAAATTAATCTACTTAGTTTTTTTATTTTATTTTTGTTTAGTTTTTAATTTAAATTCAAAGAGTAATTTAGAGGGATCTTTTACTAATATAAAAATTTTAGATAAAATAAGTTCAAAAAATACTTTGCTAAAGTTAGAAAATGGAAAATTAAAAAAATTTAAAGATCTAGAAATAAAAAGTATTAAATGTAAAAATTCTGAATTTGATGATAATCCTGAAATAACAGCCTATATTCAAGTTAGAGATTTAACAAATAAAAATAATGATGAAGTTTTCGTTTTTAATGGTTGGATGTTTTCATCTAGTCCTTCAATAGAACCTTTTGATCATCCTGTCTATGATGTGTGGTTGGTAAGCTGTTATTAAACAATTGAATCTTTGTCTAACCAACTTACATTAAAATCTGAATTTATAAATTTTTTATGATTAAGTAATTTTTTATGTAGAGGTATTGTTGTAGTTATTCCCTCAATAACAAATTCATCTAAAGACCTATTCATTCTTTGAATTGCTTCTGTTCTGTTTCTTCCATGACAAATTAATTTACAAACCATACTGTCGTAATAAGGTGTTACTTTATACCCTTGAAATATTGCCCCATCTACTCTGGTTCTAAAACCAGATGGTTGATGACACATAGTAATAACTCCAGGCGAAGGCTGAAAGTTTTTACTCGCATCTTCAGCATTTATTCTACATTCAATCGCATGTCCTCTGGGATTTATATCACTTTGTTTTAAGGCTGTTTCTCCTGAAAAAGCAATCCAAATTTGCTCTTTGATTATATCGACCCCAGTAACCATTTCTGTTACAGGATGTTCAACTTGAACTCTTGTATTCATTTCAAGGAAATAAAATTTTCCGTCTTCATAAATAAACTCAACAGTCCCAGCACCCATATAACCTATTTTAGCTACCATTTTCACTGTACTCTCAAATAAATCTTTTCTTATTTCATTATTCAAGATTGGACTTGGTGTTTCCTCTATTAATTTTTGATGTCTTCTTTGAACTGAACAATCTCTTTCATGAAGGTGAACTACTCTATTTTTTCCAGCTAATATTTGAACCTCAATATGTCTTGGATTTTGAAAAAATTTTTCAATATAGACCTCATCATTACCAAAGTATTTTTGTGCTTCAGATTTAGCTGTTGAAAACAAAGACTCAAATTCTTCTTCCTTATAAACAATCTTCATACCTTTACCTCCACCTCCACCTGAGGCTTTGATTAAGACAGGAAAGCTAATTTTTTTACAAAGTTCTTTTGCTTCAGAAATATCTTTTACACCTCCTTCGGACCCTTCAATAACAGGTAATCCATTTTCTTTAGCTATTCTTTTTGCTTGTATTTTATCACCCATCATTTCAATATGTTTTGATGAGGCTCCAATAAAATTAATCTTGTTCTCCTCTAAAATTCTTGCAAAATTTGCATTTTCAGAGAGAAAACCATAACCAGGATGGACAGCATCAGCATTTGTTAGTTCTATTGCTGACATCAATGCTGGAATATTTAAATAACTATTTGCTGGTTGATGAGAACCAATGCATACGCTTTCGTCAGCCATTCTTACGTGCATACTTTCTCTATCTACATCTGAGTGAACAGCGACAGTAGGGATCCCCCATTCTTTACATGCTCTAATAATTCTAACTGCAATTTCCCCACGGTTTGCAATTAAAATCTTTTTAAACATTATTTATTCAAGAATTATAATAGTTTGACCAAATTCGACAGGTTGACCGTCTTCTACACAAATTTCTTTCACAATTCCATCAGCTGTTGAAGGTACATGATTCATTGTTTTCATTGCCTCAACAATCATAATCGTGTCACCTTTTTTAATTTTTTTTCCAACCTCTACAAACTTTTTAGCACCAGGTTCTGGAGCATGATATGCTGTTCCTATTATAGGTGAAGTAATTTCAGTTCCTGATTTAATATTTTGATTTTGAGTAGGTGTTGAACTTGTAACAGATGATGAGGGTGAAATAACTTGTGGTTGACTGTTAATTGAAACATTATTTTTTGATATTTTAATTTTTGTATCCTTTTCAGTTATCTCTATTTCAGTAAGATTAAATTCTTTTAAATAATCACTTAATTCTTTAATTATTTTTTTATCTATTTTCATTTTGCAAAGTCTTTTGTAATGAAATTATGGCCAAAATATATCCTTCAGCACCTAATCCAAAAATTCCTCCAGTTACGACACCACTTATAAGTGATTTATGTCTAAATTCCTCTCTTTTATAAATATTAGATAAATGCAGTTCAATTATTGGTTTTTTAAATAAATCCAGAGCATCTCTTATGGCCACAGACGTATGAGTAAATGCGGCAGCATTTATAATCATACCATCAAATTTTTTCCTAGCGTCTTGAATTAAATTAACAAGCTCTCCTTCAACATTAGATTGTGCAAATTCAACATCAAGACCAATTTCTTTTGCTTTTTTAGAACAATTCTCTTTAAGTTGGTTTAATGTAGTTGATCCATATTGTGATTGTTCTCTCTCTCCTAATAGATTAAGATTTGGACCATTAATAATAATTATTTTATTATTCATTCAGCATTTATATACGATGAAAAAAATAAAAAAAATAAAAATTAAAATAAATGGTAAAACCAAATCTATTACTCAAGATTCTAACCTCTCTATAGTGTTAAAAAATCTAAAAATACCATTAAATAAAGTAGCAATTGAGCTTAATGAAGAAATAATAGATAAAAAAAAAATTAATAAAATAAAATTAAATAAAAATGATATAATTGAAATAGTTCATTTTATTGGAGGTGGTTAGTTTGAAAAAAGATAGTCTAATTATTGCAAATAAAAAATTCAATTCCAGATTAATTGTTGGAACGGGAAAATATAAAAGTATGTCTGAGTGTGCAAAAGCAATTAAACTATCTGGAGCAGAAATCGTAACAGTTGCGGTAAGAAGAGTGAATATTTCTGATAAAAATAAGCCTTTGCTTATGGATTATATAGATCCCAAAAAAATTACATATTTACCAAATACAGCAGGATGTTTTAATTCAAAAGAAGCTTTGAGAACTTTAAGGCTAGCTAGAGAAATAGGTGGTTGGAAATTAGTTAAATTAGAAGTTTTAGGAGACAAAAAAAATTTATTTCCTGATATGATTGAAACATTAAAATCTACAGAAGTTTTAGCTAAAGAAGGATTTAGAGTAATGGTTTATTGCAATGATGATCCTTTAATGGCAAAGCGTCTTGAAAATTCAGGTGCTGATGCAATTATGCCTTTAGCTGCACCTATAGGGTCAGGACTAGGAATTCAAAACAAAATAAATATTCAAATAATTAGAAAACAAACTAAACTTCCATTAATTATTGATGCTGGTTTAGGTCAAGCTTCAGATGCCACGATTGCGATGGAATTAGGATGTGATGGAGTGCTTGTTAACACTGCTATAGCAAAAGCAAAAAAACCTCTAGAAATGGCACTCGCATTTAAAAATGCAGTTATTGCAGGAAGATATTCTTTTAAATCTGGAAGAATAGATAAAATTTTAATGGGAAATCCATCGTCTCCGTCAAAAGGAATTATTTAGATTTTTTAAAAAATCTTTTCTTCTTATACGTTTTTTTATTGATTTTTTTGTTTGCTTTTTTTTCAGTAATTTTGTCTTCTTTTATTTGAATTTCTAAATTTTTTAATTTTTCGTAATTTTCTATTAATTCAATTGTTTTTTTTGATTTATTTTTAACATCTATTATATACTCAGGTATAATTAAAGAGTTGTCGCTAATAATATCTATAGTCATTTTGTTTTTTTTTTCAAAATAAGTTAAGTCGTTAACAAAATTTTCTTTAATAAAGTCCGAAATTTTTTCACAAACCTTTAATTCAACAAATTTAGCTTTGTTAACTACAGCTTTTAACTCAACAATTTTTAGTAGTTTTTGAGCAAAAGACTCATCTGTTAATGAAACTTTCCATTTAATCGCACTTTCTCTTAGTCTTTGTCTAGACATCTCTAAAAGACCAAAATTACTTATTCTTCCAATTTGAATTCTTGCTCTATCTGATCTACATTTTTCTTTAAGTTTTCTTTCTACCAATCTTCTATTTCCATAACTGAGCATATCAATAAAATCTATAATTATTAAACCAGACAAATCTCTTATTTTAATTTGTCTAGCAATCTCTTCTGCAGCCTCAATATTTGTATCTAAAGCAGTACTTTCAACATTTTTTCCTTTTATTGAACTTCCAGAATTAATATCAATAGATACTAAAGCTTCTGTTGGGTTGATAACCAAATATCCTCCTGATTTGAGTTTAATTTCAGAGTCAAAAATTTGATTTAATTTTTGTTCAATATTTTCTTCTATAAATAGCGGAATTTTTCCTCTATATTTTTTTACTTTTTTTACACTTGATGGCATCATGGTTTTCATAAACGATTGAGCTTTTTTATAACCTTCGTTTCCTTCAACAATTATATTTTGGGTATTTTCATCAAACATATCTCTTAAAGTTCTTTTAATTATTTCACTTTCTTGATGTATTAAAGAAGGAGCAATAGAGTTGATTGCATTTTCTTTTATTTGACCCCAGGTATTGATCAAAGTAGTTAAATCATTATTTATTTCATTTTTTGTTTTATTACTTCCAGCTGTTCTAACTATTAATCCCATCTCCTTAGGTATTTCAATTTCATTTAAAATTGTTCTTATTTTTTTTCTGTCAGCAGGATTAAATATTTTTCTTGAAATACCTCCTCCTTTAGGAGTATTAGGCATTAATACTATATATTTACCAGCAATAGAAATAAAAGTACTTAAAGCTGCACCTTTTTGACCTCTTTCATCTTTAAGAACTTGTACAAGAATTACCTGATTGGGTTTAATTACTTCTTGAATTTTATATCTTTTAAATTTGAATTTATGCTCTTTTTTTTTTTCTTTTTCATCAACTAAATTTTCTTTTTCATTAATATTTTCTTTACTATTTGAATCTTCTTCTATTTGTTCTTCTGGTATTTTTTCTATAGGATCATCAATTTCTAGCTTACCTTCAGCAATATTTTCTTCTTCTTTAGCTACAACTTCTCTTGAAAGTTCTTCTCTAGCTTTTTCTTCTTCTTCTTTAATTCTTTCTAAATCTGCTTTTGGTATCTGATAATAATCTGACTGGATGTCATTAAAAGATAAAAATCCATGCCTTTCCCTTCCAAAATCAACAAAGGCTGCTTGCAAAGAGGGTTCAATTCTGCTTACTTTTCCTAAATAAATATTATTTTTAATTAAGTTATTTTTTAAACCTTCGTATTCGTAATCTTCAATATTTTCACCTGATTTAAGAACAACTCTAGTTTCATTAGGATGCGAAGCATCGATGTATAAATTTTTTTCCATAATTTTATGAATATTAGTTTCATTAGTAGTTTAATTTTTTAAAATTTTGTTTAATTTTCTTGCCATATCTTTAACAAATTCCAAGATATAATGAAATTAAAATGAATAAATTTTTTAAAAATATCTTTATTTTAACTACTTCTTTTATTTTATTATCAGCTATTTCGATAATAAGTGTTTTATGGACTTATTCTAATGATTTACCAGATTATAAATTTCTTAAAAGTTACAAACCTCCTGTTTCTAGCAAAGTTTACTCTGGTAATGGTGATTTGGTGGCAGATTTTTCACAGGAAAAAAGAGTATTTGTTCCATTTAATTCAATTCCAAAAAATGTAATTAACGCATTTTTATCTGCTGAAGATAAAAATTTTTTCAAACATCCAGGCGTTGATGCTAAAGGTGTTATTAGAGCTGTAATAAATAATATTTCAAATATTTTATCATCTAGAAGGTTAGAGGGAGCATCTACAATTACTCAACAGGTAGCAAAAAACTTTTTACTAACAAATGAAGTAAGTTTAAATAGGAAAATTAAGGAAGCAATTTTAGCTTTTAGAATAGAGAGAGCTTTATCTAAAGAAAGAATTCTAGAACTTTATCTAAACCAAATTTATCTTGGAAGTGGAGCATATGGAGTAGCTGCAGCAAGCTTAGAATATTTTGATAAATCTATTAAAGATTTAAATTACTCAGAAGCTGCTTTATTAGCAGCTTTGCCAAAAGCACCTAGTAGATATAATCCTTATAGAGATCTAGATATAGCTAAATTTAGAAGAAATTTAGTTTTAAAAAATTTGTTAGATAATAATTATTTAACTTCAGAATGGTATGAAAAACTCACAAAAGAAGAAATAATTTTAAAAAAAAATAAAAAAATTTATTTAGAGGATGCTCAATATTTTATTGAAGATGTGAGAAAGAGTGTAATTGAAACTTTGAGCTATGATAAAGTTTACAAACAAGGTTTTAATATCAATACTCCAATAGATTTAAATTTACAGACAATTGCAACAAAATCACTTAGAGATGGATTAATAGCATATGATAAAAGAAAGGGATGGAGAGGACCACTTACCAAAAAGACTTATAATTTAGAATGGAAAAAAGATTTAGAAAAGTATAGATTAGAAAATTCAATTGATTGGAAATTAGCTATAGTCAAAAAGATAAATAAATTTTCAGCAGAAATAGAGACAGAAGATAATATCGAAGGTGTGATCGAATATCATAGTATTTCTTGGACAAAAAAGGAATTTAATAAATTATTGAAACCAGGTGATATTGTTTATGTCAAAAATCATAAAGAAAATATTTTTAACTTACAACAATTGCCAGAGGTAAATGGTGGAATTATTGTGATGGATCCATTTACTGGAAGAGTTTTAGCACTAAGTGGCGGTTTTAGTTTTAAACAAAGTGAATTTAACAGAGCAACTCAAGCTAAAAGACAACCTGGATCAGCTTTTAAACCATTTGTTTATGCATTAGCCTTAGAGAACAATTTTACACCAACTTCATTAGTTTTAGACGCACCATTGGTTTTAGACCAAGGAGATGATTTAAAAATGTGGAAACCAGAAAATTATGGAAAAAAATTTTACGGGCCCTCGACTTTAAGGGTTGGTTTGGAGAAATCTAGAAATTTAATGACAGTAAGAATAGCCCAAAATCTTGGTGTAGAGAAAATAGTTGATTTTTCAAAAGCATTAAAAATTTATGATAATCCAGAAGAGCTTTTATCCATATCTTTGGGATCTGCTGAAACAACTTTATTAAAACTTACATCTGCTTATTCAGCTTTTGTTAATGGAGGAAAACTTGTTGAACCAATACTGATAGATAGAATTCAGGACAGTGAGGGAAATACTATTTTTAATAATGATAAAAGAAAATGTTTTAATTGTGATCAAATTTCTTATTTAACCAATGATTATCCAGTGATTAAAAATAACTATACGCAAATTTTTTCTCCAGAAACAGCTTTTCAAATGACATCAATTTTAGAAGGAGTTGTTCAAAGAGGTACAGCAAAAAAACTAAAAGACTTAAATTTAAATATTGCAGGTAAAACTGGAACAACAAACAAAAATACAGATACTTGGTTTATAGGTTTTACCTCAAATTTACTAGTTGGTGTTTATGTTGGTTCAGATAATCCAGCCCCATTAGGAAAATATGAAACAGGATCTAAAACTGCTTTGCCAATATTCAAAAGTTTTATAAGTGATTCTATTAACAAAAATGATGCAAGACCATTTAAGGCTGCTAAGGGTACAGTGATGATGGTTGTCGATCCTTTATCAGGTCAAAAAGCAAAATTTAACTCAAAAAATACTATTATTGAGGTCTTTAAAAAAAAAAATGTAGTTGATGGAAAAGTACTTTATACAAATTCAGATAGATTAGACTCAAATAATATATTAAAGTTTTACTAATGGATAATAATTATCAAAATTTAAAAGAAGAGATTGAAAAGATAAATCAAAAAATACAGGAGTATCTTTGAAAAAAATAATATTCATTCAAAGCTACAATCTTTAAACTCACAAATGCTGAGTGCCGATTTTTGGCAAGATAAAACTAATTCTCAAAGAGTAATCAAAGAAAAGAAATTTTATGAAGATTTAACTAATTCTTTAAATAATAATGTTGAAAAACTTAAGGATTTAGATGATTTAATTCAACTGGCGCAAGAAGAAGAGAATTTGCAAGTTCAAAATGAAGTTTTACAAAATATAAAAGATTTAAGAATTGAAGTTAAAAAAAATGAAATTAAATGTTTTTTATCTAATGAAGCAGACCCTTTAAATTGTTATATAGAAATACATGCTGGTGCTGGAGGTACAGAAAGTCAAGATTGGGCTGATATGCTAAGAAGAATGTATTTAAAATGGTCTGATAAAAAAAATTTTAAATCAAGTTTGATTAGCGAACATAGAGGTGACGAGGCTGGAATAAAGTCTGCAACAATTAAAATAGATGGTGACTATGTTTTTGGATGGTTAAAAAAAGAGTCCGGAATACATAGATTAGTTAGGATATCTCCATTTGACTCCGGAGCAAGAAGGCACACAAGTTTTGCAAGTGTTTGGATTTATCCAGTCGTAGATGAAAATATAAATATAGAAATTTTAGAAAAAGATTTAAGAATAGATACTTATCGTTCCAGTGGAGCAGGTGGCCAGCATGTAAATACTACTGACAGTGCAGTTAGAATAACTCACATTCCATCAAAAATTGTTGTTCAATGTCAAAATGAAAGATCACAACATAAAAATAAAGAAACATGCATGAATATGTTGAAAGCAAGATTATATGATTATGAAATTAAAAAAAGAGAGGAAGAAAATCAAAATGTTGAAAGTTCTAAATCTGAAATAGGGTGGGGGCATCAAATTAGATCTTATGTTCTACAACCTTACAGACTTGTAAAAGATAATAGAACTAGTTTTGAAAGCACTAGTCCTGATAAAGTTTTAGATGGTGATATTGACGAATTTTTAGAACAATCGCTTTATAAATTAAATGAAAAATAATATTTTAAAATATTTTATTCTACTTCTGTCAGTATTTGTTGTTTTGACAATTTACCTTAGCACTGTAGGTATAGAGACTGATAGATTTAACAATCAAATTAAAAAAAAAATTTCATTAATAAATAAAGAGATAGATATAGATTTAAAAAAAATTAAATTAACTTTAGATCCTTTTAAACTAAAAATTTATGCAAAAACAGTCGGTACTACTGTATATTTTTTAAAAAGACCTTTGGAATTAGAAAGTATTAAAACGCAAGTTTCTCTAAATTCTTTAATTAAAAATAATATATCATCTTCAAATTTTGAGGTAACAACTAAGTCTATATTAATAAATAATTTAATTAAATTTATACGGGCCATAAATAATAAGCCTGAATTATTTATATTAGAAAAAATTGTAAAAAAAGGTCATGTAATTATAGATCTG
>CACOPB010000016.1 GCA_902628965.1 uncultured Pelagibacteraceae bacterium | reverse complement strand
TTCTTTAGTGTCCCTGTAATCGTAAATTAGAGATTTTAGTTCTTTAAATTTGTTTGATAGATCGTTTAATTCTTCCTTTTTTTGATCTACTTTTTTCTTAGTTTCGTAATATTCATCCATTATTTTTACAGCTGTAATTAATAAAAGTTTATTTTCACCTAGATTTCCCAAATCATTTTTTAAATTATTAAACTTTTTATTAATCTGAATTAATAATTCTTCTAAATGCTCCTCTTGTCCATCTTCACAAGCAAGCAAAAACTCTTTGTTGTTAAATTTTATACTTACATTTGCCATTTATCTATCTCGTCCAATAGTGTGTCAGTTTCTTGATTAAGTTCATCAATTTTTTCAGAAAATTCGATTTGTTTCCTTTCTTCGAGCTTTTCTTTATTTTTTAAATCCTCAAGTTTTTTTGAGAGATTTTCATGTTCCTCAAGTAAAGTTTTATATTTTTCTTCAATTTGTGTTTTTTCAATTTCTAATTGATTTTGTTTTGTGCTTAAATTTTCAATATTTTTTTGTAATTCAGGATTTGTTAGATCTAAATTTTTTAATTCTTCCAATGCAATGTTTAATTTTTTTTCTTTTTCGTCTATAGAATTCATATATATATGTTTATATTATTAAATAGATTCTTCTTAGTCTAGTCAGGATAATTTTGAGCAAACTACACAACGATTTAGCTAATTGCATTAGATTTTTATCAATTGATGCTGTTCAGAAGGCAAATTCAGGTCACCCAGGAATGCCTATGGGTATGGCAGATGTTGCAACCGTGCTATTTAAAAATTTTTTAAAATTTAATCCAAAAAATCCAGATTGGTTAAATAGAGATAGATTTGTTTTGTCTGCTGGTCATGGTTCTATGCTTCTGTATTCTTTGCTTTACCTAACGGGGTATAAAAGCATTTCAATTAATAATATTAAAAAATTTAGGAAGCTAAATTCTATTTGTGCTGGACATCCTGAATATCATCCAAAAACAGGTATTGAAACTACAACAGGTCCTCTTGGACAAGGTATATCTAATGCAGTTGGTTTTGCAATTGCTGAAGAAATTTTAAAAAATAAACTAGGTAAAGATTTAATTAATCACAAAACTTATGTTTTAGCTGGTGATGGATGCTTAATGGAAGGAATAAGTCATGAAGCGATGAGTTTAGCAGGACACTTAAAACTTAAAAATTTAGTTATGCTATTTGATAACAATTCAATTTCAATTGATGGTCCAACAAGTCTTGCCGTTTCAGATAATTTTAAAAAAAGATTTGAGGGATATGGTTGGGATTATATTTCTATCAACGGTCATAATGAAAAAGAAATTTTTAAAGCGCTAAAAAAAGTCCAGAAAGCTAAAAAACCTAGTGTGATTTCTTGTAAAACAAAAATTGGATATGGCTCTCCTAATAAATCAGGAAAAGCATCATCCCATGGAAGTCCATTGGGGAATGATGAAATTAAGCTTGTAAGAAAAGACTTAAATTGGAAAAGTAAACCTTTTGATATTCCAAATCAAATTTTAAAAGATTGGAGAAAAATTGGCCAAAAAGGTGAAATTTTAGAAAAAAAATGGAATAAAATATTTAATAAAAAAAAAATAAAATTTAATAAAATTTCAAAAAATAATTTTACTACAGCGCTTAGGAAAGAGAAAGAAAATGCAATTAAGCAACCAAAAAGTTTAGCTACTAGAAAATGTTCAGAAATGACATTGAGTGCATTAACAAAAGAGAAAAATAATTTAATTGGTGGCTCTGCTGATTTAGCAGGATCAAACAATACAAAAACCAAAAACCATAAAATAATTAAACCTGGAGATTTTGCTGGAGACTACATTCACTACGGGGTGAGAGAACATGCAATGAGTGGCATTATGAATGGTATTGCACTTCACAGCAATCTAATTCCTTATGGTGGTACTTTTTTAATATTTTCTGATTATTGTAAACCTTCGATTAGATTATCAGCATTAATGAAAAAAAGAGTTATTTATGTAATGACCCATGACTCAATTGGTCTTGGAGAAGACGGCCCTACTCATCAACCTATAGAGCAGCTATTAAGCTTACGTGCTATACCTAACTTAAATGTATTTAGGCCAGCAGATAGAATTGAAACTATAGAATGCTGGGAGCATGCATTAAAAAGCTCAAAAACACCTAGCGTGCTATCTTTAACAAGACAAAATTTAAACCCAGTAAGAAAAACATACTCAAATAAAAATTTATGCTCGTCAGGTGCTTACGAGGTTTTGCGAACAAATAAAAAAATTAATCTAACAATATTAGCGAGTGGATCTGAAGTTAATCTAGCAATAGAGGCTAGCCATAAATTAGCCAAAGAAAAAATATATTCTAAAGTTATATCAATGCCTTGTATGGAACTTTTTGAATTACAATCAAAATCTTATAAAAACAAAATTTTAGAAGAGACAAAATTTAAAATATCGATTGAAGCCGGATCAAGCGATTGTTGGAAAAAATATGTGGGTAATAACGGTATTACTTTTGGAATTAATGAATTTGGCAAAAGTGCACCTTATAAAGATATTTATAAATATTTTGGATTAGAGAGTACAAACATTAAAAATATTACAAAAAAATTAATAAGAAAATAAAATGACGATTAAAATCGGAATTAACGGAATGGGACGAATTGGTCGGATGGTAATTAGGTCAATTATAGAAAGTAAAAATAGAAATTTAAAAATTAATCATATAAACAATAGGTCAAATTCAGAAGCTACATCTAAATTAATAAAATACGATTCTATACATGGAAAATTTAATGCTGATTTAGATTTTGATCCAAATCATTTGATAATTAACAAAAATAAAATTACATTTTCTCAAGAAACAAAAATCAAGGACATTAATTGGAAAAAACATGATGTTGATTATGTTTTTGAATGCACTGGAAAATTTAATTCAAAAGAAAAACTTCTTGCGCATTTGGAAAATGGTGCGAAAAAAGTGATTGTTTCTGCTCCATGTAAAAATGCTGATAAGACTATAGTATTCGGTGTTAATGAAAATGTAATAACAAAAGAGGATAAAATTATATCTGCTGCCTCTTGTACTACAAATTGTCTTGCACCAGTTGCAAAAGTTCTTAATGAAAATTTTGAAATTGAAAAAGGTTTCATGACAACAATTCATGCTTTTACTAGTGATCAGAGAATTTTAGATAATTCTCACAAAGACCCAAGAAGAGCAAGATCTGCAAGTCAATCAATAGTTCCTACATCAACAGGAGCTTCTAAAGCAATAGGAGAAATAATACCAAACCTCAAAGGGAAACTAGAAGGTGTTGCTATGAGAGTACCAACTCCTAATGTTTCTCTTGTTGAATTAGTTTTTTGTACGAAAAAAGATATTAATATTCATAAAATTAATGACGCCTTTGTACAAGCGTCTAAAGATAATTTAAAAAATATTTTAGAAGTAACTAATGAAAAATTAGTGTCTATAGATTTTAATCATCATCCTGCTTCTGCAATAGTTGATGCTTCTTTAACAAATGTAGTTGGAAGAAATATGGGTAAAATATCAGCCTGGTATGATAATGAATGGGGCTTTTCCAATAGAATGTGTGATATCGCTGAAACTTTGCATAAAATCTCTTAATGAGAAGTATTATAAATGAAAAAAATCTAAATAATAAAAAAATATTATTAAGACTAGATTTGAACGTCCCTTTGGAAAGAGACAAGATAACAGACACAACAAGAATCGATAAAATTCTTCCTACATTAAATTTTTTGATTAGAGAAAAAGCTAAAATTATAATTTTATCTCATATTGGAAGACCAAAAGGAAAAATTGTTAAAGAGCTCTCCCTAAAACCAATTTGTGAAGAATTACAAAACAAATTAAAAAAAAAAGTAAAACTTATTAGTGAAAATATTAAAGAAATAAAAAGCAAAAATTTCTTCGGTGACTATAATGAGGATATTTTTATTTTAGAAAACATTAGATTTTATTCTGAAGAAGAGCAAAATGACAATAAGTTTGCTAAACTGCTATCAAATCTTGGAGATATATATGTCAATGACGCTTTCTCTTGTTCGCACAGAGCTCATGCATCAATTAATGAAATTCCAAAGTTCCTACCTTCATTTTCTGGCTTACAGTTAGACTTAGAAGTAAATGCACTTAACAAAATAACTTCAGAAATTACAAGACCGATTACTTGTATTATTGGTGGATCTAAAATTTCTACTAAAATTAATGTAATTAAAAATCTAATTACTAAATTTGACAATATAGTAATTGTTGGAGGGATGGCTAATAATTTCATAGAATTTTATGGGAACTGTATCGGAAAATCTATTAAAGAAAAAAATTGTGAAAAAATAGTTGAAGAAATCTTGACACTATCAAAAAAAGAAAAATGTAAAATCATTTATCCTGATGATGTAATTGTATCTAAAGATTTAAATGGGTCTCCTCAAAAAAAGGAACTGGGTGAAATATTATCTAATGAAATGATATTAGATATTGGTCCAAAAACCATAGAAAAAATAACAAATATTATTGATAATAGCAAAACTATACTTTGGAATGGACCTGCAGGATATTTTGAAAATCCAAACTTTGCCAATGGAAGTATTCAAATAGCAAAAAAAATAATTGAAAATAACAAAGCAAACAAAATTTTTTCAGTTGCTGGCGGTGGGGATACTGTTTCTTTATTAAATAATCTAAACATCGTTAATAATTTTAATTTTGTTTCAACCGCAGGTGGAGCTTTTTTGGAATATCTTGAAGGTAAAAACCTTCCTGGTATAACCGCTTTAAATTAAAATGTCTGAACTAAATAAAATAGCACTAAAAATAATTTCAAATGGTAAAGGAATTCTTGCAGCAGATGAAAGCAATGGAACTATGACAAAAAGACTTGAGGCAGTAAATGTCAAATCAACTCAAGAAAATAGACTTTCCTTTAGAGAAATTCTTTTTTCATCTGATGGAATGAAGGATTGTATAGGTGGTGTTATTCTTTACGATGAAACCATAAATCAAATTTCGAGTACAGGAAAATCAATACCTGATTTAATATATAGTTCAGGTGCAATTCCTGGAATTAAAGTTGATACTGGCACAAAAGATTTGACAAATTCTCCAGAAGAAAAAATTACGGAAGGATTAGATGGCCTTAGAGATAGATTAAAAAAATATTATGATCTTGGAGCAAGATTTACAAAATGGAGAGGTGTTTATTATATAAGTGAAAAGTATCCTAGTGAACTAGCAATTAGCAGTAACGCTCATGCACTTGCAAGATACTCTGCCCTAGTTCAAGAAAGTGGAATGGTTCCAATAGTAGAACCTGAGGTATTGATGGATGGAAACCACTCTGCTGAAGTTTGCTTTAGCAAGACGTCAGAAGTAATCAAAAAATGTTTTGAGGAACTAATTTTACATAATGTTGATCTTTCTGGAATTATTTTAAAACCAAATATGATTTTGGCTGGCAATCTATCAGAAAATAAAATTTCAAATAATGAAGTTTCACTCAAAACTTTAGAATGTCTAAAAAATTCTGTACCAAATGAGGTTCCTGGAATAGCTTTTTTATCAGGTGGCCAATCTGAATTAGAAGCTACAGAAAATTTAAATTTAATAAATAAGAATAATAAAACAAATTTTATAATGACCTACTCATATGGAAGAGCATTGCAACAAAGTGCTTTAAAAGTATGGTCTAAAGATATTAAGGATATAGAGGCAACTCAAAATACTTTTAATCATAGAGCTAGAATGTGTACCTTGGCTGCTCAAGGAAAATGGGCGAGCGAACTTGAAAATAAATAAAAAAAAATTTATTTATCTTATTTCTCCTAACAAAATACTTAATTCTTTTTATAACAATCTAAAGTTGGTTTTGAAATCTGGAAAAGTGAGTTTTTTTCAGCTCAGACTTAAAAGTTACTCTCAGAAAAAGAAAATGATTATTGGAGAAAAAATTAAAAATATTTGTAAAAAAAATAAGGTAAAATTTATAATTAATGATGACCCTTTGCTTGCGTTAAAATTAGATGCAGATGGTTGTCATTTAGGTCAAAAAGATGTGAATATTAAAATAGCAAGAAAAATACTTGGTAAAAAAATCATCGGAATTACTTGTCATAATTCTGTGTATTTAGCAAAAAAAGCAATTAAGGCTAAAGCTGATTACATTGCCTTTGGAGCTTTTAATCAATCTAAAACTAAAAAAACTAAGTATGTAGCTTCTGTAAAAATTTTAAATAAAGTTAAAAAATTTACAAAAACGCCAACAGTAGCTATTGGTGGAATTAATGCTGTTAATTATAAAAATCTATTATTGAATAATGCCAATTTTTTAGCTATTTCAAGCTACATTTGGAAAAATAAAAAATATAAACCGTTACAAGCTGTAGAAAGATTAAAATGAAAATTAACGCTGGAGAAATAAGGGTTGGAATGCTCCTAGAATATAAAAATGAGTTATGGCAAGTTTTGAAAACCCAACATGTAAAACCAGGAAAAGGTGGTGCGTTTGCTCAAGTTGAAATGAAAAACTTGAACAAAAATACAAAGTTAAATGAAAGATTTAGATCAAGTGAAACCGTAGAAAAAGCATCATTAGAGGAAATAAATTTTAATTATCTTTATAGTGATGAAGATAATTATTTTTTTATGGATCCAAAAAATTTTGAACAAATACAAATAAAAAAAGAAATTGTAGGTGATAAGGGTAAACTTTTAACTGAAAACCTACAAGTTTCTGTAAGTTTTTATAACGAAAACCCATTATCAATTGAATTACCTAACCAAGTACAGTGTAAGATTGAAAATACTGATGCAGCCCTAAAAGGACAAACTGTGTCATCATCTTACAAACCAGCAACTCTTGATAATGGTTTAAATATACAAGTTCCTCCGTTTATTGAAGCAGGTGATGAAATCATAATTGATACCAGAAATTTAGAATACATTAA
The DNA here is from genome assembly GCA_902628965.1 of uncultured Pelagibacteraceae bacterium. Taxonomy (GTDB): domain Bacteria; phylum Pseudomonadota; class Alphaproteobacteria; order Pelagibacterales; family Pelagibacteraceae; genus Pelagibacter. Next base: position 6,670 of record CACOPB010000016.1, on the reverse strand, counting down.
AAAAATCTAATATGATTTCTATATCTTCAAATTTGAATATTATGATCAAAGCAGCTGAAAAAGCCTCAAAGGCTGTGATAAGAGATTTTGGAGAAGTTGAGAAACTGCAAGTATCTAAAAAAGGACCTCGAGATTTTGTTACAAAAACTGACAAACATGTCGAAAAAATTCTTATTGAGGAACTTTCTAAAACAAAAAAAAATTATTCTTTTTTATCAGAAGAAATTGGTTCAATTGAAAACAAAGATAAAGATAATATTTGGATAATCGATCCAATAGATGGAACAACAAATTTTCTACACGGCATTCCTCATTTTGCAATTTGTGTAGCTCTTGAGTCTAAAAAAGAAATAATTAGTGGTTTAATTTATGATCCTATTAAAGATGAAATGTTTTATACAGAGAAAAATAAAGGCTCATATCTAAATAATCAAAGATTACGGGTTTCAAATAGGAATACAATAGATGAATGTTTGTTTTCAAGTAATCATGAAGGTGTCAAATTCAGCAATTTAAATATGAGATACAGCGGATGCGCAGCTTTAGACTTGGCTTATGTGGCTTCAGGTAGATTAGATGGTTTTTTTCATAATAAAATTAATATTTGGGACGTTGCAGCAGGAGCCTTGTTAGTAGAAGAAGCAGGTGGGATAGTTAATGATTTATATAAATTCGATCATAATAATATAGATATTCGAGCATCAAGTGGCACAATTAATGATAAAATGCTTGAAAACTTAAAGAACTTTTAATTGTGTTCTAAATTTCTTTTGCTATAAGTCTCGATATGAAAAAAGACATACATCCAAACTACCACACTATTAAGGTTGAAATGACTGATGGTACTCAATTTGAAACTAAATCAACTTGGGGTGCTGAGGGAGACATATTAAAATTGGAAATAGATCCTAAATCTCATGCAGCCTGGACTGGTGGAAAGCAAAAATTAATGGATAAAGGAAGAATAAGTAAATTTAATAAAAAATTCCAAAATTTTAAATCGGAAAAAAATAGTTAAATGTCAAACGCACCCTTAATGCCAATGGCAACTGCCGTATGGTTAGTTGAGAATACCACATTAACTTTCAAACAAATTGCAGATTTTTGTAAATTACATGAAGTTGAAATACAAGGAATTGCAGATGGCGAGGTGGCAAAGGGTATTAAAGCATATAATCCAATTATATCAGGTCAACTTTCAAGAGAAGAGATTGAACTATCATCGAAAGACGGAAATAGACCTTTAAATATTAAAAGTAGTGATATTGAAATTTCAAATAACGAAAAAAAAATAAAGAAATATATTCCTTTATCAAAAAGGCAAGATAAACCTGACTCCGCATTATGGTTAATTAAACATCATAATATATTAAAAGATTCTCAAATAGCTAAGTTGGTTGGCATTACTAAAAATTCTGTTACATCAATTAGAAATAAAAGTTATTGGAATTATAATAATTTAAATTCAAAAGATCCAGTTGCTCTAAATTTATTCTCTCAAAAAGATTTGGTTGAGGCTATTGAAAAAGCTGAAAGAAGAATAAAAAGAGAAAAAAAAGAAAAAGAAAAACAAAATAAATCAAACCAGGCAACTGTTTAATGAATAAAATTAATAGACATAAATTTATAAAAATGTTATTCAAGCCTTTTTTTGGAGGTAGTTATTAAAATAGAAGTTAAAGATAATAATGTAGAACAGGCTTTGAGAGTTTTAAAAAGAAAACTTCAAAGAGATGGTTTCTTTAAAGTTATTAAATTAAAGAATACGTATGAAAAACCATCAGAAAAGAAAAAAAGAATTCTTCAAGAAAATATAAAGAGAGTTAAGAAGTTAAATAAACTCAAAAATAGAATTTAAAAATACCGCGGGGTGGAGCAGTCTGGTAGCTCGTCAGGCTCATAACCTGAAGGTCGGCGGTTCAAATCCGTCCCCCGCAACCAATTTAATTATATTTTAAAATTAGATTTCTTGCTATCAACAAGAAAAGCCTTAACTGTTTCAATAGTCAAATTGTTGAAAGATTTTCCAAATTTTTCTATTTTCTCAATTACAGCTGGAGGAATAGTAATTATGTGGCAGCCCAATTGTTTGGCTTGTAGATAATTATATGGTTCTCTAACACTTGCCCATAAGATTTCTACATTTTTAAATTTCTTTGCTAATTTTATACTTTTAGTAAATTCTGGGATTGGATCCTTGCCAGTATCTCCTGCTCTTCCAGCAAAAATTGATATTATTACTTTTGTTTTTTTATTAATTAACTTAAGTATTTTTTCAGTTTGTTTAGCTGTGTATACCGCCGTAATATTCAGCTTAATATTTTTGCTATTTAGCTCTTTTATTACATTTCCTGAGAATTTATTTTTAGAATTAACAACTGGAATTTTTACATATACATTTTTGCCCCAACTGTTTATTTTTCTTCCTTGCTCAATCATTGAATCTTGATCGTCTGCAAATACTTCAAAAGAAATTGGCTTGATGCTACAAACCTTAAGTATTTGTTTTGAATAAGATTTATAATCTTTTGCACCAGCTTTTCTCATTAAACTTGGGTTGGTGGTAAATCCTTTTACAATTGATTTATTATTAAATTTTTTTATTAAAGATATGTCTGCAATATCACAAAAAATCTTTGTACTCATATGGTCTACAGATTCTTAGTAATATCTTCTGTCATTTTTTTTGCATCTGCAAACAACATCAAAGTATTTTCTTTATAGAACAAGTCATTATCTATACCTGCATATCCAGGTGATAAGCTTCTTTTTACAAACAATACAGACTTACATTTTTCTACATCTAAAACTGGCATCCCATAAATTGGACTTTGTGGGTCTGTTTTTGCAACAGGATTAGTAACATCATTTGCACCAATAACAAAAGCAACGTCTGCATTTGCGAAATCATTGTTTATTTCCTCTAATTCAAAAACCTCATCATATGGTACATTAGCTTCTGCTAATAAAACATTCATATGTCCTGGCATTCGTCCAGCGACTGGATGAATAGCGTACGATACTTTAATATCATTCTTCTTTAGAGTATCTACCATTTCTCTTAAAGCATGTTGAGCTTGGGCAACCGCCATTCCGTATCCAGGTACAATTATTACGGATGAAGCATTTTTCATTAAAAAAGCTGCATCATCTGCATTACCGCTTTTAACAGGTCTTTGTTCCTTGCTAGAACTGCTTGAAGTATCTTCTGTTGCTCCAAATCCACCCAGAATAACGTTGAAGAAAGATCGATTCATACCTTTGCACATAATATAAGATAGAATTGCACCCGATGATCCAACAAGTGCTCCTGTAATAATTAATGCTGTGTTCTCTAAAGTAAAACCAATTCCTGCTGCAGCCCACCCTGAATATGAATTAAGCATAGAAATTACTACGGGCATATCTGCTCCTCCAATAGGAATAATTAAAAGAAAACCAATTAAAAATGAAACTGTTAGTAAAATCCAAAATAAATTTGATGATTGAGTTGAACAAAGTAAATAAATTAAAACAATAATTGAAATTAAAATTATCGCATTAAGTGGGTGTTGGCCTTTGAAAGTAATTGGTGATCCAGACATTATTCCTTGTAATTTAAGGAAAGCGATTACAGATCCTGAGAAAGTTACTGCTCCAACGGCAGCTCCAATAGACATTTCAATTAAACTTCCAAGTTTTATGTTTCCTGGCGTACCTAAATTAAATGCTTCAGGATTCAAAAAAGCCGAAATTGCTACAAAAACAGCAGCAAGTCCAACAAGACTATGAAAACCAGCAACTAATTCTGGCATTGCTGTCATTGGTATTTTATAAGCTATTAAAGCTCCGATTGAACCACCAGCTAAAATAAATATCAGTACAAATATAAATCCTGAAGAAAAATTACCCGTAGATAAAAATGTTACCGTTATAGCAATAACCATTCCTAAAATACCAAACAAATTTCCTTGTCTTGATGTTTCAGGTGAAGATAAGCCTCTTAATGCAAGTATAAATAGTACACCTGAGACTAAATAAAAAATCGCAGATAAGTTTGCAGATATCATTTTTACTTATCCTTTTTCTTTTTTTTATACATAGCTAGCATTCTTTGAGTTACAAGAAATCCACCAAAAATATTAATTGCTGCTAAAGCTATTGCCAAAAAACCAAAAATACTTGAGGTATTAAATACTGAATCAGAATTTCCTGACAAACCTGCGATAATTGCCCCAACAATTATTACTGATGAAATTGCATTTGTCACTGACATTAATGGTGTATGCAATGAAGGAGTAACGCTCCATACAACATAATATCCTACAAATATTGAGAGGATGAATATGCTTAATCTGAATATTAAAGGATCTATTTCCATAAATTATTTAATTATTGTCTTTTCTATAATTTCATCTTCTAAATTAATATTTATTTTTTTATTCTCTTTGTCGAACAAATTATCAACAAAATTAAACATATTTTTTGCATACAAATTTGAAGCAGAAACGGGTAATTTATTTAGTATATTGCTCTCGCCCATTATCTTAACTCCATTTCTATTAATGATTTTATCTACCTCTGTAAATGCTGTATTTCCTCCTTGAATTGCTGCCAGATCATATATAACAGATCCTGCCTGCATATTTTCAATCATGTTTTGTTTTATGATTACAGGAGCTTTTTTACCTGGGATCAAAGCTGTACAAATTACAATATCAATTTTTTTTAAAGTTTCAGATAAAAGTTCTTCTTGTTTTTTTTTAAAATCATCAGATGCTTCTTTTGCATAACCACCTTCGGTTTCTAGATTTTCTGAGCCCTCAACGGTTAGAAATTTACCACCTAAACTTTCAACTTGTTCTTTTGATGCCATTCTTACATCAGTTGCAAAAACTATAGCACCCATTCTCTTAGCAGTCGCAATAGCTTGCAATCCAGCAACACCTGCGCCAACTACTAAAACTTTTGCAGCTGGAACAGTACCGGCCGCTGTCATCATCATTGGTATAGCTTTTTCAAAATTTGCAAAAGATTCAATTACAGCTTTGTAACCAGCAAGATTTGCTTGGGAAGATAATATATCCATAGATTGGGCTCTAGTAATTCTTGGAAGTAATTCTAAAGAAAAAATATTAATTTTGTTGTTAGATAATTTTTCTAATTTTTCTTTGTTATTGTAAGGATTTAAAACTCCAATTAGTGTCTGATTTTCTTTGATATTTGAAATTTGTTCCTCTGACAACATACTAAGCTGAACGATCATGTCAGAAGAATTTAAAACTTCCATTTCATCCTTTAAAATCTTAACACCTGCTTCAATGAAGTGCTCATCTTTTATACCAAGGTGTAAACCGTAATTTTCAACTAAACATACTTCTAATCCTAAAGATATATATTTTTTTACTATTTCAGGCGTTATAGCAATTCTTTTTTCAAGATTTTGATTTTCAAATATTGATCCGATTCTCATAAAAGAAGCCTACAATAAGAATAAAGCCATAAGAACCAAAACAGTTATTACAGCGACAGTTCCCCACAGAACAAACTTTGTAAAATTATTCCAGGTATTTTTATGGTTTTCGTTATCCATAAAATCTATTTTTGTCTTGCTTTGAATTTTGGATTAGTTTTATTTATTACGTATACTCTACCACGTCTCCTTACTAATTTGGAGTTGAGATCTCTTTTTTTGATAGATTTTAGTGAGCTTTTGATTTTCATAATTTTATTAAGCCTGGCAAAGTCCTACTCTTCCATGTCTTAAGACAAAGTACCATCGGCGATAAAGGGCTTAACTTCCGAGTTCGGAATGGTATCGGGTGTTACACCTTTTCTATAATTACCAGGCAGGGGTTTATAATAGTATTTATAAATGATGTAAATAAATAAATAATAAAAATTGGATAAATTTTTTTAATATTTTAGTAAGATTTTTGCTTTTTTTAAGTGATAATTTAACAATTGATAATGAGTAAATTTTTTTATTAACTAAATTTATATTTCAATAAACAATACAAAGCTCTAACTCCGTCCAAAAAAGAAATTTTTTTACCATCTTTATGAGATCTTCCATTATACCAAATTGGAAGTTCCATAATATTTATTTTTCGATTCGCAATTTTAGTTGTAACCTCAGGACAGAATCCAAATCTTTTCTCTTCTAGCTTTATACTTTTAAATAACTTTGAGTCAAATACCTTGTAGCAAGTATGAGCATCAGTTAATTTTTGCTTGTTAATTATATTTGAAATTATGGTTAGAGTCATGTTTGCGAATATTCTAAATTCTGAAGTGAATATTTTATTTCTTTTAAATTTTTTATTTAAAAATCTAGATCCATAAGCAACTAAAGTTTTTTTTTGTTCAATAGGCTTGATTAATTTTAAATAATCACCAGGGTTATACTCTAAATCAGCATCCTGTATTATTGTTATTTTTCCTTTAATAAATTTTTGAGCATTTCTAATTGCTGAACCTTTGCCAAGGTTTTTCTTATGTTTAATTAGTAAAATATTTTTGTACTTTTTTTTTATATTTATTATTTTTCCAATTGTTCCATCATCAGAAGCGTCATCAACAATAATTATTTGTTTTTTTATTTTAAGTTTTAAAATCTTAAAAAGAATCTTATTAATAGTATTTTCTTCATTAAATACAGGAATTATTATTGTTATCATAATTTAAGATT
>CACOPB010000015.1 GCA_902628965.1 uncultured Pelagibacteraceae bacterium | reverse complement strand
TAACAAGAAAAAAGAAAATAATTTTTTTGCAAATAACTTAAGTATAGACTTAAATTTTGAGGAAGTTTATTTTGATAATACACACTTTGTTAAGAATTTAAACGGTAAGTTAAACATAATTAATAACAAGGTGTTTAAAGCAGATATTTCAGCTTCTTATATTAATTCCAAAAATTTAAAATTTACAATTAGATCAAACGATAAAGGAGAAAAGATTACCACTCTCTACTCAGCTAAGGCAAAACCATTAGTAGATAGATATAAATTCATTAAAGGATTCCAAGATGATAAAGATGGATATTTAGATTTTTATTCTTTAAAAAAAGATGGAACTTCAACTTCTAAGTTAGTAATTGATAATTTTAAAGTTAAAGAGATTCCAGTATTAGCTAAGTTGCTAGCTCTTGCATCTCTTCAAGGAATAGCAGACTTACTCACAGGGGAAGGGATTAGATTTACAGATTTTGAAATGAACTTTAGTAATCAAGAAAAACTTATGAAAATTAAAGAGTTGTATGCAATTGGTCCTGCAATATCTATTTTAATGGAAGGACATATTGAAGAGGATAAATTGATTAGTTTGAAAGGAACCTTAGTTCCAGCCACAACAATTAACAGATCTATTGCTTCAATACCTTTGCTTGGAGATTTATTGATTGGAAAGAAAGTGGGTGATGGTATTTTTGGCGTTAGCTTTAAAATTAAAGGACCCCCTAAAGATTTAGAAACTACCGTAAACCCTATAAAAACTTTAACACCCAGATTCATTACTAGAACTCTAGAAAAAATTAAAAAATAATTAATTTAATTCTATTTTGATATGCCTTTTTTTTCCGAGAGAAAGTTTAAGATAGTTACCTTTAAATAAATTTTTATTAATCACAAATTTTTCATCTGAAATAACATTGTCATTTATTTTAACTGCATTCCCTTTTAAAAGTCTTCTGATTTCACTTTTCGAATTTTCTAATCTAGATAACAAAACAAGGTCTACTATATTAATTTTTTCCTCTATTTTCTTAGAATGAATATTTGCTTTAGGTAAGTTTGCACCAAGGGAGTTTCCTGAAAAAGCTTCTTTAGCTGCTTGTTCAGAATTTTTAGCTGCTTCTTTTCCATGTAACATTTCTGTGGTTTTATTAGCAAGCAGTATTTTCAACTCATTTATATCTTTATCTTTAATGTTTTCTATTTCTTTAATTTCAATTTCAGTAAACATTTTTAAAAATTTAATTACATCTCTATCATCTATGTTTCTCCAAAACTGCCAATAATCATAAGCTGATAAGTATTTTTCATCCAACCAAATAGCTCCACTTTCACTTTTTCCCATTTTAGCACCGGTTGCTAGTGTAATTAGTGGCGTTGTTAAACCAAAGGTTTGATTATTAGAATATCTTTTTATAAGCTCAACACCATTAACAATATTCCCCCATTGATCTGAACCTCCGATTTGTAATACACAATTTTCTTTATTATTTAATTCAAGAAAATCATATGCTTGTAAAATCATATAATTAAATTCCATATAACTCAGCGACTGCTCTCTATCTAATCTAAGTTTAACACTATCAAATGTTAGCATTCTATTTATGGTAAAATGTTTTCCCACATCTCTCAAAAATGAAATATAATTTAAATCTTTAAGCCAAGTATAATTGTTTACAAATATTGGTTTTGTATTTGGATCATCATTATCTAAAAATTTTTTTAAAATATTTTTTATGTTTTGAATATTTTTTTCTATTTCTTCTTCACTTAGCATTTTTCTAGTTTTGTCTTTACCAGACGGATCCCCAATTCTTGTAGTTCCCCCACCAAGTAAAACTATTGGTCGATGACCATTTTTTTGAAGTAGACGCAAACACATTATTTGTAATAAGCTTCCCACGTGTAAGCTTTCAGCTGTGCAATCAAAACCTATATAACCTCTGATCTTTTCTTTATCTAATTGTTTGGATAATTCATCTTCACTTGTACACTGATAGAAAAAGCCTCTATCTTTAAATTCTTTTAAAAATTTATTCATAAGTTTATAGTTACAATATACAAATTTTTTTTAAAAAACATATTAATGAAAAAAAAATTATATACCGCTATTGGATTAATGAGTGGAACATCTATGGATGGTATTGATTTATCTATAATTAGTTCAGATGGATATGATGAATTTTCAAATATTTTAGATGATTATTATAAGTATGATAAAAATCTTCAGGATCAGTTAGTTCGATTAAGAGATTTGGTCGTAACAAAGAGCGATCTTTTACAAAATTCAGAAAAATTAAGAGAATTAGAACGCAATTTAACCCTTTTTCATGCAGATGCAGTTAACCAATCATTAAAAAAATATAGAAATCATATAGATCTAATAGGTTTTCATGGTCAAACAATTTTTCATAATCCCCAAGAGAAAATTACCAATCAATTAGGAGATGGAAAATTGTTATCTCAAATAGTCAAAAAAAAAGTAATATATGACTTTAGACAAGCGGATATTCAAAACAATGGTCAAGGTGCACCTTTAACACCTATTTTTCATTATGTTTTATCAAAAAAAATTAATCAAAATTTTAGCATTAAATTTCCAATAGCTTTCTTAAATATTGGTGGTATCGCAAATATTACAAAAATTAATAATGACTCAGACAATTTTCAAAATAACCTTTCTGCTTTTGATATAGGTCCTGGAAATTGTTTAATTGACGAGTGGGTAAGAAAGAATTCTAATAAAAAATTTGATGAAAATGGTGAACTAGCTAAAAATGGGAAAGTTGATCAATTAATTTTAAATCAGGTAATAGATAATTTTAAATTAAATTCTTACTCTCAGTCATTGGATGTTAAAAATTTTGATGTATCTTTTGCAAGAGGGTTATCTTTAGAAGATGGTTGTGCTACTATAACGGTTTTTACAGCATATTTGATTGCAGAAGGATTAAAACATATTAGTAAAAAAAATATTATTACATTTTTAATCTGTGGTGGCGGTAGAAAAAATATTTACTTAATTGATTGTTTAAAAAATTATTTATCAAACGAAAAAAATATTACTTTGAAATTTACGGATAACTATAATTTAAATGGTGATTATATTGAGTCTCAGGCATTTGCATTTTTAGCTATAAGATCATTTTTAAATTTACCAATTTCTTTTAGCACAACAACAGGATGTAAAGAATTTACAGTAGGTGGTAAATTAGTGAAAAATTTTTAATATAGTGCTGTTTCTTTTTTTATATATCTATCAAGATGTTTAATTAAAGTATCACTTGTTTTTGAAAAAAAGTGATTAGCTTCAGATATTGCATTAAATTCTACTTTAATACCCTTTTGTGCACTTAATCTTTTGTTCAGCTCAGTAATATACTCTACTGGTACTAATTCATCTTTTTTACCATAAGCAACTAAACCCGATGTGGGACACGGAGATAAAAAAGAAAAATCATAAACATTTGGTTGAGGCGAAATAGCAACAAATCTATTTATTTCTGGTCTTCTCATTAATAATTGCATTGCAATTAAAGATCCAAATGAAAAACCAGATACCCAACATTGAGAATTATCAAAATTTTCTCTCTCTAACCAATCTAAAGCAGCTGCAGCATCAGCAAGTTCTCCCTGACCATTATCAAATTCGCCGTCACTTTTACCAACCCCTCTAAAATTAACTCTACAAACTGAAAAATCATTATCCACAAAAGTATTAAATGTATCTACAACAACTTTATTATTCATAGTACCACCATACTGAGGATGAGGTTGTAATACTAATGCAATTGGTGATGTAGGTTTTTTGCTTTTAAAATATTTAGCTTCTAGTCTTCCTGCAGGTCCGGGGATAAATATTTCTAAAATTTTATTATCCATAATTGATATTGATAATTATTCTCAAAAAAAATGTAGCTTTATCATAAGTCAGCGACAATATGTGAATTTTTTTTTTTATTCTAAACTTGACCATTTTAGTCGGGTATGTTTAAAAACACACAATTTAAAGGGTAAATTATGAAATTAACATCTAAAGGTAGATATGCCGTCATGGCACTCGTTGACTTAGCAAGGTTTGATAATATCAATCCTGTATCATTAAGAGATATTTCGTTAAGACAAGGCATTTCATTAGATTATTTAGAACAAATTTTTTCAAAATTAAAAAAAAACCATATTGTAAAAAGTATAAGAGGTAATCAAGGAGGCTATGTTCTAAGCAAAAATCCAAATGATATAAAACTTACAAATATTTTTCATGCTGTAGACGAAAAGGTTAAAACAGTTCAATGTAAAAAGGATTCTAAGAAAGGATGCAATGGAAGAGCAACAAAGTGTGTTACACATAATTTATGGGATGAACTAGAAAATCATATTAATAGTTTTTTTGAAAAAAAAAGTTTGGAAGATTTAATAAAAAACAAAAAGGAAAATAGATTGTAAATGGATAAAAGGCAAAAAGAAATAGATAATTTAAAAGATTATAAATACGGATTTTCAACTGATATTGAAAATATAAAAGCACCAAAAGGTTTAAATGAAGAAGTAATTAAATTTATTTCTAAAATTAAAAAAGAACCTGAATGGATGTTAAATTTCAGGTTAAAAGCATTTGAAAGATTCAAGCTATTAAAAGAACCAGACTGGCAAAAACCAAAATATCCAAAAATAGATTATCAAGATCTATATTATTATTCAGCTCCTAAAAGCATGAAAGATAAACCAAAAAGTCTTGACGAACTTGACCCGAAACTTTTAGAAACATATAAAAAATTAGGTATTCCTTTACAAGAGCAGGCTAGATTAAATGGTATTGCAGTTGATGCAGTATTTGACTCAGTCTCTGTTGCAACAACATTTAGAGAAGAATTAACAAAACATGGAATTATTTTTTGTCCAATATCTGAGGCAATTCAAAAACATCCAGAACTAGTAAAAAAATATTTAGGCTCAGTGATTCCAACTACTGATCATTTTTTTGCTACTCTTAACTCAGCTGTTTTTACAGATGGTTCATTTGCATACATTCCTGAAGGAGTAAGATGTCCAATGGAACTTTCCACTTATTTTAGAATTAATGCTTCGAATACAGGTCAATTTGAGAGAACATTAATTATAGCTGATAAAGGAAGTTACGTAAGTTATTTAGAGGGATGTACAGCACCAATGCGAGATGAAAATCAATTGCATGCTGCAAATGTTGAGTTAATTGCTTTAGATGATGCTGAAATAAAATATTCAACAGTACAAAATTGGTATCCAGGAGATAAAGATGGCAAAGGTGGAATTTATAATTTTGTGACAAAGCGTGGTTTGTGTAAGGGAAAAAACTCAAAAATTTCTTGGACTCAAGTTGAAACAGGCTCAGCAATAACATGGAAATATCCAAGCTGTATTCTTAAAGGAGATAATTCTGTAGGTGAATTTTATTCTATTGCAATTACCAATAATCATCAAAAGGCTGACACAGGCACTAAAATGATACATTTAGGAAAAAATACTAAAAGCAAAATTATTTCTAAAGGGATTTCAGCAGGCTTTTCTGATATGACTTATAGAGGTCTCGTTGATATTTCTTCTAAAGCTAATAATTCAACAAATTATACTCAATGTGACTCTTTATTAATGGGGAATAAATGTGGGGCACATACAGTTCCATATATTAGAAATAAAAATTCGGAATCAAATATTGCTCATGAAGCAACTACATCCAAGATTAGCGAGGAACAATTACACTATTGTCAGCAAAGAGGTTTAAATCCAGAGGAAGCAGTTGGATTAATTGTAAATGGTTTTTGTAAAGAAGTTTTACAACAGTTACCTATGGAATTTGCTGTAGAGGCACAAAAACTTGTTGGAATTAGTTTAGAGGGAAGTGTTGGATAATGTTAAAAATAAACCAATTAAATGCAAAAATTGATAATAAGGAGATTTTAAAAGGTTTTTCTTTAAATATAAATCCTGGAGAAGTACATGCAATAATGGGTCCAAATGGATCTGGAAAAAGTACACTTTCAAATATTTTGTCAGGAAAAAAAGGTTATGAGGTTTCAGGCGAAGTACTTTTTGAAGAAAAAGACTTATTTGAGCTAGAAACGGAAGAAAGAGCTCACAAGGGCATTTTTCTAGCATTTCAATATCCATTAGAAATACCCGGTGTAAATACAAATATTTTCTTAAAAACATCCTTAAACGCAATTAGAAAAGCTAGAGGTGAAAAAGAGCTTGATGCTATAGAATTTTTAAAACTAGTAAAAGAAAAGTCTAAGCAATTAAAATTTGACGAAGAAAAATTAAATAGACAATTAAACGTTGGTTTTTCAGGTGGAGAAAAAAAGAAAAACGAAATTTTACAAATGTCATTATTAGATCCAAAATTATCAATATTAGATGAAACAGACTCAGGTTTAGATATTGATGCTTTGAAAATTGTTGCGGATGGAGTTAACACATTAAGAAATCAAAATAACTCTTTTTTAATAATCACTCATTATCAAAGATTACTTGATTATATTAAGCCAGATTTTGTTCATGTTTTAATGGGTGGGAAAATTATAAAATCTGGAGGCCCAGAATTAGCAATAGAATTAGAAAAAAAAGGTTATGAAAATTTTAATTAAATGAAAGAACAATTACAAAAAGACTTTAAAAATATTATTAAAAATTTAAACTTATCTCAGAAAGATATCGAGATAAAAAAATTTTCTTTAGATAATTTTATTGAAAAAGGTTTCCCAAATAGAAAAGAGGAAGATTGGAGATTTTCAGATCTTAATCAAATAATAAAAAAAAATATTGGTGAACTAAGTTTTTATTGTGATTATGCCTCAACTAACAAAGTGGACACTTCTGTATTTGTAGATGGATTAGAGCATAATAAAATAGTCTTTATAAATGGAAGAATTGAAAAAATTGATTTTGATTACGAAAAGAAAAATCAAATAGAAATTATAGATCAGTCAGAAACTATTAATAGATTCAGTAATAATAATTCTTTATCAGATTTAAATAATGCTTTTACCAACAAATGTTTCAAAATACTGGTCAAAAAAGGGTATCAACTATCAAAACCGCTTATTATTTATCATACATTTAACTCTAAAATATGGTCGAAAAACATTAACTTAAGATTAGATTTTGAACTTAACCAAGATAGTTCTTTACGAGTTATTGATTTATTTAATGAGGCGTCTGAAAAAAATTTTTTAAATATATTTTATAACTTTGACTTAAAGGAAAATGCGATTTTAAAAAATTATAAAGTAGATAAACTTCAAAATAAAAATGTTAAATATTCTTTTAATAATATTGATCAAGATAAGAACAGTATTTCTGAAACATTTATTTTATCCTCTGGATCAAATTTTTCAAAGAATGAGATAAACTGTAATTTAAGAGGTGTTCATGCATCAGCTTTTGTAAATGGTGTTTTTTCACTGAATAATGATAAGCACCATGAAATCAGAACAATAATTAATCATTTGACTGAAAATACGAAAAGCTATCAATTAATCAAAAGTGTATTAGAACAAAGTTCCAAAGCAGTATATCAAGGAAAAATATTTGTTGATCCACAAGCACAGAAAACTGACGGGTATCAATTAAGTAAAGCAATTTTGTTGAATGAAGAATCAGAGTTTAATGCTAAGCCAGAGTTAGAAATTTATGCTGATGATGTAAAATGTTCGCATGGCTCTGCATCTGGTAGCTTAAATGATAATTCTATATTTTATTTAATGTCCAGAGGATTAAGTTATCAGCAATCAAGAGAGCTATTAATTAATGGCTTCTTACTTGATGTTGTTGAAAAAATTACTGACCCGGAAGTAAAAAACCTAATAAAAAATATGATTGGAATTAAAGAATGAACATTGATCAGATAAAAAAAGAATTTCCAATTTTTGATGAAAAAATTCAAAATAACGATCTAGTTTATTTAGATAGTGCTAATTCATCCCAAAAGCCAAAAGTAGTTGTAGATAGAATAAACGAATTTTATACTAAACAATTTTCAAATGTTGGAAGAAGTGTTCATTATCTTGCTGTAGCTGCTACAAACCTATATGAAAATACTAGAACTTCAGTCCAAAGCTATATTAATGCAAAAGATAAAAATGAGATTGTATTTACAAAAGGTGCAACAGAGGCCATTAATTTAGTAGCAAATACTTTAGGCCAAAATTATTTGAAGGAAGGAGATGAAATTTTAATTACAGAACTCGAACATCATTCTAATTATGTACCCTGGCATTTTTTAAGAAAATCAAAAAATATTAAAATCAATTTTGCTGAAATTAATGAAGCAGGCGAAATTACTTTGGAAGAAATTGAAAAACAAATAACACCAAAAACTAAATTAATAGCCATTACTCACTTATCAAATGTGACTGGTGCAATTTTACCAGTTAAAGAAATAACTGATTTGGCCCACTCAAAAGGAATTATAGTTGTAGTTGATGGATGCCAAGGTGCACCACACTTAAAACTTGATATGCAAGATTTGGATTGTGATTTTTATGCTATTTCTTGTCATAAAATGTATGGACCAACTGGCTTAGGAGTATTGTACGGAAAAAAAAAGTGGTTAGATGAATTGCCTCCATACCAAGGAGGCGGAGGAATGATTAATGAAGTTAAAAAAGATAACATCTCTTATGGTGACTTACCTAATAAGTACGAGGCAGGCACTATGGCTACTGCACAAGTAATTGCATTTGATCGCTCAATTAAATTCTTAGAGAGTATTGGTATAGAAAATATTATGAAGCATGAAGCTGAATTAGTTGAGTATGGACAAGAGCTCTTGAAGAAAAACAACTCAGTTAAACTTATTGGAAACCCAAAAAATAAAGGGGGAGTTTTATCATTTACTATAGAAGGAGTTCATCCTCATGATATAGCAACAATATTAGATGAAGATGGTGTTGCAATCAGAGCAGGACATCATTGTTGCCAAATTTTGCATGACAAATTGAATATTCCAGCAAGTGCAAGAGCCTCAGTTGGTATTTATAATACGAAAGAAGATTTAGATCAGTTAAATGAGTCTATAAATAACTGTAAAAAAATATTTAACTTATAATGAATTTAAAAGAACTTTATCAAGAAATTATATTAGAACATGGTAAGAACCCAAGAAATCTGAGAAAGACTGAAGGTTTCAATAAAGACGCAAAAGGGAACAATCCTCTTTGTGGTGATAATGTTCATGTTTATTTAAAACTTAATGGACAAAAAATTGTAGAGGATGCATCTTTTGAAGGAAGTGGATGTGCCATCTCAATGGCTTCAGCTTCTATAATGACAGATTTAATTAAGGGAAAAAATGAACATGAGGCTAAAGAGATTATTGAAGATTTTTTAGGAATGATAAAAGAGAACCCAGAACTAAAATCAGAAAATTTACAAGAAGATGAAAAAACTAAATTAATGTGTTTATCGGGTGTAAAGCAATACCCAATGAGAGTTAAATGCGCCACTTTATCTTGGCACACTTTAATTTCTGCTTTTAAAAACGATAAAGAAGAGGTTAAAACAGAAAATTAAAAATGGAAAAAAAAGAAAAAATAATTCAGGAAATTAAGAAAATTTATGATCCAGAGCTCCCTGTTAATATTTATGAGCTAGGATTAATATATGATATAACTATTGAGAATGAGAAATTTGCAAAAATTAAAATGACTTTAACTACTCCTAATTGTCCTGTAGCCGAAAGTCTTCCAAAAGAAGTAAAGGAAGGAGCAATGCAAGTTGATGGAATCGAAGATGCTGATGTTCAACTTGTATGGGATCCACCTTGGAACAAAGACATGATGTCAGAAGCTGCAAAACTTGAAATGAATTTATGATGAATCCAATAATAAAATTGAGCGACAACGCTGCAGCCAGGATCAAAGAAATTATGTCTAATGCAGAAAATGAATCATTGGGTGTGAGAGTATCTGTAAAAACTGGTGGCTGTGCAGGTATGTCTTATGTAATGGAGTACACAAAAGAAGCAAATCCAAATGATGAAGTAATTGAGGATAAGGGTGTAAGGGTTTTTGTAGATTCTGCTGCAGTTATGTATTTATTAGGTACAGAAATGGACTATAAACAAGAGGAAATGTCATCAACTTTTGTTTTTAACAATCCAAATGAAACCGAGCGTTGTGGCTGTGGAGAATCCTTCAAAATCGACTAGGTTGTATTATCCCATTTAATGCATATCAGTATTGTGCTTTATGCATAACTAGAGTATATTCAAGTTATGAATAAGTTTGAATTTAAAAATCTTGTTAAAAACTTGAAAAATACTTTAAAGCAAAAGTCTTTTTTTAAAGAACTACGTAAGGAAGTAGACACTGGTGCAAACGGTACACAGGATTACGTGGTTAAAAAGGGTATTAACAAAGATACAATTGCAACAACGAGACAGTAATTAAATATTAACTACTGTAGTACATCTCAAACTCAACAGGATGAGGTGAGTGTTCAAATTTATGTATCTCCTCAAACTTTAGTGCGATGTATGCATCTATTTGATCATCAGTAAATACTCCACCTTCAGTTAAGAATTCTCTATCTTTATCTAAACTTTCCATCGCCTCTCTTAAAGAACCGCATACAGTTGGTATTGCTTTAACTTCTTCAGGAGGTAACTCGTATAAATCTTTGTCAAAAGAATCTCCTGGATGAATTTTGTTTTTTATACCGTCTAAACCTGCCATCAACATTGCTGCAAATGTTAAATAAGGATTACCCGATGCATCTGGAAATCTTATTTCACATCTTGCACCTTTTTTACTTAAAGTAATAGGAATACGACATGAAGCAGATCGGTTTCTAGCTGAGTAGGCCAAAAGAACTGGAGCTTCGAATCCTGGAATTAATCTTTTATAACTATTAGTTGTTGAGTTTGCAAAAGCATTAATAGCCTTCGCATGTTTTAAAATTCCACCTATATAATGAAGAGCTGTTTCTGATAGACCAGCATATGCATCACCAGAAAAAACTGGTGTGTCACCTTTCCAAATTGATTGATGGATATGCATCCCTGAACCATTATCTCCAGCCACAGGTTTGGGCATGAATGTTGCTGTCTTTCCAAAAGAATGCGTAACCATTTGAACAACATATTTATATAATTGAACATTATCCGCTTGATCAACTAAAGTTCCAAAATACATACCAAGCTCATGTTGGCTAGGAGCAACCTCATGATGATGTTTTTCAACTTTAATACCAACTTCTTTTAAATTTTTTAAATATTCACCTCTCATATCTTGTTCACTATCTACAGGCGGTACTGGAAAATATCCCCCTTTGACACCAGGTCTATGACCCATATTTCCATTTTCATATTCTCTCCCTGAATTATATGGACCTTCTTTACTATCAATTTTAAAACCACATTCGTTCATGTCATTTTTAATTCTTACATCATCAAATACAAAAAATTCAGGTTCAGGACCAAAAAAAGCTTTATCACCAACACCTGATGTTTTTAAATATTCTTCAGCTTTTTTTGCTATACCTCTTGGATCTCTCTCGTAAGGAGATCTTTTAATAGCATCTAAAATATCACAAAATAAAACCACTGTGTTATGCGATGTAAATGGATCCATAAACATTCTTGTGGTATCAGGTTTTAAAATCATATCAGACTCGTTAATTGCTTTCCAACCAGCAATTGAAGATCCGTCAAAAAAAACACCTTCATTAATCATGTCTTCATCAACAATTGAGGCATCCATTGTTAAATGTTGTAATTTTCCTCGAGGATCTGTAAACCTTAGATCTACAAACTCAGCATCTTTATCTTTTATAAACTTTAATACATTTGCAGCGCTCATTATGTCTCCTGTGTAATTCTGTCAGTGATAAATAACAAAAAAATTGCTTTAAACAATGCTTATTTAATAAATAACACCTATGCAATTTTCACATAAGTAGTGTATTTAATCATAATTATTAATTAACTTATGCCTAAAAACTCCATTTTAAAGAAAGAAGCTGTTAAAAGAGCTGAAAAGTCATTAAAAAGTTTTGACAATAACCTAAAAGTTCTAATTTTGGAAAATACAGCTAGAACTGCTGAAGAGGCAGCTGCAGCTTTAGGTTGTAGTGTTGGTGCTATTGTTAAAAGTTTATTGTTCAAAACTGGAGACAAATTTTTACTTTGTTTAGTATCTGGAGATAGAAGGTGCTCCTTAAATAAATTAAAAAAAATCTTAAATGAAAAAGATGTTTCTATGGCAAACCCTGATGAAGTAAAAAGAATTACGGGTTACACAATAGGAGGAGTTTCGCCTGTTGGTCATTTAACAAAATTAAAAATTATTTTAGATAATAATTTAAAAAGATTTTCAAAAATATATGCTGCAGCAGGTCACCCTAATGCAGTCTTTGGCATAGATTTAAATCAATTTATAATATTAACTTCAGCAGAAATTGAGGAATTTACAGAATGAGAACACCAAAATTAATTGATTATATTTTATTAACAATACTTGCGTTAATCTGGGCTTCTGCATTCTTCAATATTAAAATAGCAACTTATTCATTTGGACCAATTACTATTGCTTTTCTTAGAGTATTCTTTGGGGCAATACCTGTTTTACTGCTTTGCTATTATAAAAATATTAAAATTGAAGCTTTTTCAAAAGATTGGCATTGGTTTGCGATAATAGGATTTATAAATCTTGTAGCACCATTTTTTTTAATTGCTTATGGAGTTAAATCTGTTCAGAGTAATTTAGCTGCAATTTTAATGTCTACAACCCCTTTAAGCTCAACTGTATTAGGACACTTTTATACAAACAATGAAAAATTTAATATAGTCAAAACTGTTGGAATATTAATAGGATTTTCTGGAATTGTTTATTTATTTTCAGATAATATTTTAATTGATCAAAATAATTTTGTATCTGCTTTGTTAATATTATTAGGTTCAACATGTTACGTAATTGGAGGTGTTTTAACTTTAAAAATTAGTAAAAAGAAAAATGAAAATGTAACAGGGTCTATTTTAATTTGGGCAATTATAATTTTAATACCATTTGTTTTGTTCATCGAACAACCATGGCAATCAATACCTAGAACCGACTCATTAATATCGGTTATTTATTTAGGAATTGTGCCAACAGGAATAGCTTGGTTATTACGTTTCAGAATTTTAAAAAATAATGGTTTAATTTTTCAATCACAAGTTTCTTATTTAATACCAATATTTGGTACAATACTAGGATTTATTTTTTTGAAAGAGTTAATTACTATTAAGGTGGTGATCTCATTAATAGCTGTTTGTATTGGTGTTTATTTTGTAAGAAAAGGCGACAATACGAAAAAACTATTTAATTTTTGAAATAGCAAAAATGTGTGATGGGCCAGTTTCACAACAACCACCAAGTATTGTGGCTCCAGCCTTCTTAAATTTTTTTGCAATTTTAGCAATTTTTTCAGGAGTTAGGTCCTCTCTCTTCCCAAGAAATTGATTTGGGTTTGATTTTTGTTTAAGAAAAGCCGAAGTATAGCCCTCTTTAATTTTTGTAGTTTTAAACCCATTTAATTTAAATCCAAAGGGAAGTTTTAAACTTATTAATTCATTAATATTTAATTCAAAATTTTCTGGAGAAACACAAGCAAGTACTACTCCAAGCAACTTATCATCAATTATATGTTTTATATCAGAAATTTTTTCTCCACTAGGTAATGCAGTACCCTCAGAAATATGAGCTCCAATAAGATATGGTTTTTTAAACTCCTTTACAGCTAAAATTGCTGATTTTATTTCTTTAATACTACTCAATACATCAAAATAAAAAAAATCTATGTATTTATTTAAGATTTTTGCTTGATCGTTAAAATCTTTAATAATTTCTGCTTCATCTCTATCATCAGCTTCATAAGTTAAATTTTGAGGAGGTAAACCAGCTGCAACTAATATATTAGGATATTTTTTTTTTACCTCTGCTGCTAACTCTCCTGCCTTTTTATTAAGTTCTTCAAATTTGTCCTCAATATTATTTTGCTTTAATCTTTTTTTTCGGCAGGTAAATGTATTTGTAACGATAACTTCAGCACCAGCTTTTACAAAATCAGAGTGGATATCAATCACTAATTGATGGTATTTTTTATTCAAAATAGCATTTGCACTCCAAAGAGAAGAATTGATCTCCATTCCTCTTTCAAGGAGTTCTTGACCCATACCTCCATCTAAAATTCTTAGTTTTTTAAAAAATTCTAAATCCATTTACTTTATTATTTTTTAAAATATATTTTTACATTAAATGAAAATGATCTTCTTTCTCCATCAATATTAAAAGGATAAGCCGTATGCATAAGGTAATTTGGAAATATAATTAAATCTCTTACTTTTGGTCTTAGATTATAAATACTATTAGATAAAAAAGCTTTTTGACCATTAATAAAATCTATTGTTCCATTTGTTTTTAATTTTTTATTTTTTAAGTTTTTATTATTTGTCATACCTTTCGGCAGTTTTAGATAGCCCACTCCAGATAAATCACCATTATGGTAATGAATTGGATTATATTCTCCTTTAAATTGTCTAACAACCCACAGATTAAGTATCTTTATTTTTTTAATATTTTTTATTTTTTCATTTGAAATAAATTTTTTAATTTTAATCAGTAACTCTTTTTCTAAAAATTTTGTTAAAAATTTATTTGAAATTTTTACTTCATTTTTAATTTGGCTAGCCAACTTAGAACTGTAATCAATTTTTCGGATACTTGATTTTTTATCAAATTCTTTATTAATTATATTAAGAATCTTTTTTGATATTTTTGTTTTACCAATTGAGGGACCAAACGGTCTAATATTCTTCATAATATTTTAATAATATGAAAAAAAAATTTTATCAATATTATGTTAAAATTCTAAATCCCATTCTAATTGCTACAAAAATAACCAAAAAAGATGTCAGTAAGGCCAAAGTTTTGTTAGAGAAAATTTTAACATTCATATAGCTGCCAATCTGACCCCCTAAAAATACTATAAGAAAAAATGGCCAAAAATCAAATATTTCACTAGAAACTTGCTTTTTTGTTAAATGGCCCATAATGCCAAAAATAGAATTTATTAAAATAAATAATGAAGCCGTGCTAGTAATATGTTTTGGATATCCAGCTTTCATTAAAAATAAAAGAGGGCTTAAAAATATACCACCACCAATACCTACTACGCCTGAAACAAAACCTATAGCAGAACCAACTAAAAAGGATAAATATCTTTTAATCGAATTAAATTTGATAATCTTTTTTTCATAAGATTTACTCTCAAATAATAGAAAGATGCCAGCAAGAAATAGAACAATAAATAATATTATCTCAAACAATGCTTTGTCTAATGATATAGATCCTCCAATAAAAGCAAATGGTATTGAGCCAATTAAATATGGCCATAGGAGTTTTATATTAATGTTTCCTGATCTAAGAAAATTTACAGAATTTCCAGAAACCACAATTACATTACAAACTAGAGCAATTATAGGAAAAATGTAATAAGGAATATCCCAAATTAACATTAATGCAAGATAAGTAGATCCACCCCCAAAACCAATACTGGAGTATAATATTGCTGTTAAAAAGAATAATAATATTAATATAATCATTTATAATAAAAATTATTTATGAACGTAAATATTGCTCTTCTAACTGTAACAGATACAAGAACAATTGATAATGATAAATCAGGCGCAATTCTTGTTAACAAAATTGCAGAAGCTAATCATAAATTAATAGACAGAAAAATTTGCAAAGATAATAAAGAAGATATTATATCAATCTTAAAAGATTGGACTAATAAAAAAGTTATTGACGTAATTATCACTACTGGTGGTACAGGTTTGACTGGACGGGACATTACTCCAGAAGCACTTGATGAGATTGCCGACAAACATATACCTGGATTTGGTGAAGTTTTTAGAAATATAAGTTTAAAAACTATTGGCACCTCTTCAATTCAATCAAGAGCTTGTGCTATCATATCTAATGGAAAATATATCTTTTCATTACCTGGTTCATCTGGTGGAGTAACAGATGCCTGGGATGGTATTTTAAAACATCAATTGGATATTAACCACAAACCATGTAATTTTGTTGAATTATTTCCAAGGTTAAAAGAAAAATAATTATTTTTGATATTTTTCTTTCCATTCAGAGTAGGGCATACCATAAACATGTTCTCTTGCTTCTGGATCTGAAATTGAAATTCCTTTTTTTTCTCCCTCTTCCCTAAACCATCTTGATAAACAATTTCTACAAAAACCAGCTAAGTTCATTAATTCGATATTTTGAACATCCTTTCTTTCATCTAAATGCTTCAATAACCTTTGAAACGCAGCTGACTGAAGTTCTTTTTTTTCATTGTCGTTCATATTTAAATTATTAACGTTTTAAAAAATATAGCACAAGATGTAGTATTAATTCAATTGTAGGTAGAAAATTACAAATATTTAAAAATAGACTTTATCTTTATTTGTTAGTTTAATTATGAATGGCTATTAAGAAAAAAAAAATAGCAAAATCAAAGGTCAAGAAAAAAAAAATTAAATTGGCCAAAACTTCTAGAAAAAAAATAAAAACGAAAAAAAAGGTTAAGACAAAAAAGTCTGCGACCAAGAATCGTTCATATAAGTCTAGAAAAAGTAATAAACTAAATAAAAAAAAAACAAAGAGAGGGGTTAAAAATATGAGTGCAGAAGCAATGAAAGTGTCTTCAGTACTAGATACGTCTCACTTAAATGTTAAGTTTCCATTTAAAGCAAAATATGGAAATTACATTAATGGAAAGTTTGTTGAGCCATTATCAGGTAAGTATTTTGATAATCCAAGCCCAATATCAAACGAGACAATCTGTTCTGTAGCACGATCAAATGAAAAAGATGTTGAAGCTGCATTAGATGCAGCTCATGCAGCTTTTAAAGAATGGGGTAAAACCGATATAACAACAAGATCAAATATTTTAAATAAAATAGCTGACAAAATTGAGGAAAATAAAGACTTGTTAGCTGTTGCTGAATGTTTGGATAATGGTAAGCCGATCAGAGAATGTATGGCTGCTGATTTGGCTCTTGTAATTGACCACTGGAGATATTTTGCTGGTGTTATTAGAGCAGAAGAAGGGTCTGTTGCTGAGATAAGTAATTCTCAATATTCTTACAACATCCCAGAGCCACTTGGTGTTGTTGGTCAAATAGTTCCATGGAATTTTCCATTATTAATGGCAACATGGAAATTAGCACCAGCACTTGCAGCAGGTAACTGTTCAGTTCTTAAACCAGCAGAGCAAACACCTGCATCAATAATGGTGATGATGGAATTAATCGGTGATTTATTACCTCCTGGTGTTGTAAACATAGTAAGTGGTTTTGGTTTAGAAGCAGGTAAACCTTTGGCATCTTCAAAAAGAGTTGCGAAAGTTGCTTTTACAGGTGAAACAACGACTGGAAGATTGATCATGCAATATGCTGCACAAAATATAATTCCAATAACTTTGGAATTAGGTGGAAAATCTCCAAACATTTTCTTTGAAGATATTATGGATAAAGATGATGACTTTTTAGATAAATGTGTTGAAGGGTTTGTAATGTTTAATCTAAACCAAGGAGAGGTTTGTACTTGTCCTAGTAGAGCATTAGTTCAAGAATCTATCTACGATAAATTCATGGAAAAATGTATTGCTAGAACCAAAGCAGTTGTCCAAGACAATCCTTTAAAGATGGAAACAATGATTGGAGCTCAAGCTTCAGTAGAGCAAATGGAAAAAATTAAATCTTTCTTAGATATTGGAAAGAAAGAAGGTGCCAAAGTTCTTGCTGGAGGTAGTGAAGCTAAATTAAATAGTGGATTAGAAAAAGGTAATTACATTCAACCTACTATTTTTGAAGCTAAAAACAGCATGAGAATCTCCCAAGAGGAGATATTTGGTCCAGTTGTTTCTGTAATTAAATTTAAAGATGAAGCGGAAGCATTAGAAATTGCTAACGATACTCTTTATGGTTTAGGTGCAGGTGTTTGGACAAGAAATGGTAACATTGCCTACAGAATGGGTAGGGCAATACAAGCAGGAATAGTATGGACAAATTGTTATCATGCTTATCCAGCTCACTCACCATTTGGAGGTTACAAACAATCTGGAGTAGGAAGAGAAACTCATAAAATGATGCTTAATCATTATAGACAGAATAAGAATCTTCACGTTTCTTATGCTGAGCAAAAATTAGGCTTCTTTTAAAAGATAATAATATATATAATGGCCCATGATTCTAAGTCATGGGCCGAACATCAAAAATGAAAGTATCTGCAACACAGTCAGCATTAAATCTATTATCTGAGCTTCAAGATAAGTACGGAGAAAAATTAATGTTCCATCAATCAGGAGGATGTTGTGATGGAAGTGCCCCAATGTGCTTTCCTGAAGGTGAATTTCCTCTTGGTGATAATGATGTAAAACTAGGAGAAATAGGTGGAGTTCCTTTCTATATGAATGGTGATCAGTATGAAAAATGGAAACATACAGACCTTACGATTGATGCTGTTAATGGAATTGGTGGCATGTTTTCCCTGGATAATGGAACAGGCAAAAGATTTTTAACGAAATCTGAAATTTGTTTAGTAGTAGATAACGACCCAGAGACTAAGTAGTTTTCTTAAATCTTATTCTTAATAATAAAAGCAATATAATTATCAAAGAATAAATTAAAGGTTTAAAAAAAATAGTTTTTGAAAGCCAAATGTAGTGTAATGATCCAAATATTGCTATTACATAGATCAGTTTATGTAATTTTTTCCAATTTTGTTTTAAAATTTTAATCATTTTTTGTGATGAAGTTGCTGCAAGAGGTATTAATAATAACCAAGCAGCAAAACCTATAAAAACATATTTTTTTTTAACAACATCATCTAAGATTGGTTGCCACTCAAACCTATAATCTATTCCAACATAAGTAAAAAGATGAAGGGTGGCATAAAAAAAAACAAATAATCCTAACATTCGCCTAATTTTTATCCAAAAATTTAAATTAGTAAATCTTTTCAATGGACTCATTGCAAGGGTTAGACAAATGAAAATCAACGTCCACTCTCCTGTAAAATGGGTAATTTCTTTAACTGGTTCGGGACCTAATTTATTATAAAAAATTTTATAAACTATCAATAAAAACGGGATAACACACAATACAAACACACTAGGCTTAAAATATTTTATCATTAAAAATATTTTTTTAAATCCATGCCAGTATATAAATTTGCAACCTCGTCACCATAACCATTAAACATTAAGGTTTTTACTCTTGGAGCCCAAACACCCTCTCCAATTATTCTTTCTGTAGCTTGTGACCATCTTGGATGATCTACATTTGGATTTACATTAGAGTAAAAACCATACTCTCTTGGCGAAGCCCACATCCACGATGAGGTTGGCATGTTTTCGACAAATTTAATTTTAACTATTGCTTTTGCACTTTTAAAACCATACTTCCATGGAATAAAAATCCTTAGCGGTGCTCCATTTTGATTTGGCAGTTTTTTACCATACAAGCCAGTAACTAAAGTTGTTAAAGGATGCATTGCTTCATCAAGTCTTAAACCCTCATTGTATGGCCAGTTTAATACAGGGTATCTTTGACCCTTCATTTGTGCAGGATCATAAATACTCTCAAATTCAACAAATTTTGCTTTATTAGTTGGATTAACTTTTGAAAGTAATTTGCTTAAAGAAAAACCCATCCATGGAATAACCATAGACCAACCCTCAACACATCTTAATCTATATATTCTCTCTTCAGAAATAAACATTTCTGAGATTTCCTCCATAGATAATTTAATTGGTTTTTCAACTTCCCCTTCAATAGCTATCTCCCAAGGATTTGTTATAAATTTTTGAGAATTTTTATAAGGATCACTCTTTGATGTTCCAAACTCATAATAATTGTTATAAGTGGTAATATCT
>CACOPB010000014.1 GCA_902628965.1 uncultured Pelagibacteraceae bacterium | reverse complement strand
TAACCGTATCCTAGGCTTTTTAGAAGCCTCAGTTATTTAATAAGACTATATGAAGTTATAAATTTAAAAGCCACCTCGCCAATTATTTTTATTTCTGAAATTTTGTTCATCAGTTTTAGTAATTGGTCTAAAAATATAGATTATTCCTAGAATAATAGATACTAAAATTATGGCTATTTCCACAGTGTATTTAGCTTATTGAATACTAGCTTGAGATTTATCGTCTTTTTTTGAAATTTCAACCTCAACCCACTCAGTTGGTTTAAGTTCCTTTGTAAGAGCTATTTTTATTACTTGATCAGCATATTCAACAGGAGTTATCTTAATATCATCAATAATTTTTTTAGGCATATCTATAAGATCTTTCTCATTCTCCTTAGGTATCAATACCTCTTTAATTCCAGCTCTATGGGCAGCTAATAATTTTTCTTTCAAACCGCCAATTGGTAAAACCTGACCTGTTAAAGTCACTTCTCCTGTCATAGCTACGTCTCTTCTAACTGGAATATTAGTAATTGAGGAAACAATTGAGGTTACCATGCCAATACCAGCAGATGGACCATCTTTTGGTGTTGCACCTTCAGGGACATGGATATGAAAGTCTTTTTTTTCAAAGATTGGTGGTATTATTCCATATTCTAAGCATTTTGATCTTACAAAAGATTTTGCAGCTTTAACGGATTCTTGCATAACATCACCTAACTTGCCAGTAATCTGCATTCTGCCTTTTCCAGGCATTGTAACTGTCTCAATCTTTAAAATTTCACCACCATACTCTGTCCAAGCAAGACCGGTAACTATACCTACTCTATTTTCAGCCTCCAATTCTCCAAATTTATATTTGGGAACACCTAAAAAATCCGATAAATTTTTATTGTTAATTCCAACTTCTTTTTCTTCACCAGCTACGATTTTTTTTACAACCTTTCTAGCAAGTTTAGAAATTTCTCTTTCAAGATTTCTTACTCCCGATTCTTTTGTGTATCCTCTAATTACTTCTTTTATAATTTCGTCATCTAGCTTCATTTCTTTTTCTTTGACACCATTATCTTTTATTTGTTTTGGTAATAAATATTTATTTGCGATACTTATCTTTTCATCTTCAGTATAACCAGCTAATCGAATTACTTCCATTCTATCTAATAAAGGAGGTAAAATATTTAAAGTATTAGCTGTTGTTACAAACATTACATCAGATAAATCGTAATCAACTTCTAAATAATGATCATTGAAAGTTGTATTTTGTTCAGGATCTAAAGCTTCTAATAATGCTGAGGATGGATCACCTCTATAATCATTCCCAATTTTATCAATTTCATCTAATAAAATTAATGGATTTTTTGTACCAGCTTTTTTCATCATCTGAATAATTTTTCCTGGTAATGATCCAATGTATGTTCTTCTGTGACCTCTTATTTCTGCTTCATCTCTCATTCCACCGACAGACATTCTTACAAATTCTCTATTTGTTGCTTTTGCTATCGATTTACCCAATGAAGTTTTTCCAACACCTGGTGGTCCTACTAAACATAAAATTGGCCCTTTAATTTTTTCCATTCTTTTTTGAACAGCTAAAAATTCAATTATTCTCTCTTTAACTTTTTCTAATCCAAAGTGATCTTTATCTAGAATATTTAGAGCTTTAGCTAAATCTATATCAACTTCACTTTTTTTGTGCCAAGGAAGTTCCGTCATCCAATCTAAATAGTTTCTTACTACAGTTGCTTCAGCAGACATTGGACTCATATTTTTTAATTTTTTTAATTCCTGAAGACACTTTTTTTCAACTTCTTTCGGCATTTTAGCTTTTGTAATTGCTTTATTTAAGCTGGTTGTTTCATCCTTACCATCTTCAATCTCTCCAAGTTCCTTTTGGATAGCCTTTAATTGTTCATTTAGATAATACTCTCTTTGAGTTTTTTCCATTTGGGTTTTAACTCTACCTCTAATTCTTTTTTCGACACCAATAATACTGGTCTCATTTTCCATTATTTTAATAATTGCATTTAATCTTTTCTTTACATCTGCAGTTTCAAAAATTTGTTGTTTTTCTGAAATAGTAGCTGTTATATGAGATGCAATATTGTCTGCAATTTGTGATGGGTCTTTTAATTGTTTAATTGTGTTTATGGTTTCATTAGAAATTTTTTTATTTATAGATGTTAATTTTTCTAATCTTCTTAACGCTGTAGAAGCTAAAGGAAATAAATCCTCATCTTTTGGTAAAACATCGTTATAATGTGAGTATTCACAAGTTATAAATTTTTCATTATCATTAAAATCTAGAATTTTTACTCTTTTAATACCTTCAACTAAAACTTTAACTGTGCCGTCTGGTAATTTTAACAATTGTAAAATATTTCCCTCACAACCATACATAAATACATCTGTTTTTTTAGGATCATCAATTTCCGAATTTTTTTGAGTAACAAGAATAATTTTTTTATCTTTTTTCATCACTTCATTAAGGGCTGAAATAGATTTATCTCTTCCTACAAACAAAGGAATTACCATACTAGGAAATACCACGATGTCTCTTAGCGGTAATAATGGCAATGAAATTTTAACGTCCATGGGAATAATATGGATATTATATTTTATAATGCAATAGGTTTTTACTATTTATTAAGGATATTAAGCCGCTGTAGTCTTATTTGGCTTAGATTTATTGTCGCCTTTAGCATGGACTAATATTGGTTGAGACTGCCCTTTTGCTGCACTAGCATCAACAATAACCTCTTCTATATTGTCCTGACTAGGAAGATCGTACATTGTTTTTAATAAAATATTTTCTAATATAGATCTCAAACCTCTTGCGCCTGTTTTTTTACTAATAGCTTTCTGTGCTATTTCTTTTAAAGCATTCTCTTTAAAAGTTAATTTAGCACCGTCTAATTTAAAAAGTTCCTGATACTGTTTTGTCAAAGAATTTTTTGGTTCTTGTAATATTTTGATTAATGATTTTTCATCTAAATCTTCAAGTGTTGCTATCATCGGCAATCTTCCAATAAATTCTGGAATTAATCCAAACTTTAATAAATCCTCTGGTTCCAAACCTTTCATCCACTCACCAGTTTTTTTGTCTTGTGTATTTTTAACATCTGCACCAAAACCAATTGAAGTACCTTTGTCTCTTTGTGATATAATTTTATCTAATCCTGCAAATGCTCCGCCACAAATGAATAAAATATTTGTTGTGTCTACTTGTAAAAATTCTTGTTGAGGATGTTTTCTTCCACCCTGAGGTGGAACACTTGCAACTGTGCCTTCCATAATCTTTAAAAGTGCTTGCTGAACTCCTTCTCCAGATACATCTCTTGTAATTGATGGATTTTCAGATTTTCTACTTATTTTGTCTACTTCATCAATATAAACTATTCCTCTTTGAGCTTTTTCTACATTGTAATCGGAGGCTTGTAATAATTTTAAAATAATATTTTCAACATCCTCTCCAACATAACCTGCCTCTGTTAGTGTAGTTGCATCAGCCATAGTAAAAGGAACATCTAAAATTCTTGCAAGAGTTTGTGCTAACAATGTTTTACCGCAACCTGTAGGACCCACTAAAAGAATATTAGATTTTGATAACTCAACATTTTTACTTGTTTTACTTTCATAATTTAATCTTTTGTAGTGATTGTGAACTGCAACAGATAAAACTTTCTTTGCGTGAGCCTGACCAATAACATAATCGTCTAGTACTGAGCAAATTTCCTTTGGAGATGGAAGACCATCTTGATGTTTAACAAAAGTATCTTTACTCTCCTCTTTTATTATGTCCATACATAGCTCAACACATTCATCACAAATGAAAACTGTTGGACCAGCAATCAACTTTCTTACTTCGTGTTGGCTCTTACCACAGAATGAACAGTAAAGAATATTTTTATTATTTGTAGTCATATTAATTTTTATAACGAATCAACTTAATTACTTTATTATAGAAGACTCATACTAATCAAGTTTCGAATAATGCTGACTCAATATATTGTATATTAAGATCTTTTTTCTACTACTTCGTCAATCAAACCAAAAGATTGTGCGACATCTGCTGTCATAAAATTATCTCTTTCAAGAGCAGATTTTATTTCGTCAACACTTTTTTCAGTATGTCTCGAATAAATCTCATTAAGTCTTTTCTTTAAAGATAAGACTTCATTAGCATGAATTTCAATATCAGTTGCCTGACCTTGAAAACCTGCTGAAGGTTGGTGAACCATTATTCTAGAATTTGGTAATGAAAATCTTTTTCCTTTAGTGCCTGCGGCAAGTAAAAAAGAACCCATTGAAGCTGCTTGCCCTATACACAAAGTGGAGATGTCTGGCTTCACATATTGCATAGTATCATATATACCAAGACCAGCTGTAACCAATCCTCCTGGGCTATTTATATATAAATAAATTTCTTTTTTTGGATCTTCAGCTTCTAAAAATAATAATTGAGCGGTAACTAATGATGCAACGTTATCATTAATTTGACCTGTTAAAAAAATTATTCTTTCTTTTAATAGTCTTGAATAAATATCATAAGCTCTTTCACCTTTACTCGATTGTTCAACAACCATCGGTACAAGATTGCTCATATATTCTGATAATTTTGTTGTCATAAGTTGATTCGTTCTATTTATACAACTTGAGATTACTTTTTGCTAACCTTTTTTGTCTTTTTCGCTGTAACCTTTGATTTTACCTTTTTAGATGCAGGTTTTTTTTCTTTCGAAGATGATGTGGATGATTTTTTCTTAGTTTCTTTTTTTTCTTCTCCATGACTATGGTCATGGTCATACTTATGAGCTTCTTTTAAAATCTTTTCAGCTTCCTCTTTTGAAATTTCTTTCTTATTCGCTTTACCTTTTTCTTTAATTAAATTTAAAATTTTTTCTTCATATACGGTTCCTCTGAGGCTTGCTAAAGCTGATGGATTTTTTTGATAAAAATCCATAACCATTTTTTCTTGACCAGGCATCATTCTTAATTGTTTTTGTACTTCAGCCTGAACTTCTTGTTCTGTTACTTTAATTTGATTTTTTTCACCAAATTCATTTAAAATTAAACCAGTTTTAATTCTTGTTTTTGCTTTTTCTTGAAAATTTTTTTCATTTTTCTTGGCTTCATCTTCTGGCATGCCTTGAGAAAGAATTTTTACTTCTTCTTCAACTAAATTTTCTGGAACTTCGTCTACTTTGATTTTTTCTATTTCTTTTAAAATTTGAGTTTTAGATAATTGATCTAAAGAATTTTTATATTCATCGTTAATTTGTTTTGAAATTAACTTTTTTAAATCTTTTAAATCTTTTGCTCCTAAATTTTTTGCAAAATCATCATCAATTTTTACTTCTTCTGACTGCTTAACACTTAAAATTTTACAATTGAATTTAGCTTTTTTATTTACTAATTCTTTTTCAGGAAAATTTTCTGGCAAAGTTGCCTCTACAATTTTTTCATCGTCTTTCTTTACTCCGATCAATTGTTCATCAAATCCTTTTAAAAATAAATCTTTACCTAAAGTTAATTGAGTGTTCTTTCCTTCGCTTCCTTTAAAGTCCTTACCGTCAACTGTTGCTTTGTAGTTTAAAGAGACTAAATCGCCTTTTTTAGCTTTTGTTTCGGAGCCAACTTCTTTAAAATTTGTTTGGTTTTTTGCTATTTCTTTTATTCTTTTATCAGTTTCACTCTCATCAATTTTTACAGTATATTCGTCAAATTTAATATTTTCTAAAGATTTAATTTCTACTTTTGGTAGCTCTGTTACTGATAAAACATACTCTAAATCTTTATCTTCACCATAAGTCTTTAAATCAAGTTTTGGTTGACCAGCTGGTTTAATCTTTTTTTCTTCTAGAGCTTTAGTTGATGTTTCTTTTAAAACCTTATCTAAAACTTCTCCAAAAACTGCTTTACCAAATTGTCTTTTTAAAATTTCTTTAGGAACCTTGCCTGGTCTAAATCCTTTAAGATTTACACTACTCTTTATCTCCTCATATTTTTCATCCATATAAGAGTTCATTGTCTCTTTATCAATAAAAATTTTAAGGTCTTTATTTAATCCTTTTTTATTTTCTACAGTGACTTTCATAATATTTTTTTGGTAGGGCGAAAAGGACTCGAACCTTCACATGTTGCCATATTGGTTCCTAAGACCAACGCGTCTACCAATTCCGCCATCGCCCCACAAATTATGAGGTTTTATATATTATTGAAACTATTTGTCCAATGACAATTGTTAAAAAAATAACTATTTATCATCCAATTTTTATATTAATTTTAACATTATGAATAAAGTCAAAATAATAAGTATTATTTATGCTACAGGTATAATTATAGGTGCTTTGTTTTTTGATGTTTGGGGAGCTGAAACAACTCCTTTCAAAACACTTTCTGTATTCGCCTGGACAGTAATTTTTATTATCGCTTTATTTTTCGCAGATAAAAATGAAAAAAAATAGTTTATTAGTTTTTTTTTTATTTTTCTTTTTTTCAACTTTGAAATTAAACGCTGAGATAATAGTGCTTAGCAAATGTGATCATAAAGAAGATGGTTTTTTAAAAAACGAGTATATTTTAAATCTTAACGAATTAATCATGACAAGAAATTATGTTTATAACGAAAAAACTTATCAAAAATATAAAATTACAGATTTAAGTGTTAAAAAATCCAATTCATATGTCAGAAATATTTATCAAGAAAATGGAAAAATATTAACTTTAAAACACGGTTACCCTCAATTTTACACTCAAATCTTATTTGAGAAAAATAAAAAAGAAATATTTATTAAGGCAGTATTGAATGATATTGAAAGTGTATCAAAAGTTTCAACTTGTAAAAAAATAGAAAAATTTGATAGACAAAGCTAATTTTTATTTTTTTTTTTGACTTTACTTTTATTTAAAAATTCTTTTTTTAATTCAAGTCTACTATTTGTAATATTTGATCTATGCTTTGCATAAGCTTGTTTTTGTGCTTGACGCATAGCTCTTTTAGAAGACATTATCCTTAATTCTAATATTCAATTTCTAAAGTATCAACAATATTAAAGTTCTTATCTGCTATTATTATTTCTCCAGAGGATGGTGCATAATTTAGTATTTCAGAAATAAACACATAATGAGTTACAAATATTAAGTTTTCTTTTTTATCCCAATTATTAATAAATTCTTTGAATTCTTTAATTTGTTTTTTTCTATTTTTGGCAAATTGAGGGCTATAAAAAGAATTTAAAAATTTTTTTGTTTCAAATCTTTCAAAAGCGATAAAAGCTGTTTCTTTACATCTACACCACTCACTTGAATAAACTTTTTTAATTTTAATATTGTGTCTAGAAAAAAAATTTCCTATATTTTTAGATTGTTCTCTTCCACTGTCATTTAAATTTCTTTGACTAGAACAATCGTTTAAATTGAAATTTTTAGGATCACCACTTCCAGGTGCATAAGCATGTCTAATAAATATTAATTTTCCACCCTGTTCAAACTTTTTTATTAAATTTTTACTTAAATCTGCTTTGACACCACATGTTAAAAATATAAAAGTAATAAATATAATTTTAAAAAATTTCATATATGGATATTAAATTAGACCACTTAAACAAAACAATAATAAACTGTAAAAAATGTCCTAGATTAGTAGAACATATTAAAAAAGTAAGTACTACAAAAAGGAAACAAAATATAAATGAAATGTACTGGGGTAAGCCAGTTCCTGGATTTGGAAATTTAAATTCAAAGATGGCAATTATAGGGTTGGCCCCCGCTGCACACGGAGGAACCAGGACTGGTCGTGCATTTACAGGAGACAAATCAGGAGATTTTTTATTTAAATGTTTATTTGAAGCAGGTATTTCTAATCATTCTTTTTCTAAAAATTTAAATGATAATCTTAAATTAAAATCAACTTATATTACTAATTTTCTTAAGTGTGTGCCTCCTGAAGATAAACCACTAAGTAATGAATTAATAAATTGCTCAAATTATTTTGATGAAGAAATAGTTTTCCTTAGTAAATTAAGGGTCATTGTAACTTTAGGTAAAGTAGCTTTTGATAATTGTATAAAAATCTTTAAAAACAAATTTAAAATTGATAGAAAATTTAGCTTTAAGCATGGGTCTATTCAGTATTTGACAAAAAGTTTAATAATTATTCCAAGTTATCATCCAAGCCCAAGAAATGTTAATACAAAATTATTATCGGAAAAAATGATGATTAGTTTATTGGTTAAAGCAAAAAAATTATCAAAAATTAATTGATAGATAAAAAAGGTTTAAGTCTTTTTAAAATATTTTCTGGGATTTTTATTGGTTTACCTTTTTTATTTATAAAAACTAAGTGAACCTTTGATTTTACAATAATGTCTTTATTTCGATAAATAGACTGATTCATTGTAAAAGACGTTTTGGTAAAAGATGTTACAAATGAGTTTATCTTAAGTTTATCTTCTAAATGTACAGATTTATTAAATTCTATATTGCATGATTTAACAACAATTAGTGCACCATAATCGTTTTTAATTTGTAAATTACTTAATCCTACTTCTGATAATGCTTCAGATCTTGCTCTTTCAAGAAACTTCAAATAATTTGCATAATAAACAACCCCACCAGCATCTGTATCCTCATAATAGACTTTAATATTATGGTTAAAACTTTTTTTCATTTAATTATTGAGCTGAAAAATAAATATTCTGAAAATAGGCAATTGACTTCATTTTAGAATTGTCTGTATCAGCCATTATAGCAAGACCATCTAATTCATTAACATCTAAATTATGAAATCTCTTAAAATCTTCTTTAACGTTGGCTTTTACAGTTATCCATTCATTAAGATTATCTTTTGTACTAGCTAATACATTATCTATTGATTTTTTTGTGTAAGGACTTGGTCTATTATCTCCAACATCATTATTGCTTGAAAATACATAATTTATAGCTCTATTTGAAAGTGGTGTAGCCCCAGTTTTTTTAATTGCGAATACACGGGCAGCGTAATCATGACCTTTTTTTGTATTCTCTTTAATTCCTTTTAAATCCATCTCTACTTTCCATGTAATATTGATAAATGGTGTTTTGTTTAAATCAATTTTCATCTCTTTTCCTAGTCCAGAGGCTGCATTATCAGCTATAGCTCTTAAAAAGTTACCATTTTCGTTAGACCCAACTGAATATTCGGTTTTATTATCTGCCCCTCTAACTTTACGTACCTCAAGTTCAGTAAGTTCTTTTTCAGTGAATTCAAAAACTTTCTTAGTCTCTGCATGTACAGAAACAAAAAAAATTAGTGATGAAATTATAAAATAAAAAATTTTGAGCATGTTGTTCTTATAGATAATTTTTTTTCAAATTCAATATTCAGTCACAATTTAAACATTCTAAATTCAAAATTGATATCTAAATATGTAGAATGAAAATAATTTCTGTATTTATTCTTCTAATATACTGGTCATTAATGATCTCAGCGCCTGTTATGGGTAAAAATTCAATCAAAAACCAAACAAAACATCTAAAAATATTTTCTAATTTTTGAGTTAATATGTGGATCTGCCACCACTAATGTCAAAAACTGCACCTGTGGAAAAAGTATTTTCTTGTGAAGCTAACCAGCAAACTAACGAAGTAAATTCATATATTTCAAGAAATCTTCCTCTTGGAACTTTTGACAGCATTCTTTGAACGTGTTCTTTGCTCATTTGATCTAATATTCTTGTTTTTGCACCAGCTGGTGTAACAGCATTTACAGCAATATCTTTATCAGCTAATTCTTTACCTAAAGCCTTTGTTAATCCAATTGCTCCAGCTTTTCCAGAACTATACGCACTTGCATTTGCGTTACCATCTTTTCCTGCAACAGAAGCAACATTAACAATTCTTCCATAGTTATTCTTAATCATATTTGGAACTACTGCTCTACAACAATTAAAAGTACCCATTAAATTTACCTGCACTATTTTATTCCACATATCAACATCATACTCCCACAAAGGTCCTGTCGGACCTGTTATGCCAGCATTGTTGATTAAAATATCAATTTTTGAATTTGAGGTAATTTCCACAATTTTCTTTTCTACTTCTTGATAATTTGAAATATCAACAACGCTATGAAATAAATTAGGATTTTTTACCTCGTCTACTGCTGAATTCAGAAGTTTTTTGTCAATATCCCATATAAATACTTTAGCACCAGATTCTAAAAATCTTTTGGCAATATCTAAACCAAAGCCTTGGGCTCCGCCAGTAACTATAGCGGTTCTATCTTTAAAATCGAATTTATGCATTAAATTATTTTTTTGCTAACAAGTAGTATGTTATCCAAGCAACAAATGCACCAATAATCCAAGCATAAGACTGTAAAAACATTAAATTTGTATTCCAAATTGTAGATGCAGAAAAAATGAAACCTATAATTAAAGAATAAACACCTTTTATATGCCAACCACCTGAATAATAATAAGCACTCTCTTTATCTGTTGAATATAAATCTTTATTACTTAATTCTTGATTTTTGATTAAATAATAATCAGCTGCTATTACTCCAAATAAAGGACCAAAAAAAGCCCCAAAAGTATCAACAAAAGATAAGATGCCTATTTGACTTAAAATTGTAAGCCAGAATATTGCAATTAATAAACCGCAAAATGAAATTAAATAACTAGCACCTCTTAAGTTTAATTTAGATGGAGCAAAATTTATCAGAGAATATTGAGATGGTATATAATTAGCAGCTAGATTTGTTGAAGCCGAAGCAACTATTATAAAAAACAATACAACTATTGTTATTTGTAAATTATCAAATTTACCAATTATATCTGTTGGATTAGTAAAAATCCTATTCATGTCTGAAAATTTTTGATTTAGAAAAACATCTGAACCCGTAACAATAAAAACTGATAAAAAAGAAAAAATAATTAAATTAAAAATTAAACTTAAGTTCCCTTTTTTAAGTTCTTTTTCATTTTTTACATATCTAGAAAAATCACCAAAACTGATAATTAAAATTGAAAAATAGGCAAATATCGTACCAGCAACTGTCAATAAAGGTGCTAAATTATTTATATCTAAGAAATTATTTAAATTAAAAATAGTCGAAAATGCTTCACTTGTAATTTTGACATCAGTCAATAAAACAATAAAGAAAAAAATTAACATTCCTAGATAAACTGTAATAGCTGAAAAATTGATTATTTTTTTGTTATATTGAATACTTACAGTAAATAAAAATGTCTGTAAAATGATGGTAATGAATATTGCAAACCAATCAATAATATTAAGACCAAAATAAAAGATAATAAAAATTTCTTGCTCCAAAAAAGAACTATCAATTGAAAAAATTAATATCCTTATCAAGTAAACTATTATTTTAGATAAAAAATATGTCTGGATACCGAATAAAAAAATTCCAACTAAACTTCTTATTAGTCCAAAAAATTTAGCACCATTAAATCCTAGTGATGACCTTAACAATACTACAAATGGTAAACCAAATTTTTGAGAAGGTTTTCCAATTATATTCGAAAACAAATAAACAAAAAAAGAGCCTAATATAATTCCAAAAAATACTACAAATACATTTAAACTATACATTAAGTACAGTGAGGAAATTAAGGAGAAACCAATAACACTTTGTACATTAGTTCCCCAGAAACAAAACAAATCTTTCCAATTCCAATTTTTATAATTTGGATTAACTGTTACCAAATCCCAATTTGATAAAGAGTATTTTACTTTTGGCCGATTCATTGAATTTATTTTAAACTAATAAATTTTACTGTCCATATAAGAGAGTTGGTAGCCATAAGGCAATTTTTGGAAATATGATAATTAAAACTAAGCCTATAATTTGTAGAACCATAAATTGCATCATTCCATAATAAATATCTTTTAAATCCCATTCTGGAACTACTCCTTTTAAAAAATATGCAGACAGAGCTACAGGTGGAGATAGCCACGCGGTCTGAAGATTAACCGCTACCAATATCGCAAACCACGTTAAATTGAATCCTAATGCTTCTACGAGTGGTAAAATTATTGGCACAATTATCATAACAATTGGAACCCATTCTAACGGCCAACCTAATAAAAAAATCATGACCATAATCATTCCTAAGATCAGATATTTATTCATTTCTAAACCTAATAAAAATTCAGTTAGTAATGTTGGGGTTCCTAACCTTGCAAATACAGCTCCAAAAAAATTTGATGCAGCAACTAAAACCATTATTAAAGCTGTTATTTCTAAAGTTTTAACAAGAGCTTCTTGTAATTTTGATAAAGTGAGTTTTTTGTAGGCTATTGATAATAATAGAGCACCCATTGCACCACATCCAGCGGCCTCTGTAGGTGTGGCAAAACCAAATAAAATACTTCCTAATGCTGCAAATACTAATGCAGCTGGTGGGACTAAACCTAAAAAAAACTCAATCCATACTTCTTTCATACTAGCAGCTCGCATCTCATCTGGAAGTACAGGTCCAAGCTTTGGATTAAGCATACATCTAATTGTTGTGTAACCCGCATATAAACTTGCAAGAAGTATTCCTGGAATTATTGCTGCAGCAAATAAATCAATTACAGGAATCTCCATTATAGGTCCCATTACAACAAGCATAATACTTGGCGGTATTAAAATCCCTAAAGTTCCTCCTGCGGTTATTGTTCCTGCTGCAAGCCGTACATCGTAACCTGATCTATTCATTGATTTTGCTGCCATAATCCCCAAGATTGTAACTGAAGCGCCAACTATTCCAGTTGCAGCGGCAAATATTACTGAGACAAATAATACTGCATAATAAAGGGATCCTTTTACTCTAGCTAACATCATTTGAAATGCTGAAAACAATCTTTCCATCAAACCAGCTTGTTCCATCATAATTCCCATGAATACAAAGAGCGGTACGGCGGCCAGAGTTTGTTCGGTCATGACCATCGAGAATTGGAGAGTCATTAGATAGAAAACTAATTTTCCAAAACCTAAATAACCAAATACAAAACCTAAAAAAATTAAAGTGAAAGAAATTGGAAATCCAACAAAAATAGCAAATAGCATTACTCCAACGAGAATAAAACCTAATATGGCTGGATCTATTAATTCAGCAATCATTTACCTTCTCCAGGCCACTCACCTTTTTTGGCTGCCCAATAGCTCTTTAGTAATTCTGAAATACCTTGAACAAGTAAAAATACTATCCCAACTAATAAACAGGTTTTGATTGGCCACATGTAAGGCATCCATGTAGTATCCATACCTCTTTCGCCTCTTTGTATAGACTCTCCAACATAACCTACTGTCATATAAAGAAATACAATTAAACCTGGAAAATAAAATAAAAGATATAACCAAAAATCAATTGTCCCTTGAGTTTTAATTTTAAAATTACGGTATAAAAAATCTGCTCTTATATGTACTCCCCTAGATAGAGCGTAACCTGCTCCCAACATAAATAATGCGCCATATAAAAAACGACTAATATCATATGCCCATATCGTGGGTGCTAAAAATAATTTTCTTGCAAGGACTTCATAGGTCATTGCAAAAATTAGTGGCATCAATATCCAACAAACAACATTTCCA
This sequence comes from uncultured Pelagibacteraceae bacterium, assembly GCA_902628965.1. Classification (GTDB taxonomy): domain Bacteria; phylum Pseudomonadota; class Alphaproteobacteria; order Pelagibacterales; family Pelagibacteraceae; genus Pelagibacter. Next base: position 7,648 of record CACOPB010000014.1, on the reverse strand, counting down.
ATCCACTTACTAAATTTATCAATGTTAACTATGGAACTAGCCATCCACGATGGCATATCCTCTGGCATTTTACCTGAACCACCCCGCCTTTCAGCGATCATTTCATCAGATATATCCAACTTACTTGGTTCGTCTGCCATAAAATTCTTTTTAAAAATTTAGAGCAGACTAAAAAGCCCGCTCTAAATTTATTATTAATTTGATGATTACTTTAATGTTGCTGCGTGAGCCATTCCTAGCTTCGCATTAGACATTTGAGCACCACTCCAGAAAGGAACAGCAATATCAGCAAAGTTTTTCATAGAAGTATAAACTTCATTAAAAAACGCGTTGTCAGCAGCATTCTTGTTTAAAGAAGCTTTTGCAGCAGCCATATATTCTGTGAAATAATCAGAAGGTGTATCTTCTAAAATTACTCCGTGCTTAGTAGTTAACTCTCTTAAAGCTTTACCATTTTCATAAATTCTGTAACTTAAAGATTTAGCTAATGAAGCATTAGCAGCAACTTCAAGTGACTTCTTCTCATGAGCGGTCATAGCATTGTAAGTTTTTCCAGTGATATAAAAGTCAGCATTTACGACTACTTGGTGTAAACCTTGTAGATAGTAGTGCTTTAATACTTTTTGGAAACCAAACGTTAAGTCTGGCTTTGGACAACACCATTCAGCGGCATCAATTGTACCTGCTTCTAAAGCTGGAAGAATATCTCCGCCACCCATAGCAACAGATGCTATACCAATGTCTTTATAAGTTTGTCCTGGAATTCCTGGAGGAGTTCTGAACTTATATTTTCTAAAGTCAGCCATATCTTTAATTGGTTTTGGAAACCAACCTAAAGCTTCTGGTCCAACCGGTTGAATCATAAATCCTTTAATATCTCTTCCCATTTCTTTCCATAGTCTGTCATATAGCTCTTTTCCTCCTCCATATTGAAACCATGATAAGAATGCGATGTTGTCTATACCAACACCACCACCTGCTACTGGAGATCCAAATAGCATAGCTGCAGGATGATCACCTGACCAATAGTGTGTCCAAGCAAATCCACAATCAATTAGACCTTTATCAACTGCGTCTAAAGTTTCTTTTACCCCAACTACAGCTCCAGCAGGCAAAATTTCAAACTTAAGAGATCCACCTGTCAAAGTTGTAACCGTGTCAGTAAAGTCTTTTAACATCTTAACTTCATCAGCTTTAGTGTTAAGAACTGTCTGACATTTTAGTGTTTTTGCAGCATTAGCATTTGAAATAAATCCAAATACAATTGCAACTGCAAATAACATTGAAATGATTTTTTTCATTTTTTTCCCTCTCTTTATTTTTAAAAATGAAAGCTTGTCAAAAAATGAATTCTAAAACAAGTGTTAATGTGAAATTATTTAATATTTTTAAGCATAAATATTAGAAAAAAAAAAAATTTAATCTATAAAGGTTCTAAGTAATGGATAAATTTGATTATATTATTATTGGAGCTGGATCAGCAGGATGTGTTCTTGCTAATAGAATTTCAGCTAATCCTGAAAATAAAGTCTTGCTTTTAGAGGCTGGTGGTAAAGATACTAATCCATGGATACATATACCTGGGGGATATTTCAAAACAATGCATAACCCTGATACTGATTGGTGTTTTAATACAGAGGAAGAACCTTTCTGCGACAACAGAAAGATGACATATCCAAGAGGAAAAACTCTTGGAGGAAGTTCTTCAATAAATGGAATGCTTTATATTAGAGGCCAGTCAAATGATTATAATTATTGGAGGCAGTTAGGTAATGTTGGGTGGTCATGGGATGATGTACTTCCCTATTTTAAAAAATCTGAGGATTTTCAATTTGGAGAAAATGAATTTCATGGCTCTGGTGGACCTATAAAAGTTGAAAAAATTAGGTCTACTTTTAAAGTTTGTGATTTATTTTTAGAGGCTGCAGAAGAGTTTGGATATAAAAAAACTGATGATTTTAACAACGGTGATAACGAAGGAATGGGATATTTCCCTTTCACTATTAAAAATGGTTTTAGATGTAGCACAGCCGTTGGATATTTAAATCCAATAAAAAATAGAAGTAATTTAAAAATCATAACTAAAGCACATATTAAAAATATTGAATTTGAAAATAAAATTGCCAAAAAAGTTAATTTTTGGACTGGTGATAAATTAAACACTGTTGAAGCAAATGGTGAGATTGTCTTAAGTGCTGGTACTATTGGTTCTCCTCATATTCTTCAAGCTTCAGGTTTAGGCCCTGCTAAATTATTGAAAGATAATGGTATTGAAGTTTTAATGGATCGCAAAAATATAGGACAAAACTTGACAGATCATCTTATGTTAAGACCTGTTTATAAAATAAAAAATTTAGAAACATTAAACGACATTTATTATAGTTTAACAAAAAAAATATTTACTGGATTAAAATTTTTCTTAACTCGTTCAGGTCCACTAACAGTTGGTGCTAGTTATTTGTGTGGTTTTGTAAAAAGTGACCCACACCTAGAGACTCCAAACTTACAATTTCATGTATCTCCTGCTAGCACAGATCTTCTTGGGAAATCATCTTTACATAATTTCCCTGCTTTCACACCAACTATTACAAATGTGAGGCCTACTAGTAGAGGATCTATAGAACTTAAATCTGCTGATACAAGAATTCCTCCAAAAATTAAAATGAACTATTTATCTACAGACGAAGACAGAGAAATTGCTGGCAAGTCTCTTAAAATAGTAAGAAAAATAGTAATGGAATCCAAAGCCTACAGAAATTATGAACCTGAAGAATTAAGACCTGGAATAAATATTACAGATAATAAACAGTTAGCTGTTGAAGCAGGAAAATATGCAAATACAATTTTTCATCCTGTCAGTACGTGCAGAATGGGTAATGATGAAAACGCTGTAGTATCTGATCAATTAAAAGTCCATGGAATTAAAAATCTAAGAGTAATTGATGCATCAGTTATGCCTTATATAACCTCTGGAAATACTAATGCTCCTACAATAATGATTGCAGAAAAAGGTGCAGACATGATACTACAAAAATAATGTTTGCAGAATTTTTTACTCCAGAGCAAATAGCTATTTTAACTCAAATTATTTTTATTGATTTAGTTTTAGCAGGTGACAACGCTATTATTATAGGAATGGTCGCATCAAAATTTCCATTAGAGCAAAGAAAAAAAATTATATTTTGGGGAATTGGTGGTGCTGTAGTTTTAAGGATAATTTTAACTTTACTTACAGCTTATCTTCTACAAATAACCGGTTTGAGACTTATTGGGGGATTATTACTACTTTATATAGTTTATAAACTTTACATAGATGTAATCAAAGGTGCAGAAAAAGAAGAAGATATAAATGTAGATAGCTCAAGTTTTTTTAAAGCTATTTGGACCGTTTTACTTGCAGATTTTACAATGAGTTTAGATAACGTTCTAGGTGTTGCGGGGGCAGCAGGTGATCATTATGGATTACTTGTTTTTGGATTAGTTTTATCAATTGTTTTAATGGCTACTGCTGCAACTTTGATTTCTGGTTGGATTAAAAAATACAAATGGATCGCTTGGCTTGGATTATTGGCCGTATTGTTAGTAGCTGTTGAGTTGATTTACACTGATATTAAAATATTATTCTTTTAATGTATCTGCAAAAAATAAATCTTAAAAATAAATTTGCCTTAGTAACTGGTGCTGGTAAAGGATTGGGTAGAGCTTGTTCTATAGCTCTAGCTGAAGCAGGGGCAACAGTTATAGCCTTAAGCAGAACACCTTCAGATCTAAATAAGTTAGAAAAGGATATTAAAAAGGTTAAGGGAAAAATTATTAAAGTTTCCTGCGATGTAATGAATTATGAGGATTTAAAAGAAAAATTAGAAAAAATAAAAATAATTGATGTGTTGGTTAATAATGCGGGAACAAATATTCCAGAGCCCTTTGAAAAAATTAAACAAAAAAGTATGAATTACCTTGTAGATTTAAATCTCAAGGCAGCATTTAATGTAGCGCAACTTGTAGTAAAAAAGATGCTTAAAAATAAAAAAAGACCTGGATCTATTATAAATGTATCTTCACAACTAGGTCATGTTGGCATGAGTGGTAGAAATGTTTACAATATGACTAAATTTGGAATTGAAGGATTAACAAAAGGGATGGGTGTCGAATTAGCTAAAAAAAATATTAGGGTTAACACAGTAGCACCTACTTTTGTTGAAACGCCTATGGTTAAAAAATTTTTTAAAAACAAAAAATTTAAAAAATTAGCTCTTGAAAATATTCCTATGGGAAAAGCAGCAACTGAGAGTGATGTTGCTACAACAGTATGCTTCTTAGCATCATCAGCATCTTCAATGATAACTGGAACATCAATAATTATAGATGGTGGATGGACAGCTCAATAATTTATAGACTTTTTTTTGTTTTTTTAATTTTTATAACTCCAGTTAAAGCTATAGAATTCCAAGGTAAATTTCTACAAGGTCATTTTATATTAGGTAAAACTGACCCTAATGCTAAAATTTTGGTTGGAAAAAAAAAGGTTAAAGTATCAAAAGATGGGTTTTTTGTTTTTGGTATAGATAGAGATCAAAAATACGACCTTACATTTACAAAAATTATTGATGGAAAAAAATCAATAACTACAAAAAAAGTTTTAAAGCGGAAATACAATATACAAAAAATCGACGGTTTGGCAGAAAGCAAAGTAACCCCGCCCGAGTCTGTTTATAAAAGAATTAAAAAAGAAAATAATGCAATTGGAGAAGCAAGAGCAATTAATTCTGATTTACAATTTTTTAAAGAAAAATTTATAATGCCAGTTGAAGGTATAATCAGCGGTGTTTATGGTAGTCAAAGAATTTTAAATGGTAAACCAAGATGGCCTCATTATGGAATAGATATTGCAGCTAAACAAGGAACGATGATTAAATCTTCTGGTTCAGGTGTGGTTACTATGGCTGAAGATGATTTATATTATACTGGTGGAACAGTTATAATGGATCATGGTCATGGTATATCCACAATATATTCTCATTTAGAAAATGTTTTGGTCTCAGTTGGTGATCAAATTAATCAAGGTGATGTAATAGGAACTGTAGGATCAACAGGAAGATCAACTGGACCACATTTGGATTTTAGAGTGAATTGGTTTCAAACACGACTTGATCCCATGTCTGTCTTAAATTAAATCTCGGAATTTGCTTTTAAACGTTCATAAATCAATCTAGCTCTAACTCCTAAACTTAAAATTGGATCAGGGGGAAGCCAAGTGGGTTTAATTCTTGCTTCAATAGTTTCTATCTCTTTTGTATTTTCATTACTTGCTTTGATTGCTATCTGTTCTCCAAATAAAGTTCCAACTCCAATACCAGAGCCATTATAACAACCTGCAACAAATATATTGTCATCTATTTTTTCAAAAATTTGAGAACTATTTCTTGTTCTTGAAACAACTCCTGACCAAGAAGATTGAATAATATCATCAGGTAATTCCGGAAATCTTTTTTTAATTCCAATCTTTTGTTTTAATGATCTTTTGGTTAATTCAGATTTAGACATTTGATATGGGTTATAAACTTCTGCAGTATTTCTAATTAAAATTCTTCTATCTTTAGTCAACCTGATAGTTGCCCCCATTGGTCTTACAGGTAAAACTCCCCATTCTTTAGGCTCACCAATAGATGCAAACTCATCATTTGTTAAAGATCTAGTCATACTAGCTGTCAAAGTAATTGGAAAATTATAATTTGATTTTATTCCTAAAGACCTGAGAAACCCGTTTGTAGCAAAAATAATCTTTTTAGTTTTAATTGAACCATTTTTAAATTTACAAATAACTGCATCATTTCTCTTTCTCCAATTTAATAATGAAGAATTTTCATAAAGATTTACACTTTTTGGCAATGTATCAATCATTGCTCTAACCAATTTACCTGGATGTAATAAAATCCCTCCTTTTGTATAAAGAGCAATATTGTAAAAATTGGTACCCAATCTTTTTTTAAGTTCTTTATTTGATAGCAAATTATGTTCAAAACCTAATTTTGATAAGGTATATGAAAAATTTTCTAATATTTTTTTGTCTTCCCCCTTAGATGATGCAAAATATTTTCCACATTCATTCCAATCACAATCTACCTGATATTCATTTATAAATTTTTTAATAACATCTATTCCCAATTTATAGATATCTGATTTTTTTTTATAATTATCTAATTCTTTATTAGATGTAAAACCATCATTAAGTGTTGTATCAACTAGATAACCTGAATTTCTTCCACTAGCACCCTCGCCTGCTAATTGAGCATCAACAATTATAATTTTTTGACCTGGATGTAATTCAGATAATTTTCGCGCTGCAGATAAACCTGTATATCCTGCGCCTATAATCAACCAATCACTTTTATAATTTTTTTTAATTGATTTCGTGTTTATCCGTTGAGTTAAATCATTTACCCAACTGCAACTATTATCATTTACGATGTTCATTTAATTTTTTTAACCCAGAACTGATACATTGATATAAAAGTATCCGGAAATTTTAATTCAAATTGATTCCAATTTTCCAAGTTAGTATTATTTTTATCATCTGGAAACATTTTAGAATATTCTTTTTTAATTATATCGTTAGCAAACACAAATCCTAAAAATTTTAAATTAAATTTTTTAAGAATTTTGACAATTTTTGGTATCGTGTATCGATGTTCTTTAGTGTGAAATAAAAAATCTCTTACGTTAGATGTTGTATAAAAATCTTTATTAAAAATTGATTTATATAAATTTGATGATTTATTTTCAGAAATTATAAACTGTCTAAAATACCTTAAATCATCTATATTATTATTAAATTTTTTTCTATCGATAATCTTTCGTAATTTAACGACATCTTGTCTTGCTATTTCACTATAAAGACCTAACCTCAATATACCGTTAGGTTTTAAAAGTTTAACTAAAACTTTTAACCCATCAATTGGATTATCCATATGATGCAATGTACCTACACTCTCAATTACATCAAATTTCTTATTTAATTTATCTAAATTTAAAATATCAGAATGTAAAAAATCTACATTATTATAACCAAATTCAGATACTTTTCTTTTAGCGTAAGCTAAACTAGATAAACTTAAATCAACAGCTAGAACATTTGATTTATTGTATTTTCTTATACTCAAAAGATGTTTTCCTGTACCACAACCAGCAAGTAAAATTTCTAAATTATTTTCTTTTTTTTCTAAATGAAATTTATTTGGTCTGATCTGGAAATTCAAATCAGTATTAAAATCAATTGAGGATAACTGGTTACAATATCTCCATCTTGGGTATGGGTTCTCCTCGTACTGGTCTCTTACTTTTTTTGATACTTTGTTACTTATGTTTCCTAAAGAATTTATTTTTTTTTTAAAATCTAACTCAATTTTTGGCTCTTTAATTTGTAATTTAATTAAATCATTAAAAAGTAAATTATCACTCACATAGTACATTAACTTATTTCTTATTTTTTGAGATGAGTTCAAAGAAATATAACACCCTAATAGAGCAACATCTTGTTCATCAATTTTACTAGAGTTTTCAACTTTATTTTTTAAAAACTTAATTTTATCTCTTTCCTCATTATTAACAAACCATACATATTCATTAAGCCAACATTGTTCTGCAATAG
>CACOPB010000013.1 GCA_902628965.1 uncultured Pelagibacteraceae bacterium | reverse complement strand
AAGAATTAAAATTTTAAATCTTAGAAAAAAAAATTCGTATAAAAAACTTAGTATCTATCCGGAAAAAATTTATCAATTTTTAAAAAAAAATAAAATTAATTTCAAAAATGTAGGAGGGTATTATCCTTGTAATCATGAGATTGATGACTTAGGTATGCTTAATTTTTTAAGAAAAAAAAGAGCCAATATTTCTTTACCAATAATTAGAGAAAATAACCAAATGGATTTTTTTGAATGGACAAATAAAGATCCTTTAAAAATTAACAAATATGGAATTGCTGAGCCAACTTCAGGAAAGAAAATTTATCCAAGTATAATATTTGTTCCTTTAGTAGCTTATGATTATGATTTGAATAGATTAGGCTATGGAGGAGGATATTATGATCGTTATTTAGCAAAAATATCTAAAATTAAAAAAATTTTTAAAATTGGATTAGGATTTTCGTATCAGAAAATGAATAAAATACCTATCAATAAGCATGATAAGAAACTTGATTTAATTGTAACCGAAAAAAAAATTATACAATGAGAATTTTATTTTTAGGAGATGTTGTTGGAATTTCTGGATGTTCTAAATTAACAAGTAGTTTATTAAATGAAATTGAAAGAAATAAGATCGATTTTGTAATTGTAAACGGTGAAAATGCTGCAGCTCAAGGTGTAGGGTTAACTAAAGAAATATGTAGAGATTTTTTTAATTGTGGAGTTGATGTTATTACAACTGGCAATCATGTTTGGGATCAAAAAGAAATAATGGAATTTATTGATAAAGAAGAAAGATTATTAAGACCTAAAAATTTATTTGAACCTGCACCAGGAAAAGGTTTTCAGGTTTATAACACAAAGAATAATATTAACATTGGAGTTCTTAATTTGATGGGTAATGTTTTTATGAAAAAATGTGAGGATGTTTTTGAAGCTTCTCAAAAATTTTTAAAAGAAAATGAAATGAAAAAGGATTTTGATTTACTTGTAGTTGATTTCCATGGGGAAATTACTAGCGAAAAAAATGCCATAGGACATCTATTTGATGGAAAGGCAACTCTCGTGGTTGGAACTCATACTCATATTCCAACAAATGATGCCAGAATACTCAATAATGGAACCGGATTTCAAACTGATGCAGGTATGTGTGGGGATTATGACTCAGTGATTGGAATGAATAAAGAAAATTCTTTAAATAGATTTTTGAAAAAGAATTCAGTGAAACACTTTCCTGCTACAGGAGATGCTACTTTGTGTGGTGTTATAGTAGATTGTGATATAAAAACAGGTTTAGCAATAGATATCAAAAGCTATGTATACGGAAATCAACTAAAAAATATTTAAGAGTCATGGCAGGTCATTCACATTGGGCAGGAATAAAACATAAAAAAGGTAAGGCTGATAAGCAAAGATCAAAGATATTTTCAAAATTATCTAAAGAGATTACTGTTGCTGCAAAACTTGGTGACAAAGATCCAGCAATGAACCCCAGACTAAGATCTGCAGTACAGGCTGCCAGATCTGCAAATATGCCTAAAGACAATATTGAAAGAGCAATAGATAAATCTTCTGCAGCTACAGGAGCAAATTTTGAAAATTTAAGATATGAGGGTTTTGGACCAGAAAAAATTGCTGTTATAGTTGAAACTTTAACAGATAACAAAAATAGGACCGCATCAAATATTAGAACTATTTTTCAAAAAAGTGGTGGGAGTTTAGGAACTCAAGGTTCAGCATCTCATAATTTTAAACAATTGGGCATAATCAAAATTGATAAAAAAGAGATATCTGATGAAAAAATTTTAGATTTAGCGATTGAATCAGGAGCTGAAGAATGTTTGTCGTATGACGATTATCATGAGGTCCAGTGTCAAATGAGCGAAATATATAATGTAAAAAAAAATCTTGAGAAAATTATTGTTAATTTCATTTCTACAGAAATTGAATGGGTCTCGTTAAATAGTGTAGAAGTAAAAAAAGATAATAAAGATATTATTGTGGATTTTTTAGAAACTCTTGAGGAAGATGACGATGTTCAAAACGTTTATTCTAACGTTAATTTAGGTGGTATTTAATGTTAATTATTGGAATTGATCCAGGCATCTCAGGTTCAATCTGTTTTTTTCAGGACGGTATAATTAAAGACGTAATTGAAATGCCAACGATGACAGATGGCAAGAAGAATAAACGACAAGTGAATGGTGCTCAAATATTTAATGAAATTAGTGAAAGGATTAACAAATTTGATAAAAAAGATATAAAGGTTGTAATTGAACAAGTTTCTGCAATGCCTGGCCAAGGCGTTACTAGTATGTTTAATTTTGGTCAATCTTTTGGTATTTTAAAAGGGATATGCAGCGCAATGCATTTGCCTGTTTATTATGTTAGGCCTGCTAAGTGGAAAAAATATTTTAATCTCATTAATTCAGAAAAAGATGCGAGCAGAACAAGAGCTATTGAAATTTTTCCATATTTTTCATCACAATTGTCAAAAAAAAAAGATAATAACAAGGCAGATGCTATTCTAATAGCTAGTTTTTTCTACGAAACTTATCAAAAAGAAGAATAATCAATTTAAATTAATAGACAAAATCATGACACATTTACGTGTGAAGAGTAAGCATGGAAGCAGATATAGCAGCAAAAGCAGTTGAATTAGGGACAAACACTGATTTTTCATTATTCAGTTTATTTTTTAGAGCAGACATTGTTGTTAAGTCTGTAATGATTATATTAATATTGTGCTCAATATATTCTTGGGCTGTAATTATTGAAAAGTATCGTTTATTTAAAAAAATAGCTAAATCTTCAGAAGAATTTGAGGAAAAATTCTGGAATTCTAAATCTGCTGAAACTTTTTATAATAGTTTACCTAGTAAACTTGAGGATCCAATGTCACTTGTTTTTCAAGATGCAATGGAAGGATTACTTAAGAAAAAAACAAGGACCAATATTAGTGAGAGAATGAGTGCCTCTTTAGAGGCTGGAATTGAAAAACAAATGACAAAAATTGAAAAAGGTTTTACTTTTTTGGCAACAGTAGGCTCAACAGCACCATTCATAGGATTGTTTGGAACTGTTTGGGGAATTATGAATTCTTTTCAGTCTATAGCTATTTCAAGAAACACAAGTCTTGCGATAGTTGCTCCGGGAATAGCCGAAGCTTTATTTGCAACTGCACTTGGTCTATTGGCTGCAATACCAGCGGTAGTTGCCTATAACAAATTTAATAATGACGCTAAAAAATATTCTGAAAAATTAGAAAACTTCTCTAAAAGATTTTTAACAATCATCTAACAAATGGCTTTCAAATTTAATCGCTCATCTAAAGAACCTATGAGTGAAATAAATGTTACTCCATTCGTAGATGTTATGTTGGTATTATTAATTATATTTATGGTAACAGCACCATTGTTAACGGTAGGTGTTCAAGTTGATTTACCAGAAAGTTCGGCAGACTCTTTACCTGAAGAGACAGAACCTTTAACACTATCAATTAACGCAAAAGGTGAAATTTTTATTCAAGAAGCAAAAGTTGAGTACGATAATATTATAGCAAAAGTTTTAGCAGTTTCAAAAAATAGAACTGATACCAGAATTTATGTTAGAGGTGATAAAACTATAAATTATGGAAGAGTTTTAGAAATTATGGGATTACTATCAGGATCTGGTTTTACTAAAGTAGCATTGATTTCAGAACCGTATAAGCAAAGGTAATTAAAGTGAATAGAAGTTTAATAATTTCTTCTGTTTTGCATGCTTTGTTAATTTTCATTACAGCTATGAGCTTACCTTTTTTGGCAAAGAAACCACTTGATATTCCGCCAATAGTATCTGTTGAATTAATTCAAATTGCAGAAAAAACTAACGTTCCATTTGCACCTAAAGCAAAAAAGATAATTGAAAAAGTTAAAGAGAAAGAAAAAAAACTTGTTTCAGAACAAGCACCACCAAAAAAAGTAGAAAAAACGAAAACAAAAACAGTTCTGGCTCCTGACCAAAACAACAAAAAAATAGAGAATGAAACACCCCAAGCGATTCCACTTCCAGATAAAACTTTAAAAAAAGTTGAAACAAAAGAGGAAAAAAAACAAAATCCTGAAAAAATAGATAATGAAGTTAAACAGGTATCAGAATTTGAAAAAAAAGATTTATTTGATCCAAATAATATTGCTGCTTTAATTGATAAATCAAAAGAAGAGAGTGCGGAAGTTTTAAAAACTACAGATGACATTACTCAAGATCAAGAGAGAAATGTAGAAAATGCAGGTCTTACATTAAGTGAGGAGGATGCTCTGAAGGCGCAAATATTTGGATGTTGGAGTATACCTTTAGGACTACCATATAATGAAAATTTATTAGTAAGAATAAAATTAAAATTAAAACCTGATGGAACAGTTTCAAAAACTGAAATTTTAGATCATGCTAGGATGAATAAACCAGGCCAAGGATTTTATAAGGTTTTAGCTGAGAGTGCTTTGAGAGCTGTAAAGTTATGCCAACCATTAAGAGTTCCAACGACTGGATATGAAAGATGGAAAGAATTACAATTAAATTTTGATGCAAGAGAGATGTTAGAAGGGTAATATATTTAAATGACAAAAAAAATTTTAATTCTATTATTTATATTAATACCTATCAACGCAAATGCTTTAATAGAAGTTGATATAACTCGGGGGAATTTAAATCCACTTCCTTTAGCAGTTTCCCCTTTGTCAATTGATGAAGAGTCTAGAAAAGGTTTTGAAAAAATACTTAAAGAGGAAAATATTGGTTCTGAAATATCAAATATTGTTGAGAACAACTTAAGGATTTCAGGATTATTCAACCCTCTTGATAAAAAGGCTTTTTTACAAGCTCCTGATATTGCAAATTTAAAACCAAGATTTGAAGATTGGAATTTAATTAAAGCTCAAGCACTTATTACTGGCAAAGTAAATTATATTGACGATAAATTAAGAGTTGAGTTTAGGTTATGGGATGTTTTAGCAGCTAAAGAAATGATGGCTTTAGCTTTTACTACAGTTCCTAACAATTGGAGAAGAGTAGGACATATTATTTCTGATAAGGTTTACGAAAGGCTGACTGGAGAAAAAGGTTATTTTGATACAAGAATAATTTATGTCTCAGAGGAAGGACCAAAAACACAAAGAATAAAAAAATTAGCAATCATGGATCAAGACGGAGCTAACAATAAATTTTTGACATTAGGGAATGAGTTAGTTTTAACACCACGATTTAATCCAGCAAGTCAAATGGTAACCTATTTGTCTTACTTTAAAAATATGCCAAGAGTTTATTTATTAGATATAGAAACTGGTACACAAGAGGTAGTTGGAGATTTTCCTGGAATGACGTTTGCACCACGTTTTTCACCTGATGGTAAAAAAATAATTATGAGTTTTGCTAAAGACGGAAAGTCAGATATTTACACTATGGATTTAGAAAATAGAATTGTAGAAAAAATTACCAATCATCCATCAATTGACACTTCTCCATCTTATTCTCCTGATGGAAAATATATTACATTTAATTCTGATAGAAGTGGTTATCAGCAAATTTATGTAATGAAGAATGATGGAAGTGATGTAAAAAGAATTTCTTTTGGTAATGGTTTATATGGAACACCTGTATGGTCTCCAAGAGGAGACTTAATTGCATTTACAAAATTACATAAAGGTAAATTTTATATAGGTGTCATGAGAACTGATGGTAGTGGTGAAAGGTTGTTAACTGAAAATTATTATCAAGAAGCACCGTCTTGGTCTCCGAATGGAAGGGTATTAATATTTTATAGAGAGACAAAAACTAACTCCAAAGGAGAAGGCTTTTCAGCAAAATTGTGGTCTATTGATTTAACAGGTTATAATGAAAGGCAAATAAAGACACCAACAGATGCTTCAGACCCATCATGGTCATCTTTATTAAGTAATTAAAGATTAATTTTTGTAAATTTCTTGATTTTTAGACTTGAAACCTTTATTTAGTTGTGAAAAAGTTAAGAAATTGAAATTAGCAGCAAGGAGCAATTTAATGAAATTAAACAAAATTTTTAAAAACACACTTTTAGTATTAGCAGCTTGCTTAGTGCTATCTGCATGTGCAACTAAAAAAGAAGTGGCAACAGACATTCAAGGTCAAATGCAGGGTGATGTTTACACAGGAACAGATACAGTTGAATATTTAGCTGATGGTGTTCCAGATAGAGTTTTCTTTGCAACAAATGAGTCGATATTAACAACTGCATCAAGAGAAACTTTAAGAGCCCAAGCAGCTTGGTTAAGAAAGAATCCAAACATAAATGTAGTTCTTGAAGGTCATGCTGACGAAAGAGGAACAAGAGAATATAACTTGGCTCTTGGAGAAAGAAGAGCAAATGCAGCTAAAGACTATTTAATGACTTATGGAATATCTTCTGACAGAATTACGGTATTAAGTTATGGTAAGGAGAGACCAGTTGACTCTGGTTCAAACCCATTAGCTTGGTCAAAAAACAGAAGATCAGTAACTGTTAAAGCAAATTAATTATTTACAATTTAAGACCCTAAAACCTTTATTGGATTTAGGGTCTTTTTTTTGCCATTTTTATAATCATAAATCTAATTTAAATGATGCTTGTATTTAAATTAGTAATTTTAAAATTATTTTTAATCTTAAATTTGTTTTTTATTAATATTTCTTTCGCAGATAATCATAATATTTATGAAACATTAGAAATAATAAAAAATGATCTTAAAACACTTGAAAGAGCAGTTTATTCTGGATCTATAGAAGTGAAATCAAGTACTAATGATAGTTCGGTTTCAAACTTGGACCAAAACTCAGAAGATGTTTTAACTAGACATTTATTAAAATTGTCAGAAGTTGAGGATCAGTTTAGAGAACTCACTAATAAATTTGAAGAAATAAATTTTAAGTTGGATAAATTATCTACCCGTGTTTCAAAAATTCAAGCAGATAACCAAATAAGATTTCAAGATATAGAGACAAACATTAGCTCTGGAAATATAAGTAGCGTAGAAAATCAATTAAGTTCAAAACCGAAGACTGATGAACAAAAAGTTTTACCTGGTAGTTCACAGCCCCAAGATTTAGGAACAATTTCATATAAAGATACAGAGACAAACGAAACTTCACAACAAATTCAATCTGTAGATACTACAGCTTCAATTGTAACAGAAACTTTTCAGTCCGAAGAAAAAATACTACCTCAAGACTTAAATCCAGAGAAGCAATATGAATTTGCAACAAGTTTTTTAAAAGTTGGAGACTACAGTACAGCGGAAAGAGCTTTTAGAGAATTTGTTCTATCTAATCCTGATAATGAGTTAGCGGGTAGTGCACAATACTGGTATGCAGAAACATTCAGAATTAGACAATTATATACTGATGCAGCTTCTGCTTATTTAGAGGGTTACCAAAAATATCCTAAAGGAAAAAAAGCTCCAATTAATTTATTAAAACTTGGAGTATCAATGGTTCAAATAGGTGAAAAAGACCAAGGATGTAAAATGATAAATGGTGTAGAATTACAATATCCTAATGCAAATCAGTCTGTAATACAAAAAGCAAAATATGAGTCCAAAAAATTTGAATGCATCAAACAAGACTCATAAGTTTTTATTAAATCAATTAAAAGATAAACAAACTTCTAAAATTTATAAAAAATTTGAAAAAAATCTTAAATTAAATGAGGATTTTATAGTTGCGGTTTCTGGTGGACCAGACAGTCTAGCTTTATGTTTTTTATCAAAAATTTATTCGATTAAAAAGCATCTAAAAGTAAAATATTTTCACGTTGACCATAAACTTAGAAACAATTCAACAATAGAGGCAAAATTTGTAAAATCGCTTTTAAAAAAATTGTCTACTAATCTTGAGATTTTAACCTGGGTTGGAAAAAAACCAAAAAGCAACATCCAATCTATTGCAAGAGATAAAAGATATACACTGATGATAAACAAGGCAAAAAAATTAAAAATAAATAATATTTTATTAGGTCATCATAAGGATGATTTAATTGAGAATTTTTTTATTAGAATTTTAAGGGGTAGTGGATTAAATGGTATGGTGTCATTTGATCAAAAAACCAACCTTCAAAGTATTAATTTGATAAGACCTTTGTTAAAATTTTCTAAAAAGAATTTAGAAAATATTACCAAAAAAGTTTTTAAAAATTATGTCGAAGATCCCTCTAATAAAAATGATGAATTTAAAAGAGTAAAAATTAGAAATTTTATAAAAAACTTGGAATTAGAAGGATTGGATAATGATAAATTTAATCTAACGATTAAAAATTTAAAATTCGCTAACGAATCAATTAAATACTTTGTAGAAAAAAATTTAAAAGATAATTCAACAATTTCAAATATTAATAAGTTTGTTATTTTGAATAAAAGTTTTTTTCTTCAGCCAGAAGAAGTGGTTTTTAGGTCTTTAACAGAAGTGTTAAAATCTGTTGGTAAAAAATACTACCCAGTAAGAGGAAAAAAAATTGATAACTTAATTCATCAAATTAAAAATGATAACTTATTCATGACAACTTTAGGAAACTGTGTGATAAAGAAGGTAAATAGCTCAGTTATAGTATCAAAAGAGCGTTAAAGTTGATGAAATAACTGATATTTTGTCACTTGTTAATTTAATAATAATTCTTATTTTAAACTTATGAATTTAAAAAATCTAGCAATGTGGGGAATTATAGTTTTTTTAACTATAGGCCTTTATAATATGTTTAAAAATCCACAGTCAAATATTAGAGGTGGAAATCAAATAATATTTTCAGATTTTTTAAATTCAGTTGAGGACGGTGAAGTTCTAAAAGTTGAGATTCAGGGAAATAACATCAAAGGTACTTATTCGAATGGTAATTCCTTTTCAACTTATGCTCCTAACGACCCAAATCTTATAGAAAAATTATCTGAGAAAGGTGTGAGTATTTCAGCAGCACCTCTGGAGGAAAAAATGCCTTCGTTGTTTGGTGTACTCTTATCATGGTTTCCTATGTTACTGCTTATTGCAGTATGGATTTTCTTTATGAGACAAATGCAAGGTGGCAAAGGTGGAGCAATGGGATTTGGAAAATCAAAAGCTAAAATGATGAATGAATTAAAAGGAAAGGTTACTTTTAATGATGTTGCTGGTGTAGAGGAAGCTAAAGAAGAAGTAGAAGAAATGGTAGAGTTCCTAAAAGACCCAAAAAAATTTAGCAGGTTGGGTGGTAAAATTCCAAGAGGAGCTTTACTTGTTGGACCCCCAGGAACTGGTAAAACTTTATTAGCAAGGGCAATTGCGGGTGAAGCAGGTGTTCCGTTTTTCACTATTTCAGGTTCTGATTTTGTTGAGATGTTCGTTGGAGTAGGAGCATCTAGAGTAAGAGACATGTTTGAACAAGGTAAAAAAAATTCTCCATGTATTATTTTTATAGATGAGATAGATGCTGTTGGAAGAAGTAGAGGGGCAGGTCTAGGAGGTGGAAATGATGAAAGAGAACAAACCTTAAACCAGTTGTTAGTTGAGATGGATGGTTTTGATACAAATGAAGGTGTCATAATTATAGCTGCAACAAACCGACCAGATGTGCTCGATCCAGCTTTATTAAGACCAGGAAGGTTTGATAGACAGGTAGTAGTTTCAAACCCAGATATTATAGGAAGAGAAAAAATTTTAAAAGTTCATGTAAAAAAAATAAAAATGGCGCCAGATGTTAATTTAAGAACAATTGCAAGAGGCACGCCAGGATTTTCAGGAGCTGATCTTGCAAATATAGTTAATGAAGCAGCTTTGTTAGCAGCGAGGAAAAATAAGAGGATAGTCACATTATTAGAATTTGAGGAAGCAAAAGATAAAGTTATGATGGGCGCTGAAAGACGTTCAATGGTCATGACAGAAGATGAAAAAAAACTAACTGCATACCATGAAGGTGGACATGCTCTAGTATCATTTAATATGCCAAGTTATGATCCAATTCATAAAGCTACTATTATACCAAGAGGAAGAGCTCTTGGAATGGTAATGAACTTACCTGAAAGAGACAAACACGGTTACTCAATAAAATATCTTAAAGCAAGACTAGCTGTTTGTTTCGGAGGAAGAGTGGCTGAAGAATTAATTTTTGGAAAAGACAATATATCTACAGGAGCAGGTGGAGGAAATGGGTCTGATATTAACCAGGCTACACAGTTAGCAAGAGCAATGGTAACAAAATATGGAATGAGTGAAGAAATGGGCCCAGTTGAATATGGGGAAAACCAAGAGGAAGTGTTTTTGGGAAGGTCAGTTACTCAAACTCAATCGGTATCAGAGGAAGTTGCTCAGAAAATTGATAAAGAAATAAGAAAGCTCGTAGATGAGGGATATAATAAAGCAAAGGAAATTTTAACAGAAAAAATAGATGATCTACATAAAATTGCAAAAGCTCTAATAACTTATGAGACTTTAACTGGTGAAGAAATAGAGAATATAATTAATAAAAATTTATATCCTAAAGATAAAATTTTAGAAAATCCAGAGTCGAAAGATGATCAAGATTCAGCTTTGGGCGCGATGGGTTTGAAACCAAAAATTGTTCATTAATCAATAATGCCAAGATATTACACAAGAGCGTGTAATTTCTACTTCGGCAAACAATCAAAAATTTTAGTAAATAAAAAACAATCTATCCCTTTACATCAGATTAAAGAAATATCTTTTGACCATATTGAGATAATTACAAGAAAAAAAATTAGAAAAATTTCAATAAATAAAATTAGAAATTTACCAAAAGAATTAAAAGCAAAAGTAAATTTAGATTTAAAAAAAATTAGGTCAAAAAAGACAAATTTTTCAAATTTAAATTTTAAAAAAATTCCAAATATTTTGGGAGTATTAAATCTTACACCCGACAGTTTTTCGGATGGAGGAAAATTTAATAAAAAAAATAAGGGTATTACTCATGCTATTCGTTTATACAAAAGTGGTGCATCCATAATAGATGTTGGTGGGGAATCTACAAGACCTGGGTCTAAGCCTGTAAATGAAAATAGAGAATGGAATAGAATTAAAAAGATATTAAAATTAATTGTAAAAAAAATACCAATATCTTTAGACACAAGAAAGTCCAGCATCATGGAAAATGGTATTAGAATGGGAGTTAAACTTATTAATGATGTTTCAGGATTAAGTTATGATCCCAAAACAATGAATATTTTAAAAAAGTATAAGATCCCATTTGTAATACAGCATTCAGTTGGGACACCAGAAAATATGCAAAAGAAAGCGAAATATAAAAATGAATTATTAGATATTTATGATTATTTTGAAGATAAGATTAAGTTAATAAGATCTAAGGGCATTAAACATAATAATATAATTTTAGATCCTGGAATTGGATTTGGAAAAAATTTGAAACATAATATGAATCTTTTAAGAGGTGTTTCTATTTTTCATTCATTAGGTTTTCCTATACTAGTAGGGAATTCAAGAAAAAGATTTATTAAAGATATATCAAAAAAAAATGATAGCAAAACAAGGATCGGTGGAACCATGGCTTCTTCAATATATCTTTTAATGCAAGGAATTCAGATTTTAAGAATTCATGATGTTAATGAGGTTAAGCAAGGTATTAAAGTTTTTAACGAGATAGTCAAAAATTAATGACAAAAAAATATTTTGGGACAGATGGAATAAGAGGAGCAGTTAATAGCAAATATATAAATGGAGATATGTTCTTTAAATTTGGACTTGCTAGCGGAACATACTTTAAATCTCAAAAAAAAAGAAAACAAACAGCAATAATTGCAAAAGATACGAGATTGTCTGGATATACACTTGAGCCAGCTCTTGTTTCAGGTTTGGCTTCAGCTGGTATGCATGTTTATACCCTTGGACCCTTACCAACTAATGGTTTGGCTATGCTAACGAAAGAAATGAAGGCCAATATGGGTATAATGATCACTGCCTCTCACAATCCACATTTTGACAATGGTTTAAAATTGTTTGGTCCTGACGGAATGAAATTATCAGATAAAATAGAGAAAAAAATTGAGGGACTTATAGATAAAAAAATCTCAAAAAACCTCTCACATTCTGAAAAATTAGGAAGAGTTAAAAGATTAGAAACTGGCACAAAAAAATATATTAAAATATTAAAAAAAAATTTCACTAAAGAGTTCAATTTAAGAGGACTAAGAATAGTAATCGATTGTGCAAATGGTGCTGGTTATAAGGCAGGTCCTGAATTATTGAAATCATTAGGGGCTAAAGTCATAGCAATAGGAGTTAAACCAAATGGTTTAAACATTAATAAAAAATGTGGATCAACTTTTCCAAGAAAAATCAGATCTGCTGTAAAAAAATATAAAGCACACATTGGAATATCTTTAGATGGGGATGCTGATAGAATTATAATGTGTGATGAAAAAAGCAATATAATAGATGGAGATCAAATTATAGCTGCTTTAGCAACAAGGTGGAAAAACAAAAAAATGTTAAAAGGGGGAGTTGTTGGAACGTTAATGTCAAATTATGGGTTAGAAAAATTATTTAAATCAAAAGGAATAAAATTTCTAAGGGCAAATGTAGGAGATAGATATGTTAAGGAAAAAATGCAGAAATATAATTTCAATTTAGGTGGTGAACAATCGGGACATATTATTTTAGGTAAATTTGCAACTACAGGAGATGGTTTGCTGGTAGCTTTAGAGGCTCTTTTTGCTTTAAGAAAAGGAAAAAAGGCAAGTGAATTTTTTGATCAATTTAAGAAAACACCTCAGCTTTTAGAAAATATTGAAGTTAAAGATAAAAATATAATTAATAAACCAGAGATAAAAAAAATTATAAAAAATGCAGATAAATTAATCAAAGGTAATGGAAGAATTTTAGTAAGAAAATCAGGAACAGAATCTAAAATAAGAGTAATGGGAGAAAGTGAAAATAAAGCTCTTTTATATAAATGTGTAAATATGATTATAAAAAAAATTAAATAAATTGAAACCAAAGTCCAAAATTTTAATTATTGCAGGATCCGATTCTTCTGGTGGAGCAGGTATTCAAGCTGATATAAAAACTGTTACTGCTCTAGGTTCTTATGCAATGACAGCAATAACAGCAGTTACTTCTCAAAATACCACAGGTGTAAAATCAATTGTTGGAATTAATCCAAAAGAAATTTTTAATCAAATTATTTTTAGTTGTAAAGATATAAGACCTGATGCAATAAAAATTGGTATGCTACATTCTTCAGAGGTTATTAGAATGGTACTGAAAGCTCTGGATGTAATTAAAGTTAAAAAAATCGTATTAGATCCAGTTATGGTTGCTAAAGGAGGAGCTAAACTTATAGATACTAAAGCTATTCAATTATTAAAATTAAAATTGATTAAAAAAGTATCACTTATTACCCCCAATATCCCAGAGGCAGAAATTTTGACTAAAACAAAAATTATAACAAAAGAGGATATGATTTTTGCTGCTAATAAACTTATAGGATTAGGTACCAAAAATGTACTTATAAAAGGTGGTCATTTAAAACATAAAAATGTTATAGATATTTTAATAAACAAAAAAGACATAAAGATCTTCAAAAGCGAGCGTCACAAAACAAAGAATACCCATGGTACAGGTTGTACATTATCTAGCTCAGTTACAACTTTTTTATCATGTGGAAAAACAGTAAAGAAATCTTGTGAGCTTGGAATTAAGTATGTAAATTCTGCAATTAAATCAAACCCGAAATATGGAAAAGGTCATGGCCCAATTAACCATCTCATTTCTTTAAAAGTAAACAGAAAATTTAAATAATGAAAAATATAGTTGTTGTTGGATCTCAATGGGGTGACGAAGGTAAAGGAAAAATTGTTGATTGGTTATCTGAACAGGCTGATGTCGTAATAAGATTCCAAGGAGGTCACAATGCTGGCCATACTTTGGTGATTGATGGTGTTACATATAAATTGAGATTACTGCCATCTGGAATAGTTAGAAAAGATAAAATATCAATTATTGGCAACGGAGTAGTGGTAGATCCATGGGCTTTATTAGAGGAAATAGAAGAAATAAAATCAAAAGGGGTACAAGTAAATGTTAATAATTTTATTATTTCAGAGTCTGCAAATTTAATTTTGCCTTTTCACAGAGAAATGGATGAGATTAGAGAAGATGCAGCAGGAAATAGTAAAATAGGAACTACAAGACGCGGAATTGGACCAGCATATGAAGATAAAGTTGGAAGAAGATCTATAAGAGTCATGGATCTTAGATCTGAAAAAAATTTAGATCAAAGACTCGACTCTGTATTAGTTCATCATAATGCGATTAGGAAAGGTCTAGGAAAAAAAATTTTTGAAAAAGATCAGCTTAAATCTGATTTGCTAAAAATAGCACCCAAAATATTAGAGTTTTCTCAGCCAGTTTGGCTAAAGATTGATCAATTTAAAAAACAAAAAAAGAAAATTTTATTCGAAGGAGCCCAAGGTATTTTACTTGATGTAGATCATGGAACTTATCCTTTTGTAACTTCATCTAACACTGTTGCTTCAAGCGCAGCGACAGGAACTGGTTGTGGCCCTAACTCTATAAATTATGTTCTTGGCATTACAAAAGCTTATACAACAAGAGTTGGAGAGGGTCCTTTTCCCACGGAGTTAACAGATGATATCGGTGAACTTTTAGGAATACGCGGAAAGGAATTTGGAACTGTTACAAGTAGAAAAAGAAGGTGTGGATGGTTTGATGGTGTTTTAGTTAGGCAAACTATCAAAGTTTCAGGGATCGATGGTATCGCTTTAACAAAATTAGATGTACTTGATGAATTAGATGAAATTAAAATCTGTGTTGCTTATGATCTTGATGGCAAAAGATTAGATTATTTACCTGCCGCTGTAGAAGACCAGATAAAAATAAAACCAATTTATAAAACTTTTCCAGGTTGGAAAGTTTCAACAAGTGGAGTTAAAAATATGGACTCATTACCTGATAATGCAAAAAAGTATATTTTTGCTCTTGAAGATTTTATTGGTGCAAAAGTATCAAGTGTCTCAACTAGCCCAGAAAGAGATGACACTATTTTAATTGAAAACCCTTTTGAAGTTTAGTTTGCGGGTAAAAGATTTTTTGATTTAGCTAATAGAAGCATATGTTTTTGGAGTTTTTCAAATGCCTTATTTTCTATTTGTCTAACTCTTTCTCTGCTAATTTTATATTTTTTACTTAAATCATCTAGTGTCGTTGGGTCATCATTTAATCTTCTTGAGTATAGAATTTCTCTTTCTCTTTCGTTAAGAACTTTTATAGAGTCTTTTAATAAATCTTTTCTTTGCTCCATCTCCTCGTGGTGAGCAAACTTTAAATCATGATCGAGTTCTTTATCAACTAGCCAGTCTTGCCATTCATCACCATCTTCACCAATTTGAGCGTTTAATGAGAACTCCTTTCCTGAAAGCCTTCTATTCATTGAAACCACTTCTTCTTTACTTACATCGAGCTTATTAGCGATATGATTAACGTGCTCATCTTTTAAGTCACCCTCAGTTTCTGGAGAAATTTGATTTTTGATTTTTTTTAAATTAAAAAATAATTTTTTTTGAGCGGTAGTGGTTCCAATTTTAACAAGGCTCCAAGACCGTAAAATATATTCTTGAATAGAAGCCTTAATCCACCACATTGCGTAAGTTGCCAACCTAAATCCTTTTTCTGGTTCAAATTTTTTAACAGCTTGCATTAGACCAACATTTCCTTCTGAAATCATTTCATTAATTGGCAAACCATAACCTTTGTAGCCCATAGCAATCTTTGCAACTAATCTCAAGTGACTAGTGACTAATTTTTCCGCGGCTTTAATATTACCAGTTGTTTTCCAATTTTTTGCTAGCATATATTCCTCTTCCGCAGCTAACATTGGAAATTTTTTAATCTGTTCTAAATATGCAGATAACCCACCTTCATTAGATAGTGTGGGCAGATTATTTCTTATTGTTGTACTCATAAAGCTGTTTATTTAATTAATTATACCTAATTTTCAATAATTTATTCATCAGTATTTCTAAGCATTTTTAGAATATTATTTAGATCTTGTGGTAAATTTGAGGAAAAAATCATCTTTTTTTTAGTACGTGGATGTATAAATCCTAAAGTTTTTGCGTGAAGAAATTGCCTATTTAATTTTGTAATTGAACTTTGGATATTTAAATCAATATTTTTTAATTTTTTATATTTTTTTTTATATTTATCATCTCCAACAAGACTATTACCTTTATAATTCATATGAACTCTAATCTGATGTGTTCTTCCTGTTTCTAATTTACATTCAACTAAACTTAAAGTTGGTGTTTTCTGACTTTCAAAAATTTCAAGTGTTTTATAATTTGTTATAGCTTTCTTACCTTTGAAACTACTAACTTCCATAAGTTGTCTATTTTTTGAACTACGAGTTATAAATGTCTCAACCCTACCTGAGGATGGTCTTAATTTTCCCCATATTAAAAGTTGGTACTCTCTTATAATTGTGTGATCACTAAATTGTTTAGACAAATTTTCATGAGTTTCATTGTTTTTTGCAATTACAACTAAACCAGATGTGTTTTTATCAATTCTATGAACAATACCAGGTCTTAACTCATCACCTATATTCGATAAAGAATCCTTATCATAATGTATCAATGCATTAACAATTGTTTTGTCATAATTTCCAGCACCTGGATGCATGATTATTCCTGCAGGTTTATTAATTACTAATAGATCATTATCTTCGTATATTATTTCTAATTTAAATTCGTAAGGTTTAAGGGATGCAATTTCAGGCTCTGGAATCTTAAGATTTATAGTATCACCAATTGAAACTTTTTTTGACGGACTTTTAATTATTTCATTATTAAGTGTTAACTTTTCTCTCAAAATTAAATTTTTAATTCTAGTTCTGCTAATTAATTCTTCTCTTTTGTTAATTAAAACATCAACCCTTAAATTTTTCTCATCCTCTTTGACTATAAAATTAATGTTTTTTTCCATAAAATATAATATTAATAGTATATGCGCTTGTAGCTCAACTGGATAGAGCGCCTGACTTCGGATCAGGAGGTTCTGGGTTCGACTCCTAGCAGGCGCACCAGTTTATTCGCCCATATTTATTAAAGTTCCTTTATCTCTTGCTTTGTCGAAAGAGTAATAAAATACAAATATTGACAAAATTAAATAAAACCCGTTCAGATAGATTGCATTTATTATATTCTCATAATTTACCATTCCATTGACCAAGATATTTCTAGTCTCCTCAAAAACATAAACCAATGGTAATGCGTAAGCGATTGATTGGAAGATTCCTGGAAGTGTTTCAACTGGATAGTAAATACATCCAAAAGGTGCCAATAAAAACATGGTAGACCATGCAATATTCTCAAAAGATGGCCCAAATCTTAACAATCCTGATGAAACAAATAGACCAAGTGTTATTCCAAATAAATACAGACTCAAAAAAAGAAATGCTAAAGGAAGACCAAGTTTAAGCAAAGATATACCAAATAATGGAGAAGTTAATAGTATAGCTGGGATCAAACCAATTAATGCTCTTATTAAAGCAGTAAGAACTAAAGAGACAATTATCTCACTAATTTTCATCGGTGCAATAAATAGGTTTGTAAAATTTCTGCTCCAAATTTCCTCCAAAAATAACATATTAAAGCCAATACTGGTTCTAAATAAAAAATCATAAAGGATCGCACATGAAAGAATAACTCCTACTGCACCGCTGTAATAAGAGCTGTGAGCTGCAAAAAAATTAGAAATGAACCCCCAAAGAGTAATTTGAATTGAAGGCCAATAAATTAAATCTAATATTCTTGGAAATGATCTGGTTATTAAATAAAAGTGTCTTAAAAAAAGACCGTAAATTCTAATTAAATTCATTTTTATTTTCTCGCAATCTCTAAAAATACTTCCTCTAAATTTCTTCTTCCATATTTTGTTATTAACTCTTCAGTAGTTCCTCTATCCACTATTAATCCATCTTTCATCATTAAAACAGAACTGCATAATCTTTTTACCTCTTCCATATTATGGGAGGCAAGCAAAACTGATATTTTTTTTTCCTTTTTGTAATCTTCTAAAAACGATCTTACAAAATCACCAGTTTCAGGATCTAATGAAGCAGTTGGTTCATCCAACAAAAGTACCGTTGGATCATTTATTAAAGCTTTAGCAAGACTTACCCTGTTTTTTTGTCCAGATGAAAGTTCTCCAGTAATTTTGTTTAAAAGGTCTTTTAGTCTAAGTTTATTTGCAAGGTCATCTATTCGGTCATTTAAATTTTTAATGTTGTATAATTTTCCATAAACAATTAAATTTTGTATAACTTTGAGTTTTTTAGGTAATTCAATATATGGTGAAATAAAATTCATTTTATGGAGAAGCGAGATTTTATTTTTTTCAATACTCTCTCCGTTAATTAAAACCTCACCACTACTTGGTTTCAATAATCCTAAAATCATTCCAATAGTTGTAGTTTTTCCACATCCATTAGGCCCCAATAAACCAATCATTTCATTTTCATTAATTTTAAAATTTATATTAGCCACTGCTTCTTTATCTTTATATTTTTTTGATAGATTGATTACTTCAATAGAATTTGTCATTAATATTTAGAGGCTCTCTTTAGTCTATCGTTAATTGTTTTGCCAAGACCCTTGTTTGGTATCATCTCAACTGCAATCTTTTTAAAACCATCATTTTTAATTTTTCTTAAAGTTGAATATAAATTCTTTGCAGCCTCATTTATATTTTTTACTTTGGACAAATAATAATAGCTCTTTAATTTTAATTTTCTTTTTTTTATTAATAAATAAGCCTCATCTTTTTTTGGTTTTTTAACATTAACTCTTATAGGTATACCAGGTGAGTAATGTAATGGAAATAAACCAGGCGATAATTTTTTTTTTGAATTTGTATTAATTGATAATTTTTTCTTTAAAACATTTTCAATTTTTTTAGTATCTAGGCCTCCATATCTTAAAAGTGTGGGTTTTCCTAAAAGATTCAATATTGTCGATTCAACTCCAATTTTACTTTTTCCTCCATTTAAAATATATTTTATTTTTGAACCAAATTCTTCTTTAACATCAGATGGTTTAACGGAACTCAATCTTGAAGATATGTTAGCGCTAGGCGCAGCTAAAGGATAATCTAAATTTTTTAATAAATTTCTGAACAATTTATGTTTAGGAAAACGTACAGCAATACTTTTTTTATTATTGGTGACAAATTTCGATATTTTTGAGTTATTTTTTAATTTCAATACATAAGTTATTGGACCTGGAGAAAATTTTTTGTAAAGTTTTACTAAATTATCATTGATGTCACAGTCCTCCCTAAGTCTTTGAATATCATAATAATGGACAATTAGTGGATTGTTTAATGGTCTTTTTTTAAGAATAAATATTTTCTTTACAGCACTATTCGAGTACGCGTTTGCAGCCAGTCCATAAACAGTTTCTGTTGGTACCGCAATACAGTAATTATTATCTAAATATTTTTTTGCTTTTTTGATATTTGATTGAATAGATTTCATGTATTAATAATTATTATTATATGAAAGATAAAATATTACCACCTGATTATGATCAGCACTCAGTTGAGGAACTTACAGAAAAAGCAAATAGGATTATAGAGACTCTAGAGAAGGAAAACGATTTAAAAAATTCAGTTGACAGTTATCAAGAACTTCTAAAATTAAATAATGTTATTGAAAAGAAATTTCATAAAAATTTAAAATCTATTGGGGAAGAGACAAATAAGAAGATTAAAGAGATTACTAAAAAAAATGAAAAAACAGCTAAATAAAATAGCTAAGGATACAAATATATTTCTTAAAAAATATATTAATTCGCAGAAATATTCTCAGTTAATGTCACCCATGAATTATGGTTTATTTCCAGGTGGAAAAAAAATAAGATCTAAAATCTTGATTGACTTAGGATCATTATTTTCAATTGATTATAAAACATTGATAATAATTGGGTCAGCTGTTGAATGTATTCACGCTTATACACTTATTCATGACGATCTACCCTGCATGGATGATGATGATATAAGAAGAGGAAAACCCTCAACTCATATAAAATTTGGTGAATCTACAGCAGTTCTAGCGGGAAATTCATTGCTAACTTTAGCTTTTGAAATTTTATCAAGTCCTAAATTGAAATTAAATGAGAAGATAAAAATCAACCTAATCAAAAAATTATCAGAATGTTCGGGTCATTTAGGAATTGCTGGTGGTCAATATTTGGATTTGAGCTATGAGAAAAAAAAAATATCAAGAAATAAAATATTAGAAATGGAGATAAAGAAAACAGGAAAGTTATTTAGTTTTTGCTGTGCGGCTCCAGTAATAATTAGGAAAAAAACAATCCAAGAAATTAAATTTTTTGAAAATATTGGATCAAAAATTGGTCTTCTCTTTCAAATTGCTGATGATTTAATTGATTTGAAAAGCAAATCTAAGGAAGCTGGAAAAAAAACAGGAAAAGATCAAAAAAAAGGTAAGGCAACACTTATAAATTTAATTGGCCATGATGACTCAGTTAAGTATTGTGATAAGATAATAAAAGATATTAATAAGAATTTAAGAAAATATGGTTCAAGATCTGAAAAAATAAATGAAACGTTAGACTATATATTGAATAGAAAAAAATGAAAAAAAATTATCAATTTTTAAATGATATCAACTTTCCATCTGATTTAAGAAAAGTTTCTGAAGATAAATTACAAAAGGTAGCAGATGAGGTGAGGGAGGAAATGATAAGTGCTGTTTCAGAAACAGGAGGTCACCTTGGTGCTGGTTTGGGAGTAGTTGAATTGACAGTCGCACTTCATTATGTTTTTGATACACCAAATGATAAATTAATATGGGATGTTGGCCATCAATCTTACCCTCATAAAATTTTAACTGGAAGAAAAGATAAAATTAGAACTTTACGACAAGGTGATGGTTTATCAGGTTTTACAAAAAGATCTGAAAGTGAGTATGACCCATTTGGAGCAGCCCATAGTTCAACATCTATTTCATCAGCATTAGGAATTGCTGAGGCAAATAAATTAGAAAATAAGTCTTCCAATGTAATAGCCGTGATTGGTGATGGAGCAATTAGTGCAGGTATGGCTTACGAAGCTATGAACAATGCTGGAGCATCTAGGACAAAAATGATTGTTATTTTAAATGATAACGACATGTCAATTGCAAAACCAGTTGGAGCAATGAGAACTTACTTAGCAAAATTATTTACGGGTAAAATATATTTTAGTCTTAGAGAAACTTTAAAATTAATTACATCCGCATTTTCAAAAAGATTTAGTGCTAAAGCAGGAAAAGCAGAGGATTTTTTCCGTTCAGCAGTAACAGGAGGCACATTGTTTAGTTCACTTGGTTTTTATTATGCAGGTCCTATAGATGGTCATGATTTATCAAGCTTAATTCCAATTTTAAAAAATGCAAAAGAATCAAGGCATGAGGGTCCTATAATGATCCATATTAAAACTCAAAAAGGAAAAGGTTATGCTTATGCAGAAAAAGCAAATGATCATTATCATGGAGTATCAAAATTCAATGTTGAGACTGGAGAACAGGTAAAGAGCAAGTCTAATCTACCAGCTTATACGAAAGTTTTCGCTAATACTTTGGTTAAACATGCCAAAAAAGATAGCAAAATAGTTGGAATAACTGCAGCAATGCCAGGAGGGACTGGTATGGATATTTTTGGAAAGGAGTTTCCAAGTAGAATGTTTGATGTAGGAATAGCAGAACAACATGCGGTAACTTTTGCTGCAGGTTTAGCAACCGAGGGTTATAAACCATATGCTGCAATTTATTCCACCTTTTTACAGAGAGCATATGATCAAGTTGTCCACGATGTTGCCATCCAAAGTTTACCAGTTAGATTTGCCATAGATAGAGCAGGATTAGTTGGTGCTGATGGATCAACTCATGCTGGTTCATTTGATATAACTTACTTATCAACTTTGCCTAATTTTGTAGTAATGGCAGCAAGTGATGAAGCTGAACTAGTTAAAATGATTAATACCTCAGTAGATATAAATGACAGACCTTCAGCAATTAGATATCCAAGAGGAACAGGAGTAGGTGTTGATCTTCCATCAATAGATGAAAAAATTGAAATAGGTAAAGGGAGAGTCGTTCAACAAGGAACACAAGTTTGTGTTTTAAACCTTGGCACTCGACTTGAAGAGTGTAAGTCAGCTGTAGAGGAATTAAAAGTAAAAGGAGTTTCAACAACTTTGATAGACGCTAGATTTGCCAAGCCTTTAGACGAACAACTTATATTAAAATCTGCTAAAGAACATGAGCTTATGATAACTGTTGAAGAGGGATCAATAGGTGGTTTCGGTTCTCATGTTAAAAATTTATTAGCTGAAAGAGGAGTATTTGATAAAGGTTTAAAATTTAGATCAATGACTTTACCGGATAAATTTATTGAACAAGATGATCCAAAAAAAATGTACGATAAAGCTGGATTAAATAGTTCACAAATTTCTAAGAAAATTGCAGATATTTTGTTTCAAAAGGAGACAATAAGAGTTGTGAAAAATTAATTTAAACTAACTACACTGGGCTTTATTCATTAAGTAGTGGTCAAGTAAAACACAGTTCATCATAGCTTCACCAATTGGTACAGCCCTAATTCCTACACAAGGATCATGTCTACCTTTAACAGATATTGAAGTATTCTTTCTGAATTTATTTATAGTTTTTCTACTAGTTAAAATTGATGACGTTGGTTTGACAGCAAAAGATGCAACAATTTCTTGGCCCGTAGAAATTCCACCAAGAATTCCACCTGCGTTATTTGAATTGAATCTTAATTTATTTCCTTTTAAAGAAATTTCATCAGAATTTTGTTCTCCACTTAATTGTGCTGAGTTCATTCCTGCGCCAATATTTACACCTTTAACTGCGTTAATACTCATTAAACCTGAAGCTATG
>CACOPB010000012.1 GCA_902628965.1 uncultured Pelagibacteraceae bacterium | reverse complement strand
AGTATTCAAAAAATATAAAAATCGATAGAGACAAAATTAAATTAGAATTAGAAAATAAAGAAAAACAGTATGAATTTTTATTAAGTGAAATTTTATTTAATTTAGAAAAAAATGAAAACTTTAATAAAAAATTTAATTTGATAAAAGATATGATACAAAACAAAGGTTTTTCAAATGCAGCTTTAAGTTACAGTTCATCAAATTCTGCTGAAAATGGGGGTGAATTGGGTTGGGTTAAAGAAACATCATTAAATGAAAAAATTAAGCAACAAATTATAAATTTAGAAGTAGGAAGTTATACAAAGCCAATTACTATTCCTGGTGGTTTTTTGATTTTAAAAGTAAACGACAAAAGATTAACTAAGAACAAATCAAATTTAGAAGTAGCGATTAAAGAAATTACCCAAAAAAAAGCTAATGAACAATTAAATCAATATTCAAGAATTTATTATAATAAAATAAAAAAAGACATAATTATTAATGAATATTAATCCAATATTAATTGTAGCAGGCGAACCGAATAGTATTTTTTTAGAAATTTTTTTTAAAGCAATAAAAAGTAATAAATTCAAAACTCCTATAATTCTAATCGCATCAAAAAAAATATTATTATTACAAATGAAAAAACTAAATTTTAAAAAAAAAATTAAGATTTTAAACTATAATAAATTAAACTTAAAAGATCTTGATAATAAATATATAAATCTTATTAATGTTGATTATGAGCAAAAATATGCATTCAAAAAAATTACAAATAAATCAAATAAATATATTAACGAGTCTTTCGAAGTAGCTTTTAAAATTTTAAAAAAAGGGCTTAGTACTAAAATGATAAATGGTCCAATTTCAAAGAAAAATTTATTAAATAAAAAATACCTAGGTATTACCGAGTATCTAGCTAAAAAATTCAAATCTAAATCTAATGCGATGTTAATTTATAATAAAGAATTATCTGTTTGCCCAATAACAACACATTTGCCTATAAATTTAGTTGCAAAATCAATAAATAAAAAAATTCTTAAAGAAAAAATATATTTAATTGACAAATTTTATAAAGACAAAATTGGCTTTAAACCTACTATAGCTGTTACCGGTTTAAATCCTCACTGTGAAAGTATAAATAGGTATAATGAGGATAAAGAAATAATTTTACCCATAATAAAAAATTTAAAAAAGAGGGTAAATATTTACGGACCATTCCCAGCAGACACTATTTTTTTAAAAAATAATCGGAAAAAATTTGATGTTATTGTTGGAATGTATCATGATCAAGTTTTAACACCCATGAAAACAATTTTTGAATATGATGCAATCAATATTACTCTTGGTCTCCCATTCATCAGAATTTCTCCTGATCATGGTCCAAACGAAAAAATGATTGGGAAAAATAAATCAAATCCTCTTAGTTTAATTAAAGCAATTACTTTTTTGGATAGAAATTGATTAAAGCTAAGAAAAGTTTAGGACAAAATTTTTTAATAGATAATAAAATTTTAGATAAAATAGCAAATATAACTGAAATTAAAAATAAGATTATACTAGAAGTTGGTCCAGGCTCTGGTAATTTGACTGCTCATATTCTAAAAAAAAAACCAAAAAAATTTTTTGTAATTGAAAAAGATAATGTCTTAGCTGCTAAGCTTGAGAATGATTACAAAAATCAAATTACAATCATTAATAAAGATATTTTAAAAGTAGACGAAACTTTACTCTTTAATGATAAAGTAATTGTTTTTGGAAATTTACCATATAATATTTCAACTGAGATTCTTAGTAAGTGGATAATCAATCTTAAAGACAACTTTTGGTTTGATTGCCTTATTTTAATGTTTCAAAAAGAAGTTGCTAATCGTATTATTGCTAAGTTTAATACATCAAATTATGGAAGGTTATCTATACTTAGTAATTGGAAATTAAATATTAAAAAAATTTGTGATATTAAACCAGAATCTTTTTCTCCAAAACCAAAAATAGATAGTTCTTTATTATTTTTTTCTCCAAAAGAAAATTTTGTTAAAATAAAAAATCCAAATAACCTTGAAAAAATAACAAGAATTTTTTTTAATCAAAGAAGAAAAATGTTAAAAAAACCTTTTAACCAATTATTTAACGGTGAAAGAAAAATTTTAGACAAACTTAATATAAATCTTAACTTAAGACCTCAGAATTTAAACTATGAAACTTACTATAATTTAGCATCAGAATATGAAAATCTAAGAAGTTAGCTTTTCAACGTGATGCCTAATATATTCTAGATCATAATCTTTAGAGCCATTATTTATTTCAGCGTCAATTAAATTAGAAATTTTAGAAAAACATTGAGTTAAATCATTATTAATTACAACATAGTCATAATTAATCCAATGAAGAACATCTCTTTCAAACTGGTTCATTCTTTCCTCAGCTACTAACCTGTCATTCATGTGCCTCTTTGATAATCTTTCGAATAGCACTTCTTTGCTAGGAGGTAATATAAAAAAAGTTATTAATTTATAATCTAATTGTTTATTCTTAATCTGATCTGCACCTTGCCAATCGATGTCGAAAAGTACATTTTTACCTCTAGTAAGTTTGTCTATAACTGGTGTTCTAGTTGTACCGTAAAAATTATTAAAAACTTTAGCATATTCAAGAAACTCTTCATTTTTAATTAATCTTTTAAACTCTACTTCATCAACAAAAAAATAGTCCTTATTATTTATTTCGTTAGGTCGCGATGGCCTGGTTGTATGAGATATTGAAATTTCAAAGCTGTTATTTTCAGATAGTTTTTTTACAAGTGTGGTTTTACCAGCTCCTGATGGAGAGGATAAAATGATCATCACCCCATCTTTTTCTGAGGGCATTGAAATATCTAGTTTGCTTTTCCTTCGATAAATTTAACCGCATCTCCAACAGTTAAAATTTTCTCAGCTTCACTATCTGATATTTCAGATCCAAATTCTTCTTCAAAAGCCATCACTAATTCAACCGTATCTAAACTATCAGCTCCTAAATCATCTATAAAACTTGACTCTTCAGTAACTTTAGCTTCATCGATACCTAAATGATCGGCTACAATTTTTTTTACTTTGCTTGAAACGTCTTCTGACATATTGATCCTTTTTGTTATAAATTCTTAATAGTTTAAAAACATGTTTTGTCAAGCCATATACATACCTCCATTAACATGTATAGTTTCACCATTTATATAACTTGATTGATTTGAGCATAAAAAAAGTACTGCATTTGCAATATCATCTGGCTCCCCTAGCCTAGCAGAGGGAATTTTTGATATTATGGCCTCTTTAAATTTGTCTTCTAATTTATCCGTCATTGCAGTTTTAATGAAGCCTGGTGATATACAATTTACATTTATGTTTTTTTTTGCATATTCTATTGCCAAACTCTTAGACATCGCAATTATACCTGCTTTGGAAGCTGTATAATTAGCTTGTCCTAGGTTACCTGTATGACCGACAACTGATGTAATATTAACAATCTTTCCAGATTTATTTTTAAGCATCTTTTTTATTGCTGACTTACTCATTAAAAAAGTTGATGTTAAATTAATGTCAATTACTTTTTGCCATTCCTCTAAACCCATCCTTATTGCTAAATTGTCTCGAGTAATACCTGCATTGTTGATCATGCAATCTAAAGTGCCACCAATTTCTTCAGTTGCGTTTTCAACAAATTCCTCAATTTTTTCACTTTGAGAGATATCAAACTTTAATATTTTAATATTTCCATATTTGCCTTTTAGCTCCTCAAGTTTTTCTATTCTTGTGCCTGATGCTAAAATATTTGCACCTGCTTGATTTAATTTTTTAATTATTGAGCTTCCAATTCCTCCCGAAGCTCCTGTAACAATAATATTTTTACCTTTTAAGTCTGTCATATTTTTAAACCTTCAATATCACTTTGAGTATTAATTGTATCAATTTTTACATTTCTATTAATTCTTTTTACCAAACCTGACAAAACTTTCCCAGGTCCAATTTCGATAAAATGGTCTACATCATTTTCTATCATATTAATTACACTTTCTCTCCATCTAACTCTATTCTCTATTTGCTTTATAAGGAGGTTTTTAAGCTCATCTGGATCTTTAATTTCACTAGCAGTAACGTTTGAAATTAATTTATTTTGGCCATTTTTAAAATTAAGTTTATTTAACTCTTCTGTCATAATTTTTGTTGCATTGCTCATTAAATCACAATGGAAGGGTGCACTTACTGGAAGTTTGATATTTTTTATAGAATGATCCTTTAAAATTTGAATTAACTTTTCTAAATCCTCTGTTTTTCCACTCAAAACGATTTGACCTTCAGAGTTGTCATTTGCAATTTGTGCTTTTAAATTTTCTTTATGTTCTGTCAAAATTTTTTCAATTGTATTAACTGTTGATCCTAATACGGCTATCATTCCTCCCTGTCCTCTGGGAACAGAGTTTTGCATAGCATCTCCTCTGATTCTTAATATTTTTAAAGTATCTGAAAAATTTAAGAATCCTGCGCATGATAAAGCTGTATATTCACCCAAAGAGTGTCCAGCAAAGTATTTCGCTTTGTTTAAATCTAATTCAAATTGATTTTTTACTAGATGAAATATTGAGTAGCTTATTAAAAATATTGCTGGTTGTGTATTGACTGTTAAATCTAACTTCTCTTTTGGTCCTTCCAGCACAAGCTTAGAAATAGAAAAATTTAGTGTGTCATCTGCCTGTTTAAACAATTCTTTTACTATACTAAATTTATCATAAAGCTCTTTTCCCATACCCACTATTTGAGATCCCTGACCTGGAAAAATTACTGAAAACATATAAAAAAAACTAATTTTTTTGCCTTTTTAACTATTGTAATTGAACTTTTATAATAGTATATCCTCACTTTTTATTAAAGAACTTAAATGAATTTATACGAACACACTATTATAGCTAGGCAAGATACTTCACCAAGTGAATTAAAGCAACTAACAGAGAAATATTCTAAAATTGTTGAAAAGAATGATGGACAGGTTGTTAAAACAGAAAACTGGGGTTTACTAAATTTATCTTATCTTATTAAAAAAAATAAAAAGGGAAGTTACATACATTTTAAAATAAAAGGCAAAGGAAATGTAATTGATGAATTAGAAAAAAATGAAGCTATTGATAAGAAATTACTGAGATATTTAACTGTTAGAGTAAAAAAATTTGATTTAGAAACAAGCTATTTTGGAAAAAAAGAAGATAGCGAAAAAAAGGAAAGTGTTAAAAACTAATGCCAAAAAGACAAAGTGGAAATAAAAAGGGTAAACAGAGCAACTTTGCAAAATTAAGTATTTTTCAACCAAATAAATACAAATTTAAAAAAACTTGTCCATTATCAGTAAAAGGTGCTCCTGAGGTTAATTATAAAAATATAAAACTTTTAAAAAAATATGTTTCTGAAAACGGTAAAATCTTACCTTCAAGAATAACAAATGTATCTCAAAAAAAACAAAGAGAGCTTTCTCTTTCAATCAAAAGAGCAAGAAATTTAGCATTAATATAAAATGAAAGTAATATTATTAGAAAACGTAAAAAGAATTGGATCTATTGGCGAAGTAATAGATGTTAAAAGAGGTTTTGCTAGAAACTTTCTAATTGCTAATAAAAAAGCTCTTTATGCATCAAAAGAAAATATAAAAGAAGTTGAAAAAATTAAAACTGAATTATCTAAAAAAGATAATGAAAAGAAAAAAGAAGCTACTCAAACTGCAGAGCAAATTAATGGAAAAGAATATTCTGTCAAAAAACTAAGTACAGAGAACAGTGAATTGTATGGTTCTGTCAAACCAACTGAAATTTCAAAACTTATTCAAGAGAAAAACAAAATTAATATCAAGCCCTCCATGATACAACCAGTTGAAGAGATAAAATCCTTAGGAAAATTTAAAGTTAAAATTTCTTTACACTCTGAAGTTGATGCTGAAATTACAATAAATGTTTCTTCGGCTGATACAATTCAATAATTATACATTCTTTTCCCCAGCACCAATTTTTAATTTGATTTGACCACTTTTTATGTAAATTTATTTTCGTGGAAAAAAATTTAAGTATAGTCAAAGATCAATTTAAAGAATTGCCAAATAATATTGAAGCGGAGCAGGCTGTTATAGGGTCTATCCTTGTTAGTAATGATATTTTTGATGAAATAAATACAATAATTTCTAGCATTAACTTTTACGATCCAATGCATCTAAAAATATTTGAGGCAGTTGAAAGTCTCATCTACAAAGGAATGTTAGCTAACCCAATTACTTTAAAAAATTATTTTGAAGATGAAAAAGATGATCTAAATGTTCCAGAATATTTGGTAAAGATCACAAAGTTTTCTACATCAGTTAGGCAAGCAATAGAATACTCAAAAATAATTTATGACATGTTTGTAAGAAGAGAATTAATAAAAATTTCTGAACAAACAATTGATAGTGCAAAATTAAATGATCTTGATACAAACGGACAATCTATAATCGAAAGTTCTGAAAGATTATTATTTGATTTAGCTGAAAAAGGTTCTTTCAATTCTTCTTTAGTAAAATTTGATGAAGCAATGAAACAAACAATTGAAATGGCATCAGCTGCTTATAAAAATGAAGAGGGAATCGTTGGTGTTCCTACTGGTTTAAGAGATTTAGATGATAAGCTTGGAGGATTACATCAGTCAGATTTAATTATTATTGCTGGTCGACCATCAATGGGTAAAACATCACTAGCAACAAATATTGCATTTAACGCTGCTCAAAAACTACAAGAGAGCGGTAAAAAATCATCTATTGCTTTCTTTTCACTTGAAATGTCTTCGGAACAATTATCTACAAGAATTATTTCTGAACAAGCTAGAATTAGTTCTAATGACATAAGAAGAGGAAGAATATCAGATGATCAGTTTGATAAGTTTTTAGAAACATCAAAAAATATTTCTGAGCTACCCCTTTATATTGATGAAACTCCTGCAATAAGTATTGCTGCTCTTAGTAATCGAGCAAGACGTATTAAAAGGCTTTTTGGTCTCGATATGATTGTAGTTGATTACATCCAATTAATGAGAGGAACTACATTTAACAAAGATGGAAGAGTTCAGGAAATATCACAAATTACTCAAGGACTTAAAGCAATAGCCAAAGAGCTTTCTGTTCCTGTTGTGGCTCTTTCTCAGTTGTCTCGACAAGTAGAACAAAGAGATGATCATAAGCCTCAATTGGCAGATTTAAGAGAGTCTGGTTCCATCGAACAAGATGCTGATGTTGTAATGTTTGTTTACAGAGAAGGATATTATTTACAGAGAAAAGAGCCAAGAGAAGCAACTGTTGAGCATGCAGAGTGGCAAGCAAAAATGAATGAAGTTGCACATTTAGCTCAAATTATAATTGGAAAACAAAGACATGGTCCTATTGGTAATGTAACTCTTGAATTTGAAGAAAGATTTACAAAATTTAAGGATACTCAATTAAGTTAATTTCCAATATAAAGAGCTTGAATGATAGCTCATTTTTACCAAAACGTTATCCTCAAAAATCCTAAAGCAATATTTGTATTGTTAATTATTGCTATTTTAAGTTTTGGATATTATTCAAAAGATTTTAGGCTAGATGCTTCATCAGAAACCCTATTAATAGAAGGTGACCCAGATTTAGCATATTTGAAAGAAGTATCTGAAAGATATGGATCTAAAGAATTTTTAATTCTTACCTATACACCAAATGAGGGAATGGCAACTGACTCATCAATTAATAATTTATTAAGTTTAAAATATAAAATTCAGAGCCTCAATTGGGTCCATAGTGTGATTACATTATTAGATATTCCACTTTTAAATAATTCAGAAGCTCCCCTTCAAGAAAGACTAGAAAGCTTCAAAACATTAAAAGATGAAGATGTTGATAGAGATCGAGGTTTTAAAGAAATTTTAAATAGCCCTGTTTTTAGAAATTTTGTAATTAGCGAAGATGGTAAAACTAGTGGTATTATTGTTAATATAAAACAGTCTCAAAAATTAGAAGATATAGAAAATAAATCAAAAGAAGAAGTTGAACTAATTAAAGATCAAATCAAAAAACAAAACCACCAAAATATTTTAGAAATTAGACAAGTTATTCAAAGTTATGATGATGTTGGAAAAATATATCTTGGAGGAATACCAATGATTGCTGATGATATGATGACTTTTATCAAAAGCGATATAATTGTTTTTGGTTTGGGAGTTCTATTATTTATAATTGCTACTTTATGGTTTGTTTTTAGAAATCTTCTTTGGATTGTGGTTCCTATAAGTAGTTGTCTTTTTTCTGTAATAATAATGATGGGATTACTTGGATTGCTAGGATGGAAAGTTACAGTCATCTCATCGAATTTTATTGCACTTATGTTAATTTTAACAATGGCAATGAATATTCATATGAGTACAAGGTTTCTTCAGATTAAAAAAGATTTTCCATCAAAAAATAATTTTGAAATTATTTCCTTAACTACTTCAAAAATGTTTTGGCCAATCCTTTATACTGTTCTAACAACAATTTTTGCATTCTTATCTTTAATTTTTAGTGAAATAAAACCTATTATTGATTTTGGTTGGATGATGACTTTTGGTTTGATTACATCATTTATCATTACATTTACTTTGCTACCTACCCTTTTAAACTTTGCACCCACAAATAATATCTCAGTAAAGAAAGAACAAAAATCTAAAATTACAAATTCACTTAGTTTAATTTCTATAAATAATAAAAACTCTATCTTCTTAGTAACTGGAATAGTTATAATATTCAGTATTACTGGAATAAGTAAGCTTGAAGTTGAAAATAGTTTTATAAATTACTTTGATAAAAATACTGAAATTTATAAAGGCATGAAACTTATAGATGAGGAGCTAGGTGGAACCACTCCTTTAGAGGTTATTATAAAGTTTCCAAAGAAAGAAAAAGTAAAAAAATCTGGGGAAGATGATGAATTTGACGATTGGGGTGATGAAGAAGATACTAATGATGAAAAATATTGGTTTACCAAAGATAAAATTGATCTAATTACATCTATTCATAATTACTTAGATAGCTTACCTGAAATTGGAAAAGTTCTATCTTTTTCATCAATTATAGAAGTAGCTACTCAGTTAAATAACAACAAGCCTTTAGGTACTTTGGAAATGGGAGTGCTATACTCTAAAATTCCTGAGAGCATCAAAACTGAAATCATTGATCCTTATCTTTCAATTAAAGATAATGAAGTTAGAATTAGTTTAAGAATTATAGACTCTCAAGAAGATTTAAGAAGAAATGATTTAATTAACAAAATAAATTTTGATCTAAAAGATAAATTTGGTTTAGAAGAAAAAGATTATAAACTAGCAGGTGTATTAATATTATTTAATAATTTATTACAAAGCTTATTTAAATCTCAAATTTTAACATTGGGATTGGTTATGATTGGAATATTTTCAATGTTCATAGTCTTATTTAGAAATATTAAGCTTTCATTGATTGGTGTTGTTCCAAATTTTATTGCTGCTTTTTTTATATTAGGAATAATTGGATTGTTAGGAATACCTTTAGATATGATGACCATAACTATTGCAGCAATTACAATAGGAATTGCAGTAGATAACAGCATTCACTATATTTACCGATTTAAAGAAGAGTTTAGCAAAATTAAGGATTATAATAAGACGTTAAAAACTTGTCATTCAACTGTCGGTGTTGCTATACTAAACACTTCAATTACTATTGTTTTTGGATTTTCAATTTTGGTTTTATCAAAGTTTATCCCAACAATTTATTTTGGTGTGTTTACAGGACTTGCTATGTTATTAGCTATGATATCGGTATTAACACTACTTCCTGCATTAATTTTAATTATTAAACCTTTTGGCAAACCATCTTAATGTTAGAAATCATACAAGATTTTTATAAAGCAATATCAATAATTGATTTAATTTATTTAGTTTTAACAATCCTTTCTTTGATAAATTGTTACAAAAAAGGGTTCATTTTAAGTATTCTCTCAATGGCTAAATGGTTGCTTGCGTACATAATTACATTAATTATATTTCCAAAAATTAAACCATATGTAAAAGACATAATTGATAATGAATATGTGCTCGATGTTGGTTTGGGAATAATAATATTTGTTGTTGTTATCTTTTTAGTTTTATTAATTAATAAAGGAATCAGTAAAGCAGTCAGATATACAGGAATCGGTGGCTTAGATACAACATTTGGATTCTTTTTTGGTTTTATAAGAGCTTACATTATTTCTGTATGTATCTTTTCAGGTGTTCATATCGTTTATAATTATGATAAATGGCCAATAAATTTTGACAAATCATACGTCTTTCCATATTTAGAAAAAGGTAGTAGTTATCTGTTAAAAGAATTTCCTAATGAAAAAACATATCAAGATTCTAAAGAAAAAATTACAGAGCTATAATCCAACATTAAAGGAAGAGTGTGGAGTTTTTGGTATTAGCAATGCAAAGGATGCATCAGCACTGACTGCGCTTGGACTACATGCTCTACAACATAGAGGTCAAGAAGGCTGTGGAATTGTCACTTTTGATGGTAAAAAGTATTATTCTGAAAAAAGATTTGGTTTAGTTGGTGATAATTTCAACAAAGAAAAATTACTTAACAATCTTAAGGGAAATTATGCGATTGGCCATAACAGATACAGCACAACTGGAAACAATATATTAAGAAATATACAACCTTTTTTTGCTGACACCAATGCAGGTGGTATTGGAGTTGCGCATAATGGAAATCTTACTAATTCAATTGCTTTGAGAAATAAATTAGTTGAAGATGGAGCTATATTTTACACTACTTCAGACACTGAAACGATTGTTCAATTAATTGCCAAATCGAAAAGACCAAAAAAAATTGACAAAGTAATTGATGCAATTTTTCAAATTCAAGGCGGCTATGCATTAGTCATGTTAACGCAAAACTCATTAATAGGAGTTAGAGATCCTTATGGTATTAGACCATTAGTTATTGGTAAACTTGGTAATAGTTATGTTTTAGCATCAGAGACGTGTGCATTTGATATCATTGGTGCAAAATTTCTAAGAGAAGTTGAAAATGGTGAGATAGTTTTAATTGAAAATAATGAACTAAAAAGTATTAAACCATTCCCTAATAAAAAAGTTAGACCGTGTGTATTTGAGTATATTTATTTTTCAAGACCAGACAGTCTAATAGGGGGGAAAACAGCATATGAACATAGAAAAAATATTGGAAGAGAACTTGCAAAAGAAAATGATACTGATGCAGACATAGTTGTTCCAGTTCCTGATTCTGGCAATGCGGCTGCTATGGGTTTTGCACAAGAATTAAAAATGAATTTTGAGCATGGATTAATTAGAAATCACTACGTTGGAAGAACTTTTATCGAACCAAGCCAAAAAATTAGAAGCTTAGGTGTAAAACTAAAACTTAATGCTAATCAAACAACAATTAAAGATAAAAAAATAATTTTAATTGACGACTCTCTTGTTAGAGGAACGACATCATATAAAATTGTAAAAATGTTATATGATGCTGGTGCAAAAGAGGTTCATGTTAAAATTGCATGTCCAGAGATAAGATATCCTGACTTTTATGGAGTAGATACACCTACCAAAAAAGAATTATTAGCAGCCAATAAAACCAATGATGAGATTTGTGAATATATAGGAGCTAAATCTCTAAAGTTTTTATCAATAAATGGATTATATAAAGCTCTTGATTTTAAAAAAAGAAATGAAAGTTATCCTCAATTAACAGATCATTATTTTACTGGAGATTATCCTGTTGAATTAGTGGACGAACTAGGAGACAATAAGATTACACAACTTTCTTTATTAAGTTCTATGTCAAAAGTTTAATATGAAAAAAGTTAATTTTACTCAAATGAAAGATGGTAATAAGGAAGATTATCAACTTTTAGAAAAATATGAAAAAAAATTTGAGAGAGATACCGCTAAAAGAATATTAAAATATCTTTCTGAGCAAACCACAACATTAGAGGGTTATAAAATTACAAGATTAGAGCATTCATTACAGGCGGCAACTAGAGCATTTAAATGTGGAGAAAGTGAGGAAATGGTAGTAGCAACACTTTTGCATGATATAGGAGACGACTTGGCTCCAATGAACCATTCACAATATGCTGCATCAATAATTAGACCTTACGTATCTGAAAAAACATACTGGATAATTAAACATCACGGTCTTTTCCAAACATATTATAGCGCTCATCACTTAGGTGGTGATAGAAATGCAAGAGACAAATTTAAAGATCATAAATATTATCAAGCAACAGTAGATTTTTGTGAAAAGTATGATCAATCCTCATTTGATCCAAATTATGAATCTATGAGTTTAGAGGATTTCTCTCCGATGGTTGAAAGAATATTTGCTAGAGATCCTTATTATTTTGTTTAAATAACTTAATAAATAACTATCTAAGAAATAATGATTAAATCAAAAAAGCAAATAATAGAATATTTTAAATCTGGTATCAAAGATACAAATAATTTTAAAATTGGTATTGAACACGAAAAGTTTCTTTTTTATGAAAATAAAAGAGTTGATTATTCAAAAATAAAAGAAATGTTTCAAGCTCTTCAAGAGTTTGGTTGGAAGCCAATCTTAGAAAAAAAAAATATTATCGGATTAAATAAAGGAGGAAAAAATATTACCCTTGAACCGGGAAATCAAATTGAACTTTCTGGAGATAA
Organism: uncultured Pelagibacteraceae bacterium; assembly: GCA_902628965.1. Classification (GTDB taxonomy): domain Bacteria; phylum Pseudomonadota; class Alphaproteobacteria; order Pelagibacterales; family Pelagibacteraceae; genus Pelagibacter. The sequence continues at coordinate 10,659 of CACOPB010000012.1, read as the reverse complement.
GTTAAATCATATGCATGAGGCATGTGCTGAATCTCAAGATTATCTTTTTGAACTTGAGCAAGTGACAAACAAACTAGATATAAAAATTGTTAGTTCAGGATTTGACCCTTTTTCTAAATTAGACGAAATTCCAAATAATCCAAAAGAAAGATATAAGTTAATGAATGAAAGTATGCCTTTAGGTGGTGAGTTAAGTTTGGATATGATGTATAGAACATGTGGAACTCAATTAAATGTAGATTATAAATCTGAGGATGATTTCAAAAAAAAATTTTTAGTAGCAAATTCAATAGTTCCAATTACAATAGCTCTATTTGCTAACTCATCTATAGTTGAAAAGAAAAATAGTAATTATTTATCTTATAGATCAAAAGTATGGCAAAGTACTTCCAGAGGTGGGCTTCCAAAATTATTCTTTGAGGATTTAAATTTTGAAAAATACGCTGAATTTGTAATGGACTTCCCAATTCTTTTTATTCAACATAAAGACAAATATGTGTCTGGATCAAAATATAAATTTAGTGATTTTATGAAAGGTAAAATCCATGAAATAGAAAATAGATTGCCAACAGACAATGACTTAACAACTCATTTGAGCACAATATTTACGGAGAATAGATTAAAAAAATATATAGAATTAAGATCAATGGATACTTGTGGATGGGATTGTCTTTGTTCTGGACCAGCTTTTTTTATTGGAATGCTTTATGGTAATTTAGAAGAAGTACATGAATTAATAAAAAAATGGGATAAAAATAAAATTATTAATGCTTACCTTGAATCTCCAAAAAAAGGTTTTAACACAGAACTAATGGGAAAAGATTTGCATTACTGGGCTTCAATACTATTAGATCTTTCACGAAAAGGACTTAACAATAGAGAAATCTTAAGCAAAAAAGGGAAAAACGAAGCTTTATTTTTGAATCATTTAAGAAAAGTAGTTTTTAATAAGTCAACAAATGCAGATTATATGATTGATAAATTTTCAAATAATGAAAATTTAGAAGAATTATATGACCAATAAAATTATCGCGATACAAGGAAACCATCCTTCAAAATTAAACCCGACAACTGATACAAGTATTTTTCTAGCGAACGAGATTCAGAATAAGAAATATAAGATTTTCTATTATGTGCCAAAAAATCTTTCAATTATAAACTCAAAAGTTATGGCTAAAGGTTTTTTTATTAAATTTAACTATAAAAACAAAAATTTTTTTAAAATATTAAAAAGACAAGTTCTAGATCTAACGAAATGTAAATTTATTTTAATTCGTCAAGATCCACCATTTAATCTTGAATATATATCTACTACTTATATTTTAGATAGAATTAAAGATAAAGTTAAAATAGTAAATAATCCAACTTCAATAAGAAATATATCCGAAAAATTATACTCAGCAAAATATCAAAGATTTATGCATAGTACTATTTTTACCCAAGATTTAAGTCAAATAAAAAATTTTATTATGAAACATAAAAAAATAATCCTAAAACCTATTCATAGCTATAGCGGTAACGATATTCACCTACTAGAAAATTTTAATTCAAAATTTATAAATAAATTTATCAATAAACATAACCATATAATGTGTCAAAAATTTATTCCTAAAATAATTAACGGAGATAAAAGAGTTTTTATTATTAATGGAATAGTATGTGGAGCAATATCAAGAGTTCCAAAAAAAGGTTCTTTTTTAAGTAACATGAGTAAAGGAGCTAAACCAATTAATATAAAATTAACAGATATGGAAAATAAAATTTCAAAATTAATTGCAAAAGATTTATTAAAAGATAATATTTTTTTTGCTGGCATTGATTTTATCGATCAAAAACTCAATGGAGATATAAATGTTACATCTCCAACAGGACTTAAAACATTTTTTGATCTATCAGGAAAAAATTTAGCTAAAACTTTTTGGAAAGAACTCAGAGCATGAATAATTTAACTAATCAACAAAAAGGCTCTTTAATGGCATTTGTTGCAATTATGTTTATAACGCCTGACTCTTTACTTATTAGATTATCAAATATCGAAACTTGGGGAATGCTTTTCTATAGGGGTGCAATACCATTTGTTGTTGTTCTCATTGGTCTTATTTTATTTTATAAAAATAAATTTTTTACAGCTTTATTTAAAATTGGTTATCCTGGTATTTTTTATGTAATTAGTTTCTCTATTTGTAATATTACTTTTATTATATCAATACAAAATACTAATGTAGCAAACACATTGTTAATGGTGGCGCTTGCTCCTATGCTTTCAGCTATATTGGGTGCTATTTTCTTAAAAGAAAAACCAGATAACAACACTTGGATTGCAATAATAATTACCTTTATTTCTTGTGTTTATATTTTTTACGACTCTTTAAGTCTTGGTAATTTTTATGGGGATATGTTTGGTTTGATAACTTCTTTTGGATTAGCCTGTAATGCTAACATAGCAAGATATGCTAAATCAACTGATCTAGTTCCGTCTGCTGTAATAGGAAAATTATGTGTTGCAATATTTGCTTTTTTCTTTGTTAAGGATTTCTCTTTAGTGGGTAATGATCTTTTCTATGTACCCTTAATGTGTGTTATGTGTGTAGCTATACCATTTGTTTTAGTAACTATAGCACCTAGATTTATAACAGCAGCCGAAGTGAATCTGTTTTTCCTTTTAGAGACAATTCTTGGACCCTTATGGGTTTGGATGGTTATCAAAGAACAACCTTCTAACGAGACTATTTATGGAGGTGTAGTTATCATTATGACAATAGCAATTCATTCTTTATTAGCCATAAAAAAAACACAAACCAAAACTACCTAGCCAACAGTTATTAAAACTTAAAATTTAAAATGCAAAAAGAAGTAAAAAAGTCTTGGGCTCTATTTATTGGGATTGGAGTAATGATGATTGCTCATGGATTGCAAATGCAAGTTATGGGTATCAGAGCGGTTCTTGAGGATTTTAGTGTTTTTACAACAGGTATCTTTATGTCTGGATACTATATAGGTTACTTTGTCGGTTCAAGAACCACGCCTAATTTTGTTTCAAAAGTCGGTCATATAAGAGTATTTGCTGCATTTGCTTCACTTGCATCTCTAAGTGCATTAGTTGCTGTAGTTTATGTAAATCCTTTTATGTGGACCTTAAGTAGATTTATAACAGGTATAAGTTTAGTTAGTTGTTATGTTGTTACTGAAAGCTGGTTGAATGATAGAGCAACTAATAAAAATAGAGGACAATTATTGTCTGCTTATATGATGGTAATATATTTTGGTTTAGCTATAGGTATGTTGCTGCTAAACGTAAGTAAACCAGAAGATTATGAACCTTTTATTTTGGTTTCTATTTTACTTTCAGTTGCACTTGTTCCTATTTTATTAACTAAGAGACCTGCTCCTAAATTTAAAAAAATAGAAACAATCAGTATAAAAGAACTATATAAAATTTCTCCATTAGGTTCACTTAGTTCATTCTTCACAGGTATCATTCATGCAGCTTTTTTTTCTTTAATATCTGTTTACGCAACACTTGCAAAATTTACTTTAGTTGAAACGTCTATACTTTTGTTCATAGCAACAATTGCAGGAGTAATTGGTCAAGGACCAATAGGCTATTTTTCAGATACTTTTGATAGAAGAAAGGTAATCGTAATAACTACTTTTGGAAGTTCTTTTTTAGCTTTTGTTTCTATTCTTACTTCAAACGATCCGATTCAAAATATTTATTATATGGATGAATTTAGTTTAAGAAAAATTATATTTTTTATAGCAGTAGGACTATACTCAAGTCTATGTCTTCCATTATTTTCTCTTAACCTTGCTCACACAAATGACTTTGTTCCAAAATCAAAATTTGTAGCTGCAGGAGGTGGTCTTCAGTTTATTTTTGGTGTTGGGGCAATTAGTGGTCCTATTTTGTGCTCAATATTTATGGAGTGGTTTGGTTTAAATGGTTTATTTATTTTTTTAATTATTACTCATGCTGTAATTGGTGGATTTGGTTTATATAGAATGAAGGTTAGAGAAACAGTTGAAAACCCAGACTCAACTTTTACACCCGTCCCGGCAACAATTACCCCTGCTGGATTGGAGTTAGATCCAGATGCGCCTGCAACACTTGATGAAAATCCAATTAATGAAACTGTAAAACCTTAAGAGTTCATTATTTCAATTTTATCACCGATATTTATTTTAGATGACGAGAGAATTTGGCATCTAAGCCCACCTTTTCTCATAAATTCTTTAAGAATATTTTTTTGATCTAGCATTTCAGTCAAATGTCTACATGGACGACATAATTCAATTCCCTCTAATTCCACATTCCCTACCTTTAATTTTTTTCCAATTAAGTCATTTAATTGAATACCTTTTGTAACAACATTACGTCTAAAATTGATGTAAGGTATATCTAGCCCAAATTTGACATTATATTCATCAATATTTTCGCACTCTATTAAAGATAATTGATTGTAAGGATCATTAAAATCATGAAAATGTCGATCGCCCACTATTCCTTTATTCGCTAAAACCTCAATTGAATTTACTTCCTTGATTGGTTGATTGTTGTTAGTAGCAATTCCTAATTTAAATACTTCGGCCATAAATTATTGAAGAAATAGTTGAGCTCATATAATCTTTTCAAAATAATATGACTTATCTATCATCAAATCAACTTAAACAGTATGAAAATCAAGGTTACATATCCCCAATTGAAGTTTTGTCTAGTAGTGAAGCATTAGAGGCAAGAAAAGAAATAGAATTGATTGAAAAAAAAATGCCAAATGAAATAGATAGGTCAGGAAGATATAATGTTCATTTAATTTCACCAAAACTGGATTCGATTGTTCATAATTCAAAAATTTTAGATGCAGTAGAAAGTATTATTGGAAAAAATATACTAGTTTGTAGTACTACTTTATTTATTAAAAACCCTAACGAGCATGGTTTTGTAAGTTATCACCAAGATGCAAAGTACATAGGATTAGAACCTCACAATTGGGTCACAGCATGGGTGGCATTAACAGAATCGAATGAAAAAAACGGATGTATGAAAATGTGGCCTAAATCACATCTACATATTAAAGATCACAATGAGAAATTTAATGAAGGCAACTTGCTTACTAGAGGTCAAACAGTAGAAAATGTACCTGCAGGTGAAGTTAAATCTATAGAACTAAAAGCAGGTCAAATGTCATTGCATCATCCAAGAGTAGTACATGGATCAGGGACAAATAAAAGTAATGATAGAAGAATAGGATTTGTTATCCAAAGTTATATAGGAACAAATGTAAAGCAAACCTTAGGTAAAAATAGTGTTCAAGTTGCAAGAGGAGAGGATAAATATCATCATCATGAAATTATAAATAGAACTAATTCTTTAATGAGTGAAGAAAGTATTTTACTTCGAAAAAAAGAAAATGATTATTTGCAAGAAATTTTTTATAAAGGTGCAAAACAAAAAGGATCTTATTAATTGTTAAATATGGGAGATTTAAATAAAGCACCAAATGATTTTTTTAATAATTTAGAAAATACAAAAACAATTCGATATAATTCTGTTATTCAAATACAAATTAAATCTTTAAATGAAAAGAAAATTGTTGAAGCTATGAAGTTTGAAATTGCTCAATTTCCTGAGGATTCACAAATGATTAATCAGAATACAATATATTTAGGTTGTTATGAGACTTGGCTTCATGACTCAAGTTTTTGGAAAGAGAGTAGTGTTTATGATGCATTTGAATTATTTATGAGAATTGCAAGAGAAAATACATACCATTTTAAAAAAGTTCATAAAGAAAATCCCTCAAAAGATTCATCTCAACAAATTAAAAATGAATGCTTTGCATTATATCAATTAACTTCGCTTTGGTTTTCTTTGCATGCTATTAGAGATAGAAGCATAAGAAAATCTATGGGTATTAAAAAAAATATATTTGGATAATTTTAAACAAAATTTTTAATTTTCATGAACAAAGAAAACGCAAGTAAATTATGGAAAATTATTCAGGAAGCTGGCGATTATTTAGTTGGGCAATTACCTGACCACCCAAATCACCCTAAAGGAAGAAATCCCTATGCTCATGTTGCTATTTGCGTAAAAAGTAAATTTAATAACAGTTATAAAGATATTCCTGATGAAAAGTTTGATGAAGTAATAAAATATATTGAGTTTTTAAAAGAAAATCCTAGTTAGCTTTAATTGTATTTAACAATTCATCAACATCACTATCTTTAGTATTCCAAGCAGCAACTAATCTTACCGCTTTTCCATCTAATTCTTCTTCATTCATTTTGTAACCTTCAGAATTTAGATGTTCTATTTTTTTTCTTGGAAATTTTGCAAATACTTCATTTGCTTCTGTTGGGTAAGTAATTTCAATATCATTATGCTTACTTAGACCATCACTTAATTTTTTACCCATTGCATTGGCGTGTTTTGCATTTCTCAACCAAACATCGTTTGAAATGTAAGCATCTAGTTGAGCAGAGACAAAACGCATTTTAGATAATAAATGTCCTGCTCTTTTCATTAAAAAGGCAATATCCCCAACTAATTCTTTCTTAAAAAATATAATTGCTTCAGCTGCTAAACATCCATTTTTAGTTGCTCCAAAAGACAAAACATCGACCCCAGATTTCCATGTCATTTCAGCAGGAGTTACATCTAAAGAAACCAATGCATTAGCAAACCTTGCTCCATCCATATGTAAATTTAAATTATGTTTATGAGTGATTTCTGAAATTTTTTTAATTTCATCTAATTGATAAACTTCACCTGTTTCACAAACCTGAGTAATACTAACTGATGAAGGTTGTGTATGATGAACGATTCCTTTCCCGCCTATTGATTGATTCAATTCATCTGCAGTTATTTTTCCCATTACTCCATTTAAAGTAACTAACTTTCCTCCCCCTGTATAAAATTCAGGTGCACCACATTCATCGGTATTTATATGAGACATTTTATGACAATAAATATTTCCATAAGACGGGGTCATTGTAGATAGTGCTAAAGCATTAGCTGCAGTACCTGAGGCAGTAGGAAAAACAATTACCTCTTTTTCAAAGATTTCTGAAAACTTATCTTGTAATTCAGTTGATATTGGGTCATTCCCATATGGTGTGCTATCTCCTTCATTAGCTTTTAAAATCGCATCTAGTACCTCAGGACAAGCACCAGCAACATTATCGGAAGCGAATTTAACTCGCTCTCTTTTAATTTTAATTTTTGCCATAATTATTGTTTTGGAAAGTAATCTTTGAGTTCGCCATCTCGGTACACATCTGCAGTGCAACAATGTAAACCTCCACCAAAAGCATAGGCATCTCTAAGTTCTACCGGTAAAACTTCCATTCCTAATTTATCTAATTGTTCAGCTTGATAAGTTTCACTTTTTTCCACACACACAGTTTTAGGATCTAAAACTAAAACATTCATTGATAACCATGTTGAAGAATAACATAGTGGTGGTGGTTCGTTATGAGCTGGTTGAGCACTATCAACAATTTCCCAACCATTATCTTCAAACAATTTTCTTTGTTCCTTAGGAAGTCTTCTTTGAGGATTGTTGATAATTAAACCCTCCTTAATTGGAGTAAAAGTTGCATCAATATGAATTGGATAAGGATCACCTGGGAAATTAACCGCATGAACTCTGTGATCTTTATAATGTCTCTTTAGCCAATCAATTCCCTTTAAATTTGTTGTAAAACCATGTTGAACAACTAAATCTTTACCAAATCTTAATACGTCCGCGGCATCAAATAACGGCTCTTCTTCAGTGGTTACAAAATATTTTTTCTCTGTCCACTCTAATCTTTTTTGAACACCAATTTTATCTGATAAATAATCCTTTCTGTAATCTGCATCAGTTAATCTTGGTTTTGGGGCAGACTCGTGTCTCATATTAGGATCTTGATTATAATAATCTTTTAGGAGTGGTCGGTAACATAAATATTCAAACCAACGACAACGATAGCTCATTGTAGCCTCTAAAATTTCGTTTCCTACTGTTAGCAAAACATCTCTTGGAGGCATGCAGCCAAACATGGTTTCTGCTTCCCAATCAGGTGTAGATGTTTTTTGGTTAAAATCTATTGGTGTCGGTCGATCAACTTTAATGCCTCTTTTTTCAAGCATGTTTGAAAAATTATCTAATAATTCATTTGCTTTATCGACAGTATCTTTTGTTCTTGGTCCAAACTGACCTCGCATATCACTATCTTCTGGCACTTTTGCATCTAAAGCAGGCTCCGGTGCTGGTATACAAGTGCCATCCGCTCTTCCAACAATAACATGTTTTAGCGGATCCCACTCATTCCAACTGTTAACAATAGTTTTATTCTCGCTCATAAAGATTAGTTTTTTATAATATTATGCTCAGGGCCGAAAGGAAATTTTGTAATATTTTCTGTTCCATCCTTACCAATCACTAAAATATCGTGTTCTCTGTATCCACCTGCACCAGGATTACCTTCTGGGATCATAATCATTGGCTCCATAGACACCACCATATTTTCCTCAAGAAAAGTATCAATATCTTCTCTTAATTCTAAACCAGCTTCTCTTCCATAAAAGTGTGAAAGCATACCAAATGAATGTCCATAACCAAATGTTCGATACTGAAGGTAACCAAGTTCAGCAAATAATTCATTTAATTCGTGACAAATATCAGAACACTTAACGCCTGGTTTAATTAATTCTAATCCACGTTTATGAACTTTTACATTTGCTTCCCATGCTTTAAGTGAAGCGTCATCAGCATGATCTAAGAACAAAGTTCGCTCAAGTGCAGTGTAGTATCCTGAGATCATTGGAAAAGTATTTAAAGATAAAATATCTCCTTTGACTAATTTTCTATTAGTCTTTGGATTGTGAGCTCCATCTGTATTGATACCAGATTGAAACCATACCCAAGTATCCATGTACTCTGCGCCAGGATAGCTTTTAACAATCTCTCTTTCCATTCTATCTCTTGCTACTATTGCTATTTCAATTTCCGTATTATCTTCTCTAATATTTTTAACTATCTCTTCACCACCAATGTCTGCGATTCTTGCACCATTTTTAATGATCTCAATCTCTTCGTTTGATTTAATCATTCTAAGTTTCATTAGATCTTTTGAAACATCACTAAACATAGAGAAAGTAAAAATAGACCCTATTTTCTCTCGCATATCTAGCGTGACATGGTCATTTTCAATTCCAATATTTTTTGGAGGTTCATCTTTTCCAATAATTGAAACAATAGCTCTTAAAAAATTATCTCTTTTCCAATCAGTATAAATTACATTATCACAATGAGATCTTCGCCATGGCTGACTGGCATCTATATTTGCTGATATTGTTGAAATTTTATCTTTAGTAATAACACATCCATAAGGTCTTCCGAATGAACAATAAATAAAACCAGTGTAATATGCAACATTATGCATAGATGTTAAAATAACAATATCAAGATTACTTTTATCCATCACTGATCTAAGTTTACTTACTCGATCGTTATATTCTTTGTCAGTGAATGGTAATTTTACTTTTTTACCGTTTTTAAGTTCAAAAAAATCTGGTCGTTCCATATCAATTTAATGCGATATATCTTTTGTTCCATCGCATTATCAAACTGTAATAAAATATAGATACAAAAAGAAAAAAGCCACCAATAATAGTATTAGTAGAGGGAACTTCATTAATACCAAATAATGGAAGCCATACCCAAAAAATTCCACCTACAACTTCAGTCAAAGACAACAAAGTTAATTCTGCTGCAGGTATCGCTTTAGATCCAATTGAATATAAAATTAAACCAAAACAAACTAGTGTCCCATGCAAAGAAAATAAAGCTCCATTGTAGCTAGATGAAAAGAAAACTAAGTTTTTTGATAAAATCATAATTGTTGCAAACACTAAGCAAAAGAAACCTGCGAAAGCTACAGTTGTAAATTTTGGTGTTTCTTTTCTCCATCTTAGAGTTACAGAAAAAACTGAGAAACCAATTGATGAAGTTAAACCGAATACAAAACCAATTAATGATTTTTCACCAGTGTTGCCAAGTGCCATAATAATGATACCAATTGTAGCAATTATTATTGATATCCACACATTAAGAGAAATTTTTTCTCTTAAAAATAAAAATGCTAAAAGTGCTGTAAAAAAAGGCATTGCTGCTAAACAAAGCAAAGTAACTGCAGCACTAGTATTTGTAATTGAATATATAAATGTAATCATGGCGATCCCCAATCCAGATCCACCGATTACTCCAGATATACCAATTTTATAATAGTTTTTGTAAAAATTTTTTCCTTCTTCAAAAAATAAATAAAGATTTAATAGGATGAAAATCGTTAAACCTCTACCAAAAATATACTGCCAAGGTGTTAATTGAGGATTATCCATGTATCTAACCACTAATGGGCCAAACGACCATAATAGACCAGCAAAAAGTACAACAGGAATGGCTATTCTTGGATTTCTTAGCTCTAGCATATTCAGAAATCTAATTCTAAAAAGATTTTTCTACAACAAAAATACGTTTCTAAAATAAAGTTTGGTTGTGGTGGTTGGTGAAAAAACAATCTACTATCTCCCCTTTTCTAAATTTTGATTTACCAGCAGGCAACAAAGCCCAAATATTTGATTTTATAAATGATTTAATCCTAAAAGACTCT
>CACOPB010000011.1 GCA_902628965.1 uncultured Pelagibacteraceae bacterium | reverse complement strand
CGCTATTCGAAATAAATTATCAGGACTTTTATATATAGTATTTTTTTTAATTAAATCTGAAATTATATTTTTAAGATTTTTTTTTCGTATCCCATATTTTTTTGTGGATTTTATTAAATTTTTAATATGAGGTTTAATCAATAATAATTTTGGTGGTTTACCGATCATTCTTATTGTTGTGAAAACACCCTTAGATCCCCAAAGATCTTTAAAAGTAACCTCCTTAAGACTATTAAGCTGATAAGATTTTTTTAATAAGAAAGTTGCCATTTTCAGTTAAGAACGACTCTGGATGAAATTGAAAGCCATATATTTTGTTTTTATTATCCTCGAGCCCCATTGGTATTTTTGTTTTACTGCATGTCATAGTTATTTTAATTGAATTTGATTTAAAAGGCTCCATTAATTTTAATGAATGATATCTTCCAACTTTAAACTGTTGATTATTTTTAAAAATTTTACTTTTATTATTTATTTTTATTGTTGATTGAAATCCATGGTATATCTTTTTTTGTTGTATTATCTTTCCACCTTCATTATGTAAAATCATTTGATAACCTAGACAAATACCAATTATTTTTTTCTTTCCTTTATATTTTTTATAAATTTTTGAGGAAATTGGATAATTTTTTGGTGATCCAGGTCCTGGAGAAAAAACAATCACATCACTTTTATTTAATAATTTATTATTAATTTCATAATAATTAGAGCAAATTACTTTATCAAATTTTGCAAATTGGTGGACTACATTCCAGGTAAAGGAGTCTTGGTGATCAATAATGTAAATCATTTAAATAATTCCAATAAAGATTTTGCTTTTATATAATTTTCATTAAATTCTTTTTTTGATGAGCTATCTAATACCACTCCAGATGCAGCAGAGATCTCTGATTGATTTTTATAATTTAATATAGATCTTATTATAATATTAAACCTCATGTCTTGATTGAATTTAATAAAACCAAAACTACCAGTAAAAATATTTCTACTTTCTTTTTCCTGATTATTTAATAATTCTAAAGTTCTAATTTTAGGGCAACCAATTACAGATCCACCTGGCATCATAGCTTTTATGATATTAATTAGTTTTGTATTTTTATTTAATATTCCACCAATTGAAGTAACATAGTGAAAGAGGTGTTTGTATTCTTCTACATATTTTTTTTTTAGTATTTTAACACTACCTGGCTTACAGATTTTCGATAAATCACTTCTTTCCATATCGACAATCATGTTATGTTCTTTGGTTTCTTTTTCGTTATTTTTAAAAAATTTCAGAGCTATACTTTTATTTGAGGAAATTTTTTTCTTTAAAGTACCAGCTATTGGTTTGGTTATAATATTATTTTTTTTCTTATCTATCAATGTTTCTGGAGAACAGCTTACTATAGAGTAATCTTTATCTTTTATCATAAATGATTCGGGAGATGCATTAACACGCATTAATTTCCAAAAGAAATTAATGGGATTGATTAATGATTTATTTTTATATTTTGTACAAATTTTAATTTGGTAAGTTTCACCTTGTCTTATTTTTTTTGAAAATAATTCAAAAATTTTTTTATATTTTAAATAAGAAATATTAATCTTAAAAGGGCTCAGTATTTGAGTTTTGTTAAATTGATAACTAAATTTATGTTTTTTTATATTTGATATAACTTTAATATCTTTTCTTATCTTGATTATGGTCTCAGGTTTGTAGAAAATTCCTTTATAAAAATTATTTCTTTTTTTATTTTTTAAATTTATACCAATTAAATTACACAAAATTTCATAACCAAAAAAACCAAGGTATAAATCTGTTTCTTTTTTATATTTTTTTTTCTCTATAGAATAAAAAAATTTATGAATATTTTTTTTTGTTAAAATGATCTTTTTTGAAAAATCTGTATAAATATCATACCCACCATTGACTTTATAAATTATTAAAGGTTTATCAGATTGATAAAGATCCTCCAAATAGGGGTTAAATTTTAATTTATGCTGGTTGTGTTCTTTCAATTGCTTTCTCTACTATAGGCAAATGTATCAAACCTGCAAAAATTGATAATGCGATAGATCCGTACCATGCATAGTCAAAATTTCCATTTAATTCATAGAATACACCACCTAAATACGCTCCTAAGAAAGAACCAATCTGATGACTTACAAAAACTATACCGTATAAAAGGCCTACATACTTTGTTCCAAATACATGAGCTACTATTCCATTTGTAGGGGGAACAGTTGATAACCATAAAAATCCAAAAGTTACCCCAAAAACTACAGAATTAAATATACTGGGTGGTAAAAAGATAAAATAGATTATTGAAACTCCTCTTAAAAGGTAAATAGCGCTTAAAATATATTTCTTACTATACCTTGTAGCTAAATAACCACTTGTAATGGTACCGGCCATATTAAATACACCAATCAATGCTAAAACCATCGCAGGCGTCCAATCAGGTAGCCCTCTATCAGACATATAGGTAGGTATATGTGTTGCAACTAAAGCAATATGCCAACCACAAACAAAAAAACCTAGAGTAAGATAAATAAAACTTTTATTTGCAAATGCCTCTTTTAGAGCATCTCTTGCTGTTTGATTATTGTCTTGATTAACTCCTACAGGTATTTTTGGGGTACTAACAAATAAAGCTGCTACCAATCCAAGTCCTAGGAGAAGAGAAAAATACAAAAGAGTATTCTCCCAACCTGTTTCAACTAAAGAATATCTTACAAGTAATGGTGAAACAAAATATCCAAAAGATCCTGCACATGTAACAATACCTGTTGCAATAGTTCTGTTGGATGCCGGAAAATGTTTTGCTACAACTGATACAGGGATACCTATTGCAGTGGAACCTAAACCTATTCCAATCATTACTCCAATGGTTAGCGTAAAGTAGCCTCCTGTATTTAAACCAGAATAAAAAAATAAAACCCCTACCAAGTAAAAAACAAAGCCAATAAAGATTGCAACTGCTCCTCCATACTTATCAGTAATTACACCAAATATAGGACTGAATACTCCCCATAGTAATAATTGTAAGCCCATTACAAATCCAAAATGAGATATGGAAATATCTAAATCAGTATTAAAATCAAAATAAAACAATCCAAAAGTCTGTCTTATCCCTAAAGAAATAATTACAACTACAGATGCTGCAATTAGAGTAATCAAGGCTTTCTTGCTTATAATAAAATTTTCTGAGCTCATTTAATATATCTTAATGCTTTTTTTAAGTCAGTAATAAGATCATTTGGATCCTCTAATCCAATATGCAATCTTACTAAATGTTCGTTTTTTGATAGTTTCATATATTGTCTATTTCCTGTTTCTCTATACTCTTGATGAAGAGCTAAACTTTCAAAGCCTCCCCAACTATAACCATATCCAAATAACTTCAATGAATTCACAAATTTTCTAACTGAGTTTATATTTTTGCATTTTATTTTTAAACCCATCAAGCCTGATGCACCAGAGTAATACTTTTTCCACATACGGAAATTATAAGAGTTCTTTTTATAAGGATATAATAATTGAATATTTTTATATTTAGATAAAAATTCTGCAACTTTTTTTGCATTCTCTCTATGTCGATCCAATCTTACATCCAAAGTTCTCAGGCCTCTTGTAATCAAATATGCATCATCAGGACCTAGTCTTAAACCAGAAATTCTATCTGCAGCCTTTACTTTTGGAAATACTTTTCTATTAACAGCTAAAGAACCACCCATAACATCTGAATGTCCAGAATAATATTTAGTTGCAGATACTATTGCCATATCAAAACCAAGTTTTATTGGTTTTAAAAAGTAAGGTGTTCCCCAAGTATTATCAATTGCTGTCAAAATTTTATATTTTTTTGCAATTGACAAAATTTTTCCAAGGTCTTGAAAATCGAAAGAGTTACTTCCAGGATTTTCAACGAAAATTAGTTTTGTTTTTTTATTAATACCTTTTTCTAGTGTTTTTAAATCATGAGGATCATAAAAAGTTGTCTTTATGTTAAATTCTTTTAAAAATTTTTCCGTCAGTAGTCTTGTTGGACTATAAACAGGATCTGCAGCAATAATTTCATCGCCCGGTCTAGTAACACTAAATATTGCTAGGAAAACCGCACCAAAGCCTGTTGGAGTTGTAAATACATGATAGCTTTCCTCAAGTTTAGTTAAAATTTTCTGCAAGATATAAGTTGTAGATGTGCCCTGTCGTCCATAATCATAGTGACCACCAATTGGATTCTTTTGAGCTTTTAACTGGGTTTTTCTAATATCATTCATAGATTTAAAGATAATAGTTGAAGCTCTAACCACTGGAGGGTTTACTGACTGATTATGAAAGTCTTTTGCAGTATGTTTTAAAAAAGTCTTAAATGATTTACCCATAATAAAAATTTGATATGTTATTAAGACAATGCTATATCCCACCTGAATGTCAATAAAATTAACACAAATTTAAATGAGTTACCCAAAGAAACATAGAGGTAGAAGAAAACAAGGGTCTAAGAAAAGAAGAGCTAAAAGAAAAAACAAGAAAAAATAAATTTTTCCTATTCTTTAATCCAACCTCCACCAAGTAATTTATGACCAAATTGGTCTTTGCTATAAAATACACAGGCTTGTCCTGGGGAAATTCCATCCTCTGGTATTATTAGATTTACCTTTGCGCTATTATTTCTTTCCAAATCTACTTTTGCTTCTAGCAAACTACCTGTTGATCTAACTTTTACATATACTTTTTGATCTAAATCTTTTTTATCCGTTAATAAATTTACATTCTTGAGTTCAATTTCCGTTTTACCAAGTTTATCTTTTGGACCAACAATAATCTCGTTATTATCTGAATTTATTTTAATTACATATAATGGTTCATGATAAGAAACCTTAATACCTTTTCTCTGCCCTATAGTAAAATTTATTATACCGTCATGGACACCAATAACTTCCCCTTCTAAGTTTTTTATATTTCCTTTTTTAAAAGAGTCTGGTCTAAATTTTTGAATTACTGATGTATAATCACCACTTGGTACAAAACAAATATCTTGACTATCAGGTTTGTCAGCAACATTAAGTTCTAACTTTTTTGCGATCTCTCTTGTTTTATCTTTAAGCATACCACCAAGTGGAAATCTCAAATAATCTAATTGTTCTCTTGTTGTATTAAATAGAAAGTAACTTTGGTCTCTGTTTTCATCAATTGCTCTGTACATATTTGTAGTTTTATTTCTCGTAATACTTTTTACGTAATGACCAGTTATTAAAGCATCTGCTTTAAGATCTTTTGAGACTTCGAATAAATCCTTAAATTTCACAGTTTGATTACACTGGACGCATGGTATCGGTGTTTCACCTTTTAAATAACTATCAACAAAATTATCAATTACACCTTGTTTAAATTTATCCTGATAGTACAAAATTTTATGTTCTATACCTAATTTATGTGCTACTCGTTTAGCATCCATTATATCTTGACCTGAACAACATTGTTTAGACTTTGTTGCCTCCTTGTTTTCATCGTAAAGTTTTAGTGTGATGCCAATAACATTATAACCCTCTTGTTTCATAATACCTGCGACAGTAGAGGAGTCCACTCCTCCAGACATGGCTACAACTACAGTAGTATCTGAAGGCTTTTTATCTATGCCAATTGAATTTAAATTTTTATTCATTAAGTGGTATTTATACTTATTTGCAATATAAATTAAATATAATGATTTTAGATTATGAACCAGGTGACAAAGTCACAAATCCAGATAAAAAAGAATGGGGAATTGGCCAAGTTCAATCAATAATCAATGATAAAGTGACGGTTAATTTTGAAAATGTTGGAAAAAAAGTCATTAACGCAAAAAACGTTGAATTATTAAAATTAGGAAAATGAAAGTGGATTTAAAAGTAATAGTAGAAAATTTAGTTGATAGTTTTTTATTGGCAGGAGATTTAGCACTACAGCTTAGAAAAAAAGGACTAATTAAAAAATTAAAATCAGATAATACACCTGTTAGCAACGGTGATTTAGAAGTGAACGAATTAATATCAAAAAAAATTTCTGAGATAACACCTGATTTACCAATAATTTCAGAAGAGACATCTGACAACAAAAATAACTCAAATTTAAAAAACTTTTGGTTAGTTGACCCTATTGATGGAACTTATGATTATATTAATAATCTAGAAGAATTTACCATTAACGCTGGTTTGATAATCAATAATAAACCTGTTGCAGGATTAATAAATGCTCCTGCAAAAAAAAGAATGTTTTACTCATATGAAAAAGGTAATTCATTTGAGTTAAGCAACGGTCAAACTAAAAATTTAAGTAAAAACTCTGCTAAAAAATCAGAAAATTTAAAATTTATTTCATACTCAACTAAAATAAAACCTGAAATTCAAAAAATTTATGATGATTTGGGTGTAAATGAAAATGTTAGAATGAAAAGCTCTTTAAAATTTTGTGTTGTTGCTGCTGGTGAGTACGATGGTTATATTGCAGAACCTAGGGCATATGAATGGGATATTGCAGCCGGTCATGCAATATTAGAGCATGCGGGTGGAACTGTTACTGATTTTGAAGGAAATGAAATTTTATATGGTAAAAAAGATTTAAAAAATCCAAGTCTAATTTTAAAAGGTAAAAATATTTTATAATGGATGAACAATTACGAATAATATTGATAATTATTGTTTCAGTCTCAATTTTTGGATTGTTAGTATTTGTGTTTGTAAAAAATTACGTAAGAAATAAAATAAGTCAGCTCGTAAAAGAAGAAAAAGATAAAAAATTAGAGTAGATTTATTATTTTTAGGTATTCGTCTTTTTTTATATCCATTACCTTTTTAGATGTTTCAAAATCAAAACCATTTCTCGCGAGTAAAGATATATCTTTTTTATAAAATAAACTTCTATTATCTTCTACTCTGGCTGGGCCAATTCTTTTTTTTTTACATAATTTTATTGCTGAAAAAAAATCTTGATCAAAATTATCTTCTTTTATTTTATTAACTGTATCCTTGATAAATATTTCATCTATTCCTTTTCCTATTAAATAATTTCTAATTTTATTAATCGAATTTCCTCTTTGGATCATACTTTTAGCTTTGCTTTCAGAATAAAATTTATCATTTATAAATCTATTTTTTTCTAAATCAGATAAAACTATATCAATTAATTTATTGACATCTTTCTTTCTGACATCAGAGACCGATAGCTTCATGTATTTTTTTAATAAGTAAATTTTAAGTTGCTGTTTTGATGGAGCATACTTTTCAACGTATGCAAAGGCAAAATTACGCATCTCATCAACAGTTACTTGGAGAGTTTTTTTTCTATTTCTTATAGGAATCATTGTTAGATTTAATATAATATATTTAAATGATTGAACAAATTTATACTTATTTTACAATTGAGACACTTTACATGTGGATCAACCTTGGTGTTCTACCCTTTTGGTTTATCTTGATTGTGTTTCCTCAATCACATTTAAGTAGAATTTTTGTAACATCCATTTTTCCTATTTTCATATTAAGCGGTGTGTATATCTTCATTTTATATAAATCTTACGTAATTGGTTACGATTTTGATGGAAACTTTACACTTTACTTGGGTCTAAATGAGCTGTCTAGATTGTTTGAAGATCATTTATACATAATGATATTTTGGACTCATTTTATAGCTATAAATTTATTTATTGGTGGCTGGATTGTTAAAGATTCTCAAAAGTTTTCAATTAATAAAGTTTTGATGACTTTACCATTAATATTAACCTATTTAATCGGCCCACTAGGTTTATTTCTGTATTGGATAATTAGAATTTTTTACGCAAAAAGAATTAGTTTATATGAGTAATCATATAGACTTTTATTTTGACATTATTAGCCCTTATGCCTACATCGCTCATAAAAAAATTCTTAAACAAAAAAATAACTTATTTAATTATAAACCAATTTATTTAGGTGGCCTTCATAAACTAGCTGGAATTGATTCTCCTGCATTTAATAAATATAAATTGAGAAATAATATTAATGATTGCAATTTAGTATCTAAAAAAAATGATATTAAATTCAAATGGAATTCTAATTTTCCAATAAATTCTTTAAATATAATGAGGGGATATATTAGTATTAGTAATGATAAGCAAAATGATTACTTAAATTGTTTTTTTGATGCTTATTGGAAAAATAATCTGGACTTGTCAAATATTGAAAACATTTCTAAATTATTAAGTGATTTAAAAATTGATAGTGAAGTATTTTTTAAGTCTATAAAAGAACAATCTGTTAAAGATAAATTAATTAAATTAACTACTGATGCTTTTAAAAAAGAAGTTTTTGGAACTCCAACTTTTATAATTAATAATAAAATTTTTTGGGGGCAAGATAGACTTGAATATGCTTTAGAAGAATTAGATAACAATTAAATAATTTTAAAATTACTTTCGCTCATTGCAGCAAATCCACCATCAACATGAGAAATTTTTTCATAACCCATCTCTTTTAATGATTTTACAGCCAAAGCAGATCTCACTCCTCCCGCACAAAACAAAACAAGTTCTTTATTTTTGTCGACCTGGCCATTTTGCATGATGGGACTATTTGGGTCTAAGTAAACTTCGAGCATACCTCTTGGGATATGATTTGCACCCTCAACTCTACCAGAATTATCTAATTCGTTTATTTCCCTGATATCAATCAAATTACAATTTTTATCTTTAAACATTTTGTAGGCTTCATCAG
Organism: uncultured Pelagibacteraceae bacterium; assembly: GCA_902628965.1. Lineage (GTDB taxonomy): Bacteria > Pseudomonadota > Alphaproteobacteria > Pelagibacterales > Pelagibacteraceae > Pelagibacter. Next base: position 14,700 of record CACOPB010000011.1, on the reverse strand, counting down.
CATTAATTGTTTTAATTTCAATCGTTGCTTCAGATACTAATTTTTGAATTGATTTAATATTCATATAAGTAATATATAATAATTAAATTTAAAAATATACAGTTGTGCTCCCAAAAATATTTAAGCCCTACAAATCTATTAAAAGTAATTTGATCAGAGTTGGACCAAATACAGATGGAGGATACGTTATTGATAAGAGGGTTATAAAAAAAACAAAAACACTAATTACCTGTGGATTAAATGACGATTGGGAATTTGAAAAAGAATTCTTAAAAATTAACCCTAATTGCAAAATATTAGCTTATGACCACACGGTCGATAAGAAGTTTTGGAAAGATAGATTTAAAAAAGATTTAATTTCTTTTTTTTTATTAAAAAAAATAAGTATAAAAAAAATTTTAGATATATTTAAATATGTTAATTACAAAAATTTTTTTAAGAAAAACAATAAACATTATATAAAAAAAGTTGTTTCACAGAGTAACAACAAAAAAGAAATTTCAATTACCAAAATTCTAAAAAATAAAAAAAACATACTTTTGAAAATTGATATTGAGGGTGATGAATATGAAATATTAAATTCTATTAATGAGAATTTTGATCAAATAAATCTATTAATTATAGAATTCCATAATATTCATAGAAATATAAGTAAAATTAAAAAATTTCTTATGAAGTCAAAACTTAAATTAATCCATATTCACGGGAATAATTATGCGGGCATAAATAAAAATAAAGATCCAAATGTGATAGAAATAACTATGCTTAATTCAAAAAAATTTAAAATATTGAAAAATAAATCTGACTTTAAGTACCCAATCAATGGTTTGGATTATATAAATTTTAAAAGAAGAAATGATATTAAGTTAAAATTTAATGATTGAAAAAATTTGTATTGTTTATACACACCATAAACTTGGAGACCTTATTTGGCAATTGCCTTATATCAAAGCTATCAGTGAACATCATATGAATAAGATAGATTTGATTGTAAGAGAAAAAACTCAAGCCAAAAATATTTTGAGAGATATTCCTCATATAAATTTAATAAATTATAATAATTTTAGAAAAGGCTTTTTTTATTGGGTTGATGTATTTAAATTGGTCAAAATTTTTTTTAAAAATAAATATTCTCATGTATATATTTTGGATAAGGTTAATAAACCAGCAATTGCTGCAAAACTATGTGGGATAAAAAATATTATAGGTCCTGGTATAGGTAAACAAAAAAAATGGCTTACAGTAAAAAAATATTTAACAAGCCAAGATTGGAAATTAAGTTATTCTGAACAATCTCAAAAATTTTTAAATATTAATTCAATAGCTCTAAATAATATTTATCCTGAAATTAATGTTGATATAAAAAGATTTAAAGAAGGAAATTCAGATTTAGAAGTTGAGGGTAACAAAATTGCTTTTGGTATAGATTCTTTTGAAGATTATAAAATGTGGTATGAGGAAGATTTTGTAAAATTAGCAGATAAACTGTATGAAAAAAATCTTTTTGATTATATTTATTTGATTTGTGGTAAGGAAAAATCCTATTTAGCTAAAAATATAAAAGAACTATCAAAAAAAAATTATTTCATAGATTGTTCAGATAAAAATTTAAATGGAATTATTTTTGCTTTGAAAAACTCAAATTTTTTGGTTGGAAATAATTCTGGACCCATAAATCTTGCTGCAGCACTTAATGTTAAATCTTTTGGTTTAATTGCAAATGACCCAATTGATGAATTAAAATATAGTAAAATTCAAATTATTGCCCCTGAAAATTTCAGTAATATTAGATGCAGAGAAAGACGAGGTATGAAAAAACTTAAAGTTGATCATGTGTTTAATAAAATAATAGAGGGATTAAATTAAATGAAAGCATTAAATTTTACTTTGCCATCAACAAATAAAAAGAATTTTATATTAAAAGAATCTTTAGGAAAGTATGTAGTTCTATATTTCTATCCAAAAGACGATACTCCAGGCTGTACAATAGAAACTAACGATTTTAATAAGTTATACTCAAAATTTAATAAATTAGATTGTGAGGTTTATGGTGTATCAAAAGATAGTATTAAAAGTCATTATAAATTTAGAAAAAAATATAAGATTAAGTTTGATTTACTTTCTGATGAAGAAATAAAGGTATTAAAAAAATATAAAGTTTGGGGTAAAAAAAAGTTTATGGGCAGAGAATTCATGGGTACAATTAGATCAACCTATTTAATCGGAAAAAAAGGTGAAATAATCAAAGTTTGGAAAAACGTTAAAGTTAAAGATCATGCAAAAGAAGTGTTGGAAACACTTTGTAATTTATTAAAAAATAAAAAGCCCCTTATTTCTAAGGGGCTTTAAACTAATGAGAGAGGAATATATTTAGTCTCTTATCGCGTAAGCTCTTACACCTATTTCAGCAACATCTGTTCCAAGTTTTTCTGCTCCAGAACTAATTCTTAAACCTATGGTAGCCTTCATAACTCTAAAAATTATATAAGATAGAACAAAACTAAATAAACAAACTGAAATTACTCCAGTAAATTGGGTTCCAAAATTTGTATCTGGATTACTTATTGGAACTATAAGAGTTCCAAAAATTCCAGCAAACATATGTACTGGAATAGCACCAACAACATCATCCAGATGTCTTGCTTCTAAAAACTTTGTGCCAAAATACATAATAATAGCTCCTATTGCACCTATAACGATTGCTAATAACGGTGACGGAGTTAAAGGTTCTGCGGTAATGGCAACTAGACCTGCAAGCGCTCCGTTCAACATCATTATTATATCTGTTTTTCCACCTAATAATCTTGATACTACAGCTGCTGATACAGTACCAGCTGCTCCAGCTAAATGAGTGTTAACCGCAATTTTACTTATTGCATTTACATCATCAAAAGTACCCATTGCTAATTGACTAAAACCATTAAAACCAAACCATCCAAACCAAAGCAAAAATGTTCCAAGTGTTACTAGGGGTATACTTGAAGCTGCAAATGGTTCTAAAGTTTTAGGCTCTCCTGATTTAGTAAATCTTCCATCTCTAGCACCTAAAACCATAACACCAGCTAATGCTGCTGCTCCACCACAAGCATGAACTAAAGTTGAACCTGCAAAATCTGAGAAGCCAGAAGTTGCTAACCAACCTCCACCCCACTGCCAACCCATTGAAATTGGATAAATAAAACCAGACATTAAAAATGCAAAGATAAAAAATGGCCAAATCTTAATTCTTTCTGCTACTGCACCTGATACAATTGAAACAGTTGCACATACAAACATTGTTTGGAAAAACCAATCAGAATGATCTGAATATCCAGTATCCAAACTCAAAGAATCACCCCACATTAAAAAAGATCCAATATATCCTCCTTCGGGTATTCCATAAGCCATGTTGTATCCAAAAAAGAAAAACACAAGTGAGCAAATAGCAAATTTACCTATATTTTTTGCTGCAATTGTAGAAACACTTTTTGTTGTTACAAGTCCACTTTCTAACATACAAAATCCTGCAGCCATAAAAGCTACCAAAACACCACCTAAATAAAATCCAAGTGTATTGAAAATATATTGACCCTCTGGTGAAATAGTAGTCTCAGCATTCACCACCGTTGTAAGACTGATCAAAGCGATAAATGATAATAAAATTAAACTTATTTTTTTAAAAAATTTATTCATAATCTCCTCCGTTATGGAGTGCTTATATTTTTTAAAATTTTAATTAGAAACGTTTATATGGAAAATTGGCTATGCAATTTTTGCATATAGAAACAGCCCTAAACGAGTTTTTTAAAAACGTTAGGGCTGTTAAAAAAAAATATTATCTGTTGAATACTTCTTTTAAAGCTTTAGCTGGTAAGAATTTTACCTTCTGAGAAGCAGCGATTTGAATCTGCTCACCTGTTCTTGGGTTTCTTCCAACTCTTGCTTTTCTTTTAGCTACTTTGTACGTACCGAACCCAGCAATTTTTACTGAATCATCACCTTTTAGAGCATCTAAAATAGTGTTGGTAATTGTATCAAAAGTTCGCTCAGCATCTGCTTTGCTCAAATTTAATGAGCCAGAAAGCTTAGCAATTAGTTGTTTTTTGTTCATTTTAGCTCCGGTTTTGTTGGTTAATATTTATACTTCTCATAAACGTTGATAAATCAAGCTTTTTTTTAGTGTTTATTTTTTTAAAACACACAATATCTTGTAAAAACTCAAATAAACGTTGTTTTTATTGACTTTTTAAGACTTTTTAAAATGTGAGTTACCTAAATAAACCTAAGTCTTTTAGATCATTAAATGTGGTGAAAAACATCAATGATAACAACAAAAACAATCCGATTCGAAAAAAACCTTCTTGAGTTTTTTGAGATAAAGGTCGGCCTAAAACTTTCTCAAATGCATAAAACATTAGATGTCCTCCATCTAACATTGGTATTGGAAATAGATTAATAAGTCCCAAACTTATTGAAATATAAGCCATCATACTAATGAAAGCCAACACTCCAAAGGTTGCAACTTGTCCAGAAATTTTAGCAATTCTAATCGGACCTCCTAATTGAGATGTATCTGCTTTACCTAAAATCATTCCTCCGATGTATTTAAGTGAGGAAACACTTACAAAATAAACTTCATAACCTGCGTGATATAAAGCCTGGGCAGGTCCTAATTTAACATGATTAACTTTATTATTATAGGCACCAAGCTTAATACCAACCATTCTTTTATTAATTTTGTTACCCAATCCATCATCACCTTCAACTATATTTGGCTTGATTTTTAAAATTAACTCATCATAAGAACGCTTTACTTTAAAGTCTATAAAATCACCAGTAGACATGGTGATAAATTTAGAAACCTCCATAATGCTTTTAACCTCATTACCGTCTATTTCTAAAATTATATCCTCAGCTTTTAACCCTCCTACCATTGCAGGACTATCTTTTTGAACTTCATTTATGACAGCAGGAGTAAAATCTTTACCTACAAAGGTATAAATTGAAAAAAATATTACTAAAGCTAGTAAAAAATTAGCTAAAGGACCGCCAAATACAATTAATGCTCTTTGATACAATGGTTTTAAAATAAATAATTTTTCTCGCTCCTCATCGTTATATCTTTCTAAAATTTCTTGATGATCAGCTTGTGAATAAACATTTCTATCTCCAAAAAATTTAACATATCCACCTAAAGGAATTGCACAAATTTTCCATCTTGTTCCATGCTTATCATTCCAGCCAAATAATTCTTTACCAAATCCTATTGAAAAATCAGTAACACCTACTCCATATTTTCTTGCAAAATAATAGTGTCCATATTCATGAATAAATACCACTACTAAAATAAGAATTAAAAATGGAATTATATAACTAAGCATAATTTCAATATATTTAAATTTAAGATTTACTCAACAAGCTAAATTGCCTTATTAATGCATACTTTATTTTAGTTACAATTTTGATTATTAATACTGTATAATAATTAAATGCCTTCTTTTGACGTAATTAGTAAAATTAATTATCAAGAATTTGATAATGCTTTAGCTAACTGTTTAAGAGAAATTGGCAATCGATATGATTTTAAAGGGCTTCATATTTCAATTGAAAGAAAAGATAAATCAGTAACTACCAATGCACCTGATGAATTAAAATTAAGGCAAATAAATGAATTGTTACAAACCCATTTAGTTAGAAGAAAAGTAGATCCAAGAGTATTAGAGGTTAAAAGCTCTGAGGGAGCTTCTGGAGGATCAATTAGACAAGTTAGTGAATTAAAAGAAGGTATAAGTCAAGAAAATGCAAAAAAAGTAATTGCTGATATAAAAAAGCTTAAACTTAAAATTCAAGTTAAAATCCAAGGTGATGAATTAAGAGTAGATGGTAAAAAAAAAGATGATCTTCAAGAATCTATGGCTGCAATCAAGGCAATTGATATTGGTCTTCCAATTGATTTTGTTAATTTTAGAGACTAATTAAAATTTTTGAATTAAGGATGCGCTGTTATTTGTGGGCTTATTTACATCCTTTGAAACTTCATGAAAAATTAAATTAGGAATTTTACGCTCTTTTAAAAATGCTGAGCCTTGTAATTCTAAATTTAAATAACGAGTAATATCAGCTTGATTTAAAATAACGGGTTGTCTGTGATGAATTTCAGTTATGTTTTCCTTTGCTTCCTCTGTAATCAAACAAAACTGATCATTTTCAAAGATACCAGCAAAATAAATAGGATTTGTATCTTCACGGGTAAAATAATGAGGAGTTTTTTCTTTCCCTTCCCTTTTCCATTCATAAAAACCATCTGCAACTGCAACACATCGATTATTTTTTATTAGTTTTTTAAATGAAACTTTTTCATCAATAGTCTCTAACCTTGCATTAATCAGAGCTTTAAAATCTTTGTCTTTAGCCCATCCCGGAACTAAACCCCATTGTAGATTTTCTAAAGTATTTCCATTTTTATATTTTTTTATGACAGGAAGTTTTTGATATGGATGAGCATTATAGTTTTCAGTATCTTCAACCTGAATTGCAGATTTAACTAATTTATTTGTTTTAGTTACTGGGTTTTTTACTACGTATCTTCCACACATTATATTGTTTGTTGTTTCATTAATTGCTCTATCTGCTTAATCATTATTTTTGGTGATCTCATAGCAGGATAAATTTCTTGTGCTTGTTCATAACTTCTTATAGCTTTTTCATAGTTCTTAAGTTGAATATTTACTAAACCCTGCCCTGCTAAAGCTCCAAAGTGTCTTTGCTCTAAGGCTAATACTTGATCTATATCATCTTGAGATTTTTGAAATTCTCCTAGCATATAAAGTACAGTTGCTCTTTTATTCCAAGCTTCAGCCCAATTTTGATCAATATTAATAACTTCAGTAAAAATATCTTTTGCTTTAATATAGTTTTGATCTCTTACAAATTTAGAGCCCTCTTCTAATCTCGCAGTAAGTTTTTCATCAGTTGGATGGGTACTCCATAAAGCCCAAATTTCTTGTTCAATTATAAAAGCTACTTTCGATTTATTTGCTTTTAACTCATTAAACAGTTGGTTTAGTCTAATATCCCTTTCATTTGCTAAAGAGCTTAACTGCGAAAATAAATAAAACAAAATTATTAGAAATACTCTCTTCATAATTAGATATTATCAAATATTAGAATTGGAGTCTTTGGTCTTAAGTGTCTTTGTTGTTATTTTTACAACTATAAAAAGAAATATCTTTTTCTTTTTCCTCTTGTTTTATATTGGTTGTGATTTCGTGAATAAGTTCGCCTGTTTTTCTAGTATAGACTGCAGACTCAGAGTAATTCCTATCTTTATCGAATGCTTGAATTAAGAATATATCCTTATTCAAAATTTTAACCTCTAAATCAATTTTATTAAAAAAGTCTGATAAATTTTTAACATTTAGAATGTCTGGTGTTTTAGATTCGATTATTAACTTATTAATATTTTTTCTTTTAATTTGATCTTTTGTGAAAGATTCAAAGTTATGGTCTGGATTTTTTAAAATTACTTTTTCAAATGTACAATTTAAGTTCAAATTAGAATTTAGAGTAATATTTGTATTTTGAGCTTGAGCAAAACTAAGGCAACATAATAAGCTAAATATTAATAGAAAGATTTTCATTTAATTAATTATATTAATAATACTTTTTTTTATTGTTTCACTTACTTTAATTGTTCCTTCTTTGTTGGGGTGTATACCGTCTTTTTGATTTAAACTTGGATTTAGTGCCACACCTTCAAGAAGAAATGGGATTAATGCTAAATTATACTTTTTTGACAACTTTGGATAAATAGCATCAAACTCTTTTTTATATTTTTCTCCATGAGTATCTGGCGCTACCATTCCAGCTAAAATAATTTTAATTTTTTTATTCTGAGCAACTTTTATTATTTGTTCTAAATTTCTTTCTGTTTCCTCTGGTCGAATTCCTCTAAGCATATCATTAGCTCCTAATCCTAAAATAATTAAATCAATACCTGGCTCTGATAAACTCCAATCTGCTCTATTCAATCCACCTGACGATGTGCTTCCAGAGACACTTCCATTAATGACTTTAATATTTAACCCAGCTTGCTTAAGATTGTTTTCTAAAACTATTGATAAATGATGTTCTTTAGGTAATCCGTAACCAGCCATCAAACTATCACCGAATAAAACTACCTTTTCTATTGCACTTGCTTTTATGTGCATTAGAAAGATTATCAAAATTTTAATAAATATAGTTTTATTCATGAGTGTTCTTCTTAAGTTAAAAAAAATAAATCTCAAATACCAAACTGGTAAAGATAGTATCAGTGTTTTAAAGAATATTAATTTAAATATTAATAAAAAAGAAACTGTTTCGGTAATTGGAGAAAGTGGCTCAGGAAAAACTAGTTTAATAATGTTAATCGGAGGCTTAGAAAAAGCAACCTCTGGTAAAATAATTTATAACAATCAAGAAATAACAGGCCTTAGTGAAGATGAAGTATCTGAGATAAGAAAGAAAAATATTGGAATAATATTTCAGTCGTTTTATTTAATTCCTAATTACACAGCAGTCGAAAATGTTGCTTTAACGCTTGAACTTAATAATTTCAAAAATCCAGAAAAAGAAGCAAAAATATTATTAGATCGATTTGGTTTGAAACATCGTTTTAATAATTTACCAAGTCAATTATCAGGTGGTGAACAACAAAGGGTTGCTATCGCAAGAGCAATTTCGATGAAACCAGAACTAATCTTGGCAGATGAACCAACAGGAAACTTAGATACTGAAAATTCTATCATGATTGCAAATATTTTATTCAAGTATGTCAAAGAAGAAGGTTCTTCTTTAATCATGGTAACTCATGATCCTAAACTTGCAGACAAAGCCAAAAGAAAAATAAAAATTAAAGATGGAAAAATTAAATAATCCTTCAGAATTTTGTTTGATTTTAAAATACGCTTTTAAAGACTTAGGCAGAAACTATCATAAAATTGCTAGTATCATTGTTACGTTATTTATAAGTCTTTTTATCTTAAGTGCTATTTTCACAATTGAAGATAGTCTTAAAAAAGAACTGAATGATAATGCCAAAGCACTCTTAGGTGGAGATTTAGAAATTGATTACAATCGTAATCAGGGAAATTTAGATCTAGTTAACAAAGTAAAAGGTTTTGCAACAGTTTCTCAAATGATTGAATTCAGTACTATGCTTTCAACTACTGGTAGAGAAAAAAATAAATCATTATTTACTAGGATAAAAACTGTTGATGAAAAATATCCTTTATATGGAAATGTTGTTTATGAACCAATGGGTGCTTATGAAAGAATGCAAAAAGAACCTAACACTATCCTGATCAATGAAAGTTTATCAAAAACCCTAAATATTGAAATTAATGAAATCGTAAAAGTTCAAGATCAAAAGTTTACAGTAATTGGAATTATTAAATCCGTACCAGATGTAAGTGGATTTGTTGCATTTGGAGATTGGGCTTTAGCAGGAAAACAAACTTTAGAAATTTTAAAACTAAACGGAATTGGAAGCTTTTTAAACTATGAATACAAAGTGAAATTTAATAAAAATGATAAGCTAGAAGAAATTGAACAACGAATTGAAGAAATTTTTAAAGACGATCAAAAAGTTAAACTTAGATATCCTGAAAATTCTGCAAGTGGAATAAAGAGAATTATTAATAATTTTTCTCAATTTTTATCTCTCGTATCTATCAGTGCAATGTTGATAGCAGGTATTGGAATAGCAAATACTTTGCTTTCTTTTATAAATCAAAACAACATGTCGATAGCTGTTAGAAAGGCAGTTGGCTTTTATTCAGGCAATATTAAAACACTATATTACCTGCAGTTATTTATACTCTTGTTTATTATCACTGTTATCGCTTATGGATCAAGTTTTTTAATTGTACCAATTGCAGATAAATATTTATCTGATGGATTAGGGTTAAATGTTTATCCGGTATTTTCATTACTTAATTTTTTAAAAATATTTTTAGTGGGGTTGTTGGTTCTTGTAATTTTTTCTATTCCAACAATCAGTTCTATTGATCAAATAAAAGCGTCTAATTTATTCAGAAACGTATTTCAAAACCTTCAATTTTATTATTCCAAGAGATCAGTTGTTCTAAGCTTTGTTTTATTGTCTATCTTAATTTTGTTATTCACAGTTGGATCTGAACAGCCCTCTTATAGCTTAGGCTACTTTGCTGCTTTTTTTGTTTGTTTAATTGTATTTTTCTTGCTTTCAAAATTAATCATTTTTTTTCTAAAAAAATACAAATCTAGTCCTATAATTTCTTTAAAAGTTTCAATTAAAAATATTACTCAAACAAAAAGTATAACTCCCATCACAGTTATGTCTCTTGGCTTAGGAGTTACTTTGTTATTAACATTGGCTTTAGTTGGAACAAATTTTCAAAGAGAAATTGCTAAATCTATTCCTGATATTGCACCTGATTATTTCTTTGTAGGGATACAAAAAGGTGAAAGAGAAAAATTTGAACGAGGAATTTTAAATATGGATCCCAATGCATTTATTGAAATTGTGCCAATGGTATCCTCTGGAATTGTAAAAATTAATGGTGTAGATCCTAACACTTATATTAAACCAGATAATGATAGTTACTGGGTAATTGGCAGCGAACGAAGATCTTCATGGGTGGAAAATATACCTGAAGATAATCCAATTTTAGAAGGTAAATGGTGGGATTTATCAAACCCAGACCAACTTCAAATATCTCTAGATGCAAAAATCGCTAAAGATTTTAACATTCAGTTAGGTGATATTTTCACTTTAAATGTTTATGGACGAGAAATTGAAGGAGAGGTCATTAATTTTAGAGAGGTAGATTATCGAGATTTAAGCATCAACTTTGCAATGTTATTTAATCCTCAATTTGCAAAAAATATTCCACACGAATATTTAGCTACTGCAAAGTTTAATTCAAATAAATTTGATGAAACTGAAATGCTTGAAATCATGCCAAGTTTATCAATGATAAAAATTGCAGATTATTTATCTAAAGTTACAGCTGTTTTAAATAAAGTATTTATTGCAGTTACTTTAATTTCAGCGGTTACTATTATAATAGGGTTAATCGTAATTTCTAGCGCGATTATGGTCCAAGGAAAAGTTAAAGAATATCAAAATTTAGTCTTCAAAATTTTGGGTTTTTCAAAAAAACAAATTGTTTTTTCATCTCTAATTGAGTTCATCATTATCTTTAAATCTGTAATTTTAATTGCAATATTCTTTGCAGTGATTGGTTCAAAATTTATTATGGAAAATATTTTTGAGCTAGTATGGATGTTTGATTTTAAAGTTTTAATTTATTTAGGATTTTCAATTGGCTTTGTTACTTTAATTTTAATATTACTAACAAACTTAAAATATCTAAATCCAAAAGTTTATCCTCTAATAAGAAATCAATAATTAGAATTTAGTAATTTTATTATCTAAAGAAATTAAATTTAATTCTACTTTCAATTTTGGAAATCTTTTCTTTATTTGTTTTTTAATTTTAGAGAACGACTCTTTATGAATTTTTTTTTCATTTACTGGACTAAATTCTTTTTTTCCATTAGCAATTTTAGCTGCACCACAATCTTTATGATTAATGACAATCAATTTTTCTATTTTATGTAATTGAATAGAAGTTCCTAAATTGTCATAAAATGTTTTATGCCATTTTTTGAATTTATTATGTGTAACACCAACGGCTGCACCTGCAATTGTAAATGCACTATATTTTCCAATTAATTTTTTTTTCTTTAAATGATTATGAACTAAATGTTGAAATCTTGGATCCATACAAGATAACACCATTGCTTTAAATTTCGATTTCTTCAATTCAATTCTACTTTAAACATAGCCTCGTTTCTTCTATTCATTGGAAGGGTAAATGGGCTATCATAGGTTGCTCTAATAGGTGGGCTTATAATTGATATATTGTTTCTTTGTAATTCTTTTTCTAATATTTCTTTATGTTTAAGAAAATTTCTATCTGATGCTCTCCCAGAGTATCTCAGCACTGCGTAATATCCTCCTTCGATGTTGACTATTTTAACATCTTCTCTAGTTGGATTTGGTGCACTTTTTAAATTAAATTTAGAAGGTAAATAAAATTGCATACTCATATTTCCATTTTTCTCAACTTGGGTCACTGGTGTTGTCATTTTAATTTTCTCCTGAGTATCATTTCTTCCTGAAATGTAATTAAATAATTTTCTAAAATTACTATCTTCTCCAGATGTCATTGTTTCTACTGCTAATCGATCAGAATATTTTCTAATCTCATATATTTCATTTTTAGAGACAACTTCATATTTTGCTTCTTCGTTAGCCATAACTGTAGAATATGATAAGATAAATAATGTACAAAATACTATAAAATAAAATTTAATTATTTTCATTGTTACATAACTTTATATTCAAAATTTTGTGTAGTTTCATTAATTTGAATTAATTTAGCACCATTTCTTTCATGAAAATTAGTTGCCATCTCTGTAAGAGGAGATAGAGTTACTAGTCTATTAAGATGATTAGATTTTTTAATCTTTTTGAACACTTCTTTTACAATTAATTTTCCTCCACCCTTTTTTTTTGACCAGACAGTATAAGCAATAGCTATTTGACCACCTGATTGATCTCTCATAGCTGTTTGCAAAAATGCGTCAGTACTTAATTTTTCTAACTCTTCAACACTTTTTGGAATTGCATTCGTATAAGCAAAACACATAACTGCATGGATTTCTCCTTGATATTCAACACCAAAAATTTTTCTACCATAACCAGTTCTAAACTTGTTATCCAATTCTGGTCTAACAGGATCCTCCTCAGGATTACATTCTTTAAGCTCAACAAGTTTTGCGCCTTTAACCCACCCAAAAAAATTATCAATATTTTTATTTAAAACTTGTCTATTTTTTCTTAATCTTGCTTTTATTCTTGTATTAAATATATTTTTCATATCATGCTAGTTTTTAAGCATTTATTTAAAATTTAGTATGTGTAAAAAAATCATATCAGATAATCATATAAAAGCTTTGTACTGGTAACAAAAATTAAAGCATATAAAATATTGTAAAACAATTTTTCTTCAATAATTTTAAGTAATCGATATCCAATCAATATCCCTAATAACGCAACTGGAAATAATATTGCTGAATGTTTAAAAGATTCGAAATTTGTCATGGATAAATTAATATACAAAGGGAGTTTAATTAAATTCACTAAAGTGAAAAAAAATATTCTTGTACCAACATAAATTTCTTTTTTCATTCTCAGTGGAAGCAAATAAAGACTTACTGGGGTTCCTCCAGCATGAACACAAAAACTTGTAAACCCTGCAACTACTGAACATATGCCACCTTTTAAAAAATTTTTTTCTGATTTTTTTTCTTTATCCTTTTTTATAAAAAAATAATGACCTGCAAATAAGAAGCCCATTACTCCAATTATAAATTTTAATAATTCCTCTGAAAAATATGAAAAAGTTAAAGATCCTGTGATTATACCAATGGCAGCAAAAGGAACCATTAATTTTAAAGTTCCTAAATCAAATTCTTTTCTATATTTATAAACAGCAATAAAATCTGAAAATATTAAAATCGGCAAAATAATTCCTAAAGCTTGATTTAACGGCATTACTAATGTCATTAAAGGAACAGATATTAAAGTCATAGAACCACCTAAACCTGATTTTGCAATTCCGTATAAAATTATGGCTGGAACAACTGTGAAAAAAAATAATAAGTTTATTTCCATTTATTTAATGAATTTAATAATTTAGATCCTAGTAATTAAGGAGCAAAAGAATAATCGCAATTAGTGCAATAATTGAGCTAATAACAATATAATTAAGCTTAATATTGAATTTTTTTTCCACAAACTCAGTAATTTTTTCCCAAAAAAAAACGATTAAAAAAATGATTATTGCTGGAAGAATATATTTAATCATTATTTAATTATTATCGTTAACATACACAGATACTCCTCTTGTATTAATATCTACGTCAAATTTCTTATGTAATGGTGGAAATGCCCTTTGAGAACAATCTAACCTGTCACAGGTTCTACAGGACACTCCTATTGGAATTTCAGTTTTTTTATCAGAAATATCTAGGTTTTCTGTATAAACAAACTCTTTAGCGTATTTAGCTTCACATCCTAGTCCAATAGACAAAATACTTTTTGATTGACCATATCTACCAACGCCTTTTTCTACAGTTCTTGCTATGCACACGTATTTTTCACCATTGGTCATTTTGCTCACAGCAGCTTGTATAACTCCTGGTCTTGTAAAAGCAGAATACACATTCCATCTAGGACATGCTCCTCCATAACGTGGTATTTCAATACCTGATAATGAAAATCTTTTAGATATATTGCCTGCTATATCTGTTCTCAACATATGAAATGGTATACCTGGTAATTTTGGATCTTGTAAACATGTGACTCTGTGAGCTACTTGTTCAAATGATGTTGCAAATGTATTTTGTAAAAGTTGAAGATCATATTTTAATTTTTTACATTCATTATGAAAAAGTTTATATGGCATTAAAATTGCTGCACCACAATAATTTAAAAGAGCTACTTGTGTTAATCTTTTAGACTCTTCAGATGGAAAATTAAATTTTGATAAATAATCTGTAATGATATTAATTGCACCCTCTTGTGCTATTTGAGCAGCGGCATATAATTTTTTTGTTTCTAGAGAA
>CACOPB010000010.1 GCA_902628965.1 uncultured Pelagibacteraceae bacterium | reverse complement strand
GGTTTAAATAATCTTTATTTATAATAAAAAACTAACATAATGTATTTTATATTTATATAAATATTATATGAATTATAAATTAAAAATTCATTTCATTGTAAAAAACTTTTTTTTAAGACTAGATACAATTGGCTTGTTACCAAATTTTTTTAAAAAATTAAGTATAATTTTATCAGAGGTATCTAATAACTATTCATTTGACAGAAGGTTTAATGGAGAAAATATGATAATTCAAAAATTATTCAAAAGTAATATTGATATTAAAATTATTTTTGATGTTGGCGCTAACAAAGGCTATTGGTCAAAATATTTTTATAATTTTTTTTTAAAAAGTAGATTTTATCTTTTTGAGATTACACCTAGTAGGCTAAAAATATTAGCTAAAATTAAAATTGACAATTTTAAAGTTTTAAAATTTGGTTTGGGATATTCAAATAAATCAAATTACTTTTATGATTACCCATCACTAGATGGAGAAAATTCATTTTTTAATACTAGACCAGATATAAAATCAAAAAAAATTTTAGCCAAATTTAAAAAAGGAGACTTATTTTGTAAAAATTATAAAATTAAAAAAATAGATTTTTTGAAAATTGATGTTGAGGGAATGGAGTTAGAAGTGCTTAAAGGTTTTAATAAAATGATTAAAAAAAGACAAATTGAAATAATCCAATTCGAATACTCTATTGCAAATAGCATTTCTAGGATCATGTTTTATGAATTATTCGAATTTTTTAATAAAAATGACTATATAGTTGGAAAACTAACAAATTCAGGAGTAAAGTTTATTTCAGAATTTAAAGTTGAAATGAATAATTTTAAATTTGGTCCCAATTTTATAGCCTGTCCAAAATCAAAGAAAAATTTAATAAAAGTGTTATCTTCATTTTAGTAAAAAATTTAAAACTTAAAAATGCCTATAAACAAAAATATTGCTAATACTATTAAAAAATGGATGATAATAGAATTTCAGTTTAAAAAAAATGAAAATATTTCAAAAAAATATTCTTATGATAATTATTTTGATAAATTTAGTTAAATTTTTAAATATATTAGAGTTATTAGAAAATGATTAAATTAACTCAACCCATTAAAGTTAGTAAATTATGCAAGATATTTAATTTAAATTACCATGGGAAAGATAAATATATCTATGGATTTGGTACAATATTTAGCAAAAAGAAAGATATTCTATGTTTTTCAAATTATAAGGAAAATTTCACCAGAAAAATTTTAATAAAAAAAAAAAAGGATAATTTTAAATTAAGTACAACAATTATAAATAAAAATCCAAGGTTATTGTTTTGTAAAATTTTAAATTATTTTTTAAGAAAAAAAATGATTAAAATTATTTTAAAAAAAAATATTATTGATAAAAGCGTTAAATATTCAGAAAAAAGTATTGTCGGTAACAACATAATAATAGAAAAAAATTGTATTATTGAGTCAGGAGCAAAAATTTTTTCTAATGTTAGAATTAAAAAAAATTCAATAATTAGATCTGGTGCGTTAATTGGTTGTTACGGTTTTGGATATGAGAGAGATAATTTGAAAAAACCTATACTATTTCCACAATTTGGTTCAGTTCAAATTGAAGAAAATGTTCATATAGGTAATAATAGCTGCATTGTAATTTCAACTTTCGAAAATACAGTCATTGGTAAAAATACTAAAATAGATAATTTAGTACATGTAGCACATAATGTGAAAATTGGAAAAAATTGTATTATAACAGCATCATGCCAAATAGCTGGCAGTGTCAAAATCGGAAATAATGTTTGGCTTGCTCCCTCTGCTACAATAAAAAATAAAGTTAGCATAGGTAATAATGTATTTGTTGGTATCGGCTCAGTTGTTATTTTTGACATAAAAAATGACAAAAAAGTATTTGGTAATCCAGCACAACTAATTATTTAATGAAAAAAAATTTAGTTGAAAAAAAATTAGAAATTTTATTTGTTAAAACTTTTAAAGTTAATAAAAAGCAATTATCTCAATTATCAATTGGAAATTTTTATAAATGGGATTCGCTTTCCCATATAAAATTAATAATGGAAATAGAAAAAAAATTTCAAATATCTATAAACAATAATGTTAGTGTTAATCTTACAAGTTATAGAAAAATACACGATTATCTAACTAAATCTTTTATTAAGAAATAATATTTGATTAAATTTTTTTCTTAATATTTTTCCATTAGGTGCTTTTGGTATTTCTTCTAAATTGAGATCTGATATATGCCAAATTTTTTTTGGTAGTTTAAAATTTGATAGTTTTTTTGATAAAAAATTAATTATTAAATCATGAGAAATATTTTTTTTACCTTCATAAATGAGAACAACTTTTTTTGATGTTATTTTATCAAATATACCAGTCACGAAAGAATTTTTTATACCATTATAGTTATTTGCTAAATTTTCTATTTCATTAGGATATATATTTTCACCACTAACAATAAACATGCTGTCAACTCTATCTTTTACTATAAGATTTCCAGATTTATCTTTAGTACCAATGTCACCAGTATAGAAAAATTTTCCTATTTTTTTCTGTTTTGTTGTTTTTTTATCTTTAAAATATTCTCTAAATAAGTTTTTACCTTCTATATATATCTCACCAAATTTACTATTTTTAATTTTTTTTATAAAGATCTTATTATTGTAAAGTGAAGAGCCAGAGGTACCAGTATTAAAATTTTTAAATGTTTCTGTTGAGGCAATAGAAGAAACTTCAGTTAATCCATAATTTGCTAGTACTTTTACATTAAAATATTTTCCAAATTTTTTCTGAATATTAACATCAAGTTTCGCCCCGCCACAAAATAAAGCCTCAAGACTATGTTTAATTTTTTTTTTATTATAATAAAGATAGTTTATATGTGTAACCATAACAGAACTATAATTAATATTTTTTTTTTTAATTAGTGACCAAAAATTTAAAATGCTAGTTAAAGAATTAGATGGTGTAGTTTTTCCAAAAGTTAACAATGGAATTAGAGTAGGTATAAATTGCCCATTGTTGTGATAAATTGGTGTAATTGCTAGGAAGTTTTTATTATGTTTAAATTTAATTTTTTTATAAATACCGTAAAGATTATGCATAATTGACTCGTGAGTCAAAATTATTGCTTTAGGTTTACCAGTTGACCCTGATGTAAACAAAATTTCAGCAACATTATTTTTATTTACATATTTTATGTATTTTGATTTTTTACTTAAAATTTTTTCTAGAAAACTCTTATCATCATCAATTTTTATAATTTTATTATTAAATTTTTTTGGAATTTTAAAAATAAACTCGGAGTCTCCAATAATAAGATCTGGCTTAATTTTCTTGCAAATATAGTTAATCTCTTCATTTCCTGATGATGGATTTATAGGAACAAAAATTCGCTGTGAACAAGTAATACCATAGAACAAACAAGTTAAAAGTGTAGAATTTTCAAATATAACAAAAATCTTATCTTGTTTTTTGATTTTTTTTTCGTCTAAATAAAAATTAAATTTTAATACAAAGTCATGTAATTTTTCTAAAGAAAATTCTCCTTGATCTAATGGGTTTAAATATCTGTGATTTGGTTTCTGTTTGAACTGTTTGTACAAAAGTTTATATATATTTGTTTCCATTTAAATTCACAAAAGTTTATAGCTACTAAGTTCATCATTAAGTGTATTAACAACTAATTTTTTTATAGATTTTATTTTTTGTTTTTTAGTAGTATTTTTATTCGATACCCACCACACTGGATGGAGATTCAGTTGAAAAGTAGATTTATTTAAAATTATTTCTTTATCCTTTAACGGACTCCCAAATCTGAAGGTACCACCGGAGTCTGCATAATAAATTTTCAGCGATTTATTTTTATAAAAATTTTTATACTTTGAAAAATTTAATTTTTGTTTTTTTTCCCCAACTTTATGAATTGTAAATATTTTATCGAATTTAATATTATTCACTGCAAGTAATTTTGAAAATAAAAATAACTCTTTTTTAATTTCACTTTTTTTTTTTACTGTAATATGAAAACCCAAAACATGGTTTAATTTTTGAATAAATTTTAAAGTATTTATATTCTTAGTTGTAAGCAAGTTGTAAAATGGCGAGTCATATTGGAAAAAAAAGTAACTATTGATACCCAAATTTTTATCCCAAATTGCAATTTTTTTTGCTAAATCTAAAGAAAAATCAACATCATGTCTTAAAATTATATTTTTTTTCTCTTTTATATTTTTAAAATTTACAAATTTATATCCTAACTTTTTAAAAGATTTCAAGAATTTGAAATAATTTTTTTTGTTAAATTTATTTGTATTTAATAATTTAGATTCCAATAACATTTTTATATTTATTTTTAAAAAAATTTCTTAGATCAAAAATTATTTTTGAATTTTTCAATAATAACTTTGAATTTATATAATCATGATCTGTTAATAAAATTACAATATCATATTTTTTAATTAAATTAGCACTTAGTTTTACTGAATGAAATTTACTTCTAAATTTTTTTGTTTCTATTTTTTTTATAAATTCATCATTATAATCAAAATTAATTTTATTTTTAGTAAAATAATTGATAATTTTTAAAATTGGAGATTCTCTTAAATCATTAACATTTTTTTTATATGCTGCTCCAATTAAAAGAAATTTCTTTTTATAAAATTCCTTATTGTTTAAATTTAATTTTTTTTTAATTATTTTGATAATCCATAATGGCATACTATTGTTTATTTTTGCAGCCAAGTTAATAAAATCAGTTTTTACTCCTTTTGATTTAGCAAGCCATGATAGGTATATAGGATCTACTGGTATACAATGACCTCCTATTCCTGGACCAGGATAGAATGCTTGAAAACCAAATGGTTTTGTTTTTGCAGCATTGATTATTTCAAAAATATTTAAGTTTAACTTTTCTGATAAAATTTTTGCTTCATTTGCCAAAGCTATATTTATATTTCTATATGTATTTTCATATAATTTAGTGAATTCTGCAACTTCTACAGATGAAACTATATGAGTTCTATTAACACAAGTTTTATAAAAAAAATTCACTATCTTCAGGCAGTTCTTCGTAATTCCACTTACTATTTTTGGTGTATTCGAAATATTAAATTGTTTATTGCCAGGATCCTCTCTTTCTGGAGAGTATCCAATGAAAAAGTTCTTTCCTAAGTCAAATTTTCTTTTTATATATTTTTGATGTAACAACTCAGTAGTGCCTGGGTATGTAGAACTTTCAATTATTAATGTTTGATTTTGTTTTAGGTATTTATTTATTGATTGCATAGAATTATTTAGAGGACTTAGGTCAGGGACATTATTCTTTAGAGGTGTAGGGACACAAAGAATTATAAAATCTAATTCACTGACAGTATGATCAACTTTACGGACCAAAAATTCTTTATTTATTTTTTTAAAAATATTTACTGGATTAAAATTGGTAATGTAAATTTTTTTTTTAAGTAAATCATTTATTTTTTTTTTATCAATATCGTATCCAATGACTTTAAATCCCTTTTTTAGTAAAATTTCACATAGTGGCAATCCAACATAACCTAAACCAATTACCCCTATGACTGCTTTTTTATTCTTAATTTTTCTTAAAATCTTTTCCATATTTTTTTTATTACATTTTTTGGATTTAAATACTTTCTATAAAATTGTAACAATTGAAATATGAAATAATCATTTCTATAGTCCAAGTGTTTTTTGGGGGCATCAGAGAGAATTTTTTGAAATTCATTGTTAGTCATTTCAATTTTTTTTAAAAAATAATCTATCTTTTTTCTTTCTATCTCATTAGTTTTATAAGGTGGTAATTTCGTTTTTTCTAATGCATCTTCTCTAGATATTTCTCCATTTCTAATTAGACTTGAATTATGGGGCTTTCTTTTATCAATTTTAAATTTTTTATAGAGAATATAAGCCTGATAAAATTCAGTAAATGTAGACTCGTAATGTTTTTCTCCATAATATACCCAATTATATTCTTTGTTTAGAACATTAATTGCATCATTTTTTTTATAATTTATTAGATTTAAAGGTTCTATCTTTTGATACCAATCCCCTAATTTAAATTTGGCTTTAAACATTTCAATTATGGCATTAAATGTATCGAATGTAGGAAACGTATTCATTTCGATATTTTCAAATTTTTTATTAATATCTCGTATATTTATCAAATCAGATTTCTGCCATGACCAGTCTTTTGGCATGCCCTGTTCAGTTGCAAAGTTACCTCCTGAAAAAATTGTTCTTATTTTATATTTTTTTGCATACTTATATAATGTTGCAGTAATTGCATGATCAGTAAGTAATTCAATATCAACCACACTTGCTTTCAAAAAAGATCTTTGTAAGCTCTTAAATTCATTCCAATCAATTACCTCTGTGATGTAATCAAATTTTGTTTTATCGAGTAAGTTTTTAATATTTGTTACAGCGAGTTCACTATTCCAACCATTATCAAAGTGAATTATTAAGGGATTTAAGTTTAATTGTTTAATTAGATGTAACAAATATGAACTATCTACACCTCCACTTATCCCAGTTATCAGATCATATTCTCCAGATTTTAAATTTAAAATTTTTTTTTTTAATTTTTCAAGATTAGATTTTACCTGCTCATTTGTAAAAGTATAAAGTTTTTTTTTATCTTCGAAATCTTTACAATAATTGCATGTTCCTTGGTTATCAAAATGAATATAATTATCATTTTGGTCGTCCATAATGCATTTTTGACAAATTTTCATTTTTATATTCCATTTATATTATTTTTATTTAAAAGCTACTCTTGTATGACTAAAAATAGTAAAAATTTTGCTTTATTAGGATCATCGGGCTATATTGGAAGAAAACATGTGGCAACAATTAAAAATTTAAAAAAAAAGTTAATATTAGCACATGATCCTTATAATAATTCTGGTTATTTAGACTCTTTTTTTCCTGAATGTGATTTTGCAAAAAGTGAAAAAGATTTTTTTTCTTTAGTCAAAAAAAAAAAAATTACATATGTAGTTGTATGCACACCAAATTATCTTCATTTTTCACATATCAAAAAATCTTTAATAAATGGAGCCAATGTAATTTGTGAAAAACCAACAGTAATGTCAATTAGACAATTAAAAAAAATAAATAAACTTGAAAAAAAATATAAGAAGAAATGTTATTCAATTTTCCAATTAAGATATAACAGTAATATAATTGGCTTAAAATTAAATATTAGAAAATTAAAAAAATTTTCTAATATTTTATTAAACTATATAACTTATAGAGGTAAATGGTACGAGGCAAGTTGGAAAAATAACTTAAAATATTCTGGAGGATTGATAATGAATATTGGGGTACACTTTGTTGATATTTTAACTTTTTTATTTGGAAAAATTAACAAAATAAATTTAGATATAGCAAATAAAAAAACATTAAAAGGAACAATGCATTTTTATAATGCTAAAATAAAATTTTTATTATCAATTGAAAAAAAATTTTTAAAAAATACAAATAAACCAATAAGAAAAATTCAATTTAATAATTCAAATATAGATCTCACTAATAAATTTACCGATCTTCATGCAAAATGTTATAAGGAAATATTATTGGGAAGAGGAATTTTGACTGAAAATTTAATATTAACATATGAAAATTTAAAACTAATTCAAAATGAAATTAAAAAATAGCATTCATAAAACTGCAATAATTGATAGCAATGTAAAAATTGGAAAAAATACAAAGATATGGCATTGGTCTCATTTATGTAAAAATGTAGTAATTGGTAGCAATGCTACAATCGGACAAAATGTTTTTATTGGTGAAAATGTTAGGATAGGTTCTAATGTTAAAATACAAAATAATGTATCTATCTTTGAGGGCGTGAAGTTAGAAAATTTTGTTTTTTGTGGACCTGGAGTTACTTTTACAAATGTGTTATTCCCTAGATCAGAGTTCCCAGTAAAAAATAAAAGCAAAGAATATAAAAAAACTTTGGTTAAGAAATCAGTTACTATTGGAGCCAATTCAACAATAATTTGTGGAAATACAATAAATTCTTATGCATTTATAGGAGCTGGATCAGTTGTAACAAAAGATGTAGAAAGTTATTCTCTTGTAGCAGGTGTACCTGCGAAGCATAAAGGATGGGTTAGCCGCTCAGGTTCAAAACTTGAATTTTCTTCTAAATTTAGAGAAGCAAAGTGCAAGATTACAAATGAAAGATATAAGTTGATTAAAAACAAATGTGTTTTAATAAAATGAATTTTTTTGACATAGATCTTCAATATCAAAAATATAAAAAACAATTAGATTTAAATATTTTTAAAACCTTAAAAAGTACTCAATTTATATTAGGAAAAGAAGTACGTAAATTTGAGAAACAAATTGCAAAAATTTCTCAGACAAAATATGCAGTTGGAACTTCTTCAGGAACAGACTCTCTTTTAATTGCATTGTTATCAATTGGAATAAAACAGGGAGATGAAGTAATTACTTCATCTTTTTCATGGTTATCTGTAGTAGAGGTAATTCTTTTAATTGGTGCAAAACCAATTTATGTTGATATTAATATTAATGACTTCAATATCAATCATCTTGATATTAAAAAAAAAATAAATAAAAAGACAAAAGCAATTATAACCACTTCTTTATTTGGATATCCTTCTGAGTTAAAAAAAATTAGAAAATTAGCAAAAAGAGAGAAAATAAAGTTAATTGAGGATTCTGCTCAAAGTTTTGGAGCAAAAATTGATGGAAAGCCACTATCAAAGTATGCGGATGTAACTTGCTATAGTTTTTTTCCATCGAAGATTTTAGGTGCTTTTGGAGATGCAGGTGGAGTTGTTACAGATGATAAAAGTATTTATAATAAATTAATAGCTATAAGAAATCATGGACAAAAAAAATATGGAATTAGTAATAAATTTATTGGTCTAAATGCAAGATTAGACGAGATTCAAGCATCTATATTAAATATGAAAATTAAAATATACAAAAATGAAATCGTAAAAAGAAATTATGTTGTAAATAAATTTATAAAGCTTTTATCTAATCAAGGAATTATTGGTTATACAGAAGTCGAAAAAAATAAAAGTCATGTGTATGGCCAATTTTCATTGTTAGTAAAAAAAAGGAAATCCTTCATAAATTATTTTAAAAATAAAGGAATTCCCACAAAAATTTTTTACCCACAGCCACTATACAGACAGTACCAACAAAATTTATTATTTAAAAAAAAGCATACTGAATTTTGCTGTGCACATATAGTAAGTATACCAATAAATATATATTCAAATAAAAGATTTGAAAAAGTTTACTCTTGTTTAAAATCTTTAATTAAAAAAGATGAAAAAATTTTTTATAAAAAAAAAAATCTTAGTAATTAATCATAGCCCAATTTTTGGAGGTGCAACCCAAAGTCTTTTGATTTATTTAAAGGAAAACCTTAATTTTTTCGATTTTATATGTTTAACACCCAAAGGAAGTAGTTCAAGAATTTTTAAAGAAAACAATATTAATACAAAAACTGTTTTTGGATTTTCTCAATTTAATAACAATAATTTTGGTTATTACAAAGGATGGAGATGGTTTATTTTGTTGAGAGAAATTATATTTTTTATCTATAATTTTTTTTATATTTTAAAATATCGCCTATCAGAGAGTAAACCTGATTTAATTTTATTGAATGACCTTACATTATTACCATCAGCTATTCTTTTTAGTTTATTTTACAAATGTAAAATAATTACTTATGTGCGATCTAAGCAAAACACAAAAAATTTTCTAAGAATTAAAATTCAAAACTATTTAATAAAAAAGTATATTAATAAATTAATCTTTATTGATGAAGATGTTAAAAAATCGACTGCTTATCCAACAGAAGTGAAAATTGAAAAATTATATAATTCTTTTTATATACAAAATAAATTTAACAAAAGTTTAAAAAATAAATTAAATATAGGTTTTGTTGGAAATTTTACAAACTCTAAAGGAGTTGAGCTTTTAATTGACTCTATAACTAAACTTAAAAATGAAAAGAATATTTTTTTTTACATAGTAGGGCCTATTCCTCAAAAACCTAATTTAGTTGAGAAAGTATTAAAGGTATTAAGAATAAGAGAGAATTATTATGATTTATTTATAAAAAATGAAAAAACAATTTCAAAAAATTCAAGATTTATAGGTTTTAGATATAAACTAGACAACTTTTATAAAAAAATACATTTATTGATTTTTCCATCTTATGTTAGCGCAGCTGGCAGACCAGTTCTCGAAGCTGCATGCTACGGAGTGCCAAGTTTATTAACCCTATTTAATAAAGATAAAAATGATATTATAAAAAATAAATTCAATGGATTATATGTCAAAAATAATTCAACAACAGATCTAATTAATAAAATTCTTATACTTAAGAAAAATAAAAATTTACTAAAAAAACTATCTTTTAATGCTTATAAAAATTCAAAGTGTAAGTTTGATATCAAAAAAAATAAAAATATTTTTAAAAAAATTATTAAAGAATCGGTATGATGGGAAGAAAAAAAAAAATTTTAATTATTTCACCACAATCCTGGACTAATTTTTTTAATTCAAAGCATCATTATTCAATTGGCCTTAGCAACATGGGATATGATGTATATTTTCTAAATCCACTTCAATACCTAAATAGTAAACAAATATTATTATATAAAATAAAGAAAAATAAATTTAAAATTAATGTTATTAATATTAAATTTTTTCTACCAAGTTTTTTTAATCAAATTAATAATTTTTTTTTAAAATTTTTTATTATTAAAATATCTTCTATACTGAGATCTAAATTTGATATTGTGTGGTGTTTTGATGAAAAAAATTTTCAAATTGTAAATTTATTTAAATCAAAAAAAAAAATATTACAAATAATGGACCCAATAAAAATAAACATAGGACAAGTGAACAAAGTAGATTTTAATTATATAATTTCCATATCAAATAAATTAATTGATAAAAATATCAGAAAAAAAATTATTTATACAAACCATGGCTTAAGCAAATATTTTTTGAATTATAAGTTAAATAAAAAAAATAAAAAAAAAAATCAAAATAAAATAATTGGTTTATATGGAAATTTTTTGTCAGGTAGATTTGATTTAAATTTAGTAAATAAGTTAATAATATCAAATTCAAATTTATTTTTTTTCTTCTTTGGAAATATAGATGCAAATCATCCCTATAAAAATATAAAGAAAAAAAAACAAATCTTATCAGATATAGAAAGAATTAAGCTAAATCATAATGTAAGATTTTTTGGAAATTTATCTCAAAATGTTTTGGCCAAAAAATTAGATAAATGTGATTTGTTCATTTATCCGTCTAAATTAAAAAAAAATATTGATGCTCACAAATTGGTAGAATTAATATATTTAGGAAAACCTATTGTTACAACAAAATTTCAGAATTACTCTAATTCAAGCGACTTGCTTTATTTCACTGAAAATCATAATTTTAAATCTTTTGATTTAAAATTAAATCATGTAATTAAAAATTATAATTTCTATAATAGTTATCAGTTATATAAAAAAAGAAAAAAATTTGCTCTAAATAGAAACTATAAGAAACTAATAGCAGAAATTTTAAAAAAAATTGATGAATGAAATTTCAATTATAATACCAACAATTAACAGAGAAAATCAATTATATAATACTATAAAATATTTAAGTTCTCAGTTATTTGTTGAATTTGAAATAATTATAATTGATCAAAATAAAAAATTTAATCTTCAATATTATAAAAAAGTTCAAACGTATTTTAATAAAATTTCAATCAAAGTAATTAGACAAAAAAAAACAAATGCCTCAATAGCTAGAAATGAGGGTGTAAAAATTTCAGAATATGAAATCGTTCTATTTCTTGATGATGATATAAAAATAAAAAATAAACTTTTTTTACATAATCATGTTAAAAACTATATAAATACAAAAAATTTGATAACTGCAGGTAAAATAATTGACTTTCCATTTGAGGTACAAAACAGAAAAATTAACGCAAAGAATTATTATTTTTTTTCGTTGAATAATAATAAAAAAATTAAATTATATGGAATAGGAAGATCCTGTAATTTATCAGTTAGAAAAAAAATATATTTTGAATTGGGTGGTATGGATGAGAGTTTTATAAACGGTGCTCACAAAGAAGAAACTGATTTTTTATTCAGAGCAAAAAAAAAAAAAATTAAAGTTCTATTCGATCCGAAATGTAGTCTGGTACATTTAAAAAATAAAACTGGAGGAATAAGAAGCTTTAATCCAATTAGTAAAATTTTTTATTCAATGTTTGGTGATTTATATTTTTCAATGAAACATTTTTTTAATTCAAATTTCATATTAAATATTTATTTTTTTTTAAGAAGGTTTTTTTTAAATAGACAATTAATTAATATTTATAATCTTTTCATTACATTATTAGTTTTCTTTCCAGCATTATTTTACGCAATTTTTATTCTAACAAAAAATTCTTTATTTAATAAAAAATGAATATTGCGTTAATTTCAGAAACAGGAATAGATATTAAAACTGGTACATCAGTTTACATTGAGGAGATAAGTAGAAATTTAGCAAAGATTCATGATGTTTTTTTATTTTTACCAAATAATTACAATTCAAAACCAAAAAAAGATAAGTATGGAAGAACAATAATTTATATTGATAATGAAAATACAAATTATTTTTCTAGCAATAGAAAAAAATTTTTAAAAAATTTACAAATTATATTAGAAGACCTTCATTCAAAAATAAACTTTGATATTTTTCATTGCTTGTATGGTCATTATTTTCATTTTTTAAAAAAATATAACAAACCAATTTATTGGACATGTCATAATATTCCACCAAATGAAAACAAACCTTTATTTTATTCTGATACTCTATTATCAAAAATTTTAAATAATTATTTTTATTGGATAATAAGGATAAAACATCAATATTTAATAAAAAATTTTGAAGTAAAAAAAATTATTACACCCAGCATTTATGTAAAAAAAATTTTTTCTAATCATTTGAACTTAAAAAATAAAAAAGTAATCCATATTAACAATGGGGTAAATTCAAAAAAGATTGATTATAAGAAAAAGAAAAAATTTAAAAAATTTACAATATTAACTATAGCAGCATTTAAATATCATAAAAATTTACATCTAATTCCAGAAATTTTAGAAAATTTAAAAGAATATGATTTGCAATGGATAATTGTTGGAAAAGTAACTGATGTTAAATATTACCAAAAATATTTGGAGAAATTTGAACAATTTATTTTGCTGAAGAAGATTATTATTAAAGATAAAATTTCAGATAAAGAAAAAATTCAACTGTATAGAAAAAGTCATTTATATGTTCAGTTGTCTGCGAATGAGGGATTTGGTATTCCACTCTTGGAAAGTAAATTTTATAATTTAAATTCTCTGACTACAATTTGTGGAGCATCAAAACAAATTACAAAACAGTTTGGTGGATACATAATTAATAAAATTGATGTTCAATTAATTGCTAAGAAAATTTCTCGTATAATTAAATCTAAAATAAATTATAAAAATAAAAAAGTTAAAGACTTAAATAATTGGAATTGGAAAGTTTTAACAAATAAATTAAATAGTATTTATAATAATGATAATTTTAAATAATGAAAAAATTGACTCAAGGTCAGGACCAGCAAAATCAATTAACCTTTTAAAATCAAAAGTTTTAAAAAATAAGAATCATATTTATTGCTTTTTTGGTAAAAAAACTTTTTATTTTGATCTAATTATTAATAGTAAAAAAAAAACTAAAAATATTTTTTCAATTTTAAAATTGTTTTTTTTCAGTAAAAAAATATTTATAAACGGAATATTTTCGTTTGTATTTTGTGTAATACCTTTGGTTATTTGTTTTTTTTTAAGAAAAATAATAATTATTTCACCTAGAGGACAAATAGCACCCGAAACATTAATTAAAAAAAAATATGTCAAGCATCTTTATTTTTATTTTTTATATTTAATTCAAAAATACTCGTCATCTAAAATATTTTGGTTAGTAACTTCCTTAAGGGAAAAAAATTTCTTACAATATTTTATAAATTACTCTAAATTAGATATTACAATAATTGATAATTTGAATGATTTAACTATTAAAAAAATCAAACCAATTCAAAAAAAAAAAAATTCTTTAAAACTTATTTTTCTAATTTAACAAAAAAAAAAAATATTTTAGAGACTATAAATATAGTTAAAAATTGTAATAATAAAAAAATTCAACTAGATATTTATGGCAAGGTTATTGATCATGAATATTTTAAAAAGATGTTACAAGAAATTAAAAACACACCCAATATTAATTACAAATCTTATATAAATAAAAATAGTGATTTAGAAAAAGTTTTTTTAAAATATCATTTGTTGATTCATAATTCATTGGGAGAAAATTATGGTCATATATTAGTAGAGGCCATGGCACATGGTATTCCATTTCTTTCAAATGATACTCACCCTTGGGTTGATATAGATTCCGATTTAGAGGGTTTTGTGTCACCGTTAAAATTAATTTACCAGCAATCTGAAATGATAAATTATCTGTTCAAAATTGATAACAAGATTTATCAAAAATACAGAAAAAAATTTTTTAATTTTTATAAGCAAAAAATATTTGCTAAGGAAAAATCAAGGTTAAAAAATTATTTAGATTTTTTTGAGAAAGTAAACAAATATAAATTTGCAAAAAAATAAAAGAGCAGTACGATTATTGTTAAAAATATAGATGAATAAACTTTATTATCAAATATTTTATTATTTTCTTTTTCTTTAAATATTAGTTTGGAATTTAAGTAATTATCAATTTCATTGATTTGTAATTTGTAGTTGTTCTTCATCCAAATTAAATCGCTAAGCTTTTTTTTTTTTACTTCGTTTTCTTTATCTAAAACTAATTGATTTTCAATTTCTTTAATTAATTGATTTTGTTTAATAATTTCTTGATTAATTTGAGATTTAATTTTAATTAAATCTTTCTTATTTGCTGTGGTGAGTTTAATTTCCTTGAAATTGAAGTTCCTAAAAAGTTTACTATCTAGTTCTTTTTGAAAGTTATTTTTTAGATCTAATTTCCATTTTTCTATATATTCATTGTTGATTTCATTATCTAAATAGAAAAGAGAATATGTTCTAAAATATTTTGTATTATATTTATTTTTTTTTAAATAAACCTTCTGAGATTTATAATTTTGGTAAATAGGTTTATTTATTCTATTAAAAATTACATATGAGAAGTTGCCATGCACTTCTAAATCAAAGTTTTTGGTCACTATTAAGTTGCTTTTAAAATTATAAAAAATTAATAAAAAAGAAATTACGATCAACAAAAATAACGATAAAGATATTTTAAGAAATTCTTTAAAATTATTAATTAAAATCTCTATTAAATTC
Organism: uncultured Pelagibacteraceae bacterium; assembly: GCA_902628965.1. Taxonomy (GTDB): domain Bacteria; phylum Pseudomonadota; class Alphaproteobacteria; order Pelagibacterales; family Pelagibacteraceae; genus Pelagibacter. The sequence goes on along the minus strand of CACOPB010000010.1, from coordinate 10,771 downwards.
ATTGTCTTTGAATAGTATAATAAAAATTGATATTAAAAAAAACCCTGTTCCATAATCTATATAACTTGCCAATTTTATTGTTTTAAAGATTATTACTGAAAAAAGTGATAAAAAAATAATTACTTTTTCTTTTTTGAAAAAGATAAATTTCTGAATAATTTTTAGAATTAGTATAAATAAAAAAATTATAAATATAATGCCAAATTCTATTATCATTCTCAAAAGTAAACTTTGACTACTTTTGCTGGCGAAATTAAATCTTTTAATTAGATGATCCTCTGAGGCAGGCATAAACGTGTTATTTACATATATCTCTTTAAAAAGATAGAATGCCTCTTCGTTTGATCCTAGACCAGCTCCAAAAGGGTTTTGGTAAAGTGTATTTATAGCAACTTTAATGATTGAAGTAACAGAGTGAATTGAAAGTTGAACGACATAATAGAATTCATCATTAAATATAATATTATTAAACAATTGTATGAAATTGTACTCTCTATTTGTAATTTCATCATTGATGACAAATTGAGTTTGAGAGTTAATTAACGAGTTTAAAGTACCAGAATCATGGTGGTTACTATAATTCATATAATAAAAAGTTATTATTAGAAAAATGATAGTAACAATAATTGAAAAAAAAGAATTTTTTGATTTTAAAAAAAATTTGTTTTCAGGATTAAATGATTTCCAAACATAAAACAAAACTACAGATATAAATAACGAGAAAATTACCGATACGGATAAAGTCCAAAATAGAGAAAATAATAATATTAGTAATTTTATATTTAGTTTCTTAAATTCAAAAATATATTTCAGAACTATTGGCAGAATGAACATGCCAAAATGCGAGGGTTCTCTCAGGAAAGAATTCATTCTCCATTGTTCTTTCTGGTAAATAGAAATATCAAAATAATTAAGAAATATTTGAATTATTCCAAATAAACATAATAAAATAACTATATTCTCATAAATAATGAATATTCTTTTAAAACCATAATTTATTATTATAAAATATGTTGATGTATAAATAATTAATATTGGTACTATTTGTTTTGTCAGTCCAAAAAAGGAATAATCATTTAATTTACAAATAAATAATTGAAAAAAAATAAAAGTACACAATAGATAAACATATTTTTTAATAAAACTTTGGCTCCATTTTATAATAAAAATAAAATAAATAATAAAAAATATATTTGCAAATAAATCAATACTTATACCAAAAAGATTTTTTTCAAAAATACTACTTGAGATAAAAGTCAATACAAAAAAAAATAAAATGATTGAATCTTTTTTTTCTAAATTATTTATCATTTAATAAATTGTTGAATTTTAGAAATATTTTTTATAATTAAAGCAAAAAAAGGAAATTTAATTTTATTTTTTTTCAAAATTAAAAAATCTTCATAGGTTTTTATAAATATATTTTTTAGACTTTTATTGCTATCACCGCCATATCTCATTTTACTAATATAGCTATTCATATAGTAAAATTTTAGTTTTTTTTTAAAGAGCCTTAAAATAAAATCATAATCACCTGAGATTGGAAAATGATTACCATAAAGGTTATTTATAATTATTTTTTTTTTTACAAATAATGAAGTGTGTGGAGGCATCCAACCATATCTTAAGAGAGACTTATCAAATTTTTTACTATTCCATTTCCTAATTATTTGTGAAATATCTTTTTGATTGACATAAATTATATCACCATACAAAACATCTGGATTATGCTTGGCGAGTTTTTTATGTATATTTGAAATTATCTTATTATCATAAAATAAATCATCTGCGTGTAATAGAGCAATATATTTACCTTTAGCTTTTTTTATTCCTACGTTGATTGCGTCAAATTTATTTTTTGATTTTTTATCGTAATAAAATTTTAGTTTATTCTTTTTAAGAAATTCAAAAGTTTTATCTGATGATTTTGAATAAATAATAATATGTTCTATATTTTTGTATTTTTGTTTTTTAATTGATTGTAAGCATTCTTTAAGATGAGGCATCCCATTTTTTACAACAGTAATTATTGAAATTTTCATTAACATTTAAGATATTTGAGTATATTAATATAATTAGGTTATATTAATTGTGTTTAAAAGCAAAATTTACTAATTCTTAATTTAATAAAAATAAAAAAAATTTTAAAAAAAATGTCTACAATTCTAGGGATAAACGCTTACCATGCAGATTCGTCAGTTTGTATAATAAAAAATAATCATCTTACTTTTGCAGTAGAAGAAGAAAAAATTAATAGAGAAAAACACTGGGCAGGTTTTCCTGAAAAGTCTATAGACCTTGGTTTAAAAATTAATAATGTAGATGCCAAAGATATTTCAGATGTTGCGGTAAATTTCAACCCTTATTCAAACTTATATCAAAAAACTAGTTATTTCATTTTAAATTATATTTTTGGAGAAAAAAAAAAAGAAATTTTTAGTAGAACCAGAACCAGATTAAATTTTAAGGATAAATTAACTTTTATAAAAAATAGCAATTTTAAGTTACATTATGTTGATCATCATATTTCACATATAGCATCAGCTTATTATGCATCAGGTTTTAACAATGCTGTTGGTTTATCTATTGATGGTTTTGGTGATTTTACAAGTCTAGCTATATCAGATTGCAATCAAAAAGAGATAAAAATTAAAAAAAAAATTTATTTTCCTCACTCTCTTGGATTATTTTATGAAGCTGTCACCCAATTTTTAGGATTTCAGCATTATGGAGACGAATATAAAGTTATGGGTTTATCCTCATATGGAAAACCAATATATTTTGAAAAAATATTACAAAACCTTTTTATAAAAGATGAATTATTTAAATTAAACTTAAGTTTTTTTAATCATACTAAAAATGACTATAAGTATGATTATAGATCAAATATTGAAAAAGAAACAATCTTTTCAAATAAATTAAATTCTCTTTTTTTTGGGGAAATGCAAAATGAAAATAGTACATTTAAAGAAGATTTTGCTGCATCTGCACAAAAAGTATTTGAACATTTTTTTGTTAAAATATTGCTATTTATAAAAAAAAATTTTGAAAATCAAAATCTAGTTTATGCTGGTGGATGTGCGTTAAATTCAAAAGCTAATAGAATTCTTTACGAAAAAGCATTCTTTAAAAATATTTTTATTCCTTATGCACCGGGTGACGGTGGTGGATCAATTGGAGCTGCATGTTATGTACACCAAAAAAAATTTAAAGAAAAACTATTTAATGTAAAATCACCATATATAGGACCAAAATATACACTTGAAAGAATTAATGAATATATAAAACAATTAGAAAAAAAATGTGATATAAAATATCATAACCTCAAAAATGAAAAATTTTATTTATCTGTAGCAAAAATCCTTCAAGAAAAGAAAGTAATAGGCTGGTTCCAAGAGAATATTGAATTTGGAGCTAGAGCATTAGGAAATAGATCAATTATTGCAGATCCATCCAATTCAAATGTGAAAGATTTAATTAATTCAAAAATTAAAAGAAGAGAAAGTTTTAGACCTTTCGCTCCAAGTATTATTTATGATGAAAAAAATAAATGGTTTAATAATAATATTGAAAATCCTTATATGTCTTTTGTAGAAAAAATAAAAATTGAAAAGAAAAACATTGTACCAGGTGTTGTCCATATTGATAATACTTGTAGACTTCAAACTGTTACAGAAAAATCTAATAAAAATTATTACAATTTACTAAAATCATTTCATGATCTCACAGGAATTCCAATTTTGTTAAATACATCATTTAATGAAAATGAACCAATTGTAAATGATCCACAGCAGGCAATTGATTGTTTCATGAGAACAGATATGGACGTATTAGTTTTAGAAAATTATATAATATTAAAAAAATGATTTCTATTTTGAAATTAAAATCTGGTAACATTTCTTCGGTTGAAAATATGTTAAAATTTTTAGGACATAAGGTTGAAATAATAACTAATAAATCAGAATTATTAAAAGCTAAAAAGTTGATTTTGCCTGGTATTGGAAGTTTTGATGAAACTATGAATTATCTTAAACAAAATGAACTAATTGAAACTTTAAGATTATTAATAATTAAAAATGAGGTTCCAACTTTAGGTATATGTATGGGAATGCAAATTCTTCTGAGCTCTTCAGAGGAAGGTAAACCATGTGAGGGATTGTCAGTTTTTCCTCAAAAAATTAAAAAATTTGATAAAAATTTTTCTAAAGTTCCACACGTAGGATGGAATAAACTTGAAATTATTAATTCCCAAGAGATGTTTTTAGATGAAAAAAATTTTTTTTATTTTTCTCACTCATATTTTTTAGAAAAAATATTATCGGAAAATGTTATAAGTTTATCTGTAAATGGCAGCAAATTTGTATCGTCAATTAAAAAAAATAATGTGATAGGCGCACAATTTCATCCTGAGAAAAGTCATAAATATGGATTTCATTTTTTAGATTATTTTGCGGAAAAATTTTATGTTTAATTTTAGAGTAATACCAGTTTTAACTATCAATGAAGGGAAGCTTGTTAAAACATTTAAATTTAATAATAATACTTATGTTGGCGATCCAATTAATACAGTTAAAATTTTTAACAATAAGTTTGTAGATGAATTAATTATATTAGATATATCTAAAAGTATTTTAGATTTAGAACCTGATTTTGAAAATATAAAATCTATATGCTCTGAATGTTTTTCTCCAATCACTTATGGCGGCGGTGTAAGTAAAATTGATCATTGTATAAAATTATTTGAGCTCGGAGTAGAAAAAATTGTTTTTAACAATGTGCTTTTTGAAGATAGGAAATTTCTTGATGAGTTTGTAAAAATTTTTGGATCTCAAAGTATGATACTTTCATTAAATATTTTTTTTCAAAAAGACGATTATTTTATCTATGATTACAGAAAAAAAAAAATAACTAATATTAAATTAAAAGATTTCTTTAAAGATATATTGAGTATTTATCCTGGTGAAATACTCATATATTCTGTTGATCGAGATGGCAGTAAAAGAGGATTAGATTTTAATATCTTAGAAAGCATTGATAATACCGCAAATATACCAATAATTCTTGCAGGTGGTTTAAATAATTATGAGGAAATTTTGGAAGCAAAAAGAATGAAATTAGATGCAGTCGCGGGATCTTATTTTTTTACAATGCATGGAAAATTTAACTCTATATTAATCTCTTATTTGAACTCAAGACAAATTGAACAAATTCGTGAATAAAAAAAAAATACTATTAATCGCTTATAGTAACATTTTTGGAGATCCAAGAATTGAAAGAATGTATAAATATTTATTAAAAAAAAATATAATTTTACATACGGCTTCAAGTTCACCCGAGATAAAAAAAAATCACACTGTTCTTAATTTCGAAAGAGATTTTTCTATAAAAAGAATGTTAAAAAAAAATCTTTTTAAATTTTCTTTATATATCATTAAAATTTTAATTGGTGATCTAAAAAGCTTTTGTTACCCTTGTTATAATTCTTTAGATAAATTAAATCTAAAAAAATATGATTATATTTTCATTTTTGATCTTAAAATTTTGTATTCTGTAGCAAACCGTATAAATAAAAAAAAAATAATATGGGATGCTAGAGAATATTACCCAGAACAATTTAATCAAAAGTTATTTTGGTATACTTTGTTTCACAAAATTACTATTAAATTGATTAAAAAGAGTTTAAAAAAAGTTTTTGTTGCATTTACTGTTTCAAATAACATAAGCAAAAAATATCAATCTGTATTTAAAAAAAAATTTTTAGTATTCTATAGTGTACCAGATTATAACAACTTAAAACCAAAAATACCAAAAAATACTATTTCAATAATTCATCATGGTATTTGTTCTAAAACAAGAGAAATAGAAAATTATTTTGAGTTAGGAAAGTTATTAGGGAAAAATTATCAAGTATTTCTTATGCTGAAAATAATAGATAAGAAATATTTTGAAAAATTAAATAAAATTTATTCTAATGTTAAAAATGTAAAATTTTTAAAACCAGTTAAATTGAAAGATATCCCTAAAAGAATCAATAAATTTGATATTGGTATACTTATTGGTTTGAAAAATAGTCTTAATCATATGTATGCAATGCCAAATAAGTTATTTGAGTCAATTCAAGCTAGACTATGTATAATTTCCAATCCTTTGATTGATATGAGTAATTTTATAAAAAAAAATAATTGTGGTTACTTTAGTAAAGATTTTAAAATTGAGACACTATCGCGATTAATTATTTCTTTGAGTAAAGAAGATATTTTTAAAGCAAAAAAAAAATCTAATATTTTAGCTAGTAAATATAATAAAAAAAAATTATATCAAAATTTTGATAAAATATTTTTAAAGATTTTTTAAATTTTTTTTGATGAGAGTAACAAAACCTAAATAAAAAATTACTGTCATTAGTATAATATATAATGATTTTATTTCGGTTAACACAGAAAACACAATAGGAATTAAAACAATTAAAAAATAAAATACTAATGATTTATTTGCAGATGAAAAAAATTTAATCATTAAATGATGCAAATGATTCAAATCACCTGAAAAAGGAGATTTTTTATTTGATATTCTCTCAAAAAATAATCTTATTAAGTCTAAGCCAGGTATCAAAAAACAAATCAATATTTGGTCAGCTAATAAAAATTCATTCTTGTTATAATTTTCTATAAATTTAATTGCTATGTAAAATGATAATACCAATGAGCCGGAGTTTCCTAAAAATATTTTATTTTTAATATTATTAATTAAAATAAAAAACAATGAGGCACATACTAAAATTTTTTCTCCTAAATCAATTGGTAATAAAAAGATCCAGAGTATACCCAATGAAATTGCAAGGCCGTTAATTCCGTCAACAAAATTAAAAGAATTACAAAATACAATAATACAAAAAACTGTAAAAATCATATTGAAATTATTTAATGAAATATTTGAATTATAAAAATTTTTAAAATTTAAATCGCTAATTAAAAATATTTCATTAAATGTAATAAGAATTACTGATAATACCGATAATAATACAATTCTAATAATCGGTTTTAAATCTGTTATATCATCTATGAGTCCAATTATAAAAATTATAAAAATTATAAGAAATTCTAATAAGTTTAAAAATTCAAAACCATTTAAACTAGACGTTAAAAAATCGATCAGTATGATTAATATAATTATAATTCCACCGGTCTTAGGCGTTGGAAATTTGTGAATGGAATTCTCATTTGGTAAATCAAAAATATTCAGTTTTTTAGAAATTAAGTTTGAGTAAATTACAACGAGATAACTAACTCCTAAAGAAATAGTAAATAAGATGAAATAAAAAATCATAAAAGAAAATTTTAGATTTTATGATTATTTTAAACAAAATTCTATGAATTAATATATTTAATTAAGAATTTTAGATTTTAATTTCTTGAGTTGATTTTATTAAACTTTTAGATATTCATTAAATTTTAAATTTACAAATAAGCATCAATGATTAGTTCATTATTAGATATCAATTCACCGCAGTCTTTGATTGTTAACATCATTTTATTATTAGGGATATACAATTTTGGAAAAATAACATGCGAAAAAAATATACTTAAAAATGTCAATTTAAAAGAATTCCATTATAGTCTTTTTGGATTATTATTTATTTCAATTCCAATTTATTTCAGTTCTATATTTAATTTTTATCAAATTATTTTTTCCTATATAATTTGTCTATTAATTGTAATACTTGGAATACTTCAACTAATTTACATAGTAAAAAAATTCAATTTTTTAATTTCAATTGTATCAAAATATTTAGTTAAATTTTATTTACTATTTTTTGTTGCTTTTTGTCTTATATTAATTTCTCTATCACCAGCAACAAACGCTGACTCATTAGATTACCATTATGGTATACCTTTACAAATTTTAAATTTAGGATTTTTTCCTAATCCATTAAATTTAACTTGGTTACATGGTTTTTTTGGCGGAATTATTGAACCTACGATTGGCTTAGGCCTTTTATTGGGCTCAGATTCATTTGGAGCAGCTCAACAAATAATAGCTATCTCTAGTATTACTGGAACAATCCTCGGCATTAAGAAGAGTAATTTTGATAATAAAGAAATTGAAATAATATTAATTTTGATTTTTGCTATTACTCCTTTAATTTTTATTTTTAGCTCAGCAAAACCACAATTGATTGGTGTTGCATCAAATTTACTTGCTTTTAACTTAATTTTTGGTTTTAAGAATAAAAACTCAATTCAAAGTCAAAATATTTTTCTTGTTTTATTATTAATTTCTTTTTCATATTTGGTAAAATTTACATTTATAATTTCATCATCTTTATTATACTGCTATTTGATTTATAAATGTGTAAATCTTAGAAAAATTAAAACTCTTTTTATTTATACCTTAATAATTTTTTTATTTTTAATTTTACCACTATTTATTTGGAAAATAAGTTCATTAAATTTTTCAATACTTGAAACATTGTTTTATCCAATACCCATTTCCGAACCTGGCATGAATTATTTTTTAGATTATTTGAGAGGGCATAATGAATTTTCTTTGTTAACTCTTGGAAAAAATAATTTAGAAAGAATAATTTATTTAAAATTATTTCCAATTTTTTTAGTTATTCCACCGTCTGTTGAAAGAGTTACAACATTTATAGGTGTACCTTTATTATTTTTATTTATGTTTAAAAAAAAAACTGAAAGAGAAATATTTGAATTGAGAATATTTATTTTAATTTTATACGTTTGTACTTCTATATTAAGTTCACCAAATACAAGATATTATTTATTCATTTATTATCTTGGTATTTTTCACTTATATTTTTGTGGTATAAATTTTTCAAATATTTTTTATAAGTATCTTCACCCTTTATTAAAATTTCATTTTTTTGTTTATATATTAATATTAATGTATGGTGTTTATTCTCTTGCACCTGGAATATTAAACAATAAGTTGCGAGAAAAAGTACTAAATGAAAATGCAATATATTATAATGTTGCAAAGATTGTGAATAATAAAATTCCAAATAATGTTAAAATAATTAATACTTTTAGATCAACATCTTTATTTAATACTAACCAATTAAGAACTGATTGGATAGAAAACCTTGAGATTGAAAAAGATTTAGATGAGGTTAAATATTTTTTAAATATAGTTATTAATGAAAACCCAAAGTATCTAATTACAACATTTAAACCAAATAAGGTTACAAAGTTGCTGGAGGGATGTATTTATTTAACATATGTTAGTGATAAAATAAAAGTTTTAACTAGAAATCCATTTTATAAGGATAAAAACTTTATAAAGGTATCTATTTATAAAATTGATAATTTAGAAAAATGTTTATCCAATTAAAAAATTTTGATTATCTTTTTTGTTCAAAGGTATATGAAAAATTTATTTTTTTGTTACCGATCACACTTATTTTAGGAAATTTAGGTATTAATTTAAATATTTTTTTCATCATATTTTTTTTTTTCATTGAAGAAAAAAATGAAATTAAAAAAATTTTTATAGAACACAAAATTAAATTATTTTTATTCTCTTTAGTATTAATTTTTTTTATATTTAATATAATACACTCAAGAGATATTTTTTTATCCACAAAAGGTTTATTTGGAATTTTAAAGTATGTTTTATTTTTTTTAATACTTACATATTTTTTTAAAAAAAAAGAAAATTTTAAATATTTATCAATGATTTTTTTTATATCTTTAAATTTTATTTTAATAGATACTTTAATACAGTTTGTTTTTGGCACAGATATATTCGGTTATACCAGGGAACTAAATATTGGTAGTGATATAATATCATCGAGATTATCAGGACCTTTTGGTGATGAATTGATAGTTGGTGGATTTTTAAAGAACGTTTTTTTAATATCAATTTTATGGTTCTTATTTTCAAATAATAATAAAAAAATATTTTTCTTTTATTTGATAATTACCTTATTGGTAATTCTCCTTTCAGGAGAAAGAGCATCTGGAATTATGTTTTTATTTTTTTGTTTTTTATTTATATTTTTTTTTAATTTTTCTATAAAAAAAAAAATTATATTTTTTTTAACTTTAACTTTTACTTCTCTTATTTTTTTTTCAATAAATGAAAATTTAAGAAAAAGTACTTTTGACAGAACTTTTAAACAATTAGGTATTATAAAATCAGATGTTAGTTACCAAGGACATAAAAATTTTTTTGATAGTCAATGGGGAGCACATTATTTAACTGCTTATGAAATATATAAAAGTAATAAATTAATCGGATCTGGTATAAAAAGTTTTAGAGTTGAATGTGCAAACGAAAAGTATGAGAAAATTAATTCTCTCAGATCAAAATCGAGATGTTCAACACATCCACATAACATTTATCTTGAAATTTTATCTGAGACAGGCTTAGTTGGATTTGTATTATTTCTGTTTGCAATAATTCAAATATTTAAAATTCAGTTTAAAAAAGTCTTGTCTGCAAGACCTAATTTGTATCTATTTCACTTAGGCATATTGATTGCTTTTATCACTCTTGTGTGGCCAATACAAACAACTGGATCTTTTTTCTCAACATTTAATGGCTTCTTTTACTGGTTTTACGCAGCTTTAATTTTTTCAAAACCAAATTATAGTTAGTTTAACAGTCTAAATTTATGTGAATAATTATGGATTTTTCATTAGTTTTAATTCCAAGTACCGTATTAGTTATAATCTCATACTCCCAACAATTTAAATATTTATTTTTAAATAAAAATGAATCAAATTTTAAGTTTAAAAACAATGATTTT
>CACOPB010000009.1 GCA_902628965.1 uncultured Pelagibacteraceae bacterium | reverse complement strand
CCAACTTTAAAATTACCTTTTGCGCTCAAATAACGAATATTATTATCGTTCTTTAATTTATAAATTTCTAAATTTGGAATTTTTATCAGATTATAAATTTCATCAGCATTTACATGCGAAATATGAAAAAAAAGAATAAATAAAAATAAAATTTTCATTAAATTATTATAGACGAATTAGATGAGATAATATTATCTTAGATTATTAAAAAATGAAAAAAGAAAGAAACAAAAATCCAATTCAACCAGTTAGCGGAACTAAAGTTCCAAGATTTGCTGGCCCAAGCACATTTGCAAGATTACCTGAACTTAGAGATGTGGAAAGTTGTGACGTTGCAATTGTTGGAATTCCGTTTGATGCTGGCACAAGTTATCGACCCGGAGCAAGATTTGGTCCACAAAGCATCAGGCAAGCTTCTAGACATTTGAGAACTAATTATCATCCTAATTATGATGTTGAGCCTTTTAAAATACAACAAGTAGCTGATGCTGGTGATATCGCTTGCAACCCATTTAGTATTGATGAAGCAATTAAACAAATAGAAGTAGGCGCAACAGATTTATTAAACAAGGTTGGAGGAATTATAAGTTTAGGTGGAGACCATACTATTGCTGTGCCATTGTTAAGAGCAATAAATAAAAAAAATAAGGGCCCTGTATCTTTAGTTCATTTTGATGCCCACTTAGATACTTGGGACACATATTTTGGTGCACCTTATACTCACGGAACTCCATTCAGAAGAGCCAGAGAAGAAGGATTATTTTTAGATGATGCTTCTATGCATGTTGGAATTCGAGGACCACTTTATAGTAGAGATGATATTAAAAATGATGAAAGTTTTGGATTTAAAATAATTCATTGTGATGAGTTTCAAGCAGAAGGAACAGATAAAATTGCAGAGAGAATCAGAAAAAGAGTAGGAGACAATCCACTTTATCTATCTATTGATATTGATGTTTTGGATCCAGCATTTGCACCTGGTACAGGTACACCAGAGATTGCAGGAATGACAACTAGGGAAATGGTAAATGTTCTAAGAGGTTTATCAGGATTAAATTTAGTTTCTGCTGATGTGGTTGAAGTTTCACCTGCATACGATCATGCAGAAGTGACATCTCTTGCAGCTGCAACAATTGTTTACGAATTAACAAATTTATTTGCAAAATCATAAGGAAAGGATAGTTTCAAAACATGTTAGATAAAAAAAATTTTTATATTAATGGAGCGTGGGTTAAGCCGAATAGCTCTGATGAAATTAAAGTAATCGATCCAGCTACAGAGGAAAACTGTGCTGTAATTACTTTAGGAAATAAAGCAGATGTTGATTTAGCAGTTAGTGCAGCAAGAGATGCTTATGATTCTTGGGCTTTTTCCTCTAAAGAGGAAAGAATTGGATTATTAGAAAAACTTTATGAAAACTATAAGAAAAGATGGGCAGATATTGCAGAAGCTATAACTCTTGAAATGGGCGCTCCAAAAGATTTTGCAACAAAATTACAAGCAGGGACAGGAGCAAGTCATATTAAATCATTCATTAGATATTTAAAAAATTTTGAATTTGAAAAACCATTAGGAGAACACGCCCCTAACCAAAGATTAATTTATGAACCAAAAGGTGTTTGTGCATTAATAACACCATGGAATTGGCCAATGAATCAAGTTTGTTTAAAAGTAATGCCAGCAATAGCATCAGGATGCACTATGGTTTTAAAACCATCTGAATTAGCACCGTTATCTTCAATGATACTTGCTGAAATTATTGACGAAGTAAAATTTCCAAAAGGTGTGTTTAATTTAGTTAATGGTGATGGAGCAACAACTGGAGATGCTCTAACAAGTCATCCGGATATTAATATGATTTCTTTTACAGGGTCAACAAGAGCTGGAGCTCTAATTTCACAAAATGCTGCTAAGGACTTTAAAAGAGTAAGTTTAGAATTGGGTGGTAAAGGTGCAAACATAATTTTTAAAGATGCAGATCCAGAAGCAATTGAAAGAGGTGCTCTGAGATGTTTTAGAAATTCAGGACAGTCTTGTAATGCGCCAACAAGAATGCTCGTTGAAAAATCTATGTATAATGAGGCAATTGTTAGATTAAAAAAATATACTGAAAATTTTGAAGTCGGTGATCCTAAAAAAGAAGGTGAACATATTGGTCCAGTTATTTCAGAAACTCAATATAATAAAATACAATCTTTAATCCAAAAAGGAATTGATGAAGGTGCTAAATTGGTTGCCGGAGGAACAGGTAAGCCAGATGGATTAGATAAAGGTTATTTTGTAAAACCAACAGTATTTGCAGATGTTAATAACGATATGGAAGTTGCAAGAACAGAAATTTTTGGACCTGTTTTATCTGTAATTCCATTTGAAACAGAGGAAGATGCAATAAAAATTGCTAATGATACTGCTTATGGATTAACAAATTATATTCAAACCCAAGACTCAAAAAAAGTACAAAGAGTTGCTAGAAAATTAAGATCCGGTATGGTTGACGTAAATGGAGCAGGAATTGCTGTTGATGCACCATTTGGTGGTTTTAAACATTCAGGAATTGGACGTGAGGCAGGTGAACATGGTCTTGAAGAATTTTTAGAGGTAAAAGCAGTAGGTGGTTGGAGTAATTAATATCAATTTTGTTTTATAATTAAAAAAAATCATTCTTAGCGTTCATTTTAGGTTTAATTCTTTACAATTTATTTACAGGAATTTCAAAATAACTAATGTCTTGAAATTAAATGAGATAACGGGTTTAAATTTTTTTAAACCACAACAATAGGAGATCAATATGAGTAGATCGTCAAAACTCTACAATTCTGATTTAGCGCCGACTCCAGCTAATAAAAAGAATTGGGGTTGGTTTGAAATCTTTAACGTGTGGGCAAACGATGTCCAAAGTTTATTTGGTTATACTTTGGCAGCATCTTTGTTTCTAGCGTCTGGATTAAATGGTTGGGCTGTATTTCTTGCATTAATACTTGCAGGATTTTTTATAATGTGGCTTGTAAACCTATCAGGTAAACCGAGTGTAAAACATGGAATTCCATATCCAGTATTTGCTCGGGTAAGTATGGGTGTTTTTGGTGCAAACTTTCCAGCAATGGCAAGAGGTCTTGTTGCAATGTTTTGGTATGGAGCTCAAACTTATGCTGCTTCAACAGCTGTGGCACTTTTAATAACAGGTATTACAGGAATAGAAGGTGAAGTAATGCTTCTAGGCATGACAGGTGTAATGTGGATTTCATTTATATTTGTTTCATTGTTCCAAGTTTATCTATTTTGGCAAGGGATAGATCTTGTTAAAAAATTTTTAAACTTCGCTGGACCAGCAGTTTATGCTGTCATGATACTGTTGATGATTGTCATATGGGTTAAAGCTGGTGGTGGATTATTTTCAGAAGTTGGAAATATATTCTCTGGTGGAGAAAGATCAGGTGGTTTTGAAGGTTTAGGATCATTTGGAGCTTTCTTAGCAGTATTTTCAATTATGGTTGGATATTTTGCTGCTGTAGTAATCAATTTTGGTGACTTTGCTAGATTTGTTAAAAATGAAGATGAAATGAAAAAAGGTAACCTATGGGGATTAGTAGGAAATGTAGTTTTATTCTCTTTTATTACTTTAATGATAACTGGTGGAACAATTGCGATTTTTGGTGAGTACGTTGCAAGCCCAACAGAAATGGTTGCTAAAGTTGATAACCTAGGTTTAACAATAATTGCTGCATTTGCTTTCTTTGCTGCAACGGTTGGTATTAATATGGTTGCAAACTTTATACCTCCTGCTTATGACTTAGCTAATTTAATACCAAGCAAAATTAATTTTAAAATTGGTGGACTAATAACCGCTGGTTTTGGATTTGTAATTGGTGGTATGTGGGTAGCTGTTATTACTCAAATGGGATTATTTCCATTTGTAAATACACTTGGTGCCATTTTAGCCCCAGTCTTTGGTATTATGATTGTAGATTATTATATTATCAAAAAAGAAAATTTAGATGTTGATGATTTGTTTGATGATAGCGCAAGTGCAAAATATCATTATAACGGTGGGTTTAATCGTAAAGCAATTTTGGCATGGATTCTATCAGGATATATTGCTGTTGGAACGGTTTGGCCAAACATTTTGGTTTTAGGTTTAGGTGATTTCTTTGCTAATCTAGGTGGTGGTGGAGGATATGCCTGGATAATAGGAGCATCATTAGGTGCTGTTGTTCATCTGGCTATATCTAAAAGATAATAATTAACCTTTAATTTAGTTATAACAAAGCCCATTACTTTATGTGATGGGCTTTTTTATTAGTTCAAAATAGATTTAGTTTTTATACCTTCGAGAAGCTTTAAACATTTTTTTAGTTCATCTAAAATTATGAATTCATCAATTTTATGAGCTTGTTCAATTGAACCTGGTCCACACACGACTGTACTAATACCTATTTCTTGAAATAAACCTGCTTCAGTTCCAAAGGATACAACTTGCCTTGAATTATCACCTGTTAAGCTTGAAATTAATTCACATGCATCTGATTTGCTCATTCTATCAAATCCAATTATTTCCCCTATAATATCTTTTTCAATTGAAGCGTTAGGAAAAACTTTTTTCATATTTGGAAGCAAAACTTCATTTGCATATTTATCTATTTCCTGATTTAAAAATACACCATCTTCTTTTACAACAGGTCTTGTTTCCCAATTAACATGACATTTGTCTGCGATTACATTATGAGCTATTCCTCCAAATATTCCTCCTATAGATAATGTGGAATGTGGAGGGTCAAAAATAGAATCTTTAGGCTCTCTCTCTTTAAGTCTTTCTCTTAATTCGATTAATTTATTTACATATTTTGATGCGTACTCAACAGCACTTACGCCTTTATGAGGTGCTGAACTATGTCCTGCTAGACCTTTAAAATGTGTTGTGTATTCATAACATCCTTTGTGTGCATCAATTATTTTCATATTCGTAGGTTCGCCAACAATACAAATACCATCTTTAATTTTTCTTCTTTTTAACTCCTCAATTAAAATTGGCGCTCCTATACATGCTGTTTCTTCGTCAAACGTAAAAGAAAAATGAATATCTCTATCTAAATTAGATTTAGAGTATATAGGAGCATATGCCAAAGTACATGCAATAAAACCTTTCATATCACATGAACCTCTTCCAAACAATTTATCACCTCTAATTGTTGCAGTGAAAGGGTCTGAGCTCCAACCTTTTGAAACGGGAACAACATCTGTATGGCCTGACAAAATTATTGGTTTTTTATTATTAGAATTTTTAGCCTTAATAGTTGCAAATAGATTTACTCTTTTTTTTTCATCATCATAAGTTCTAAAAGAGGTAGCACCTATTTTTTTTAAAATATCATCACAGTAATCAATTAAAGCTGTATTATCCTCTCCAGATATAGTTTTGAATCGAATTAGGTCTGTTAAAATTTTAACAGAATTATTAAATAAATTGTTTGAATTATTTTCTGTACTCATATTTTTCATCTATTATATATTAAATATATGAAAGAACAAATTACGTATGATATATTTGATAAAGTTGATATTAGAGTCGGGACAGTCATTTCAGTAAAAAAAAATGAAAAAGCTAGAAAACCTTCTTTGGTTGTTGAAGTAGATTTCGGAAAAGAAATTGGAATTAGACAATCTTCTGCCCAAATTACCCATTATTATAATGAGAAAAATCTTAAAGGAAAACAAGTAATAGGTGTTTGTAATTTTCCAGAAAAAAATATAGCTGGTGTAGTTTCTCAGGTGCTTATTCTTGGTTCAATAGACAAGGAGGGTAAAGTAATTTTGGTTCATCCATCTCAAAAATCTGAGAATGGTTTACCTATTGCTTAATAATGCATCCTGAAATTCTTTCGATAACTTTATTTGGAATTGTAGCCGCATTTACACCTGGTCCTAATAACTTTGTAGCCTTTTATTCTGGTTTCAATTTTGGTATTCTAAGAACACTACCGCATATAATTGGTGTGACCTTAGGTTTTCCATTTTTGTTACTTTGCTTAGCTTTAGGTCTGATAAATATTTTTAAGCTTTATCCAATAATCCAAGAGGTGTTAAAATATTTAGGAACCTTATTTTTAATTTACTTAGCATACAAAATTTCTTTTTCAGGACCCTCTGATCAGGAAAACAAAAATAAAAATATAATTAAGTTTCATGAAACTTTTATTTTTCAATTTTTAAATCCTAAAGGAGTTATTGCCTCGATCATTCTTGTTTCTACCTACATTAATCCAGGTGAAACCTTCGTAAGTTATACGACTCAAATTATTATATTAGCTTTGTTAGTTTCAGTAACCAGTATTACACTATGGACATTTTTAGGTAAATTCTTTAGGAAATTCGCGACAAATCAGAAATTTATTAATTATTTTAATTATGTTATGTCACTGCTTCTTTTATTAAGCATATTAACTTTTTATTTATAACATGAAGCCAGGAAACAAAAATTCTTATAATTCACTTAAAAACATATCAATAGATAGTAAAGATTTTAAATATTACTCTTTACCTGAAGCAGAAAAGAACGGCCTAGTTGGCATAAGTAAACTTCCTAAATCCCTTAAAGTTTTACTAGAAAATCTATTAAGATACGAAGATGATTTGAGTGTTACCAAATCTCAAATAGAAGCTATTAAAAATTGGCTTAAAACAAAAAAATCTAAAACTGAAATTGCTTATAGACCCGCAAGAGTACTTCTTCAGGATTATACCGGTATTCCAGCAGTAGCCGATCTTGCTGCAATGCGAGAAGCGGTAAAAGATAAAAATAAGGATCCCAATACTATCAACCCATTATCTTCCGTTGATCTTGTTATTGATCATTCGGTACAGGTAGATCAGTCTGCCAAAGCAGATTCGTTTGAAAAAAATGTTGATATAGAATTTGAGAGAAATGGAGAAAGGTACTCGTTTTTAAAATGGGGACAGCAAGCATTTAATAATTTCAGGATAGTTCCACCTGGAACAGGAATTTGTCATCAAGTTAATCTAGAATATTTATCAAAAGTTGTTTGGTCAGCAGAGTTTAAAGGAAACAAATATCTTTTCCCTGATACTTTGGTTGGAACAGATAGCCATACAACAATGGTTAATGGTTTGTCAGTCTTAGGCTGGGGTGTTGGTGGAATTGAGGCTGAAGCAGGTATGTTAGGTCAGCCAATATCAATGTTAATACCTGAGGTTATTGGTTTTGAGATGAAAAACAAAATGCCTGAAGGAACTACTGCAACTGATTTAGTTTTAACTGTTGTTAAAATGTTAAGAGATAAAGGTGTGGTTGGTAAATTTGTTGAGTTTTATGGAGAAGGTTTAAAAAATTTGACACTTGCTGATAGAGCAACAATTGCAAACATGGCACCAGAATATGGTGCAACATGCGGTTTTTTTCCTATAGATGAAGAAACATTAAAGTATCTAAAATTTTCAGGTAGAGACCAGCATACAGTTAATGTTGTTGAAAATTATGCTAAAGAGCAAGGCTTGTGGGCAAGTAATGATATAGAATTTACAGATATCATAGCTTTAGATATGTCAACTGTGGTTCCAACTATTTCAGGACCCAAAAGACCTCAAGACAAAGTACTCTTAACTGAAGCACCCAGTTCCTTTAAAAAAGTATTGCAAGAATCTACGAATAAAAATGAAAAATCAGTTTCAAAAGTAGCTGATACTAATTTTGAAATTAAGGATGGTTCAATATTAATTGCAGCAATAACTTCTTGCACTAATACTTCTAACCCCAATGTTTTGATTGGTGCAGGACTTTTGGCCAAAAAAGCAATTGAAAAAGGTTTGCAAGTAAAACCTTGGGTAAAAACCTCATTAGCTCCTGGCTCTCAAGTTGTAACCGATTATTTAGAAAAGGCAGGATTAAATACTTATTTAGATCAATTAGGATTTAATTTAGTTGGTTATGGATGCACAACTTGTATTGGAAATTCAGGTCCACTACCGGAAAATATTGTAGAAGCAATTCAAAAAGAAAATATTTATGCTGTTTCAGTTTTATCAGGTAATCGAAATTTTGAGGGAAGAATTTCGCCACATATTAAGGCAAACTATCTTGCTTCACCTCCACTCGTAGTAGCATATGCAATAGCTGGACACATGGAGATTGATTTATATAAAGATGCATTAGGTTTAGATAAAGACGGTAAAGAAGTATTTTTAAAAGATATTTGGCCTTCAAATAAAGAGATAGAGGACACTTTAAAACAGTCGTTAAATGCAGAGATGTTTATACAGAGATATTCAAATGTTTCTGAAGGACCAGCTCAATGGCAAAAAATTAAAACTCATAAAAGTAGCATCTACAAATGGGATGAAGGTTCGACTTATGTAAAAAGACCTCCATTCTTTGACTCTTTACCAGATGAACCAGAGGGATTTAAAGAAATTAAGGATGCAAGACCATTATTAATTTTAGGCGATATGGTTACTACAGACCACATCTCGCCAGCTGGAAGTATTCAAAAAGATAGTCCAACAGGTGAATATTTTATGGAACATCAAATTTTGCCAAAAGACTATAACTCTTATGGCTCGAGAAGAGGAAATCATGAAGTTATGATGAGAGGTACTTTCGCAAATATAAGAATTAGAAATGAAATGGCGCCCGGTACAGAAGGCGGTTTTACAAAGTTATACCCAGAGGAAAAAGTTCTACCCATTTATGATGCTGTAGTTGAATATAAAAAAAGGGGAACAGATTTAGTTGTTATTGGAGGAAAAGAGTATGGAACTGGGTCATCAAGAGATTGGGCAGCTAAAGGAACAAAATTATTAGGTATTAAAGCTGTTATTGCCGAGAGCTTTGAAAGAATTCACAGATCAAATTTAATTGGAATGGGTATATTACCTTTACAATTCATTAATGACGTTAATAGAAAAAATCTAAAATTAATTGGTTCTGAGTTAATCAGTATTATTGATATAGAGAAGGGCGTTAATCCTTCAGATAAAGTAAGTGTTGAGATTAAATATGCATCAGGTGAAATAAAGAAAATTAAAACTTTATGCAGAATTGATACAAAAAATGAATTAGAGTATTATAAAAATGGAGGCATTCTCCAGTACGTTTTAAGGAATATGATTTAGCTATGGACGAAGATTTCTCGATTATAAATACTAATACAAGAAATGAAAAAATTAAGAATTTTTTTGTAAATAATAAAAGTAAATTAATATCAGTTATACTTGTTTTAATTATTATAATAATTTGTGTTTTTAGTTACGATAAGTATTTAGCAAATAATAAAAAAGAAATATCAGATAAATTTAATTCAATAACAATAGATTATTCTGAAAAAACAAAGGATCAAACCTCTAACAGTTTAATTGAAATAATTAACGAAAAAGACCCAACTTATTCACCGTTATCACTATATTTTATTATAGATAACAATCTAATATCCGATCAGTCTAAAATTAATTCATTATTTGATTTATTGATAAAGGACACCTCACTTGACAGTGAGATTAAAAATTTAATAATATATAAAAAAGCTCTCTACAATGCAGATACTGCTCAAGAAAGTCATCTTTTAAATATATTAAATCCACTTATCAACTCCAAAAGTGTCTGGAAATCTCATTCATTATATTTGATGGCAGAGTACTTTTATGCGAACAATCAAAATCAAAAAGCTAAAGAATTTTTCAATCAAATACTGACTTTAGAAAATTCAAATCTAGATATAAGACTACAAGCAGAGAAAAGATTGAATAGAGATTTAAGTGAATAAATTAATTTTTACTTTAATTGTATTATTTTTTCTTAATAACTGTTCATTTAATGAAAATTCTAGAATTTGGAAAGACAAAGAAATTAAATTAGAAAATGATATAAAAATAACAAAAGTTTTTTCAGAAGATAGACCAAATATTACAGAATTTAATCAAGATTTAAAATTTGACCTATCTTCAATAAAAACTAGTAATAAAAAAGTTGATAACCAAAATAATCTTGGTTTGCAAAATTACAAAGGTGATTTAAAAAAGTCTGGTAGTTTTAAATTTTCAAAATTAGAGGAGCTAAATCAATTAGATTTAGAGCCGATATTTTTAACAAATGGAATTATATTTTTTGATAAAAAGGGTTCAATTTTAAGGTATGATAATAATTATAGAGTTATTTGGAAAAAAAATCATTATTCAAAGACTGAAAAAAAATTAAAACCAAAGCTTAACTTCTTAGTAGATGGTCAAAATCTTTTAGTGGCTGACAGTATAGCAAAATATTATTCTGTGAATATTAGTACTGGGGAACTAAACTGGTCAAAAAATAACGAGTATCCATTTAATTCAAATATTAAAAAGTATAAAGATAAAATATTTGTTGTCGATTACAAAAATATTTTGAGATGCTACAAGATCAAAGACGGTTCAGAATGTTGGAATTTACAAACAGATGATTCATTTAAAATCTCAAATACTAAATACTCTTTAATAATTTTTAATGATAATGTTATTTTTAGCAATTCTATCGGAGATATTACTGCTGTAGATATAGAAACTGGTTTAATTACGTGGCAACTACCTACACAGAGTAGTTCAATAATAAATGAAACTTATAATTTTAAAATTTCAAAACTAGTATCAGATGGAAATTCAATATTTTTTTCAAACAACAGAAACCAATTTTATTCAATTGATTTAAAGACAGGAACTACCAATTGGATAAATAAAGTTAATTCTAATATAAAACCTATTTTGGTTGGAAACTTCATTTTCACAATTTCTAACGAGGGTTATTTACATTTAATTGACAAAACCAATGGAAATATAATTCGAATTACGGATCTATTTTTGAATTACAAAGATAAAAAAAGAAAAAATATTTATCCAGTAGGTTTTGTAATTGGTGGCAAAAATTTATTTTTAACTAACTCAGATGGTAAAATAATAAAAGCTGGGATTGAAGATGGAAAAGTAATTAAAATTGAGAAAGTTTCTAGTGGATTGGTCTCCGAACCATTTATATTTAACAATAATTTATATGTAGTAAAAAATGGTTCAATTGTACAATATAATTAAACATGTTCTTAAAATTTTTAGAAAAGATTGGCAGAAAAAAAATTGTATTAGATAGAGGACCTTCGCATCCTAAATTTAAAGAGGCAAAACCATGGATGAATAGATACTATGTTTTGATGAGGCATAGACCTAAATGGTTTCCATTTAATATATTAATTCATGAGATGCTAGCAGATGATCACGGAGAAGGAGTACATAATCATACATTCCCTTATATTACTGTAATCTTAAAAGGAGGTTATTGGGAAACATTAAGTACTGGCAAGTTTTGGCGTCCACCAGGGTATATTGGTTTCAGATCAGCAAATAATTTACATCGAGTAGATTTGGAACCAGGAACCAAACCATTAACTTTGTTTATCTCAGGTCCATTTGGGCTAAGGAAAGGACCAAGATCAGAGTATGGTATTGATTTTAAAAAAAAAAATTGATGCTAAAAAAATTTGAAAATGAATTCATATCTTATTGTGAAAATCAAGATCTTGAAGTTAATCCTAATCAAATCAAAGTTATTAAAAAATTAGATGATTACTATAATAGTAATTATAAATCATTTTTTTTAAAATTATTTTCCAGACAAAAAACTAAAAAAGGATTTTACTTATATGGTGGTGTAGGGGTTGGTAAAACAATGATTTTAAACTTCTTTTATGATCATCTTGAAGAAAAAAAATTAAAAAAACATTTTAATGAATTTATGTTGGGTTTTCATGATTTTGTTCATGAGCAAAAAGAAAAAAATGAAGAAAATGTAATCAATCAATTTGTTAAAAATTTAAAATCAAAAGCTTCATTAGTTTATTTCGATGAGTTCCAAGTAACAAACATTGTTGATGCAATGATTTTAGGAAAACTATTTGAACAAATATTTAAAGAAGATATTAAAATTATTCTTACTTCAAACACTAAAATTTCAGAACTTTATAAAGAAGGTCTTCAACGTGAACAATTTATACCTTTTATAAAAATAATGGAAGATCAATCAATCGAGTATGAATTAAAAATTGATGATGATTATAGAAAATCTAATGATAATCAAAAACAAAGATATTTTTTTCCACTTAATCAAGAAACCAATTTTAAGATTAATAAATTTTTTAGAACCATAACAAAGGATAAAAAACAATCTTCAATAAAAATTAATGTGAAGGGAAGAGAATTTAAAATAGAGAACTTTTATGAGGGAATTATTAGATTTGACTTTAATCAACTTTGTGATCAAAATTTAGGAGCGGAAGATTATTTAGAAATTGTTAAAAATTGTAAATTTATGGTAATCGATCAAATACCTCAATTTAATGATGTAAATTCGAATCAACAGCAACGTTTTATCACTTTGTTAGATGTAATTTATGATAAAAATATTTCATTAGCAGTTACAGCTGATCTAAATTTAGATCAATTTACCTCTTCAAGATTGTTAGAAAAACCATTTAAACGAACCATTAGTCGTTTGTATGAGCTTACATCGAAGGAGTATAATTGATAAAACAAGAATTTTATAATCTTCAAATTAAGACTAATGGCCAAAAGTTATATGAGTTTACTAATGATACAATTCATTGGATTGGTCAAAATAACTTTAAAAATGGTATTCTTAATTTAAGTATTCAGCACACAAGCGCCTCATTAATTGTTCAAGAAAATGCAGATCCAGATGTACAAACAGATTTAATAAATTATTTTGATAAATTAGCCCCTATGGACAACAAACTATATGTTCATACTACAGAGGGAAAAGATGATATGCCTGCACATATTAAATCCGCATTAACAAATAATCAAATTTCTCTAAGTGTGAAAGATGGTGAATTGTTACTTGGAACTTGGCAAGGTATATATTTATTTGAACATAGATTAGAAGCTCAAAAAAGAATTATAATTCATCATTTTATAGGTGAATAAAATTAATTTATTTTTTCTTCAAAGATTGAAATGCTTCAAGAGCTGCAGCTCTAGCTTTTTCGTGAACCACAATAGGATTTGGGTAATCTTTACCAATAATTGTTTTTATAGCTTCTTGATACTTTAATTCCATTTCCCATGGCTTATGAATAAATTTATTTGGAACATTTTTTAGTTCAGGGACCCATTTTTTTACATAAATGCCTTCTTTATCAAATTTTTCACCCTGAAGTATTGGATTAAATATTCTAAAGTAGGGTGCAGCATCTGCACCACAACCAGCCACCCATTGCCATTGAGCAACATTATTTGCTTTATTAAAATCTAATAAACAATTTCTAAAATGCTTCTCACCTTCAGTCCAATTAATTCTTAAATGTTTAACTAAAAATGAACCAACAACCATTCTTATTCTATTATGCATCCATCCAGTCTCATACAATTCTCTCATACCTGCATCGACAATAGGATAACCGGTCATTCCTCTTTTCCATGCTTTTAGGAATTTCTCATTTTTTACCCAAGGGAATTTATTAAATTCCTTTCTAAAATTACCTTTTAAGAATTCTGGGAAATAATTAATTAAACTATGTGAAAACTCTCTCCAACCAAGTTCATTAATATATTTTCTATAACCAATTCCTTTTGATTTAATTTCAGAACATTTTTTCCAAATACTCCCCACATGAATTTGACCATGTTTGATGTAAGGTGATAATTTAGAGGTTCCCTCAACAGACGGTATATCTCTAGAAGTACCATAATCCTTAATTTTATTTTCAATTAAGTTTTTAAGAATTTTTTTTGAGTCATTTTCTGAAACTTTCCAATATTTTTCAAATTTTTCATACCAATCTTTTTTTGGCAAGATATTCTTTGCCTCAATACACTTTTTAAAATATGAAATCTTTTTTATTTTTTTTTTAACAATATAATTTTTGTTTGGAGGATGATTTAAATATACTTCCTCCGCATTTCTCCAAAATGGAGTAAACACTTTAAAGGGAGTTCCATCATTTTTTGTTATTTCTTGAAATTCATTCAAAATATTTCCTTTGAAATATTTATAATTGATTTCATTTTTAATAAATAATTCACGTATCTTTTTTCCTTTGGCTATAACATCTGGCTCATAAATTTTATTCCAATAAACAGAAAGTTTATCTTTTTTATTAAATTTAGAAAAAATTTCTAATTCGTCACCTTTTACTATTTCAAGATTAATTTTATAGTCTGATAATTCTTTTTTTAAAGTTTCTAGAGATTTAAAAACCCACCATTTTTGAGCTTCTCTTTTGTTGTCAAAATCATTATTATTATAAATATATAATGCAATTACATTATCATGATTTTGTGTTGCAAAAGATAAAGCAGGATTATTTTCAATTCTAAAATCCTCTCTTATCCAAAAAATACCTGTGCTACTCATTGGTTTAATTTTGGTTAATTAACTTTTGATACATTTCTTGATCAGTATCTCCCTCACAACCAAAAACCAAAACATTAGATTTTTCATTTAGATCTAATTTTTCTTTAATTGCTTGATCTTCACAACTTGTAATCAGACTGATTACGCCAGGTGCTGAGTTTTCTCCTGCAATTATTTTATCATCACTAAAGCTTGAATTTCCAAGTAGTTTCATAGTTTTTGCAATATCATCATCTGGTAAACTAATACAATATTTAACTGAATTTTTGAGTATTTTCCATGGGACCAATGATACTTCACCACAAGACATACCACCCATTAAGCTTTCTCTTTTAATATCTATTTTTTCTATTTTTCCAGTTTTAATACTTTCCATTACACACGCGGCACTATCCGGTTCTACTACTATAATTGTTGGAACATAGTTCAAATATCTTGCAATACCTGCAACCATGGCAGCAGCCATGCCACCAACGCCAGCCTGTAAAATGATGTGAGTTATTCTCTCTTCCTGGATTTGATTAGTAATCTCTTTCATCATTACCGTATAACCTGCCATTGTATACTTAGGGATAACCATATAATCTTTCCAAGCAACATCCTGAACTATTTGCCAATTATTTTCAGTAGACTGCTTTATGCATTCCATCAAAGATTTTTCATAATTACCTTTTACTTTTACTACATCTGCTCCAAGTGCGGCCATAGCTTTGCCTCTTGCATCACTTACAAATTCACTAATGAATATTTTACAACTTAAACCTAATCTTTTAGCACCCCAGGCAACTGATCTTCCATGATTGCCAGCAGTAGCTGTTGATACCACTATATCTTTATTTCCTTTGGTTACTTTTTCTACTGCATAAGCTCCGCCCAAAGCTTTAAAAGATTTTAAATCAAATCTTTTATTTTCATCTTTATAAAAAATTTTGTTTAAATTTAATTCTTTTGAAAGTTTATTTAAAGAAAGCAGGGGAGTAGGAAAATAACCTTTCCACTCAGAAATACTCTTATAAGCATCATCTATTTCTGATGAAGTTAAAGAATTTAGGATTTCTTTTTTATTAAATGAATAATTTTTATTATCGATAAATTCACTATATTTCCATTGATGCCCATTGGATAATATTGTCATAGATTAGCAGTCTAAAGTATTATCTTTTTCCCACTGTGATACTGGTTTTCTTTTATTAAAATTATTTCTTGCTTTAAAATTTTTAATTTCTGAATTTTTAAGTTTAATATAGCTTTTAATAACATCTGACCCAAAAGCTTTTGAAAGTGCTTTACTATTTTGAAGCATGTTAATTGCCTGATTAATATCATTAGGTAATTTTTTTAATTTAGGATATTTTTTATAATCTTCATACATATTACAATGGAGAGGTTTTCCTGGATTTAATTTTTTATTAATTCCTTCCAGTCCTGCAGCGATAATACCTGCTTGAAGCAAGTATGGATTCGCAGAACCATCCATTAGTCTTAACTCAAATCTACCTTTGTCAGGAATTCTAATCATATGAGTTCTGTTATTTCCTGTGTACGAAATACTGCTTGGAGACCATGTTGCTCCAGATTTTGTTGGTGGTGCATTTATTCTTCTATAACTATTGATAGTTGGATTAAAAAAAGCAGAAAGTGCCTGAGTGTTATTCATAATTCCACCCAAAAAATTATATGCTAGCTTACTTAATCCTAATTGATCTTTATTATCTAAAAATTTATTTATTTTTCCACTCCATACTGAAACATGAGCATGACAACCATTACCAGTTAAATTACCAAATGGTTTTGGCATAAAAGTTGCTCGTAAACCGTGTTTCTCAGCTAAGCTTTTTACCATAAATTTAAAGAAGACATGTCTATCCGCAGTAATGAGAGAGTCTGAATAGTCCCAGTTCATCTCGAATTGACCATTAGCATCTTCGTGGTCATTTTGGTAAGGTTTCCAACCCATTTCTAACATGCAATCACAAATTTCTTTTATTAAATCATACCTTCTCATTAGAGCGGATTGGTCATAACAAGGTTTAGATTGAATATCTCTTTTATCTGCCAAAGAATGTCCATCTTCAGAAATCAAAAAATATTCACACTCAACACCTGATTTCATCTGAAGTTTCTTTTGTGACATTTTTTTTATCTGCTCTTTAAGCATTATTCTTGGAGAAGCTTTAACAGGTTTACCATCCATGTATAAATCAGAGGCCAACCAACCAATTTCTTTATTCCATGGTAGTTGAATTAGGCTATCAGGATCAGGAACACCAAACATATCACTGTCTGCTGGGGTCATATCTAACCATGTCGCGAAACCTGCGAAACCTGCTCCATCTTTCTGCATATCTCCAATTGCTTGAGCTGGAACTAATTTCGATCTTAAAACACCAAATAGATCCACGAAACTTATCAAAAAATATTTAATTTTTTTAACTTTTGCTATCTTAGATAAATTTTTTGGCATATTTAATCTTATGAATTATAAAGATTTGTATCAATCACTTTTTTTCTTTTATTCCTGGTATCCAATTGCTCCCTGCCAGAGGAACTCTAGCCATTGCAGCAGCTTCGACAGTTAGTGCACATAAATCCTCAGGCTCCAAATTATGCAAACTATTTTTTCCACAAGCTCTTGCAAGTGTTTGTGCCTCTAGCGTCATCACTTTTAGATAATTTGTTAATTTTTTGCCAGCTTTAACTGGATCTAATCTTTTCATTAAAGCTGGGTTTTGAGTTGATATTCCAGCTGGATCATTTCCCTCATGCCAATCATCATAGGCACCTGCGGTAGAACCTAACTTATTATATTCTTTTTCCCACTTTGGATCATTATCACCTATAGCTATCATTGCAGCACTACCTATTGAAACAGCATCCGCTCCAAGTGCTAAAGCTTTTGCAACATCTGCTCCATTTCTAATTCCACCTGATATTACCAATTGTACTTCTCTATGTGCATTTAAATCTTGTAAGGCATCTACTGCAGGTCTAATACAAGCTAAAGTAGGTTGACCAACATTTTCTATAAAAACTTCCTGGGTAGCAGCTGTACCACCTTGCATTCCATCCAGGACAACTACATCAGCACCTGCTTTTACTGCTAAAGCAGTATCGTAATATGGTCTTGCACCCGCAATTTTTATGAAGATAGGAACTTTCCATTTTGTTATTTCACGTAATTCTAAAATTTTTATTTTTAAATCGTCAGGTCCAGTCCAATCAGGATGCCTACATGCAGATCTTTGATCAACCCCTTTTGGTAAAGTTCTCATTTTTGCAACTCTATCATTTATTTTTTGACCCAATAACATTCCTCCACCACCAGGCTTTGCACCTTGACCTATAACAACTTCTATTGCATCTGCTTTTCTTAAATCGTCTGGGTTCATTCCGTATCTAGACGGTAACAATTGGTAGACCAAATATTTAGATTGTCCTCTTTCCTCAGGAGTCATTCCTCCATCACCAGTAGTAGTTGATGTA
This sequence comes from uncultured Pelagibacteraceae bacterium, assembly GCA_902628965.1. Lineage (GTDB taxonomy): Bacteria > Pseudomonadota > Alphaproteobacteria > Pelagibacterales > Pelagibacteraceae > Pelagibacter. The sequence continues at coordinate 12,764 of CACOPB010000009.1, read as the reverse complement.
CCAGCAGCACTTGCGCCTCTTCCTAAAGCTTCCTTTGCTGGGCCTGATAATGCACCAAAGCTCATTCCTGCAATTGTAATTGGTATATCTAACTTAAGTGGTTTTTTGGCAAATTTAGTTCCAAGAGTAACATTTGTAGTACATTTTTCTCTATAACCCTCCAATGGATATCTAGACATTGATGCTCCTAAAAATAATAAATCATCAAAGTGAGGAAGTTTTCTTTTTGACCCTCCACCTCTAATATCATAAATGCCTGTTGCTGCAGCTCTCCTTATTTCTGAATTTGTATATTCATCAAAAGTCCATGATTGACGAGGGTGAGTTCTGTTATTTTTTTTCATCATTAATAATTAGAAATATTATCTATTTTAAAATTGTATAGCTTTTTCGCTGAACCATATCTTTTAAAACTTTCGGCTTTTTGATTTTTAATATTTGCTTCCTGCAAAAGTAAATTTAGTTTTTTTATATGTTCTTTATCCATTTTTTTTTCAACACAATCTGCACCAAGAGATTTAACTTTACCCTTTATATATATGTTTGTTTCATACAAACTATCACCTAATGCCTCACCAGCATCACCACATACCACTAAGTTACCTGCTTGAGACATAAAACCTGACATGTGACCTACTGAACCTTTAACAACTATATTCACTCCTTTCATTGAAATTCCACATCTTGAACTAGCATCACCATCAATAATTAAAAGACCTCCATGAGCAGTTGCCCCAGCTGATTGTGACGCATTGCCTTTTACATGAACTTTACCAGACATCATATTTTCAGCTACACCAGTCCCTACGTTACCTTCGATTGTAATATTTGCTTTTTGATTCATTCCGGCACAATAATATCCAACATGACCTTTAATATTTATATTTAATTCTTCAGTAAGTCCGGCGCATACAGCATGATTACCTTCAGGATTAATTATAGTAAAATTTCTATCATTTTTTTTTCTATCTATATTTTGTAGCTGTTCGTTTACTTTTCTTAACTTTAATTTTTTTAAGTCTAATTTCATTAATTTCCCCAAGAGTACACAATACCAGGTTCTGGCTCAAAAATTTTTGCATTGTTAACATCAGGAAGATGAGCCATCGCTTGAAATTCGGACGCGATAGCAACATAATTTTTTGTTTCAGCGATTACTGCAGGCTTACATGCAATTTCATCCCTCACCACTGCAAATCCCTTTCTCGTTCCCGCTATAAATGTATAAAAACCATCCAGGTCTTTTAGACCTGAAACAAGAGTTTTTTTTAAGGAATTATTATTTGAGAGACTATTCGAAACGTAACCGGCGGCAACTTCAGTGTCATTTTCAGAGGTAAAAGTATTTCCTTTTTTCTTCAGCTCTCTTCTTAAATTATTATGATTAGATAAAGAACCATTGTGAACTAAACATTCATCTTCTCCAGTTGAATACGGATGAGAGCCATCAGTGGTAATTGCACTTTCTGTTGCCATTCTAGTATGACCAATACCATGCGTGCCACTAAAACTTTCTAAATTAAATTTTTTAACTACATCTTTTGGATTTCCAACTTGTTTAAAAATTTCAATAGAATGTCCATATCCAACAATTGAAACTTCAGGGAATTGTTTATTGATAAACTTGATAAATTTTTTTGGTGTTTCTGGTGTTTTTACAATTATATGATCTGAGTATTGATTTAATTTTAAATTTTTTATTTCTTTTGTAATATTTTTTTTAAATTTAACAAAATTTAAATTATTAATGCACAAAGAGTATTTATATTCTTTTTTATCTGAATTTTTATATATAGCAAAGCCTGCACTATCCGGCCCTCTAGACTCCATGTTGTTAAGCATACCTGATAGCATTTTACCTAAATTTTTCTCAAATTTTTTTGTTTTCAAATATATTCCGACAATTCCACACATAGATTTTAGATTTTTAATTAATTAACGATAAAAAAAATTCTTTATAATAGATAAGGTTTACAACTACAATGATGATAATAGCCGCTATCACTCCATACTTAGCTTTTGGAAAAGCTACTCCTCTCATTTTAGAAGGCCTTAGTTCTTCGTTATCTTTATTATCCATATTTTTCTAAAAAAAAAGGGCGCCACAATTAAGTAGCGCCCAAATTTATTTTTTAATTACCAATCGGTAATATTGCTTTTATGATCGTTAGCACCATGTCTTTTTCTAGCTAGTCTATCAAGTTCTTCTCTCTCAGATTTAGCTGTTAAAACATGCCAACCAACCCATAAAATTATAGCTAGTATAACAAGTATACCTTCACTAGATCCAGCACCAGGATAAACAGCACCAGCAACCTCTTCAGCTGGTTTGTTAAGGTGATCGATCCAGTTTGTAACTGTAGCCATATATTACTCTCCTTTACCTGGTTGCGGACGCAACTGCCTTTTCGTCTTCTTTAGCAGTCTCCATTATTTCATAGTCTAGTCCAGCTATCTCAACTTCACGAGGGATTCTTAATTTACCCATACCATGAAGTACTCTAGCTATGACATAGCCCGGTATTAGTCCAAGAACAACGAACATTATTAATGCACCGATGAATTGACCTAATGGGTTTATAGAAGCGTAAGTAGTTCCGTCCCACATAGCGCCAACACTGTAACCAGAAGCTGGGTAACCATTTAAGACAAATCCACAAATCACTAGACCAATAAATCCAGCATAACCGTGTACTGCAACCGCACCAACTGCATCATCAATTTTGAACTTACGTTCAACCCAATAATGTAGTTTATATGAAAGTACAACACCGATCATACCAATGATCATAGCTTGAATTGGATGATATAAATCATTTCCAGCTGAAGCACATATAATACCCGCTAGTCCACTTGAGTAAGTCCAGAACGGATCACCTTTAGCAATCCAATAACCGGCTAATAATCCTCCTGACAGTGACATCAAGAAGTTAAAAGTAATACCGCTAAGTGTAGTAGGAGTGACATATATGTTTGTAGCTGTCCAATAACTTATTCCTTCCATACCGTACTCAGGTCCAAGGTCAAAGATTGGTATATTACATGCTGCGTAGAAGCCCCAGAAGCCAGTATAAATTAGAAATAACCCAATTGTTACTAGCCAAGGATTTCTTGGCCCAATGTTTCTTGGTTCGCCACTTGATGAAAATTTTCCAATTCGTGGTCCTAAAACCATCAGAACACCCAAAGCAAATCCACCTGCAATTGCATGAATTACACCTGATGCATAGGCATCATGATATCCTAAAAGTTTTAACATCCAGCCATCAAAGTGCCATCCCCAGGCTGCATCTATTACCCAGAATACAGATCCAATTGCAATTGCTAAAATTCCAAATGCAAAAGTTGTAATTCTTTCAATAATTGCTCCTGATACGATAGAAGCAGCAGTCCATGAGAATAATAAGAATGCAGCCCAGAAGACACCAGAAATATGGTCTCCTAGATTTACAGCCATTAAATCACTTGTTGCCGTATACCATGTTGCACTAAATGCGGACTCGTCTGTAATGAGAGCGGTGCTTTCATTCATAATTGATGGTGCTAAACCCGGTCCTGTAGGAAAAGCCCAGTAAATCCACCAACCAAATAAAAACCACGTTACCGTTACCAATGGTATCAGCATAGTATTTTTCATAAGAGTATGTTGATGGTGTTTGTATCGTGAAGCCCCAACTTCATACATACAGAAACCGACGTGAATTAAAAACATCAGTACTACAGTTACCCAGTAGTAAAACTCTGTAAATAATGTTGTAAGAGCAGTCAACTGATCAGTCATATTCTCTCTCCATATTAGTTATAAGAAATCCTATTAAATTTTGTGATTCGATACAAACATAAAATACTCAAAAACTAAGCACGAACGCTTAGTTTTTAAAATTTATCAACTAATGATTGTAAACTTAAAATTTTAGATAAGCTTTTTTCAAATCAACAAGAGGGTGTTTTGGAGACATTTGAAATTTAACCAAAAGTTCTCTTGCAATCATATCTCTGTCTTGTTGATTATTTGGTAGCTTGATTGATTTTGGAATAGTAACCCATCCATTTGCATTTCTGCAGAATACTGCAGGTCTATCTTCCTCATATCCCATATGAACATCTTCAAGCCAATTTAAATCATCCCAACCCATAGCTTCTATATATTTTTTTAGAAATGGAGTGATTTTACTGTAGTCAGGTAAAAGATTTACATCGTATCGGTAACCGATTGATTGACCGATCATTTTTTCTCTAGCTGTTTCTGCTTTTTTTCCTAATTGACCTTTAATTTCCTTTTCTTGTGCTTTAACTAACTTTTTACCCTTTTTTTTAGCCATAGTTATTACCCTTATATTTTATGATAGTTATCAACTCCGACTGTGTAGTTAGTTCCTGCAAGTGGTACTTTTGCTAATGCTGAAGCTTCAGATGTTAGTGCAGCTAAATCCTCAGGCTCTAAAGAATGGATATTTGTTTTACCACAAGCTCTTGCTAAAAGTTGAGCCTCTAGAGTCATAGAATGTAAATAATTATAAACTCTAAGAGCTGCGTCATCTGGATTTAACCTTGCTCTCAATTTTGGATCTTGAGTCGCAACACCTACTGGACATCTTCCAGTGTGGCAGTGATAACACTCACCTGCTTTTACTCCCATTTCTTTTTCAAAATTTGCTTCAGGAATATCTTTATTACAATTTAATGCGATCATTGAACCAGTACCAATCGCAATTGCATCCGCTCCTAGAGCTAAGGCTTTTGCCATATCTGCACCGTCTCTTACACCACCAGCATAAATTAATGTTACTTTTCCAGTTTTACCAACATCGTCAATTGCTCTTCTTGCCTCTCGAATTGCAGCTATACCAGGAATGCCGGTATTTGCAGCGGCGATATGAGGACCAGCTCCAGTAGATCCTTCCATTCCATCAAGATAAATAGAGTCAGGATCACATTTAGCAGCCATACGCACATCATCATAAACTTTTGATGCTCCAAGCTTTAATTGAATTGGTACTTTATTTTTAGTTAATTGTCTTAGCTCTTCTACTTTTAAAGCTAAATCATCTGGACCTAACCAGTCTGGGTGCCTAGCAGGAGATCGTTGATCAATACCAGATGGCAAAGATCTCATTTCAGCAACTTGGTCAGTTACTTTTTGGCCCATTAAGTGACCACCCATTCCAACTTTTTGTCCCTGTCCAATAAAAACTTCAATACCATCAGCTAATTGTGCATGATGAGGATTAAATCCATATCTTGATTGAATACATTGATAATACCACTTCTCAGAATATCTTCTTTCATCTGGTATCATTCCACCTTCTCCTGAACATGTTGCGCTACCAGCCATTGTTGCTCCCCTTGCTAAAGCAGTTTTTGCTTCGTAAGAAAGCGCACCAAAACTCATACCAGTAATGTACACAGGTATATCTAGTTCAATTGGATTTTCACATCTTGGTCCAATTACAGTTTTAGTTTCACATTTTTCTCTATAACCTTCGATTACAAATCTTGTCAATGTTCCTGGTAAGAAAACTAGATCATCGAATGTAGGAATTTTTTTCATTAGCGCCATACCACGCATTCTGTATCTTCCTAATTGAGATTTAATATGAATATCGTCAATTACTTCTGGAGTAAAAATAGCATTATGCCCTAATAAACTTTTATTCCTTTTACCCTCTTCATGAACGTGAACGTCAGCTTTTCCACCAACGCCTTTTCCATTTTTTTTAATTTTTTTTGACTTTTTCTTAGGCATTAAATTGCTCCCTTCTTCTCTGTAGGTTCCAAGTTATCATAATTCCAAAGTTTTTTACCCGCTACAATTTTTTTCATTTTACTTACATCAAAATTTTCACCAATCTCAGCAACTTTAAGTTTCCTTTTTAACCAATCTTGGTCATTTGATGTTAATTCTGAATCTACTGCATCACTACCATATGATCCTATTTCTCCACCTACGAAAATTGTCCCATCATACATTGAGTCTCCAAGGTTTATTCCTACATCTCCAAGGATAATAATTCTTCCTCTTTGCATCATAAAACCTGTAAAGGCACCAGCATCTCCACCAATTATGATAGTCCCACCTTTCATATCTATACCAGTTCTTGCTCCAACGCTACCTTTGCAAATTAGGTCTCCACCCCTTATAGCAGCTCCAAAGCATGATCCTGCATTCTTTTCAATCACAACTTTTCCTGCCATTAAGTTTTCCGCGCATGACCATCCAACTCTACCATTAATTCTAACTATAGGACCATCACATGAACCCATTCCAAAATATCCCAAGCTTCCCTCAAAAATTAGGTTTAATTTATTTAGAATACCAACACCAAGACTATGCTTTCCTTGAGGATTTTTTATTACAATAGTCCCGTAACCTTGGCTCATTAAATTATCTATCTCTTTATTAGCCTCAGGTGCAGTCATATCTTTTACGTCTAAATCTGTTCTTTTATTAAAATCAACATCATAAGTTCCAAAATAGTAAAAGTTTTCAGCTTCGTCAGGATTAAAAAATTTCTGCTGGGTTCTACCTGTAAGTACCTCAGTGTGCATACCCATCTCTTGGGCTTTAGTTTTTTTAGTAACGTTTTTTAAATTCGCCATACTTTAACCTCCCCATCAAATGGATCGTAAGTATCAATTTCTTGTGGAAGCACTGATCTTATAGCAATTTCTTCTGATCCCATTGCCACTAAATCATCTGACTCATATAGAACTAAAGGTTTTGCTGCCATTGTGTCTTTTGCCATTCCCAAAGAATCTTTAGTTGCAACAAAATAAGTAAATACACCATCAAGACCAGTTAAAGAATCTTTCATTCCCTCTTCAAGCGAAGCTCCTTCTCTCATTTTTTGTGCAATGTAAACTGCTATAAGTTCTGAATCACACTCAGACATAAATCTCATGCCTTTATTTTCCAGTGCTCTTCTATTATTCCAATAATTTGTTAATTGCCCATTATGAACCACCGAAACATCACTAAAAGGGTAACCCCAGAATGGGTGAGCAGATTTAATATCAACACCAGACTCAGTTGCCATTCTAGCATGACCTATCGCATGGGTTCCTACAAGTTTATCTAAAGAGTACCTATCGCAAACTGCTTTTGCATTTCCAAGATCTTTAATAACTTCTAGTGATTTACCCATAGATAGAATTTCAACACCTGGAATACTTTCAATAGTTTGAGAAAAATTAAGAAGGTCTTTCACATCATAATCTATTTCATATCTTAAAGAGTATGGTAAAGTTCTTTCTTCTTTAACTATTTTAGCCCCTAAATCAGCTAAAGTTTGATCTACTATCTTTTTTCTTTCATCATAAACAGAAACATCCTCCATAACAGAAGAAGAGCCTTCACCAACGTTTTCACCAACTTTAAAACGCATTATAAAATGCTTGCCATCCGTATCGCCGTATAAGGCATATCCAGTGGAGTCTTCACCTCTATGTTTTAAAGCTTGAAGCATTCCTTGCAACTCACTCCCAACATTAGAGGACTTTCCTCTATGAATTAAACCTGCTATTCCACACATAATATATTTATACCCTTTCTATTAATGACCTACGGCAGACAATCAAGATAAGTATCCAAATCCCACTGAGTGGTTGCACCCAGAAATCTTTCCCACTCATCATTTTTATACCAATGGAAAACTTTGTACATTTCATCTGGCATTGCAGATTTAATTACTTCATCCTCTGCAAGTCTATCTAAAGCTTCACCCAGACTTAATGGAAGTTTTTTAACATCTTTTCCAGCTTTTTGAGCTTCGTAAATATTTCTAGACTCTGGAGCTGCAGGTTTCATTTTTTTACTAATACCTTCATCGCATGCTTTTAATAAAGCGGCACCTAATAAGTAAGGATTATGCATAGAGTCCACCGATCTATATTCAAATCTTCCTGGAGCAGACACTCTTAATCCACAAGTTCTGTTTTGATATCCCCAGTCAGCATAAACAGGAGCCCAAAATCCTTGGTCCCATAATCTTCTGTATGAGTTTACAGTTGAAGATCCAAGAGCAGTTAATGCTGGTAAATGTTTCATAATTCCTGCTATTGATTGTAATCCAATTTTTCCAGGCAATTGAGGATCTTTAGTATCAGGCATGAAAGTATTTTTTCCACCTGAAACATAGCTAAATACTTCATCAACACCTGGTAAAGATTTATGACCTAACTTGTTTACAGAAACTTTTCCACCTTTCCATAAAGACATATTGGTATGACAACCACTTGCTGATACACCCATGAATGGTTTTGTCATAAAGCAAGCTATTAGACCATGTTCTCTAGCTACTTGAGCACAAATTTGCCTATAAGTAGATAGTCTATCTGCATTTCTTAAGACATTGTCGAAAGTCCAGTTTAATTCTAATTGTCCTGGAGCATCTTCATGATCACCTTGTATCATGTCTAAGCCCATAGCATTAGAATATTCAATCACCTTCATAAAAACAGGTCTCAATGACTCAAATTGGTCAATATGATAACAGAATGGTTTTGAAAAACCTTTGCCAGTCGGTGTTCCATCATCATTTTTAGTTAACCACATCATTTCTGGTTCAGTTCCAACTCTTAACTCTAGTCCATGTTTTTTTTGAAATTCATCCATGAAAATTCTTAAATTTCCTCTGCAATCAGATGTAAGGTGACCTCCTGGATTTTCTCTTTCTTCTCGGTTTCTAAAACATGTACAAAATACTCTTCCAACTCTTTTATCCCATGGTAACTGTACGAAGGTTTCTGGATCTGGAATTCCAACCAACTCCATTGCTTCTGGTCCATAGCCAATGTAATTATTATGACGATCTAAAAATAAATTTGCAGTCGATCCATAAACTAATTGAAAACCTTTTTCTGCAGTTCTTTCCCAATGATCTGCTGGTATTCCTTTACCAACAACTCTGCCTGTAACAGATATAAATTGAAAATAAATGTAAGTTATTCCTAATTCTTTGATTTTTTCTCTAACTTTTTTAACCAGCTTTGCTCTACCTGGTTGATTTACATGTTTTTCTAAATCAGTCATTTTCCCCCTTTTGAATTTCTAGACCAAAAAGGTAACTGAAAAAAAAACGTTTGTCTACTTAGATAAACTAACTCCAAGGAAACGGACTGTTCGAAGTGGGGTGAAGTTCCCCCTTAGCGTAACGATCGTATCTAAACGGTTTTAATAAGTCACTTTCTTGACCTAAAATTTCTTGCGCAACCAAATGCCCAACACCAATCATTTTATAACCATGGTTAGCGTCAGCAATCATATAAACATTTTCAAAAAATCTATCAAATATTGGGAAAGAGTCTGGGGTTAAACAACCAAGACCACCAGATGGACCTTTTCTGTACAAATCAGATTTTCCCTCAAATCTTTTTTGAATATGTGCAAGTGCTGATGTCCACATATCAGCAAATTTGTCAGTTGTTTGATATTCAGGGGACTCAATTCCATATGGATCAACATTTACTTTATCAAAATGTTTTTGAACAATATATGGAGAAGTTCCTCCTTGAACTCCCAAGCCTTCTATGTCAGGCTTATAATAAATACCCCAAAGCTCATCAGTGATTAACTTTTTATCTTTATCTGAGTATAAAGGTGCATCTGTATCTACGTGTATTACTGGAGGCTGTTTACCATCATTAGTTTTTAAATAATCTGCATCAACACCTAAAACACCCTCTTGTAAAAACCAATATTTCCACATTTCAACTTCATGCATTTTTCCATCTTTGCCTTTGATCTCTGTAGATTTTGGTAGCTCAAGCATATTCCAAAAATCTCTTACCCATGGACCAGCTCCAACAACTACCTGATCACATTCTATAGTGCCGAAATTTGTTACTACTCCAGTTACCGCATTACTATTACTACCTCTTTTGAAACCTGTTACGGTTACACCTTTATGAACATTTACACCATTTGAATTTGCTTTACTCTCAAGAGCTTTAATTGAATCTTTATTAAAAGCATAACCACCTTTTTTCTCATGCAGAACAGAAGTAATACCTTTAGCTTGCCAGTCATCAAAAATACCTTTCATGTAATTTGAACAATCTTTTTCGCCTTCTATAAAAACTGATTCATATCCAATTGCTTTTTGTTGGTTATAAATACTTGCTACATCTTCATGCATTACTTCCGGTGATATTTGCATATATCCAACAGGATTATATTTAAATGCTTTAGGATCGCTTTCCCAAACTGAAACTGAATGAGCCATAAGCTCTCTCATAGCTGGTTGAAAATAATTATTTCTAACAACTCCACAGGCAATTCCACTAGCTCCTGCAGCTGTATCTTTTTTTTCTAAAACGATTACATCACCAGGATTTTTATATGTTTCAGAAAGTTTCCATGCAGTGCTTAAACCATGTATTCCACCACCAATAATAACTACTTTCGCTTTAGAAGGTAATGTCGTCATATCAAAACTTTATTTTTTGGTATTGGTAATTAATATAATTTTTTATAGAACTAAAAATTATATATATAATTTAGATATTTAGTTTTAATTAAATTTATCGCTAATAACTTATGTTTTTTAATGTATTCAGGTACTCGTTAAACTCCTCAACAAAAGATTCGCTTGGAATTATATTTTTTATCCGCTGATCTGTTGATGTTTTTTCTAGACGAAAGAATCCTTTCTCACAAGCCTCTGTAATTATTAAAGCAGATTTTGGTCTAGAAGTTTTAAATAATTTTGTTTTAAGTTCCTCAACAGATAATTTTTTATTTTCTTTATGAGCAGACATAACAAGTAGCATCATATGATAATGAGAAGGGGACTTTCGAAAAAAATAATTACTTGCTGTATGGGATTGTCTCATTTGTTCCTCCCAAAAATCTAATAAAGTTTTTTTTTCTTTAGGCATTTTATTAAGCTCTTACTCTAGATTTAGTTGGATCATAGAATGGAAAACCAACAACTTTAGCACCAATTCTTTTTTGATGACCATCAATTTTACCTATTTCAACTTCAGTACCAATTTCAGAATATTGAACATCTATTCTACAAAGAGCAACATTTTTATTTAAAGTAGAGGATAGGCATCCACTAGTAACTATACCAACCTGTGATCTTCCAATATGAACACAATCTCCGTGGCCTGCTATTTCTTTTCCATTAAGTTCTAGTCCTACCAATTTCTTTTGAGGATTAGCTTTTCTTTTAATTAATTCTTCTTTACCAATAAAATCTTCTTCCTTAGTTTTTAATGGAACTGCAAAACCTATACCTGCTTCAAAGGGATCTTGTTCCCCATCAAATTCAGCACCAAAGAGTATTAAACCTGCCTCTATTCTAAGTTTATCTAATGCAGCAAAACCAGCTGGTATTAAACCGTCATTTTTACCTGCATCCATTAGTTTATCCCAAACTTCAGGCGCATGTTTTGGGTGACACCAAATTTCATAACCTAACTCACCAGTGTAACCTGTTCGAGAAACAATTAATGGAATACCTTGAAGTTCTTCTATTCTACAAATTGTAAATCTGAACCATCCCAACTCGTCTATTGAAGGCTGAGTTGGTGGTGTAAAGATAACTTTTTTTAAAATTTCTCTACTTTTAGGACCTTGCAAAGATACATTGCTAATTTGATCTGTGGAGTTTTTAACAATAGCATTAAAATTCTTTTTTTTTGCAATTTCTTTTAGCCATTCTCCACCATACTCATCTCCGCATATCCATCTAAAACCTGTTTCGCTTAATTTTAAAAGAGTTCCGTCATCGAACATCATTCCATTTTCGTAACACATTGCAGAATAAACAACCTGTCCAACAGAAAGTTTTTTTATATTTCTTGTAAGAGTGTAGTTCATTAACTCTTCAGCATCAGGACCAATTATTTCAAACTTTCTTAAAGAAGATAGATCAATTAATACAGCATCATTTCTACAAGCGTTGTACTCATTGACCAAACCATGTTTGGTGTAATCATTTGGAAGCCAAAAACCTCTAGCATCAACAAAGTTTCTTGTTAATTTTGAAGTTCTTTCATAAAAGCCAGAATTTCTGGTAAGTTTATTTTCAGAGTCTGTTTTCATTCTAAAACCAAATGACTTTCTAAATTCTTTATTTTTGTCGTAAGTTCTAACAAATATATTAGTTGGATTCCATGAATTACATGGATCTATATCACTTGGACATGCTGTTGTTCCTATTGTTAAATCTTTTAAAGCCTTAAACATTACATAATCACCAGGTCTTGAATAAGACTCATCTGAAATAACAGAATTTAAGCCTCCAGCAGATGTGTTAAAAAACAAATTAATTGCATGCCAACCTTTTTGTTTCTGAACACCGTATTTCGACATACTTTCAGTTAAATTATCAGAACAGTTCGGATGACCAAAATATCCCGAGTCCTCATAATACTTTGAAGTACATGCAAGATTAAAAGTATCGTGTTTTCCAACAGTATCTCTTATTACTTCAACAAGTGGCTCGTGATCAGTGTCATAAAATTTAGAGAACAAACCTGGTCCTGGGAAAGTATTACCCATGAATGTTCTTGTTGTTTGCCAGTCTAATCCTTTTTCAATTCCCTTTTCTAATTTTCTTGTGTCAAATGCAACAAAGTCTGAACATTGTCTGCCAGTTGGACTTATTACCTGAACATAATCTCCTTCCTTGACCTCATAAGATATACAACTTTGTTTATTTATATTTTCTTCATAAGAAGGTTCGAAAACAGGATCAGGAATCACATTTAATTCCTTATCATTAACAATTTTAGCTCTTTTAACGAATATGGTT
>CACOPB010000008.1 GCA_902628965.1 uncultured Pelagibacteraceae bacterium | reverse complement strand
ATTTGGCTTCAACTAAGAGTTGAAAGATATTTGCAATATTTGACTTCATATGTTCTAGTTAATAATTAGAAATTAAACTTACGGAGTAATAATGAAAAAACTAAATAGTATACTACTTTCTGCAGTTCTAGCTTTTGGAATGACAGCATTTAGCAATGTTGCTAATGCTTGTGGAAAATTAGTAATTGCCGAGCAAAACTGGGCGTCAGCTGAGTTGATGGCAAACGTTGACAAAATCATCCTTGAGGAAGGATACGGATGTGAAGTGGAATTAGTGCCTGGTGCTACTATGCCAACATTTACATCAATGAATGATAAAGGAACTCCTGACATGAACCCTGAACAATGGGCAAATGCAGTTTACACTCCTTTAAAAAAAGCAGTAAGTGAAAAAAGATTGATTATAGCTAATAAAGCTCCAATTACAGGCTTAGGAGAAGGATGGTGGTTAAACCCAGCAGCTTTAAAAAAGCACCCAGAGCTTAAAGGTATGACAGCAATGCAAATTCTTGAGCGACCTGATTTATTTCCAGATAAAGAAGATCCATCAAAAGGTGCATTTATGGGATGCCCAGCAGGTTGGGGATGTCAACTAGCAAATGCAAATCTTTACAGAGCATTTGATATGGAGAAAAAAGGTTGGAAACTAATTGATCCAGGTTCAGCTGCAGGTTTAGACGGCTCTATCGCAAAAGCATCAGACTCTGGTGAACCATGGTTTGGTTATTACTGGAACCCTACATCGATGGTTGGTAAATATAATTTACAACCAGTAGACTTTGGTGTTCCTTTTGCGGGAAGAGATAATTGGGATAATTGCATTACTCTTGCTGAGCAAGATTGTGCAAATCCAAAACCAACTGCATGGACAAAATCTGAGGTTAATTCAATTGTAAGTGCTAACTTTGCTAAAACTGGTGGAAAAGATGTTCTTAGCTATGTTGAAAAACGAACTTATCCAGGAACAGTTATGAATGGAATGTTAGTATATATGGCTGATAACCAAGCAAAAGGTTCTGATGCTGCAGTTGAATTTTTAATTAAGCATGAAGATATTTGGACTAAGTGGGTATCTTCTAGTGCTGCAAAAAAAATCAAAAAAAGTTTGTAATTAACTTTAAATTACGAGCCTATTTAATATAGGCTCGTAAAATAATACTTATGGAATTTTTTACTGAATTTCCTGAAATGGGAAGAAGATCCCAAATGGAGTTAAGAAAAGGGATAGACTTAGCTTTTAGAAATTTTTCAAGAGAATATGGGGACAATATAGAGGCATTTTTTGATCCACTATTATTTTTTTTAGTATCATTAGAAAAATTACTATTATCTACACCATGGATAATAATTATTTCTGTAATTTGCGGATTAGCCTGGTTGGGTTCGAAGAGTTGGAAATTAGTTACAGGAAGCGCAATTGCTTTTTTGTTAATTGGTTATTTTGGTATGTGGGAAGATTGTATGGCAACAGTTGCAATTATTACAGTTTGCACAATAATTTGTATTGTTGTTGGTATCCCAATCGGCATTGTAATGGCAAGATCAAGTAGAGCTGAAAAAGCTATTCTTCCTATCTTAGATATGATGCAAACAATTCCTAGTTTTGTTTATTTGATACCAATTTTGATGTTGTTAGGAATTGGGAAAGTCCCAGGATTAATTGCTGTTTGTGTTTATGCAGTTCCTCCAATTATAAGATTAACAAATTTAGGGATCAGAGAGGTAGACAAAGAAACTTTAGAGGCTAGTGAGGCTTTTGGAGCAACCACAACTCAAAAATTAAAGTCTGTTCAAATTCCACTTGCTTTACCAACCGTTTTTGCTGGAGTAAACCAAACTATAATGATGGCTTTAGCAATGGTAGTTATTGCCTCTATGATAGGCGTAAAAGGTCTTGGTGTACCAATATTAAGGGCTGTTTCTAACCAATATTTAGCACTTGGTATGATGAATGGATTGGCAATAGTAGCTCTCGCAATTGTCTTTGATAGAGTCACTCAAGAATATGGAAGAAGAATTCAGAAGCATAGAGGCCAGATAAAATAGTTGATACTTTGCAGCATCGAATTTTCTAGACTCATATTTTAAAATAAATAAATATCCTAGAAATGAATTTTTCTTTGGAAATAGGCCCTAAAACTGAGATTGAAACAGTGCCTCCTGTTAGTGATGTATACATCACTATGCTACCTGGTGGAGACTATAAAGAGACAGCTGAAAAAGCCATAGAGCTAGTAAAAAAAGGATTTAACCCTGTTCCTCACTTTCCAGCAAGATCAATGCAAGATGAAAAAGAGCTCAAGGATTACGTTTCAAGATGTAAGGATGGTGGCGTTAAACAGGCTTTAATTATAGGCGGTGGAAGAGAACCAGCAGGTAAGTTTGATAGTTCTTTTCAACTTTTAGAGACAGGTTATTTTGAAAAAATGAAAATAGGAATTGCTGGACATCCCGAGGGGAGTCCTGATATATCCGACTCAGAATTAGAAAAAGCTATGATAGATAAAAAGCCTTATGCTGATTATATTGTAACTCAATGGTTACTTGATCCTCAGCCTATTATAGATTTTATTTCTAAGCAAAGCGTACCAGTGCATGTGGGAATTACTGGGCCATTAAAAATATCTAGCTTAATTAAATTTGCTAATATTGTTGGGGCAAAAAATTCCTTAAACTTTCTAAAATCTAATTTTACTAAGGCATTAGATTTATTGAAACCTAAAGACCCTAATGATTTAATTGGGAAAGTTAAATCGCATACTGATAACTTCCACATTTATACATTCGGCGGCTTGAAGGAAACTAACAAGTGGTTGAAGGAGAATAGTTATGTCTAATGAATTTGACTATACTAAACTAAAACATGTTACTTCTGTTGATCAATCAGATAGAGAAGTACCATATAACTTAAGACAAAGTGGGCCAACAAAAGTTGAAATGTTAATTTCAACAAGGGTAAGAAAATCACCTTATTGGCATTTATCAATGCAGGCAGGTTGTTGGAGAGCAACTGTATACAATCGTATTTATCATCCAAGAGGTTACGTAAAACCTGAAGATGGTGGAGCTATGGTTGAATACGATGCAATCGTAAACCACGTAACAATGTGGAACGTTGCTGTTGAAAGACAAATAAGAGTAAAGGGGCCAGATGCAGAAAAATTTACGGACTATGTAATCACTAGAGATGCAACAAAAATTTCTCCAATGAGAGCGAGATATGTTATTTTGTGTAATGCTTATGGTGGAGTTTTAAATGATCCAATTCTTTTAAGAATTTCAGAAGATGAGTTTTGGTTTTCACTATCAGACTCTGATATTGGAATGTATTTACAAGGTGTTAATGCTGATGGAAGATTCAATTGTACTATTGATGAAATTGATGTCAGTCCAGTTCAAATACAAGGACCTAAGTCAAAAGCATTGATGAAAGATTTATGTGGCGATCAAGTAGATTTTGACAATATGCCTTTCTATGGACTAGCTGAAGCTAAAGTTGGTGGAAGAGATGTTGTAATTTCACAATCTGGTTTCTCAGGAGAAGCTGGTTATGAAATTTATCTTAGAAATTCTACTTTATATGCTGAAGATATGTGGAATGCTGTACTTGCGGCTGGGAAAAAACACAGCTTAATGGTTATTGCTCCTGCTCACCATAGAAGAATTCAAGCGGGTATTCTTTCTTGGGGACAAGACATGGATCAACAACACAATCCTTTCCAATGTAACTTAGGTTATCAAGTTTCTTTGTCTGGAAAAGGTGAGTGGAATAAAAAAGCTGATTATGTTGGTAAAGCCGCTCTTGAGAAAATGAAAGCAGAAATCAAAGCAGGTCAAAAACCATATAAACTTCAATTAGTTGGTATGGAATTGGGTGGTAAACCTATTGATAATTATGCACCTGACTTTTGGTTGGTATCACCTGAAAGCGGTGGAGATCCTGTTGGATTTCTTACTTCACCTTGGTGGCATCCTGAAAAGAAAACAAATATTGCTATGGGATATGTTCCTTTTGATGGAACATTAAATGCTAATGGTTTTCCAAAAGGTAAAGTGGGAACTAAATATAAAGTTCATCTACCAGAACAATATTCAGAAACTCCAGGTACACCTGTAAATGCTGTTGTGGTGGATATTCCATTCAAAGAGTCTTTCAATGCAAATACAAGAGAAGTTGTAAAAGGCTAAAATTTACTATGGGGGAGCTAATTTCAGCTCCCCTTTTCAATTCTAATGACCAAAAGTTTTCTAATAGCTGTTTGCATTATCATTGCTATTGCTTTAATAATATTTCCATTAATTGTTTCTTATAAGGCTCAAAAAAATAAAAATAAAAAAAATTAATGTTTGGTGAATTTTTAAATATTATTTTCAAGTCAATAAAATTAGATAAAACTCTTTATTCAGATAACAAAAATTTTGGTGAAGCTTCAATATACTTTGCCGGTATTATAATGATCCTAGATGGTATCGCTGGAGCAGTAGCAGCTAATACAATTATTAAAACAGCTATTGCAATGTCTGGTCTAACTGCAATAGTTACTTGGCTAATATGGACGATCTTTATTTTTGTAATTGGAGTTAAACTATTTCCTGACAAACAAACTAAGGTTTCTTTCAAAAAAGTTTTAACAGCTGTTGGATTTGCACATGCCCCTGGTTTGTTAAGATTTTTTGCAGTCACACCAGATTTAATGATACCAATAATTTTTCTTACCCAATTCTGGATTTTTGCAGGTTTAATAATTTCAACTAAACAAGTATTGAGTTTAAAATCTAATTTTAAATCTTTTGGGATTGTACTTTTATCTTTTTTAATTATTGCGTTTTTATCTATCTCTTTTGTAATGAGTAGAATGAATATGCTACCAGTTAGTCAGATCAGTTAAAGTGGAAATATAGTCTTAGATACTCTACAAGATTTACATAATTTAAACCCAGTAAGAATTAAATTTTGGGTAACGCTCTCGTCTTCATCTTTGCATTCATCACAAATATTGTTTAATTCTTCAGTATCTAACTTTGAATTTTTTTTATCAGTTTCATCAATCATTGTCTGTTAAACCAGCACCTGCTGCACCCTCTTTTAAACTGTCACTCTCTTCAACAAAAGTTTCTTCGGATAACATGTATAAATTATCCCATTCATCATCTGTAAAGTTATCTTCATTTTCAAGTAGATTGACCTCAATTGTATTCGCTATCTTTGGAAATTCTTGATCGATAAAATTTGAAAAAATATTTACATTTAGATTTAGTAACATTTTTTTTTCATCTATTTTTACATTAATTTTTTTTCCAATAATTTCTGATGAACGACTTATGAAGGAAATAAAAATTATTGGATAAGCAACATTATTAAACTCGATTTTTTTTAAATTTTCTAAAACATTTATTTGATCTAAAAAACTAACACCTAAAGTAATTGGACAGTAAGGATTATTTGATGAAGAGTTATTTTCACTAATTAAATTTAAATTTTCAAATTTACTTTTATTTTTTTGATTAAAATATTCATTAAGGTGCTTAATACCCGGTAAACTGAATAGTTCTAACAATCTTATGCTTTTTCCTGTTTCCTCAGAAACTCCCCAAGAATATCCTACTGCCTTTGAAGCTCTTTTAACGGTGGTTTCAATTTCACTCAATGATTTCATTATTAAATATTGGTTTTATATACCCATTGCTCGTCATAACTTTTTAACTCTTTTGGAAGTGGAGCTCCTTGGAACATACAAATTCTTAACCATTTGTCAGATCGTGGATCAAATTTTAATGCCCCAAAAAAAGATAATTTTAGTCTAAGCATATCAATTGGCATTAAATCTTTACCAATTGTATTATCTTGTATTTCTGAATAAGGAAATTTTTCTACAATGAATGCCCTCCTCACAACATGTCTTAAATCAGAGTTTGAAGTTAAAAACTCAGCAATAGTTAAACTATTTTTAGAGACTAATAATTTGTCATAAAGTTTTTTTATATCTCTCGCTATTGCTAAAGGCTGTTCTAATTCTGATCCATGATCCTCAAAACGATCAGCTAATCTAGGTTCCTCTTTATTTTTTGAAATAAACCAAAAGTTTTTATTATTTTCTTTTTTTTCAAAATTAATATCTAAAATGTTTGGATACTTTGCTTCGATGATATTACGCAATTCTTCAACTTTTCTATGAGTTGGAATATTAAAATATTTTTCTTCATCTGAACTCATTTCTTTTACCAATGGATTTACAATTTTATTATAAGGTTCCATCATTATTGAAACAATGTACTCAATGCATTCCTCACAAGTATTATCCTCCAACCATTGATATATTCTGTTAAAAGGATATTCGATCTCAAAATTAAAATCTTTATTTATAAAATTTAAAAATTTTTCAACATCATTTAGTAATGATGTGATTTTTGTTTGCTGATATTCACTATCAGTATTCCAGCTTGTAATATTTTTTAAAGATTTTTTTACACAATCTATAAACAAATCACTATCTTGACTTTCTACATCTTTGATTTCCCTAATTTTCTTAAGTGCTTTTTCTCTACTTAAAATCCAATTATTTAATAGAGTTGGGTGATTGACTATAAATGGAGCCATGCCTAAGCCTGTGGAATTACCTATTCCCAAGTTTTTACAAATATTATCATCTAGCTTAACAGCTGTTTTTGGATTTTTATGATATGCAACATGATTAACTTGATCAAAAGTAAACTGCCTTACCAAATAAACCAACATCATTTCTAATCTGAAAGGACCATTAATTTCTTCACGATTTTTAATTCTAAATCGATCAGCAAGACCAAATTTACCTGAGCCATATACTGCCGTAGTCCTATATAAATAGCCTACTTTTGATAATAAGTTTAAATCTGGCTGCTGCCCTTTACTCAACCTTTCAACTACGTGATTATAAATTCTTATAGATTTATTTGCTCTCGATAAAGTTAATTCTTTATATGAAAGTCTACCAACTTCTTGTTTGGGAACTTCATTTTTTAATCTTTCAATATCTTTCTTAGTTGGGACACCATCGTGTAATGTAAACGCAGCATCCCATTTTGTTGCAATAACTCTATCTGATCTTTCTTCATCTTTGATTTCATTTGCAAAACAAACTAAAGAATAAACTCTTTTATTTTTTTTAAATGAATAAACAGCTTCTCCAAAACCATTTTCATTTAAATTAAATAAATCTCTTTTATATTCCCACTCTTTAAATTCATTAAGAAAACTTCTTAAAAAAGATAATTTTGATTGATGAAAAGATCCTAGTCTTGATAATTTCATTATCTTGTTTGGGTCTCTTAATTCAACTTTCATAATTAAATTGATTTATAAAAATTGTACCAGTTATTTCCAAGTATTCCATGTGTCTCAGTATCTGAAAACCCTACTTCTTTAAGACCTTTTTCAATATTTGAGAACCCTCTAGCGTCAAGAAACCAATCAGGTTGCTTAGGAAAACCAGGTTTGTTTTTTGACCCTTCTCCATAATTTTTACTTTTTGACCAAGAACCATTTCTCATCCATTCAACAACAGTATCCGGATGATCTAAACATAGATCAGAACCTATTCCAATTTTTGTTACATCCATTATTTCGGCTGTTTTTGCTATCATCTCACAAAAGCTCTCAAGTGTGCAATTTGAATTATTTTTTAAATGATGGGGATACAATGACAAACCCAACATTCCACCGCTATCACTCAAAGTTTTTAACAAGTCGGAAGATTTATTTCTTTTTGCTGCATGCCAAAAGCTAGGGTTAGCGTGAGTAATTGCAATTGGTTTATCACTTAGATCAATTGCATCTAAAGTACTTTTTTCAGCAGAGTGCGACATGTCAACAACAAGACCAATACGATTCATTTCTTTAATAACTTCACGCCCAAAATTTGTAACTCCACTGTCTACTTTTTCATAACAACCTGTTGCAAGTAAAGATTGGTTGTTATAAGTCAACTGCATAAATCGGCATCCTAATTGATGAACCTTTTCAACAAGTTTTATATCATCTTCAATTGGTGAACAATTTTGAAAACCAAAGAAAATTGCAGTTTTATTTTCTTTGTTAGCTTTATCAATATCTTTAAAATTCTTGCCAGGAAAAATTAAATCAGAATTTTCATGAAATAATTTTTCCCATTTTTTAATTTCAAGTTGTAGTTCATCAAAATCTTCATGATAGACAATTGTAACATGCACAGCATCTAAACCAGCAGATCTATTGATCTCAAAGATTTTTCTAGACCAATTACAGTACTGAAGATTATCGATTTTATAATTCATAGTATTCTTAACTTTAATCAATATGCATTTTAAATACTATTAATTTTATTGAAATTTTAAGTTAATTTTGAAATAAACAGATTGATCAATTTTCATGAAAAAAAATACTAAACTAAAAGTTTCAATTGTTATGGGAAGTCAATCTGACTATAAAATAATGAAACTTGCAGAAATAACCCTAAAAAAAATTGGAGTTTCATTTGAAACAAAAGTTATATCTGCTCATAGAACTCCTCAAAGAATGTATGAATACGCTTCAAAAGTTGAACAAAATAATATAGGCGTAATAATTGCAGGTGCCGGAGGATCTGCTCATCTTCCTGGCATGATATCGGCACTTACACATGTGCCTGTTCTTGGTGTTCCTGTTGAAAGTAAAAAACTTAAAGGATTAGATAGTTTGTTATCAATAGCTCAAATGCCAAAAGGAATACCTGTTGGAACTCTTGCCATAGGAGAAGATGGTGCAATCAATTCAGCTTTATTAGCTGCAGCAATAATTGCTAATCACAATCCAAATGTTCAAAAAAAACTTAAAAATTTTAGAATATCACAAACTAAATCCGTAAAGAAAAATCCAAAATAAAATGTCTGAAATTACTCTTGGTATAATTGGGGGTGGTCAACTTGGAAGTATGCTTGCAATAGCAGCTAAAAAATTAAACATTAAAGCTGTTATTTTTTGTGATGATGTAAATGCACCAGCTAAAAATTTTTGTAATCAATTTATTACTGGGAGTTATGATAACCAAGAAAAAATATCAGAATTTATAAATCAAATTGATTTAGTCACTTATGAATTTGAAAATATCCCATTTGAAACATTGAATGAAATTAACAAATTTAAACCTGTTTTACCAAGACCTTCGGTTAATAGATTAGTTCAACATCGATTAGCCGAAAAAGATTTTGTTAATAAGTTAAATATCAGAACAACAAGATATGTTTCAATAGAAAAAAAATCTGACTTAGAGGCTTTAGAAGATTTTTTGCCAGGAATTCTTAAAACAACAACATTAGGATATGATGGCAAGGGTCAATATCCAATAAATTCTAGAAAAGAAATTAATTCATTAAATATTGATTTTTCTAAAGGATATATTCTTGAAAAACTTGTTAAATTAAAAAAAGAAATTTCAATTATTATTACAAGATTTAGTAACAACAGATACGAAATATATGAACCAATCGAGAATACTCAT
The DNA here is from genome assembly GCA_902628965.1 of uncultured Pelagibacteraceae bacterium. GTDB lineage: Bacteria > Pseudomonadota > Alphaproteobacteria > Pelagibacterales > Pelagibacteraceae > Pelagibacter. Next base: position 21,935 of record CACOPB010000008.1, on the reverse strand, counting down.
GAGGATCAAATTTTAAAATATTCTAAAATTCCTGCAAAGATAAATGAAAAAATTTTTAATCAATCTAAAGATTGGGCTATACTAATAGCTGAGGAACTAAAATATGTTGGAACTTTGTGTGTGGAATTTTTTATTGATAGAAATGATAATCTTTATGTCAATGAGATTGCTCCAAGAGTTCACAATTCAGGTCATCTAACCATAAATGCATTTAATGTTAGTCAATTTGAAAACCATGTAAGGGCCGTGTGTGGTTTAGAACAAATTCCATTAAAAAAATTATCTAATGCTAAAATGATGAATTTGATTGGTGATCAAATTACACATTATAGAAACATACAAAAGTTTAATGATAACGAATTTTTCTTTGATTATTTAAAAAAAGATATAAAAGAAAAAAGAAAAATGGGTCATATCACAACTTTAGTATAAATGTTAAAATCAATAGAAGATAATTTCGATAATCCAGAAGTGAATGAACTTTTAACCAAACATTTTGTTGAGCTTAGAGCTGCCTCGCCAGAGGGAAGTGCTCACGTCCTAGATATCCCCGGTTTAAAAGTACCATCAATTAAATTTTGGAGTTTATGGAATGATGATAAATTGATTGGTTGTGGAGCTTTAAAATTTTTAGACAAAGAACATGGAGAATTTAAATCTATAAGAATTCACGATAATTTTAGAAGGCAAGGCCAAGGGATTAATGTAATCAATCATTTAATCAATGAAGCTAAAAAGCTTAAAATCAAAAGATTAAGTATCGAGACAGGAGCAGGTGATTTTTTTATACCAGCTAGAAAACTTTTCAAAAAAACTGGTTTCACGGTATGCGAACCTTTTGCACACTATAAAGAGGACATCAATTCTGTTTATTTAACTATGCTTATTAACAATATTTAAAAAATTGTTTTTAATAATTGATCTATTTTGTTGACAAAACCCTATAAAATCTAAAGAAAGCCAATATTACTTAATTATAAGTAATAATTAAATATAACAAAAAATAAGAAGATAAATATGAGTCTACAAGGTAAAGTAAAGTGGTTCAATCCAACCAAAGGTTTTGGTTTTATTGAAAGAGAAGATAAAGAAAAAGATGTGTTTGTACATGTTTCAGCAGTAAGAGATGCTGGTATGAACGGTTTAGATGAGGGTCAAGCTTTGACTTTCGATGTTGAAGATGGTCCTAAAGGTCCTTCAGCAGTTAACTTAAAAACTGCATAATTTCACACTTCCTATTGGCTGAAAAATTTATTTATCTTTAATAAATTCATTATTCAGCCAATACCTTTTTCTAAAACAACCTTTAAACACAATTATAAATTATAGATTTAAATTAAGAATTAACAAATTAATCAAAAATATGATTGGAATTTTAGGTGGAATGGGAACTCAAGCTGGTCTTGATTTTTGTAACAAGCTTGCGGTATTAAATAGGGGAAAAATTGATCAAGAATATCCTTTATTTTTACTTTATAATAAATCAAATATTCCTGGAAGGCCTGAATCTATAGGTTCTCAAACTAAAAATCTTTCAAACAAATCTACTAATAAAACAAGTAAAGAAAAATATAATAGAGTTTTAATGAGTTTACTTAAAGGTTGTAGACTGCTAGAAAAAAATAAATGTAAATTCATAGTTATACCATGCAATACAGCACATTATTGGTTTAACGATTTACAGAAAAAAATAAATATTCCAATAATCAATATGCCAAAAGAAGTTTTTAAATTTACAAAAAAAAAATGTAAGAAACATTCAAAAGTTGGTCTCTTAGCCACTGAAGGAACTCTTAAAACTGGAATTTATAAAAAAATTTTTGAAAAAGACTTTCAATTAGTGGAGCCATCTCAAAAAATACAAAAATCATCAGTAAATAAAGCAATTAAATTTGTTAAAATGGGTAACGTTAAGGCTGCAGCGAAAGCAATTAAACCTGCTATTGATTCTTTAATTAAAATGAATTGTAAAAAAATTATATTAGGTTGTACAGAACTACCAATTGCAATTTTTGCTTTTAAATCATTTAAGAATGTAAAATCCTCAAAAGTATTTTTAGATCCAAACTTAATTTTGGCTCATTCTGCCATGGTTAAGCATAGAAATTAACTTATGCCTAAAAAGATTGATAAACCATATGTGTTAAGAGCTGCTGAATTTGTTTACTCAAATATAATTAAAATAAAAAAACAAAATCCTGAAATTAATAATATTCAGGCATTTGAAATTTTTATGACTACTAAAGAATATGATATTTTAAGTTCTGGAGAATTCCATGATAATTGGTTTTTAGAACTTAAAAATAATAAATTTGTTGATTCTATTAGCAAAAAAAAAATAAATGATGAAACTTTAAGACTTTTGGAGCTACAAAAGGACTCCATGGTTAAATTTTTACTTAAAATACCTAAGCTATATTATACCAAAAGTCACTTTCCTTTAGAAATTTCACAAAGAGCTTTTGATCATTTATGGAGAGTGTGTGAGAGCTATGAAATGTGGTGTAAAGAAACAAATCAAGAAAATCTAATACATTTAAATATTATCGAGTAATATTATTCAAATTTAGTTTTGATCTAGTAATTTTAATTCTTTTATTAACTAATTTTTGCAGCTTTTGATCATCTAGTTTTTTTCTTGTCATTTTTATTCTTTTTTCAACTAATTGTCTTAATTCTTCATCGAATGAGTTTTTTTTAATCTTGTTATCTATTTCTTCTTTAACTAATGTTTCTTTAATTAACATTAATGAATTTTTACCAGTTTCTTGTTCTATTTTTTTATTAATTATAAATTGTGCACTTGCTTTATAGACATTGCCAGAAGTAAGAACTGTTACACTTGGGCCAATTAACGAAAAAATAGGAACAAAACCAGTCAAAAAGAAAAAAGACAGTATAATTGTTAAAATTCTAAATAATTTAAAATTCATAGCTGAACATTAAGTGATTTGGTATTTCGTTTCTACATCAAATTTGTTCATTATAGGTACTGATTTGTTTGATTTTATTTAATTTATTTGTTTATTAAACACGATGATTAAAATATTCCCTTTTATATTTATACTTCTATGGTCTTCTGCTTTCATAACAACTAAACCTATTATAGACAACAGTAATCCATTTGCTGCTCTAGCTTTTAGATTTGCTCTAGTTGCTTTTGGTTTTTTTATATTTTCGCTTTATTCAAAACAAAAAATTTTAGTCTGTAAAAAATATTTTTTTGAATCTTTTTTAAGCGGTGTATTATTTCATGGATTTTATCTTGGTGGTGTATTTTACTCAATTTCAATAGGTATGCCTACAGCAATTGCTGCATTAATTGTAACCCTACAACCAGTTCTCACTAATGCTTTAAGTGGTCCCATCTTAAATGAACAAGTTTCTTCAAAACAGTGGATAGGTGTTCTGTTGGGATTTACTGGTGCAGGGCTTGTCTTAGGTTTTGATATTGGTTCTAAAATACCAGTTGCTGGATTGATTGCAACATTAATAGCATTATTAGCAATTACATTTTCAACATTATGGCAAAAAAAATTGAGTAACAACTTGCCTTTATCTGTAAGTAATATGAATCAAGCTCTTGGTGGTTGTTTATTTCATCTAATAATAATTATTTCATTTGTTGATCCATACATTAATTTTTCACAAACATTTATTATTGCAATGAGCCATCAAGTATTTTTGGTATCATTTGGAGCATTTACAATATTGATGTACTTAATAAAAAATAACTCAGCAAGTAAAACCGTTTCGATTTTTTTTTTAATACCAGCAACATCCGCCTTTATGGCGTGGCTGTTTTTAAACGAAAATTTAAATATATTAGATTTAATTGGATTTTTTATCACCACTATTGGTGTTTATATTGCAACACGAGATTAAAAAGATTTAAAGCCAAACTCTAACGATGCATCTGTTATAGAGTGATAGAAAGATTCTCCAAAACTTCTTAAGGCAAATAATCTTACTTTGTTTGGATTGTCATTTAACTTGTCGACAGTGATAGCTATTCCATTATAAGTTGAGTTTATTGAATTATTTTTCTCTAGTGAGTTGAAATTAAAAGGGCAACCCTTTTTTAAAACTTCTATTATTTCTTTTCCCTCAATTTCAATGATTGCTCTAGAATGCGATAAATCTGTTATAGCAAAGTCTGTATCTTTAAATTCATCAAGAATATTTTTCAATAAATATTTTTTTGTTGATACTAATAACCAGTTTTTTGGCCCATTCCACATAATCCTTGTATTATCGTTAAATATCACAGTTAGTGGTTCGTTTTTTAGTTTCAAACCATCTACATCAATGCCCTCAAATGAAACTGAAGAGTTTTTATACTGAACTATTTGAACAATTAATAAATTTTTATTTTCAGAAATTTTTATTAGATCATTTTCATTCTTACCCTCATAATCTCCAAAACAACCTTTTGTATGAATATTTGCTAGTGCTGAAATTAAAGTCATGATCTAACCCTTTCACCTTTTGGATCTACATAATGTGATGAAACTATTTCTACCGGGATTACTTTATTTTTAAGAGGTGACATTACAAATAGTTTTTCTCCAATCATATTTTTTCCATCTTTTATTATTGCCAAAGAAAAAGGATTGTCATATTCAACACTCCAACATGAAGCTGAGATATGCCCTAACTTTGGATTTGGTAAAGGTGCATTAGCATCTTTAACTAAGTGAGACCCTTCTGGAATACTAGTTTTTTTATCTAGTGGAACAACTCCCACTATTCTTTGTCGATCATCTGCTATAAAAGCTGCTCTTTGAAGTGATCTTTTTCCAATAAAATCTTTCTTTTTGCTCACAAGACCTTCTAAAGCATTATCATAAGGTATTGTTCTTCCATCAAGTTCTGATCCAGCAACATGTCCCATTTCAATTCTCAAAGTTGATAATGCCTCTGTACCGTATGGTTGGATTTTAAACTCCTCACCAAATTCCATAATTTTTTGCCACATAAAGTTTCCATTATCAGACTCGACATTAATTTCATATGCAAGCTCACCTGAAAAAGATATTCGAAATATTCTAGCTTTTACTCCAAATAAATCTCCTTCCATGTAGCCCATAAAAGGTAGTCCCTCATTAGACACATCTAAATTTGGGAACAATTTTTGTAAAACATCTCTAGATTTTGGTCCTGCAATAGCTGCCCCTGCCCATTGTTCTGTTGTTGAAACAACATTAACATTTAATTCAGGCCATATTAATTGTAAATAATATTCTAAATGTGAAAGAACATTTGCTGCTTGTGCCGTTGTCGTAGTCATATGATAATGATTTTCAGAAATTCTTGTAGTTGTCCCATCATCCATAACAATACCGTCTTCTCTTAACATTACTCCATACCTAGCTTTACCGACTGGCAATTTTAACCAAGCATTAGTATAAATTCTATTTAAAAACTCAGCTGCATCTGGTCCTTTGATATCAATTTTACCAAGTGTAGTCACATCACAAACACCAACATTTGTTCTCACATTTTTTGCCTCTCTCTTAGATCCTTCAAATAAATTTTCATTCCCTCTTTTATAATATCTAGGTCTCAACCAAACACCAGCATCGACAAAAACGGCATTATTTTTCTCGTGCCAAGAATGCATTGGAGATTTCCTTGTTGGTTTTGAATGTTTTCCAACCTCTCTTCCGACAATTGCACCAATTGAAATAGGTGTATATGGAGGTCTGAAAGTAGTATGACCCACTGCTGGAACAACTTTATTTTCAATGTCTGATACTAACTGCAATCCATTCAAATTACTTGTTTTACCTTGATCTGTTGCCATACCAAGCGTAGTGTATCTTTTAACATGCTCGATTGATCTATAACCTTCTCTAAGAGCTATTTCAATATCTGACACAGCTACATCATTTTGAAAATCTAAAAATCTTTTATAATTTTTTCCAGTTGGTAATGGAACACACCAAAATTTATCATGCTCGGAGGATTTTTTTTCAACTACATTTGGAACACTTACTTCATTATCATTATTAGTTATTTTTTTTGATAACTCTCTTCCTTTTGCAAATGAAGTTTGTAAAGTTTCTTCTAAAGAGAATACTCCATTAGCTGCTCCTAAAGTTGTCTCTTGTTGTTTTGAGTTTCCAGGAACAAATGCATCAATTTCTTCTTTAAACTTAGTTTTATTTCCTGATTGAGAAGCTAAATGAATTGATGGTGTCCAAAAACCTGAAACACATATGCAATCACATTTAATATTTTCTATTTTTCCAAGTTGTTTTTTATCATCAGAAATACTTGCTATATCCGCAGATTTTACTTTTTTATATCCTTGCGCTGCTACAACCACATAAGAATTTTTAATATTTATTCCTAAACTTTTTGCCTCATCAATAATTTCAGATTCAGGATTTTTTCTTGAATCTAATATTACTGGTTGCACCCCATGCTTTTGAAATTCAATAGCTGTTTCGTATCCACTGTCATTATTTGTAAATATCAAAGGATTTTTTCCAACTAAAACTCCATAAACTTTTAAGTATTCTTTAGCAGCAGAAGAAAGCATAACTCCTGGCGTATCATTATTTCCAAAAACTATTGGTCTTTCAATAGATCCTGATGAAATTAAAACCTCTTTTGCTCGGATGTACCATAATCTTTTATTTGGATGATATTTTTTAGTTTTTGGTAAATGATCACTTACCTTTTCCGACATCACAAGCATATTGTGATCATAATAGCCGAAGATTTGAGATCTATTTTTTACTACAACATTTGGCATTGTTTTAAGTTCAGCAATTATTCCCTCAGCCCAATCTTTTCCAGATTGGTTTCCAATATTCACATCGCTTGTTAATAAAGATCCACCAAATCTAGGTTTATCTTCTGCTAAAATTACTTTTGCACCATTTTTTGCAGCTGCATATGCGCTAGATAAACCTGATGGTCCAGATCCAGCTATCAATAAATCACAATATTCGTATTTGTGTTCATATCTTTCTTTATCATGTTTTATAGATGCTACACCTAATCCCGCTGCTTTTCTTATAAATGGCTCATAAATTCTATACCAAAAACTTTTAGGCCACATAAAGGTTTTGTAATAGAAGCCTGCAGGTAAAAAAATCTTTAAAAAATTATTGATTGCACCAATATCAAAATTAACACTTGGCCAACAATTTACACTTTTGGCTTCTAAACCCTCAAAAAGCTCTTGCTCTGTTGCTTTAATATTTGGCTCAGTTTCATTATTTCTGTAAAGCTGCACTATAGCATAAGGTTCATCTACACCTGCTCCAAAGAAACCCCTTGGCCTATGATATTTAAAACTTCTACCAATTAAATGAACACCATTTGCAAGTAAAGCGGATGCCAAAGTATCACCTTCATATCCAAAATATTTTTTTCCATTAAATTTAAATGATAATTTTTTATCTCTATTAATTAATCCAACACTTTCTAATCTAAAATCTTGAGACATTAGGCAACTTCCTCGTCGGCTTTAAAAGTTTTAAAAATTTCATGAGTTGCAGTGTCTCTTTCTATTTTTATCCATTGTCTACATCCTGATATATGCTGCCATAGCTCTAGATGTTTTCCTCTTAAACTTTTTCTATTATAAACAAAATCGTCCCATTCTTGATCAGAAATTTCTTTGTTTAGCTCAGGTCTTTTTACACTTGCATCTCCGCCATAAGAAAATTCAATTTGTGGTCTCATTCCACAATGTGGGCATTTAATATAGAGCATTTATGATATCCAGGTTTTTGTTCCGAGTCCTTTTTCATCAATTAAATGACCAGTATTAAACCTATTTAAACTATATCCTGCATTTAATTCATGAACTCTATCTTGAGCAATCGTGTGTGCAAATGTCCAGCCAGATGCAGGCGTTGCTTTAAAACCTCCATAACACCAACCGCAATTTAAATACAAACCATCTATATGAGTTTTATCTATTATAGGAGATCCATCCATCGACATATCCATTATTCCGCCCCAAGTTCTGAGCATTTTTAACTTACTTAAAAAAGGCATCATTGCTATACCTTCGGTCAAAACGTGTTGCAAAGTTGGCAAATTTCCTCTTTGTGCGTAACTATTATATCCATCTAAATCTCCACCCATAACCATTTCGCCTTTGTCTGATTGACTAATATAGAAATGTCCGGCACCAAAAGTAACGACGCTATCTAAAACAGGTTTAACTGGCTCAGAAACACATGCTTGAAGAAGATGTGTTTCTATTGGTAACGTCATATTTAATTTTTCTGCTAAAATATTTGTGCTTCCTGCAACACATAAACCAACTTTTTTAGCTTTAATATTTCCACGAGATGTTCGAATTCCATTTATTTTACCAGCAGAAACATCAAAACCAATTACCTCACAATTTTGGATAATATCAACTCCCATATCATCTGCTTGACGAGCATAACCCCATGCTACTGCATCATGTCTTGCAGTTCCTGCACTTGGTTGCATCAAACCACCAAAAATTGGAAATCTTACATTTTCAGAAAAATCAGCCATTGGAATAATTTCTTTAACTTCCTCCCTATTCAAAAGAACAGCGTCTATTCCATTTAATCTCATTGAATTTCCTCTTCTCGCATAAACATTCATTTGCGCATCTGAGTGAGCTAGATTAATAATTCCTCGAGGAGAAAACATTACATTGTAATTTAGGTCTTGACTCATCTTTCTCCATAAATCCATTCCAAATTCACTGAATAATCCGTTTTCGTCATGCATGTAATTAGATCTGATAATTGTAGTGTTACGTCCTACGTTCCCACCCCCTATCCATCCTTTTTCGATAATTGCAACTTTTGTAATATTATGTTCTTTTGCAAGATAATACGCTGTAGCAAGACCATGGCCACCTCCTCCAATGATTACTACATCATATTCCTCTTTTGGCTCTGGGTCCTTCCATGCTAAATCCCAATTTTGATGATTAGAAAAAGCATTTTTGACTAAATTAAAAATAGAATATTTCTGCATAAATTAATTTTATAGGAAAGAATCTAAATAGTGCTTATTTTTTTTATATATATTTTTTAGAAGTTTCCAAAGATCTTAAAAAAGGATAAGAAGTCAGCAATAAATTGTTTTTAATTTAAAGGATTATTAATGAGTGAAGTAAAGTCAGATATTCAGATAGCAAGAGAAGCTAAAATGCAACCAATAAATGATGTTTTAGCAAAAATAAATGTGCCAGATGAAAGTGCAGCATTTAGTCCGATGGGGCGACATATTGCTAAGATTAACTTAGAATATCTAGATACTCTAAAAGATAAACCAGATGGCAAGTTAATTTTAGTTACAGCAATTACACCAACACCTGCTGGTGAAGGTAAAACAACAACTTCTGTTGGACTTCATGATGGATTAAATAAAATAGGAAAAAAATCTATAGTGTGTTTAAGAGAACCAAGTTTGGGTCCTTCTTTTGGAATGAAAGGTGGGGCTGCTGGAGGTGGATATGCTCAAGTAGTTCCAATGGAACAAATTAATCTTCATTTTACAGGTGACTTCCACGCAATAACATCTGCTCATAATTTATTATCAGCATTAATTGATAACCATATTTATTGGGGAAATAAATTAGACATCGATGTTAGAAGAGTTGTTTGGAAAAGAGTCATGGATATGAACGATCGATCATTAAGATCAATAAATATAAATTTAGGCGGAGTGGCCAATGGTTTTCCAAGAGAAGATGGTTTTGATATTACTGTCGCGTCAGAAATCATGGCAATTTTCTGTTTATCGAACGATTTAGAAGATTTAGAAAAAAGAATAGGTAACATAACAATTGCTTACAATAGGTCTAGGAAACCGATTTATGCAAAAGATTTAAAAGCCCAAGGACCTATGACTGTATTATTAAAAGATGCAATAAGACCTAATGTAACTCAAACATTAGAAAATAATCCTGCGATAATACATGGTGGACCATTTGCAAATATTGCACATGGATGTAATTCAGTAATAGCTACAAAAACTGGATTGAAACTTGCAGACTATGTTGTAACCGAAGCTGGTTTTGGTGCAGATTTAGGAGCAGAAAAGTTTCTTGATATAAAGTGTAGAAAATCAAATTTAAAACCAAATTGTGTAGTAATTGTTGCTACTATTAGAGCACTAAAAATGCATGGAGGTGTTGCTAAAGATGAATTGAAAAATGAAAATGTAGATGCACTTAAAAAAGGTTTGGTCAATTTAGAAAGGCATATAGAAAATGTTAAAAAATTTGGCTTACCGGTAGCTGTAGCTGTTAATCATTTTATCAAAGATACAGACAATGAAGTTAAAGCTTTAGTTGAATTTTGTGATGGTCTGGGAGTAAAGGCAAGTCTTTGTACTCATTGGTCAAATGGTGGTGAAGGAACTAAAGAACTTGCAGCACATGTTGTTGATCTATGTGAAAAAAAAGATGCTGAATTTAAATTTTTATACGAAAGCAAAACGCCTCTATTCAAAAAAATAGAGACTATTGCAAAAGAAATTTATAGAGCTGATCAGGTAATTGCTGATACCAAAATAAGAGATCAATTGAAAAGTTTCGAAGAGGCTGGCTATGGTGAATTACCTATTTGTGTTGCAAAAACACAATATAGTTTTTCTACTGACCCAAATCGTAAAGGGGCGCCTACCGGTCATGCTTTGCCAATTAGAGAGATAAGACTTTCATCTGGTGCAGAGTTTATTGTAGTTGTTTGTGGGGCTATAATGACTATGCCAGGATTACCAAGAGTTCCAGCAGCTGACTCTATAAGATTAAACAAAAAAGGTGAAATTGAGGGTCTATTCTAAGTTTAGATAGTTTAACCAATTCTCTAATTCTCTCATTCTAGATTTTTTATCCAATTTTTTATTTTCTTCCTCTATATTTTTAATATGAATATTTATTTCATCCTCATCTACAAATGCGCCTTTATCTAAAAGTCTTTTTTTTCTGAAAATAATTAAATTTATCATTTTATTATAAGTAATTTCAGGATGATATTGGAGACCCCATATATCACAATCACCTACTTTAAAATTGAGAGCTTGTATTTTGTTAATTGAATTTGAAGCTAATAAAATTGAATTTTTAGGCATTGATACAACCTCATCAAAATTAAAAGCAGGTGTATTAAATCTTAAACTTTTATTTTTGTATAATGGATGTTTTAAACCATTTTCATTAATTTCTATATCAAACGCAATTCCTTTCTGAGAACCATTTGTACATTTTTTTACCTCACCTCCTGCGGCAGTCACAGCTACTTGCATTCCCCAACAGATTGCTAAAATTTTTTTAATTTTTTTTTGACATTCTTTCATAAATTCGATTTGCCTTTTTATCTCTGGAGTTGAGTTGTAAATATTTAAACTACTTCCGCCCCAAATTAGGCCATCATAACTAGCAAGATTGTTAATTATTTCTTGAATATTCTTATCTGATGAGGGATTTGCAACATCAATTATTAGATTATCTGTAAAATAGCTAAGACTATGTTTTAAACTTTCTGTATGTGTTTGAATGCCTGCGACAGTGAATTGTTTATTTTCTTCTGTTGGATTACCTTCAACAATTAAAATTTTTTTCATTTAAACAATTCTCCAGAAATACTTTTTTTATACATTTCTTTTAAATCTTGTTTACTTATTTCTTTTGGATTACCTCCTGTTGATGGGTCTTCATAAGCCATCAAAGATAGTTCCTCTAAATCAATATTTCTACAATCCATAACTTCTGATAATTTATGTGGAATATTCAAATTATTTCTTAATTTTAAAATCCAATCTATAAAACTATCAAAACTTTTATCTAAGTTAAGATAATCACAAATAGAAATTATCTTATTTTCAATTGAAGATTTATTAAATGTTAACACATAGGGCATAAATATTGCATTAGACAATCCATGATGTACATTAAATTTACCATTTACTGGGTGGCTCAATGAATGAATTGCTCCAAGTCCTTTTTGAAATGCCGTAGAACCCATAGATGCTGCAGAAAGTAAATCCATTCTAGCATCAATATCTTTTCCGTTTTTAAAAGCTTTGATTAATGAGTTTTTAATTAATTTTATTCCTTCTATTGCGATGCCATCAGCCATTGGATGATATCCTGGTGCACAAAAAGCTTCTAAATTATGTGCTAATGCGTCCATTCCTGTTGCTGCAGTCAATCTTGGAGACAAATCTAAAGTAAGCAAAGGATCTAATATCACAATTGAAGGTAACATTTTTGGATGAAAAATAATTTTTTTTGCACCAGTTTCCTTGTTGATGATTGCAGATGCTCTTCCAGTTTCAGATCCAGTTCCTGCAGTTGTTGGCACTGCTATAATTTTTGAAATTTTAGAACTATCTGCCCTAGTCCAGTAATCACCAATATCTTCAAAATCCCAAATGGGTCTTGATTGATTACACATAAATGCTATAGCTTTTCCAACATCTAAGCCACTTCCTCCTCCTATAGCTATTACGCCATCACAGTCCGACTTATTATAAACCTTAACACCTTCCTCTACGTTTTCTCCAATTGGGTTTCCCGTAAAATTAGAAAAGATATTTAAAATTTTAAAACTTTTTTTTAAACTCAATATTATATTTTTTATAATATCTAAATTAATTAAATCTTTATCAGTTACAAATAATGGGTTTGAAATACCTAGCTCTTTACAAGCCAAAGATAAGTCTTCAATTCTTTTTTCTCCTATCCACAAAGTGGTGGGATAATTCCAATTAACAGACATAACAAAATTTAATTTTATTTTTTTAAAAATTCTTAGTAAGATATATTTATAAATTTATTAATGATAGGAAAAACTCTATGTCAAAAGTAGCAATCATCGGTGCTGGCCCTTGTGGACTTTCAATTTTAAGAGCATTTGAACATTTGGAAAAAAAAGGAGAAAAAATTCCTGAAATAGTTTGCTTTGAAAAACAAGAAAGTTGGGGTGGTTTGTGGAATTACAACTGGAGAACTGGGTCAGATCAATATGGAGATCCTGTTCCTAACAGTATGTATAGATACTTGTGGTCAAATGGACCTAAGGAGTGTTTAGAATTTGCCGATTATTCTTTTGATGAACATTTTGGTAAGCCAATTCCCTCTTTCCCTCCAAGAGAAGTCCTTCAAGATTATATTTTGGGAAGAGTGAGCAGGGGAAATATAAAAAGTAAGATTAAATTTAATACTAGAGTCACAAATACTTTTTATAAAAATGATAAGTTTGAAATTAGCTACCAGGACAAAGCAAATAATAGAATGTTAAATGATACATTTGATTATGTGGTAGTCTCTACAGGTCATTTTTCTGTACCTTTTATTCCTGAATACGAAGGGATGAATTCTTTTCCAGGAAGAATAATGCACTCACATGATTTTAGAGATGCTGAAGAATTCAGAGGAAAAGATGTAATTGTTTTAGGAAGCAGTTATTCTGCTGAGGACGTGGCTTTACAATGTAATAAGTATGGCGCTAAAAGTGTAACAATCGGTTACAGGCATAACCCAATGGGTTTCAAATGGCCAAAAGGTATGAAAGAAGTTCATTACTTAGATAGGTTAGAAGGAAAAAAAGCTATATTCAAAGATGGAACAGAACAAAATGCTGATGTAGTTATTTTATGCACAGGATATCTGCATCACTTTCCGTTTTTGGATGAAAACTTAAAATTAAAAACACATAACAGATTATATCCACCAAAACTTTACAAAGGTGTTGTGTGGCAGGATAATCATAAACTTTTATACTTAGGTATGCAGGACCAGTTTCATACATTTAACATGTTTGACTGTCAGGGATGGTATGCAAGAGATGTGATAATGGGAAAAATCAAAATGCCTAGTAATGACGAGATAGATAAAGACATTAATAAGTGGGTTGCTATGGAAGAAAAATTAGAAAATCCCGATCAAATGATTGATTTTCAAACAGAATATACCAAAGAGCTTCATGATATGTCTGATTATCCTAAAATTGACTTTGAATTAATTAGAAAACATTTCAAAGAATGGGAACATCATAAAGTAGAGGATATTCTAACTTATAGAAACAAATCATTCTCATCTCCTGTAACTGGGTCCGTTGCACCTGTGCACCATACTCCATGGGAAAAAGCGATGGATGATTCAATGAAAACCTTCTTAAATAAATAATAAATTAATAATTTATTTTTAATTTTTTGTTTTTGGTAATTGCATTTAGCAAAGCTGTCATTAATGGAATCTTTTTTTTATTAATCTTTTTTAAAATATATGGTGCAATTTCGTTAGCTAAATCAGCTCCTTCAATGGTATAATTTGTCATAAATTTTTTTTTAGCTATTTTAAAAGAAAATCCTTTACCTAGGTATTCACCCATTTTACTATTTCTTCCTCCTACAGCACTAACATACAAATCACCTAAACCCGCTAAACCTCTTACAGTATCTTTCTTACCTTTAAAATGTTGAATTAAATATTCCATTTCATCAAATGATTTTCTAAATAATGCTGAAGAGGTATTATCCCCTTCACCTGATCCTATAACCATAGAATAAATATTTTTTATAGCAGAAGAAAATTCTATTCCTCGAACATCTGAAGAGTATTCAGTTTTATAATATTTTGTTGAAATTATTTTTCCAATTTGTTTTGCTACACTTATATTTTTATTTGCAATAACTGTGTAGCTTTTTATTCTTCTTGCCAATTCTTTTGCTAAACAAGGTCCTTTTAATACAGAGACATTTAATTTTTCACCTCTCAAATCTAATTGTTCTGACATTGTAATTATTTTATTTTTTTTACGATCAAATGTAAGACCCTTTGTTAAAACTAGTAAATAAGTTTTTTTATTTAAGTTTTTTAAATATTTTTTTACTAATTCTATTCCAACAGAACTTACAGCAATAACGACTAAATCCCATTTCTCATGTAATAATTGGGAAGAAAATTTTTTAATCAATAATTTTTTTGGCAAAATAATTTTTAAACTAGGATGAAACTTCTTTTTTTTAAGAAGTTGATTTGAAAGTTTTTTGTTGTAGGGTTCAGTTAAAGTTACTTTATGATTGTTGTCTATTAATGGGAAAGAAAACGCAGTACCCATTGATCCAGCTCCTATAATTAAAACTTTTTTCATATCTAAAGCTATGCCAAAGTTTTTCTAATTGCTAGTTTCCATCCTTGTAACAATTGATTTCTCAATGAATATTTAATTTTTGGTGAAAAAGCTCTATCTTTTTGCCAAATATTTTTAATTTGATTTAATGATTTAAACTCACCAACTTGATATCCAGCAAAGAGCGCGACTCCTAATGCGGTAGTTTCCAATACTTTTGGTCTAATTACTTTTAAATTTATTGTATCTGCCAAGAATTGTGAAAACCAATTGTTTGCAACCATGCCACCATCAATTTTTACTATTCTAGGTTTCAACCCGTCTTTATTCATAGCGTTAAAAAGATCATAACTTTGATAAGCAACGGACTCTACTGTTGCTCTTACTAAACTTTGCCAATTACTATCTCTAGTTAAACCTGTAATTAAACCTCTTGCATCTGGTCTCCAATAAGGTGCGCCCATACCACTGAAAGCGGGAACGATATAGATGCCATCATTTATATCTGATAATCTTGCTATTTTTTCTGTTTCTGGTGCTTTTTTTATTAATTTCATTTTATCTCTTAACCATTGCACGCCTGCGCCGGCTATGAAAATTGATCCCTCTAAAGCATAAGTAGTCTTATTATTCAATCGATAACATATTGTTGTTAATAATTTGTTTTTGGAATTTATTTTCTTGGAGCCTGTATTCATAATTACAAAAGCCCCTGTTCCATAAGTACTTTTGATTGAACCTTTATCAAAACAAGTTTGACCAACAGCAGCAGCCTGTTGATCACCCAAAACAGCTGATATTGGTATCTCTTTTCCAATAATTTTTTTATCAGTTTTGCCAAAGTCATCAGCTGAATTTTTTACTTCGGGTAGAATGCTCTTTGGAATATTTAATTTTTTTAAAATCTCATGATCCCATTTATTGTTATTAATATTATACAACATTGTCCTACTTGCGTTTGTAGCTTCGGTTAAATGTTGTTTTCCATTAGTTAATTTCCAAATTAAAAAAGTGTCAACTGTCCCAAATAATAGATTATTTGACTTTAATAATTTTTTAGACTGCTTAACATTATCTAAAATCCACCTTACTTTTGTTGCTGAAAAATAAGGATCAATAAATAATCCTGTTTTCTTTCTAAAATCATTTTCATATTTTTTATTTTTAAGTTTTTTACAATATTCTTGAGTTCTTCGATCTTGCCAAACTATTGCGTTATAGATTGGCTTTCCTGTTTTCTTATTCCATAAAATTGTTGTTTCCCTTTGATTGGTAATTCCAATACTAATTATATGGCCTCTGATTTTATTTGCCTTATTCATAACATTCTTAAGTGCTTTAAGGGTTGTTGACCAAATCTCATTTGGGTTATGTTCTACCCAGCCATTTTTTGGGAAATATTGTTTAAATTCGTACTGTGAAACAAATTCAATTTTTCCTTTGGTGTTAAAAAGAATTACTCTTGAAGAAGTGGTACCTTGATCAATAGAAATTATAAATTTTTTCAACGAACTACGCTATACCTAAGTGTTTTTTTCTTTTTTCTACCCAAGTTCTAATCAAGTTATCAAAAATCAATCCTATAAACGCAACACAGATACCAAGTGTTAAACCAATTCCTGCACCATTTTTATCTGATAGGGCTTTTAAAATATATTGTCCAAGATCTTCTGTTCCAATGAATGCTCCAATTATCACCATAAATAAAGCAAAAACTATTGTTTGATTTATACCAAGCATCATGTGTGGAAATGCTAATGGAAACTCAATTTTTGTTAATCTTTGAAGTTTATTTACACCAGACATTGTTGCAGCTTCATGCAAGCCCACGGGAACACTTCTTAAACCTTCAATTGTGTACCTTGTTGCTGGAATTGTCGCATAAACAATTACTGCAATTAATACAGAAGTATCTGTAATTCCAAAAAGCATCATTACTGGAATTAGATATACAAATGATGGGAATGTTTGAAATATATCACAAACACCTAACATAAACGCTGCTGATTTTTTATTTTGAAAACATAATGTTCCAACCGTAAATCCTATTAAACAAGAAATAACAACTCCAAAAGTTGCCATATATAATGTAACTAGCGCTCTATCCCACCATGGACTTAGTGCTATAAATAAAGTCAAAGCAGCAACAACTAACGCTGAACGAATTCCTCCAATTAAATATCCCGCTCCAACTGCTAACACTAATGTAGCTACTGCAGGCATTCTTAAATATAAAGCTCTCATCGGCTGAAGCACATCTTGAATTAACCATGTGTTAAATGCTTTAATATACACAAAGAAAGTATCAAAAATCCAATCAACTCCTTTATTCCAAAAATCTGCTGTTGATATTCCTTTATTATGGGGAATTTCAAATAAGTAATTAAAACTTCCTTTAAAAATAAAAGTACCAACGTATGCAAGAATTATTCCAATTACAAATGAAGCTATAAAAAATATTACATTTTTATTTCTTTGAAAAAATGTTAGATTACCAAAGTAATCAGTTTGTTTATTTGCCCAAGCTAAAGACATTTTATCAAGAAGAATTGCAATTAAACTAATACACAATCCTGCTTCTAATGCTAAACCAATATTAAGTTGGTTCAAAGCTAATAATAAATTAAATCCTAAACCTTTGGCACCAATGAAAGCAGATATGACTGCCATTGAAAAACAAACCATAATAACTTGGTTAACTCCAATTAAAATATCTCGTCTTGCTGTAGGAATTAATACCTTAAGCATTAATTGCCAATTAGTACACCCGCTCATTCGTCCTGCTTCAATTACTTCCGGTGGTATTGCCCTTAAACCTAAAATTGTAAGTAGTATCATTGGTGGAACTGCAACAACCATGGTAATAATTACGGCTGCATGATCTCCAACTCCAAAAAGAACTAGTGCAGGAACTAATACAGCGTATTGTGGCATAGTTTGCATTACTAAAAGAATTGGGTACAAAGCTTTTTCAACACGTTTACTTTTGTATGCTGCTATGCCTAAACCTAATCCAAAAATAAATGAAAGTGGAGCTGCAACAAGTATAAATGAAAGTGTTTGCATTGATGGTTTCCATTGTCCAAATATAGAAATATAGATCATTGTTAAACCAGCAAACACAGCCAATCCTTTTCCACTTAATTTATAAGAAAGTATTGCTGCTCCCGCTGCAACAATAGTCCATGGCAAACCTGGTAACTCTAACCACGGATATGCGTCTATAAAATCCCAACTAGTAAATGCAACAATAGTTTCTAAACCACCTAATAAAATCTCTCTAATCAATTCGATTAAAAAGGTCATAAATGCAGTTAAATTTCTACTTACTTGTAAGAGCAGTGGTCGAGTTTTAAACTCTTGAGTATCTTCATTCCAAAACTCCATTGGCATCCATTCATTCATTAAGAAAAATAAAGAGTCGTTTATCCAAATAGGCAACCAACCAAGTAATGGGGGTAATCTCCAAAATACATCAAAGGCATAATATCTAACCTCTTTACCTAGGAAAAAGTAAACACTTTGGTTGGGATCTTTAACAAATTCTGCTTGACCTCTTATAAATTTATAAGTTTCAGGAACTTCAATTGCAAAACAAAGTGCAAAAAATACAATTAATAAAAATAACCATTGAAATAATTTTGGATATTTTTTTAAATACTCCATATCTTAACTACCGTTTTTTCTTCCTCCAAAAACTGTATCAATTATCTTCGAAGGTTTGATTGAACCCACAATATTATTGTTTGAATCAACTACTCCTACTATATTTTCTTGAGTGAGAATTTTTTCTGCAACATTTTCTATAATATCATCTTTCGAAACCCTTAAATCTCCTAAGTTATCATTATTTGAAGTATCCATTACATCCTCAATAACCAAAACTTTCTCTCTTGGGACTTCTTCAGTAAACTTTCTTACATACTCAGTTGCTGGATTTAATACTATATTGGCAGGTGTATCTAATTGTTCAATTATACCATCTTTCATAATTGCAATTCTATCAGCTAGTTTTAATGCTTCATCAAAGTCATGAGTTATAAACATGATGGTTTTCTGTAATTTTTCCTGAAGTCTTAAAAACTCATCTTGCATTTCTTTTCTGATTAATGGGTCTAATGCAGAAAAAGGTTCGTCTAAAAACCATATATCAGGTTCTACAGCTAGTGATCTCGCAATCCCTACCCTTTGTTGCTGTCCACCCGAAAGTTCTCTTGGAAAATAGTTTTCTCTCCCATCAAGTCCAACAAGTTTTACCATTTCCATTGCTGTGTTAATACTATCTTGAGTATTAGTACCTTTGATCTGTAGTGGAAAAGCAATATTTTCTACAACTGTTTTATGAGGTAACAGTGCAAAACTTTGAAATACCATTCCCATTTTATTTCTTCTAAGCTCAATAAGCTCTTTGTTATTCAATTCTAATAAATCTTGACCCTCAATAAAAATTTTTCCACCTGTAGCATCCGTCAATCTTGAAATACATCTAAGCAGTGTTGATTTACCTGAACCAGATAAACCCATTACTACTAACATTTCTCCTTTTGCAACCTCAAAAGAAGCATTATTAACTCCAACTATACATCCTTTTTCCTGAAAGGTTTTTGCATCTACTTTACCATTTGACTCATCAAGCATCTTTTTGGCGTTTTCTCCAAAAATTTTGTAAACCGATTCACATTTGATGACAGTTTCAGACATAAATTATTTTAAAGTTATATTAAATCCAATAAAATTAAAATGTTAATAATTGTTACCCTTCCTCATTAAAAATTTTTAATAAAATAAACTCTTGTGTCAATTCCAGTGCTTAGAAAACTTAAGGCCTCTCCACTTATTGTAACACTTTCGTCTATTCCCACATTATTTCCACTTACCGTAAAACCTGCATAACATTTGCCTTTTTCTTGGTCCCATTTTACAAAAGTTTCATCAATTTTGTTTCCATTAATTGTATAAAGCTCATGCGCTCTAAAATTCAAAAAATTAGCTCCCATTATCGCTCTTTGAGGAATTAATTTTGTCGCTTTACATACCTGCTCATATATTTCATCTGTTAATTTGTATTGATCAGTTCCATCAAATGCTACTAGTATCCCTGAAGGTAATTTAGATATTAACTCACTAAGTTTTTTTTCTTCAGCAATTCTCTCTTCCTCTAGCTTCATTCTTTTTACTAAGTCATCACCTTGTCCAAAAATTCCATTTAAAATACTAAACGATATAATTACAATTAGAGTAATAAATATAAGACCAATAAATTGTCTTAAAGAGTCAGGTAAATCTTTTATTTTATTAATATAATTTTCTTTAGACATTATTCTTGCAACTTACCATTCTTCCAAATACCCGTTTTTTGTTTTCCATCAGCCCAGGTAAATGTTCCCTGACCATTCATAAAACCGTTCGCCCACTCTCCTTCATAAGTAGAGCCATCAGGAAACGTTAATGTTCCTATTCCACTCCAAACACTATTTTTAAATTCCCCTTTATAAATATATCCATTTGGCCAAGTCTCTACACCTTGTCCTTGTTTTTTTGTAGAAACCCACTCCCCTTCATAAGTAGTTTTATCGGTGTAAACCCACTTGCCGTAGCCATTATCACAATTACCCTCTTTACAACCAGTGCTTCGTGCAAATACAGAAGAATTTATTAAAAAGCTTAATAATATAAAAAGTAGAAATTTTTTCATGAATTTATTTTACACAAAATCATATAAAAAAAAATCCCCCCCAACAAGTTGGGGGAGATTTTAAATTTTTAACTTTAATCCTTATTTAGTAAATGCTTTCCAAACTGACTCGTTATCAGCTAACCATTTTTTAGCTGCATCTTCGTGAGTCATTTTGTCAACATCAACTAAAGCTGCCATTGCACCAATTTGACTTGTAGAGAATGACAACTTTTTAAACATAGCTGCTGCATCAGGATGAGTTTTTGGGAAATCCTCATGAACTGCTTTTTTCAAGTATCCATCAGGAGAACCGCATTTACCATCTCCACCATCTTCTGGTCTGCAACCAGCTGTGTATGGAGGGAAGTCAATAAATGTAAAACCAGCACCATCTGTGAAGTTAGGCGTCCAGTTGAAGATAATTGTTCCTCTTCCTTCTTTTTCAGCTGCTGCTAACTCTGCCCAAAGCGCATCAGCACTTCCAGCAAATTTAACCCACCATAAATCACCTAAACCTAGTGCATCAACCCTTTGTGGGATTAAGTCACCATGCCAAGTTTGTGGACCTTCCAACATTCTTCCTTTTCCATCTGGAGAGTCAGGTGTTGTAAAGTTTTTTGCACAAGCTGGATTTTTTAAAGCTGTCCAGTCTGGTAGACCTGGGCATAGTCCTTTTTCAGCAACCCAGTTTGGATATCCCATATCCTCTAGAGTTCTTGCTTCATGATCTCCGTAATCTAACAAACCACCTTTATCAAGTGCTGTTGTAAACGATTTTCCAAAAGCAGACTCCCACACTTCGTGAGATATAGTTACATCTCCAATTCTAATTGACTCGTATACTGCTTGTGAGTCAGCATTAACGTATTTTACGTTATTTCCCATACTTTCGAATATACCACCAATTACATAGGCCATTACAATTTGGCTTGACCAGTTGTGAGTTGGTATCACGATGGGCTTTTTGCTATCAGCATTAGAAATTCCTGCAAAACTAACAACAGAAATAACTAGAGCAGATAGTAATGATATTATTTTTTTCATATATACCCCTCTATTAATATTAATTTGCTTAGTCTATGTTAAAACGAATAGGTAGGTAAAGAATTATTAGTTCTAAAAAATATATATATATTTAAACAATAAAAATGATGATAAAATAG
>CACOPB010000007.1 GCA_902628965.1 uncultured Pelagibacteraceae bacterium | reverse complement strand
TACAATTGAAGAAACACTGCTGCTTAAATCTGTCATTACATCAATTGTAAGTTTATCGATTTCTTTTAAAGCTTTAGCTAAATTACTTTTGTATTTAGCTTCATTTTTTGGATCATTTTCAATTAGATGCTCAACCATTTCATTTAACATAGCTTTTGCATTAATTGGGTCCAACCAAATGTGTGGATCAAATTCACCATGCGCATGTCCATCATGATCGTCATGTCCGTGATCATCATGATCATCTTCTTTTTTACCATGATCGTCATGGTCGTGATCATCTTCCTTTTTACCATGATCGTCATGGTCGTGATCATCTTCCTTTTTACCGTGGTCATCATGATCATCTTCTTTTTTACCATGATCGTCATGTCCGTGATCGTCATGATCATGTTCGTCAAAAATATTTCTTTCTCTAAATTTTAATACCTGTAATCCTTTAGTTTCCATTAGTTCAATTTTTTCTGCTTTTTTTGCAATTGAGCTTAGTGGTTTTTCTAAAAAATTTTCTAAATCTTCACCTACCCAAAATATTAGATCTGCATTTTGGAGCATTTTTGCATGAGAAGGTTTCATTGCAAATCCGTGCGGAGATGCATATCCATCAACTATTAGATCAGGCTTAGCAATACCGTCCATCAAATAACTGGCTAATGAATGAATTGGTTTAATAGAAGCTACTACTTTTATTTCAGCGTTTGCTGGTGTAAAGAATGTTATAATTGATAATATTGAGAATATAA
Organism: uncultured Pelagibacteraceae bacterium; assembly: GCA_902628965.1. GTDB lineage: Bacteria > Pseudomonadota > Alphaproteobacteria > Pelagibacterales > Pelagibacteraceae > Pelagibacter. Next base: position 35,750 of record CACOPB010000007.1, on the reverse strand, counting down.
GTGGTATTTTTTTAATATTTTTCATAATAAGTAATTTAATTAGTTGTTATAATATAACAGTATGTAATAATATAACATTTATAAGTCAAGCAATTTATGAGTTTAGAAAATAGTACATTAGTAAAATTAAATAACGCTGGTTTTAAACAAAATAATAAATGGCTAGTGGAAGGTGTTTCATTAACTGTTGAAAGAGGAAAAATTGTTACCCTTATTGGACCTAATGGTTCTGGGAAAAGTACTACAGCCAAAATTGCATTAGGAATTTACAAAAACATAGAAGGATCTGTAGAAAAATATACTAACAAAGTTGGTTATGTTCCTCAAAAAATCTCAATTGATTGGACACTACCACTTAGAGTTCATGATTTTATGCTTTTAACAGAAAATATTAAAGATGAAGCAATAGATGAAGCCCTTAACTTAACCGGGGTTATACACCTTAAGAATAAAAACTTAGGAAATTTGTCAGGCGGTGAATTTCAAAGAGTTTTAATTGCAAGAGCCATTTCCAAAAAGCCAGAACTATTAGTTCTTGATGAACCAGTTCAAGGTGTTGATTACACTGGAGAGATTGCTTTATATGAATTAATTAAAAGAATCTCTGACACGTTAAATTGTGGAATTTTATTAATATCCCATGATTTACACACAGTTATGACTGCAACAGATCATGTTGTTTGTTTAAATGGTCATGTATGTTGTTCAGGTACTCCGATGGATGTTGCCAAAAACAATGAATATAAAACTTTATTTGGCGAACAAGCATCTCAAATTCTTTCTGTATATGAACATAAACATGATCACGTTCATTCGGATAAAGGCGAAATAAAGAAGAATTAGTATGTTTGATGATTTTTTTATACGGGCACTTATTGCAGGTCTAGGTATTGCTTTAGTGACAGGACCTCTTGGATGTTTTGTCGTTTGGAGAAGGTTGTCTTATTTTGGTGATACATTATCGCATTCAGCTTTATTAGGAGTAACAATAGCGTATTCTTTTGAAATTAATATTGCATTATCTGTATTTTTAATTTCATCTTTAGTTGCATTAATATTAATTCAGTTACAAAAAAAAACTAATTTACCAGGAGATGCTTTACTCGGTCTTTTGGCACATTCTTCTTTGGCTGTTGGATTAGTAGTCATAGGATTTCTAACATTTATACGTTTTGATATAATGGGACTTTTATTTGGTGATATATTAGCTGTAACGACTGATGATTTGTTAATTATCTGGACTGGTGGGGCCTTAATTTTATTAGTTCTTAAATTGATTTGGAAACCTTTATTTGCATCGACGGTTAATTACGAATTAGCTGAAGCAGAAGGATTAAATCCTGATAGAGCAAAAGCAATATTTACTATTCTTATGGCTGCAGTGATTGCGATATCAATTAAAATGGTTGGATTATTATTAATTACTGGAATGTTGATTATACCAGCTGCTATGGCTAGAAATTTGTCGGATAGTCCACAAAAGATGGTATTATTCTCAATAATTGGTGGTCTTTTATCTGTCTTATTGGGTTTATTTTCTTCATTAGAATTTAACACATCATCTGGGCCTTCAATAATTATGGCAGCTTTAGTATTATTTATATTGTCATTACTTAACATTAAACAATCGATTAAATTGAAAAACTGATAACTAATTGATAAGAATTTAAAGATGCAAAAAGAACACAATCTTTCCAAAAATCAAAAAATCATTTTTGATCTTATTGATAAATCTCGTGGGCCGATGAAAGCTTACTCAATTCTTTTTAATGTTCAAAAAAAAGGAATAAAGGCACCACTACAAGTTTATAGAGCTCTAGATAAGTTAGTTGAAATTGGAAAAATTCATAAGATTGAGAGTAGAAATGCTTTTATAGCTTGTCAAAATTCTAGCTGTCAGGTCTCAAAAGCTACAGCATTTTCAATTTGTGAAAGTTGTGAAAATGTATCCGAAATAAGTAATTCAAAACTTTCAAAATATTTATCAAATTTTTCAGACAGTTCAGGAATGAAATATAGCAAATATAATTTAGAATTTTTTGGTTTATGTAAGAAATGTAAATCAAAATAATGAGTACAGTTCCATTAACCTTAGACGAAATATTTGAACTAGCTAAAAAAACACTTTTGGCCAATGGTTGTGATGATGAAACAGCATCAATACTATCAGACTTGATCAGAAATGCTGAACGAGATGGCTCGGTATCACATGGTCTATTTAGATTACCAGCATATGTCACTGGATTAAAAAGTGGAAAGATTAATGGAAAAGGAAAACCTGAGGTAAAAAAAATATCTCCATCTGTTATCAAAGTTGAAGGAAATAATTGTTTAGCACCTGTTGTATTAAATAAAGGATTACCCGAATTAGCAAAAGCCGCAAAAGAAAATGGTGTTGCAGTATTAGCAATAAATAATTCACACCATATGGCTGCTATGTGGCCTGAAACAGAAAAGTTAGCAGAGGATGGTTTAGTTGCTTTTGCTTGTACATCTTATAAGCCTGCTGTAGCACCTGCTGGTGCCATAAAACCATTATTTGGAACAAACCCAATTTCATTTGCTTGGCCACGTCCAGGTAAAACACCAGTTGTTTATGATATGGCAACAGCCTCAATGGCAATGGGAGAAGTTCAAGTTGCTAAAAGAGAAGGGCACAAAGTTCCACTTGGAACTGGTTTAACTAAAGATGGAAAAGAAACAACTGATCCAGGTGAAATTGCTGATGGTGGTGTTTTGTTACCTTTTGGTGGTTACAAGGGATCTGCAATTGCAATGATGGTAGAATTATTAGCAGGAGCATTAGTTGGAGACAATTTTAGTTTTGAAACTGCTGCCAAAGATAATAATGATGGTGGTCCCCCAAGTGGTGGTGAATTCATACTAGCCATTAATCCAGATAAAACATCAGGTACTAATTGGCAAAAACATGCTGAAGAATTTTTTGAAAAAATGAAATCAATGGGCGAAGTAAGATTACCCGGAGAAAGACGTCACAATAATAGAATGGATACTGGCCCAAGAAATATTAACGAAGAATTAGTAAATAAAATTAAATCTTTAAGCTAAATTAATCTCAATAGGTGTGTGATCAGAGGGTTTTTCTCTACCACGTGGATCTTTATTAATATTTATGTCCTTTATTTGATCAATTATTGAGTTTGATACTAAAAAATGATCAATACGCATTCCATTATTTTTTTGCCAAGCACCTCTCATGTAATCCCAAAATGTATATCCTTCTTTATCTTCATGAAAATGTCTGTAGACATCATTAAAACCAAGATTGATCATTTCTCTAAATTTTTTTCTTATTTCAAGTCTGTATAAAGCATCGTCTTCAAAACTTTTAACATTATAGACATCTTCTGCTGATGGAATGATGTTAAAATCACCAGCTAAAATAATATTTGAATTTTTTTTAGATAAAGTTTTTAATTGTTTTATTAATTGATCAAGCCAATTTTTTTTATAATCATATTTTTCAGTATCCACAGGATTACCATTAGGGGTGTAAATATTTATTAATTGTATATTTTTTTTCTTATGCTCAAATTCAGCTGAAATTATTCTTGATTGTTTTAACTTATCCTTAATTAAATCTGTTTTGACATTTTTTAATTTATTTTTTGAGATGATCGCTACACCATTATAACTTTTTTGACCAAATACATGACTTTCATAGTCCATTGATGAAAAATCATCATATGGAAAATTAACATCTTCAGTTTTAATTTCCTGCATCATTAAAATATCAGGTTTATATTTTAATAAATAGCTTTTGATATTTTCAATTCTTGCTCTTACCGAGTTTACATTCCAAGATGAAATGAGCATTAAAGTGAGAAAGAAACTCCACAACCACAAGAAGATTTTGTTTGTGGATTAGATATTTTGAACTGTTCACCTATAAGTTCAGATACATAATCAACTTCAGATCCTTTAAGCAAATCAGCTGAAGTTTTATCAATTAAAATATTTTGATAATTTAAATCATCATCTTGTTTTGATTTATCAAAAGTAAATTCATATTGAAAACCAGAGCAGCCTCCACCTTTAATAGCGATTCTAAAGAATGATCCTTTGTCTTTTTTTGATAACAAATTATCTATTTGTTTTAACGCTTTATCTGTAAATTTAATTTCTTTAATCATGTCTCAACACTGATATTACTAATATAATACTTAATTATTTAAATTAAAGGATGAAAAAAGACACTTTGTTAGGCGTATTTAAAAGTAAAGGTAGACTTAATAAAGAAGCTAATTCAAAATATAGATCTCCTTTTCAGCGTGACAGAGATCGTATAATTCATAGCGCATCATTTAGAAGATTAAAGCACAAAACCCAAGTATTTGTTAATACAGAAGGGGATCATTTCAGAACCAGAATAACACACTCAATTGAAGTTGCTCAAATAGCAAGATCAATAGCTAAGTATTTAAAATTAAATGAAGATTTAGCTGAAACCTTAAGTCTTGCGCATGATTTAGGGCATACGCCATTTGGTCATGCAGGGGAGGATGCTCTAGATGAATGTATGCAAAATTATGGTGGTTTTGATCACAATCTACAGACACTAAGAATAGTTATGTTTTTAGAGAATAAATATTTTAAATTTGCTGGACTAAACTTAACTCTTGAAACTTTAGAAGGACTTTTAAAACATAATGGACCAGTAGATGATCTAAGCATGATCAATAAACTAATTGGTTTAAAAGTTTTCAAGAATAAAATTAAATTTAATACTTATCCATCTTTAGAAGCTCAAATATCAGCCATATCAGATGACATTGCATATAATAATCATGATATTCAAGATGGAATTAAAGCAAACTTATTTAAACTTGAGGAATTAGTTGAATTAGATTTTTTTAAAGACATTTATCATAAATATAAAAACAAAATTAATAAAAAAAATTATAAAATTGCTATTTATCAAATCATCAGGGACTCTATTGATATTATGATTAGAGATTTATTAAGTAATACTGAAAAAAATATTAAAAAATTAAAAATTAAGTCATTAAAAGATGTATCAAAATCAAATCAATTAATAGTTTCTTTTTCAAGTAAAATAGAAAATTCAGAACAAGAAATCAGATCATTTTTAAGAAATAGAATGTATGACAATAAATCAGTACTTAATAAGAATCAAAGAGGTAAAAGGATAATTGAGAAATTATTTAAAATAATTAAATCAAATCCTAGAAAATTTCTGACCAAAGAGCAATTGACTAAAGACAAATATAGAGCTATTTCAGATTTTATATCTGGTATGACAGATAGATATGCTATTAACCTTTATAACGATAATAAATGAATATTTTTGAATTATACCTAGATAAAATTAAATCCATTATTGTTGAGCTTAGTAAAAAAAATCAACTTATAGTTCCAGAAAATTTTAATGGCATTAATGCGGAGATACCACCTCCAAAATTTGATTGTGATATTTCAACTAATGTTGCAATGGTTTTATCTAAACTAAATAAAACCTCTCCAATAGAATTAGCTGAAAAACTTATGCCTGAAATTAAAAATAATGATGATCAAATCGAGTCAATATCTGTTGTTAAACCTGGTTTCATAAACATTAAATTTAAGCCATCTTTTTGGTCAAACTTTATCAAAGAAATTATTGATAACGCTGAAAAATTTGGAATTAATGAGAAAGAGAAAAAAAATAATTATCTGGTTGAATTTGTATCAGCCAATCCTACGGGACCCTTACATGTTGGTCACTGCAGAGGAGCTATTTTAGGTGATGTTATATCTAATGTATTAATATTTAATAAACACAAGGTTACAAAAGAGTATTATGTAAATGATTATGGTAATCAGATTATAAATTTTACAAAATCTGTATACTTTAGAATTAGGGAAGTAAAATTTAATGAAAAGTTCCCACAAGATAATCCTGATTTATATCCAGGTGATTACCTTATCGATTTTGCAAAAAATATAGTTTCAGAAAATTCAGATCTAAATTTTGATAATTATGATGAAATAAGCGATAAGCTAACAGCTTTATCAATAGAACAGGCGCTTTTTTTAATTAAAAAGAACCTTAAGAGTTTAGGTATTAACCATGATAATTTTGTTAGTGAAAAAACCATTGTTTTAAACAACGAAGTAGAGAGTGTAATAAAATTTTTAGAGAAAAATAAATTTGTATACAAAGGAAAAATTAAAGCTCCAGCTGGAGAAGATGATAAAAACTGGGTAGAAAGAGAACAGTTACTTTTTAAATCCACTGATTTTGGTGACGATAAAGATAGAGCATTACAAAAGTCAGATGGGACATGGACTTATTTTGCAAGTGATGTTGCTTATCACAAAAATAAAGTAGATCGTAAATTTGATTATTTAATAAATATCCTTGGAGCAGATCATGCTGGTTATATCAAAAGAATTTCATCCTCAGTTGAAGCTTTATCAGGAAAAAAAGACAAATTGATTTGTAAAATTAGTCAGCTTGTAAAATTAATTAAAGATAACAAACCATTTAAGATGTCTAAAAGAAAAGGTGACTACATTACGGTTGATGATTTAATTAAAGAAGTTGGAAAAGATGCAACTAGATTTATCATGCTCAACAGAAGTAGTGATGTAGAATTAGATTTTGATTTTGATGCTGTAAAAGAAAAATCAAAAGATAATCCGTTATATTATGTTCAATATTGTTATGCCAGAATTTCATCTGTCTTTAGACATATTGATAAAAATTTAAATTCAAATGTTAAATTGGATGATTTTAGTTTTGAATATTCAAATGATGAAATAAAAATTTTAAAAAAGATTTCAGAATGGCCTAAATGTATCGATGCAGCTAGTTCAAAATTAGAACCACATAGAATACCTGTTTTTTTATATGATCTGGCTTCAGAGTTTCACTCCTATTGGAATCTTGGCAAACAAAACCCAGAAAAAAGATTTATTAATGATCAAAAAACAGTTTCACCAGATAAATTAATTTTTTTAAAAGCAATATCTAACGTTGTAAAATCAGGAATGGATATAGTTGGTGTAGATACACCAGATAAAATGTAATGCTAAAAGAAATTAAGTATTTAATATTTATTCTTGTAATTGCTTTATTTATTTTTTTGACTGGTAGATATTATTTTTCAGATGAACATAAGAAAAAATCTTACAGATCTTATAAAAACAATGATGAAAAAATTAAATTATATTCAAAAAATTTACCAGTTTTGGAAAACGATACACAAAATGTAATAGAATATGTTAAACAAACAAACAAAAAAAAGAAAAAAAAGTTTAATTTTTGGAAACTTTTAGAGAATGATTAAGAATAGAAGAGCCTTTATTGTCGGAATAAAATCATCAACATTATCAAATAAAGAAATAATTTTTTTAAAGAAATATAAACCATGGGGTGTTATTTTATTTTCAAGAAACATAAGTTCAATTGAACAAACTAAAAAATTAACTGATAAAATTAAAAAGATATTTAAAGATAAAAGATACCCAATATTAATTGATCAAGAAGGTGGAAGAGTAAATCGATTAAGTAAAATTATTTCTTTTGATAATTTGACTTCTGAATATTTTGGTAATTTATTCACAAAAGATAAGAAAAAATTTAATATTATTTATAAATTATTTATCGACAAAACTTCATATTTGCTTAAATCAATCGGTGTTAATATAAATACTGTTCCCGTATTAGATCTTCGAGTTAAAGGAGCTAGTAACATTATTGGCGATAGGTCTTTTTCAAAAAATAAAAAAAATATCTCTAAAATTGGAGATATTTGTATCGATTATTTTCATGAAAATTCCATTGGAACTGTGATGAAACACATACCTGGACATGGATTAGCTAAGGTAGATAGTCATAAATTTACTCCAGTAGTTACTAAAAACTTAAATTATTTGAATAAAAATGATTTTTTTCCATTCAAGAAAAAACAAAGCTATTTTGCAATGACAGCGCATGTAATATATCGAAGTATTGATAAGCTAAATACAGCTACACATTCTAAAAAAATTATAAATTTAATTAGAAATAAAATTGGCTTTAAAAACATTTTAATTTCAGATGATTTATCAATGAAAAGTTTAAAAGATGATTTAAAAACTAATACGATTAAAACATTTAGTGCAGGTTGTAATCTTGCTCTTCATTGCAATGGTAAATTGTCTGAAATGAAGGTAGTTGGCGATAATTCACCAAAGGTCAGTAATTTTATAATAAAAAAAACATCGCTATTTTATAAAATTTTAAGTTAATATCTGAGCATGAATATTTCTGATTCTGCATTATTTAATGTTGATATTAATAATTATAATGGCCCTCTAGATGTCCTTTTAGATTTAGCCAAAGCTCAAAAAGTTGATCTTGAAGAGATATCAATAACAAAGTTAGCAGATCAATTTCATGATTATATTACAAAAGAAAAAGACCTAAATTTAGAAATAGCTTCTGAATACTTATTGATGGCAACTTGGTTAGCATATTTGAAATCTAAATTATTACTCCCAGGCACACCTGAAGAAGAATTTAAAGTCCAAGAAGTCGCGGAAAAATTAAAATTACAACTAAAAAAATTAGAATTAATCAGATTGCTTTCAGAACAAATGCTCAAAAGAAAAAGATTAGGAAGAGAAATTCGATCAAGAGGTATGAAGGGAAATATAAGATCTATTTATAGTACCGAGTATAATTTAAGTTTATTTGAACTTCTTAAGTCATATTCAACAATTATTATGACCAAGGACTTTCAAAAAATGAACATTCCCAAATTACCAGTATTTACTGCTGAGGATGGAATTAAAACAATAAGAGAATTTTTTGGCAAATTGATTGATTGGAAAAAATTAGATGATTTAATTCCTAAAAATTTTAAAAGTGGTTCAAAATATAAACGTACGGGAAAAGCAGGAATATTTGCGGGCTCTTTAGAATTGGTAAAAGAGGGAAATCTAACCATGAAACAGGATAAGTTGTTTGATGATATTTATGTGAAGGAAAATAATGATTAAAAAAGAAAAAATTACAAAAGATAATATTGTTAAATTTCCATCTAAGTTATCTGATTTAGAAAAAGAAATTGAAGCAGTTATTTTTGCTGCTGCTGAACCATTAGATATTGATACAATTGAAAGTAAAGTTACTAAAAAAGGTAGTGTCTCTAAATCATTAGAAAAGTTGCAGCAAGAATACTCTAAACGTGGAATTAATCTGGTTTGTATAAAAGAAAAGTGGTCCTTCAGAACTTCTCCCAACTTGTCAAACATCATGTCACAAGAAAGAACGGTTGAAAAAAAACTTTCTAGGGCTGCTGTTGAGACTTTAGCTATAATTGTTTATCACCAGCCAGTCACTAGAGCTGAGATTGAAGAAATAAGAGGTGTCGCATTTGGAACAAATACTCTTGAAATCTTGATGGAGCTTAATTGGGTAAAGCCAGGTGGTCGTAAAGATGTACCAGGAAGACCAATTCAATATGTCACAACTGATGAATTTTTAAGTCACTTTAATCTCCAAAAATTATCAGATTTGCCTACAATTGATGAATTAGGTGCAGCTGGTTTAATTGATAGTTCGACTATTGATAATGCAATTTTTGGAACAGGAAAATTCTACAAAGAAAAACAAGAAGAAAAAAAAGAGGATATTTATTCTAATATTGACGAGATGTTAAATAGTACTCTTGATACAGAAGAGAAAGATTAACAAAAAAGTAACTTTTAAATTAATCATAAAAAGGTTATAAGTTTTTCATGAGCATAGGAATTTGGCAAATAGCAATCGTAGTTATATTAGTAGTCTTATTATTTGGACGAGGTAAAATTTCTAGTCTGATGGGTGATGTAGCTAAGGGAATTAAAAGTTTCAAAAAAGGAATGGCTTCAGACGTTACTGACGATACAGAGCCAAAAAATATTTCCGACGAAAATAAAGACTCAGAAAACAAAGATTAAATCACATGCCTACTATTGGTTGGTTTGAGATATTAATTGTAGTTGGTATTGCAATTGTTGTTCTCGGCCCAAAAGATTTTCCAATCATGTTAAAGAAAGCTGGTTCTTGGATAGGAACTGCTAAAAGGTATGTAAGCAATATTCAAAATGAAGTTTCTAATTTAGAAATTGATGAAAAAAAAATTGATAAAGAAATAAAAAAAGAAACAAAAAAAGATGAGCAATGAAGAAAATGAAGGTGGATTTGTTAGCCATCTAACAGAACTAAGAAAAAGATTAATACATAGTTTTGTATTTTTAATAATTTTTTTTGTTATTTGTTATATATTTGCAGAGCACATTTACGGCTTTTTAGTTGATCCATTTGCTCAAGCTGTAAAAGATGACGGATCTGACAGAAGACTTATTTTTACAGCCTTACAAGAAACTTTCTTAACATATATTAAAGTATCCTTTTTCACTGCTTTTTTTGTAACTTGTCCATTTATTTTAATGCAAATATGGAAATTTATAGCACCAGGTTTATATAAACATGAAAAAGTTGCCATACTTCCATATCTTATCTTAACACCTATTCTTTTCTTTTTAGGAGGCATGCTTGTTTACTACTTGATAATGCCTCTAGCTATTAAATTCTTTTTATCATTTGAAAGCACAGGAATGTCTACAAGTTTACCAATTCAATTAGAAGCCAAGGTAAATGAATACTTATCACTTGTTATGAAGTTAATTTTTGCATTTGGAATAAGTTTCCAACTACCTATAGTCTTAAGTTTATTAGCAAGAATAGGTGTTGTTGACAGTCAATTTTTAAAAGAAAGAAGAAAGTATGTCGTAGTAATTATATTTGCTGCTGCAGCATTACTTACACCGCCAGATCCAATTACTCAAATAGGTTTAGCAATTCCATTATTAATTTTATATGAATTATCAATATTTTCAGTAAAATTTATCGAAAACAAAAATTTAGAAAAAACTGATGCATAATTTAAAAGAAATAAGAAAAGATTTTTCAAAATTTGAGAAAGATCTCGAAAAACGTTCAGTTAAAATTGACTTTAATAATTTAAAAAAACTTGATGAGTTAAATAGAGATTTAATTCAAAAGAAAGAAAACTTAGAAAAAGAAAAAAAAGATATTTCAAAATCTAAAGATGAAAGTTTATTCAAAAAATCTAAAGAAATATCTACAGAATTAGAAAAGATTACTGAGCAACAAAAAAATACTAAAAATGAATTAGATAATATTTTATCAAATATACCAAATATACCTCATCAAGATGTTCCAAATGGGAAAGATGAAAATGATAATGTAGAAGTTTTAAAAGCTGGAAAAGTTCCAAAGTTTGATTTTAAACCTAAATCTCATTACGAACTTGGTGAAAATTTAGGTATGCTTGATTTTGATCTTGCAACAAAAACAACTGGGTCAAGGTTTGTATTTGTTAAAAAAGAGTTAGCATTACTAGAACGAGCATTATCTAACTTTATGTTAGATACCCATATTGTTCAAAATGACTACCAGGAAATCTCACCTCCATTGATAGCTTCTGATAATACAATGTATGGAACTGGCCAATTACCAAAATTTGAAAACGATCAATTTGAAATAAAATTTGATCAAGGATCTGATAGAAAGTTTTTAATTCCAACTGCTGAGGTAATACTAACCAATATTGTTAAAGATAAAATTGTTGATCAAAAAGAATTACCGATGAGATTTGTTGCATCAACGCCATGTTTTAGAAAAGAAGCTGGTAGTTATGGAAAAGATACTAAAGGAATGATTAGACAACATCAATTTTATAAAGTTGAGATGGTCAGCATTGTAGAGAAAGAAAATTGTTTAAATGAATTAGAGCGAATGACGAACTGTGCAACAGATATTCTTGATAAGTTAGAATTACCTTATAGAAAAGTAATTTTATGTTCAGGTGATATGGGTTTTAGTGCAGAAAAAACTTATGATATTGAAGTGTGGTTACCATCAGAAGACAAGTATCGTGAAATATCATCATGTTCTTCTTGTTCAACATTTCAGGCACAAAGAATGAAATCAAGATATAAAAATAAAAACAAGGAAACTGTTTTTGTTGGAACATTAAATGGAAGTGGTTTAGCTGTGGGTAGAACTTTAATTGCTGTACTAGAAAACTATCAACAAAAAGATGGTTCGATTATTGTTCCTAAGGTACTGCGACCGTATATGAATAATTTGGAATTGATTTCAGCTAAATAAAGTTGTTTTAATTACATAGATAGTATAAATATTCACATAATTTATAAGGAGATTTATGGAAGGCTCAGGAATAGGACAATTTATACCGTTAATTTTAATATTTGTTATTTTTTATTTTTTCTTAATCAGACCACAGCAAAAAAAAGTTAAGGAGCATAAAGCAATGGTTGAAAGTCTTAAAAGAGGTGACAAGGTCGTTACTTCTGGTGGAATTACGGGTACAGTGGAGAGACTTATAGACAACGATAAAGTTGAAGTAGAAATTGCTGAAAACGTTAAGGTTGAGATAGTTAAATCAACTGGTATTCAAAGTCTTGTTAATACAAATACTCAAGAAGTTAAAAAATAATTATTTTTAGTTAAGTGCTTTATTTCTCTAAGTTAAGAATTTTATTTATAACTCTTTTTTCAGTTTTATTTATTTTAATTGCTTCATCAAATCTTTTTAAATTTGATGATAATTTTTTTGACAAAAAAATTAATCTAGGATTAGACCTCCAGGGTGGATCATATCTATTACTTGAAATTGATAATGAACCTGTAATTGAACAAAAATTACAAAACCTAACGACAACAATAAGAAATTATTTCAAAGAAAAAAATATTAAAATAAATAATATAAAAATAGATAATCAAAATATTTTTTTTAATGTAACAGATAATGATAAGCAATCTGTCTTAGATGTTTTTCAGGATGAAAATAGTGATCTTAATCCTTATTACCCAAGATTTAAATCTCATCAGCTAGAAATTGAGGACACAGGATTAAATCTTAAAGTTAATTTTTCAAGACAGGGTTTAATTAAACTTAAAACTTCGTCACAGGATCAAGCTATAGAAATAGTTAGAAGAAGAGTAGATGAGGTCGGAACAAATGAGCCTAATATACTTAAAAGAGGAAATAACCGAATTTTAGTAGAGCTTCCTGGTTTAGACGATCCAATGCGAATTAAATCATTACTAGGTAAAACAGCAAACCTTACTTTTAGATTTGTTACAAATGATGAAAGTGATCGGTTTGGTGTTGAAAAATTAAAATTTGAAAATGGTTTAGAAGAAGCCATGGTAAGTAAAAGAATTATAATTAGTGGTGAAAATTTACTTGATGCGCAACCAAAAATGGATACACAAGCTAATCAAACTATTGTCTCTTTCACTTTAGATAGGGTAGGTGCAAAAAGATTTGGCAAAGCAACTTCAACTGGTATTGGAAAACAATTAGCAATTGTTTTAGATGGTAAAATTATAAGTGCACCTGTGGTTAGAGATACGATTGCTAGTGGATCAGGTCAGATTAGTGGAGGTTTTACTTTTCAATCAGCAACAGATCTAGCTTTATTATTGAGATCAGGGGCATTACCAGCTCCATTAGACATAATTGAGGAAAGAACAGTAGGTCCAGATCTTGGACAAGACTCTATTAACGCAGGTATGATTGCGTTAGCAATTGGTTTTATGCTTGTTATAATTTTTATGTTTGTTAAATACAAAATTTTTGGATTAATTACTAATGTAACTCTGATAGTTAATTTGTTTATCCTTTTAGGGGTATTAACTTTATTTGAAGCCACTTTAACGTTACCAGGAATTGCAGGAATCATTCTAACTGTAGGTATGGCTGTTGATGCAAATGTTCTAATTTTTGAGAGGATAAAAGAGGAATTAAAAGATGAGACTAATAATATTTTGGCTTTTGATGGTGGTTATACTAAATCCAGAACAGCAATCTTAGATGCTAATATTACGACATTATTAGCTGCAATTATTTTATTTTTTATGGGTTCAGGTCCAGTAAAAGGTTTTGCTGTAACCTTAGGAGTTGGAATATTTACAACACTATTTTCAGTTTATTTTATAGCAAGATTATTCACTAGTATTTACGTATCAAAAAACAAAAATAAGGAAAAATTAATCTAATGATTGCTTTCAATAAATATTATAATCATTTTAATTTACTATCATCAGTTTTAATTATTGTTTCATTATTATTGTTAATATTTAAAGGTCTTAATTTTGGTATAGACTTCAAAGGCGGTACATTAATTGAATTAAGAGCCTCAGACTCAAAAATAAATGTTAGTTCATTAAGAGATAGATTTAGTCAAATGAATTTAGGAGATGTTTCAGTTAAAAAATTTGGTAATGATACCGATTTTTTAGTAAAATTTGAAAATAAAGACAACAAGAAGAACATCATTGAAGAAATTAAAACTAATTTAGATAAATCTTTTGGAAATAACTATGATTTTAGAAGAGTTGAAAATGTTGGTCCAAAAGTTAGTGCTGAATTATTAAAATCTGGAATTATAGCAATTTCTTTGTCTTTGGCATTAATGCTGATCTATATTTGGATTAGATTTGAATGGCAGTTTAGTCTAGGTGCAATTCTAGCTTTGTTTCATGATGTTATTGTAACACTTGGAATTTTTTCTTTATTTAGCTTAGAAATTAACTTATCAATTATAGCAGCTGTATTAACGATTGTAGGATATTCTATGAATGATACAGTTGTCATTTTTGATCGTGTCAGAGAAAATTTAAGAAAATATTCAGATATAAAAATTTTTGAATTAACAAATATTTCAATTAATGAAACTTTATCAAGAACAATAATAACATCTGCAACTACTTTACTAGCTTTATTAGCTATCTATTTTTTTGGTGGAGAGATACTTAAAGGATTTTCACTTGCTATGATATTGGGTGTTATTTTTGGAACTTATTCCTCTATTTATATAGCGAACACAGTTCTAGTTAGATTAAGAGTTTCTCAAAAAACAGTTTTGAGAGAAGACGATTAAAATAAATTAAATTAATCATCAAAATTTTAAAAATTACATTATAATACTTAATGGTATTATAATTTTTTATGAATAAAAGGCTTTGGAAACCATCTATTAAAATAAAAAGAAAATCAAATTTATTTAAATTTGAAAAATTTATATCCAGAAGATTTAATAAAAATTTTAATGAAAATTTCAAAAAAATTCATGATTGGTCAGTTAAAAATCAAGGTTATTTTTGGAGTAGTGTGTGGGATTTCACAAAAGTTAAGGGGGTTAAGGGTAGTACTAAAGCCAAAAAATCAAAAATTTTTTTTAAGAATATTTTTTTACCATATTCAAAATTAAATTTTTCTGAAAATTTACTTTCAAAAAATACAAAAGAGAAAGCAATTACTTTTATCAGTGAAAATGGTTATCGTGAAATACGAAATTGGAATGAATTAAATAAAAATGTTAAAAATATTTCTAATAATTTTAAAAGATTAAATATTAAACCAAAAGATAGAGTAGCAGCTTACATGCCTAATATACCTGAAACAGTAGAGGCATTTTTAGGCACTGTTGGTATTGGGGCTATATGGTCATCATGTTCACCTGATTTTGGAATTAATGGTGTTATAGAGAGATTTTCTCAAATCAAACCGAAAATTTTAATTGTTACTGATCTATATTTTTACAATGGAAAAAAAATTAATATTTTAGAAAGAATTCCCGAAATAATAAAAAAAATTCCTTCTATAAAACATGTAATCATATCTATTTATCCAGGTCAGCCTGTTTTAAAAAAACTACCAATATACAAAAATATCAAAACACATTATTGGAGCAATATTATTAAGGAAAATGTTTCAAAATTTAAATTTCCTAAATTTGATTTTGAACATGATTTAGCAATTCTTTATTCCAGTGGTACAACAGGTAAACCCAAATGTATTTGTCATAAAAATGGTGGCGTATTAATTCAACATTTAAAAGAACATCAACTTCATTGTGATATTAAAGAAAATGACAATGTTTTTTATTTTACAACATGTGGATGGATGATGTGGAATTGGCTAATTTCAGTTTTAGCCTCAAAAGCTTCAATTGTATTATTTGATGGTTTCCCAATGCATAAAAATGATCATCTTCTTTTAAAAATAGCTAACAAAGAAAATATAACGTTACTTGGTGTTAGTGCCAAATATATCGATGCATTAAGAAAAACGAAAAAAAATTTTAAGAAAGTTTATAAATTACTAAAATTAAGAACAATTTGTTCTACTGGATCTCCATTGTCAGCAGATTGTTTTAAATTTGTATATAAAAATATTAAAAAAAATGTTCACTTGGCATCTATTTCTGGAGGAACAGATATTGTCTCTTGTTTTGTTTTGGGCAATTTATATCAACCTGTTTATGCAGGAGAAATTCAAAGCAAAGGTTTAGGTATGGATGTTCGTGTATATAATGAAAAGGGAAAGTCTATAATAAATAAGAAAGGTGAATTAGTTTGTATTAATCCTTTTCCATCAATGCCTTCAAAATTTTGGAATGATCATAATGATATTAAATTTAAAAAGGCCTATTTTGATAAATATAAAAATATTTGGCATCATGGTGATTATGCAAAAATTACAAATAATGATGGATTAATAATATCTGGAAGGTCAGACACCACATTAAATCCTGGCGGAGTAAGACTAGGTACAGCTGAAATTTATTCTGAAGTTGAACGTTTTAGAGAAATTAAAGAATCTTTGGTTATTGGTCAAACTTGGGATAATGATGTTCGAATAATTCTGTTTGTAGTTTTAAATCTAGAATATCAACTTAATGAAAACTTATTAATGAGACTAAAATCGCAAATTAGAAAAAATGCATCACCTAGACATGTGCCAAAAAAAATAATCCAAATAAATGATATACCTAGAACTAAAAGTGGTAAAATTGTTGAATTAGCAGTTAAAAAAATAATTGAAGGTAATGAAATAAAAAATAAAGAAGCCCTAGCTAACCCTGAGTCATTAAATCAATTTAAGAATCTTACAGAATTACAAAATTAATAGTAATTATAACAATTTTTTTGTTGTTTTAAAAATAATTTTTTATTACTAGTATTTTATATAAAAATTAAAACATATAATAATAAGATTAATTATGACACATGAATTACCAAAATTAGATTACTCTAAAGATGCTTTGTCTCCAATAATGTCTGAGGAAACGTTAGATTTACACCATGGAAAACATCATCAAACATATATTACAAATTTAAACAATTTTATAAAAGATACGGATATGGAGAAAATGTCTTTGGAAGAAGTTATAATGAGTAGCTCTAAGGATAGTTCAAAAGTAGGCATTTTCAATAATGCAAGCCAGCATTGGAACCACAATCTTTTTTGGAAGTGTATGAAACCAAATGGAGGAGGAAATATTCCTTCCAGATTAGAAAAAAGACTAATTTCAGATTTTGGAAGCATAGATAAATTTAAAACAGAATTTAAACAAGCTGGTATTACTCAATTTGGATCTGGTTGGTGTTGGTTATCAATTAAAAAAGAAGGAAAGTTGGTTGTAACAAAAACTGCAAATGCTGCGAATCCACTTATCGATAATATGAAACCAATACTTGGTTGTGATGTATGGGAACATTCTTATTATATTGATTATAGAAACAGAAGACCAGAGTATTTAGATAAATTTGTTAATGATCTAATTAATTGGGAATATGTTGACTCGCTTTTAGATTAATTAACTGAATTATTATTTTTTCTAACAAAAATAAATGACTTTATACATATATAAACAAAATATGCACCCGTAGTTAATAATATCAATTTTGAAATATCAGCCCAAATATTTTGAAAAGCTGTTCCACTCAGAATTGATCTAAAAAAATCTAAACCACCTAAAAATGCAATCAATCCAAAAAGTACAACAATATGCATATAAATTTTTTTTTTACTTATAAATTTAATAGATAAATATGAAAATATTATAATTGGTAAACCTATTAAAGAGGGTATAAAAGAAGTAAATGAATTACTTCCACTAGCTAAGCTAACAATTATACCCCACAAAATTAAAAATAATCCATAAAAAGCAGAAAATTTTTCTATTTTTAATCCAAAAACTAAAAATTCATTATTATTTGATAGATTATTCATTTATTAATTAAAATTTATTAAATTAAATCCAAGAAAAAATACACTGAGCCATAATAAACCTTTAACAAAAAAAAAGGCAAAACCTCCCCATAAGATATATTTATTGGTTTGATTTTTTAAAATATATTTATTAACTTTTTTTAACATTTAATTCTAAAGAGATTTACTTAGATAAAAAGAGAAATTTATCAACAAAAAAAATTTAGAAAAATCTATAAAATAATTTAATTTAGTAAAGGCTTCAAAAACTGGCCTGTATAACTCTCTTTAATCTTACATACTTCTTCAGGTTTACCTTCGGCGACAATATTTCCTCCTTTCACTCCACCCTCAGGTCCCATATCAACAATATAATCTGCTGTTTTAATAACATCTAGATTATGCTCAATAACAACTACTGTATTGCCAAGTTTTACAAATGTATGAAGTATTTCTAATAGTTTTTTGATATCATGTTGATGCAATCCAGTTGTCGGTTCATCTAATATATACATTGTTCTCCCAGTTGATCTTTTAGATAGTTCTTTAGCAAGTTTAATTCGTTGAGCTTCACCTCCAGAAAGGGTAGTTGCTTGTTGACCAATTTTTATGTAGCCTAAACCTACTTTTTTTAATGTTAATAATTTTGTTTTAATATTTGATATATTTTCGAAATACTCACATCCTTCGTCAACTGACATATCTAAGACATCTGCAATACTTTTGCCTTTAAATTTAATTTCTAAAGTTTCTCTATTGTATCTAGTTCCTTTACATTCGTCACATTGTATATAAACGTCAGGCAGGAAATGCATTTCATATGTAATTACACCATCTCCCTCACAAGCTTCACATCTTCCTCCCTTAACATTAAAAGAAAATCTTCCTGGTTTATATCCTCTTGTTTTGGACTCTGGCAGGCTTGTAAACCAATCTCTAATAGGTCCAAAGGCTCCTGTATATGTTGCTGGATTTGATCTAGGGGTTCTCCCAATAGGTGATTGGTCAATATCAATTACTTTATCAATTAATTCTACACCCTTATAACCCTTAAATGATTTAGGTGCTTTTCTTGCTTTATTATTTAAAGTTAAATTTAAAGCATGAAACAATGTTTGTAATATTAGGGTAGATTTTCCACTTCCAGAAACACCAGTAACACAGGTAAATGTTCCAGTCGGAATTTTAAGATTTACATTATTAAGATTATTTCCACTTGCACCATTAATTTCAACAAATCTTCCATTTTTAGCTAAACGACGAATTTTAGGAATTTCAATTGTTTTCTTATTTGCAAGATATTGACCTGTAATACTATTTTTATCCTTCTTAATTTCTTCATATGATCCTTGTGCTGTTATCTCGCCACCATTACTTCCAGCTTCAGGACCTAAATCAATAATATGATCTGCATTTTCCATAGTCTCTGTGTCATGCTCTACAACAATAACGGTATTACCAAGGTCTCGTAATCTTTTTAATGCATTTATAAGTTTAACGTTATCTTTTTGATGTAATCCAATTGAAGGTTCATCTAAAACATATAATACGCCTGTTAAACCAGACCCAATTTGTGAAGCCAATCTTATTCTTTGTGCCTCTCCACCTGATAATGTTCCAGATTCTCTAGATAGTGTTAAATAGTCTAATCCAACATTAAGTAAGAAATTTAATCTTTCATTAATTTCCTTTAATACATGTTCGGCAATTTTAAATTGTTTTTTATCAAGGTTATTTTCTAAATTTTTAAACCATTCGGCTGCATCTAAAATAGATTTTTTTGTAACCTCACTGATATTTTGATCATTAATTTTAACGCATAACGCTTCTTCTTTTAATCTGTCACCATTACATGCTTCGCACGCTGTGTCTGATTGATATTCTGCAATAGCTTCTCTTTTCCATTCACTGTCTGACTCTAAAAATCTTCTTTCAAGATTATTAATTACACCCTCAAAAGTTTTTTTATAAGAATATTTCTCGTATCCATCATCATAATTAAATTTAATTTCATCTTCATCTGAACCATAAAGAATAATATCTTTAATTTTTTTGGGTAATTTTTTCCATTTTTCATCTAAAGAAAAACTATAATGCTTTGCTAAAGATGCTAAAGTTTGAGCATAATATAATGTCGTAGACTTTGACCAAGGTTCAATTGCACCATCAGCTAAACTTTTTCTTTCGTCAGGAACAACTAAATTTGGATCAACATTTAGTTTCATTCCAATACCCTCACATTCTTCACAAGCTCCATAGGGACTGTTAAATGAAAAAAGTCTTGGCTCAATTTCTTCAATAGTAAAACCACTTTCAGGGCATGCAAATTTTGTAGAATAAATTAATTTTTCAATTTTTCTAAATTTTTGAGGAAGAGTTTCATCTTCATATTCTACAAAAACCAAACCATTAGCTAAATTTACTGCTGTCTCAATACTCTCTGCTAATCTGTTTCCAAGTTTTGAATTTAAAACTATTCTATCTACTAAGATTGAAATATCATGTTTAAGTTTTTTATCTAGATTTGGAGATTTTTCAATATCGTATAAAATATTATCTATTTTAATTTTTCTAAATCCTCTTCTTTTGTAGCTCAAAATATCTTTTTTATATTCACCCTTACGACCTCTTACAACTGGAGCATAAATATATATCGTTGATTTTTTTGGCAATTTTTTAACTAAATCAACTATTTGAGTAATTGTTTGAGAAGTTATTGGCTTTCCTGTAAATGGTGAATAGGGGATTCCTGCTCTAGCATATAATACCCTCATGTAATCATAAATTTCTGTAACAGTTGCAACAGTAGACCTTGGATTTTTTGAGGTATTTTTTTGTTCTATTGCTATAGCTGGACTTAATCCCTCGATTAAATCAACATTTGGTTTTTTCATTTTATCTAAAAATTGACGCGCATAAGCAGATAAACTTTCTACGTATCTTCTTTGACCTTCAGCATATATAGTATCAAAAGCTAACGATGATTTTCCTGACCCAGAGAGACCCGTTATGACCACAAATTTGTCTTTTGGAATCTCTACAGTAACATTCTTCAAATTATGTTCTTTAGCACCCTTAATAACTATCTTTTTCATCATAATTTTAGTTGCTTTGAGTTAATAAAATTAATATTCAGAAGAATTGTGATATAATTCTAATTAACTAATTTAACAAATATTAAATATTATGGCTGGAAGTTTAAATAAAGTATTATTAATTGGTCGTTTGGGCGCAGATCCTGAAATTAAGCAAATGGTAAATGGTAAAAGTGTAGCGAGATTAAGTTTAGCTACAAGTCAATCTTGGAAAGATAAAAATACAGGTGAAAGGAAAGAAAAAACAGAGTGGCACCGTGTAGTTGTATTTAACGAAGGTTTAGTAAATGTTGTTCAACAATATTTAAAGAAAGGCGCTCAAGTTTATGTTGAGGGGCAACTTACAACAAGAAAATGGAAAGACGAGCAATCTGGTCAAGATAAGTACTCAACAGAAATAGTTATACAAGGATATAATTCTTCGCTTACTATGCTAGGTGGAGGTAATTCTAGTGGTGGAATTCAAAATGACACAACTCAACAAAATAATATAGAGGATTCTTCTCAAGTGTCAGATATGGATGATGAAATTCCATTTTAATTTCTATGAAAAATACTGAAGAGTTTAAAGATAAAAATATAAAATTAATCTCAATGCATGATGAGATGAGCTCATCATATCTTTCTTATGCAATGAGTGTAATTGTAAGTCGTGCACTTCCTGATGTAAGAGATGGATTAAAACCTGTTCATAGAAGAATTTTATATGCTATGTATAAAGGTGGATATGATTGGTCCAAACAATTCAGAAAATCTGCAAGAATAGTTGGAGATGTTATCGGTAAATATCATCCTCACGGTGATCAGTCTGTATATGATGCTTTAGTTAGAATGGTGCAAGATTTTTCAATGAGTTTACCTTTAATTCAAGGTCAAGGAAACTTTGGTTCTATAGATGGTGATCCTGCTGCAGCAATGAGGTATACCGAAACTCGATTATCAAAAGTTTCTCAATATTTAATTGATGATATTGAAAAAAATACAATTTCATTCAAAAGTAATTACGATGAAACAGAGAAAGAACCAAGTGTCTTACCAGCACAATTTCCAAATTTACTAGTAAATGGAGCTGGTGGTATTGCTGTTGGTATGGCCACAAGTATTCCCCCTCATAACTTAGGTGAAATTATAAATGGTACTTTAGCTTTAATTGATAATAAAGATATTAAAATCAGAGAGTTGATGAAACATATACCTGGTCCAGATTTTCCAACTGGCGGTGTAATTATAGGTAAAGATATAATTAAACAAGGATATAATAATGGAAGAGGTTCCTTTAAAGTTAGAGGTGAAATCTCAATCGAACAACAAAAAAACGGACGTGAAAGACTTATTATTACTTCTATACCTTATCAAGTAAACAAATCTGTTTTAAATGAGAGAATCGCTCAATTAGTAAGAGAAAAAAAAATCGAAGGAATAAGAGATATAAGGGATGAGTCAAATAGGGAAGGTATAAGAGTTGCTATAGATTTAAGAAATGGTGTTGAGCCAGAAACAATAAAGAGACAATTATATAAGAATACTCAGATTGAAAGTTCTTTTGGTTTTAATACTTTAGCTATTGTTGACGGAAAGCCTCAAACTTGCACACTAAAAGATTTTTTATCTAATTTTTTAACTTTTAGAGAAGATGTAGTTATTAAGAAAACTAAATTTGATCTTCAAAAATCAGAAGAACGCGCCCATATCCTCATAGGGTTATCAGTTTCAGTTGAAAACTTAGATAAGGTAATAAAAATTATTCGATCATCTAAAACACCAGATGAAGCTAAAATGTCAATTCTTAAAACAAAATGGAAAATAAACAAATCTCAAAAATTAATTTCGTTAGTAGAGGGAAAAAAGGGTAAAAACCTTTATTCGTTAACCGAACTACAAGTATTAGCTATTTTAGAATTAAGACTACAAAAATTAACTGCATTAGGAATAAATGAGATTGAAATTGAGATTAAAAAATTAGCTGAGTTAATCACTAAATATAAAAAGATTATTTCTTCAAAAAAAGAGCTTTTAAGAGTGATTAGTGAGGAACTAAAAAATATTAAAGAGAAATTTGCAATACCAAGAAGAACAAAAATTATAGATGCAGTATTAAATTATGATATTGAAGAAACCATCCAAAAACAATCAGTAATAATTACTGTTACATTGCAAGGTTATATAAAAAGAGGTTCTCTAGATGGAGTAAAAAAACAAAAAAGAGGTGGTAAAGGCAAGTCAGGAATAACAACTAGAGATCAGGATTCTGTTGTTCAAACATTATCAGTTAATACTCATACTTCAGTTCTCTTCTTTTCTACAGAGGGTTTAGTTTACAAAATTAAAGCATGGAAAATCCCTGAGGGTTCACCTTCATCAAAAGGAAAGTCTTTGTTTAACATTTTGCCTCTAAAGAGTCATCAAGCAATTAGCTCAATTATGCCAATGCCCGAAGATGAAACTGACTTAAAAAATTATCAAATTATTTTTGCTACAGCACAGGGAAAGGTAAGAAAAAATAGTTTAGAGGATTTTTCATCAATTAACGCATCTGGAAAAATTGCAATGAAATTAGATAATAATGATAAAATCGTAGGTGTTAAAATTTGTAAAGATGATCAGGATATAATTTTAAGTACAAAATTTGGTAAATGCATTAGATTTGAAGCAAAGAAGCTAAGAGTTTTTAAAGGTAGATCATCTAAAGGAATTAAAGGTATAGAATTAGCGCTTAATGATCAAATAGTATCTTTATCAGTAATTCATAATGATAAAATTAACAAGAATGGAAAAAAATCAAATGATGCAAAATCTGAATTAAAAGCAAAAGAGAAATTTGTTTTATCAATAAGTGAAAATGGTTACGGTAAAAAGACTTCACATACAGATTATAGAGTTACTAACAGAGGTGGAAAAGGGATTATAGGAATAGTAAATTCACCAAGAAATGGAAATATTACTTCATCATTTCCTGTTTTTGAAGGTGATGAAATTTTAATTTCTACAAACAAGGGCAGGGTTATTAGAGTAGCTGTTAAAGAAATTAGAACTGCGGGAAGAAATACCCAGGGTGTTAGAATAATTAAGTTATCAGGAGAAGAAAAAGTTGTTTCAGCAATTAAAATTGATGATAATTTAATCTAATTTAATGAGTAAAATAGCAATTTATCCAGGAACATTTGATCCAATCACCTTTGGACATATAGATGTAATAAAAAAATCATTAAAACTTTTTGACAAAATAGTAGTAGGTGTTTCTGACGAAAGTAATAAAGATTATCTATTCAGTTCTGATGAAAGGATAGAAATAGTAAATAAAGCTTTATTTAAAGATCTGAAATTAAACAGAAAAAAAATTAAAGTAGTTTCTTTTGGATCTTTAACTACTGACTTATGTATAAAATATAAATCAAATATAATCTTAAGAGGATTAAGAGCTGTATCCGATTTTGAATATGAATTTCAATTAGCTGGTATGAATAGAAAGCTAAACCAAAATATAGAAACAATTTTTTTAATGTCTGATGTAGAAAATCAAATCATTTCATCAAGATTTGTAAAAGAAATTGTTAAATTAAAAGGTGATATAAAAAAATTTACTACAAAAAGCACAATTAAATCATTAAAAGATAAATATGAATAAAATTTTTGTCAAAATACTTGTTTTATTTTTTTTAATAATTAATCAATCAATAGCTGAGGAGAATATAATGATATTAAAATTAAAAGATGGTGATGTTAAAATTGAATTATTTGAAGATGTTGCACCAAATCATGTTAAAAGAATTAAGGAATTAGCAAATAGCGGTAAATATGATAATGTTGTTTTTCATAGAGTTATTGATGGATTTATGGCTCAAACCGGCGATGTAAAATTTGGAAACTCAGAATCTAAAGAATTTGATCTTAGAAGAGCAGGTATGGGTGGTTCGGACTTTCCTGATCTAAAACAAGAATTTAATAGCCTTCCTCATGATAGAGGAACTTTATCTATGGCAAGAGCTCAAGATCCTAATAGTGCAAATAGTCAATTTTTTATTTGTTTTCAGCCAGCTCCATTTTTAGATAGACAATATACAGTTTTTGGAAAAGTTATCGAGGGAATGGAATTTGTCGATAAAATCAAAAGAGGTGACCAAAATAATAATGGTGCTGTAACTGATCCTGACAAAATTATTAGTTTCAAATCACAATAATTTTATTAATGGCATTAAAAAATTTTGCCTTTAAAGTTATAAATAAAGATAAATTTGCTCGATGTGGTTTAATTGAAACTCACCGTGGAAATATACACACACCTGCTTTTATGCCTGTTGGAACGCAGGCGACTGTAAAAGCTTGTACTATAGATGATATAAAAAAAACAGGTTCAGAAATTATACTTTCAAACA
The DNA here is from genome assembly GCA_902628965.1 of uncultured Pelagibacteraceae bacterium. GTDB lineage: Bacteria > Pseudomonadota > Alphaproteobacteria > Pelagibacterales > Pelagibacteraceae > Pelagibacter. Next base: position 10,175 of record CACOPB010000007.1, on the reverse strand, counting down.
CTTATCATTTAATGATTAGACCTGGTGTTGAAAGAATTCAATCCGCAGGAGGACTTCATAATTTTATGAATTGTGATCTTCCTATATTAACTGACTCTGGAGGTTTTCAAGTAATGTCTTTATCAAAATTAAATAAGATTGATCGCGAGAAGGGTGCAATTTTTAATTCTCATGTTGATGGAAAAAAATATTATCTAAGTCCAGAAGAGAGTATCAGAATACAATTAGGATTAAATTCAGACATTGTGATGATAATGGATGAGTGTCCTAAAAAAACTAATGATTATAATATTATAAAAAAATCAATGGATCTTTCACTTTACTGGGCAGGTAGATCTAAGTTAGCATTTGGTGACAATCCTCACAAAGCTTTATTTGGTATTGTACAAGGAGGTCTTTTTAAAGATTTAAGATTAAAATCTCTTCAAGAATTAATTAAAATTGGTTTTGATGGCTATGCTGTAGGTGGATTAGCAGTAGGAGAGTCTCAGAATGAAATGTTTAATGTTTTAAATGATCTAAAGGAATATCTACCATCTGATAAACCACATTATTTAATGGGCGTCGGAACACCGTCTGATATTTTAGGTGCTGTCAAAAGAGGCATAGATATGTTTGATTGTGTTTTACCAACAAGATCTGGAAGAACAGGTTTAGCTTTTACTTGGCAAGGAAGAATTAATATTAAAAACAATAAATATCAAAATGATAATACTTCTTTAGATCCAGATTGTGAAAATCTTAATTTAAACAAATATTCAAAAAATTATTTAAATCACTTATTTAATACTAATGAAATTTTAGCCTCAATGTTACTCACTTTACATAATATTAATTTTTATCAGGAATTAATGGCCTCAATCAGAAAAAATATTAATGACGGTACTTTTGATCAATTTCACGATAAATACATTGATAAGTTGTAGAACCTATAGGGATTTAGTTAAAATTGACATTTGAAAAAAAATAATAAATCTATATATAACAACTATTCAATTTAAATAATTTGGGGGCCCTTAGCTCAGTTGGTAGAGCAATTCCCTTTTAAGGAATGGGTCGATGGTTCGAGTCCATCAGGGCTCACCATTACTTAAAACTTAAAATATAATTTATTTTATTTAAAAATTAGTCTGCAATCTGCGACTTTTTTCGATGAAGGATAATCTAAGCCTTTTATAGGATAGTTTTCAGTAGAAGGTATAAGTTTTCTATCAAACAATATTTTTTTTTCAAAAGTAAACTCTATTATATCTGCACTATTATTCTCGTTTGATAACGAAACATTATTTACATGTATATGGGTTATATAAAATTCATTAGAAATTTTTTTTATAAAATCAAAAAGTTTTTCTTCATTTTTTAGTATTAAGTGAAATTCAATAATCAATACATTTATACGTTCCGAATATCTAAATATATCTTGAAGAAGATAATATTCACCGCCTTCAATATCTATTTTTAAAATTATATTTTGATTTTTTTTTTTAATTAAGCTGAAAATATTCTCTAGATTTATCGTTTTTTCAGTATTTGCTAATGTTACATTTTTTGAAATATGAACAGCCTTTTTTCCATCAAATGTATTTGTATATGAAAAAAATTTATAAATATGTTGTATTTTTTTAAAGCTTGGTTTTATAAAAAAAAGGAAAAAACTTTTTATAGAAAATTTTTTTACTATTTCTCGTGATATGGAATTATCAAATGTTAGTATTGATAAATTTTTGTTTTTTTTTTTATCAAGAAAATCAATTTCAAAATCCCAATTATATGCTATACCTAATGAAACTAGAAAATTTGTTTTAGATAAAGATTTTTCTGATAAGAGATAACCTCCATCTTTTTTACCTCCCAATCTAATTAAGTTCCCAACATTATATGGCTTAAAAATATTTGGTAAATAAATCATTCTGTTCATAATTATTCATTTAAATTTTAAAGTATCTTTAATTAAGAAATTGGTGGATAATCTAAAATCACCTCGTTCATCCATTCATTTAATTGTTTAATACGTGTATCAGAAGAGGGATGAGTACTCATAAATTGCGGTGGTTCTTTACCTTTATTAAATTCTTTCATTCTTTCCCAAATTTTTACTGTTTCTCTGATATCATACCCAGAAAGTGAAGAAAAAATCATACCAAGATAGTCAGCTTCACTTTCTTGTTTTCTATTAAAAGGATTCATTATTCCAAGTTGAGCTAATAAACCAACAGTGTCCATTCCTGTTGTTCTGTTAATATCTGATAATATGCCTCCACTAGCTATGTCAATTATTCGTGCTCCTGTATTAAGTAACACTCCTCGACTTGCTCTTTCTACAGAATGTTTAGCAACTGCATGAGCAACTTCATGACCCATTACTGCTGCCAAACCATCTGTATTTTTTGTTACATCTAGCATGCCTGTATAGACTGCTATTTTACCTCCCGGCATACACCAAGCATTTCTTACTTTTTTGTTATCAATTAAAATATATTCCCAATTAAAATTTGCAGTCGGATCATTTAAATTGGCTCTAAAAAAATATTCGCTAATTGAATCTTCCATTCTTTTTCCAATTTCTTTAATTTCATTTAATTTTTTTGTATCATTACTCATCTTTTCTCTTTTTTTAACTTTTTCATAGATTTGAGCTGCTTGAGCATTTAAATTCGCTTCAGGAATAATTTTTAATTGTTTCCTATCAGTTATAGGTGCAGTGGAACAAGATGTTAAAAAAAGACTACCACATCCACAACCCAAATATGTTAAAAATTTTCTTCTATCCATAACTACTCAAAATTGATATTATTAAACCCTCATGAATCTTAATAACAAAATTTTAATTGTATTATTTATCATTGCAATTGTTTTTGTTATATACGCTAGTTATAATTAATTTAAAATATGGCAAAAAAAGGCAAAAAATCTATTTCATTAACTTTAAGAAATTATTTTATTACTGGTGTTGTTGTTTTAATACCAATTGGTTTTACACTATATTTAACTAAAATTTTAATAGGTATTTCGTCAAATTTAATACCTAAAAATATTAATCCAAATAGTTATTTGCCTTTTAATATTCCGGGTGTTGAAATTGTTATTTCAATTTTACTTATAACTTTAGTTGGAGGGCTTTCATTATCCTTTTTTGGAAGAAGAATTCTTCAATTAATTGATGATTTACTTAAAAGAATTCCATTTTTAAGAACAGTCTATTCAGCAATTGTGCAAATGACTGAAACTTTTTCGAAAAAAGATGATGGGAAAAAGAGTGTTGTTTTAATTGAATATCCAAGAAAAGGTGTTTGGGCAGTTGGTTTTGCTACAAAGGAAAATAAAGGTGAGATGGCACAAAAAACCGGCAAGAACTTAATAAATGTTTTTGTACCAACAACTCCAAATCCAACTAGTGGTTTTTTATTAATGTTCCCAATAGAAGATGTTATATATTTAAATATGTCTTTTGAAGAAGCATCTAAATTTATAGTTTCGGCAGGAACTTCTACTAAAAAAACTTAGGCAATATCATTTATTATATCAGCCCTATCGTACAATTTAATCAAAGGTTTGAATTTACTTATATCTTCATTTGATTTTTCTATTCTTCTTATTTCCTTTTCAGCTAATAAGAAAAGATCACTATTCTGAATTGGATCTGCTAACTTAAAATTTTTTACTCCACTTTGTTTAAATCCCAAAATATCACCAAAACCTCGTAATTTCATATCTTCTTCAGATATTAAAAAACCATCATTGGTATCTTTTAAAATTTTTATTCTTTTTTTTGCGTTTTCGCTTAGATTAGATTTAAACATTAATATGCATGTAGAGTCTTTATCCCCACGACCAACTCTACCTCTTAATTGATGAAGTTGAGATAAACCAAATTTGTTAGCATTTTCAATTACAATCGTATTTGCATTTGGAAAATCTATCCCAACCTCAATAATCGTTGTAGAAACCAAAATTTTAAATTTATTATTTAAAAATTTTTTTAGTATTTCATTTTTTTCATCCACATTAGTTTTTCCATGAAGTAAACATACTTGATTTGGAAACTTGTTTTGTAAATATTCATACTTTTTTACAGCTGATGAATGATCCAATTTTTTAGACTCTTCAATTAATGGACAAACCCAAAAAATTTGATTTCCTATGTTAATTTCTTTTTTTATAAATTTTAAAACATCTTCAATTTTAACCTCTAATTTACTATACGTTTTAATTGGTTTTCTATTTTTGGGTTTTTCTCTAATTATTGAAATATCCATATCACCATAAATTGTCATTGTTAGGGTTCGAGGTATAGGTGTTGCTGTCATTAATAATACATCACAATTTGGTCCACCTTTGTCTGACAATCTTTTTCTCTGATTCACTCCAAATTTATGTTGTTCATCTATAATTATTAATCCTAATTTTTTGAAAATTACCTTTTTTTGAAATATGGCATGCGTTCCAAAGATAATATCTATTTTATTATTTTCTAATTTTTTCTGAATTTCTTTTTTCGACTTATATTCAGATTTTCCAGAAATAAGATCTAAATTTAGATTTTTAGGAAATATTTTTTTTGCAAGCATAAAATGTTGTCTTGCTAGAATTTCAGTAGGAGCCATAAAAGCTACCTGGAAACCGGAATTTATACAATTTATTGCTGCTAAAAGAGACACTATTGTTTTTCCACTACCAACGTCTCCTTGTAAAAGTCTAAACATTTTATTTGGTGAACTTAAATCTTTATTTATTTCGTTAAGCGTTTTTTGTTGATCATCTGTAAGAAAAAAATCTAATCTATCTATTATAGAATTTTGTTTATTTAAATTAATAACTTTATTTTTTTTTTTTATTTTTCTTATTTTTTTTCTTATTTCAGAATTAACAAGAAATGTTGAAAATATTTCATCAAAAGCAAGTCTTTGATAGAAGTTTGATCTATAATTTCCAATATTTTCAGGTTTGTGCAGTTCTTTAATTGAATTATTCCAACTTATATTTTTAAATTTAGATAAAATACTTTTAGAGTGCCATTCATTAAAAACTGGCAAATTGTTGATTATTTGATTTAAGATTTTATTGTATATTTTTTCAGAAATACCCTCAGTTAATGAGTATTTATTATGAGTTTGTTTGATCAAAGAAGAATCCTCGGAAATATATTTTGGATTTGTAATTTGGTATTTATTCCTAAAATGACCTATTTTACCACTAACAGTAATTTCTTTACCTAAAGGTAAGATTTTTTTAATATAACCTTCATAACTATTAAAAAAAATACAATCAATTTCACCAGTTTCATCACTACATAAAACTCTATTTGGTAATTTCCTTATTCTTGGGAAGTTATACTTTTGTGGAATTATAGTTACTGTTTGTATTTCACCAATTTTTAAATCTTTTATTTTTGATGACAAAGTTCTATCCGTATAAGATTTTGGAAGTTTCCATAGTAAATCAAATAAATTATTAATATTTTTCCTCTTTAATAAATTTTTTGTTTTAGTTCCTACACCTTTTAAAGAACTTAAATCTGACAATAAATATTCATAATTTGTTTTATTATTCATTAATAACTAATATATTCTAATATTCATGATCAATATAGATGAATTAAAAAAAAAAATTATTTATCGATCAAATTACAGAGGTACTAAAGAAATGGATAAACTTTTAGGAGCTTTTGTTAAAAAATATATTAATGACTTAAGTCATGATGATTTAGTAAAATTAGAAAAATTATTGGATATTGATGATTCAAATTTATACAATTTTTTGAATGGTTTAGAGACCGATTTTATTTTTGAAAAAAATAATGTAACTGATTTATTTAAAAATTTCGATTACGTTAAAAAGTAGTGGCGGAGAGACTGGGATTCGAACCCAGGAAAGAGTTGCCCCTTTGCCGGTTTTCAAGACCGGTGCTTTCAACCGCTCAGCCATCTCTCCGTGAGCAAGGTTTTATAATTATAATTATTTAATTCAACCATAAAATAGTCTAATAAACTTATTAATTACAAGCATCATGGTTTCCTATGAATAAAGAATTTAACAAAGGCTTATTACTTGCTGGGTTTGGATCTTTTTGGTGGGGGTTTTTTGGTGTAATTTATTTTAAATATATTGCTTATATTGGCCATATTGAATTAGTAGTTCATAGATGTTTATGGACAGCTTTTACTTTAATTCTGACTACTTTTTTTTTCTCTAAATGGAATGTTTTTTTTAAAATTGTAAAAAATAAATCAAATTTATTTTATTTATTTATCTCAGGTTTTTTGATTTTTATAAATTGGGGTGTATGGATATATGCTATAGCAACAAATAGAATTATAGATGCAAGTTTTGGATATTTTATTATGCCCATTTTAAGCGTAATGCTTGGTTATCTTTTTTTTAAAGAGAAACTAAATAAAAAAAGAGTCTTTTCAATCTTGTTGGTTTTGCTATCTATCCTTTTTTTAATAATTGTAAGTATTAAATCATTGCCATGGGTTGGTTTAATTGTTGCTTTAAGTTGGGGGTTTTACAATTTAGTTAGAAAAAAAATTAATGTTGATACTGATGTAGGCCTTCTTATAGAGAGTTTATTTATATTACCATTTGCACTGTTAGCTTTTTATTTGATAGCAAGCAAAGGATATAATGATTTTCAATTATCTGATCCTTCGTTGATGCTATTTATTTATCTTGCTGGACCCATGACCGTTATACCTTTATTTTTATATGTTAGGGGAGTTGAGCTCTGTGGTTTAGGACCAACAGGCATGATATTTTATATAACTCCTACTTTTCAGTTTTTATTGGGTTATTTTTATTACAATGAGCCTTTTTCAATAACAAAATTAGTTAGTTTTATTTTTATTTGGATTGCTGTAATTATATATTTGAAGGATTTGCATGAAACTGATTAATTTTTTTTTACTTTTTATTTTTATTTCTATTAATTTCTCTTTTGCTGATATCAATAAAGAATTTGAAAATTGGAAATTAAATTTCAAAAAAATAGCTTTAGAAAATAGTATTTCGGAAAAAACGTTTAATATAGTTATGTCCGATACTAAATTTTTATCAGATGTAATAAAATATGACAGGTATCAACCTGAATTTTATGAGGATACTAAAACTTATATTTCAAAAAGAACATCTTCAAAAAAAGTCTCCTTAGGAAAAAAATTCTATGAAAAAAATTCAAAGTTAATAAATACTGTTGAGAATGAATTTGATATAGAAAGGGAGCTACTATTAGCTTTAATGGGAATAGAAACTAATTTTGGAACGTATGTTGGTAAAATGGATATTTTATCCTCTTTGGCAACTTTAAGTTTTGATAAAAGAAGATCAGAATTTTTTACAAATGAATTATTAATACTTTTGCGATTAATAGAAAATGAACAAATAGATTATAAAACGTTATATGGGTCTTGGGCAGGGGCTTTTGGTTTTTTTCAATTTATGCCATCAACAATGAAGAATTATGCTATTGACCATGATGGCAACGGTTATATAGATTTAAAAAATAATAATGATGCTTATGCTTCTGCGTCTAATTATTTAAATCAAATAGGCTGGAAAAGTGAGAAGCCTTGTTTTTATAGAATAGATTTATCTGAAGATATCCCAAAAAAATATTTAAACATTTCTGCAAAAAAACTTCATGATAAGAAAAAATTAGAATATTTTAGAAAATTTATAAAAAATAATGATCAAATAGATAATATGTACAACTCTTTAAAAGTAGCCATTATAACTCCAGATAAAGACATCATACCAGATGCTGAAACTTTAAATCCAGCTTATATAGTATTTGATAACTATGAAATAATTTTAAAATGGAACAGATCATTGCGATTTGCTTTAGCTGTTTGTACGTTGAAAGATAAATTTAAAAATGAACTTTAAAAAACTCTTATTAATTATTTCTATATTTATTTTATCTGCATGTAATCAATTTGATCAAAATGATAAAAACTTAGTTTATATTAGCGATCAAAAGTATAGTAATACTGGATTTGCTTTAATATATGATGATGAATTAAAAAAAGAAAAAAAAATATCTAAAAAAATTGATAATAGATCTCTCTTAATTTTCCATAATAAAATTAATAAAAATTCATTTGTTAAAATTACTAATCCTATAAATGACAAGTCAATTATTGCTGAAGTGATATCAAATAATGTTAAATTCTCATCTTTTTACAACTCTGTAATAACTCAGCGAATTGCTGAGGAGTTATCACTTGACCCCAAAGAACCATACATCGATCTTGTTTTAATCTCAAAAAATTCAACATTTGTAGCTAAAAAGGCAAAGACTTTTGATGAAGAGAAAAGTGTAGCTGAAAAAGCTCCTGTTGACGGAATTACCATAGATAATCTAGGCAAAGAAAAGAATAAAGAAGTCAAAATAAAAAAACATAAATTTTTATATTCAATAAAGATTGCAGATTTTTATTACAGAGACTCAGCCGAAAATATGGTTGATAGAATAAAAGATGAGACAAATATAAAAAAATCTGTAATTAAGAAATTATCTAAAACTAAATATAGGGTATTATTAGGTCCATTTAATGATATAAAAAAACTAGAAAAATCATTTAATGAAATAAAAGTATTAAATTTTGAAAATATTGAGATATTGAAAGATGTTTAGAATATTATTAATTGTAATCTTTTTTTGTTGTTCATTAGTAAATGTTTCAAAGGCTAATTTTGATGTAAAGGCAAGAACTGCAATATTACAAGATTATCATTCTGGAGAAATTCTCTATGAAAAAGAACCAGATATATCAATTTATCCAGCTTCTATGACAAAAATAATGACAGCAATTATTGCTTTCGATCTAATAAAATCAGGTGATCTTAGTTTAGACGAAAAATTTATAATATCTGAGAGAGCTTGGAGATTATCTACATCTGGATATTCATCGATGTTTATAATGGTAGGTGATCAGGTCTCTGTAGAAAATTTATTAAGAGGTATTATCGTTGCTTCTGGAAATGATGCATGTATTGCATTAGCTGAAGGTATAGCAGGCACTGAAGAAGAATTTGCAATTTTAATGACCGCTAAAGCAAAAGAATTAGAGATGGATAATACAAACTTTTCTAATTCATCAGGAATAAATGACCCCGACAATTACTCTACTGTTAGAGATATTTTAAAAATGTCCAGATATCTAATTAAAGAACATCCTAAATTTTACAAAATGTTTGCTGAAAAAGAATTTACGTGGGATAGAACAGGGGGCGATCCAATAACACAAGGAAATAGAAATCCTTTGCTTTACAAAAATCTTGGAGCAGATGGAATAAAAACTGGTTATTTGGCTGTTGAAAAATATTCTTTAGCATCATCAATAGATAGAAATGGTAGGAGATTGATTGCAGTTGGAAGCGGTTTTAATTCAAAAAATGCTAGATCCAAAGAAAGTACAAAATTACTTACATTTGGTCTTACCAACTATGATCTTGTAGAAATAGCTAAAGCCAATAAACCATTACACAAAATTGATGTTTGGTTAGGAAAAGAGAATAGCGTCGAAGCACATACAAAGGAAGATATTTATAAAACAATTAAAAAAGCGAAAAAAAAACTTTTAAAAGTTGCTGTTAAGTATGAAGGCCCAGTTGAAGCACCAATTAAGAAAGATCAAAAAATAGCCACTCTAAGAGTTGTTTATGATCAAGAACTTATTGGTGAGTATGATTTACTTTCATCAAAAGAAATTAAAAAAGTTAATTTTTTTACAAGATTAATAAAATCAATAAATTATTTAATTTGGGGTGATGTCTAAAAAACCCATCATTGTTTTTGAAGGCATAGAGGGTAGTGGCAAAAGTCATCATATAAAAAAAGTATCTAAATATTTAGATAAAAAAAAAATTAATTATATAAAGATAAGAGAACCAGGTGGAAGTCTTAATTCTGAAAAAATAAGGAAATTAATTTTAAATAAAAAATCTAATTTTAACATATTTACTGATTTACTTTTATATTTAGCAGCACGTAGTGAAAATATAAATCTTATAAAAAAATCATACAAAAAAAAAATTATTTTGATTGATAGATTTACAGACTCTACTATTGCATATCAGCATTATGGTATGGATGTTGATTTAAATATTATAAATATCATAAATAAATTTCTATTAAAAAACATTAAAGTCAATTTTACGTTTCTCAATGTTGT
>CACOPB010000006.1 GCA_902628965.1 uncultured Pelagibacteraceae bacterium | reverse complement strand
TCAGAAAAAATTTTATTTATATTTTTAATTTGTCTTTCAATTTTTGCTTTTACATCTTTTTTTTTATTAAAAAATAAATGTCTATTTGTAGAAAAAAATAATTTAAGTAAACTTAATTTTAATTATCCAGATAATATTGCAGTAATGAATGTTGAGTGTGGAAATGTAATAATTGAACTTTATCCAGATATTTCTCCTAAAGCGGTGGAAAGATTTAAAATTTTAATTGAACAAAAAATGTATGATGGTTCCGCTTTTTATAAAGTTTCAGAAAATACTTTTGTACAAGCTGGAGATATTGAGTATGGAAATATAAATAATTTAGATTATTCCAAAATTGGTAGCGGAAAGTCTGGACTAGGATTGTTAAAATCAGAACTAAGCAAAGATTTTAAATTTACAGAGGGAAGTGTTGGTTTTGCTAGAGCAACAGAATTTGATACAGAAGATAGTGAATTCTTTATTACATTAAAAGAAATTCCAATTTATCAAGGTGAATATACTCCAATTGGTAAAGTAGTTTATGGTTTAGATATATTAACTAAAATTAAAACAGGTAATAAGGCAATTTATGTTTTAAGACCTGATTATATCGAAACCTTTAGAATGTTTAATTCTAATTAACTAATGGTTTACCTGTCGATAATGTATGTTTAATTCTTTCTTGAGTTTGTTTTGTTTCTATCAGTCTCATAAAAGAATCTAGTTCTAGTTTATACAGATCATCCTCTGACAATACTTTTTCAGTAGTAGTGTCTCCACCACTTAAAACGTTTGCAAGCTCAGTTCCAACATGCATACCATGATCTAAAATTACCTTTTCGTTATATAATTTCTCTAAAATCTTAATCATTTTATCTTTCAATGGCTTTCCAGAAAGCTTAAATTTACACTCTACTGGAGGAACAAAATCGGTATTTTGATTAATTAAATTTTTTGCTTCCTCTAAAAGGCTATTTCTGTTCATTATTTTTTTATCTTCTGGTCTTAAATACTTTAATGGCTCAGCCTCGATTGGAGATGTGGCTGTTTTAGCATAACCAATAATATCAAAAACTTTTAGTGGGGCATAATCTGGATCTGATTTTGCTTCTTCTGTCTGTGACCATCTCCACAACATTTCTTTACATCCCCCGCCTGCTGGAACTAATCCAACAATAGTTTCAACTAATCCAATAACTAAATTTGTATGTGAGGCAACAAAATTACTTTGAACTAAAACCTCAAAGCCTCCTCCAAGTGTAAGTCCAGAAGGTGCTGATACAACTGGGTACTTAGAGTATTTTAAAGTTTTGCAAGTATCTTGAAAATATTTAATAAATTTTTCAATTGATTTAAAATCACCTTTGTCGGCAAAATTCATAGTATAACTTAAATTCACACCTGCTGAAAATTGCATACTTTCATTAATTACTATTAAGGGTTTGTCAGTTGCATTTTTTAGTGCATCCATTGAGTCATAATCTAATGCACAGGCTTTTGTCGTAAACTCAACAATATTAAAATCTTTAAATCGATGAATTTCAGCAGAATTATTTTTATCTACTTTAATTGCTGATGGTCTTATTTTTCCTAAAGTTTGAATGTCTGTATAAAGTTGTCTTTCTCCATAAAAATTTTCATCTTTTGTTTTTGATAAATTTTCTAAAAATTTATTATTTTCAAAGCCATCAATTCTTTCAAAGAAGTTATTAACTCCTATAGATCTCAACATTTCAAAAGGACCCATTGCCCAATTAAAACCTAGTCTCATAGCTTCATCAATATCATTAAACTTATCAGTAATTCCTGGAACAAGTGAAGATGCATACTTAATTATTTTTGAAATTACAATCCAAGCATACTCACCAAACTTATCTTTTCGATTAATTAAATTATTGATATCAACAGTCTCGATTCCTAAATCTATTTTTTTTGTTACTGAATACTCTCCTGTTTCTAAATTAATTGCTTCTAAAATTTTTTGATCTCCACTTTTATTCATTCTATAAAAGCCACCTTTTCCTTTACGACCCGTATAACCTGTCTCAATTAATTTTTTGACTAATGGAATTTCTTTTGCAACAATTTGAAATTCATCTTTTTCTGAAAGTTCTTTGATAAAGCTTTTTAATACATCGGCCATCAAATCAATTCCAATTAGATCGTATAATCCAAATACTCCTGTTTTGGGTATTCCCATTGGTCTACCAAAAACTGCATCAGCTTCTTCTATTGAAAGTTTCATATTGAATGCTTCTGTCATAGCAACTTGCATTGCATAAACACCAATTCTATTACCTAGAAAACCCGGGGTATCATTGCAAACTATAGCTCCTTTACCAAGCTCAACTTCACAAAATTTCTTTAAAGAATTAATTTTATTTAAGTCATTATTTTCATTTTTAACAATTTCCAATAGTCCCATGTATCTAACTGGATTAAAAAAGTGAGTAATACAAAAGTCTTTTTTTTCTTCGTCATTTAATTTTTCTGATAGAACTTTAATTGGAATTGATGACGTATTTGATGAAACTATTGCACCTTTTTTTCTGTTCTTAAATATCTTCTCATAAATATTGTGTTTAATATCAATTCTTTCTACTACTGCCTCCACCACCCAATCTGCATCTTTTACTACGTCAAAATTTTCTTCAATGTTTCCAACATTAATATTGTTAATTTTACTTTTATCTATTAGCAAAGGAGGTCTAGATTTATGAATTCTTTCTCTAGCTTTTTCACTGATTTCAGTAGTTAAATCTAAAAGAGTAACTGGTACACCCGCATTACATAAGTGGGCAGCTATTCCGCTACCCATCGTACCAGAACCAATGACTACAACTTTTTTAATTTCCATACAGACTTCTATATATGATTAAATTATTTGGGTAAATTATCTATTTATTCCTCTTAATCTCTCAGATCTTCTTCTCAATAATTCAGCCGATACAAGTATTAAGGTTGATAAGAGAATTAAACAGGTAGCAACTGCAAGAATTGTAGGGCTCAATTGTTCCCTCAAACCTGTCCACATTTGTATTGGAATAGTCGTATTTTCTAAACCTGCCAGAAATAGCACCACCACAACTTCATCAAAAGATGTTACAAAAGCAAATAATCCTCCTGAAATTACTCCAGGTAAAATTAGAGGAAGAGTTATTTTCATAAATGTATTTACTGGGTTACTTCCTAAACTTGCAGCAGCTCTTGTTACACTATGATCAAAACCTGAAAGTGTGGCTGTTACAGTAATTACAACAAATGGTGTTCCTAAAATTATATGTGCTAATACTATCCCTGTATGTGTTGCAGCTAAACCAGCTTTTGCCATAAAAAAGAAAATTGCAACACCTGATATAATTAATGGAACAATCATTGGAGATATTAAAGTTGCCATAATCAAACCTTTATAAGGCATGTGTCTACTACTGAGACCTAATGCAGCTAAAGTGCCTAAAATAATTGATCCAATTGTAGCAAAAATTGCAATTATGAAACTATTTTTTGCAGCTAATCCCCAAGGATTTTTAGTTCCATAAACCATATCTTTATACCATCTCAAAGAAAATGCATCAGGATCAAGATTTTTCATTCCTTCTGAAAAAACTAAAAATTCTTCAGCGTTAAATGACAATGGAAATATTACAAAAAGTGGTGCAATTAAAAAGAAAAAAACAAAAGTACAAATAGCAATATAAATATAATGCCAAATTCTATATCTAGTTTCTGTATAACTTGGTAACGCCATATTATCCTAATTTAATATTATCAACTCCAACTAATTTATTATAAATCCAATAAATAACTAATACTCCAGTCAACAACATTAATCCCATAGCTGATGCAAAACTCCAATCAAGAGTAGTCTTCATATGAAACGCAATCTGATTACTTATTAATGTTCCAGATGCTCCACCTACTAAAGCTGGGGTTATGTAATATCCAATTGCTAATATGAAAACTAATAAACATCCGGCACCTATACCTGGTATTGTTAAAGGGAAATAAACTTTCCAAAAAGCTACGAAAGGTGTTCCTCCTAAAGATTTACCAGCTCTCATTAAGCTTGGTGATATAGTTTTCATGACGCTATAAAGTGGCAGAACCATAAATGGCAATAAAATCTGTGTCATTGCAACATAAGTCCCGACCTTATTATACATCATCTCTGGTCTATTATCGTCGGCAACTAAACCAATCATTACAAAGAAGTCGTTTACTATTCCTTGCTGTTGCAACAAAATCATCCAACTAGCTGTCCTAACAAGCAGGGAAGTCCAGAAAGGAAGCAGCACACAAATCATCAATAAGTTGCTGTACTTCATTGGTAGCGTTGCTAATAAATGGGCTATTGGGTATCCCATGAGGAAACAAAAAAGTGTAACAAAAAAAGCAATTTCTAATGTTCTAAGCCAAAGAATTCTGTGAATTCTTCTGTCTTCATCTACTTGAGCTATACTTCCATCTGCAGCAAAATACATATCCATTCCCTTTAGATATTTTGCGGCTGTATAAGGAGGGGCTGTTCTTTTAATTGCTTGCCAAAATTCTACATTTCTCCATCTTTTATGAAGTTTATTGATTTGTTCTTTTAAACTAGCGCTTTCATCAATTTTTTTTCTTTTTATTTGTCTGAAAAGTTTTTTAGTAATTGTGTTAAAACCATTTTTTTCTTTATTTAATCTTTGTCCTAATTTTCCATGCTGCTGATTTTCAGCAAGTAATTTGTAATCTTCGTAAAATGCTCGATATACTTCTTCTGGAGGTAACTCATCTAAATTTTCCCAGTTCTCCATCGCTTTAAATGTTTTAGGGAGCATGTTTGTGACCATTCTGTCATCAACACTCCTCATAAACATATCTCCAATTGGGAAGATATAAGTAATTACAAGAAATAATAATAATGGCGCAACAAGAAGAAACGCTTTTATTTTATTCTTCTTTTCTGCTTTTTTTAAACTAACCTCTAAGGGTATTCCGTCAGTTGTTAAAATCTGTTTTGTTTCAGAGCTCATAAAAAAATAGGGCGGTTAAATATAACCGCCCTAAATATATTATATAAATTCAGTGTTTAAAACTGAAATTATAGACCTGCTTTCATTGCTTCCCACTTCTCACTGATCTCAGTATTGTTATCAGCCCAGAAGAAAGGGTCTACTAAGAAATAGTTCTTAGTGTTTGCAGGAGCAGTTGGCATTTGTGGCATCATATTAGTTTTACCATCTTTGTACCAAGGCTCACCAGCAGTAATTACATCAAGAGATGATTTTCTGTATGGAGCATATGCAATGTACTTCGCGCTACCAGCTAACATTTCTGTGTTAGTCATCATAGCCAAAGCTTTTTTAGCATTTGCTTCATCTGGTCCACCTTTAACAAGTGCGAAATATTCATAGTCTAGACCTTGACCATCCCATACTTGTTTGATTGGAGCATTTTCACCTACTTCTGCATTAAAGAATCTTCCATTCCAACCAGTTGCCATTACAACTTCACCAGCAACTAGTAATTCAGGTGGTTGAGCACCTGCAGACCAGAATACACATCCTCCATTTGGATCAGTACATAAAGCTTTAATTTTATTCATTGCTCTATCGATTCCACCGTCTTCTAAAAGTTTTCTGTAAACTCTTGAACCACCATCACCTAACTTCACTCCGTCAGCAGCTAAAGCGATTTCTAAATTAGTTAAAGCACTTTTGTAGATTGCTCTTTTTCCTGGGAATTTTTTAGTGTTAAAGAAATCCCTAATTGTTTTAGGCTCTTTACCACCAAACGCTCTTGTATCAAAAGCATAGTTCCAAGAATATAAGATATTACCTACAGCACATTCGCTAGGCATTGGTGCAAAGAAATCTTCACTTGCAGCAGTTCCATCTGGCGCGGCTGGGAAGTCTTTATCAAAATCAAATTTAACAAATAAACCTTCGTCACATCCGTTAATTGTATCGAATGCAAATAGGTCTATGATATCCCAAGTTATAGCACCTGCCTCTTTTTGTGCTTTGATTTCTGATAAACCACCAGAATAATCAACCCAGTTGATATCTACTCCTAGTGCTTTAGCAGTTGGATCACCATACCCTAACTTTTGAGATTCTGTATAAGCTCCACCCCATGATGCAACAGTAACTGCAAATGCTGATGAAGTTATTGAAAGTACAAAAGAAAGAGCTAGTAATAATTTACTTAGTTTTTTCATTATTCCTCCGTTTAAACGTTGATATAAATTAATTTATATAAGTAAAAGTACAACAAATAGCTAAACTTAAGTCAACAGCTGATTTTGTCATTAATATAAGTATGTTTTAATTCTAGATTATTTTGGGTCTAGTGCTCTCGCATCTGTGCTATTCCAACCAATATTTATATCTTGGCTGACTTTCAGCTCTAAATTAGATGTGCTGTTGGGTACTTTAAGAATAAATTCTGAGCTTCCCAAAAGATTTAATCTAACTCTTGTATGATCGCCGTGATAAATTACTTCCTCAATCTTTCCAGTAAACATATTATCCATTTTATCAGATGGATTTATTAAAGCTCTCTCAGGTCTCAATGATACTGTTGTTTTTTCTCCTCGAGACTTAACTGATATTGGGTTTGCTAATATTTCTGAATTTACTAATTTAACTTTACATTTCTCTTTGTCGATATCTACAATTTCACCATTGAAAGTATTGTTCTCACCTATGAACTCAGCAACAAATGAATTAACAGGTTTTTCATAAAGCTCGGCTGGATCTGATAACTGTTGAACTTTTCCATCATTGAATACTGCAATTCTGTTTGACATAGTTAATGCCTCACTTTGATCGTGGGTAACATATACAACTGTTACACCAATACTTTCGTGAATATGTTTAATTTCATATTGCATACTCTCTCTCAAATTTTTATCTAATGCTCCTAGAGGTTCATCCATCAAAACAACTGCTGGGTCAAATACCAAAGCTCTTGCAACAGCAACCCTTTGTTGCTGACCACCTGAAAGCTGAGCTGGCATTCTGGTTTCAAATCCATTTAATGAAACCATTGATAATGCTCTATCAACTTTTTTATCTATTTCATCTTTTTGAACTTTTCTTACTCTTAACGGAAAAGCTAAGTTTTCGTAAACTGTCATATGTGGAAACAATGCGTAGTTTTGAAAAACCATTCCAATTCCTCTTTTATGTGGTGGAATATTAGAAATTATATTGCCATCTAATAATATTTCACCGTGTGTTGGTGTTTCAAAACCTGCCAACATCATCAAACATGTTGTTTTACCCGAACCAGATGGACCAAGCATTGTAATAAACTCACCTTCTGCAATATTTAATTGAAGATCTTTAACGACAAGAACTTTGCCATCATAACTTTTATCTACTTTATCGAATTTTACAAATTCTGGATTTTTAGACATAAAGGTGCATATAAAACATTTGTATAAATAGATTTCAATAGCTAATTAACTCTTAATATGAAGCTCTTTTGGAAAATTACAGAACAATTCTGATCCATTCTCTGTTACCCTAATTGCCTCAGATGCTTCAACGCCCCAATCTCCAAACTGCATTACAGCAATCATATGAAAACAAACATTTGGCTCAAGCACTGTCATATCTCCTTTATATATATTAAGAGTGTGCTCACCCCAATCAGGAGGATATCCAATTCCAATCGAATAACCTGTTCTAGATTTTTTTTCTATTCCATATTTATCTAAAATTTTCCAGAATGCTTGAGCAACGTCATCTGCTGAATTTCCAGGTTTGATTGCGCTAATTCCAGCATTTAGTGCCTCGATAGTTTTGTTCATTGTATCAATCTTTAATTGATTAGGTTTTCCAAGCAGAACTGTTCTGGCCATTGGAGCATGATATCTCTTATAAACTCCAGATAATTCAATAATTGTAGCCTCTCCTTCTACAAATTTGTCTTGGGTTGCTGTTAAATGTGATGCTGATGTTCCTTTTCCTGTTGGGAGTAAAGTTGCAATACTAGAATACTCACCTCCAAATTCCTCTGTACCATAAAATAATGTTTTTTGGATTTCACCTACGGCATCACATTGTCTAACACCTGGTTTAATTACTTCCATAGCCGTCTTCATTCCTTTTTCTGATATTTTTGCAGCAGATTTCATAAAATCAATTTCAGAATCAGATTTAACCAATCTTGCCCAATTAACCAATCGATCACTATCCTTTATTTGTGCGTTTGGTAATCCCTGTTTAATTTTTTCATAACAAAATGCAGTAAAATAATGGGCATCCATTTCAACACCAATATTTAGTTTATCCCACTTTCTCTCTTTAATAATTTCAACTAAGTAATCATATGGATGTTTCGGCCATTTATGAATGTAATTTTCATCATAAACAATTATACTTTCGTTTTTTAGGTAAGTTGTAATATACGCACCACCAGCATCCTGCGCTCTTACAAAACATAAAGGTTCATCGGCATTTACATGAACAATAGCACATTGAGCATAATAAAAAGACCATGCATCATAACCTGTTAAATAATTCATATTGTTTGTATCATGTGAAATTAAAAGTTCGATACCTTTTTCCTGCATCATTTTTTGAACTTTTGTTAATCTTTGTTTGTACTCTTCTTTAGTAAAAGACATCAATTTACTTGGAATAATTTTCCAAAACCTTCAACAGAATTATTTTTTTTAATTTTTATAAGGGTATCCCAAATTAAAGCCTGATTACTAGATAAAACTATTGTATTTAATTTTTTTTCTAATTTATCAATAATTTCTAGAACTGGTAAAGCTGTACATGACACAAATAAAGCATCAGCTCCATTCAAATCTATTTTTGATAATACCTCATACAAATAATTTTGATCAACTTTTCCAATGTCATAATCATCTTGAATATCAAAATAAGAATTCGATGTAATTTCAAAACCTTCACTTTTAAAATAGTCTAGTACATCATCATTTAATTTTTTACTGTAGGGTGTAAAAATTGAAACATTCTTAATATTGAATTTCTTTAATGCATTTATTGCAGCAGTGCTTGGTGTTGATACGTCTGCCATTGGTTTAGCTAATTTAACTTTTTCTTCAATTGAATCATGTCCTGCTGCAATAGTGCCCGAAGTGCATCCATAAACTACGCAATCCAAGTCTTGATCAGGTAAAATATCTTTTGTAACTTCGGTGATTTTATTAGACATTTTAATCAAGTTTTCTTTCGTGAGAGGGTTGTAACACTCAATACGATTAACAAAGAAATCGATTTTCTTATTTTTAATCACATTTATAAAATCTTTTTCAATCATAAAATCACTAGCAAGAGCAATTAAGCCAACTCTAGGATTAGCTTGGCTGATAAATTTAGGATCTATTTTTGTTGAATTCATAAATTAAAAAGTGAATATATCATAAGTTCTTTAATAATCATTAATATTAAAATAGGCATGAATATAAAAGATACTTTTGTAGCCTCCTTAGTGCCTATTTTTTTAGGCTTCGGTTTTGTAATTGCAAAACCTGCTTTTGAATCTTTCCCCCCTATACTTTTAATGGGTATAAGATTTACATTTGCTGCATCATTATTAGTCTGGTGGTTTCCAATACCAAAAGGATATTTAAAAAGAATATTTGCTGCTTCATTAGTGGCTAATACTTTACAATATAGTATTACATATACTGGTTTAGATTTAATTGATGCATCTTCAGCAGTTCTTTTGGTTCAGATGGAAGTTCCGTTTGGAGTTATTTTTGCTTACTTCATGCTTAAAGAAAGACCAACTATTAGAGCTTTGGTAGGTATAGCTATTGCTTTTGTTGGTGTTTATATTTTAACTGGATCTCCTAACTTAGATGGAAAATTTATTGGAATTGGCCTTACAATTT
Source organism: uncultured Pelagibacteraceae bacterium (assembly GCA_902628965.1). Classification (GTDB taxonomy): domain Bacteria; phylum Pseudomonadota; class Alphaproteobacteria; order Pelagibacterales; family Pelagibacteraceae; genus Pelagibacter. Next base: position 36,997 of record CACOPB010000006.1, on the reverse strand, counting down.
TAGGGTCTGCTATATGGGCTCTTGGACAAGTTATGGTTAAACCTTTGAGTAAAGAAATAAATCCTTTGGCTCTAGTTGCTTGGTTAGCATTTTTCTCTGGACCAATTTTAATAATGCTTTCTTCAATAATTGATGGAAATACGATTAATTATTTAACAAATGCCAAGATTGATCACTGGATCATTGCAATTTATATTGGTTTCATCATGCAACCAATTACTTATGGTTGTTTTTATTATGTATTAAAAAACAACCCACTTTATAAAGTGCTTCCTATCGTTACCATGGGAATACCCCCAACAGGTTTACTAGCTGCCATATTTCTTTTAGGTGAAAAACCAACACAAGAATTATTTATAGGTGGTGCAATAATAATAGTAGGCGTGATTTTAATTGTGTTTACAAAAAATAAAAAAGAAGAGGAAATAAAATGAAAATAGGTTTTATTGGTTTAGGAAATGTAGGTGGTAAACTAGCTGGAAGCTTAATAAGAAATAATTTTGATGTTACTGTTAGAGAAATAGATGAAAGTTTAACAAATGAATTTAAAAAGCTAGGTGCTAAAGTTACAAAGTCTCCTAAAGAATTAGCAGAACAAACTGATCTAATTATTACTTCTCTTCCCTCGCCTGAAGTTTCCGCAAAGGTTATGGAAAGTGAAGATGGAGTTCTAAATGGTTTATCAGAAAATAAAATTTGGTTAGAAATGAGCACAACAGATGAGGATGAGGTTAAAAGACTTGGAAATAAAGTGATATCAAAAAAAGCTATCCCACTAGATGGACCTGTTAGTGGAGGGTGTCATAGAGCAGCCACAGGTAATATTTCTATATTTGTAGGAGGAGATAGAAAAGCTTTTAAAAAAATATTACCTGCCTTAACTGTAATGGGTAGAAAAGTTTTACATACTGGTGAGTTAGGTAGTGCGTCAGTTCTTAAAGTTATAACAAATTATTTGGCATCAGTCCATTTGGTAGCATTAGGTGAGGCATGGACTGTTGCAAAAAAATCAAATTTAGATTTAGCTAAAACATTTAAAGGTATTGCAGTTTCATCTGGAAACTCATTTGTTCATGAAACAGAAAGCCAGGTTATTTTGAATGGTTCTTATAATATTAATTTTACAATGGATCTTGTTTTGAAAGATACGGGTTTATTCGATAATCTAGCTAAAAAATTAAATGCTCCTTTGGAAATTTCTCCAAAAATAGTTGAGATATTTAAAGATGGACAGAAAAAATATGGTTCAAGAGCATGGTCATCAATGATTGTAAAAAGAATGGAAGATTTAAATAAAATTAATTTTAGAGCCAAAGGTTTTCCTGAAGAGCTTGTGGATAATGAGTCAGAGGAAAAAGGCTATGAAATTTAATAAATATGGTAAGATTATTAAATGTTAGATAAAAGAAAATTTTACATTAATGGCAAATGGGTAGATGCAATTGAAAAAAATGACTTTGAGGTAATAAACCCTTGCAATGAAGATCCTTGTGCAATTATTTCATTAGGTTCAAAAAAAGACACAGATAGTGCGGTTAAGGCTGCAAAAACTGCTTTTGAAACCTGGAAAGAAACTAGCAAAAAAGAAAGGTTAGAATTGCTCGAAAAATTGCTTGTAGTTTACAAAAAAAGATTTGGAGAAATGGCAAAGGCTATTTCACTCGAAATGGGTGCACCAATGGATTGGGCAACAGATGTTCAAACTGGATCTGGACAAACACACTTAGAAGATTTTATTTTAAGACTTAAAGACTTTGAATTTGATGAACATTTCGATCAAAAATCTAATAACCACATTTATTATGAACCAATCGGAGTTTGTGGTCTAATTACACCATGGAATTGGCCAATAAACCAAATAGCTCTCAAGGTAGTTCCAGCATTTGCAACTGGATGCACAATGATACTCAAGCCATCAGAAATAGCACCTATTTCAGGAATGCTATTTGCAGAAATGATTGATGAAGTTGGTTTTCCAAAAGGAGTATTTAATCTAGTCAATGGAGATGGTGAAGGAGTAGGAACTCAAATTTCAAGTCATCCCGATATTGATATGGTTTCTTTTACAGGTTCAACGCGTGCAGGAAGATTAATTTCAAAAAATGCAGCTGAAACTATAAAAAGAGTTTGCTTAGAACTTGGTGGCAAAGGTGGAAACATAGTTTTTGCAGATAGTTATAAAGATGCAGTTAGAGATGGAGTAAGAAATGTAATGAGTAATTCAGGCCAATCATGCGATGCTCCAACAAGAATGTTAGTTGAAAAATCTATTTATGAAAGAGCAGTAAATGAAGCAGTGGATGAGGCAAATAAAATAAAAGTAGATCAAGCATCGAAAAAAGGAGATCATATTGGTCCTGTAATTTCGAAAACTCAATACGATAAAATTATAAATTTAATTGAAAGTGGAATATCTGAAGGAGCAACATTAGCAGCAGGTGGTCCTGAGTTACCGAATGGATTAAATAAAGGTTATTTTATTAAACCAACTATTTTTACTAACGTAACAAATGAAATGAGAATTGCAAAAGAAGAAATTTTTGGTCCAGTGCTTTCTATAATAGCTTTTGAAAATGAAGATGAAGCAGTAAAAATTGTAAATGATACGTCTTATGGTTTGGGAAATTATTTACAAACAGAGGATAGAGAGAAAGCTCATAGAGTTGCAAAAAAATTAAGATCAGGATGTGTTTATATCAATGGAAATGCAGCTGATGCGGGCACGCCTTTTGGAGGATACAGACAATCAGGAAATGGTAGAGAGGGTGGAGTTTGGGGGCTTGAAGAATATTTAGAAGTAAAAACTGTTACAGGCTGGAAGGATTAATACTTTTAAATTCTAACATATCCTCAAAAATACACATTTCAGGTTTTGTAAAAGTAATTTTTGAAAATTTTTTACTAAAGTCTGAAGAAAGTTTTTTATTAAATTCAATTAAATTATTTATTTCAATTTGATTAAGTTCTCTCAAGATATATGCCAAAGTAATATGAAAATTATATCTTTGATGGTTTTCAAATTTTATTTTTAACAAACTACTTAGTTCATCTCTACAATTTCTTAATATTTTTTCATCCTTTTTAGAATATGGTTCTAAAATAATACTGTATCCTCCAAAAAACATTTTTAGTTTAAGATTGAATTCTTTTGGAAAGATATAGTTCTGAATTCTTTTGTTTAATTCAACGGCTATATCTTTATAATCCATATTAGGTTCTATATCTGATGGCCAGTAATTTGTGTTTTTTGTATTAAAATTACAACAATCAAATAATGTCATATGAAAACTGGATGGAGGTAAATAGAAGTAAGTTTTTTTAGGGTTAAAATTCTCTATATTTTTTTGAAGACTAATAATTTGATCAGATAAATTAGTATTAAGAGGAATATTGCAAATTATTGTGCAGCCTGGAAATGGTAAAGGATTTCCGCTATCATCAAATTTATTTTCTGCGCCTTTTAAAGTATATCCTTCAAGTTTTCCCGCTAAAAATTTCTCTTGGTTATTAACTATATTTAAATCCATTAGGATAAACTAAAACCATTTTATATTTTCTTTCTCACAAAGTTCTTTCAACCTTAATGGATAATCTGTCATAATACCATCTACACCGTACTCAACCATTTTTAACATTTCGTGCTCTTCGTTTACTGTCCATACATTTACTGGCAATTCTTCTTGATGAGAAATATCGACAAGTTTTTTTGTAATGTCTTTTCGGTATGGATGCCAAGCTTTTCCACCTTGTGACTTTATAATTTTTGGCAATTCATGATCTTCATAATAAGGCAAAAAACTCAACCATGGAGATCTGTTGTAAATAGTTTGATTAATATTAATTCCTGTCAAATGTTGAGTTAAGTAAGCTCTTGGAATTTCAGGATACTGATTTTTAATTACTGATAAAGTTCTCCAATCAAATGATGAAATGATTATTTTATCCTTTAAAGATGATTCATTTATATCATTCATAATTAATTTTACTATATCTTCTGGTTCTGGTGTCAAATTTTCTTCCTCTGGTGTAGATTTAATTTCTAAATTTATTAATAATTTTTCAGATTTATTTTTTGAGGACACTTCTAATAATTCAGAAAGTTTTGGTATTCTTTGGTTTTCTAATTTTTTTTGATTAATAAATCTGCTTCCGTATCTGGATAATTTATTTACTGAACCTACATCAAACTTTGAAAGTTCTTCATAAGTTAAATCAAATATTTTTAAATTTTCATCCTCTATCCAATTCCCCTCCTTATCTTTTGTTCTGCTTGGATCTAATCTAAAATCATGAGCAATAACTGGTACAAAATCTTTAGAAATTAATATATCGGTTTCGTATGCATTAATATTATTTTCAAATATATATTTAAAACTTTCTAGAGTGTTTTCAGGAAGATCACCTCTTGCTCCTCTGTGACCATAAATTTTTATATGATTTGGTTTGCTTAAAATCAAATTTAATTAACTCTTTTGCCGGTACTTTTATCAAAAATATAATATTTATTATTCTCAATATTCAGACTTAGATTAGAACCTTTTTCAATTATCAGATTTCCTGGACACCTGTAACAAAAGTCTTTTTTATCCTTCAATTGACCATAAACAAGATTATCCGAACCAAGTTGTTCCACTAAGTCCACTTTTAAATTAATTAAACCATTTTCTTTTTGACTTAAATGTTCAGGTCTTATTCCTAATGTAACATCTCCCTCAAAGTCACTAATAATATCTTTAATTTTAAAACTTTCTGCAGATAATGTTTTATTTTTTAAATTACCATCTAAAAAATTCATTTGCGGTGAGCCAATAAAACCAGCAACAAATAAGGATTTTGGATTATCATATATCTCTATAGGAGTTCCAAGCTGTTCAATAATTCCATTATTAATTACTGCCAATCTATCAGCAAGTGTCATGGCCTCAACTTGATCATGCGTAACAAATATACTTGTTACTCCAACCTTTTGTTGAAGTTTTTTAATTTCAAGTCTCATCTGAATTCTTAATTTTGCATCTAAGTTTGAAAGAGGTTCATCAAATAAGAATATTTTTGGATTTCTTACAATTGCTCTTCCCATAGCAACTCTTTGCCTTTGACCTCCAGATAACATTGAAGGTTTTCTCTGTAAATAATCTGAAATTTGTAGCAACTTAGCTGCATCATTTACTTTTTGCTCGATTGTTTCTTTATCAATTCCTCTATTTTTAAGACCATAGGCTAAATTATTATAAACATTCATGTGTGGGTATAACGCATAGTTCTGAAATACCATTGCTACATCCCTTTCAGATGGATCAACTTCATTCATTAATTTTCCATCAAGATTAATATCACCCTCTGTAATATCCTCTAAACCTGCGACCATTCTTAATAAAGTTGATTTTCCACATCCGCTAGGTCCTACAAAAACCATAAATTCTCCTTCATCAATACTTAATGAAGTCTCATGAACAGCCTTAGTTCCGTTCGGGTAAATCTTAGTAACATTTTTTAAATCTAAAAAACTCATTTATTTCTCCGTTTGAATTAATCCTTTTATGAACCATTTTTGTAAAAATACTACCACTAAAACAGGTGGGATCATTGACAAAATGATATATGCAAATCTTTCTGCCGTTCTTGGCAGAGCAACTCCTTCGTAGCTCTCTGTGTAAATAATTTTCATTCCCATTACAACAGTCCAATATTCTTCTGCAGTTGTCATTATTAGCGGCCATAAATATTGGCTATATCCATATACAAACATAAAGATAAACATTGCTGCTATCATAGTTTTAGATAATGGAACCAAGAAATCTATGAAAAAACTCCAAGCATTTGCTCCATCTAATTTTGCTGACTCCAATAGTTCATCTGGAATTGTTTTGTAAAATTGTCTGAAGAAAAAAGTTGCTGTTGCTGAGGCAACTAATGGAAGAATAAGGCCTGTATATGAATTTGTTAAACCTAAATCAGATACAATTTTATAGCTTGGAAAAATTCTTACCTCCAAAGGAACAAGTAAAGTAATAAAGATTAACCAAAAAATTGGTACAGCTAATTTAAACCTATAATAAACCAGAGCATATGCTGACATTGCAGAAATAACTACTTTAAGTGTTGCAATTCCTAATGCCATTATAAAACTATTAATAAACATTTTTGCAGCTGTCACTTCTTCTGACCAACCACCTTTTTCATTTAAAACTTCGTTATAGTTTCTTGCTAGTTGGTCACCTATATGAAACTTCATGCCTTCTGTCAGTATAGTTACAGAGTCATGTGAAGAACTTGCAAAAGATATCCAAATCGGAACTACCATTAACAATACTCCTAATATTAAAATAATATGAGCAATTATTTGAAGTGGTTTAATTTTCATTTATCTTGAAAAACCCCTTTAATAAAATGTTTCTGTAATACAATTATGATTAAAATTGGTGGAACCATAGACATCATCACGAAAGCAAAACGATGAACAATAGAACCTGACATCATTTTTAGTCCCATAACCACTGTCCAATATTGTTCTGAAGTTGTTACCAATAGTGGCCATAAATACTGGTTATAACCAAAAACAAACATAAATATCAACATTGCTACAATCATTGTTTTTGACAAAGGAATTAAAAAATCAACAAAAAATCTCCAAGTATTTGCTCCATCAAGTTTTGCAGACTCAAGTAATTCATCTGGAATAGTTTTATAAAATTGTCGAAAGAATAATGTTGCTATTGCTGAGGCTGAAATAGGAACTATTAATCCAAAGTAAGAATTCACTAGATTAAGTTCAGCCATTACCGAATAAGTAGGAAAAATTCTTAACTCTAATGGAACTAAAATTGTAATGAATATTATCCAAAACAATAATGTTGCATATTTTATTCTGTAATAAACCAGGGCGTACGCAGCCATTAAAGAAGTAATAACGGACAATATTGCAACTCCTGTTGCCATTATGAAGCTATTAAAAAACATTTTTAATGCTGTTATCTCTTTAAAAAAACCACCCTTATACAATAAAACCCTTAAGTAATTTTCATAAAAGCTATCTCCTAAAAACATTTGAAGACCGTTCATATTAATCATTGAACTTGTATGCGTTGAGCTAGCAAAAATCATCCATACAGGAATTACCATGATAAGAATTCCAATGAGTAAAATTAAATGTGAAAAACTTGATGTAATAAATCTAGTCATTAATTATAATGAATTTTCCCTTCGATATATCTAAATTGAAAAATTGTAATTACTAATACAATCAACATCATCATTATTGATTGAGCTCCTGCACTTCCCAGGTCTAAACCTCTAAATCCATCCATATAGGCTTTATAAACAAGGGTTCTTGTTTCACCTGAAGGAGCACCTATTGTTGTTGTATCTATAATTCCAAATGTGTCAAAGAAAGCATAGGTTATATTAATAATTATTAAAAAGAATGTGGTTGGCATTAAAAGTGGAAATGTAATTGTCCAAAATCTTCTAAAACTGTTTTTGCAGTCAATCATTGATGCTTCAATTACAGATTTTTGTATAGCTTGTAGGCCTGCTAAGAAGAAAATAAAGTTAGCACTAATTTGCTTCCAAGAACCAGCAATTATTACATAAATATATGAGTCAAAAACACTTTCGTACCAATTAAATCCCCAAAGATTATTAAATAGATGATACAAAAGTCCAAATCTTTCGCTAAAGAAGTAATTTGCCATAACCCCCACCACAGCTGGTGCTATAGCATAAGGCCAAATTAAAAGTGTTTTGTATGTACTTTTACCATGCATTACATTATTTGCCTGAACAGCAAGCAGTAAACCGATAGAACCTGTAATTAATGTAATTACAAAACTATAAATAATTGTAAATTTAAAAGCTATAAAGTAAGCCGGATCATCAAAAATAAATAAAAAATTATCAAACCATACAAATTGAGTTCCAAATCCAAATGCATCTTGCATTGTAAATGCATCTCTAAAAGTTTGTATGATTGGCCAATATAAAAAAATTAATAAAATTCCTAACTGGGGTGCTAAGAATAAATATTGTGAATAGCTAGATTTAAATTGGACTTTTTTCATATTAGTAAAATAAAAATAAGGAGGGTAAATTAATACCCTCCTTATTTAATTTATTAATTATAAAGTTTTAGCAAATTGTTTTAACAATTTAGCTGCACCTTTATCCATGTTCTTCAAACCTTTTTCGATTGATATTTTGCCGTTTAACATTGGCTCAACATTTTCGTAAATTACTTCACGAATTTGTGGCCAGTTACCAGCTCTATATCCGCCAGGAATAGTCGAACCCTCTAAGCTTAATTGTTCACCAACTGCTTTGTGATAAGGAGAAGCTCTATAGAAGTTTATAGTTTCAGCTAACTCTATACCACCTTTAGTTACCGCAGAGTAACCAGTCATATTGTGATAATACAAATCCATTTCTGGAGAACCCATAAATTCTATAAATTTAGCGAGTCCTTTGTACTCTTCTTCTGTATGACCATTTAATATCCAATTAGCAGCACCACCAATAAAAGTTGGATACTCTTTACCACCTGTTACAGAATCCCAGTAAGGAATATGATTTACTGTAAAGTTAGGTACAACACCTTTCATTCCACCGAAAGATGCAGCTGAACCAAACCAAAACGCAGCTTCACCAGCTATAAATGGAGCTTGGTTGTCTCCCCATGCTCTTCCTTTATAACCATAAAAGCCTTTTTCATACCATTCCTTAACTTTTTTCCAATGCATTACGAATGCATCTGTTTCAGCAAATAAAGTTTTTGTTGGCACAGCGTCGTAACCATTGTTTCCATCAGTCATTAGTAGATTATGTCTTGAAAAGAAATTTTCTGTCCATATCCAAGGAAAGTGACTTTGTACTAAAGGAATATATCCAGCAGCTTTAATTTTTGGAGCCATAGCCTCAAACTCTTCATAAGTTTTTGGAACTGATTCAATTCCTACTTTTTTCAATATGTCCATGTTTGCATACATTAAACAAGTTGAACTATTAAAAGGAACACCAATCATTTTTCCATCAGAGTCAGCATAGAAATTTTTAATTCCTGGAATATAATTGTCAGCATCTACTTTAATTCCATATTTCTCTGCCATGTCTTCAAAACCAATGACAACACCATTTTTAACTTGGGCCACCATTATCGCAGCACCAGCATCATAAACTTGTGAATAATGTGGTTGATCTCCTGCTCTGAAAGCAGCAATAGTTGCTGCCATGTTATCTTCATAACTTCCTTTACCTGTTGGAATGACCGTATACTGATCCTGTGAAGCATTAAATCTATTTGCAATTTCAATAATTACATCACCAAGAAAACCACTGTTTCCATACCACCAGTGAATTTCTGTCTTTGAGTAACTGTGTGATGTAAAAGAGAATGTAAATAGAATTGTTAAAATACTAAGTATTTTTTTCATTTTTCCCTCTCTTATTTATTTATGTTTTACATTAACGTAAATTATAATGGTTAAGATAACGTGAATTTAAAATTACTTAAATATTAAAATTAATTAATTTTCTAAAACAGGTTGTATCTATTAGTTACTTTTAAGATATTTTAATCTTCCTATAATTTCATCTCTGTCCATATAATAACCTTGAAGATGTCTATGACCAGAGTTAGGGTCAAATTCTGTTCGTCCATGGAGTAATCTTCTATTGTTGAATGAAAAAATATCACCTGGCTCTAATCTGAAATTTATTTGAAATTTAGAGTCATGTAATAAATTTCCAAATCGATGATGAGCTTTGTAAACAGAATCCATTATATCTGGATGACAATCAAGAGCATCTAGTGTTGCAATACTATAACGAATATCGTTGTAATCTCCATCTTTTGTAAGTGAAATTGCTGTTCCATAAACAGTTCTAACTGCTTCTTGAGTATAATCTTTATCCCTAAATTTAAGTGGAGTATTGACTAAGATATCAAAAGTATCCTTTTCATTATTTCTTAAATAATCTGCTACTGCAAATGCATCTACAGCTGATGAATCGCCCCCTTTCGCTGAATTTATTAAGCAGTGTAAAAATTGATAGCCAGGTGGATTTTCAAACCAAGGTAAATCCATATGATTTCTTAAAGCGTGGGCGGTATATGCAGAATTATTAGGCTTTGGAATATTAATTACTTCAAAAGGTGTTTTAAAAAAAGTTTCTCGCGTGTGACTTATACGATTTAAAACTTTAAAAGCAGAATTTTTCTCTACTGGAGCATTTTTGACAATAGCTATTCCTGTGTGATGCAAAAGTTCAAGCCATTTAATCAAACCTTCATCAGAATTTACAATTTCATCATGATCAATCTGAATTGATTTTAAATCTTTTTCTAATGAACTGTCCCAAAGTTTATAAGGTGAAACATACTTAAGCTTATTTTTTAATGTATAGCAGTTTTCTCTTAACCATTTAGGATCATAATAACTTGTATGATTTCCCTCACTCCATTCAATTTCCAACTTTCCATCAGTACTTATTGAATATTTTTTTGGATTAATCCCTAAAGAAACATTTAAAATATTAAACATTCTGTGTCTTGAGTCTTTATCATGAGCTGTAGGGCAATTATCTCTCAGCCATAGATAATTGAACTTACTTTCCTCTCCATCATTCCAAATAACTTTTAAATAAGTTGAATTTTTTTCAAGTTTGGAAATTGAGCTCACATTTAAACTTTATATAAAAGAATGCCCAAATCAACTCAATTAATAGTTGTATATTCAATTCAAAGCTTGTTTTTTATCTTCATTCATTATTAAATCTTCATATTAAAACTTAACCTTAAGGAGATAATTAAATGAAGTTTTTAAAAAAATTAACTATCTCAATTTTCTTTTTATCATCTTTGATTGTGTCTAGCGCAAACGCAGGTGATTGTAAGGCAAGATTGGGAGATTTTGATTGGAGTAGTGCTAATATTCATACTGCTATTACCACTTTTATTCTTGAAAAAGGATATGGTTGTGAAGTATCAGTAACTAAAGGTAGTACAACTCCAATTATGGCCGCTCATTACGACGGACAGTTAGATGTTATTACCGAAGTTTGGTACGATAATATCATAGGTAATTATAAGCCTCATGAAGAAGCAGGTACAATTATCCATATGGGAACAAACACACCAGACTCTCAGCAAGCATTTTATGTAGATAAAGCTACTGCTGATAAATACAATTTAAAGTCAGTTGAAGATATGAAAGATCCAAAAATAGCTGCGCTATTTAAAGATCCAGAAGATCCTTCAAAAGGCAGAATGACTAGCTGTATATCTGGTTGGACTTGCTACACTGTTAACTTGGTTAAACAAAAAGAGTATGGTTTAGATAAATACTATACAAACTTTGATCCAGGTTCAGGAGGTGCATTAGATGCTGCAATAGCAGGTGCATTTGCAAAGAAAAAACCAATCTTTACATACTATTGGGCACCAACTGGTTTAATGGGTAAGGTTGACCTTGTGAGATTAAAGGAGCCTAAGTTTGATCAAGCATGCTGGGATGCGATGTCTGCAGTTGTAGAAGACATTAAGGCAAATGGTCCAGATGCTTATAAACCTTCTTGCGCAAGTGAGTACAGAGATATGGCATTAACTAAGTCAGTTCTTGCTACTTGGGCAAAAGCTCATCCAAAAGAAAATGAGTTTATTGGAAAATATACGATTCCAACAGCTACAGTTAACAAAATGTTAGCATTCTATGAAGATGAGTCAGGTGGTGATATGGAAGCTACTGCAATAGAGTTCTTAAAAACAGAAACTATGTGGAAAGACTGGGTACCAGCTGATGTTGCTAAAAAGGTTTCAGCAGCATTATAATCACTGATAAGAATATATTGATAGAGCCCCTTATAGGGGCTCTTTCTTTAAATAAAGTAAAACTATGGAAGCATTAAAGAAAAATAAAAAAATATTTTTTAATATTGGTTTATTGATTATTTTTGTTTGGTTATTAATAACTAGTTATAGTCAATCAAAAAAAAAACCTGACAATATTGGAGAATTATTAAATGATTTTTCATGGTTAGGGGGTAAATGGCCTAAATGGTTAGACTTACCACTAATGAATTGGATAAATTCTGGTTTTAAAACACTTAACGAAAAATATGGATATATTTTTGAAGCTATAAATAATGTTCTTCTATATATGTTAATGCTTGTAAAAAACTTTTTAATTCAAGCTCCATGGCCACTAGTAATACTTGGTGTTATAGTATTAACGTACTTTGCAAGTGGTAGAAAAATAGGAACAACTGTATTTGTTGGTTTTTGTACATTTTTTATAGGTTTTCTTCATCCAATATTTTGGCAAAAAGCAATTGAAACAACTGCTATAATGTTAATCGGAATATTTCTTTGTGTTGTTGCGGGTATTCCACTAGGTATCGCAATGGCAAGAAGTGCCAGAACAAGAAATGTAATCTTGCCAGTTTTAGATTTAATGCAAACCATTCCTAGTTTCTGTTATTTAATACCAGGAATTATGTTATTTGGTTTAGGCGCAGTTCCTGCAATTATAGCCACATTTATTTATGCAGTTCCACCCTTGGTTAGGCTTACAGATTTAGGAATAAGATTAGTAGATACTGAAGTTATAGAGGCAGCAGATGCATTTGGTGCCAGTAAAAAACAAAAACTGTGGGGTGTGCAAATGCCATTAGCTTTACCAAATATAATGCAGGGGATTAACCAATGTACAATGATGGCATTAGCTATGGTTGTTATTGCATCTATGATAGGAACCAGAGGTCTTGGAGATGAGGTTTTGCTAGGTCTACAACAATTAAATGTTGGAAGAGCTGCTGAAGCAGGAATTGCAATTGTACTCTTAGCAATAGTTTTGGATAGAATTACGCAATCTTATGGAGAAACACTACAAGAGAGAACAGCACCAAATACAAAGAAAGGTAAATAATGTCAAAAATTGAGATTAATAATGTTTACAAAATTTTTGGTAATAATCCTCAATCAGTTATACCGATGGTAAAAGAAGGAGCAAATAAAGAGGAGGTATTAGAAAAAACAGGTCATACAGTTGGTCTAGATAACGTTTCATTAAAAATAGAAGAAGGTGAAACTTTTGTTTGCATGGGTTTATCTGGATCCGGGAAATCAACTTTAATAAGACATTTAAATAGACTAATAGATCCCACAGATGGTGAAATAATTGTTGAAGGCACAAATGTTATGTCGTTCAACAAAGAACAGCTTATAGAATTTAGAAGACATAAAATGAGCATGGTATTTCAAAGATTTGGTTTATTTCCTCATAAAACAGTTATTCAAAACGTTGGATATGGATTAGAGATGCAAGGTAAACCATTGGAAGAAATAAATAAGACCGCTATGGAAAAAATTGAAGCAGTTGGTTTAAGTGGTTTTGAGAATCAATTTCCCAATCAATTGTCAGGTGGTATGCAACAGCGTGTTGGTTTAGCAAGAGCCCTGGCAACTGATAGTGATATAATGTTAATGGATGAAGCTTTCAGTGCTTTAGATCCTCTAATTAGAAGTGACATGCAAAAACAATTGCTTGATCTTCAATCGGAATTAAAAAAAACAATCGTATTTATTACTCATGATTTAGATGAGTCTTTAAGACTTGGGGATCACATTGGAATATTGAATGCTGGGAAACTAGTTCAAGTTGGAACTCCAGTTGATATCATTATGAACCCTGCAGATGATTATGTTAAAGCATTTGTAAAAGATGTAAATAGAGCAAAAGTAATAAAAGCTAAAATTATTATGAAAAGCACTAAAGAGTCGGATGATATTGATAAAACAAATTTAATTAAAGTAAATGAAGATCAATTTATTGAGGAATTTTTACCACAAATTGTATGCTCGAATTCTAATTGTGAAGTAGTTGATAAAAGTGGGAATGTTAAAGGCTATATATCTAATAAAGAATTACAGACATCATTAACAAAATCATAATTAATGATTAATCAATCATTAAAGAACAGAAAAATTATAATTTCTGCTGGTGCATCAGGTATTGGATTAGCTACAGCCAAGGTTTGTCTTTCACGCGGAGCATATGTTTATCTTTGTGATATTGATAATAAGTCTTTAAATAAACTAAATAAACATTCTCTTAAAAATAAGAGACTCTTTACATTTAATTGTGATGCTTCGGATGAAAGCCAAGTGTCAGATTTATTTAAGAAAATAGTTAAGAAAACAAAAAAAATTGATGCTTTAATAAATAATGTTGGAATTGCTGGGCCAACAGGATCGCTTGATAAATTAAAATCTAGAGATTGGGAAAGAACTATTCAAGTAGATGTGAATAGTCATTTTTATTTTACTAAAAAGGCCATACCCTTAATAAAAAAATCTAGAAACGGATCAATAATTAATATTTCATCAACAGCTGGTATACTTGGTTTTCCTTTAAGATCACCTTATGCAGCAAGTAAGTGGGCAATAATTGGCGTTACTAAAACTTTAGCAATGGAACTTGGAAAATTCAATATAAGAGTTAATGCAGTATGCCCAGGTTCAATTAAAGGTAAGAGAATGAAAAGAGTAATAAGAGATAAGGCAAAATTTACAAAGATTTCATCAAAAAAAATAGAAAAAGACTTTATTTCGATGAGCTCTATGAAAAAGTGGATACTTGAAGAGGATATTGGCAAAATGTGTGCCTTTTTAATTTCAGATGACTCTAGTAAGGTTTCTGGACAAGTAATTTCTGTAGATGGACATACAGAGAGGAACGACTAATTTGAAAATCTTTTATACTTTGGAAGTTTATCAGTTATTTTATAAAAATCTGATTTAGAACTTACAAATATATTTCTCATTGTTTTAAGACCTGTTTTTCCGTTAAACATACCTGCTGCTATCGAAATATTATCTGAATTTTTAAACTTAAAAAAAATACTAGCTCCACATTTATTACAAAAACCTCTTCTTGCGCTGCTAGATGATTTAAACCATTTAAGTGTTTTTTTATTTATAAATTTAATATCCTTTTCTTTAACATTAGAATAAGCACCATATGATCCATGAGTTTTTCTACACTGAACACAATGACAGTTTGAAACGTTTCTATGTTCACCACTAGTTTTAAATTTAATTCCTTTACACAAACAATTAGCTGTTAAAGTTTTTTTCATTATCTTCTAATTTTATTCTCGTATTTTTTTCTTAACTTTTGAAGATCAACTAAATACTGATCTCTTATATTTGATATCATTGCAACTGATTTACCTTTGGCTTGTTTTGCTGTCCCTGAAATAAGTCTAGATGATAGTTTTTTTGATAATTTTGGAGCTTTTAATTTTGTCCAAGGTAATTTTAAAGCAGGGCCAAATTGTTCAAGCATATGCTTCATTCCAGTTTTTCCACCTGCAAGATGAAAAGTTAAAAATGTACCCATTAATGACCATCTTAGGCCTGGACCATCCTCAATCGCTCTATCTAATTCCTCAGTAGTTGCATATCCCTCATTAATAATATGTAAGCCTTCTCTCCATAAAGCTTCTTGTAACCTATCAGATAAATATCCAGGTAATTCATTCTTTACCATAATTGGGTTCATGGAGATAGATTTATAAAATTTTTTAGCTAAATTTAGATTTTTTCTTGATGTTCTTTTGCCTGGAACAATTTCTACAGCAGGTAAGAGATAAACAGGGTTAAATGGGTGTCCAATTATACCTCTTTCTGGATTTTTACATTTTGAATAAATTCTTGATGGCAATAGGCCTGAAGAACTTGAGGATATTATTGAATTTGATTTAGTATATTTTCCAATTGTTTTCATCAATTTAGTTTTTAAAGAATAATTTTCTGTTGCACATTCTTGGATAAAATCTGCATCTTTTAATGCTTGTTCTATTGAGGTAAAAAAATGGAAATTTCCTAAATTTAATTTTTTTTTATTAAAAAGTTTTTTTACAAATGGCCATGTTCTTTTTATTTCGGATATTAAATTTTTTTTTAACTTTATATCCTTGTCAAAGGCGAAAACGATTTTGTTATGAGCTAAACAACGTATGATCCACCCTACTCCAATCACTCCAGTTCCAATGACTGCAACTTTTTTAAAGTTAGACATTACTTGTGTTTAACAAGTTTTAATTTTTCTCTTGTTTCGGCTGGTGTCATTGGAGAATATCCAAGTTCATCTATTATTCTTACAGCTTTTTCAACTAATTGAGCATTAGTAGCAAGTTTACCTTTGGATAGATATAAATTGTCTTCCAGTCCAACTCTGGGATTTCCTCCCATTAGAACAGTTTGAGCAACAAATGGCATTTCATTTTTTGAAATTGCAAATCCTGACCAGACACCCTCTTCTGGCATTATATCTTTCATTGCTTGCATTGCTGAAATTGTTGCAGGTGCTCCCCATGGAATTCCTAAACACATTTGAAAAAGAGGTGGATCGCTTAGTAGCCCCTCTTTATAAATCTGCGAACCAAACCACATATTACCTAAATCAAACGCCTCTATTTCTGGTTTGACTTTAATTTCTTGCAACTTTTTTGCAGCTTTTCTTAAATCATTAGGAGTATTAACCGTAATAACAGAACTATCACCAAAGTTTAGAGTTCCAGCATCAAGTGTACAAATTTCTGGAAGAAATTGTTCAGCGTTTGCAATCCTTTCCATTACGTTTGCCATGTCAGTCAATGGACCAAATTTTAAAGGATTTTTACCCTGTCCAATATCAAGATCACCTCCCATACCGGTTGTTAGATTTAAAATTACATCTGTATCACTTGATCTAATTCTATCAATTACCTCTTTATATAAATCTAATCTTCTACTTGGAGTTCCATCATCCTCTCTAACATGAATATGAGCGATTGCAGCTCCTGCTTTTGCAGCCTCTATTGATGCTTTGGCAATTTGTTCAGGAGTTTTTGGTAAATCTGGATGTTTACTTGCAGTATCGCCTGATCCTGTTACAGCACATGATATGAATACCTTATTGTTCATTTAGAGTTAAATTTATATTATAATAAAAAGGTTCAGGGAATAAAAAAATGACTATCCATATAGCTAACCAAATGATTAAAAAAGAATGGACAGACTATAATAATCATATGAACATGGCTTACTATGTTCTTATTTTTGATCAAGTTTGGGAAATAATGTTACAAAAATTTAAGATGGGCGAAGACTCTGCAAAAACTGACAAGATGAGTACCATGGTTGTTGAAACACACACAACTTATAACAATGAGGTAAAGGAAGGTGAAGAGGTGGAAATTAATCTTACCTTTTTTGATCACGACAAAAAAAGATTGCACTTCAAAATGGAAATGCTTGAAAAAACCACAAAAAAATTATCAGCAACTTTAGAGATGTTATCTTTGTATATTGACTTAAATAAAAGAAAAGTGGCAGAATTTGAAGAAGACAAGATTAAGTTAATGGATGATTTTATTAATTTAAATAAATCAAATTTTAAAGATAATGATCTTGTAATAACTGGAAAGTTAAAAAAATAATGGAAATTAAGTTATTATCAGGTGCATTAGGAGCTGAAATTAAGGGTATAGAGTTAACTGATGTTTCAGATTTAAATTTTAAAAAAATAAATGATCTTCTTTTAGAACATAAAGTTATTTTTTTTAGAGATCAACCTATTACAAAAGAACAACAAATTGCGCTTGCTGAAAAGTTTGGACCTTTAGAAACTCATGCTTACGTAAAAGGATTAAATGATTATCCTGAAATTGTAAGAATTATAAAGGGTAAAGAAGAAAAAAACCAATGGGGTGAGAATTGGCATAGTGACGTTAGTTATAACGCAAAACCAACAAAAGCAGTAATTTTAAAATCTTTAAAGATACCTCCTGTTGGTGGTGATACCTGTTTTTCTAATATGGAGTTAGCTTGGGAAACACTAGATGAAAAAATTAAAGAAAAAATAAAAGACAGAAAAGCAATTCATAGCTCGCTTGGTGCAGAATTTTTCATAGATAACTATAAATATATGGAAGGAAATGAAAAAAGAAATTATGACTCTTATTCTAACGAACATCCAATTGTTAGAACTCATCCAGAAACAGGTAAAAAAATTTTATTTGTTAATTGGACTTATACCAAACAAATTATCGGATTAGAAAAAGAAGAAAGTGATCAAATATTAAAAGAAATATTTGAACATCAAGCAAGGTTGGACCTAACATGTAGATTTAGTTGGACAGAAAATACTGTAGCAATCTGGGATAATAGAAGTGTTATCCACTATGCAATAGCTGACTTTTTTCCAGGAAGAGGTTTAGGATATGAGAGAATTATGGATAGAATTGCAATTGAAGGAGATAGACCTCAATAGTCATCATGCAAGTAGTTGAAAAAATTATATCAAATTTTACAAACAACCAATCACTTTATATTGGCGAAAATGTAACTATGTCTCAACACATGATACAAGCTGCGATGCTTGCTGAAAAAGCTAAATGTAAAAAAGAAGTTATTTGCTCATGTCTATTGCATGATTATGGACATTTCATTATTGAAAACCCAGATGAGTTAGTTGAGTCAAATTTAGATGGTGAGCATGAGAGTATAGGTTATGAATATCTAAAAAGTTTCTTTAAAGAGGAGGTTGTTGAACCAATTAAATATCATGTTCTTGCTAAGCGTTATTTGGCTAGAAATAAAAATTATTATAATAAACTTTCTGAGGCTTCAAGAGTAAGCCTTAATTTACAAGGAGGAGTTTTAAATGATGACGAATGCAGTGAGTTTGAGAAAAAAAAATATTTCAAATCATCAATTCTTGTTAGAAAATTTGATGAAGCGGCAAAAAAGACTAACATCAAAATGAAGTCTATTCATCAATATAAAAAATTACTAACATCAAGTCTTATATGAAGTTTGATTATTTAATAATTGGTGCTGGTTCAGCTGGCTGTGTGCTTGCAAATCGATTAACTGAAAATGGCAAAAATACTGTAGCAATATTTGAAGCTGGTAAACCTAGTGATATTTGGAAAGTAAACATGCCACTTGCAATTTTATATACAATGCATGATCCCAAATATAATTACAAATATTATTCAGAGCCAGAGCCTTATTTAAATAATAGAAAATTATTTTGCCCACGAGGAAAAATGATCGGTGGGTGCTCTGCTCACAATGGAATGGTTTATGTAAGAGGAAATCCAAATGATTATCAAAGATGGGCATCTTTTGGATTAACAGATTGGTCATATGAAAAGGTATTGCCTTATTTTAAAAAAATAGAAACCTGGTCTGAAGGAGAGAATGAATATAGAGGTGGAAACGGAATATTGCCAGTTAATCAATCTAAAAATAAAAATCCTCTTTTTAAAGCATTTATCGACTCAGCTGGAGAAGCTGGTTATAAAATAAATAATGATATGAATGGTAAGGAACAAGAAGGCTTTGGTATGTATGATGTAACTATTCATAATGGAGAAAGAGCCAGCGTTTCAAAATATTATTTAAATCCAGCAAAAAAAAGAAAAAATTTAAATATTTTTACTGACTCATTCGTTGAAAAAATTATTTTTGATGGAAAAAAAGCAATAGGTATTGAAGTAAAAATAAAAAATAAAGTTGAAAAAATTTACGCAAATAAAGAAGTTATACTAAGTGGTGGTGCAATTAATTCTCCTCAGTTATTAATGCTATCAGGAGTTGGACCTAGTCAACATTTGAAAGACAAAGGAATTGATGTTGTTCATCATCTTGAAGGTGTTGGTAAAAATTTGCAGGATCATTTAGAAACCTACGTTCAACAAGAGTGTAAAACATCTGACACTCTGTATTCTTATATTAATAAATTAAATATGTTAAGGATCGGTATTCAATGGTTTTTATCAAAAACAGGACCATGCTCAACTTCATTTTTAGAGGCTGGTGGATTTTGCAAATCATCGCCTGAACGAGAATATCCTAATATTCAATTTCATTTTTTTCCTGCGTTTGTGATTGATCATGGATTAGTAGACCCTGACAGGCATGGATATCAATTGCACGCAAGTCCAAATCATCCTAAAAGTAGAGGTCATGTAACCTTAAATAGTTCAAACCCATATGACTATCCAAAAATTCAATTTAATTATTTAGAAAATGAAGATGATTTAAAACAAACTATTGAGTGTATTCATGTTGCAAGAAAAATTTTAGGACAAAATTCTTTAAAACCATATGCAGGAAAAGAAATTGGACCTGGAGAACATGCTGACACCAATGAAGTATTTGAGGAGTATATTCGATCTAAAGCTGAAACTGCTTATCATCCATCTTGCACTTTAAAGATGGGAATTGATGAACAAGCAGTTGTTGATGAAAAACTAAAAGTGCATGGTTTAGAGAATCTTAGAGTTGTTGATGCCTCTGTAATGCCGGAAATAACAAGTGGAAACTTAAATGCCCCAACATTAATGATTGCTGAAAGAGCGTCGGACTTTATTTTAAATTAAACTATTTATTACGAAAAACAGATATCAAACAAATAATTTCAAACATTATTGATGCTGCTACCATAGCTGTTATTTGATTTGGGCTATCTTTAGTTGGCATTAAACAAACTACATCACCACCAATTATATTTTTTCCTTTCAAGGACTGAAGGAGTTTTCTAGCCTCATCCATATTAAATCCTTTGTATGCTGGTTCAATGTTCGCAACACCTGGTGCAACCGATGGATCTAAACAATCTAAATCAAAAGTTATATAAATTGGATTATCCCCTAGTCTATCTAAAATCATTTTCGCACATTTTTCGTGACCCCATTCTCTATACTCATCCATTGTTATTACTTGATAACCAACATCGTAACTAGCTTGAAGCCAATCTAAAGTTCTTGGATTTCCTCTTATACCAATTTGAGTACTTGTATGTGGATCAACGTTTCCTTGTTTAACTAAGTAAGAAGCCCAATGTGCAGCAGATTTTTTTGCACCAAGAAAATGATCTAATTTTTCAAAACAATCTGTATGAGCATCGAAATGAACGAAAGTTATTTTTTTACCTTTTGTAAGTTTTGAATTTTTTTTTGCTAAACTTTGTACAATTCCACCTGTTATAGAATGGTCTCCTCCTATTGATACAACTGGTTTTTCTGCCTCTTCAATTTGATTATAAAAAGCTGAAATTCTCTCAATACATTTTTCATTATTATTTGCTTCTGGGAAAGGAACATCGCCTAAATCATGAATTTTATTCTCTTTCCAAGGATCAATTTTATAATCAAAGTGTGAGCGTTTTAACATTGCAGAAATATTTCTAACTGCCCTTGGACCTAGATGTTGATCTCTTTCTGTTGTGCCATTTCCTGTGCTATGTGGAACACCAACTAATGCTATATCGCAGTTCTTTGGTTCAGGATCATTTTTACATCTAAATAAAGTTGGAATACCCCACCAATAAAGGGTTTCCATCATTATCTTATCTTCATCTGAACTCATATAATGAATATGTCATAAATTTAATAAATTTAAAAACATATTCTTTTTTGATATAGGTCATCAATGAGTACTCCAAATAATAATCCTAAAGGAATAGCTTTCATATTAATTGCCATGATGGTTTTTTCTGTACAGGATGGAATTATGAAGCATATTTATAATTTTGTTTCACTTTATGAAGTTTACTTAGTAAGGACAGTAGTAAGTTTTGTGCTTATTTTATTATTTTTAATAATTACAAAAAAACCAATAGTATTTAAAAGCCAATATCCTCTTTTAACTTTTACCCGTGTAATACTTTTTTTCTTTGGTTTTAGTTCTTTTTATGTTTCTTTGACTGTGTTACCGCTTGGAACTGCTACAGCTTTATTTTTTGTTACTCCATTTTTAATTACAATATTTGCTCATTTTTTTTTAAAAGAAGAAATAGGATTAAGAAGATGGTCTGCTGTGGTTGTGGGATTTATTGGTGTTTATGTGACATTAAATCCTGATTTCAGTAATTTTAACTATTTAAGTTTATTACCTATTTTATGTGCGTTTTGTTATTCATTATCTATGATAATTATAAAAAAAACATCTGATAAGGATAGCGTTTATACCCAAACTTTTACATTTTATATTGGTGCAATTATTCTAAGTATAATTTTCTATTTTGTTATTGGTGACGGTCAATACAACACTTTTAATCATCCAGCTTCTCAATTTATATTTAGAGAATGGTTTGTTAATTTTAATTCCAATATCTTATTAATGACTGCAACTGGTGTTACAGCTACTATTGCTTTCTTTTTTTTATTTACAGCTTACAGCATAGCTTCTCCTTCTGTAGTTTCACCTTTTGAATATTCAATATTATTTTGGTCCCCATTAGTAGGATGGCTATATTTCGATGAAATACCTTCTTTAAACACAATAATTGGAATTTTAATAATTGTATCAAGTGGAATTTATATTTTTATGCGTGAAAAAGTACAAAATCAATCAATTGCTACAGAAAAACCTCTAAGATAAATGACAAGAGATAATAATTCAAAAGGTATATTTTTAATTATCATTGCGATGACTTTATTTGCGATGCAAGACTCTTTAATTAAATATATTTTTGAAAAATCCTCTCTTTATGAGATTTTTTTTGGAAGATATTTTGTTGCAGCTGTTTTGCTTTTTAGTTACATAAAATTTAGAAAACAAAAAGTTTCATTAAAAACTTATTATCCTATTTTAACAATTGTAAGAGTAGTTCTTCACTTTTTAGCATTTTCAGCTTTCTTTATTTCTCTTACTTATATGCCCTTAGCAACGGCAAATGCTCTATTTTTTTCTTGTCCTTTTTTTGTATCTATTTTTGCTAAATTTTTTTTGAAAGAGTTTATCGGGATAAGAAGATGGTCAGCAATTGTATTTGGTTTTGCGGGAGTTTTTATTGTGCTTGATCCAAACTTTTCTGATTTTGAATATAAAAGTTTGCTTCCAGTATTATGTGCATTTTTTTATGCCGCATCCATGACAATAACTAAATACACATCTGATAAAGACGATGTAAATACTCAACTATTTTATTTTTACTTAATAGCACTAATTTTATGTGGTCTTATATATTTGTTTATGGGGAATGGACAATTAAATAACTCAGACTTTGATCCAACCACACAGTTTATTTTCAGAGAGTGGTTTTCAAACATTGAATATACATGGAAATTTATCTTATTTTTTGGTTTTGTCGCCTCGATAGCTTTTCTCTGTATATTTTCAGCTTACATTGTCGCTTCACCTTCTGTAGTTTCTCTATTTGAATACTCATTAATTATTATGTCAATGATACCTGGATATTTTTTATTCAATGAGATTCCATCGGGTAGAACATTTTTTGGAGTTGCGTGTATTATAGCTGCTGGAATTTATATATACTTTAGAGAAAAGGCTAGAGATCAATACATTGCAACAGAAACTCCAGTAAGAAGATGACAAAAAATTATATACCAACAATTGATATTTCCTCACTTATTAAAAATAATTTTGATACTCAAGTTGCATCTAAAACAATCAAAGAAATCGAAAAAGCTTGTGTCAATGTTGGTTTTTTTCAAGTTACAGGTCATGGGCTTAATTTGAAAGAAATTAAAAAAATATGTGAGGTTGGAAATAACTTCTTTAATTTACCAAATAATAAAAAAAGAAAACTATCACCGAAAAAATGGAATAAAAAAAATAAAAATCTTTATAGAGGTTACTTTCCAAATGATGTTAATGGTAAAGAGGGCTTGGATATTGGAGATTTAAAAGTGACTAAAAGTTTTTCAAATAAATTAAAAAATCAATATATAGAATATATTAATCTTGCTAAGTGTTTTAACAAAAGTTCAATTCGTACTTTAAATAAGTACTTTGATAATATTTATTTTTTAAGTGAAACATTGTTTAAAAGTATAATCAAACTGAATAAAAAAAATCCAAATATTTCAATTAAAGCTTTTTCAAGGTTAAAGACACTAAGTACTTTGAGATTTAACTATTATCCTAATCAAACTAATCCAGTCGAAATATCTAAACAAGATGGTGTAGCACTTGGATGTGAAACTCATGTTGATAGTGGAATATTTACTGTTCTGTATCAAGATGGAAAAGGCGGTCTTCAAGTACAGAATAGAAAAACAAAGAAATGGTATGATGTACCATTTAACAAAAAAGCTTTAGTAGTAAATACAGGTCGAGCTCTAGAGTTTTTAAGTAAAGGTAAATTTAAAGCAACAAACCATAGAGTATTGTGGAACAAAAGTAAGAGACTCTCTATTCCATTTTTTTTTGAGCCCTCATACGACTTTAAAATGAATAAATCATTCCTGAATTGTAGAAAATATTCAAACTCTGGTCAAATTTATGAAAAATTTCTAAATCAATCTCTAAAAAAATTTGTTGAATACCAGCGTTAAAATATTTTAAGTCATTGAAAAATTATAATTACATTTTATAAACAATTTATTATTTAAATGTCTAAAGTATTTGATTTATTTATAATAGGTGGTGGTATTAATGGCGCTGGTATAGCAAGAGATGCAGCGGGTAGAGGCTTATCCGTTTGCTTGGCCGACAAAGGAGAGATTGGAGGAGCAACTTCATCATGGTCTACAAAATTAATACATGGTGGTCTTCGTTATTTAGAAAATTATGAATTTAAACTGGTAAGAGAGTCTCTCAAAGAAAGAGAAATAGTTTACAAAATAGCTAAATCTATTTCAAAACCTGTTCCATTTATTATTCCTTATGTTGATAAAATTAGACCAGCTTGGTTAATTAAAATTGGTTTATTTCTTTACGACAATCTAGGTGGTAAAAGCAAAATACCAAAATCAAAAACTATAGATCTAAAAAAAAATTTTCCTAATATACTTAAAGAGGAATATAAAACTGGATTTAGGTATTTTGATATACAAATTGATGATAAAAAATTAACAAAGTTAAATATTAAAGATGCGAAAAAAAATAAAGCGAAAATACTTGAATACAACAAGGTTAAAAAAGCTAAAATTATTGATAATCAGTGGATCATTACTCTCCAAGATGGGAAAAAAATAAAATCAAAAATTTTAATTAATGCATCCGGACCATGGATAAATGAAACGTTGCATAAAAATATTAAAATTACATCCAAGAAAAAAATTAGACTAGTAAAAGGAAGTCATATTATTACAAAAAAATTATATAAAGCTGATGTAGCTTTCACGTTTCAAAATACTGACAAAAGAATAATATTCGTAATACCTTATAAGAGAAAATTTTCGTTAATCGGAACTACTGAAATAGAAGTTAAATCTCCTGAAAATCAAGGAATATCAAAAAAAGAAATTGGATATTTGATTAAGTCAGTGAATAATTATTTAAATAATGAGATTAGTAAAAAAGATATCGTTGATACATATTCAGGAGTAAGACCCCTAATTGAAGATTTTAATACAGCTTCAAAAGTTACTAGAGATTATGTTTTTGATCTAAAGATTATAAATAAATTACCTCTATTAAATATTTATGGAGGAAAACTTACTACCTATAGAAAATTGTCCGAAAAAGTCTTATTTGATCTAAAAAAGTTTTTACCTAAGACAAAAAAAGGACCCTGGACTGATAAAAAAAAGCTTTTTTAGATATCTAGTTCTTTCAAAAAGTGATATTATAATTACATAAAGCGATACATAACTCGTCGTTTAAATCAAAGATTTACGAAAGTGGGATCGGTCGTCTTTAAATTAACTTTTAAAGGAGGCTTTATGAAATTTGGTTATTTTTGTAATACCACAAACTGGACGCACAAACCTTATCATCAACTATTAGATGAAACTAAAGAAATCACAGAGTATTGTGATCAAAACAAATGGAATTCTATTTGGTTTACAGAACATCACTTCAATCATGAGGGAATGGAGTCTTGTACAAATCCATTAATGATGGGTGCAGATGCTGCTGCTAGAACAAAAAATATTAGAATTGGTCAAGCTGCAAATGTTATTACTTTTCATAATCCAATAAGATTAGCTGAAGATATTGCCACGTTAGACCAACTTTCTAAGGGAAGAGTTGAGGTAGGAGTTGCTAGAGGTGTGTATGGAAGAGAAGCAATAAATTTAAATAAAGAAGCAGATTTAAAAGACCAAGCAAAAAATTTTAGATTATTTGCAGAAACATTAGAGGTGTTAAAAAAATCTTGGACAGAAAAATTCTTTAAACATGAGGGAGAGTTTTATACTTATCCTTCACCAAATTATGTTTGGCAACATGATATGAGCCCGCCAAGTGAAGAATTTATGAATATGGAAGATAATACAATGAAAAAAATAAGTGTATTACCTAAGCCATATCAAGATCCTCACCCACCAATTCATCAAGTTGTAGATGGAATAAGGTCAATAGAATGGGCTGCTGAACAAAATATAAATGTAATTATGTGGATACCGACTGTTAAGGCTTTAAAGGCAAGATTTGAATCTTATAAAAATAAAAGATCAGAGGTTACAAAAAAAAATGTTCCTCTTGGAGAAGGGGTGTCTCTTGTAAGAGATATGTTTGTTGCTGACACGATGGAAGAAGCAAAAGAAAAAGCTGGTGAACATATGGTAAATTATATGAGATGGGTTTGTCATTGGAGAGGTTTAGGAAATCATATGGATCCAGGTGAGGAATTACCTGAAACAAAAGGTAAATTAGATTTATTAAATTATGAATTTTTACATAAAAGAAATATGTTATTTGGAACCCCAGAGTATGTAATAGACAAAATTCATGAATTAAAATCTGAACTTAATTTACAAAATTTACAAGTTTGGTCTAATTTTCCAGGTGTGAAACATAAAGATTGTATGAATAGTATAAAACTTTTCACTGAAAAAGTTATGCCTCACTTTAAGGATGATTTTGATACTGAAGTAAAAAAAGTTTCGTGAAAACAAAACGAAAAAGAATTAGCGGTGGTCAGGCCGCTGTTCAATCATTAAAAAAAGAGAAAGTAAGACATGTTTTTGGACTCATTGGTTCAGCAACAATGGAAATGTTTGATGCTCTTTATCATGAAAAGAGTATAAAATTTATTGGGGTAAGAGATGAACGAACAGGCACTCATATGGCTGACGGATACGCAAGAGCTTCAAATAAACATGGTGTAATTATTGCAGGTCAAAACGGACCTGGTGCTACAAATTTAGTTACAGGAGTTGCTCAAGCAAATGCAGCTTTTTCGCCAGTGGTTGCAATTGCAGGTTCTTATTCAACAAAAGATAAAATGGAGGATGCATTTCAGGGTTTAGATCAACAGTCTTTATTTTCACCAATTACAAAAAAAACGTGGACTATAAAAAATTCAAAAAATATCCCAAATATAATGAGTGATGCATTCAAGTTGTCCATGAAACCTAGGAGAGGACCTGTTTGTATAAATTTACCAAGAAATATATTAGCTGAATCAAACTCTTATAATATCAATACTAAAAAACCATCATTCACAAATGAGAATAAACAAAAAGGTAATAAAGATAATATCAAAAAGGCTGCAAAATTAATTGAAGCTTCAAAATGCTCAGTAATTATTGTTGGTGCAGGAATTAAGTACAATTCTAAATACAAAGACGTATTAAAATTAGCTGAACTATGCAACATGCCTATTGTTACAGCAGCAGGTCATGGAGATGCAATTCCATTTGGACATAAATTAAATGCAGGACAAATGGGTCCTAGAGGAAATCCTGTTGCCTCAAGATTAGTTAAGAATGCGGACATTATTTTAGCAATTGGAACACGTTTAGGATTTAACTCAACTTTTTATTCTTATGAAAACATAAATAAAAAAGCAAAAATCATACAAATAGAACTTGAAAAAAAAATGCTTGGAAAATATTTTCCTGCAACCATTAAAATTCATGCCGACGCTGCTACTGCAACTAAACAACTTTATGATCAAATTAAAAAAGATAAGATTAAAATGAATATAAAAAATTGGACAAATTTATATTTAAAAGAAAGAAACGAGTATTTACAAAAAAGAGATAAAGAAAATTTAGGTCCAAATTTCCCTATTCAGCCCAATGGTCTATTTAAACAATTAAGAAGAGTACTTCCAAAAAACTCTGCAATTACATTAGATGCTGGAACATTGTGCCTGCAAGCAACTGATGCTCTAGAATATTACGATCCTCCCTCTTTATTTACTCCATTAGATTTTGGCCTTGTGGGATTTTCTTTCGCATGTGGTCTTGGTGTTAAAATAGCAAAACCTAAAAAAACAGTTGTAAGTTTAATGGGTGATGGAGGCTTTGGAATGACAATATCTGAATTAAGCACTGCTGTTGAATATGGAATTAATACAACAACTATTGTGATGAACAATCAAAGCTGGGGAGCAGAAAAAGCTTATCAGAAAGATTTTTTTGGTAAAAGATATTTAGGTGCAGATATTACTAGTCCGTCGTTTGATAAGGTTGCAAAACTCTATGGTGCAAAAGGTTTTAAGGTTAAAAAAATTTCTGAGATTAGCGAAGCTGTAAGAGCAGCAATAAAATCAAATAAACCATCTGTGATAGATGTTGATGTAGACCCAAAAGCATTATACAGTTTTAGAAGGGATAGTTTCAAACATAGAATAAAAAAATGAAATTAGAATTAAGAAAATTTACAAAATTTGTAGACAAAACTTTTATTGAAGGTGGTAAAGAAGCGAAAGAACCAGTTTTAATGGTATCGGTAGCAGCAGTCTTTAAAAATCCATGGCATGGACAAGGTTTTGTAGAGGACCTAAGACCAACTATTTTAGATCTTGCACCAAAATTGGGTGATTTGCTTGTACCAGAATTAATAAAAGAAATTGGAACACCAGAAAAAATATTAGCATATGGTAAGGCAGGTATAGTTGGATTGAACGGTGAAATAGAGCATGCTTCAGCTTTTATTCACACTTTAAGATTTGGAAATAAATTCAGAGATGCTGTTGGTGGAACTTCCTATCTAAGTTTTACTAACACTAGGGGGCCTGCTGGTTCAAAAATAGCAATACCAATGATGCATAAAACCGATTCTGGATTAAGACCGTATTATCTAACTCATGAATTTACTATTCATGATGCTCCTTTCAATGATGAGGTAGTTATAGCAATTGGTGGGGCATCCAGTGGTAGAGCACATGCAAGAACAGGTGACAGATATCAAGACATGAAAGAAATGGGCATTGAGCCAAAATAATTCTTGATGACAAGAGGAACTACTGCATCAGGAACCTATTACTTATTCAATAAAAAAGATCAAGAAGTTCCAATAGTATTTATACATGGCGTAGGTCTTACATATGAAATTTGGCAGCCTCAGCTCCAATTTTTTAATTATCATTCAACTCTTGCATATGACATTTTAGGTCATGGAAAATCGCCCTTAAAAAAAAAGGCAATTAGTTTTGATGATTTTTCACACCAACTAATTGAGCTTTTGGACCATCTTAATATTAAAAAAATCCATCTAGTAGGTTTCTCTATAGGATCTTTAATTGCAAGAAATTTTGCAACGAAGCATAATGATCGTTTAAATACATTAACTCTTCTATGTTCTATTTATAATAGAACTGAGGAACAACAAAAAATTGTTAATCAAAGGTTTGAGCAAGCAAAACAAGAATTAAAACTTTCAAAACAAGCATTAAAGAGGTGGTTTACTGATAAATATTTAGAAAATAATCCAGAAATATATGAAAAAATTAGTTCAATTTTGTCTGCTAATAACATGAGTAATTTTTTAAAGGTTTACGAGTTATTCGTTAATCATAAAAATGATGAAGATTTTAATAAAATTAAAGCTAATACGCTAGTTATGACGGGTGAATATGACATTGGATCAACTGTAAAAATGTCTCAAGAATTGAATGCTTTAATATCTAAAAGTCAATTGAAGATCATTAAAGATGGAAAACATCTTTGTGGTATTGAGTGTGCTGATGATGTAAATTTAACTATCAAAAATTTTATTGGAACAGATGAGTAAACTTAAACAATATAAAATGTTTATTAATGGTGAGTGGGTAGATTCTGAAAGTAAAAGAACATTTGAAACTTTGAATCCAGAACATAATGAACCATGGGCAATTGTTCCAGAAGCAAGTGCTAAAGATGTTGATAATGCAGTTAAAGCTGCTCAAAAAGCATTCGACGGTGAATGGCCAAAGCTACTTCCAAGAGAAAGAGCTAAATTTTTAAGAGCTATCGGAAATCAATTGAGAGAGAATGCAGAAATGCTTGGAGAAATAGAAACAATTGATACTGGAAAACTCTACAGAGAAACAAAAAAGCAAGCAATTTATATTGCAGAGTACTACGATTATTATGCAGGTTTAGCAGATAAAGTTGAGGGTACAGTTTTGCCAATTGATAAACCAAATGTTCAAGCAATAACAACCAGAATACCTATAGGTGTTATAGCAGCAATAATTCCTTGGAATTCCCAAATGTTTTTAACTGCAACTAAAGTAGCGCCAGCACTTGCAATGGGTAATACAGTTGTGATTAAATCCTCAGAACTTGCTCCTGCTGTTTTGTTTGAATTTGCAAAGTTAATTGAAAAAACAGGTATCCCTAAAGGTGTTGTGAATGTAATTACAGGATTTGGAGATCCTTGTGGTAAAAGTTTAACTACTCATAACTTAGTTGAAAAAGTTGCTTTTACTGGTGGTCCTGAAACAGCAAGACATATAATTAGAAACTCAGCAGAAAATTTATCAGAGGTAAGTTTAGAACTAGGTGGAAAAAGTCCAGTTGCGGTCTTTGATGATGCAGAGCAAGAAAATGCTATAAATGGGATTACAGCTGGAATATTTGGCGCAAGCGGACAAAGTTGTATAGCAGGTTCAAGGCTTTATTTACAAAAAGGTATTTATGATGAATTTTTAGATAAACTTTCAAAACGTGCATCAAAAATAAAAATTGGAGCACCAATGGATCCTGAAACAGAGATGGGACCTTTAAGTAATTTTAAACAATTAGAGGTAATAGAAAAAAATATAAAAGATACAATTAACCAAGGTGGCAAAATTAAATGTGGAGGTGAAAGACATTCTTTTTCAAATAAAGGATATTACTTTCCTCCAACAATTATTGAATGTGACAACCATAATTTGCCCGTAGCAGAAAACGAACTATTTGGACCTGTATTATCAGTCATGAAATTTGATACAGAGGAGGAAGTAATTTCTAAGATGAATGATAATCAATATGGATTATCCTCTGGGGTTTATACAAGTAATTTATCTCGAGGAATGCGAGTTTCAAAAGCGATTAGGGCAGGAATAACGTTTGTTAACACTTATAGATTAATTTCACCATCTGCTCCATTTGGAGGCATTAAAGATAGCGGTTATGGAAAAGAAGCTGGAATTGACTCGATTAAAGACTACACTAGGGTAAAAACAACTTGGTTCTATACATCTGATGAACCATCTTTAGACCCCTTCTCAATTAGATAATATTTTAAAAATTAGCCATTAAATGAGCTAATTTTGTCGTTGAATAATAAATTTATTCATACTTAAATTACATTTTTATAAATTGTTAACAATATAGAGGAAGATAATGAGAAAACTATTTATTGCTGCATTTATGTTTGTTTCAACATTTACAACAAACTCATTTGCAGACGGACATGGTATCAAGATGGGAATCATTTTAGGATTTACTGGTCCAATCGAGTCCCTTACGCCAGCAATGGCAGCATCTGCAGAGCTTGCATTTAAGGAAGCTTCTGATTCTGGCTCGCTATTAGGTGGAAAATATATTAAAGCCGTAAGAGCAGATTCTACTTGTGTAGACTCAGCAGCGGCAACAGCTGCAGCTGAAGGATTAATTTCAGACGGTGTAGCTGCAATTATGGGAGCTGACTGTTCAGGTGTAACTGGAGCTATAGCAACTAATGTAGCTGTACCGAATGGTGTGGTAATGATCTCACCTTCAGCTACTTCTCCAGGATTAACAACTCTAGATGACAAAGGGTATTTCTTTAGAACTGCTCCATCTGATGCTAGAGGTGGCCAAATTTTAGCTGACATAACTAAAGATAGAAAAGTAAAAAGTGTTGCAATCACTTATACTAACAATGACTATGGTAAAGGTTTAGCTGATGTATATAAAGCTGCAGTTGAAGGTCATGGTATTAAAGTTACAACTGTAACTGCTCACGAAGATGGAAAAGCAGATTACTCTTCAGAAGTAGCGACTCTTGCTTCTGCTGGTGGTGATGCTGTAGCAGTTATTGGTTATCTTGACCAAGGAGGAAAAGGAATAATTCAAGCTTCTTTAGACTCTGGTGCTTTTGATAAATTTATTTTATCAGATGGTATGATTGGTCAATCTTTAGTTGATGCATTCGGAAAAGACTTAAACAAATCATTTGGATCATTACCCGGTTCTACTGGTAAAGGTGCAGGTATTTTTGCTGAGGTTGCAAAAGCTGGCGGTGTAGAAGCTTCTGGTCCTTACACAGGTGAGTCTTATGATGCAGCTGCTTTAATCGTATTAGCAATGCAAGCAGGTAACTCTGCTGACAGAGCATCTATTGCAAAACATGTAATGGATGTTGCTAACGCCCCTGGAACTAAAATTTATCCAGGTGAACTTAAGAAAGGTTTAGATTTACTAGCAAAAGGTAAAAAGATTAATTACGAAGGTGCTACTGGAGTAACTTTTACTAGTGTTGGTGAAGCTGAAGGTTCGTTCTTAGAACAAGAAGTTAAAGGCGGAAAATTTAAAACTAAAAAACAAAGATAATTTTAATCTTAATTCAAAAAACCCCGGTAATCTAATTACTGGGGTTTTTTTTTAGATCAGCTCTAATGGTTGAAAGAGCTATTATAATTAAAAAAATTAAACAGATTAAATTCATAATTTTCCAATTAGTTAAGCTTAGAAATACTCCAGCAGACAAACTGGCTATTGCTTGTATAGAATAAACAATTAAATCGTTATATCCTTGAGCTCTAAATTTTTCCTCTTCTCTGTAACACAAAACAAGTAAGCTTGTTCCTGAAATGAATAGAAAATTCCACCCTAAACCCAGAAAGATAAGTGCAACCATGTAGTTAATATAATTCTGTTCAAATAAACTGATAATAATTGTGACTAAAAACAATAAAACTCCCGCATACATAATTTTACTATGACCAAACCTTTTAATTAAATTTCCTGTAACTAGTGAGGGTAGAAACATAGCTGCTATATGAAGCTGAATAACAAAACCTGTTTTAGATAAACTTATTTTCTCCATCAAATGCATGCTTATAGGAGTTGCTGTCATTAAAAAAGTCATTACAGCATAGGCAAAAGCTGAAGCTACGAGCGCCTGTAGAAATCTAGGTTGAGAGATAAGCTCAAAAAAACTTCTTCCAGTTTTATATTGATTACTATTTATCGTTTTTGGTTCCTGATAAAAAATTAAAAATATTGTTGATGAAATAGCTAATGTTGCAAGAGCAAGGTAAGAACCTGCATACATATGATCTGAAATAAATCCTTTAGAAATATTTGCAATATTTGGCCCAATAAATGCTGAACCAATTCCTGCTAATAAAATTATAGAAATTGCTTTTGGTGCATAATCCTTATCCACAACCTCGACTGCTGCA
The DNA here is from genome assembly GCA_902628965.1 of uncultured Pelagibacteraceae bacterium. Classification (GTDB taxonomy): domain Bacteria; phylum Pseudomonadota; class Alphaproteobacteria; order Pelagibacterales; family Pelagibacteraceae; genus Pelagibacter. The sequence goes on along the minus strand of CACOPB010000006.1, from coordinate 3,449 downwards.
AAACGATATTGATGGCTGAAAGCTATTCCTCCACCAATTAAAAAGCATCCTAAATTATATAAGAGAAAACTTTCTATAATTATAGAGTATGCAGTTAAAAGAGATGCTAGACTTGTTCCTATTGATGCAAAAATAAAACCTAATTTTCGTCCAATTATACTCATTAACTTTGCAGCAAAAAAAGCGAATAACGCAATTCCAACAACTGACAAAGCCATTGGAAGAGTTGCTAAAGATTTTATTGGACTTAATTTCGAACCAATTATACCACTTAAAAAAACGGTGACGGGGGCAGCAGTAAAAGCAAAAATCTGGCTTAATAAGAGAAACGTAAGATTTTTATTCATTAAAAGAATAAATACTTATCAGCCATATACAAAGCCCAAGCAGCAGCAGCACCTAATATAATATATTTCATTTGGTTTACTTTATTTCTATTTTTTCAGGAAGTATACCTTTAGGTCGATACCTCATTATAAATAACAACCCTAATCCCATCAGTAAAAATCTGAAATAAGGAACACTTTCTATTAAGTGAGCTTTAAGTGCATTTGTTTCAGGAATTCCTGCAGTGAAAAAGTTTATTAAGAATAATGATATTGGTGCAGCTTCAATCCATAAGAACCAAACAACAAATCCTCCTAAAATAGCTCCAAAATTATTTCCACTTCCTCCAACAATTACCATCACCCAAATCAAAAAAGTATATCTCATAGGTCTATAACTTCCTGGGGTAAATAGACCATCTTGTGTAACAAGCATTGCGCCTGCAATTCCAACAATTGCTGAGCCTAAAATAAAAATTAGTAAGTGTTGTTTAACAACATTTTTACCCATTGCATTTGCAGCTTCCTCATTATCTCTTATTGCTCTCATCATTCTTCCCCAAGGAGAATAAAGAGCTTTTTGAGTTAAAATCAAAAGAATAATAACCACAAATAAAAATAATCCAGAATAACATAATTTAACAAACACTGATGAACCTTCAATAACAAGTTGATTTAAAGCAGCTTGTCGATCAGCTAAATTATCTATTACACTTAATTTTCCTGAATTAAACTTTTCAACTAATTTAATAAACCAATCAGTAGTTTGAAGATCCACTTCATAAGGCGCAGGTCTTTTTAATCCAATAACATTTTTAACTCCTCTTGTGAGCCAATCTTCATGTTTAATGATTGCAATAACAATTTCAGAAATAAGAAGAGTGGCAATAGCTAAATAGTCCGCTCTAAGACCAAGGGCAACCTTTCCAACTATAAATGCTAAACCCCCTGCAAAAAGTGCTCCAACTATCCAAGAAAATATAATTGGTAATCCAAATCCTCCTAGGAAACCAGTTTTAGCAGGATCAACTGCTTCAATAGCTTCTATGCCTGGCTCTGCAGAAAATCTAATAAGCAAAATACCTGCAATTATAATTGCAGCTACGCTGTATGTCCTTATTTTTGATTTTCGAAATCTTTTTAGAATAAAGCGTATAACTAATACCATTACTACTATTAGCCATAACGACATTAGAATATCGAAACCTCCTGCCCTCCAAGCTTCTTGGACAGGATCTACAGATATTAATACCGCAGCTAAACCACCTAAAGCTGTATAGCCCATAATTCCAAAATTAATTAAACCAGCGTATCCCCACTGAATATTTGCACCCATTGTCATAACTGCAGAAATCAAACAAAGATTAAATATGGATAAAGCTATATTCCAAGATTGAAATATACCAACCATCAGAATGAGCACCATCATGATGCTGTAAGCTGCAATTACATTTAGGTTTTTTCTCACAATACTTTCCCCTTAAATATTCCCGAAGGTCGATAAATTAAAACAATTACAAGAATAGAGAACGAGACTGCAAACTTATAATCTGTGGACAGTAACTGAACTAAACTATTCGGCTCCATACTTTCTGGTAAAACATACATAAAAAATTTCTTATAGGCATAAGTTAATAAAATTTCTGAAAAAGCAATTACATATCCACCTAAAAAAGCTCCAAATGGATTTCCAATTCCTCCAACAATTGCAGCAGCAAAAATAGGAAGCATATTGTTAAAATAAGTGAATGGTTTAAAACTTTTATCTAAGCCATATAAAGCACCGCCAATAGTTGCTAAAATTCCAGCAATTATCCAGGTAACTAAAACTATTTTTTTTGGATCAATACCTGATAGCAAAGCAAGATCTTCATTATCAGAGTAAGCTTTCATACTTTTTCCGGTTTTCGTTCTATTTAAAAACCAAAACAACAAAGAGACTAAAACTACTGTTACAAAAATAGTTATTACTTGAGTTGATTTTAACGCAAGACCTTCATTTAAACCTGTCATCTCCTTAAATTCACGAGCTTTAATAATAAATTTTTCACCATCAAAAAATCTTCTGTCACCAGGTCCAATAATAATTCTTACTACTGCTTGTGTCACAAACATTACACCTATACTTACCATTGCAAACTGAACAGGAGGGCTTTTCTGAAATCTATAATATTTGAAGACAAATTTATCTATTAACAGCATGTAAAGAATCATAAAAATAATTCCAAATGGAATAGCTAACAGAGCGGTAGGTAAAACACCTAAAGAGACACCTAAAGATTGAAAATACCATGTGAATAAGATCGTAGCCATGGTTCCAAAAGACATCATGTCACCAGTTGCAAAATTAGCAAATCTTAAAATTCCATATATGAGTGTAACAAAGATTGCACCCAGTGCTAACTGAGAACCATAAGTTAATGCAGGAATGAAAATATAGTTTAATAAAAGAATTATTGCATTTACAAAATCCATATCACCCTCCTAAAAAAGAACTTCTTACTCTTGGATCGTCTAATAATTCTTTTCCAGTTCCTGAATAACGATTTTCTCCAGTAACCAGAACATAGCCCCTATCTGAAATACTTAATGCTTGTTTTGCATTTTGCTCTACCATTAAGATAGCAACGTTTGTTCTTTTTACTTTTACAATATGATCAAATAATTCGTCCATAACAATTGGTGATACGCCTGCAGTTGGCTCGTCTAACATTAAAACTGTGGGTTTAATCATTAAAGCTCTACCTAGAGCCACTTGTTGTCTTTGACCTCCAGAAAGTTCACCAACCATTTGATTTCTTTTCTCTCTTAAAATTGGAAATAATTCATAAATTTCTTCAATTATATTTTTAATTTCTTCGTTAACTAGAAAAGCTCCCATTTCTAAATTTTCTTCAACAGTCATTCCTGCAAATACATTTTTTGTTTGAGGGACAAAAGAAATACCTTTTTTAACTCTATCTTGAGGTGACAATTTTGAAATATCATTGCCATCAATCTTTACTGATCCAGATTTTAAATTGAGTAAACCTAACATTGCTTTCATTGCTGTTGATTTACCAGCACCATTAGGCCCTAGAATAGAAACTATTTCACCCTTATTTACATTTACTGAACAAGAGC
>CACOPB010000005.1 GCA_902628965.1 uncultured Pelagibacteraceae bacterium | reverse complement strand
GGAGAGGAAACTGCCTTATTAGAAAGTATAGAAGGTAAAAAAGGGCAACCTAGATTGAAACCTCCTTTTCCAGCTCTAATTGGTCTATATGGATGTCCAACAATTATAAATAATGTGGAAACAATAGCTGTAGTACCAACAATTCTTAGAAGAGGTGGAAAATGGTTTGCTTCTCTCGGAAGAGAAAAGAACACAGGCACAAAAATTTTTTGTATTTCTGGAAATGTAAATACCCCTTGCAATGTTGAAGAAGAAATGAATATTCCATTAAAAGAATTAATCGAAGTTCATGCTGGGGGAGTTATTGGAGGTTGGGATAATCTTCAAGCAGTTATTCCAGGTGGTTCGTCAATGCCATTGATACCAAAAGAAAAATGCGAAACATTAACTATGGATTTTGATTCACTAATGGCTGAGAAAAGTGGATTAGGAACTGCAGGTATTGTTGTCATCAATAAAGACCAAGACATTATTAAGTGCATGGCAAGAATTGCTAGATTTTATAAACATGAAAGTTGTGGTCAATGTACGCCTTGTCGAGAAGGATCTGGTTGGATGTGGAGAATGCTTGAAAGAATGGCAAAAGGTGATGCAACTAAAGATGAAGTTGAAATGTTAGGTGATGTAACTAATCAAATAGCAGGTCATACAATTTGTGCTTTTGGAGAAGGTTCTTCTTGGCCAGTTCAGGGTCTTTTAAGACACTTTAAAAAAGAGATAATAGAGAGAAATAATTTGGATCCTATTGTTCAGAAAAAAAATAATATTCCTTACTTGGTTGATCAACACTTACTGGATAAAAAAAATGCTTAAACTAAAAGTAAATGATATCGATGTCGAAGTTGAAGAAGGTTTAACTGTACTTCAAGCATGTGAAAAAGCTGGAGTAGAAATACCAAGATTTTGTTATCATGAAAAACTATCAATAGCTGGAAATTGCAGAATGTGTTTAGTTGAGATGGAAAAATCTCCTAAACCAATTGCTTCATGTGCTATGCCAGCTGCTGAAGGAATGAATATTAAAACAAATACAGAATTTGTTGAAAAGGCACGAAAAGGTGTGATGGAATTTCTTTTAGCTAATCATCCTTTAGACTGCCCTGTATGCGATCAAGGTGGTGAATGTGATTTGCAAGATCAATCCATGTATTATGGCGTAGATAAATCAAGATTTAAAGAAAACAAAAGATTGGTTCCAGAAAAAAATATGGGACCATTAATTAAAACACAGATGACCAGATGCATTCATTGTACGAGATGTGTAAGATTTGCTACTGAAGTAGCAGGTGTGCCAGAGCTTGGAGCTATCGGCAGAGGAGAAGATATGCAAATTACAACATACCTTGAACAGTCTATGCAATCAGAGTTATCAGCAAATGTAGTAGATTTATGTCCTGTAGGAGCTTTAACTTCAAAACCTTATGTTTTTGAAGCAAGACCTTGGGAATTAAAAAAAACAGAAACTATTGATGTCATGGACGCAGTTGGATCAAACATTAGGGTAGATACATATGATTGGGAGGTAAAAAGAGTTTTGCCAATTATAAATGAGGATATTAATGAGGAGTGGATTTCGGATAAAACAAGATATGCTTGCGATGGTTTGCTTCACCAAAGATTAGATACACCTTTTATTAAATATAACAAAAAATTTGAAAAAGCATCTTGGGCGGAAGTATATAAAATTATTAAGTCTAAAATTGAAAACACAACAAAAGAAAAAATCTGTGGTTTTGTTGGAGACTTAACCAATATGGAGACTAGCTATATATTTAAAGAATTTTTTGATAGAACTCTTGATATAAAAAATTATGAGTCAAGATCAGATAAGAGATTTATTAATATTTCAAAAAGGGAAGATTATATATTTAATTCATCTTTAAATGGAATTGAAGAATCTGATTTAATTTTTTTAGTCGGCTCAAATCCAAGGTATGAGGCAACTATATTAAATACAAGAATAAGAAAATCTTATTTAAATAATAATACTAAAATTTACTCTCTAAATGAAAATGGTGATTTAACCTATCCTTATGAAAGTTTTGATGGACAAACTCAAACATTAAAAAATATTTTTAACGGAGAGCATTTTTTATCAAAAAAAATTTTAGATTCTAAAAAACCAATAATCATATTAGGCGAGTCCTTTTTAAGATTAAACAAAGCCCAATTCTTGTATTCTAAAATAAAAGATTTTTTAGTTCACAATAATAAATTTTCAAAAGACTGGAATCCTTTAAATATTCTATCTTGTGACGCATCAACAGTAGGAAATTTTGATCTTGGTTTAATAAATAAAGAAAAAGATATATTGAACGATTTAAAATCTAATAAATTCGATATTGTTTATTTAGTAGGTCAAGACAATATTGATTTTAATAAAAAGGATGAGTTTGTAATTTATCAAGGTAGTCATGGTGATAAGGGTGCTGAAATGGCTGATATTATTTTACCTGGAGCAGCTTATACAGAACAAGACGCTTACTATACAAATTTAGAAGGAAAAATTCAAAAAGCATATAAAGCTTCATATCCACCAGGGGAAGCCAAGGAAGATTGGCAAATAATAAATGAGATAGCTGAATTTATGAATAATAGAAAGTTATTTAACGATAAAGAAGAATTAGAAAGTAGTATGTTCAATTATTTAAATCTACAAAAAGAGAAACAAAATAAAGATCATAAAAGTGAATTTAGTGAGGAATTTAAAAACGAAAAATTATCAATGGATATTAAACCATATTATTTTTCAAACATTATAGCTAGATGCTCAAAGACTATGATTGAGTGCAACAATTCAAAATTAAATTTAAAATCTACGGGTACAGAAGGTTAGTATGGATTATTTAAGTATTATTTTTGAACAAGTATATAAAATATTATTTTTATTAGTCCCAGTTTTAGTTTCTGTTGCGATGATTGTTTGGCTTGATAGGAGAGTTTGGGCTTTTGTGCAAAAACGACAAGGACCAAATGTTGTTGGACCTTTTGGTTTGCTACAATCTCTAGCTGATGCTTTAAAATATATCTTCAAGGAAATGATTATTCCTTCAAGTTCAAATAAAGTGATATTTATATTAGCCCCAATAGTAACAATGACATTAGCTCTAATAGCTTGGGCTGTAATTCCATTCGGGGCTACTCAAGTATTAGCAGATATAAATGTTGGAATTCTTTACCTATTTGCAGTTTCATCACTAGGTGTATACGGAATTATAATGGGTGGTTGGGCTTCAAATTCCAAATATCCATTTCTGGGCGCGATTAGGTCAGCGGCTCAAATGGTATCTTATGAGGTATCAATAGGAGTAATTATTATTAATGTACTGCTTTGTGTAGGCTCGTTAAATTTAAATGACATTGTTATAGCTCAACAAAATCTTTGGTTTGTAATCCCGTTATTTCCAATGTTTGTAATTTTTTTTATTTCAGCTTTGGCTGAAACAAACAGACCTCCTTTTGATTTACCTGAAGCAGAGGCGGAATTAGTAGCTGGTTATCAAACTGAATATTCTGGCATGATGTATGCAATGTTTTGGTTGGGTGAGTATGCAAATATTTTATTAATGTGTGCAATGGGTGCAGTTCTATTTTTAGGTGGCTGGTTATCACCCTTAGAAATTTATCCTTTCACATTAGTCCCAGGAGCAATGTGGTTGATTTTAAAAATATTATTTTTATTTTTCTTATTTGCTTTAGTGAAAGCTATTGTGCCTAGGTATAGGTACGATCAACTTATGAGACTAGGCTGGAAAGTATTTCTTCCTTTTTCTTTAATATGGGTAGTGCTGACAGCAAGTTTTTTATTTTATTTTAATCTTTTACCTGTGAATTAATTATGAAAATTTCAAGATTAATTAAAACTATATTTATGACTGATTTTGTTGGAGGCATATATATGGCTTTAAAAGAATTTTTTAAACCAAAAAAAACAATAAACTACCCATTTGAAAAAGGTAAAATTAGTCCAAGATTTAGAGGAGAGCATGCTTTGAGAAAATATCCTAATGGAGAAGAAAGATGTATAGCATGCAAATTATGTGAAGCTGTTTGTCCCGCACAAGCGATAACAATAGAGTCTGCCCAGAGAGAAGACGGTAGTAGAAAAACAACTAGATACGACATTGATATGATGAAGTGTATTTATTGCGGTCTATGCGAAGAGTCTTGTCCAGTTGATGCCATAGTTCAAGGACCTAATTTTGAATTTTCAACAGAAACCAGAGAAGAACTTTATTACACAAAAGAAAAATTATTAGATAATGGAGACCGTTGGGAGAATATTTTAGACGCAAATATTAAAGCGGATAATATTCATAGATAATTCATGATTGCACATTCAATTTTTTTTTATACATTCTCTTTAATTGCGATTATCTCAGCTATAATGGTAACAGCTTCAAAAAATACGGTTCACTCAGTATTTTTTTTAATTCTTGATTTTATTAGTATCTCTTGTTTGTTCATCATGATTGGAGCAGAATTTTTAGGAATGATAATGCTAATTGTATACGTGGGAGCAGTTGCAGTTTTATTTTTGTTTGTTGTTATGATGTTGAATGTCGCACAGCAAAAAAATCAATGGTTTGCTGCAAAAGATAGTTCTAAACATATTCCGTTTGGTTTAATTATCAGCACTCTTATTTTTGTTGAAATAATAATTGTAATTGGTGGATGGAAATACAAACCAGAAATTTTTGATATAAACAATTCATTTACTCAATTGAGTGTAAGTAACACTCATTCTTTAGGTCAGATTTTGTACACTGATTATATTCACATATTTCAAATAAGTGGCATGATACTACTAGTTGCTATGATCGGGGCTATTGTATTAACTTTTAGACAAAGATCTGGTGTGAAAAGACAAAGTTATATCAAACAAATATCCCGTGAAAGAGCAGAGGGCGTTGAGGTATTAAAGGTTGAGACTAATAAAGGAGTTAGAATAGATGACTGAGATAGGTCTAGGGCACTATTTAACTCTTGGCGCAGTAATTTTTTCAATTGGTGTAATTGGTATTTTTCTAAATAGAAAGAATATCATAGTGATATTAATGAGTATTGAGTTGATATTATTAGCTGTGAATATTAATTTAGTTTCTTTTTCAATATTTTTAGGTGATTTAGCTGGACAGGTTTTCACTTTATTTATTCTAACTGTTGCTGCTGCAGAAGCAGCAATAGGATTAGCTATTATCGTAGTGTATTTTAGAAATTCAGGAACTATCAGAGTTGAAGAAATAGATAGATTGAAAGGATAATTATGGAACTATCAATCTTATTTCTTCCTTTAATAGCATCAATTATTTCGGGTTTTTTTGGAAGATATATTGGTGATAGAAACTCTGAAATAGTAACAAGTGCACTAGTTTCAATTTCTGCACTCTTATCAATTCATGTTCTTTATCAAGTAATTGTTAATCAATACGAAGAAAATATTATTGTAGCTACCTGGATAAGTTCTGGGTCACTTAATGTAAATTGGTCGATGTTAATTGACCCATTATCAGCAGTGATGTTAGTTGTTGTAACTTCTGTATCTGCTCTTGTGCATATCTATTCAATTGGTTACATGTCTCATGATCCTCATAAGCCAAGATTTATGGCTTATTTGTCATTATTTACTTTTGCAATGTTGATGCTTGTAACCTCAGATAATTTTATTCAACTATTTTTTGGTTGGGAAGGTGTAGGTCTTTGTTCATATTTCTTAATCGGTTTTTGGTTTAAAAAAGAAAGTGCAAATGCTGCAGCTATCAAAGCATTTGTTGTCAATAGAGTAGGTGACTTTGGTTTAGCTTTAGGAATTTTCTTAATATTTTATTTATTTGGAACAGTTAATTATTCAGAAGTTTTTCAACAAATCCCAACTGTTGTAGATAAAAATTTACTATTTTTAGGTTTTGAAGTTAAAGCAATAGATTTAATTTGTTTGCTCTTATTTATTGGAGCAATGGGTAAGTCAGCACAGATATTACTTCATACATGGCTACCTGATGCTATGGAAGGTCCAACTCCGGTTTCAGCATTAATTCATGCAGCAACAATGGTTACGGCTGGAGTTTTCTTAGTAGTAAGATGTTCTCCAATTTATGAATATTCACCTTTAATTTTGAATCTAATAACGATCGTTGGAATGATTACGGCCTTCTTTGCGGCAACAGTGGCCTTAGTTCAAACAGATATAAAAAAAATAATTGCTTATTCTACATGTAGCCAACTTGGCTATATGTTTTTCGCTGCTGGAGTAGGTGCATATAATGTCGCTATGTTTCACTTATTTACTCACGCATTTTTTAAAGCTCTTTTATTTTTAGGATCTGGTTCAGTAATCCATGCATTTAAAGATGAACAAAATATTAATAATATGGGTGGCGTATGGAAAAAGCTACCATATACCTACGCTTTAATGGTTATAGGAACTCTTGCTTTAACAGGTTTTCCATTTTTATCAGGATTTTATTCTAAAGATGCAATCATAGAATTTGCCTATTTAAAAGGTAATATAACGGGATATTACGCTGCTGGGATTGGGATAATTACAGCATTTTTAACATCTATTTATTCTTGGAGATTGATATTTAAAACTTTCCATGGAGAGTATAATAATAAAGAAATCAAGATAGAGGAAACACATGAATCACCTTTAGTAATGCTTATTCCTTTATTTATTCTTTCAATAGGAGCTGTGTTTGCTGGTTTTTTATTTAAAGGATTATTTATTGGTCATGGTGATAATCTATTTTGGGCAGAGTCTATTAAGTTTTTAAACCCTTTAAGTACTGAACATCCTCCTTTATGGTTTTTATTTTTAACACCTTGTTTAGTTTTATTATCTATCCCAATTGCTTATTACTTGTTTGTAAGAAATAAAGAATTACCTAATGATATCGCATTAATGAATAAACCTTTATATAATTTTTTAGTGAATAAATGGTATTTCGATGAGTTGTATGAAATATTATTTGTTAAATCATCAAAAAAAATTGGTTTATTTTTATGGAAATTTTGTGATGGAACTATTATTGATGGTTTTGGTCCTGATGGAATTTCCTCTTTTATTAAAAGATGTTCAATAAAAGCCTCTAAATTTCAAAGTGGTTTTATCTATCAATATGCATTCATTATGTTGGTAGGTTTTTCTGCTTTTTTAACCTTTTTAATAGTTAAATAATGAATTTTCCTATTCTTTCATCTTTAATACTATTACCAATAGTAGGAGCTTTATTTTTATTTTTTACTAAAGATAAAGAAGGAAATAATTTAACTGCAAAATACGTTGCTTTATTCACAACAATTGTTAATTTTTTAATTTCAATTTATTTGTGGATTGCTTTTGAGCAGTCTACTTCTAGTTTCCAATTTATAGAAGATAGAATTTGGATTGAAGGATTTATCAATTATAAAGTTGGTATAGACGGAATTTCAATTTTATTTATTATATTAACAACTTTTATTACGCCACTTTGTGTCATTTCTGTAAACAACTCAGTAAAAAATAGATTAAGAGATTTTTTAATTGCAATACTGATTATGGAAAGTTTTATGATTGGTGTTTTTTGTGCATTAGATCTAGTTGTATTTTATTTGTTCTTTGAAGCAGGATTAATTCCAATGTTTTTAATTATTGGAATTTGGGGGGGCACACGAAGAGTTTATTCTGCATTTAAATTTTTTTTATATACACTTTTAGGTTCTGTTTTAATGCTAGTTGCAATAATTTCAATTTATTGGATAACTGGCACAACAGATGTAGTTAAGCTTTATGAAATTGGTATTGATGTTAAATATCAAAATCTTTTATGGCTGGCGTTTTTTAGTTCATTTGCAGTTAAAACACCTATGTGGCCTGTTCATACATGGTTACCTGATGCACACGTTGAGGCTCCTACAGCAGGATCTGTATTACTAGCAGCAATATTATTGAAGATGGCTGGCTATGGATTTATAAGATTTTCATTAGGACTTTTCCCTGTAGCATCAGAAACATTCACCCCTTTAGTTTATGTTTTGAGTGTAATTGCAATTATATTCACGTCACTAATAGCATTAATGCAAGAAGATATGAAAAAACTTATAGCATATTCATCTGTTGCTCATATGGGGTTTGTAACATTAGGCATCTTCACTCTACAACAACAGGGAATTGAAGGTAGTATAATTCAAATGATAAGTCATGGATTGGTTTCAGCAGCTTTGTTTTTAACTGTTGGAGTAGTTTACGACAGAATGCATTCTAGATTAATAAGTACTTATGGGGGATTAGTTTCTGTAATTCCAAAATATTCGATACTATTTATGATATTTGCCTTGGCATCCTTAGGTTTACCAGGGACAAGTGGTTTTATTGGTGAGTTTTTAATTTTAATGGGTGCATTCAAAGATAATTTTTTAGTGGCCGTTATTGCAAGTCTTGGTGTGATTTTAGGTGCTGCATATATGTTATGGCTATATAAGAGAGTGGTTTTTGGTAAACTAATAAATGAAGATCTCAAAAAAATTGTAGATTTGAATAGATCTGAATATTTTGTTTTAAGTTGTTTGGCAGCTCCAATTTTATTTTATGGGTTTTATCCAGATCCATTAATTAACACTATAGAGGTTTCTGTAACAGATTTAATTAGCATGCATGAAACGAATTTAGCTAGTAAATAATATGGAAAATTTAAATTTAATATTACCTGAAATTTTTATTTCTCTATCGATAATGTTTTTACTTATTTTGGGTGTATTTAAAAAAGATAGTTCTAAAATTACAGTCAATTTATCTTTATTTGCGATTTTAATTACAACAATAATAACAATAAATGAAACCTTCTCAGTTAATAGAGAAACTATATTTAACGGAAGTATTGTTATTGATCAAATGTCATCATTGATGAAAATTATAACTTTAATTGGTGGATTTTTAGTTTTAGTTATTTCATCTACCTATTTAAAAACTTTTAAACTATATAATATAGAATATCCAATTCTAATTCTTAGCTCGATACTTGGTATGATGGTTATGATTAGCTCAAATGATTTAATTGTCTTTTATATGGGACTTGAATTACAGTCATTAGCTCTTTATGTGTTAGCTACTTATAACAGAGATCAACTAAAATCATCTGAAGCTGGTTTAAAATATTTCGTTTTAAGTGCTCTTTCGTCAGGATTATTATTATATGGATGTTCATTAGTTTATGGTTTTTCTGGTTCAACCAATTTTGATATAATATCAAACCAATTAAATTCTAATGAATATGTTTTAACATTTGGAATTGTATTCATTTTGGTTGGTTTAGCATTTAAAATTTCTGCAGTTCCATTTCATATGTGGGCACCTGATGTTTATGAAGGATCTCCAACAACTGTAACTTTATTTTTTACAATAGTACCAAAAATAGCTGCCTTAACGGTATTTATAAGATTTTTATATGTTCCTTTTTTAAATTTAATCGACCAATGGCAAATGATAATTATCTTTTTATCAATTTCTTCTATGATATTTGGAGCAGTTGCTGCAATAGGGCAAACAAATATTAAAAGACTAATTGCTTACAGTTCTATAAGCCATATTGGTTATACACTGGCAGGGCTAGCTACGGCAACAAATGAGGGAATACAAAGTTCGATAATCTATATTTCAATATATGTTGTTATGAATTTAGCTCTATTCTCCTGCTTATTAATGTTAAGAAGAAAAGATCAATATTATGAGGATATTGATGATCTATCTGGGTTATCAAAAAATCACCCTTTATTATCTTTATGTCTGTTATTAATTTTATTTTCTTTAGCAGGAATTCCGCCTTTAGCTGGCTTCTTTGCAAAATTTTATGTTTTTAAAGCTGTATTAGAACAATCAATGTATTTTTTAGCTATCGTTGGATTGTTATCAACTGTAGTAGCAGCTTTTTATTATTTAAGAATTATAAAAATAATTTATTTTGATAAAGAAAAAGACAAATATGATACTGATCATAGCTTATGGTTAAAATTTTCACTCACAGTTTCGACTATATTAATTCTTTTTTACTTCATATTTCCAAGCCCTTTAATAGATGTTGTATCAAGAATTAATATAATTTAATGAAACTTAAAAAATTTAAATTCAAAAAAGTTAAAAGCACCAATAATACAGCTATAAGAATTATTAAAGAAAGTAATTATAATTTAGGTATGGTTATTGCTGAAATACAAACAAATGGAAGAGGGCAGTACGGACGAAAATGGATTTCATCAAAAGGAAATTTATTTGTATCCTTTTTTAATGAATTAAATAAAAAAAACTTATCAATAAATACTATAACTAAAATCAATAGTCTTTTAGTTAAAAAATTACTGTCTGTATTTACTAGGAAAAAAATAATATTTAAAAAACCAAACGATCTTTTAATTGACAAAAAAAAAATTAGTGGAATTTTACAAGAAATTATATTTTTTAATAAAAAAAAATTTTTAATCACTGGTATAGGTATAAATATAATAAAAAATCCATATATTAAGAATTATCCATCTACAAACTTGCAAGAAGTAACTAAAAAAAGTATTAGTAAATCCAATGTTGAAAATAAACTCAAACAACTTTTTGAAAAAAATTTACCTAAATTACTTAAATATTAAATAATGTATATTTTAGGTGACATAGGTAATACTGAAACTAAAATTTGGATTGTTTCTAAAAAAAATAAAATTTTAAAAAAAATTACCTTCTTGTCAAAATCCGTAAATATTAATCAACTTAATATTTTATTTAAAAAAAATAAAATCCAATTAAATAAAGTAGAAAAAATTTTATTTTGTAGTGTTGTACCTAGTACATTCCAAATAATTAAAAAATTTTTATTAAAAAAAATTAAACTAAAATGCTTAGAGGTTAAAAACTTAAACTTAAAATCGCTTATAAAAATTAAAGTAGATTATAAACAAGTAGGTTCAGATAGAATAAGCAATGCCATCAGTGTTATGAATAAAAAAAATAATTTTATTATTTTAGATTTTGGAACGGCAACTACTTTTGACGTTCTTGTTAAAGATACTTATTATGGTGGGATTATTGCTCCTGGTGTGAGATTATCTTTAAACACCTTATCTAATAAAGCATCTTTAATTCCAAAAATAGATCTAAAAAAGGTAAATAAAGTGATTGGAAAAAATACAATAAGTGCCGTTAGATCAGGCTTTTTTTGGGGTTATGCGGGTTTAATTGACAATATTATTAATTTAATTAAGAAAGAAACACGAAACTCTTACAAAGTAATTATTACCGGTGGATTTTCAAATTTATTTAAAGACTCAATTAAAACGAAAGCAAGTCATAACCAAGATATTACAATTAAAGGTCTAATAAAGATATCAAAATTAATTAAATAATATGAAAGACGAGTTATTATTTTGTCCCTTAGGTGGATCAGGTGAAATAGGCATGAACATGAATTTGTTTGGCTATGGAAAACCTAGTGATCATAAATGGATTATGGTTGATATAGGTGTAACATTTGCAGATGATACTATTCCTGGCGTTGATCTAATTTATCCAGATCCAGGTTTCATAGTTGAAAGAAAAGATAATTTATTAGGAATTGTTGTAACTCATGCACACGAAGACCATATTGGTGCAATTGCACATTTATGGCCAAAGCTTAAGTGTAAAATATTTGCAACGCCATTTACAGCACTATTAATTAGAGAAAAATTTAAAGAGAAACAAATTGATATCACAAATGATTTAAAAATTGTAGAGCTAAATGGAAAAGTTTCATTAGATCCATTTGAAATTGAATATATAACTTTAACTCATTCTATACTTGAGCCGAATGGTTTAAGAATTCAAACTCCAGTAGGTTCTGTTTTGCATACAGGTGATTGGAAAGTTGATCCAGACCCATTAGTTGGTGACAAAACAAATGAAAAAAGATTAAAAGAGATAGGGAATGAAGGTGTTTTAGCAATGATCTGTGACTCTACTAATGTAATGAGCGCAGGTAAAGCAGGATCTGAACTAGATGTTAGGAAAAGTATGTTAAACATAATGTCCAGATTAAAGAAAAGAATAATCATAACTTCTTTTGCATCAAATGTAGCAAGAATGGAAACAGCATTTTATTGTGCAGAGCAAACCGGTAGACAAATTTCATTAGTTGGAAGATCAATGCATCGAATTTATAAGGCTGCAAGACAATGTGGGTATTTAAAAAATACCATTGAACCGATCGATGCTCGTGAAGCAAAAAATTTCTCTAGAGAAAAGATTGTATATTTGTGTACAGGAAGTCAGGGCGAACCAATGGGTGCAATGATGAGAATTTCTAGCTATGTACATCCTGATGTTTTTATTGAACAAGGTGATGCGGTAATATTCTCTTCTAAAATTATTCCTGGTAATGAGAAAAAACTTTACAAACTTCATAATCAACTAGTTAAAGACGGTATAGAGGTAATTTCTGAAGAAAATGAATTTGTCCATGTGTCTGGTCATCCAAATAGAGAAGACTTAAAGGAGATGTATCAATGGGTTAAACCAAAATGTGTAATACCAGTTCATGGTGAACACAGACATATGATTGAGCACATAAGCTTTGCTAAAGAAATGCAAGTTCCTCATCCAGTTCAAGTTGAAAATGGTGATATAGTTAAACTTTTTCCAGGAGATAAACCTGAAGTTTATGATAAAGCGCCGAGTGGCAGACTATATTTAGATGGAAATGTAAGTATTGATCCAGACTCACAATCAATTAAAGACAGAAAAAATTTAAGTGCAAATGGATACTTAGAAGTAACTATTATGATTACTCCAAAAGGGAATATTTATAATGACCCAATACTTTCATTTAGAGGTTTACCTATTGAGGATAAAGATGATTTCATATATGGCTTGGTTGAAGAAATTGAAATTATAACAAGAACATTCAAACTTGGAAGCAAACAACAAGAACATAATCTAATTGATGCATTAAAAATTGCTTGTAGAAAATATTCTAAAGAAAGAACAGGAAAAAAACCTTTTACAAATATTAACTTAGTAAGAATTTAATGAGTTTAACTGGGTTAGCTATTATCTATATTATTATATGGTGGATAGTGTTCTTTGCTATTTTACCTATTGATGTAAATCGAACAAAGATTGTAAAAATTGATGGTGAGGATCCTGGATCACCTGAAAATCCAAAAATGTTGAAAAAATTCTTATATTGTACTGGAATTACTACTGTCATTTTTATGATTATTTATCTATTAATTAAATTTGAATATTTAAATTTAAGAAATATGATTAGTTAAGATGCTTTTATCAAATTCATTTATACCAATATTAAAAAATAATCCCTCAGAAGCAAAAATTAAATCTCATCAATTAATGTTGAGAGTAGGCATGATCAAGCAAGCATCGGCAGGAATTTACTCATGGCTCCCTTTAGGTTTTAAAGTGATGAAGAAAATAGAAGAAATTGTCAGACAAGAGCAAAATAAAATTGGTGCTCAAGAAATATTAATGCCAACTATTCAATCAAGTGAAATTTGGAAAGAGAGTGGACGATATGAAGACTATGGAGAGGAGATGCTTAGAATAACTGATCGTCAAAACAGAGAAATGTTATATGGCCCTACTAATGAAGAGCAAGTTACGGAAATTTTTAGATCATCAATTAAATCTTACAAATCCTTACCACAACTTATGTATCATATTCAGTGGAAGTTTAGAGATGAAATAAGACCAAGGTTTGGAATTATGCGTGGCCGAGAATTTTATATGAAAGATGCATATTCATTTGATGTTTCTGACGAGGATGCTTTTTATTCTTATAATAAATTTTTTATTTCATATTTGAGAACATTCAAAAGATTATCTTTGACAGCAATACCAATGGCCGCTGATACAGGTCCTATAGGTGGAAATTTATCTCATGAATTTATTATTCTTGCTGATACAGGAGAAAGCAAAATTTTTACAGATAAAAGAATATTTGATCTTGATAGCGATGATACTAGACTAGAAAAAGTATCATTAGAAAGTATGAGAAACAAATATGAACAGTTCTATGCTGTCACTGATGAAAAGTTTAATAAAGATGAATTTGAAAAAATTGTTACTAAGGAAAATCAATTGATTACAAAAGGTATAGAAGTAGGTCATATATTTTATTTTGGTGACAAGTATTCAAAACCAATGGGAGCATCTGTTGATTTGCCAGGTGGAAAAAAAGATTTTGTTAAAATGGGTTCTTATGGAATTGGTGTATCAAGGCTTGTAGGAGCTATAATTGAGGCTAAATATGATGAAAAAAACGAAATCATGAAATGGCCATTGTCTGTTGCTCCTTATGATATTGCTTTAATACCTATGATAAATAAAAATGAAACCTCAGCTTTAAATAAAGCAAATAATATTAATAAAGAATTACTCAAAAATAATATTGATGCAATCATTGATGATACAGATGAAAACTTCTCATCTAAAATTAAAAAAATGAATTTAATTGGTTCTCCGTACCAAATTATTCTTGGTAAGAAAAATGATGGTGATTTACTAGAGTTTAAAGAAACTGGTGGAGAAACTCAAAATTTACCATTAAATAAAATTATAGAAATTATAACTAAACAAAAAAATTCGATTTGATTTCTACGCTAGAAAAAGAAATTACTTTTAGATTTTTAAAGGCCAGAAAAAAAGATGGCTTTTTGAATGTAATATCTATTTTTTCCTTTATTGGTATAAGTCTTGGAGTTGCTGTGCTTATTATTGTGATGTCTGTCATGAATGGATTTAGAACAGAATTAATTGACAAGATAGTTGGCTTTAATGCTCATGCGGTTGTCAAACCTTACGATAAACCACTTGTTTTTATATCAGACCAAGATTTTGCTAAAGGTATATTATCAAATGATGGAGAAGCAGTTATTTTTCATAAAAATGGTACCAAAGGAATTCTACTGAAAGGTTATTTAGAAAATGATTTTAAAGATCTAGAAATTTCTAATAATGATAGTTTCTTTGGTTCTAAAAATTTAAATGAAAATTCAATTTCTATTGGTCGAGATTTAAGTGATATTTTAGGTTTAGACATTGGAGATGAAGTTTCAATTACCTCACCCTCAGGTGTGCAAACACTAGTTGGATCTTTACCAAAGCAAAATTTATTTCAAATAATCTCAATATTTGAAAGTGGGTTATCAGAATATGACGAAAATATTGCTTACATAAATTTAAATATTTTAGAAGATTTTTTTGATAAAAATAAAGATGATAGATTTACCGAGTATTATTTCAAAGATCCAAAAAATATTGAATATCATAAAGAAAACCTAATGAAATTATACCCTGATGCATACGTATATACATGGGCTGATATGAATAGGTCATTATTTTCAGCACTTAAAGTTGAGAGAAATGTAATGTTTATTATCTTATCTTTAATTATTATTGTAGCTGCTTTTAATATAATTTCTGGTTTAACAATTTTAGTTAAGAACAAAACTCGAGATATCGCGATTTTAAAGTCTATTGGAGTCTTAAATAAATCAATTGTTAAAATATTTTTCTTAGTTGGGATTGTTATAGGAACTTCAGCAACAATCTTTGGAATATTTTTAGGTATAACATTCTCAATTTATATAGAAAATATTAGACAATTTTTAAGCTCAGTATTTAAAATTAGTTTATTTCCAGAAGAAATATATTTTTTGAGCAAAATGCCTTCAGAAATAAATATTAATTCTATAGTAATTATTGCAATTTGTTCAATATTAATAACAATAATAGTCTCTTTATTTCCAGCGTTTAAAGCTGCAAAAATGGATCCAATAAAATCACTGAAATATGAATAACTTTTTGGAATTAAAAAATATTGGAAAAAGTTTCACTACTGAAAAAAAAATTAATGTACTAAGAGGTTTATCTAGAAAATTTAAGCTAGGTAAAATTTATGCAATAATGGGACCATCTGGTTCAGGAAAATCAACATTATTAAATTTAATTTCACTAATTGATAAGCCTACGTCTGGCACTATTAAGTTTGATAATCTTGAGATTAATTTTAATAAAAAAGAAAAAAATGATTTATTTAGAGCTAAAAAAATAGGTATTGTTTACCAAGAAAATAATCTTCTATCTGATTTTACAGCACTGGAAAATGTATATTTGGCTTCTTTATCTGTTAATAACGATAAAAAATTAGCATTATCTAAAGCTGAAAAAATATTAAAAAAAATTGGACTTTCAAACAGATTAAATCATTTCCCTTCACAATTATCTGGCGGTGAAGCTCAAAGAGTTGCAATAGCAAGAGCAATTATTAATGATCCTCAAATAATTTTGGCTGATGAACCAACTGGTAGTTTAGATATGAATACGGCTAAAGATATATTTAAACTTTTAAACAATCAAAAAAGATCAGACAGAATAATTATATTTGCAACTCATAATAGATTTTTTGCAAAAAAAGCAGATTATCTATTGGAGATAAGAGACGGTAGTATAAAATCATCTAATGTTTGAGTCTCAATCCCAAAATTTTAATCATTTAAAAATTCATACTCAATACTCAATTTGTGAAGGTGCTGCCAAAATTGACGATCTGCAAGATTATTCTAAAAATAATAAGCTAACATCTTTAGGTTTATGTGACACAGCAAATCTATGTGGGGCTTTAGAGTTTGCAGAAAAAATTTCTAAATCAGGCACACAACCAATTATAGGAACACAAATTAATTTTAAAGACGGTGATACAACAGGATTACTTCCTTTATTTGCTCTAACTGAAATTGGTTACAAAAATATAATTAATCTTTCATCCTCATCTTATCTCAAAAACGATGAATTATCTGAACCACATGTAGAATTTAAAGATCTATTAATAAATTCAGATGGTGTTGCTATATTTTCTGGAACTGTTTTTGGGTTCTTTGGCAAATTATTTAATAAAGGTAAGTACACTGAAATTCAAAATCTTTATAAAAAAATCAAAAAATCATTTGCCGATAGGTTTTATATAGAAATTCAACGTCATAATGATCTTAATGAAGTTGGATTTGAAAAGTTTAATTTAAAACAATCCCTTGAGTTAGAAATTCCAATTATTGCTACAAATGAAGTATTTTATTTAAGCAAAGATATGTACGAAGCACACGATGCATTGATATGCATTGGAAATAAAACTTATGTAAACGAAAAGAATAGGCTAAAATTTACTGATCAACATTATTTAAAATCAAACTCTGAAATGTTAGAATTATTTTCTGATTTACCAGAAGCTTTAGAGAATAATCATAATTTTCCTTATAGATGTAATTTTAGACCAACATTTTCAAATCCTATTTTACCAGATATTAGTACTAATAAAGATGGAAATGCAGATGAAATTTTAAAAAAAGATTCTTTAGAGGGACTTAAACAAAAATTTAATTCAATATTTAAAATAAAAACAAACGAATTAGAAAAAAATTCTACTTATTTAGAATATAAGCAAAGACTTAATCACGAGCTTTCAATAATTATTGAAATGAAATACGCTAGTTATTTTTTGATTGTCTCAGATTATATTAAGTGGGCTAAAAATAATGATATTCCTGTAGGGCCAGGTAGAGGATCTGGAGCAGGCTCATTAGTAGCGTGGTGTTTGTCCATTACTGATGTTGATCCAATTAAATTTAATTTAATTTTTGAAAGATTTTTAAATCCAGATAGAATTTCTATGCCTGATTTTGATATAGATTTTTGTGAGGAAAAAAGAGATCAAGTATTTGAGTATTTAACAAAAAAATATAAAGATAGCGTTGCTCACATTATTACTTTTGGTAAATTAAAAGCTCGAATGGTGATTAGAGATGTTGGTCGAGTTTTGGGACTACCCTATGGATTTGTTGACAGCATATCTAAGATGATACCTTTTGATCCATCTAGACCTCAAAATTTAACTCAATGTATTGCTGGAGAGCCTCGATTGCAGAAACTTATTAACGAAGATCCAAGAGTTAGGAAATTAACTGATTTATCATTAAAATTAGAAGGACTTAACAGAAATGTTGCAACCCACGCTGCTGGAGTTGTAATTGCAGATAAAAAACTCACTGAGGTTGTACCTTTATACAAAGATGCATCAGCTGATTTATTATTACCATCAACTCAATTTGACATGTACTCAGCTGAAAATGCAGGTTTAGTAAAATTTGATTTCCTGGGATTAAAAACACTTACAGTAATTAACAATACTCAAAAACTTATAAAAGAAAAAATTAAAAATTTTGATATAGAAAAAATTAGTTACGAAGATCAAAAAGTTTTTGATTTACTTTCTTCAGGTAAGACAGTTGGATTGTTTCAAATTGAAAGTGCAGGAATGAGAGAAGCTTTAATTCAAATGAAGCCCAATCATATTGAGGATATTATCGCATTAGTGGCTTTATACAGACCGGGACCTATGAGCAATATTCC
Source organism: uncultured Pelagibacteraceae bacterium (assembly GCA_902628965.1). GTDB lineage: Bacteria > Pseudomonadota > Alphaproteobacteria > Pelagibacterales > Pelagibacteraceae > Pelagibacter. Next base: position 50,310 of record CACOPB010000005.1, on the reverse strand, counting down.
AACATATAATGACTGTAAACATGGAAAACAAAAACCTGATTATTTACACCCACTACTAGAGGATATTTTAAAACCAACCTACGGAGTAATCATTTATCAAGAACAGGTAATGCAAATTGCTCAAAAATTATCAGGTTTTACAGCAGGACAAGCAGATCTTTTAAGAAGAGCAATGGGAAAAAAGAAAAGAGCAGAGCTTGAAAAACAGAAACAAGGATTTATTGATGGAGCTGTTAAAAATGGAATAGCAAAAGATGTTGCTGCTGGAATATTTTTAAAAATAGAACCATTTGCTGAATACGGTTTTAATAAAAGTCATGCTGCTGCATACGCTATTATTTCATATCAAACAGCATTTCTAAAAACATATTATCCTAAAGAATTTATTGCTGCCTCAATGACAATGGATATATCTAATCAAAATAAATTAAGTGAATTTTATGAAGAATTAAAAAGATTAAATGTTGAAATTGTTCGTCCGAATATTAATGAATGCTTTGCTGATTTCAGAACAATAGATGAAAAGTTTTATTATGCTTTAGGCGGTATTAAAGCTGTAGGTTATGAGGCAATATCAAATATAGTTAAAGAAAGAATTTTAAATGGAAATTTTGAAACAATTCATGACTTTATAAACAGAGTAAATCCAAAAGATATCAACAAACTTCAATTAGAAGGTTTAGTTAAAGCTGGTGCTTTTGATAATTTAAATCCAAATAGACAAGCTTTATATGAGTCAATTCCAGGTATTATAACTAAAAGTAAAAATATATTTGATAATAAATCTGCTAATCAGATTGATTTGTTTTTAGAGGATGAAAGTTCTCAAAATGATATTTTAATCAAAATAGAAGATTGGAAATTTGAAGAAAGATTATCTAAAGAATTTGAGTCAGTAGGTTTTTTTATTTCAGATCATCCATTGAATCAATTTACAGAGATCTTTAATGATTATAAAATTACAGATTATTCAAGTTTTATCTCAAATGATGAATTAAAGGATTCTAATATTGCTGCAACATTATTAAAAATTCATGAAAGAAAAACTGCAAAAGGAAATTCTTATGCTGTTTTAAAATTGACTGACTTATCAAGTGTATTCGAACTTTTTATTTTCTCAGATATTTTAGAATCAAATAGAGAAATCTTGAAAGAGGGTAGTTCTCTTATTTTAACATTGTTCAAAAATGTTTCTAATGATGAAAATCGATTAAATAGAATTAATGTTCAAAAAATAGCATCACTTAAAGATTTATTTAATAGTCCCATAAAAGAGATTTTATTTGAACTCAAATCTGAAGAACAAATTGAAAAAATATTTAAAATTTTGAAAGATGAAGGTAAAACTGTTGTAAATATTAATTTAGTCACTGTAGATAATATTCTTAAATTTAGATTAAAAAATACACGTAAATTAGATAGAAAATCTCTAAATCTTCTAAGAAATCAAGAAATACAGGCAATAATTAACTAAATAATTACTTGTTAATTTTGGTAAATATTTGTAAATACTTCGTAAATTAAACTAACACGCACACAGTTTTTGGTTTTATACCTCCGGTCCTTTATTGGAAATTACTGTGGTGGCTTAACCGGGAATAAATATGAAAATACCTAACGTTACAATACAACAATTATTAGAAGCAGGCGTCCACTTGGGTCATAAGACTTTAAGATGGAATCCAAAAATGAAAAAATACATTTTTGGAAAAAGAGATTCAATTCATATTATAGATTTAACACAAACACTTGAGCTAACAAAAGTAGCTTTAGAAAAAATTTATAATACGATAGAAAATAACGGAAAAATTTTATTTGTATCTACAAAAAAACAAGCATCTGAGGCTATAGCAGAAGTAGCTAAGGAAACAGATCAATATTTTGTAAACTACAGATGGTTAGGAGGTATGCTAACCAATTGGGGCACTATATCAAATTCAATCAAAAAACTAAAAAAATTAGAAATAGATTTAGCAGCAGAGAATAGGGGTTTTACAAAAAAAGAGCTTCTAAAAATGAGTGTAAAAAAAGATAAACTCCAAAGATCACTAGGAGGAATTGCTGAAATGAAAAAAGTTCCAGATTTAGTTTTTATTATCGATACAAATTATGAGTCTTTAGCAATTGCTGAGTCAGCTAAATTAGGAATACCAATCATAGCTATTTTAGATAGCAACTCTAACCCAGATAATATAGATTATCCAATCCCAGGTAATGATGATGCTAGAAGAGCTATAGATCTTTATTGTAGTTTAATTAAAGAGACAATTATTAGTGCAAAAAAATCTGCACCAAATGTTAGTTCAAAAAAAGAAAAAATAGAAGATCCTAGAGATGACAACAAATCAAAGACTATTCAGGAGTTAGACAGAGAAAAATTAGAAAAAAAATTTTCTCAAGAAAATAAGGAGAAATTAAATTAATGAGTGATATAGAAAAAGTAAAAAAACTTAGAGAAGCTACTGGGGCTGGATTTAAGGATTGCAACTTAGCTATCAAGGAGTCAAATGGAAACCTTGATAAGGCAATTGAAATTTTGAGAGTAAAAGGTATTTCAAAAGCCTCAAAAAAAATGTCAAGAGATGCAAAAGAAGGAGTAGTTGTTGTAAGTGGAGACTCTTCAAAAACTTCTGTGATTGAAGTAAATTGTGAGACTGACTTTGTTGCAAAAAATGATGATTTTATTCAATTTGTTAAAGAATTAAGTGAACTAAATAATGATAATAATTCTAACGTTGAAGAATTAAAAGCAGCTAAAATGAAAAATGGTCAATCTGTTAATGATAATTTAGTTGCATTAATAGCAAAAATTGGTGAAAAAATTACCATTGGAAAAGCTAAAACAATTCAAAATTCTAATGGAGTAAATAATCACTACCTTCATACTGTAGTTAAAGACAATGTGGCAAAATTAGCTGTTATGGTTTCATTAGATACCAAAGATAATTCAGATACTGTTAAAACCTTTAGCAAACAATTATCTATGCATATAGCGGCATCAAATCCATTAGCGTTAGAGTCTAGCTCTATAGATCAAGCAATAATAGATAAGGAGCAAGAGTTAGTTACTGAGGAATTAAAAAATTCAGGAAAACCAGATGATATTGCAAAAAAAATTAGCTTAGGTAAGATGAACAAATTTAAAGAGGAAAATGCTCTCTTAACGCAAGCATGGGTTATGGAACCTAAGAAGAAGGTTCAAGATATATTAAAAGAACTGTCTATAGCTGATTTAAAAATAAAAGAGTTCTTTAGAATTAAAATTGGGGAATAAATGTTTGATGAAAAATCTTACAGCCTTAAAATGGATAAAGCTATTGAGGTTTTCTCTAAAGAATTATCTTCACTAAGAACAGGTAGAGCAAATGCCTCTATGTTAGATTTGATTAAAGTTGATGTTTATGGACAGCAAATGCCAATAAACCAAGTAGGAAGTATTACAACGCCAGAATCCAGAATGATAAATATTCAGGTATGGGATATTAATAATGTCTCGTTAATTGATGCGGCTATTAAAAAATCTGATCTAGGTTTAAACCCTCAAATAGATGGTCAATTAATAAGATTACCGGTTCCAGAATTAAATGAAGAAAGAAGAATAGAGCTTAAAAAATTAATAAAATCTATTGGGGAAAAATGCAAAGTATCTATTAGAAATATTAGAAGAGAAGCAAATGAGGATTTAAAGAAGCTTTTAAAAAGTAAAGATATTGGTGAAGATGAGGAGAAAGCTTCTGAAAAAAAAATTCAAATAATAACAGATAATCATATTAAATTAGTTGATGACAAAGTATCTTCAAAAGAAAAAGAAATAATGACAATATGAACCCTCTTAATCATGTAGCCATTATCATGGATGGTAATGGAAGATGGGGATTAAAATATAAAAATTCACGTAACGCAGGGCATAAAGCTGGATTAAATACAGTTGAAAGAATAATTAAAGAAACAATTAAAAATAATATAAAATTTCTCACTTTATTTGCTTTTTCCACAGAAAATTGGAGGAGACCAAAAAAAGAAATTAATTATTTGTTTAATCTATTGGAAAATTTTTTATTAGACAAAATTGATGATCTTAATAAAAAAAATATTAAACTTAAAATCTTAGGTTCTAAAAAATTTTCACCTAAACTTAATAAACTTCTGATTAATTCAGAAAAAAAAACAAATAAAAATAATAAATTACAAATTAACCTTGCTTTAAATTATGGATCTAAATCTGAATTAATTTCTGCATTTAAAAAAATTAAGATAAAAAAAAATATTATTAACGAAAAAAATATAGATAGAAATCTTCAAACAAAAAATATACCCAACCCTGATTTATTAATTAGAACCGGTAATACAAAAAGATTAAGTAATTTTTTATTATGGCAACTAGCTTATTCAGAAATTTTTTTTGAAAAAAAATTATGGCCTGCATTTACTACTAAAGACTATAATAAGATAATTAAAGAATTTAAATCTATTAAACGCAATTTTGGAAAAATCTGATGAATGATTTAACTAAAAGAATATTGAGTTCGGTTATTTTATTACCCCTAGTAATTTACTTTATATTCATGGGTTCTTTTTACATCAAATTTTTAATTACTATTTGTTTTTTAATAGCTTCTTTAGAGTGGTATAAAATTGTTAAAAAAAAAATTTACAAATTAATAGGTTTTATTTTTTTAATTTTTTCTTTTTATACTTTTTATGAATTATCAATTGAATATACTGTGATAATTCCTCTTCTTATATGTGTTTCAACTGATATCGGAGGTTACGTTTTTGGAAAGATTTTTAAAGGACCTAAATTAACAAGAATTAGCCCCAATAAAACTTATGCAGGAATGATAGGTAGTTATATTTTATCATTACTTTTTATTTTCTTATATTTTAATTACATTAATCAAGAAGTAACTATAGGATGGTTTATTTTAACAATTATTATTTCATCTGTTAGTCAAATAGGAGATATAATAATTTCATATTTTAAAAGATTATCAAAACTTAAAAATACAGGTAATATTATACCAGGACACGGAGGTTTACTTGATAGAATTGATGGTATGATTTTTGCATTACCAACATTTTATTTAATAAATCTAACTAGTTTTACATTTTAATGAAAAAAAAAATTGCTATATTAGGTTCAACTGGATCAATTGGAAAAAATTTAATCAATATCATTGATAAAGATAAAAATAGTTTTGAAATTGTTCTTTTATCAGCAAATAAAAATTATTCCAAACTATTAAAACAGGCAAAAAAATACAATGTAAAAAATTTAGTAATAACAAATTATAGAAGTTATGAAGCTTTAAAAAAAAATAATAAAAAAAAAATTTACAAAATTTATAATAATTTTGAAAATTTAAATAAAATTTTTAAAAAAAAAGTGGATTACATCATGAGTGCAATAACAGGTGTAGATGGTTTAATCCCAACAATTAAAATAATTAAACATACAAAAAAAATTGCAATAGCAAATAAAGAGGCGATTATTTGCGGATGGAATTTGATTTCAAGAGAATTAAAGAAAAATAAAACTCAATTTATACCTGTTGACTCTGAACATTTTTCTATTTGGTACGGTTTAAAAAATAATGAAGATTTGATTGATCAATTAATTTTAACGGCCTCTGGTGGTCCATTTATCGATTTACCTTTAAGTAAATTTAAAGAAATAAATTTGAAACAAGCTCTTAAACATCCTAATTGGAAAATGGGAAAAAAAATTACAATAGATTCGGCTACAATGATGAATAAAGTATTTGAAGTTATTGAGGCAAAAAATATTTTTAATATTAATTATAGAAATATAAAAATAGTTACACATCCAAGGTCATATGTACATTCTATAATAAATTTTAAAAATGGTTTAATTAAAATAATAGCTCATGACACTAATATGAAAATTCCAATTTTTAACACATTATATTCTTTTAAACATAAAAAAAGGCTTATTACAAATAATATTGATTTTAAAAAATTAAATAATTTAAATATAAAGAAAATAAATAATAGAAAATTTCCATTAGTTAAAATATTAAAAATGTTACCAAAAAAAAATTCTTTATTTGAAACAGTTCTTGTGACAGCAAATGATGAATTAGTTAATGCTTTTTTACAAAATAAAATTAAGTTTACTGATATTTCAAAAAAACTAATTCAATTTTTGAAAAGAAAGGAATTTAAAAAATATAAATCAATCACCCCTAACAAAATACAACAAATATTAGAATTGAATGAATATGTTCGTTTTAATATTAACTCAAAAAGTATATAAGTTTTTTTTAATATGAAAAAAATAAAAATCATATCTATTCTATTTATAGCTATATTTTTTAAAAATACTTATGCTTCTGAATTAAACGAAATTATTATTTTAGGAAATAAAAGAATATCCTCTGATACAATTAAAATGTTTTCTGAAATTAATATTGGACAAGATTTGAATTCAATTGATCTTAATAATGTTTTAAAAAATTTATATAATACTAATTTTTTTAAGGACGTTTCTGTTGAAATAAAAAATAACAAGATAATTATAAATATTGATGAAGCACCGATTATCGAAAGCGTAGAATTTAATGGAGTCAAATCTGATAAAGTTTTGAAAGAAATCAAGCAAAATTTACTATTAAAATCTAGATCTTCTTATAATAATTTTCTATTACAAGAAGACCAACAGCAAATAATTTCTACACTTCAAAATCTTGGATATTATTTTGCTGAAGTCGATACCTTTTTAGTAGATCTTGACGATAATAAAATCAAAGTTGAGTATAAAATAAAACTTGGTGAAAAATCTAAAATTAAAAAGATATCTTTTATTGGTGATAAGATTTTCAAAAATCGTAAATTAAGAAGTATAATTATTAGTGAAGAAACTAAATTTTGGAAATTTATATCTGGTACGAAGTTTCTCAATGAAAATATAATTCAAATTGACGAAAGGTTGTTAAGAAATTTTTATTTAAACAAAGGTTATTACAATGTAGAAGTTAATTCTTCGTTTGCCAAAATGATAAATGATAATGAATTTGAATTAATATTTAATATCAATGCAAATGATAAGATATTTTTCAATGATTTGGTCCTTGAATTACCTTCCGATTTTCAAAAAGAAAATTTCACTAAAGTACTAAATTTGTTTAAAGATTATAAAGGTAAACCTTATTCAATCTTCTTAGTTGAAAATATTTTAGAACAAATAGAATTAATTACAATTAATGAACAATATTTATCAATTAAAGCTTCAGTAGAAGAAACTCTTTTTTCTAATAAGTTAGATTTGGTTTTCAAAATAGAAGAAACTGATAAAGTATTTGTTGAAAGAATAAATATTTTTGGAAATTCAATTACTCAAGAAAGTGTTATAAGAAATCAGTTAGAAATCGATGAGGGTGACCCCTTTAATGAAATACTGCATAACAAATCGGTAAATAATATAAAAAATTTAAATTTTTTTAAGGAAGTTAAAGCCGAAATCCTAAATAACGAAAATAAAAATACAAAAAACATAAATATAACTGTTCAAGAGAAGCCAACTGGGGAAATATTTGCAGGAGCAGGAGCTGGTACTAATGGTGGAACTCTAAGCGTTGGAATAAAAGAGAACAATTATCTGGGAAAAGGGATAGGTCTAAAAGCTGATGGCACTTTAACAGAAGAAAGCTTTAAGGGACAGTTTAGAGTTACTAATCCTAATTATAAAAATACAGACAAATCAATTTTTTTAAACATACAGGCTCTTGAAACTGACCGACTATCCACATTCGGATACAAGAATAATAAAACTGGCTTTGATCTTGGAACAGGATTTGAATATTTGGATGATCTTTTTTTAAATTTATCTACAAGAACTTATTTTGAACGAATTGAAACCAATTCATCTGCATCTGCAAGACAAAAGAAACAAGCAGGCAATTATTGGGATACATTCATTAATTTAAATTTTGATTATGATAAACGTAATCAAAAATTTAAAACATCTGATGGTTACAGATCAATCTATCGTGTTGATTTTCCAATGATAAGTGACACTAACACATTAAATAATAGTTATTCGTATAAATATTTTACAGAGCTTTATGAAGATAATATATCAAGTATAGCTTTTTTCATTGAGGCGTCTAATTCTTTAACTGGTGATGATATTAAACTATCTGAAAGGTTATATGTACCCAGTAGTAGGTTAAGAGGATTTGAAAGAGGTAAAGTAGGTCCTAAAGATGGTGGTGATTTTATTGGTGGAAATTATATAACATCTTTAAATTTAGCAACTACTGTGCCACAAATTTTTCCAAATTTACAAGAACTAGACATATTAATGTTTTTTGATGCTGCAAATGTTTGGGGTGTGGATTATGATTCATCATTAGCTGATGGAAATAAGATAAGAAGTTCAATTGGATTGGGTATAGATTGGTATACCGCAATTGGCCCAGTTACTTTTTCTTTCAGTGAAGCAATTACGAAATCAGATACAGATATAACCGAGTCATTCAGGTTTAATATAGGCACATCTTTTTAATGCAGTCTTACATAAAAATTTTATTATTACTATTTATTTTTTTTTTTAAAATTTCTGTTACTTACAGTGCTGAAAACGTAGCATTTATTGATATGGAATTTATAATTAAAAATTCTAATATGGGTAAGCTAGTTTTAAATAAAATAAAAAATAAAAATAATGAAAACTTAGAAAAATTAAAACAAAGAGAAAGTGAATTAAAAAAGAAAGAAGACTCAATAAAATCAAAAAAAAATATCCTTTCTAAAAAGGAATTAGATAAAGAAATAATTGAACTAAATAAATTATTGAACAAATTACGAGAAGAAAAAAATACAATGGTTACAGATATAAATTCAGTAAAAGAGACAGAATTTAACAATTTTTATAAGGAAGTAAATCCAATCATTCAATCTTATATGGAAGAAAATAATATTGAGATACTTCTTGATAGAAAAAATATTTTTATTGGAAAATCAAATTCAAATATTACAGAAAATATTTTAAAAATATTAAATAAATAGAAATGAATAAATTGGATAAAAATAAAATAAGAGAATTATTACCTCATAGAGAGCCAATGTTGTTAATTGATGAATTAATTGATATTGTAGATTTAAAATCTGCTACGGCAATAGTTAATGTAAAAAAAGATAGTTTCTTTGTACAAGGTCATTTTCCAGATCAGCCAGTAATGCCAGGTGTATTAATTGTAGAGTCCTTTGGTCAAGCTGCTGCTGCATTAACAGCTCATGGTTTAGATAAATCTACATATGAAAATAAATTAGTTTTTTTAATGGGAATAGAAAAAGCTAGATTTAGAAATCCTGTTATACCAGATTGTAAACTTGTTTTGAAAATAGAGGCTATTAGATCTCACGGGAGGGTATGGAAATATAAAGGTGTAGCTTTTGTAAATAATGTTAGGATGGCTGATGCCATGTGGTCTGCAACAATAGTAGACAAGAAATAAATAGCAATAATTATTGATAACCCAACTTTAATTGCTCTGTTAAAAGCAATCATGGTTAATCCATTCTTTAAAAACAAAGGACCTTTTAATATTTTAGAAATTTTTAATGTTTTAAATTTAAAAACTAATGGCTTGAAGATAGATGCGTCAGTTCATGATATTAAAGATTTACATAGTGCCAAAAGTACCGATATTTCATTTTTTCATTCACAAAAATATAAAGACTTAGCAAATAATACAAAAGCTGCTTTTTGTCTTACTACTAAAGCGTTAAAAAATGATTTACCGAACAATTGTAGACCAATAATTGTTGAAAATGTTCTAGTTTCAACCTCTATTGTTACCAGTAAATTTTATCCAGAATCAATTTATGATAATTTTGATGAAACATCTGAAATAATAAATGAAACAATATTTGCAGATAAAGTTGTTTATGGAAAAAATGTTTTGATTGGTAAAAATGTTAATATAGGTGAAAATTGTAAAATTGGACATAATTCTATAATAGAAAAAAATGTTATTATTGGAAAAAACTGCTCAATTGGCTCCAATACTATAATTAGAAACTCATTAATTAAAGATAATGTAAAAATATTAGACAATTGTATAATTGGAAAACACGGTTTTGGTTTTTTTCCAATTAAAGATAAGAATTTAAGATATCCTCATATCGGAGGTGTAATTATTGAGGATAATTGTGAAATTGGATGTGGATCAACAATAGATAGAGGATCTATGTCTAACACAGTTTTGGGAAAAAATACTTATTTAGATAATCAAATCCATATTGCCCATAATGTTAAAATTGGTCAAAATTCAATAATCGCTGGACAAGTTGGAATTGCCGGAAGTACTATTATTGGAGATAATGTAAGAATTGGAGGACAAGTAGGAATTTCAGGACATTTAAAAATAGGTAATAATGTAGAAATTGGAGGTGGGAGCGGTGTCATTAAAGATATACCTGATAATTCGAAAATGATGGGATATCCAGCCAAAAATTTTAAAGAATTTTTAAAAAATAATAGATGATACATAAGACTGCTATAATTGATGCAAAAGCCAAAATTTCTAAAAATGTGAAAATAGGTCCTTATACCATAATTGGACCAAATGTTGAGATAGGTGAAAATACAGAAATTCAATCTCATGTAAATATTGCTGGAAAAACAAAAATTGGAATAAATAATAAAATTTATCCATTTGCTTCAATAGGTAATGATCCACAAGATTTAAAATTTCAGGGAGAAGAAACAAATCTAGAGATTGGAGATAATAATAAAATTAGAGAATATGTTACTATTAATCCAGGAACAAAAGGAGGTGGCGGACTGACGAAAATTGGAAACAATTGTTTGTTTATGGTTTCAGCTCACATTGCTCATGATTGTTTTGTTGGAAATAACGTAATTTTAGCCAACAATGTACCATTGGGAGGTCATGCAGAAATAGGCGATAATGCTATTATAGGTGGAAATTCTGCTGTTCAGCAATTTACTAGAGTAGGTAAATCAGCAATGATTGGTGGGATGTGTGGTGTAGTAAGGGATATAATCCCATATGGTATAGCACATGGAAATAGAAGTGTTTTGCAAGGATTGAACCTAATAGGTTTAAGAAGAAAAAATATACCAAATAAAGAAATAATAACTTTAAGTGATGCTTACAAAGAGATTTTTAAAAATGAAAATTTAACAGATAATCTAAGTAATTTATCAAATGAATTTAAGAAAAATGAATTAGTGTTTGAAGTTATTGAGTTTATAGAAAAAGACAAAAAAAGACCAATTTGTACCCCATTTTCAAAATAAAATGATAGGTTTATTTTTAGGTGACACAGATTTTTCAGAAATAGTGCTTAAAAAAATAAAAAAACAAAAAATTAAATATTTCATTATAGATTTTTCTAAAAATAATAAGTTTAATAAAGACAAGAATTCTTTTCGAATAAGTATTGGAAAATTTGGGACAATTATTAATTTAATTAAACATAAGAAATGTAAAAAAGTTCTATTTGCAGGAAAGATAGCAAAACCAAATTTTTCTTCTTTAAGATTAGATTTTAAGGGAATTTATTATATGCCGAGTGTAATTAGAGCAGCTAAAATAGGTGATGCGGCTATAATTAAATCAATAATAAAAATTTTATATAATGAAGGAATAAAAGTCATTAGCTCTATATTTTTTAACCCAGAGCTTTCTTTAAAGAAAGGATGTTACACTAAATTAAAACCCAAAAAATACGATTTATTATCAATTAAAAGAGGGAAAATTTTTTTTAATAAAACCAAAAGTTTAGACCATATTCAAGCGTTAATAATTAAAGGAGATAAAATTTTAGCTAAAGAAGGCAAAGAGGGTACAAAAAAAATGTTATCAAAGTTAAAGAAAAAATCAGATGGTATTCTAATTAAATTACCCAAAAAAAAACAAGATTTAAGAATGGATTTACCAACAATTGGATTACAAACTCTTAGGGATATTAAGAAATACGGTTTAAGAGGTGTGGTTTTACAATCTAAAAAAAATGTTGTTTTAGATAAAAATGAATGCATCAAATTTGCTGATAAAAATAATATTTTTATCAATATTATATGAAAAAAATATTCATTCTTACAGGTGAGCCATCAGGAGATAAATTAGCTTCAACAGTTATTTCAAAGCTAAAATCTCAAAATCCAGATATTGAATATTTATCTGTTGGTGGAAATCATTTAAAACAATTAGGAATTAATTCTATTTTTAATTTAAATGAAATTACCTATCTAGGTTTTACAAGTATTTTATTCAATATATTTAAAATTAGAAATAAAATTAACCAAACCGTAAATGAAATAATAAAATTTAATCCTGATATATTGTTTTCTGTTGATAGTCCTGATTTTACTATGAGAGTTGCTGAGAGAGTTAAAAAAATTAACAATAATATCAAAACAATTCATTATGTTGCTCCTCAAGTTTGGATATGGAGAAAAAATAGAGTAAAAAAAATTAAAAAATTTATCGATCATGTTCTTTTATTATTTGATTTTGAAAAAAAATATTTTGATGCAGAAAATATAAAAAATACCTTTGTTGGACATCCACTAATCGAGAATATTGAGGATAACAAAAAAATTATTGAAAATATAATTCCTAAAGATAAAAAGATTATATCAATTTTTCCAGGAAGTAGAAAATCTGAAACAGATGTATTATTAAAAATTTTAATTAATTTTATTAAATTAATGAATAAAAGACACAATGAATTTTATTTTTACTTTCATGCCACTGATGAAAATAAAAATTTTATTTTTTCAGAAATTAAGAAATTCAATATTGAAAATGCTGATGTAGTTTCAGATGAAGTTATTAAATCTAAAATTTTATCTAATTCTATTTTTGCTATAGCTAAATCAGGTACAGTTTCACTGCAAGTTTCTAACTCAAACATACCATCTATAATTATTTATAAATTAAGTTTCATAAATTTTCTGATATTTAAAATGTTAGTTAATGTTAAATTCGCTAACATAATTAATATAATCAACAATCGCGAGGTGATTCCAGAATTGTTACAAAATGAATGTAATGCTGATGAAATTTATAAATCTGTAATTTATCTTTTAAAAAACCCAGAACTTATTAAAAAACAATTGTTTGATTGTACAAAAACATTAAAGGGAATTAGATCTAAAACTTCTTCTTCAGAGGAGGCCAGTGTAGTTTTAAGAAATTACCTTAACTAGTCTTTTTAAAGATTCTTTTTTACCAAGAGCTATGACTATATCGTATAGACCTGGACCAAATTTTGATCCTGTTAATGCAATCCTTATCGGCTGACCAACTCCTTTAAAATTTGTATCATTCGTTTTTATCAAATTATTTATTACAGGTTCTAAATTATCCTTATTAATATTCGTTATGGATGATAATTCATTAATAAACTCTGAGATAATTTTTTTAGCTTTATCATCAATCAATTTAATATCATCTTCATTGAAGTTGACTTCGTCATTGATGATAAATTTTGCATTGTTATAAATATCCTCTAAGGTTTTGGCCTTATTTTTTAAAAATGATAAAGAAAATTTAATTTTTATTTCTTTATCCTCTGGAACTTCTTCTTTATAGGTTTTGCAATATTCAGCTAAACACTCATAAAGATCTTTCTCATCGATTGTTTTTATATAGTGCTCATTCATTGATAATATTCTGCTCATATCTAGTTTTGATGGTGATTTGCCAATACCTTCTAAATTAAAGTATTCAATGCTCTCATCAAGAGTAAATATTTCTTTGTCTTGGTATGACCATCCAAGTCTAAGTAAATAATTTCTTAATGCATCAGGTATTATACCTATTTTTGAGTAATCATCCAAAGTGGAGGCATTATCTCTTTTTGATAGTTTTTTACCTTCAATAGTATGAATTAATGGAATGTGAGCAAATTCTGGAACATCCCAACCCATTGCTTGATATATTTGTATTTGTTTAAAAGTATTTATCTTATGATCATCTCCTCTAATTATATGTGTCATTCCCATTTGATGATCATCAACAGTCGCAGACAAGTTATAAGTTGGTGTTCCATCATTTCTTAAAATTATAAAATCTTCTATTGTATTATTTTCAATTTCAACATCTCCTTGAACTAGATCTTTAATTTTAGAATTTCCCTCTATTTTACTTTTAAATCTAATTACGGGTTTAATATCTTTAGGAGCATCTTTTTCATCAGCATCTCTCCATTTTCTATTATAAATATATGGCATTTTTTTTTGCCTAGCTCTTTTTTTTTGTTCCTCTATTTCTTTAGCAGAGCAGTAGCATTTATAAGCGTTACCTTTTTTTAATAATTCATTAGCAATTTTAATATGATCTTCTATTTTTTGTGACTGAATATATTCTTCACCATCATGCTCAATACCTATCCACTTTAATGATTTAATAATTTGTATTTTGTGTTCATCTTTGGATCTTTCTTTGTCAGTATCTTCAATTCTTAGATGAAAAGTTCCTTTTTGATTTTTAGAGAACAACCAATTAAATAAGGCAGTTCTAACCCCTCCAATATGAAGAGCTCCAGTAGGGGATGGAGCAAAACGTGTTGCTACTTTAGACATCAATGTTGTTTAGACTATTTTTTTAGAAGTTTCTATATAAAGATACCAAAACTCCTTGAACTTTTACTCTATCAGGTCCAAAAATTTTAGTTTCATAGTTCCTGTTAGCACTTTCAAGGGCTACAACTTTACCTTTTTTTCTAATTCTTTTTAACATTGCTTCATGTTCATCTATTAAAGCAACTACAATTTTACCATTATCAGCAGTATCAGTTCTTTTAATAATCACAGTATCACCTTCATGAATACCTGCATCTATCATAGAATCACCTTGAACTTTTAATCCAAAGTAATCACCATTTTTTTCCAAATTATTTGGTAGTGGAATTCTAGAAACCTCATTTTGTATTGCTTCAACAGGTGTTCCAGCTGCAATTTTTCCAAGTACTGGTACTTCTACTTCATCAGAATTAGTTTGTTCTTCATCTAGTCCACCTTTAATCACACTAGGCGAAAAACTATTATAAATATCATTTGCAGAGGCAGTTTCTGGTAATTTAATTACCTCTAAAGCTCTTGCTTTATGAGCTAATCTTTTAATAAAACCTCTTTCCTCTAAAGCACTAATCAATCTATGAATACCTGATTTAGATTTTAAATTAAGAGACTGTTTCATCTCTTCATATGAAGGAGATACGCCAGAACTTCTCAACTTCTTGTTGATAAATAAAAGTAGGTTTTTTTGTTTTTTTGTTAACATAAGAACAAATATCGTACAAACAATGTTCTATAAAAGTTCTTTTAAATTAACAATACTAAAAAAAACAAGCAAAATAGGGCTTTATTTGACTATAAAACTGAAAAAATAGAATTTTTATTTAGGTTTTTCAATAGTGATTCACCAATTAAAAAAGTGTTAATTGATGTTTTTTTCTTTAGCTCTAATAGCTCATCTTTATTCTTAATTCCACTTTCAGATATTAAAGGACCTTTGTGACTTTTTACAATATCATAAATATCATAAGTTGTATTTATATCAGTTTTAAGTGTTTTTAAATTTCTATTGTTTATTCCAATTAATGCATCTTTAAAGTCTAATGCTTTTTTTGCTTCTTCTACTGTATGAACCTCAACTATAACCGACATATTGTATTTCATAGCCTCACCATATAATTCAGAAGCAAGGTCATACGAAACCCCAGCCAAAATAATTAAAATAGCATCAGCACCATAACTTTTTGCCAAAGGTATTTGAAATTTATCGATAAAAAAATCCTTACACAATACAGGTAAATTAATTTTATCTTTTATTTTGCTTATGTGAATTAAATTTCCTAAAAAATAATCTTCTTCTGTTAAAACTGAAAGGCAAGTTGCCTTATTATTTAAATAAATCTGAGCAATATCTACAGGATTATAATTATCAACTATTATACCCGCTGAAGGACTTGCTTTTTTAATTTCAGCAATAATTGAAGTTTTATTATTTTTTATATTATTTTCTATTATCTCTTTAAAATTAATATAGCTGTTATTTTTATTAATTAATTCGTCTAAAGTTTTAAGATCTAAGGATTTTTTTAATTTATCAACTTTTTCAACTTTTTTTTGAATGATATTTTGAAGTATATTTTTAGACATTTTGAATTTTTTCTAGATGTAAAAAAGTTTTTCCAGAAAGGATAAATTCTCTTGAGTAATTATATGCTTCAGAAAAGTCTGAAAATTTTTCTCCAACGATTAACCCTGCTGCAGCATTTAAACAAACTGCTTTTGAAAAATCATTATCTTCACCTTTAAATATTTCAATCATTTTATCAGCATTAAATTTTGAATCATCACCCACTAAATTTTTAAAATTATCTGCATTTACACCCAAAGCATTTGGATCTATTATTATTTCAGATATTTGACCATCTTTTAATTGAATAACATTAGTGATTTCATATGGAGATATTTCATCTAATCCATCCTCGCTATTTACTATCCAAGCAAATTTTAAATTTAAATTTTTAAGTCCTTCTGCAAAAATTTTTAATAATTTTTTATCAAAAACACCTACAACTTGCCTCTCTACAAGGGCAGGATTACTTAATGGACCAATCATATTAAAAATAGTTCTTTTTCCAATTTTCTTTCTTACAGGTCCTACAAATCTCATTGCACTATGATAATTTGGTGCAAACATAAAACCAAAATTATTGTTATTAATTTCTTTTTCTATATCCTCAGGTTTTAAATCAATTTTAATTTTAAGAGCTTCTAAAACATCACCGGACCCACATTTTGAGGAAACAGCTTTATTACCATGTTTAGCAACTTTTGTACCCATGCTAGCTAAAAGTAGGGCAGAAGCTGTTGAAATATTAAGAGTATTCATGCCATCACCGCCAGTACCACAAGTATCAATACAATCACTTACATTCACTCTTTTAGACTTTTCTCTAAGAACAAAAACTCCACCTGCTATTTCATCTGAAACTTCTCCCTTTTCGGATAATAAGGTTAAAAAACAAAAAATTTCGTCATTACTAGCTTTTCCAGTCATTAATATTTCAAAAGCAATTTTACTTTCTTCAAAAGTTAAATCTTTTTTATTTTTAAGTTTTTCTAGAATTTGATCCATAAATTTAATTGTTAATAAAGTTTTTTAGAATTTTCATTCCAAACTTAGTTTTAATACTTTCAGGATGGAATTGTACACCATGAATATTGAATTTTTTGTGTTGAACACCCATAATGACACCATCTTCTGTCTCTGCTGTAATCACAAGCTCTTTAGATAGAGTTTTTTTATCAATCACTAAACTGTGATATCTGGTTGCTTCAAAAATGGTTGGAAGATTTTTAAGTACACCAATTTTTTTAGATTTTATTTTACTTGTTTTTCCATGCATTAGCTTTCTAGCTTGTATAATCTTTGATCCAAATACTTGGGCAATAATTTGATGACCTAAACAAACTCCTAAAAAAGGTAATTCTTTATGCAAAGTTTTTAAAATATTAATACAGTTTCCGGATTGATTTGGATTACCTGGACCAGGTGAAATTACTATTTTGTCGTATTTCTTTTTTCTTATTTCTTTTGAGTTGATTTTATCGTTTCTAATAACATCAACCTTAGCGTTTAATGAAGAAATATAGTGATACAAATTAAAAGTAAAACTATCATAATTATCTATTAATAATATTTTCATTATCTTAGAGCATTAATTAAAGCTTTAGCTTTATTAACTGTTTCCTCGTATTCATTTTTTGGTTTACTATCTGCAACTATACCTGCACCAGCCTGTACATAGAATTTTTTATTTTTTGCAATAGCAGTTCTTAAAGCTATACAAGTATCAAATTCACCATTAGCAGCAAAATATCCAATTCCACCAGCATAAACTTTTCTTTTTGATGTTTCTAATTCATCTATAATTTCCATAGCTCTAATTTTTGGAGCTCCAGAAACAGTTCCTGCTGGAAAACCAGCTAAAAGTGATTTAAATTTTGAAAACTTTTTATTATATTCACCAACTACATTCGAAACTATATGCATAACATGTGAGTATTTTTCAATTATAAAGCTTTCTGTCACTTTTACAGAATTTATCTTTGATACTTTACCAGCATCATTTCTACCTAAATCAAGAAGCATTAAATGTTCTGAAAGTTCTTTTTTATCTTTAAGAAGATCTTTTTCATAAAATAAATCTTCTTTTTTAGTTTTTCCACGTGGTCTTGTCCCTGCAATTGGCCTTACGGTAATTTTATTATCCCTAAGTCTTACTAATATTTCAGGACTTGCACCAATTATTTGAAAATCATTAAAATTAAAGAAAAACATAAAAGGAGAGGGGTTTGTAACTCTAAGCTTTTTATAAATATCTAAAGGTTTTTTTGTTAATTGTGCCTCAAATCTCTGGCTTAATACAACTTGGAAAATATCACCTAATTTTATGTATTTTTTAGCTTTATCTACCATTTTGAGAAATTTATTTTTTGTAGTGTTTGATTTAACTTTTATGTTATTTGTTTTTTTAATAATTTTTTTATCAATATTTTTAATCAATGATTGAATTTGTAATTTAAATAATTCAGATTTTATTTCATTAAACTTATTTTCATAATTTGTAATTTTTTCATCATTAAAGATATTTGAAATAAAAAATATTTCCTTTTTTAAATTGTCATGAATTACAAGTGTTCTTGGACGTAAAAGTCTAACATCTGGTAGATTAAGATCATTCTTACAATTATTTGGAATTTTTTCTATATACCTTATAGAATCGTAAGAAAAATAACCTGAAATTAATGAACAAATTTTAGGTAAATTTTTTGGTGTTTCAAATTTGAAATCTTCTATAATTTTTTCAATTAAATTTTCAGGCTTATCCTTTAGCTTAATTTTTTTATTTTTTTGAGTTAGATAAGAGTTATTGTTGTTAAATTCCCAAATTTTATCGGGGTTTTTACCAAATATTGTATATCTGCCCTTAATTTTACCTTTTTCTACAGACTCAAATATAAAACTATTTTTCTCCTCAAGGAAATTATCTATTAAATTTAATACTTCTTCATCATTTTTTACTTTTATTGAAGTGTATATAATTTGATTTTTTTTGCTTCTGTGTCGAAACTTAAAATCATTGAAGCTTCGATTAATTTTCATTTGAAATAATTTTTAACTCTATCAATGGTTTTTTGATTTAACTGAACTTGATATTTATTAGTTAACAATTGATCATAAGAAGCTAAAATACTTTTTCTCGTATTGGTAAATTCATTATTTACAAAATTCTTATAATCTTGATCTTCTTTGTTAAATGGATTTGTTTTTGAACCTGTTATTTTTACTAAATAAATTTCATTTTCACTACTATTAACCAAAGCAAATGAGTTAATTGGTAAAGCGAAAAGCATTTTTACAGAGTTAATTTCAAAAAGTTTATTATCATTAACTGAACTTAAAGAACCAAATTCTCTATCATAACCAACTAGTTCATTAAATTTAGTGTTATCAAATTTTTTATTCTGTATTTCTTCAATAATTTCTCTATTAAGATCAAACTTTCCTTTTTGGTATACCAAATTCCTTATTTCGGAATTTATTTTTTCATCATTTAAATCGGGTGCTCTATCGTATTCTTTTTCAATACTATAAAGTAAAAAATTATCTCCATTTTCAATTAAATCTATCTTTGATGATCTTTTTGAAAAAATTAAACTCTCATTTTGTTTTTCATCACCATCAGGACTAAATTCATTTACTTCAATAATATCAATGTCCAAATTTTCTATTAAAGAATTAAACGTATTTCCTAGAGAGATGTTATTTTCAATTTTGTCTATTTCATCAAAGAATTCTTGATTAAATTCCTCTACACCAATTAAATTTTTTGGATTTATGATTACGTATTTAAAGTCAATATATTCTTTTTTTAATTGATCTTTATTTTCTTCTATAAATTTTTGGATATCAGCCTCAGTATAATCTTCTTTAATTTTATATAGATTATCCATATTAAAATATTCAATCTCTAGAGTTTTGTTATTATTTTCGAATTTTTTATCTATTAAAAAGTTTGGTGTGATTGTTCCTGCCCCTATAAAATCAAACAAGTGTTTTTGTAATTCTCTATTTTTTAATTTTAATTCAAACATTTGTGCAGACATGTTATTTGAAAGTAAAAATTTTTCGTATTTAATTCTCTGAAAAACCCCACTTTCATCATGAAAGTTTTCATCTTCTTTAATTTTTTTTAAAATTGTTTTTTCATTAATTGAAATATCGAAATCTTTAACCTCTAAATCAATGAGAGTTGTTGATATTAAACCCGATAAAAGTTCTTCGATTATATTGTTATCCAGGTTATTTCTGATTACTTCTGCTGAAATTCCACTTTGATTTACATAATCAATAAAATCTTGTGTAGTAACATTAGTCTTATTTATTTTTGCTATGTTGTTTTGATTGTTAGTGCTAAACCCTCCTCCAAAACCTCCAAAACCAAATGCAATAATAATTATTACAATTAAAACTAATCCTCCGAATTGCTTCCAGCCTAAGTTTTTAATTTTTTCAATCATAGCCTTATAAATTTATTGATCTGTAAAAAACAAATCTATAGATTAAAAAGTCAATTATGACAAATAAATATACGTATTTTGTAGCTAATTGGAAAATGTTTGGTGACTTAAGAACTCTAAATTCACTTGATAAAGTAATAAAGTTTTCAAAAACCAATAAAAAAAATAAGTTTAGAATAATTTATTGTCCACCTAGCACTTTAATTCGCCCTTTATCAAAAAGACTTAAAAAAACTAAGATAGAAGTAGGGGCTCAAAATTGTCATCACAGTTATGACTTTGGAGCTAACACAGGTCAAGTAAATTCTAGAATGCTTAAAAGTGTTGGGGCAAAATATGTTATACTTGGTCACTCAGAAAATAGACAATTAGGAGAAGATGATAAACTGATCAACTTAAAAATTAAAAGTGCATTAAAAGCAGGTTTAAAAATTATTTTTTGTATTGGTGAGACATTAAGAGAGAAAAGAAATAAAAAAACTAATCAAGTTTTAGCTAAACAAATTAAAAATGGATTAAGTTCCATAAATAATAAATCAAATATAGTTATTGCTTATGAACCTGTATGGTCTATAGGATCTGGTTTAATTCCAAAATCTGAAGATCTAAAAAAATCAATTTCTTTCATAAAAAGCAAATTTGGTAAAAAATCCCTAAAAATTTTATATGGTGGATCAGTAAATGGTAACAACGTTGATAAATTAAAAATTATTACTGGCATAGACGGATTTTTAGTGGGTGGTGCCTCACAAGATTCAAAGAAATTTATTGATATAATTAAAAAAACCATTAATTAGACCCCCATGGAAACATTATTACTTGTTATTAACATCATACTTGCAGTTATTTTGGTTTTATTAGTTTTGTTACAAAAATCAGAAGGTGGTGCACTTGGGATTGGTGTTTCTCAAGAAAATTTTATGTTATCTAGATCAGCAGGCAGCTTCATGACAAAAGCCACAGCAATTGTAGCTACACTTTTTATTATTTGCAGTTTAGCTTTAACAATTATTTCTAGAGCAGAACTTACCCCTACAGGCTCAGTACTAGATACTGTTGAGGAAAAAACTGAAGATACACCATCAATTCCAGAAAATAATTAATTAATCCTTTTCAATTCATTTTTTATTCGCTATAAGATACTTCCATGGCGCGATATATATTCGTTACTGGCGGCGTGGTTTCTTCTTTAGGCAAAGGTCTCTCTTCAGCATCCCTTGCATATTTATTACAGTCAAGAGGTTACAAAGTTCGTTTAAGAAAATTAGATCCATATTTGAATGTTGATCCAGGAACAATGAGTCCATTCCAGCATGGAGAAGTATATGTAACCGATGATGGAGCTGAAACAGATTTAGATCTTGGTCATTATGAGAGATTTTCAGGAGTATCAGCTAAAAAATCAGACAATATTACTACAGGTAAAATTTATAACGATGTTCTAAAAAAAGAACGTAAAGGAGAGTATTTAGGCAAAACAGTTCAAGTAATCCCCCATATCACTGATCGGATAAAACAGTTTATAAAAAATGACTCATCCAGAGAGGATTTTGTAATATGTGAAATTGGCGGAATAGTAGGGGATATTGAGAGTTTACCATTTGTAGAGGCAATAAGACAATTTGCAAACGACGTTGGTAAAAAGAATGCATTATTCATTCACTTAACATTAGTACCATACTTAAAAGCATCTGATGAAATAAAAACAAAACCAACTCAACACTCAGTTAAAGAATTAAGAAGTATTGGTATACAACCAGATATAATAATTTGTAGATCTGAAAGACCGATACCTCTAGATCATAGAAAGAAAATTTCATTGTTTTGTAATGTAGATATTAAAAATGTGATTGAAACAGTCGATGTTAAAACTATTTATGAAGCACCAATTAGTTTTTTTAATCAAAAATTAGATATACAGGTTTTAAATTATTTTAAATTAAAATCAAAAAAACCTGCAAATTTAAAACCTTGGAAAAAAATTACTAAAATTATCTTACAAAACAAAAAACAAGTTAATATTGCAATAATTGGTAAATATGTAGAGCTTAAAGATGCATACAAATCCTTGGATGAAGCACTAACTCATGGAGGAATTGATAATAATATTAAAGTTAACTTAGTAAGAATTGACTCAGAAAAATTGAAAGTTTCTGAAATAAAGAAAAAACTTTATAATATTTCAGGAATTTTAATTCCTGGGGGATTTGGCAAAAGAGGAACTGATGGAAAAATAGAGGCAATAAAACATGCTAGAAAGAATAAAATTCCTTTTTTAGGAATTTGTTACGGTATGCAAATGGCAATAATTGAATTTGCTAGAAACCAATTGAATTTAAAAAAAGCTACATCAAGTGAATTTGATAAGAAAGGATTACCTATAGTTGGTTTAATAAATGAATGGACAAAAGATGGTAAAAAAATAAAAGGCACTGACAAAGATCTAGGTGGTACGATGAGACTAGGTTCTTATGATGCAAAATTAAAGGAAAATTCAAAAATAAGAAAAATTTACAAATTAAGATTAATAAAAGAAAGACATCGTCACAGGTATGAAGTTAACATCGCTTTCAAAGACAAATTTGAAAAAAAAGGCATGATTTTTTCAGGATTATCGCCAGATAATAAGCTTCCAGAGATTATAGAATTACAAAATCATCCTTGGTTTATAGGTGTTCAATTTCATCCAGAATTTAAATCTAGACCTTTGAGACCTCATCCTTTATTCTCATCATTTATCAAGGCAGCAAAAAATCATAAATGAGTAGCATTAAAGTAAATTGTGGAAGTATAGAAATTTCAAACGATAATAAAATTTCTATAATTGCTGGACCCTGTCAGCTTGAAACAGAGCAACATGCACTGGATATGGCTGGAAAAATTAAGGAAATTACTTCAAAATTCGGCCTTGGATTTATTTATAAAACATCATTTGATAAAGCAAACAGAACAAGTTTAAAAGGTAAAAGGGGAGCAGGATTAGAAGCATCACTTCCTGTATTTGATAAAATTAAAAAAGAATTAAATGTTCCTATTTTAACAGACATTCATAATGCAGAACAATGTGAAGTTGTTTCAAAGCATGTCGATGTTTTACAAATCCCAGCTTTTTTATGTCGACAAACAGACTTGTTAATTGCTGCAGCTAAAACAAATAAAATTATTAATGTTAAAAAAGGTCAATTCTTAGCACCATGGGATATGGTGAATGTTACAAAGAAAATTTCAGATTCTGGAAATAATAAAATATTAGTAACAGAAAGAGGTGCAAGTTTTGGATACAACACTTTAGTTTCTGACATGAGATCATTACCTATAATGGCAAAGAATGGTTATCCAGTAATTTTTGATGCAACTCACTCCGTTCAACAACCAGGTGGACAAGGAGAATCTTCTGGTGGTCAAAGAGAATTTGTTGAATATTTAGCAAGAGCAGCAGTCGCAGTTGGAGTAGCTGGCGTATTTATTGAAACTCATCAAGATCCTGATAACGCACCTTCCGATGGACCAAATATGGTACCATTGAATAAATTAGAGAATCTATTAAAACAATTACACGATATAGATAATCTAATTAAAAAATAGTGAGCAAAATTTTAAAAGTAAAAGCACGTCAAGTTTTTGACAGTAGAGGAAATCCAACAGTAGAGGCAGAGGTTTATATAAAAAATAATAGCGCATCTGCTATTTGTCCATCAGGTGCTTCAACAGGAACTTTCGAAGCTTTTGAAAAAAGAGATAAAAATAACAAACGATATTTAGGAAAAAGTGTTTTAAGTGCAGTTAACTTAGTCAACACAAAGATTTCAAAAAAATTAAAAGGACAAAGTATTCATAACCAAGAAAGAATTGATGCTTTATTAATTAACCTGGATGGCACAAGACAAAAAACATACTTAGGAGCTAATGCGATGTTAGCTGTTTCTATAGCTAATAAAAAACTTTCAGCAAAAGCCAAAAAATTACCTTTATATAAAACTTTTTCTCAAAAAAATAATTTTCAATTACCATATCCATTAATGAATATTATTAATGGTGGGGCACATGCAAATAATGGTCTTAGAATTCAAGAATTTATGATCAGACCAGACCGTGCAAAAAGTTTTTCTGATGCTATGAGAATTTGTTTCGTTGTTATCAAAAATTTAAGTAAATTGATCAAAGATAAAGGGCTATCAACATCTGTTGGAGACGAGGGTGGGTTTGCACCAATGATTAGTAGTAATAATCAAGCTTTAGATTTAATTGTGAGTGCAATAAAAAAATCAGGATTTATTAATGGTAAAGATGTTTCTATTTGCCTAGATGTAGCTGCAAATGAATTATATAAAAAGAACAAATACTCTATTCATTCAAAAAGTTATATCTCGGTAGACAAATCGATTATAGAATATCAAAAAATTATTAAAAAATATAAAATTAAGTCCATTGAGGATCCATTTGCCGAAAATGACTGGTTGTCATGGAATAAATTAATGAAATCAATTAATAAAGTTCAAATCGTAGGAGATGATTTGTACGTAACAAATCTTGAAAGATTAAAGAAAGGTTTCTTAAATGTTTCATCAAATTCTATCTTAATAAAGCTAAATCAAATTGGTACTGTTTCGGAAACCCTAGATGTAATCAAATTTGCGCAAACCATTGGATATAAAACAATTATATCTCATCGATCAGGTGATAGTGAGGATACGTTTATCGCTGATTTAGCGGTAGGGACTAACTCAAATCAAATTAAAACAGGATCTTTAGCTAGATCTGAAAGGGTTGCAAAATATAATCAATTAATCCGTATTGAAGAAGAACTTGGAAAAAAAGCGAAGATGAATAAGATCAATTAATGCTTCGATTAATAAAAAAAAATTATTTTTTATTAATATCTGTTTTTCTTATTTCCTATTTTGGTTTTAATTTAATGTCTGGAGAAAGAGGGCTTTTTTCATATATAGAAAAAAAGGATCTTTTGTCTAACTTGAAAAAAGAAGAATTATCATTAATTAGTAAAATAGAAGATATGAATCATAAAAATTCACTACTGAGCAATAATTTGGATCTTGATTACATAGAGACTTTAATTAGAGAAAGATTTTTGTTTGGTAAAAAAGATGAGACGATTTATTTAATAAAAAAAAATGACAATTAAAATAAGACATCCAGAAAAAGTTAATAAACCTGTAAATCCAATTAAAAAAAAACCTGAATGGATCAGATCAAAATTATCAAATAGTAAAGAATTTTTTTTAACAAAAACAGTAGTTAATCAGAATAATTTAGTCACAGTATGTCAGGAAGCAAACTGTCCAAATATAACAGAATGTTGGAGTAAGAGGCATGCAACATTTATGATCATGGGTGATACTTGTACAAGAGCCTGCGCTTTTTGTGATGTAAAGACTGGAAAACCTGAGAGTTTAGATCCATTCGAGCCTTATAAAATTTCTAATGCTGTTAAGAAATTAAATTTAAAACACGTGGTTATTACCTCAGTAGATAGAGATGATCTTGAAGATGGTGGATCAAATCATTTTTTTGAAGTAATTAATGCTACACGTAAAAAAAATCCAAATACATCAATAGAAGTTTTAACACCAGATTTTTTGAGAAAAGGCGACGCTTATAAAAAACTTCTAGAGGCTGATCTAGATGTTTTTAACCATAACATAGAGACTGTTCCACGTCTTTATCTCAAAGTAAGACCTGGTGCTAGATATTTTGGATCTTTAGAACTTTTAAAAAATGTTAAACGATTTAATAAAAAAGTTTTTACAAAATCTGGTCTAATGGTTGGTCTTGGTGAAGATAAGGATGAATTAATTCAAGTAATGGATGATTTAAGATCAGCAGAAGTAGACTTTTTGACAATTGGTCAATATCTGCAGCCATCTCCTAAACACCACCCCTTAAGTAGATATTATCATCCTGATGAATTTAAAGATTTAGAAAATATTGCGAAGACAAAAGGTTTTTTATTAGTTTCTTCATCACCTTTAACTAGATCATCTTATCATGCTGATGAAGACTTTGCTAAACTTCAACAAAATAGATTAAAAATCGTTAATGCCCAAAGCATCAGTTAAGAGATTAATTGAATGTAAAAAAGATCAACTAATTGATTTAGTTTTAGATATTGAAAAATATCCTGAGTTTGTTCCTTTTTGTCTAGGATCACACGTATATGAAAAAAATATAAAAGGAGATAAAACTTTCATTATTGCTGATCTAACAATTGGCAAAGGTCCTTTTAAAGATACTTATAAAAGTGATGTACAATTTAACAATAAAACTAATACAATTAAAGTAACTAACATTGGTGGGCCTTTAAGACATCTTGAAAATAATTGGAAATTTATAGAATCTAACAATGGTACTGAAATTTTATTTGATATTGATTTTGAAATTGAGAATAAATTTCTAAATATAGTTATGACAAAATCATTTCAGTACGGATTAAATAAAATAGCTGATGCATTTCAAAAAAGAGCGCAAGATTTGTATCAATCTATCTAAAACTAAATGAGGGAAATCAATGAAAAAAGTAGAAAAAAAAAGACATTTAGCAAAAACTATTACTTGGAGAATAATTGCTAGTGCAGATACATTTTTAATAGCATGGCTAATTACAGGAAAATTTGATTGGGCAGGGACGATTGCAGGTATAGAGGTAATAACAAAAATGTTTTTATATTATTTTCATGAAAGAGCGTGGTATAAATTTAGCAAATACGGAGTTGGTAATAACTAAATTAGATTTAATAAATTTTTAATTACCTCTTTTACGGTCAAAATTTGTAATTTTTCACGTGTTTTAGATTTAAATTTATTTTCATAGATTTTTATAAAATTTCTTTTTTTTATTCCTATGTAAACAAGACCAACTGGTTTTTCTTTTGTTCCACCACCAGGTCCGGCTATACCAGTTATTGAAACGTTAATTTTACTATTTGAAATTTTAGATAAATTTTTAACCATTGCCTTACAACACTCGTGACTTACCGCACCGTATTTTACAATAATATCTTTATTAACCTTTAATATCTTTATTTTAGCTTGATTAGAGTATGTAGTTAAACCCATTTGAAAGTATTTTGATGAATTAGCTAATTTAGTTAAATTGTGAGCTAATAGTCCACCAGTACAAGACTCAGCGACGGATACTGTTAATCTTTTTTTGATTAATTTGTTATGAAGTAATTGAATACTCATTAAAATTTTAAACTTATAATGTATATCAATATCATCGTATATAAACCTGCCATTATATCATCCATAATTATTCCAAAACAGTTTTTAAAGTTTTTATCAAAGTAACTTACTGGAAAAGGTTTTAGGATGTCGAAAAATCTAAAAAGGACAAAAGATAAAAAATAATAAATTTCAATCGAAATGTTTATTTGATTAGTTTGATTTAAGTATAATAGTAAAATTAAAGGCATAGATTGCCCCAAAACTTCATCAATTACTATTTGCCGGGGATCTTTATCTTTAAATTCAGATTCTGAATCTTTTACGGCATAAAATGAATAAAAGAACAATAGTATAAAAAAAATAATTGAAAACTTAAGATCGGTGTATCCTAAAATTTCGTAAGCAATATAAATAAAAAAAGTTATTACTGTAGATGTTAAAGTACCAGGAATTTTGGTTAAATATCCATAACCAAAGAAAGTAGATAACAAAATATTTATTTTTTTCATTGTGTTATCGAGCAAATAACTTCACAAGCGATCGCTTTTTCCTTTCCGATTAATCCTAATTTTTCTACAGTTTTACCTTTTAGATTGATTAATTCTTTATCAATACCCAGTAAATTTGATAAAGATTTGATTATTTTATAACGATATTTTGAAACCTTTGGTTGCTCACATATTAAATTAATATCTAAATTGTTTATGCATAAGTTATTTTTATCCAACATTTCAATAACAGGTTTAAGCATTTTCGGAGATCTAATATTTTTAAATTTCTTTTGATTATCAGGGAAAAAAGTTCCTATATCTTTATTTCTCATAGCACCCAAAAGCGAGTCTATTACAGAATGCATAATCACATCACCATCTGAATGACCTTTAAGACCAGAATGAAATGGTATTTTTATTCCACCTAAAAACAGCCTCTTACCTTTTATTAATCTATGTATATCAAATCCAATTCCAACATAAGTTTTGTTGTTTTCTACATCCTCTTTGTATGTGATTTTATTATTCAAATTTTCACCTTTGATAAATTTTATTTTTTGATTATTTTCAATAAATAAAGTTGCTTCGTCAGTAATTTTATTTTTTTGTTTAATCGAAAGTTTATATAAATCTTTAAACTTAAAAGCTTGAGGCGTTTGAGTTAAAAAGGAATTGTTTCTATTTAAGTTAAAAAGTTGATTTTTTATTTTGTACTTTATGGAGTCTCTTGAATTTATAGCAGGTATTACCGCTTTATTATTTTTAAGTGATTTAATTAAATTATTTAAAAGCCTGATTGTGAAATTCGGTCTAGCAGCATCATGAATTAGTACATTAGTGGGCTTAAATTTTTTAATATATTTTAAAGCAATTAAAGAAGAATCAGATCTTTCTTTTCCACCTTTTATTACCAAAACATTTTTTGGAGATTTTTCTTTAATACTTTTTTTATTATTTATGACCAAAATAATTTTTTTAAACAGCTTTGATTCTATTGCTTTTTCGAGAGAATGTTTAAAAAGAGCCTTGTTTTTATAAATATTAAACTGTTTTGGCTTTTTCGAATTAAACCTTTTGCTTTGTCCTGATGCTAGTATTATAAAATAATTATTCATTTATATGGTAGTTTTTATATTCAAATGTACGAATTTATTAAAAAAAATATATATCTAATAATATTATTTATTATCACATTATCGATAGGTTTTTTAACCTTTTTAACTTTTATTGATAAAGGATTTATTGAATTATCTGATCAAAATTTACAAATTTTATTAGTTTTAAACATTGTTCTTTTAATAGCACTTTTTGTTTTTATTTTTATTGAAATTAAAAGTGCAATTAAAAATGATATCGATAAAGATGGCTTAAAATCCAATAAAAAATATATTACATACTTTGGTTTATTTACTTTAATTCCGTCAGTATTAATTTCAATTTTTTCACTTTTTTTGTTTTCTTTTGCTCTAGAGAAATATTTTGACAAAAAAGTTACAACTGTTGTTAATAATTCCTATGAGTTAGCAAGAAACTATGTTGAAGAAATTAGAAATAAAATTCAATCTGATATTGTTTTGATTGCTTTTGATACTAATAAAAGCAAAAAATTTTTAAATGATAATCAAAATGAATATAAAAGATTTTTAGAAACACAAAAATTAATTAGAAATGTTGATGAAGTACACATTATAGATATAAATAAAAAATTATTATTTACTACTTTGAAAGATGATCAGTCGTATATACCACCAGTTGATAGAGCTTTAAATTTAGTTCTGGATGATGATCGTCCTTTAAAAATTATAAATGCACCAGAAAATATTTCTGCAGCAATAATGAGGCTCCAAAATTTTGAAGATAGATTTTTGTATGTAGTCAAGTATTTAGATAAAGATATTTCTAGGTATTTGACAGAGTCTCAGGAAGCAATTAATTTTTACTACACAGTTGAGGAAAAAAGTACTGGAATTAAAATCTCATTTGCTATTATTTATATTATAGTTGTAAGTGTTTTATTATTTGTCTCCATATCAATAGCTATAAGATTTTCGTCAAGATTTTTTAGGTCTATCAATAATTTAATACTTGCGTCAACATCTATTGGACAAGGAAATTTTGATGCTAAAGTTCCAGAAGTAAAAACAGATAAAGATTTAGAAACTTTAAATAAAAATTTCAATCTAATGATTGATAGATTAAAGAGTCAGCAAGAAAAATTAATTATTAATGAAAGACATGAAGCCTGGGGTAGCTTAGCAAGAAAACTTGCTCATGAAATTAAAAATCCACTAACACCTATCCAATTAACTATTGATAGACTAAAAAACAAATATTCAAATCAATTAAAAGAAAGTGATACTGAGAATTTTAAGGACAATTTAAAAATTATAAATAATCAAATTAAACAAATTGAAAAATTAGTTAATGAATTTTCTGATTTTGCAAGAATGCCAAAACCTATCTTTAGAGAAAATAATTTAGTAGATTTAATATATGAAAATATTAATTTATTAAAAGAGTTAGATAATTCAATTGAAATTACTTTTAATAAAAACTTTGAAAAAATTTTACTTGAGAGTGATAAAGAACAAATAAGTAGAGTGTTTTTAAATTTAATTAAAAATTCAATAGAGAGTATTAATCAAAAAGCTCAAAATAACACTAATTTCAATAAAAAAATTACTATTGAACTTACTCAACATGATAGCCACATAAATGCAATTATTGAAGATAATGGCATCGGCTTTAGTGAATTGAAAAATAATATTAAAGATATATTAAACCCATATTTCACAACTAAGAAAAATGGAACTGGTTTAGGATTGTCGATAGTCAATAAAATATTAAATGATCACAATGGTAAAATAAATTTTATACCAATTAAAGATGGTGCAAAAGTTAATATTGTATTTTTAAAATAAAGATGAGTGAAGAAATTTTAATTGTAGACGATAACGCAGACATTAGAAACATAATTAATGAATTAATTATTGATGCAGGTTACAAAACACGTTTAGCAGCCAATTATAATCAGGCACTAGCGGAAATTGATAAAAAACTTCCAGATGTTGCAATTCTAGATGTTAAATTAGACAAGGGAGATAATGATGGTATTGAACTTCTTTCACATATTAAATCTAAAAATAAAGATACACCAGTTATAATTATATCTGGACATGCAAATATTGAAATGGCTGTTAAATCATTACAGCACGGTGCTTTTGAATTCATAGAAAAACCTTTTGATCAGAACAGATTAATTAATTTTGTAAAAAGAGCTGTAGAAAACTTCAATTTAAAAAAACAAAATAAAGAATATGAAAGTAAATTATTTTCATCATACGATCTAATAGGGAATAGTAAAAATATAGTAAGCATAATCGATCAAATTAAGAAAATATCAGTAACTGAAAGTAGAGTTTTTATAAGCGGTCCCTCAGGTTCTGGAAAAGAATTAGTAGCTAGAAAAATTCATAAGGCCTCTGCTAGAAGCAAGAAATCATTCATTGTACTAAATGGTGCTTTATTGGATATGAATAAATATGAATTAGAATTATTTGGTGAAGAAAAAGATAACGGGTCTATTTCATATGGTGCTCTTGAAAAAGCAAATAAAGGAACACTGTTAATTGACCAAGTTTCAGAAATACCTTTAGATATACAATCTAAAATTTTAAGAGTTCTAACAGACCAAAAATTTAAACGAGTGAATGGAAGCAATGATGTAACAGTAGATGTAAGATTAATCTGTTCATCAAGCAAAGACCTAAAAAAAGAAATTGAAATTGGAAACTTTAGGGAAGATTTATTTCATAGAATAAATGTTTTTGAGATAAATATTGAACCATTAAATCAAAGAATTTCTGATATACCTTTATTAATCAAATATTTTTCAAAAAAAATATCTGAAAACTATCAAATTAGAGAATTAAATATAGATGAAAACAATAGCTATATACTTAATCATAATTGGCATGGTAATGTTAGAGAGTTAAGAAACTTAATTGAAAGAATAGCTATACTACAACCAGATTCAAAAGATAAAATCTCAAATATTATAAAAGAATCTTTAAAAAATACTCATTTTGATGACCAAGTAGCTGAAAATAGCCTTTCTGTGCCATTAAAAGAAGCTAGAGAAAAATTTGAAAAGGAGTATTTAACTATCCAATTAAAAAAATTTAATGGAAATATTTCTAAAACAGCTAATTTTGTTGGCATGGAAAGAAGTGCGTTACATAGAAAATTAAAAGGTTTGGGCATTAAAGAGTTTAATTAAATGAATATAATCATTTGTGGGGCTGGGAGAGTAGGGTTCACTATAGCTAAACAGCTAAGTGAACAAGGACATTCTATAACAGTTATTGATCCATCTAGTGATGATATTCAAAAAATCGATGATGCTTTAGACGTTAAAGCTATAGTAGGAAAAGGTACTTATCCATCTATTCTAGAAAAAGCTAACGCCGCAGAGGCGGATATGATTATTGCAGTTACTAGAAATGATGAAATTAATATGGTTATTTGTCAAATAGCCTTTTCTATATTCAATATTCAAAAGAAAATAGCTAGAATAAGATCACAAGATTATCTAAATCCAAAATTTACAAGAGTTTATAATAAAGAGAATTTACCAATAGATGTAATTATTTCACCTGAAATTGAAATCGCCAAATCGATACAAAGAAAACTTGAAGCACCAGGTGCATTAGACAGCGTCCCATTTGCAGAAAATAAAATTAGATTGTTAGAAATATTAATTAATGACAAGTGTAAATTAAGCAACATTAAACTTAATGATTTAACAAAAAAACACCCTAACTTAGACGCCAATATAATTGGAATAATTAGAGATGAAAAGTTTTTAATTCCTAAGAAAAACGATGAGGTAAGAAAAAATGATAAAATTTATGTAATAATAAACTCATCTCAGATGTCAGAAACTCTAGAAGCTTTTGGACATGATGAAAAAGTATCTAAAAATATTTTAATTGTTGGAGGTGGAAACATAGGTTTTAACTTGGCAAAAAATATTGAAGAAACATTAGATGCAGCAAGAGTAAAAATTATTGAAAAAAATAAAGAGAGAGCTGAATTTCTTGCTAACGAGCTTAACAATACTATTATAATTAATGGAGATGCTCTAGACGAAGAAGTTCTTGCCGAGGCTAATTTACAAGAGGCTGAAACAGTTCTTGCTTTAACAAATGATGATGAGGATAATTTAATGGTAAGTGTTCTTGTTGAAAAATTTGCAAAAGATGAAAAAGATATTGATGATAAAAGAACAATGGCTTTAATTAATAAACCTAACTATTCTTTATTACAAAATTCGCTAAAAATTGATGACTTAATTGATCCTAGAATGAATACCGTTTCAAGTATTTTAAAACATATTCATAAAGGAACTATTGAAACAGCATATACAATTATGAATGGTGAATATGAAGTAATTGAGGCTGAAATCATAGAAACATCTGAACTTATTAACAAAGAACTAAAAAATTCAAATTTACCAGATGAAATAAGAATTGGGGCTGTTTTAAGAGAAAATAGTGTTATGATTCCTCGGTCAAATTTTGTTTTTCAAAAAGATGATAAAGTTGTTTTTTTAGCTAAGAAAGACTCAATTTCAGTAGTAGAAAATATATTCAGAATTAGTTCCATTTAATTAAATGTTATTTTTTAGAGTAAAGTATCTAAGTTTCTTTTTTATATTAATATCTGTATTTTCTTTTTTTAATATTATTTATTCGTATTATTTTAATTTATATCTAAATCTTAATACATATTATTTTAGCTTAATTATTTCTTCTATAATTGGACTATTTTTTTATAAAGTTAAAACTAACAACAATAAACCATCAATATTTGAAAAAATATTAACTGTGTTATTAGGATATCTTTTAATGCCGTTGGTTTTATCCTTACCATTTTACTTAAGTATTTATAATTTAACTTTTTTAAATGCCTTATTCGAGGCTGTTTCTGGTTTTACATCAACAGGTTTTACTGTCTTTGACAATATAAAACATATTGATCAAGGCCTTATCTTATGGAGATCATCTATACAGTGGATAGGTGGATTGTATTTTCTTTATTCAATAATTTTTTTAATTGACATATATGACGAAAGTTTAAAAAAATCACTAACTAATTTTTTATCTTTAAATTCCTCTGAAGTATTAAGACAATCAATAAAAATTTTTCTATTATATTCAGGATTGACTATCTCAATTTTTTTTATTTTAAATATTTTTGGCATAAGGTCATTTAATTCTTTAAATTTAGCAATGACAATAATTTCCTCAGGTGGCTTTCTGCCTGTAAATGATCTTTCATCAATTTTAGTTAACGACTTTCAGATAATTATATTTTCCTTTTTAATGCTAATTTCTTTTTTTAGTATTTTTTTTTCATATAATTTAATTTTTTTAAGAAATAAAAATCTAAATTTTTTTTATGAAGATATACATTTATTTTTATATTTTATTGTAGTTGTAAGTATTTTTTTTGTTTTTTTTAGCTATGATACTAATTTTACTTACAGTTTTTTATCTTTAGTTAGTAGTATTTCAAATATTGGTATTTCGCTTGAAGTTAATCAAACTAATTTAAACTTTATTTATATTTTGCTTGTAATTATTGGTGGATCTTTTTTTTCTACAAGTTCAGGTTTAAGATTTTTGAAAATATATTCTTTGACCAAATATTCTATAAATCAAATTCTTTCTTTTAGCAGACCAAAAAACGTATACATGAATAAACTAGTTTTTTCAAAAATAAATTTTGATACTAAAGATATAAATAAATATTTTTTAACAATATTAATTTTTGTTATTTCTCTTTTTTCTTTAACTATCTTATTATCTTTAGCTAGTATTAAATTTGAATATTCATTTAAATTAGCTGTGTTGACATTAATGAACACAGTAAATTCTTCAGCATATGGCATATCTGAGTTTGATTTTCAAAATTTACACTTTTTTAACAAATATTTTCTTATATTTTTTATGATAATCGGAAGAGTTGAGCTTTTATCTTTATTGTTGATAGCTAAAAAATTTCTTTTTAAAAATTAATTTAGTATTATATATATCGTTAAATTTTGCGCCCTTAGCTCAGCTGGATAGAGCATCGGTTTTCTAAACCGAGGGTCGGAGGTTCGAATCCTCCAGGGCGCGCCATATAACAGTATTATTGTTATTATTAATAAAATTATCCTTAATTAAGATCCTTATTAATCAAATTTAAAACCTATATTTTGCTTGAAGACTTTTTTCTTACATGTTTAAATTAAAAATATTCAAAAGTAATTTTGAATTATTTGTTAACAAATAAAAATAACATAAAGGAAGAATAATGTTTAAATACTTAAAACAATTAACTTCTTTAGTTGCTATGGTTGCAGTGTTGTTTACTTTTACAACAGAAACTATGGCTGCTAAAAAATCTAAAACACTTAAAAACACTCAAAAGAAGGGTTTTGTAAGATGTGGAGTATCTCAAGGTCTGCCAGGATTTTCTAATGCTGACGCTGCAGGAAATTGGACTGGTATCGACGTTGATGTATGTAGAGCGGTAGCTGCTGCAGTACTAGGTGATGCAAACAAAGTTAAGTTTACACCATTAAGTGCTAAAGAAAGATTTACAGCTTTAACTTCTGGTGAGATTGATATCTTATCAAGAAACACAACTTGGACTCTTTCCAGGGATGCTGATATCGGACTTACTTTCGTTGGAGTAAACTTCTACGATGGTCAAGGTTTCATGGTTAGAAAAAGTTCTGGTATTACTTCAACAAGCCAATTCAAAGATGGTATCTCAGCTTGTACAAACATTGGTACAACAACTGAGTTGAATATGAGAGACTTCTTTAACTCTAAAGGAATTTCTTATGAGCCAGTTGCTTTCGAAAAAGCTGATGAAGTCGTAGCCGCATATGATGCTGGTAGATGTGATACTTACACTACTGATAAATCAGGTCTAGCTGCACAAAGAACTAAAATGTCTAACCCAGATGATCACATTGTATTACCTGAAACTGTTTCTAAAGAGCCTTTAGGACCAGTTGTAAGACAAGGTGACTCTGTATGGGAAGATATCGTTAGATGGTCTTTAAATGCTATGATCGAAGCAGAAGAGTATGGAATTACCTCTGCGAACGCAGACTCAATGAAAACTTCAGATAACCCAGCTGTAAAAAGATTAGTTGGTGCTGAGGGTGAATTAGGTGCTGCTTTTGGTCTAGACAATGAGTGGAGCTTAAGAATTATTAAGCAAGTTGGTAACTATGGTGAAAGCTACAAAAGAAATATAGCTGACACTGGAATTTTACCTGATAGAGGTCCAAATGAATTATGGACTAAAGGTGGAATTCTTTATGTGCCACCTGCAAGATAATTGCATATTTAACTAATTAAAAAGGGCTAGATTTTTCTAGCCCTTTTTTTTATAAGCGTTCAGATGGACCTGAAATTACAAAAAATCATTCCCCAATTAATTACCGTTTTAGTTGTAGTATTAGTTTTCGGATTTTTTACATATAACGCTCAAATCAATATGGAGAATAGAGGTATTGATTTTGGTTATGGGTTCCTTTCTCAAGAATCTTCATTTGATGTTCAGTTTTCTCTTATTGAATATGATGGATCACATTCTTACTTCAGAGCTTACTTGGTTGGTTTGCTCAATACTATTTTAGTTTCTGTAATTGGAATTATTTTTGCAACAATTTTAGGTGTTATCGTTGGTGTAGCAAGGTTATCTCCAAATTATTTAATAAATCAGTTTGCTGCTTTTTATGTAGAATTTTTTAGAAATATCCCGCTGCTTTTACAGATATTTTTTTGGTATTTTGCAGCTTTAAGAGCATTACCATTGCCTCAAGATGCAGATGCTATGTTGGGTGTTTTTTTCTTAACGATTAAAGGCTTATATGTTCCAGCATTCATATGGGAAAACCTTAATGTATTTCTGTATTCTATAATAGCAGCAATAATTGCAATAGTTGTAATCAGAATTCATGCAAGAAAAATTCAAGAAACACAAGGTAAACAACTACCAGTGTTTTGGATTTCACTTGGCTTAATATTTATATTACCTTTGTTAAGTTTTTTAATTGGAGGCGTTAGCTTATCTTTTGAAATACCACAATTAAAACAATTAGCTACAACATCATTTATTTATGAAGGTGGCTTAAGTTTACCACCAGAGTTAATAGCTTTAACTTTATCATTAGCTTTGTATACAGCGACTTTTATTGCAGAGTGTGTTAGAGCCGGAATACAAGGTGTTGGAAAAGGACAAAAAGAAGCCGCAGCTTCTATAGGATTAAATCCTAATCAAGTTTTAAAATTAGTTGTAATGCCACAAGCATTAAGAATTATTATTCCACCAACAACAAACCAATATTTAAATTTAACTAAAAATTCATCGTTAGCAGCTGCTATAGCATATCCTGATTTGGTACTTGTTTTTGCGGGTACAGCATTGATGCAAACAGGTAAAGCGATTGAAATAGTTTCAATTACGATGCTTACTTATTTAAGTTTAAGTATTTCAATTTCTATTTTAATGAATTGGTATAATAAAAAAATTGCTATTAAGGAAAAATAAATGTCAAAAATTAATTTTTTAAAACCAGACAAAGATAATTTGACTACCTTTTTATACATTGGTTCATTTTTATTTGTTACCAGTATTATAGATGTTTTTCTTAATTCATTTTTTAGTTTAAATATAACAGGATTTTTACCCTCATCTTTAAGTTTTATAATTCCAATCATATTAGGATTTATAGGATTATATTTTATAAGAATTGAGCACAGTGGTTATAAGTTTTTAGACCAAGTAAATAAAAATATAAATACAAATAATTTTAATGCAATTTTATCGTTACTAATCATTTTTATAATTATCAAAGCAACTCCTCCAATTTTAAGTTGGTTTGTGGTTGACGCAAGTTTCGCTGGAGATAGTAAAGATGTCTGTTCTGGTACAGGAGCTTGTTGGACTTATATAAAAGTTTGGTTTAGAAGATTTATGTATGGAATGTATCCTAATGCAGAGCAATGGAGAATAAATTTATCTTTTATAGCGTTAGCTCTTTTAGGTTCCGTTGGATATTTTGCGACAGAAAAGTATAAAAAATATTTAACCTTATATTACGTTATAATCTATCCTTTTATTGCATTTTTATTTATTTTCTTTTTTATATCAGGTGGTCCTATTTTTTTTGATTTCTCTTATGGAATAATTGCAGCAGTAATTTCTATAATTATTGGTTTCTTTATTCCAAGTAAATTTAAATTTTATTATTTTATATTTGTACCTATTACTTTGTATATTGTTTTAAAATATTTTGTTTTTTATGAGGAATTGATTGAACTAGGTAAATTAGATGGATTAAACTGGGTTGAGACGGGAGCTTGGGGAGGATTATCATTAACATTTATAATTTCATTTTTCTGTTTAATTTTCTGCTTTCCTATTGGAATGGCATTTGCTTTAGGTAGAAGATCAGATTTTCCATTAATAAGATATATATCGATTGGTTTTATTGAATTTTGGAGAGGAGTTCCATTAATTACAGTTTTATTTATGTCCGCAGTGATGTTTCCAATGTTTTTGCCTGCAGATTTTTTTATAGATAAATTAGTTAGATGCATAATAGCTATTTCTTTATTTGAAGCTGCTTATGTTGCAGAAGTTATTAGAGGTGGTTTACAAGCGTTACCACGTGGCCAATATGAGGCTGCAAAATCACTTGGAATGGGTTATTGGCGAATGCATATATTTGTAATTTTGCCCCAAGCTTTAAAACTAGTTATTCCAGGTATCGCTAATACTTTTTTAGCTTTGGTAAAAGATACACCTCTAATATTTGTGGTTGGTCTATTAGAAATAGTAGGAATGTTAAATTTAGCAAAAACTAATCCAAAATGGTTGGGATTTGCAATGGAAGGTTATGTATTTGCAGCAATAATTTTCTGGATTATTTGTTATGCAATGAGTAAGTATAGCTATAATCTAGAACAGAAATATAAAACAGAGCGATAAATTATGTCTGACAGTATTATTCAAATAA
The DNA here is from genome assembly GCA_902628965.1 of uncultured Pelagibacteraceae bacterium. GTDB lineage: Bacteria > Pseudomonadota > Alphaproteobacteria > Pelagibacterales > Pelagibacteraceae > Pelagibacter. The sequence continues at coordinate 10,946 of CACOPB010000005.1, read as the reverse complement.
AAAATGTAAATAAATGGTTTGGTGATTTTCAAGTTTTAAAAGATATTAATCTTGAGGTTAAACCAAAAGAAAAAATCGTTGTTTGTGGTCCATCAGGATCAGGTAAATCAACATTAATTAGATGTATCAATAGATTAGAAGAACACCAGCAAGGTGATATTATTGTTGATGGAAACACATTGACGGAAGATACAAAAAATATTGAGCAAATTAGAGCGGAAGTTGGAATGGTATTTCAACAGTTTAACTTATTTCCACATTTATCAATTGTAGATAATTGTACACTCGCACCAATTTGGGTAAAGAAAATGCCAAAAAAAGAAGCAGAAGAATTAGCTTTAAAACACCTAGAAAGAGTTCAAATACTTGATCAAGCACAAAAATTTCCAGGTCAATTGTCAGGTGGTCAACAACAAAGAGTTGCTATTGCTAGAGCACTTTGTATGGAGCCGAAGATAATGTTATTTGATGAACCTACATCAGCTCTTGATCCAGAGATGATTAAAGAAGTTTTAGACGTAATGGTAGATTTAGCAAATCAAGGAATGACAATGATAGTTGTAACGCATGAAATGGGATTTGCTAAAGAAGTAGCTGATGAAGTAATTTTTATGGATGAAGGAATGATTGTTGAAAGAGCTGAAACTAAAGAGTTTTTTGCTAACCCTAAGAGTGATAGGACAAAGCTGTTTTTAAGTCAAATATTATAAAAAATATATAATAATTTAGAGATAATCCTAAATTACACAATCTAAATATGTTTATTTTGCTTCAACTAATGCTTGACAATGTTTGGGTTTTTCTAAATTTCTTACAAAAAATAATAAATTTTTCTATTGCAGTAACATTAATAAATATGTTCAATAGTATTTTAAAATTTAATTAAGAGGGGTCTTAATGGAAGATAATTTCAACAAACACTTAGGCAATAAGCTTAAGCTAAGAAGATTAGCTTTAGGTTTAACACAGACTAAAGTAGCAAAAGCAATAAATGTAACATTTCAACAAATTCAAAAATATGAAAAAGGTACTAATGGAGTAAGTTCAATAAGATTACTTCAGCTTTCTAATTATTTAAAAGTACCAATTAATTATTTCTTTGAAGATTTTTCTGAATATTTAATAAATTTAGAAAAATCACAAGAAGGCCATATGAATGTTAATTATAATTTTTTAGTTAAATTATATTCAGAACTTAGTGCTGATCAAAAACTAAAATTTAACAAGTCTTTACAAATATCGGGATCAAATATTTCAAAAGCAGTTTAAAATTAATTTGTCTCTGACCCCATTTTAATTTTTAATAAATTTTTGTATTTTTTGGCTCCTCGGGCAGGACTCGAACCTGCGACCAATTGATTAACAGTCAACTGCTCTACCAACTGAGCTACCGAGGAATATAAAAAAGAAAACTTACTTTTTTTTATAACTAAAACAAGATTTTTTTTGGAGGCAACGCCCGGAATCGAACCGGGATACAAGGATTTGCAATCCTCTGCGTAACCATTCCGCCACGTTGCCATCTTATTTTAAGATAATAGCTACAGATGCCTTTTTATATTAAATTTTTTCTATTAGTCTATCAAATAACGAGTCAAATTCATTATTGTTAATTTAGATTATTAAATTATAAACTTTAACAACAATGAGTAGCGATAAATATATACATTCTGATGTAGAAAATAGAATTTACTCCTATTGGGAAAAAAATGGTCTTTTTAAACCAAAAGAAAATAAAAAAAAATTCTCAATTGTAATACCACCACCTAATGTAACTGGTAGTTTACATATGGGTCACGCGCTTAATAATTCTATTCAAGATTTATTAGTTCGTTACCATAGAATGAATAATTTTGAAACTTTATGGCAACCGGGCACTGACCATGCAGGTATAGCTACACAGGCTTTAGTAGAAAAAAAATTAACTTCTGAAAAAATTGATAAAAATAAAATTGGTAGAGAAAAATTCATTGAAAAAGTTTGGGAATGGAAAGAGCAATATGGAGATATAATAATAAACCAATTAAAAAAACTTGGTTGCTCTTGTGATTGGTCAAGAAATGCTTTTACGATGGATGAAAATTTATCTAAATCAGTAATTAAGGTTTTTGTAGATCTTTACAACAGAGGTCTAATTTACAAAGATAAGAAATTAGTTAATTGGGATACAGTTTTAAAAACAGCTATTTCAGACCTTGAAGTTGATCAAAGAGAAGTAAACTCTAAAATTTATTACATTAGATACCCTATAGATGGATCAGATGAATTTATAACAATTGCAACAACAAGACCCGAAACAATGTTAGGTGATACAGCTATTGCTGTTAATCCAAGAGATGATCGATTTAAATCTTTTGTTGGAAAAACAGTTATTATTCCAATTGTTGGCAGAAAAATAAAAATTATTGAGGATGATTATGCAGATCCTGAACAAGGAACAGGAGCATTAAAAATAACTCCAGCTCATGATTTTAATGACTATGATGTTGGTCAAAGAAACAATCTCGAAATAATAAATATTTTTACCGAAGATGGTAAAATAAATACAAATGCTCCTGAGCATTTAATAGGTCTCGATAGGTTCGAAGCTAGAAGAAGAATTTTAAAAGAACTTAAAGAAAAAGATTTTTTTGTAAAAGATGAAAATATTAAAAATAAAGTTCCTTATGGCGATAGATCTAATTCAATAATTGAGCCTTTCCTAACAGAACAATGGTTTGCAGATGCTGGCAGATTGTCAGTTAAGGCTAGAGAAGTTGTTAGTTCAAAAAAAACAAACTTCTTTCCTGAGAATTGGTCAAAAACTTATTTCCAATGGATGGATAATATTGAGCCATGGTGTATATCAAGACAACTTTGGTGGGGACATCAAATACCAGCTTGGTATGGACCTAATGAACAAATTTTTGTTTCTGAAAATGAAGAAGATGCAAAACAACAAGCAAAAAAACATTACGGCAAAGATGTTGAATTAAATCGTGATCCAGATGTTTTAGACACCTGGTTCTCATCTGGTTTATGGCCATTTGCGACACTTGGATGGCCTGGTGATAATAAATATGTGAATAAATTTTATCCAACATCAGTATTGGTTACAGGTTTTGATATTATATTTTTCTGGGTTGCCAGAATGATTATGTTTGGTACTGAATTTTTAAACAAAGAACCATTTAAAGATATTTATGTTCATGCCTTAGTTAGAGACGAGAAGGGACAAAAGATGTCTAAATCTAAAGGGAATGTAATTGATCCTTTAGATTTGATTGAAAAATATAGTGCTGATGCACTCAGATTCACTTTGCTATCAATGGCTTCACCAGGTACTGATGTTAAACTTTCCGAAGACAGAGTTAAAGGTTATAGAAATTTTTTAAATAAATTATGGAATGCAAATAATTTTTTAATTACTAATGAATGTGATTTTAAAGACCTTGATAAAGTTCCAAGTTTAAATGTAAATATAAATAAATGGATTTATTCAGAACTTGTTGAAAGTAAAAATAAGATAGAAAAAAACCTTAAGGATTATAGATTTGATGAAGCTGCTAAAAATGCTTATAAATTTGCATGGCATTCGTATTGTGATTGGTATTTAGAGCTATCTAAAACTATACTATTTTCTGATGACGAAAAAGCTAAAGCAGAGGTTAAAAAAGTATCATCTTTTGTATTCAAACAAATCCTAATTTTACTTCACCCATTTATCCCTTTCGTTACAGAAGAAATTTGGCTTAAAAACAAATTCGATAATGATGGTAGTGATTATTTAATGTACAAAAACTGGTTATCTGGTGAAATAAATAAAGATAGTAGCACTGAACAGGTCGAAAATATCATTAATATTATTTCAAAAATTAGGTCATTTAAAAATGAACTCAATGTAAGTCCTGGTTCATTTATCGACGTATCAATAAGTAATATTAATAAAAATCAAAAAGATTTTATTAATACAAATGATATCATTCTTAAGAAGTTAGGGAGAATAAACAATATATTATATGAGGATTTAGACAAACCAGCTGCAACAATGGTTGTTTCTGGAGATTTTTTTAAGATTTATTTTGATAAAGATGTTGACTTAAAATTAATAAAAGAAAATTTAGCAAATAAACAAAGTAGATTAGAACAAGAGATGAATAAAATATCTCAAAGGTTAGAGAATAAAAGTTTTGTAGCTCGAGCTCCAAAAGAGATTGTTGAACAAGAAAAAAATAATTATAATAATTTAAAGAACGATATTGAGAAAATATCAGTAACAATAAAGGGTATATAATGGCTAAATTTGATAAAAAGAAACTTCCAAGTAGACATACATCATTAGGTGCAGATAGAGCACCTCATAGATCGTTTTATTATGCAATGGGAGAAACCGAGAAAGATGTAGCTAAACCCTTTGTAGGTGTAGTTTCGACATGGAATGAGGCGGCTCCGTGTAACATCGCATTAATGAGACAAGCTCAATCGGTTAAAAAAGGTGTAAGAGCAAATGGTGGAACACCAAGAGAATTTTGTACAATTACGGTTACAGACGGTATTGCAATGGGTCATGAAGGAATGAAATCTTCATTGATATCTAGAGAAGTAATCGCTGACTCAGCTGAACTAACTGTTAGAGGTCATTGCTATGATGCTTTAGTGGGGATTGCAGGATGTGATAAATCCTTGCCAGGTCTAATGATGTCTATGGTTAGATTAAATGTACCAAGTGTATTTATATATGGTGGTTCAATTCTTCCGGGTAGATACAAAGGTAAAGACATAACAGTTGTAGATGTATTTGAAGCAGTTGGAAAGCATTCATCTGGTCAAATGTCTGCTGCAGAACTTAGAAAACTAGAATTAGTTGCCTGTCCAAGTGCAGGTGCTTGTGGAGGACAATTTACTGCAAACACCATGGCATGTGTATCTGAAGCAATTGGATTAGCACTTCCTTATTCAGCAGGAACACCAGCACCATATGAAGAAAGAGATAAATACGCAAAAGCTAGTGGTAAAATGGTTATGAATCTTTTAAAAAAAAAGATTAAACCAAGAGATATAGTTACTAGAGAAGCTTTAGAAAATGCTGCAACAATTGTTGCTGCAACTGGTGGATCAACAAATGCAGGACTTCATTTACCTGCTATTGCAAATGAAGCAGGAATTAAATTTGATTTAATGGATGTAGCTAAGATTTTTAAAAAAACTCCGTATCTTGCAGATTTAAAACCAGGTGGAAAATATGTTGCTAAAGATATGTGGTTAGCAGGTGGTGTTCCAATGTTATTAAAAACTTTATATGATGGTGGATATATTCATGGTGACTGTATGACTGTTACAGGAAAAACTATGAAGGAAAATTTGAAAAGTATTAAATTTAATCCTAAACAAAATGTAATGAGATCTTATAAAAATCCATTATCTCCAACAGGAGGTGTTGTTGGATTAAAAGGGAACCTAGCGCCTGAAGGTGCAATTGTTAAAGTTGCTGGATTAGCTAAATTACAATTTACTGGAAAAGCAAGATGCTTTGATAATGAGGAAAGCGCGATGAAAGCTGTCCAAAGCAGAAAGTATAATGACGGTGATGTAATTATTATTAGATACGAAGGACCCGTTGGAGGTCCTGGTATGAGAGAAATGTTATCAACAACAGGTGCAATTTACGGACAGGGAAAAGGGGAGAAAGTAGCCCTTATAACTGACGGTAGGTTCTCTGGTGCTACAAGAGGTTTTTGTGTGGGACATGTGGGCCCTGAGGCCGCTCTAGGAGGTCCTATAGGCCTTTTACGTACTGGAGATATTATTGATATTGATGCCAAAAAAGGAACTATCAATGTAAGACTTTCTAAAAAAGAATTGGCTTTAAGAAAAAGAAAATGGAGAGCTAGAAAATCAGATTTTGGATCTGGTACTTTATGGAAGTATGCGCAAACAGTAGGACCAGCATATTTAGGCGCACCAACACATCCTGGTAAGAAAAAAGAAGTAAAAGATTATTCTGAGATTTAGATTATAGACCCTTATTTACGAGTTTCAAATCAGCAAGCATCATTATTTTAACAAGTTGCTTGAAATTAGTTTTTGGTTTCCAAATTAATTCTTTTTTAGCTTTATTAAAATTTCCTTTTAAATTTTTTACTTCAGCAGGTCTAAAAAATTTTTTATCAATCACTATCAGATTTTTTTTAGTTTTAACATTTATAAGTTTTTCATTAAGACCTTTTCCAATCCATTTTGTTTCTAAATTTAAAACTTTTGTACATTCATTTATAAAATTTTTTACAGAGTAATTTTTTCCGGTTGCTATAACATAATCTTTAGGTTTTTTTGTTTGCATCATTTTCCACATTGCTTCTATATAATCTTCAGCATAACCCCAATCTCTTTTAGCGTAAAGATTACCAACTTTGAGTATTTTTTGTTTGCCTAAATAAATTTTTGCAAGTCCCAAGGTAATTTTTCTGGTTATAAACTCTTCTCCTCTTAATGGAGACTCATGATTAAATAATATTCCACTTACTGCATGTAAATTATATGATTCTCTATAATTCTGAACAGTGTAATGAGCAAAAGTTTTAGATGTTGCGTAGGGACTTCTTGGGTGAAAATTTGTGTTTTCATCTTGAGATTTTTTGCCATGTTCACCAAACATTTCAGAAGTTGATGCTTGGTAAAATTTAATTTTTCTATTTTGATTTCTTATTATTTCTAAAAAATTCAAAACACCTATAGAATTAGTTAAAGATGTCTCAATTGGGTTTTTAAAAGAGCTATGAACAAAAGATTGAGCTGCTAAATTATAAACTTCATCAATTTTATATTTTGAAAATATTCTTATAATATTATTAATTTCTTTTATATCGACGTCTTCAATTGTAATTTTGTTAGTAATATTTAATCTTTCAAGTCTCCAATTAGAATATCTTGCAGATCTTCTTTCTAAACCAATAATCTTGTAATTTTTTTTTAGCAAAAATTTTGCTAAGTAAGCACCATCTTGGCCTGAAATACCAGTAATAAGAGCAATTTTTTTTTTCATAAATAAAAATTAATATATATATATATATTTAAGAAAATGAAACAAAATCAAAAAATACGACCGGTAATACTATGTGGAGGTGATGGAACACGTCTTTGGCCAAATTCCAAAAATCATCAAGCAAAACAGTTTGTTGATTTTGGCAATTGGACATTACTAGGAAAGACACTTGAGAGAACAAAAGCTTCAATTTACGACTCTCCAGTCATTAGCACCAATAAGAAATATATAAAAAAAGTAAAAAAGTATTTAAGAAAAAACAAAATAAAAAAATATAAGATCGTTGTAGAACCAGCCAAAAGAAATACTGCACCAGCTATATTAAGTACAGCTTTAATTAAAGATATTCCAAACAATCAGCCTTTAATGTTTTTTACATCAGACCATTTAATTGAAAAGATGGGCGTTTTCAATATGGCGATAAACAAAAATAAATCAAACCTTAATGAAGAAAATATTTTTGTATTTGGAATTAAACCCAAATCTCCAACTAGTGATTATGGTTATTTTTTAACAAAAAAAATAAAAGGAAATATTAATAAAGTAACAAGATTTATTGAAAAACCTAAAGAAGACAAAGCTAAAAAAATTATAAAAAACAAAGGCTATTGGAATTCTGGAATGTTTTATCTTCGAAAAGACTCGATTATCAATAACTTTAAAAAACTTCAGCCAAAAACATATAGAAATTGCGTCGATGCAGTTAAAAAAGCAAAATATAATTCTAATACTTATTACTTAAATAAAGCTTCATTTATAAAAGCTACAGCAAAATCATTTGATTATGCAATTTTAGAAAAAACAAAACAAATTAATGCTATTAAATTGGATATACCATGGTCAGATCTTGGTAGTTGGAAAGAAATTTTGAAGATGTATGATAAAAATAAAAATAAATATATTAAGAAAAAAAATATTTTTTATCGTCCATGGGGTAAATATACAAATCTTTTTGAGGGCAAAGAGTTTCTAATTAAAGAGTTGTATGTTAAATCAAAGGGTATATTAAGTTTACAAAAACACCATCATCGAGCTGAACACTGGTTAATAACACAAGGAAATGCTAAAATAACGCTTAACAAGAATATTATTATTAAAAAGCCTGGAGAACATATATTTATTCCATTAGAAGCTATACACAGAGTTCAAAATCCAGGAAAAAAACCAGTTAAGATTGTTGAGGCCCAAGTAGGCTCAATACTAAAAGAAACTGACATTGTAAGATATCAAGACGTTTACGGTAGAGTAAAATAAATTAATAATGGACACCACAGTCTTTTTTGTAATCCTATTAGCAACTATTATGCATGCGATTTGGAATGCGATGGTTAAACATCATCCAGATAAGGCTATAGCGGTTCTAGCTATTGTTTTAGGTCATATACCATTAGCATTAATTTGTATTTTTTATTTTCCTTTACCTGGAAGAGAGGTAATTCCATACATAATTGCCAGCGTATTAGCTCATCAAGGTTATCAATGGTATATGCTTAATTCTTACAAGGTAGGGGAGTATACAAATGTTTATCCAATATTTAGAGGCTTTGGTCCTTTATTGGCTACATTAATTTCAATAACATTTCTTGGTGTTGTTTTTAAAATAGCCACCTTAGTTTCAATATTATTAATCTGTGCTGGAATAATGTTTCTTGGATTATTCGGTTCTAAAAATCAAAATCAAATTGAGATAATTAAATACTCACTGCTTACAGGATCTTTTATAGGTCTTTATTCATTGATTGATGGATACGGAGCAAGAGTAAGCACATCAGCAATTTCTTATATTAGTTTTTCCTTTTTATTTAGTGCTATAGTTTTTCCTATCATTTTAAAACTTAATAAACACGAGAATATTTTTTCAAAGGTTTTTAAAGATGCAAAAATGATATTTTGGATAGGAGGATCTATATCTTTTATTATTTATGTAATTGTTGTTTGGGGCTTTACAAAGGCTCCAATTCCTCTAGTTGCTGCTCTAAGAGAAACGAGTATTTTTTTCTCAATATTTATTGGTTATTTCTTCTTAAAAGAAACTATTAATCCTAAAAAAATAATCTCTATTGTGCTTATAGTTATTGGGGTGATTGGTATTAAATTATTTTAAATATAGTTGAATAATTTTAGAATAATTATTGTATTCAAAAGCAACAGCATGATAGGGACAACAGTTCTTATTAATTCCATTATATGATTAACTCTATCAAGTTTTCTCTCCAATTTTCTAATTGGACTCATGTTGTTCCATTCTTTTTGTGTAAAACCGTATTTTTTTTGATTTTTTTTCATAAATAAAAAAAAATACTTTTAATGATTTTAAGGAAAAATTCAATTTTTAAACGAAAAATTTTATAAATTTGGGCATATTAATTTAAATAATATGCCCAAAAAGATAATTTAAAACCAATTATTTGGAATAATTATATAGTGGATCGCCAATACGATACCTACTGAAACACTTAATCCAAAAATCATTTTAAGAAAATCTTTACCAATAAGAGGAAAGACATACTTAAATTTATAATCTTTATTCATAGTAGATATTGCAAGTTCTCTACCACACAATAAACCAACAAATACCCATGTTGTTGACATTGGTAAATCGTTTAGTTCTTTAAAGTAGAATAAAACAGCAGCATAAATTACGTTAATAATTGTTGCCGATCTTGCATATCTTGTTCCCGTTTTTTCAAGAACAACTTTTTGAATTGGTCCACCTTGAATGTAGAAAATATAAAATAATAATGAAGTAAAATAGGCCATTACAATTAAAAGTAATGATAAATCTAATTGCCTAGGCAAATATACAGCAATATTAGCTACATCGTGAGATAACCAAACCCACCATAACCAACCTGATGAAACCCAAACAGCATTTCTCCAAAAGCTTCTCCATTTTTCATCTACTTCATCAAATTTTTCATTAATAAATTTAGATACAGCTATCCAGGCTATGTAAGCAACCATTGCTGCTAATCCATAACCAACCACACTTTTCAATAGCATTTTTTCAAGCACAACGGTTGAAGCAAATGCCGAAAGAACTAAAAAGGTTGTTGATACTGGTATTCCAATTCTTGTTAATAATAATAGTATTGCAGGAGCTACTGCATGATACCATTGAATTTCTTGATAAGGTATTCTATTTAATCTTCCATAAGAAATATCTCCATCATAAGAATACCAACCCCATCCAAGTGCTAAAATCATAACAGCTGAAGCTGATCCAGCAAGTACATACCATTTAAACCACTTCTTTTTTGAAGCAATAAAGGTACCAAGTGTTTGGATTGAGTCGTTAGCGATTACACTATAACCGGCAAGGGCAAACCCTATAACCGTGTAAATTAAAGTCATTTCCATTTTTTATCTCCTAAATATTATTGTTTTCGGTTCAATCGTTTTATGACTTGAGGAGTGTTTAATGTAGGTCAAAGAATTTTTCTACGTATAAATTTATTTATTAAAGAATCAGAGAGTAGATTCATTTACAACTAAACTAATTTAGTTCAAAGTCTATATAAAAAAATTAAAATATTATTTTATATATACCAATTACAAATAATGGTATTTGCAATCCAAAATTAGTTAGGATCGCCTTATCTTTGCTGATAAATCCAGCGATAGTCCATCCTACAACTCCTAATCCGTGAAAGTAGATATTCAATGGATATACGTTTAGATTTGTTAAAAGAATACCAACTAGAACGAGAAATGTACTTATCCATTTAAGATACTTTTTTATGAACATTATTTTTTCCTTTCTTGTAAATTTAATAACTAATTACAATTCAAGAAATACTAATATCAATAAATAGTATCTTAACAACCTTTGAAAGAGTTGGACATATTTCTAATTAATTTGAAATACAAGTCTTTACCCGGATCTAAAGTTGCACCTAATGGATCCAAAACACCAGTTTTTATA
>CACOPB010000004.1 GCA_902628965.1 uncultured Pelagibacteraceae bacterium | reverse complement strand
TAAAAGAGTGCTACCAACTCTTAAATCCAGATGTTTAAATTTCAAAGTTTTTTTAACACAAGATCAGTCTATCAGAATTGTTAATCAATTACTTAACGATGACATAAATACTATTCTCAATAATAAGTTATTTGATTATTATGCTACTCCTGGAAAATTATTTAAATTGATAAAATTATCTGAAGAATATGACTTAAACCTTTCTAAATTTGATTTAAATTCAACTATCACAACTATAATAAAAGATAAAATTTATAAAAAAGATAAATCTATAACTGAAATCATTTATTCTTTTATTGAACTTTATTTTAGAGATAATATATCTAGTAAAAATATTAGTTTACTAAAGTCATATCATTATTTTTTAGAAAAAATTAATAACACTAAAATTTATAATTTAGATGAGGAAACATTATTTATGGAATTTGAGGATAAAATACTAAATGGATAAAAATTTTTATATCACCACACCTATATACTACCCCTCAGCTAAACCTCATATGGGTCATGCATATTCAAGTATTATCGCAGATTTTTTTGCACGATTTAAAATAATTGATGATTATCAAGTTCATTTTCTTACAGGTACAGACGAACATGGTTTAAAAATTCAAAGATCTGCAGAAAAAGTAGGGAAGGAGCCTCAAATATTTTGTGATCAAATTAGCCAAACCTTTAGAGATCTTTCGGATACTTTGAATTTATCAAATACTGATTTTATAAGAACTACAGAAACTAGGCATAAAAAAACAGTTCAACATCTTTGGAATGAACTTGAAAAAAATGATGACATATACCTATCAAATTATTCTGGATGGTATTCGGTATCAGATGAAGCCTTTTATAACGAAGACGAAATTGAGGAAGTAGATGGAAAAAAAATTGCTATATCCTCAAAATCACCCGTTGAATGGATTGAAGAAGAATCCTATTTTTTTAGACTCTCAAAGTGGGAAAAACCGTTATTAGATTATTATGAAACTAATCCAGATTTCATTTCTCCACGATCTAGAAAAAATGAGGTTGTTAGCTTTGTAAAGAATGGTCTAAAAGATCTTTCTGTAAGTAGAAAAAGTTTTTCATGGGGTATACCTGTTCCAAATAATAAAAATCATGTGATATATGTTTGGCTCGATGCTTTAACAAATTATTTAAGTGCACTAAATTATCCAAATAAAGATGATGATTTGTTTAAAAAATTTTGGCCAGCTTCAATGCATTTAATTGGAAAAGATATACTTAGATTCCATGCTGTTTATTGGCCTGCTTTTTTATTAGCAGCAAAAATTGATTTACCAAATAGAGTTTATGGTCATGGATGGATATTATCAGGGGAAGAAAAAATGTCTAAATCTAAAGGTAATATTCTTGATCCACTTGAAATAATTAAAGAGTATGGTCTAGATCCTTTAAGATACTATTTAATTAAAGAAGTTTCTTTTGGCAATGATGGAAATATATCTCAAGAAAGACTAGAAGATTGTATTAATAGTGATCTAGCTAACAATTATGGAAACTTATGTCAGCGTGTCACTGCTTTTGCAATAAAAAATTGTGATGGTAAAATTCCATTTGAAGTTAAATTTAATAATGAGGATTTATTAATACTAAATAAGTATAAAGATAACCTAGATAATATTAGGTCTCAAATTGACAATCAAAATATTAATTTTTATATCGATTATATTGTTAATTCACTTTTTGAAGCTAATAAATATTTTAATGATCAAGAACCATGGAAAAAGAAAGATGATAAAATTAGATTAAATAGTATTGTCTATACTACATTAGAAATTGTAAGAAAAATAAGTTTTTTATTATATCCAATTATTCCTGAATCTTCTTTAAAGGCATTAAGAATTTTTAATATTAAAGAAAAAGACATAAAGCTAGATACATTATCTAATAATGATTATTTAACAAAAGGTAATGATATACATAAAATAGACATACTTTTTAAAAAAATAGAAAAAAACAATGATTGATTCACACTGTCACCTAGATCATGAACCATTATTAAGTAACTTATCTAACGTAATAAAAAGATCAAAAGAAGTAGGTATAGAAAAATTATTAACTATCTCAACTTCGTTTGAAAGTTTTTCAAGAGTAAAAGAATTAATTAATAAAGATGAAATGATCTATGGTACTATTGGCATTCATCCTCATGAAAGCTCCAAAAATATTATCACTTCAAAACAAATAATTGAAAGTCTGAATGAAAATTCTAAAATTATTGGTATTGGAGAAACTGGGTTAGATTTTTATTACAATAATAGCGAAAAAGACAAACAGATAGTAAGTTTTAGAGAACATATAGATGCATCTATAAAAACCAATATTCCATTAATTGTTCATTCAAGGGAGGCTGAGAAAGAGACTTTTGAGATTTTAAATGAATATAAAAATGAAAACCTTAAAATTTTGATGCATTGTTTTACTGGATCAAAAGAATTTTCAGAAAAATTAATGACTTTAAATTCATTCTTTTCAGCAAGTGGTATCATTACTTTCAAAAATTCAAGTGATTTGCAAGATACTTTCAGATCTATTCCAATTGACAATATCTTAATTGAGACAGATAGCCCTTTTTTAGCACCTGTTCCAAAAAGAGGAAAAAAAAATGAACCATCATTCATTGATTTTACAGCTGCAAAATTAGCTGAGATTAAAAATTTATCTAAAGAAAATCTTATAAAAAAAACTACAGAAAACTTTAATAAACTTTTTTTTAATTGAAATTAATGAAATTTATTATTTTAGGATGTGGAAGTTCAATGGGTGTCCCAAGACCAGATGGTTTTTTTGGAAATTGTGATCCTAATAATAAAAAAAATTATAGAACAAGATGTTCAGCTTTAATAAAAACTACTAACGAAAATATTCTTATAGATACATCTCCTGATTTACGACAGCAACTTTTAAGACATAAAATAAAAAAAATTAATAAAGTATTATATTCTCATATGCATGGCGACCAGACACATGGCATTAACGATTTAAGATCTTTTTATATCAATAGTAGAAAACAAGTCGATGTTTATGCTGATAAATATACATCTAATTATCTTAAAGATACATTTTCCTATATATTTAAAAGCTATTCAAAAGAATATCCTGCAACTCTAAAATTACATAAGTTACCAAAATATATAATTACAAAAAATAATAATAGAAAAATTCATATTCAATCAATTAGGGTTGATCATGGAAAAGTTAAATCAAATTGCTTTATTGTTGGTAAAAAGCTCGCTTATATAAGTGATGTGAGTAAAATTTATAGTAAAGATTACAAATATTTTAAAAATCTCAAATATTTAATTGTTGATTGTCTGTGGTATAATTTTCACCCATCACACTTCAATTTAGAAACTTCTTTAACTTTAATTAAACAGTTTAAGCCAAAAAAAGCTATACTCACAAATTTATCACATGTTTTAGACTACAAAGTACTTAAAAAAATGCTACCTAAAAATGTTATACCCGCGCACGACGGATTAAGTGTAGACTTATAAAATATCCTCTATAATTTTAATTAACTTTCTTGAAGTTGGTTTTGTCATTGATGCAAAGGTGTCTTCTATCTTACCTTCCTTATTAATTAAAATTTTATGAAAATTCCACTTCGGAACAGCTGATTTGCCATGATTTTCTTTTGCCCATTTAAAAACTTCATGAGCATTTTTACCTTTAACTTCTGTTATAGTTGTTAGTGGAAAGTTAATATTAAAATTTACTTCACAGAATTCTTTTATATCTGCATTATTGTTTTTTTCTTGATTAAATGAATTAGATGGGACACCAAGAACAATTAAACCTTTTTCTTTGTACAAATCCCATAATTCTTGTAATTCATCATATTGTTTTGTGAAACCACAATAACTAGCTGTATTAACAACTAAAATAATTTTATTTTTGTAATCTTTAAAATTTATTATCTCTCCAGTTATACTTTCTATACTGAAATCATAAAATTTTTTTTCATAGTTTGCAGATGCCGATGTTTTAAAAAAAAACATAATTAAAGATAATAATAATATTCCTTTTTTCATTTGCTAGGTTTGTTTGGGGTTAGCAATATCAAAAAATAACCAAATAAAGTTGACAATAATGACCCAGTTAGCACACCTATTTTTACACCATCCATATATTGCATGTTTTCAGCAAAAGCTAAATTTCCAACAAATAAACTCATTGTGAAACCAATACCTGTAAGAACTCCTACACCATAAAAATTATACCAACTTGTGTCGTTTGGCATTTGAGCTACTTTCATCTTTATTGATACATATGAAAATATAAAAACACCAAGTTGCTTTCCTAAGAATAGTCCAAGCACGATACCTAGTGGAACTTTATCTAATAATGAAGCTAAAGATAAACCTTCTAAAGATACTCCTGCGTTTGCGAATGCAAAAAGAGGCATTATTCCAAATGCTACATACGGACTAATTGCATGTTCAACTTTTATTAATAAAGAAAAATCTTTTTCTTTTTTTCTATGAGGTATTGTCATAGCCAGTAAAACACCAGCAATGGTAGCGTGGATGCCAGAGTTATGCGTAAAATCCCAAAGGAAAAGTCCTACAACCAAATACGGTAAAAATTTTTTAATATTAAATTTATTTATTAATAGTAAAACAATAAAAGCTAATAACATTAATGTTAAATACTTGATACTCAAATCTCCAGAATAGAATAAGGCAATAATTACTATTGCTCCTAAATCATCAATTATAGCTAATGCTGTTAAAAATACTTTTAATGATAAAGGAACTCTTTTACCCAACAAAGATAACACTCCTAGTGAAAATGCAATATCTGTTGCTGAGGGAATTGCCCATCCATTTAAAGTTTCACTATCACCTAAATTTATAAAAACATAAAATAATGCTGGAACTAACATTCCGCCTACAGCAGCTATTATTGGCAATAAAGCTTGTTTGATATTTGAAAGCTCCCCTTGTAAAAATTCTCTTTTAATCTCTAGGGTTACAAAAAAAAAGAAAATTGCCATCAAAGCATCATTAATCCAATGTAATACTGATAGTTTTAATCCAAAATTATTAATGCCTATAAATAAATATTTATTTAGAGTAGCAAAATATAAATCTGCAAGCCCAGAATTACTTATAAATAATGCAATTATTGCAGCAAACAATAGTACAAGACCACTTGCAGCTTCTAATTTAAAGAACCATCTAAAAGGTTTAGATATATAATTAATCATGATAAATTTAAATTAGGTCTATAATAAATAGTTTTATATCTTGCAATGTTTCAAAAAGGTTAAATAGTATAATCTCTAATCCAGGAATCACATTAATTAGTGGATTTTTTAGAGTATCTAGCAAGATTATTAATGCTACAAAAGATATAATAAATACCACTAAATAAGAGAAAAATTTGGATCCTTTGGTTGAAGACTTGTAAATATTTTTTGGAATTTCTTTTGATATTTTTTTTTTTATCTCGGGTTTAATTATCTCTTCTTGCTGTAATTTTTTGCTAAATTTTAAATTTTTATCTTTTATTCCTATATCTTTGTCTACTTCGTTCTCAGGAATAATTTCATTTAATGTTAATGGAGCTTCACTTATATCTTCCGTTTTATAAAACCAAACATGCTCACAAGATCCACATTGTAAATCTCTACCATCATCAGGAATTAAATAATTATCAATTTTAAATTGCTTGTTACAATTTGGACAAGTTATTATCATGCTTCGTTATATACCAGATTTTAATCAAATTTCTTTTAATTTTGGCCTCTTTATACATTGAAATTATCAATAACTGCTGTATTAGTACTCGGATCGGAGTGTAGCGCAGCCTGGTAGCGCATCTGGTTTGGGACCAGAGGGTCGCAGGTTCGAATCCTGCCACTCCGACCATCTTTATGAAAAAAGCAGTTATATACATACCTAATAAAAACCCAATGCAATCTGGTTTAGCAAAAAATAATAAATGGATTTTAGAATTTAAAACTAAAGATCCAACTAGAAACCCTTTGATGGGTTGGGAAAGTTCATCTGATACTTATACAGAGCTAAAACTGGAATTTTCATCTAAAGATTTAGCAATTAATTATGCAAAAAAGAAAAAAATTGATTATGAACTAATTGAACCGAGAAAAAGAAAAACAGTAAAAAAGTCTTATGCAGACAATTTTCTTAAATAAAAATGTTTAGATTTTTCATTGAAAAGCATTGGTTCTATTGGTCTTGGATTGGTTCTTTTATAATTCTTTCATCACTTTGGGTTCAAGTCGAAATAGATGTAAAAATTAATGAATGGTTTGGTGTTTTTTATGACATGATACAAAAAGCACTTGCTGAGCCAAACGCAGTTTCAATTGAGGAATATTTTGGGAGTTTGTTTTCATTTATTTCATTAGCAGCAATGTATATTGCTGTTTATGTAGCTATTAGTTTTTTTACAGCTCATTATTTATTCAGATGGAGAACATCGATGGTTGAGTGGTATCACTCTGTTTATGACAAAGCTCGTAAAATTGAAGGTGCATCACAAAGAGTTCAAGAAGATACAATTAAATTTACAAGAATCATGGAAGGATTAGGAACAAGTTTAATAGAGTCTATTATGATTTTGATACAATTTATTCCCATATTATTTGGCTTAAGTGTGGGTATTCCTATTTTCTTTTTTGGCGAATGGGAATATGGTTTAATTGTAGGAGCTTTAATCTGGACAATAGGGGGAACTATTTTTTTAATTGTTCTCGGTTTAATATTAAGATTAGTCGGTATCGAATATGATTTACAAAAACAAGAAGCTGCGTATAGGAAAATATTAGTTATTGCAGAGGATGATGGCAGTGTAAGACCAAAAAGGATAGATGAATTGTTTGATGATGTGCGAAAAATTCACTTTTTAAGTTATATAAGATATTTGTATTTTAATATCGGTCGAATTGCATATTTACAAGCCAACGTTTTATCCGCTTATGTTTTTTTAGCTCCAGCTATTGTTGCAGGTGTAGTTACATTAGGAGTTATGCAACAAATTATTAGAGCCTTTGGAAGAGTTGAAGGATCTATGCAATATTTATTAAAAGCTTGGCCAACTATTATTGAACTTGCCAGTGTTTATAAACGTTTAAGAGAATTTGAAACTAAAATTAAACGAGAAGATTTAGTAGATGAAAAAGTTTAATGGCAATAGATAAAAGATTTGTAGATCAATTAGCTTTCGTAACATCAAAAGCAGCACTAGCTTCATCATATCATATTGGAAAAAAAAATAAAATTGCTGCAGATAAAGCTGCTGTAGACTCTATGAGAAATGAATTAAATAAAATGAATATTCAGGGTAAGATAGTAATAGGTGAGGGTGAATTAGATGAAGCACCAATGCTTTACATAGGTGAGAAAGTTGGAACTAATGAAGGACCTAATTTTGATATAGCAGTTGATCCATTAGAAGGTACTAATTTTGCTGCAAACAACCTTCCTGGAGCTTTATCTGTAATAGCTATAGGAGAAAAAAATAGTCTATTTAATGCACCCGAAACTTACATGGAAAAAATATCTGCTAGAGTTAGTGAAAAAAATGTAATTGATTTGGATTATAGTGTTAGACAAAATATTTTTAATTTAAGTGATTATTTAAACAAAAAACCAGAAAATTTAACTGCCTGTATTCTTGATAGACCAAGGCATAAAGAAATTATAGATGAGTTAATTAAATTAAAAGTAAATCTAAAATTAATTACTGACGGTGATGTTTCTGGAGCTTTACTAGTTACTGAAGAAAAATATAATGTTGATATTTTTTTAGGTATTGGGGGTGGTCCAGAAGGTGTTCTAGCTGCAGCTGCTTTGGATGCATTTAATTGTAATTTTCAGGGAAGATTTATATTTGAAACTGATAATGACAAAGCAAGGGCAAAAAATATGGGAATAAATAATTTAACAAAAAAATATGAATTAAATGAAATAGTTACAAGTGATTCTATTTTTTGTGCAACAGGCATTACTTCTGGTGATTTAGTGGCAGGTATTAAAATTCAAGACAATATTTTTATTTCAGAGACATTAGTGACACACAAATCATCTGGTCTTAAAAAGGTAATAAAACTAAAACAAAATTTGTAATGATATGCTTGATTAATTATTGATTTTACAATAAAAAGCAGCAATTCGGTCCCTTCGTCTATCGGTTAGGACACGTGGTTTTCATCCTCGAAAGAGGGGTTCGATTCCCCTAGGGACCGCCATAAGTCAGATTACCTCGTATGGTTTACTATGTATATTTAATCAAAACTCTAAATGGTTATCCAGCTAAAACATATGTTGGATACACTAATAATTTAAATACAAGGTTAGAAAAGCATAATTCAAATTTAGGTGCTAAATCAACTAAAGGCTATAAATGGGAATATATTTATAAAAAAAAATTTTATTTAAAATCAAAAGCACTTTCATTTGAATATAGGCTAAAAAACGATAGAAAAGAGAGATTGAGATTATTATATGAATTTAAAAAAAAAAAATCTTAATATAGCTACTATTTTACCTTATAAAGAAAACTATACATTTAACAAAGCTTCTGCTGCTTCATTGTGGGTTTCTGAATTTTATAAAAAATCAAAGTATAAAAAAAATAATGTAATTTATGGTCACACAAAATCAAAAGATTATTTAAGCAATAATTATAAAAATATAAATTTGAAAAATTTAAAATCTAAATTAAGAAGTACCACTAACGAATATGCAGAAAAATTAACAAAAGAAATAAATGATAAAAATTTTGATATTGTAGAAATTCACAATAGACCAAAATTACTATTTAAATTAGAAAATAAATCTAAATCTAAATTTATTTTTTATTTTCATAATGATCCTCTATCAATGAATGGATCTAAATCAATTAAGGAAAGATTAAAAATACTAGAAACTGTTGAAAAAATAATATTTGTCAGCGCATGGGTAAGGGAAAGATTTTTTCTAAATATAGATCCAAAATTACAAACTAAAACTGAAATTGTTTATCCAAGTGTAAATAAACAAAAAAAAAGAAAAAAGGAAAAAAATATAATTTTTGTAGGAAGATTAAATTATTCTAAAGGATATGATGTTTTTAAAGATGCTATAATAAGAATACTAGACAAATTTCCTAAATGGAAAGCTTATTCATTGGGTGATGAAAATAGAAGAAATATTTATATTAATCACTCAAGACACAAAGAACTAGGGTTTGTTAATCATAAAAAAACATTAAATATTTTAAATAAATCTGAAATAGCAGTTGTACCATCAAGATGGGATGAACCATTTGGCAGAACATCTCTAGAAGCTACATCAAGAGGTTGTGCTACAATTATAAGCAATAAAGGTGGGTTAAAAGAAACCACTAACAACGCAATAGTTTTAAAAGATTTAAATTCAAATGAACTTTATATTGAGATTAAAAAATTAATAACAAATAATAAAAAAAGAAAGTTTTTACAATCTTTGGGTAGGAAAAATGTTAAACATCTAATTAGTAAAAATACAAAGATAATAGATCAGATTCGTGAAAGTTGTGTCCCATTTTATAATATTAACTTTATCAAAAAAAAATTAAAAATAATCAATTTGTATAATCAAGGGCAGAAATTAAATCACAGACTATATAATATTTCCTTAGGAAAAAAATTTACTAATGGTTTTGTTAGAAATGGTCACGATGTTTTAGAGATTAGTGACAGAGATTATATTAGAAATAACAAGTCTTTCAGTTTAATTCCAAATAAAAATAATTTTCAAAACTTTTTAATAGATACGTTTAAAAATTATAATCCTGATATAATTTTTTTTGGGCATACAAAGAATATTGAATTAAGTACATTAAATGAATTTAAGTCAATAAATAAAAATCTTATTTTATCTCAATGGAATGAAGATCCAGTGATGTCTAGTCTAGACTATTCAATCAAGAATATTTCAAACATACAAATGTATTCTGAAATTGTAGATCATAATTTTATAACTACCGATCCTTCAGTTCTTAAAAATAAAATTAATAAAAAGAACTTTAATTTTTTCTTTGTTCCTGTTGATAAAAATATTGAAAGTTTTGATGTTTTTAAAATGAAACCTAAAAAAGATTTATTTTACGCAATGAGTCATGGTGTAAATAGAGCAACTCTTAAAGAAGGTGTTGAAGATGAAAGAATTAATTTTTTGAATAAATTAGTTAAAAAAATTCCAACAATTAAATATGATTTTTATGGATTTGCAAACAAACAACCAATTTGGGGCAATGACTTTAACAATGCACTAATAAATTCAAAAATGGGCCTAAACCTAAGTAGAGGAAAACCAACAAAGTATTATAGTAGTAATAGAATAGCTTCGATAATGGGTAATGGTTTACTTACTTTTATTGATGAAAAAGTTAAAATGAATCATTTTTTTAATAAAAATGAAATTATATTTTATAAAGATATTAATGATTTAGCTGATAAAATTAAATTTTATTCAAATAATGAGAAATTGAGAGTTAAAATTGCTCGAAATGGTAAAAAAAAATACTTCAAACTATTTAATGAAACTAAAATTGCAAAATATCTTATAGACTTATCATTAGGAAATAAAAACAATCTATTTGATTTTAAATAATTTTCTATAATAATTGAAAAATTTATTATACTTAAAAAAACTTCGACCAATCAATTATAAAAATGTTAAAAAGAATTAAAATAAATGGAAAAAAAATTAATTGTAGAGATTTCTGAAGGGTTAGGTAATCAGCTATTTATGTACTCTTTTGCTTATGCCCTAAGTAAAAAATTTGGATACAATCTAATGATTGATAACAAAAGTGGTTATTTTTTAAAAAAAAATCAGTTAAGAATTCATCAAAAATACATGCTTAATTATTTTAACATAAAACAAAATATCGCGTCTAAAAATAATCAATATGATACTATTTTTAAAAGATATAGAAAAAAAATAGAATTAATCTTTGACAAATTTACCTCTAAAAAAAAATTCATTAGAGAAATGAATACAAAGATAAATGATATTAAAGTAGCTAATCCACCAAAAATTCCTAAAATAAGTCAATTATCAGATATAATTTATCTTCAAGGTAATTTTGAAAATGAAAATTATTTTAAACATTTGAGAAATGATATCATCAAAATGTATAAACCATTAATTCAATACATCAATTATGATAATAAAACTATTAATCATTTAAAACTAACTAATTCTGTTTCAATACACATAAGAATTAATAAATTTACTGAGCAACCCCATGAAGTAAACAACAAAATAAATATATTAAAATCTGAAAAATTTAAACAAGATCTTATTAGATATATTTATAAAGCTGTTTTGTATTTTAAAAAAAAAATTTCAAATCCTGTTTTCTTTATATGGTCTAATGATATAGAAAATATAAAACATTACTTTAAAGATTCTGATTTTATTTTTGTAAGTGGAAATGATGTGATAAACGATTTTAATTTGTTTTCATATGCAAAACATTTTATTGTTGGTGGCTCTACTTTTCATTGGTGGGGAGCGTGGTTAAATGAAAATCCTAATAAAATATGTGTTTGTTCTAACGATATTAATCCATCAAATAATAAGAATTTTTATCCCTTAAATTGGCATAGAATTTAAATTTTTATCTTACTTAGTGCATTGTTTTTAAATATATTTGCTTCTCTAATATATCTTCTTACCATTTGTGTTGTTTTATGACCTGTCATAGCCATTATGCTTCGCTCATCAGCGCCTGAATCAGCTGCTACTGTTGCAAACCCCGACCTTAAACTATGGCCTGCATAATTTTCGTTTTCGATACCTGCTAACTTCAAATATTCTTTCATTAATAAAACTACAGATTGGTCTGTTAATCTTTTGTTTGTTAAAGATAAACCTTTAGAAAATCTTCTAAAAATTGATCCAGATTTAATTTTAGAAATTTCTAACCATTTTTTTAGATTTTTAACAGGACAGTAAATTTCATTATTGAAGTAGGGTAGTCCTTTAGTCATTCCTTCTCCGAATTGATCAGTTTTTGATCTTTTAACAGTGACTTTTAGACCTTCAGGAACAAATTCCAAATCCTCATGATCAATTGAAATGAGTTCAGTTCTTCTAAAGCCTCCTCCAAAGCCAATTAAGATTATTGATTTGTCTCGAAGTTTTTTTATTTCTTCAGTTTGTTGTTCATTTATTGCATTAATAATTAATTTTAAATGGTTGATTAATATAGGTTTTTTACCTTTCTGAATACTTCCTTGGACCCTTCTTATTGCCATTAAATTTTCAATGATGATTGGATGTTTAGTGTCTAGATAATACCCTTTAAGTCTATGAATCATGCTTATAGATACTAATCTTCGTCTTAAAGTGCTTATTTTTGATTTTTTAGAAAGATGGGTTAGGTACAAGGAAATTATTTTTGGTTCTGTTGGTAGATGATTTAACCCATGCTTCGCACAAAAAGCTCCAAAATCTTTGAAGTCAGATTTATAAGCTCTTAAAGTATTATTTGCTTTAGAATTTTTAAGGTTATTTAGAGTTTCATCATGAAGCGATTTTAAATCTGTTGTCAGTTCATTCATATAATTACTATTGATAACAATTAATTATCGTTAGTAATATATCAAATGTTTTATAATGTCAAATAAAATAATTTATTAAATTAAAGGACAATTGATAACATTGTGTGAACAATAATTATGAAATATTATTTAAATATGGGCATAGATGGAGTAATTGAACCAATATATTTCCTAATTACATCGGTTGGTTTTTTAATTTTGAGCGTTATTAATTATAGAAAATCTGGAAAAACTCTGGAAACTATTTATCTTTCAATTTTAACTGTGTTCTTTATAGTTTGCTTCATTATTTTAAACTTTTATTGATGAAAGGTACTAAATTTCAATTAAAAGTCTGGAATTACCTTAAAATTATACCAAAAGGCACTATTAAAACCTATAAACAGGTAGCAATAGCTATAAAAAGCCCTAAATCAGCGCGTGCCGTAGCTAATGCATGTGGAAAAAACCCTTATGCCCCTAAAATACCATGTCATAGAGTAATTCGGTCCGATGGAGGCCTTGGTGGATACTCAGGGAGAGGTGGAATTAAGACAAAGCTGCGTTTATTGAGATCTGAAAAAGTTGATATTTAGCAGCTTTTTTGACCTATTTTATGGTTAAAAACACTAGTAAAATCAACGTTTTTTTAAATATTTGTTATTATTTTAACATGAATAGGAATATTCACCCTTCAGTTGCACTATAAATCGAGATATAACAAAATAAAGCACCTCTATGGCCGCTTAAAACATATATTCTATAACTGCATTGCTCTACTTTTTAATGATATCAAGGCTAAATTTAGTGTCAAATTTTTAAGAATTTTTAAAAACTTTTTTTCCCCTACCCACTTATTAAAATAAGAATTTTGAATTTTGTGTTTAATTAGCTAATAAAACCATTGGTATTAAACACTTTTAAGTATTATGGTTTATTTTCTTTGTTAAGATTGGTATTTTTGCCTGAATCTATTTAAAATAATAGTAATTAATCGGATAATTTATATTAATTTATCTATGTATAAAATAATAAAAAACATAATAATTACAATAATTTAAATATGTATATTAAAGTAATAGATTATATATTAGTAACTATTTGTTTACTATTAATTAGAGTGGGTTAGTAAATATTCTCTTCTAGAAATATATAGGCCACTAAGAACGATAATAAATAAACCTAAATAAGTCCAATTATCAGGCAATTCGTGAAAGAAATAGTAACTAATAAGTATATTTGTAATTATCTCTGTATAGCCCAAAGGAGCTAATTTAGATGCATCAGCGTATTTTAGAGATAATATTAGAAAAAGATGCGTTACAGAGGCTATGAGGCCTATTAAAGCCATTAAAATCCATTGATTTGATGTAGGATTGACCCAGACAGAAGGCACAAATAGGCTTAATATTATTGTTCCTATCAAACCTGATAGTAAAAGTGTTAAGAGTGGATTATCTGAGCTACTCAATTTCCTAGTAATTATAAGATAAAAACCATAACAAATACCACAACCTAAAGCGGCCATTGTTGCATAATTAAGCTCGATAAAACCAGGTCTTATTACTATCATTGTTCCAATAAATCCCAACAATACAGCTGTCCATCTTTTCACCCCTACTTTCTCATTTAAAAATAATGGGGATAAAGCTGTAACACAAATTGGAGCAACAAAAGCTAATGTCAATGCTTTAGGAAGAGATATTTCTGATATTGCATAAAAGAATAAATAAGTTGAAGAAACAAAAATTAACCCTCTAATTAATTGTAGCTCAGGTTTTTTTGTCCATACAAATGATTGCCTATAAAAGATAATCATTAAAGACAATGTAAAAACGACAGTAAAAAAATACCTGGCCCATGTAATTTGAAGAACATCCATTGAGGAACTTAAATACTTAGCAAATGCATCCATCACTGGAACAATCATCCAAGCAGACGCATTCAAAATTATAGCCTTCATAAAAGAAAGGTATCTCTTAATAGAAGTATTTTAAAGCAAAGAATAATGTAATTGGAATAGTAAATAATGACATGATTGTAGATACAACTATTGTGCTAGATATATTATCTACAATTTCTTTTGGAGAATACATGTGAGCAATCAAATAACACAAGATTGCACTAGGCATACAAGACTGAATTAACAGAACACCAGCTGGTATTCCAGATAAATTAAAAAATTTAATAACAGCAAATCCAATAATAGGTCCTATTATTACTCTTCCAAAGGATGTTATTAAAGCATCTTTAAAAGAAAATACTTTCATTTGTGTTAGAGCCACGCCTAACGACATAAGGATCATTACAATCATTCCGTAAGCTAAAAGCATTACAGTATTTAATACAAATTGTGGAAACGGTATTTCAAAATATAAAAAGAGCACAGTAATTAAAATCGCATAAAAAGATGGACTTTTTAATATAGTTTTAAAATCAAAGGCGCGTTTTGCTAAAAATATATTAAGTGTAAAATGTAGTAAAACAATTAAAGAGGATATTGCTGCAGCTATACCCATACCTAATTCACCATAAGCAAATAAGCATATAGGTATTCCCATATTTCCAGTATTTGGCAAAATAAAAGTGGGTAATTCTCGAATATAGTCTTTTTTCATGAGTATAAGAAATATTAGCCCGACAACACCAAACAGACTTAATAAAACAATTGAATAAGCAAAATACTCCTTAAATACGTCAAAAGTAACACCACCCGCTGTGATAGCAAAAATAACAAGAGCTGGTGTTCCAAAATTGCCAGCATATGTTGTTATAAATGAAGTATCAAAATCTGGATTTTTTTTACCCAAATGATATCCAAGTCCAACTATTAGGAAGACTGGAAATAAAACTTCAAAAAGTTTTAAATAAATTTCCATTAACCAAGCAATCTAATTAATGTTGGTGTTTTTAAAATATTTTTATTTTTTTTAAAAATAGACAAACAATTATGAATATTATTTTCAGTTGTTTTGTGAGTAATAATAACAATTGTTGCCTTATTGTTTTTCTTATCAGGTGTCTGAATTAGCCTTTTAACTGAAATTTTGTATTTAGCTAAACGATTAGTTATTTCAGATAATACGCCAGGCTTATCTTTTACTTCAAACCTTAAATATAAGGAATTTACATAATTTTTAACATTATACGGTTTAAAAAATTTAAGCTTCGAAACACTAACACCAAAAGGCTTCTTTATATTCCCACGTAAAATAGATAATAAATCAGAAAGTAGAGATGAAGACGTAGGTCCAGGTCCAGCCCCCTCCCCTTGTAATACACTTTCACCAACAGGTTTTCCTTGAAGAATAACTGCATTCATTACACCATTTACATTACCAATATAAGATTTTTTATTAACTAAACACGGGTGAACAGTTTCAAAAAGTTGATTATTTTTTAACTCAGATATGCCGAGAAGCTTTATTCTTAAATCTAATTGGTTAGCAATATTAATATCTTTTAATTCAATTTTTTCTATTCCTTCCATTAGACATTTATGTTTTGAAATTTTACTGTTAAAGGCTAATGCAGATAAAATTCTTACTTTAGCAAATGCATCAAAACCATTTAAGTCTAATTTTGGATTACCAGGTTCGGCATAACCAAGTATCTGTGCTTTTTTTAAAACATCTGCAAAATTTTCATCTGAATTTTCCATTTCGGATAGTATGTAATTTGAAGTACCATTCAAAATTCCATAAACTTTTGTCATTTTGTTTGTTGCCAATCCTTCTTTAATAGATCTTAATATTGGAATACCACCAGCAACTGATGCTTCAAATTCCAAATTAACTTTATTTATTTCTGCAAGTTTTGCTAACTCATTGCCATGTTTTGAGATTAAAGCTTTATTAGGTGTAATAACATGGATTTTACTTTTTAAAGCAGTTTCGACAACTTTTTTAGAAATTCCATCTGATAAACCTATGGCTTCAAATAATATATCAATATTATTTTTCTTAAAAATTTCTAAAGGATCTTTGTAAAATATTTTTTTATTAACTTTGAATTTTCTTTTTTTATTAATATTTCTGGCAGAAACAGCCACCACATTAATTTTCTTACCTGTTTTAAGCTCTATATCTTTTTTTTTTGTATTTAGTTCATTTAGCAAATAATTGCCAACCTGACCAAGTCCAACAACTGCAATATTAATTAATTTACTCATTTGCTTATATCTGGATATTTACTCTTTTTTGTATAGTCATCTATATAAATCTCATATTCCTCTAATGTCATTGATGTTATATCGTCTGACTTTTTTAATATTTCATTTAATTTTCTTTGATTAGCTTTACTTTCAATAGAATTTTCTGTCCAATATTGAGAATCTTTGTTTAAAGAACAATTGTTTAATATTAATAAAAAAAAAATTATTATAAGTTTTCTCATTTTAATCCAGTCTTTTCAGTAAAATTAAATTTATTATTCAAATTTTGTACTGCTTGACCAGCTCCACCCTTAATCAAATTATCAATAGCAGATAGAATGATTATTTTATTACTATATTTAGATTTACACACAGAAATATAACAGTTATTGGTATTTATTACTTCATTAGTGCTTAACAAGGAGTCAGACTTTAATATTTTTATAAAACTCTCATTTTTATAAAAATTATTTAATGTTTTTAATACTTTGCTTTGTGAAATGTTATTTTCTAAATCAACATATATAGTGCTCAGAATACCTCTAAACATTGGTGATAAGTGAGGAGTAAAACTAAACTTAAATTTTTTCTTAGTAAATTTTCTTAACATTTGTTCTATTTCAGAATTATGACGATGAAAACCAACTCCATATGCGCTTAAAGACTCATATAGATTTTTATCTTTATATTTTTTGTGAACTCCTCTACCAGCACCTGAATATCCAGATTTTGAATCAATTATAATATTATTAAATTTAATTAAATTTTTCTTAAATAAAGGAAATAGAGGTAACAATATTGATGTTGGATAACATCCTGGACATGAAATAATATTATATTTTTTAATCTCTTTTCTATTAATTTCAGGTAGTAAATAAATACTTTTTTTTATTAAATTAGTTGCTCGATGTTTTTGTTTATACCACTTTAAATAATCAGAAGCTTTTTCTAATCTAAAATCTGCAGCAAGATCTATTAGAGTATGATTTTTACTTAAATGTTTGGATATATCCTGTGCTTCCCCGTTTGGAAGTGCTGTAAAAATAACATGAACATCTTTTAATAATTTTTTATTAAATTTTAAAATTTTTGGTAATTTAAATTTAGATAAAGATTTATCGTAAAATTTGACGTGTTTACCCACAGAAGAGTTTCCACAAAGGTATTTAATATTAATATATTTGTGTTTAACTAATAATTTAATTAATTGAACTCCAATATATCCAGTTGATCCAGCAACTAATGCATTTAGCTTAGACATTTTTTATTATAACAGTTAAAAATTAAAAAAAAATTATCTTTTAGAGAATTGGAAGCTTCTTCTAGCTTTTCTTCTACCAGGTTTTTTTCTTTCAACCGCTCTTGAGTCTCTGGTAGTAAGTTTCTCTGTTTTTAAGGTGGCTTTTAGATTTTCATCAAATAATACTAAAGCTTTTGAAATACCGTGAACCATAGCCCCTGCTTGGCCTGTAGGTCCTCCTCCTTTTACACTGCATCTAACATCGTAGTCTGTTGCTTGATTTATAATTTCAAAAGGTCTCGTAATTTGCATTTTATGAGTTTCATCTGCAAAATAATCACTAAATAATTTACCATTTACATAAATTTTACCAGAACCTTTTTTTAACCAAACTTTTGCAATTGATGTTTTTCTTCTACCAGTAGCGTATTTACTATCTTTAAAATCTAATTTTAATTTTGGAGATTTTGATGCTGATTGAGTATTTTCCATCTTAGTTTCTAGCTATATTTTTACTATTTAATTTATCTAACTCTATTACAGTCGGATTTTGTGCTGAATGTGGATGTTCATTTCCTGCATAAATTTTTAATTTTGTTAACTGTTTTCTTCCCAATACTCCACCGGGTAACATCCTTTTAACTGCCATTTTTAAAGTTTCTCCAGGTTTTTTTTCATGAAGTTTCTCAGGTGTTGTAACTTTAATTCCACCTGGATGACCAGTGTGTCTGTAATATTTTTTATCTTGAAATTTTTTTCCAGTGAATTTTGCTTGTTCAATATTTTTAACAACAACAAAGTCACCATCATCCATATGAGGTGTGTATGTAGTTTTGTTCTTGCCTCTTATGATATTGGAAACAACAGTTGCTAATCTTCCAACTACTGCATTCTTTGCGTCTATTTCATACCAAGATGAGTTTAATTGGTCTTTTTTAGTGAATTTTGTCATTGTGCGAGGATTAATACTATTAATAATTACAAAGTCAATTTTATATTTAGCTTGAAATATGTAGCTAATATGCTAGAAATTATTCGCCGATTTGATCCTATTGCGGGCTTATAACTGCTAAAAAGGAAATTTCATAAAATTAATAAAATCGGTAGGCATTTGAACTGTATTGTGCGCCTAACATAATGTTGAAGCACTAAAAAAGGAGTAAAATGACTAAAAAAAGAAATAACCCTGAAACTATTGCCATACATGGTGGTGACTATAGGAGTGATCCAGCGACGAACGCAGTAGCTGTTCCAATTTATAGAACAACATCGTACCAATTTAACAATACAGAGCACGCTGCTAACCTTTTCGCTCTTAAAGAATTTGGCAACATCTACACTCGTATAATGAACCCAACAAATGATGTCCTGGAAAAAAGAGTTGCCGCTCTTGAAGGAGGTCTATCATGTGTAACTGTATCCTCAGGTCAAACTGCATCAACGTTTGCTGTATTAAATGTAGCCCAAGCCGGTGATAATATAGTAAGCTCAACTGATCTTTATGGTGGTACAGTATCTTTATTCACACATACACTTAGCAAACTTGGGATAGAGATAAGATATGCAGATCCAAGTAATCCTGAAAATTTTGAAAAGTTAATAGATGATAAAACTAGAGCTTTTTACGGTGAAACATTACCAAATCCATATTTAAGGGTGTTTCCAATAAAGGAAGTTTCAGACATTGGAAGAAAATATAATATACCATTAATCATGGATAACACAGCTGCACCAGTAATATGTAAACCGATTGAACACGGAGCTGCAGTAGTAATTCACTCACTTACAAAATACATAGGTGGTCATGGGACAGCAGTAGCTGGAAGTATCGTTGACAGTGGTAACTTTGATTGGACTGCAGATCCTAAGAGACAACCATTGTTTAACGAACCAGATGCAAGTTATGGTGGTGTTATCTGGGGAAAAGCTGTACCAGAACTAACTGGTGCCAATGTACCATTTGCAGTTAGGGCAAGAGTTTGTTTATTAAGAGATTTGGGATCAGCTCTGGCTCCAGATAATGCTTTTGCAATAATTCAAGGGCTTGAAACAGTTGTTTTAAGAATGAGACAACATTGTGCTAATGCTGAATATGTAGTTGATTTTCTTAAAAAGCATAAAGAAGTTACAAAAGTTATTTATTCTACTGAACATGATAAACCTATAGCTGATAGAGCAAAAAAATATCTTCAAGGTGGAAATGGACCAATGGTTGGTATAGAACTTAAAGGTGGTATTGAAGCTGGTAAAAAATTTATCGAGTCTTTAAAGATGTTCTATCACGTTGCTAATATTGGTGATGCTAGAAGTTTGGCAATTCATCCAGCAAGTACAACTCATAGTCAATTAAATGAGAAGGAGCTAGCTGCATCAGGTGTTACTCAAAGCTATGTAAGACTTTGTATCGGCATTGAACACATTGATGATATTATTGAGGATCTAGATCAAGCATTGAATAAATCTTCGAAGGGTAATTTAAAAGCTGTTAGCTAATTTGTGGTTTTAGTGTCTAAAACGTGAACTAGTAATTGGTTTTTTTATGTTCCACAATATAAAGAAAATACAAAGTTGAAAGTATTATTAAAATAGAATTTATCTGGTGTAGAGACGCATAAAGCATTTTTACTCCAGATAAAATTGTTAGAACACCTAAAAAAATTTGAAACAATAAAGCGATTCCAATAATGAAAATTGGTGTTCTTAAATTTACACTTTCATTTTTTAAAACAAAAAAAAGTATATAAAAATATATTATGACAATTAAATACGCTAAATTTCTATGAATAAATTGAACAAGTGATTGATCATCAAATACTTTTAGGTTAAAAAAATCAGCAATCATACTGTCATCAGGAAAATATGATGAGCCCATCAAAGGCCAAGTATTATAAATTTTTCCCGCATCCATCCCTGAAACAAATGCTCCAATAATTAATTGTAAAAATAATAATAAAAGAAAGAATTTAATTGAGAATAATTTAATATTAATCTGATTAATTTTTACATCAGTAAGATTTAAATATTTCCAAAAAACTATAGATAAAATTATAAAAGCTGTAACTAAATGAAGTGATAATCTATAATGACTAACATCAACTCTATCAACCAATCCACTTGAAACCATATACCATCCAATAAATCCCTGAAAACACACTAAGAAAAAAATAATTGAATATTCCCTTAAAATCCAAAAACCATTTTTAATTGTAAAATAAATCATGGGCAAAAGGACTGTTAAACCAATTAGTCTACCAAGTTGACGATGTGCCCACTCCCACCAAAAAATAATTTTAAATTCATTTAAAGTCATATTAAAATTTTGCTCATTAAATTCAGGTATTGTTTTATAGAGATCAAAATATTCGATCCATTTATCACTTGATAAAGGAGGCAATGTGCCAATAAAAAGTTCCCAAGTGGTAATTGAAAGTCCTGAGTCGGTTAATCTGGTTAGGCCCCCTACTAAAATTATAAGCATGATCATCACTAATAAAGTGATCATCCATATTTTTAATTGAGAATTTAAAGAATAATTCTGACTGTACATGATTAGATAAATATAATAATTATTAATAAAACCAATAAATATAATGTCGCCTAAAAACAAAAAAAAATTGGAAATAATAAGATCTAAATTAGATAAGTTAGATAATAAACTATTATCTTTGATTAAATATAGAACAAATCTTGTCAAAGAAGTTTTAAAACTTAAAGAGTTTAAAAAAGAAATAGTAGATAAAAAACGTATAAATTTTATTCTTAAGAAAATTCACTCAAAATCAAAAAAACTAAAAATTGATCCTAAAATTACTAATCGTATATGGAAAAATATGATTTGGTCTTATATCGATTACGAAAAGCGAAACTTTAAAAAAAAATAATTACTTACTGTGTGGTGGAAGCTTCTTTTCCACAAACGTTTCATGCTTTCTAGTATCAGGATTATATTTTTTTGCCGAAAGTTTAACCTTAGCTTTCTCACCTCCAGCAGGTTTTTTTACGTAATAAAAATAAGGACTATCTGGCTTAGCCTCAGGAACCATTCTTACTTTAACGTGTGTTTTTTTTGCCATTTTTAAGTTCTTTTAATTTGTTAGAAATTTTTAGTAGCTTATTTTTTAAATTTTCAGCTCTTATAGATTTATCTGCAATTTCGTCAAGCTCTAAAGAAGCTTCATTATTTAATATTTTTTTTACACCATTTATAGTCATACCTTGATCTTTAAGTAAAAATTTAACTTTTTTAAGAAGATTTATTGTTTTCTCATCATAATATCTTCTGTTAGAATTTAATATCTTTGGTTTGATTTGCTTAAATTGAGTTTCCCAAAATCTTATAACATGTGTTGACTGTGATCCTTTAGAATTAGGTTTAAGGTCTAATATTCTAGCAACTTCACCAATAGTTTTATAAGCATTATCTGATTTATCCATCGTTTTTTAAATTAACAAATTCTTTAAATTCTTTTGACGGCTTAAACAAAACTACATCTCTACCTGAAATTACTTTTGTTTCTTTTGTTTTAGGATTTCTTCCTATCCTAGATTTTTTTTGTCTTATAGAAAAAGTACCAAATTTAGATAATTTTAATTTTTTTTCTTTTTTAATATTAGACGTAATAGTTGAAAAAAAATCTTCAATTAAATTTTCTGATATTTGTTTAGAAAAACCAAGTTGCATATAAACTAAATTAACTAAGTCTTTTTTAGTTAAATTAATTCTCATATTAGATATTTTGCTTAATCTTTTCTATCAAATTACCTTTGATAATTCTATGACAAACATCTAATGAATTTGAAAAACCAATATAGTCTGTTCCTCCATGACTTTTAACAACTGGAGAGTCTAATCCAATAAAGATAGCTCCATTATATAATCTTGGGTCTAGTCTTTTCTTAAATTTATTTAGGTTAGATAAATTCAATAATGAAGAAATTTTACCTAATAAAGAACCAGTCATAGCATTTTTTAATTCACTAGTGATAAAATTAGCAGTACCTTCAGCTGTTTTTAATGCAACATTTCCTGTAAAACCATCTGAAATAATTACATTTACTTTTCCGTCCATAAGATGATTTCCTTCTATATATCCAGCAAAATTATAATTATTAGATTTTTTTTCATTTAATAATTGATAAGTTTCTTTAATCGTCTCATTACCCTTAAGTTCTTCTGAACCAATATTTAATAATGCAACATTTGGTTTATCATTAGGATAAAGTGAGGTGTATAGAGAGGCTCCCATGATTGAAAAGTCTAATAAATTTTTTGAACTACACTCAATGTTTGCACCTAAATCTAATACAACACTCATTCCTTTTTTATTTGGCCATAATGCAGACAGAGCAGGTCTATCTATATTTTCAATCATTTTTAAATTTAACTTTGATACGACTAGTAATGCACCTGTGTTACCAGCAGATATTACTATATCTGCTTCTTTATCCTTAACACTCTGAACAGCAAGCCACATACTTGTATCTTTACCTCTCTTCGCTCCTTCTAAGGGACTATCAGTACTCTCAATTTTTTTTTCTGTATGAATGATTTCAAAAAATTCTTTAGAAATTTTTCCTTCAATTAATGGATCTATCTTAATTTTGTCACCAAAAATTTTAAAAAAAACATTTTTATTTGCAGAATGATTATAGATAATGCCATCAATCACCTTTTTTGGTGACCCATCACCACCCATTGCATCAACTGCAATTTTTATCATATCTGACATTATAAAGTGATTATATACTATTCTTTCGGATCTAAAACTTGTCTTCCCCTATACATTCCTGTTTTAAAGTCTAAATGATGAGAAAGTCTATATTCACCTGACTTTTTATCTTCAACTATATTTTTAGTTGAAAATTTCATAGTTTGAGCTCTTCTCATGCCAGTTCTGGAAGGGGTTTGTTTTCGTTTCGGTACAGCCATAATTATGGGTTACTTACACTTTTTAAATAAGAATTCAAAGTTTTTTTTGATAAATTTAAGTTAAATTTATCGAAATAATCAAGTAATTCATAATTATTATTAAAATCACCTAAAAAATTAGAAATTTTATTTAATTTTTCACTGTGAGATAGGCTGTCCCAAAAATGGACCTCTGATACCATTGAGTGAAATAAATTTATATAATTTTTCATTTTCTTATTAATTGATTGATCTCCATAACCAATTTCTCTAATACTTAACTCTAATTGTCTGAAATTGAAGTCATAAATTTCTTGTAAAGTAATCTTATTTTTCTCATTTTTAAAATTTTTTAAAAAGAAAGAAAAATGAAGTAAAAAAAGAGTTAATCGATCTGAAAAATTGTCTTCCCTATTGAGATTTTTATAAAGCTCTTTATTTCTAGAGTAATTTATTAAAGTGTTATAAAGATATAAATATTTATCATTCATGTACAAATTATTATATATAATTTTAATATCTTTTGTAGTTTCAAATTGTTCAATGAAACCTGTCATTGAGCATCATGGTGTTCCTTTTTTAGAAAAAAAACAGACAAAATTAATCTTAGATAAAAGTAACAAAAATGATATTAAAAAAATACTTGGTAGCCCACTAACAAAAAGCAAATTTGATAATGATGTATGGATATATATTGAAAGAAAGCAAACACAATCAAATTTAAGAAGTTTAGGTAAAATGAAAATTTTTAAAAATGATGTTCTTGTTTTAGAAATCAATAATTATGGAATTTTAAAAAAAAAAAAGTTTTACAACAAAGAAGATATGGCAGATATAAAAATTGTTCAAAACAAAACAGGTGATCAGTTCAGAAAAACATCGTTCATCTACGAATTCATGTCTAGCATGAGACAAAAAATGAACGACCCTCTTGGTCAACGTGCAAAAAAACGTAGCGAAGAAATTAGCCAGCGATAACTGCTAACAAAAGTAATGCTACAATATTTGTTATTTTAATCATTGGATTAACCGCAGGTCCTGCTGTATCTTTATAAGGATCTCCTACAGTATCACCAGTCACAGCAGCTTTATGAGCTTCAGAGCCTTTTCCACCATGATTACCATCTTCTATATACTTCTTCGCATTATCCCAGGCACCACCACCAGCAGTCATTGAAACAGCAACAAATAAACCAGTAATAATAACACCAAGTAACATAGCTCCAACTGCTGCTAGAGCAGCAACTTGTCCACCAATTGATAAAATTATAAAATATAAAACCACAGGTGATAAAACTGGTAACAAAGATGGAATTATCATTTCCTTTATAGCTGCAACAGTAAGCAAATCTACTAATTTAGCATAATCAGGTTTTTGTTTTCTCTTCATAATACCAGGAAATTTTTTAAACTGTCTTCTTACTTCAACAACAACTGCTCCACCTGCTCTTCCAACCGCTTGCATACCCATTGAACCAAAAAGATAAGGTAACATTCCTCCAATTAGTAAACCAACAACTACATAGGGGTTAGATAAATCAAATGTAACTACAATACCTTCTAATGCAGATCCTGCTTCTTTTGAAAAATGTTTAATGTCTTCAGTATAAGCTGCGAATAAAACTAACGCACCTAAACCAGCCGAACCAATAGCATAACCTTTAGTAACAGCTTTTGTGGTATTACCTACAGCATCTAAAGCATCAGTTGTTTTTCTCACTTTTTTATCTAAATTAGACATCTCTGCAATTCCACCTGCATTATCAGTAACTGGTCCATATGCATCTAACGCAACAACCATACCTGCCAATGCAAGCATAGTAGTTACCGCAATAGCAATGCCAAAAAGTCCAGCAATAGTATTTGTAACAAGAATACCCGCAACAATTATTAATGCAGGAATAGCTGTTGCTTCCATGGAAACAGCTAATCCTTGAATAACGTTAGTACCATGACCAGTTGTTGAAGATAATGCAACAGATTTAACAGGTCTATAGCTTGTTCCTGTATAATATTCAGTAATCCATATTAATAATCCAGTAATAACTAAACCTATAACACCACAATAATATAGATCCATTCCATTAAAAGTTTTATCATTTACGGTATATTCATTTGCAAAACCAATTACTTGATCAGTAACAGGCCATAGTATTACTAAAGATGCTAAAGCAGAGACAACAAACCCTTTGTATAAAGCATTCATAACATTATTACTTTTCCCAAGTTTAACAAAAAATGTTCCAACAATAGATGTTAACAAACATGCAGCACCAATAGATAATGGATAAATCATCATATTAAGGTCTCCAACAAAAAAAATTGAGGATAAAACCATAGTTGCAACAATTGTAACTGCATAAGTTTCAAATAAATCAGCAGCCATTCCTGCGCAGTCACCTACGTTATCACCAACATTATCTGCGATTACAGCAGGGTTTCTAGGATCATCTTCTGGAATTCCAGCTTCTACTTTTCCAACTAAATCAGCACCAACATCAGCACCTTTGGTAAAAATTCCACCACCCAATCTTGCAAAAATTGAAATTAAAGATGCACCAAATCCTAATGCAACTAAGGCATTTACAATTTCCCTTTCATCTACATTAGATTTTAACAATATATAATAATAAACAGCTATAGATAACAATGCTAGACCAGCAACCAACATTCCAGTGACAGCACCAGATTTAAATGCAATAGATAGACCTTGAGCTAAGCCCTTTCTAGATGCTTCTGCTGTTCTTACGTTTGCTTCAACAGAAACTAACATTCCAACATAACCTGCAATACCAGATAAGGCAGCACCTATTAAATATCCAAGACCTACTAAAGGGCTAAATGAAATACTTACAATTACTAAAACCACAGCACCAACAATAGCAATAGTTTTGTATTGTCTTGCTAAGTATGCTTTTGCACCAATTTGAATTGCAGATGCAATATCTTGCATTTTTGCATTTCCTGCACTTGAGTTAAGAATATTCTTACCAGTTAAAAATCCGTAAACGATAGATAATAAACCAGCTCCGATTGTGTATAATAGTATTGTTTCGACTGTTCCGCTCATATTAACCTTAAGTTGTTGGTTGTTAAATTTTCAAGCCCGCACAATACAAAAAAAGATAGAAAAGACAACGATTAACTTCTAGAACCGATGAATATATCCTTTAGATTTCGCTTGTATTTGCTTGCCTTTTTCATCAAATATAACTGATCTATCTTTACCAGTTATAATTTTACCTATTTTAGTTATTTTAATTCCTGTTGTTTTAGATGCGTTTTGAATGATTCTAAATTTATTTGCGTCTGCAGTAAATAATGTTTGATAATCATCTCCTTTAGAGATTAAATTAATTTTATTTAATCTTTCTTTTTTAATCAAATTTTTCAATTGTTTGGACACAGGTATTTTCTTTTCAAATAAGTGAAAAGATAAATTTTGTGTATTAATCATTTTTGTCAAATCATCAATTAATCCGTCCGAAATATCAATTGAACTATTTGCAAATTTTAAAAGATATTTTGTTAAATTCAAAGGTAGATTAGGTTTGTAATATTTATCCACAAAAAATAATTTATCTTTATTTTTAAATCTAGATTTATTACTTAATACTTTAAGTCCTAAATAACTATCTCCCAAATTTCCAGTAACATAAATATCATCATTTAATTTAGCTTTATTACGATAAATTATTTTATTTGAATATCCTAATGAAATTATTGTAAAACTTAGTTTGTTTGAAAAGGTTGTGTCGCCACCACATAAATTAATTTTAAATTTATTTTGCTCTGATTTGAGTGATTTTGAGATTTTATATAAATTATTTTTTGTAAATGTTTTTTTATTACCAGACCCAGAAATAAAATAAAACTGTGGTTTCACACCTTTACAAATTAAATCAGAAATAGATGATCTTAATATCTTTTTTATTACTAAATCAGGTGATTTGAAATTAAAAAAATGAGTGCCAATATTGTATGTGTCTACAGATATAACAACACCCTTTTTTTTATCAAAAAAAACATCGTCATTTAGATTAAGAGCAGATCTATTGTTTTTAGCTATTTTTGAAAAATAATTTTTTATAAGATCAAATTCATGCATTGTTAGATCTTAATTTTTTTCCAACGTTATCTAATAAAGCGTTAAGATACTTTGTTTGTGAGTCTTCAAGAAAAAAATTGGATGAATCTAAATATTCTTTAATGATTATATTAATTGATAAATTTGGTTTATACATAAATTCATAAGTTGCTGCTTTTAAAATTGTTTGAAAAACTTTGTCTAATTTTTCAAATACAAATTCATTACCTAGTTTACTATTTAATTCATCTAAAATGAGATCGTTTCTTTCTATAGTCCCTAAAACAATGTCTTTAATAAATTTTTTAAATCTATGTTTTGGAAAATCTAAATCATCATCTTCATTAAAAAATTTTCCATATAATTTCTGAATAATTATAACTCTTGGGTTATTTTTGGCATTAAAATGAGTTCTCATTTTTGAGACAAAACTGAAATCACAGCTTCTGCTGCCTCAGCACCTTTTCTTTTTCTAACTTTTGCTTGCGCCATATTAAGACAAGTAATGATTCCATTTCCAATTGGTTTTTTGCTATCCACAGATAATTTCATTATTGCATCTGTTGAAGCTTTAGAAATGAAATCGAAGTGTGGGGTTTGACCCTTAATTACACATCCTAGAGCTAAAAAACCATCATATTTTCTCAAATTTTTTGAAATTGTAACTGGAATTTCAAAAGCACCAGGTACTCTAATAATTTTTATTATATTTTTTCTGGGAATTTTTTTTAAAGCACTTCTTATTAAACCATTAGCAATATCCTTATAATAATCTGCTACAACAATTAGATATTTTTTTTTCATCAAATTAATTCCTGTTTTATAATTTTTATACCATATCCATCAAGACCAATAACTTTTTTTGGTGATTTGGTGATTAATATCATATTTTTTATTTTTAAATCTTTAATTATTTGTGCTCCTATACCATAATTTCTTATCAACTTATCATTTCCTTTCTTATAAAATTCTTTGTTTTTATAATCTTTTAAAGTTTGTGTTACAGATTTTAAATTTGAGTCTTTAATAAACACCAAAACACAATTTTGATGTTTTTTAAAATAATTTAACGTTTTATAAAATGAATTTGGTAATGATTGATTTATAAGATAATTTTGAACTACATTAGATGAAATTACTCTCACTCTTGGTGCAATACCTTTTTTTATTTTTCCTTTTATTAAAGCAAAATGTTCTGAACCATCTAAAAGATTCTCATAAATTCTAATATTAAATTTCTGATTTTTTACATCAATCCTACTTTGCTTTTTAAGTTTAATAAGTTTTTCCTTTTTAAGTCTATAAGCGATCAGATCCTCGATTTTTCCAATTTTTAATTTATGTTTTTTCGCAAAATTAAATAAGTCCTGACCTTTGGCCATTGTTCCATCTTCATTCATAATTTCACAAATTACAGCAGAGTTATTTTTTTTTGCTAATCTGGATATATCCACCGACGCTTCAGTATGTCCTGCTCGAACAAGAACTCCTCCGTCTTTGGCTATAATTGGGAATACGTGACCAGGAGAAACAATTTCTTTTCTATTTACATTTTTTTTCGAAGCAATTTTAATTGTTCTAGCCCTATCTTTTGCTGATATGCCTGTTGTTATTCCTTTTTTAGCTTCAATTGAAATTGTGAAAGCTGTTTTGTTTCTTGATTTATTTACTGGTGACATTAAGGATAAATTCAATCTTTTTGCTTGAAGATTATCAAGTGCTAGACAAATTAAACCTCGTCCATATTTTGCCATGAAATTTATATTTTTTGCGCTTGAGTCTGAAGTAGAAATAACTAAATCTCCCTCGTTTTCTCTTTTTTCATCATCTACCAAGATAAACATCCCTCCTTTTTTGGCTACACTTATTATTGATTCGATTGATGCAAAATTATTTTTTTTCATTAAAATAATTCCTAACGTATTTAGACAGGATATCTATCTCTATGTTAACTAAACTATATTTTTTTAGAGTTGATAGATTAGTTTCCTTGTAGGTGTGTGGGATAATCCAAATTTGGAAACCTTTTTTAGTCACTTTTGAAATTGTAAGAGAAATACCATTTACACAGATTGATGCTTTTTCAATTAAGTGTTTTCTCTCTTTTTTAGGTAATTCAAAATTAAAAAGAAATGATTTATCTATCTTTTTAATACTAAGTACCTTACCAACAGTATCAACATGTCCTTGACAAATATGTCCTGAAATTTTTGTCCCATATTTTAAAGGTAATTCTAAATTAATTTTATCTCTTATTTTTAAAAATTTGAATTTAGAGCGAATAATTGTTTCTTTTGATAGATAAAATTCCATAATTTTAGATTTATATGAAATTAAAGTTAGGCAGACACCATCACAGGCAACTGATAATCCCATATCTTTTTTAGAAACTTTGAGGTTACTTTTTACAAAAATATTAAGTCCCTTGGGTCTTTTTATCAGTTTAGTGATGCTTCCTTGGTTATATATAATTCCATTAAACATATATTCTACTTATATAATGTTATTCTATCTTTTCGCAAATTCAGATTTAAATTAATCTTTTTTTTATATTTTTGATTTAATGTACCTAAACCTTCAAATTTCAAATAGTCGGAGGTTTTTGAAACATACTTTGGGCTTTTAAATAAATAAAATTTATTAAAAATTTTATTTTTAATCAAAGTATTAGTTAAATTATTACCACCCTCTATAAGTAAATTTCGGCAACCATGTTCAAACAATTTTTTTAAAACTTCTCTAATATTAATCTT
The DNA here is from genome assembly GCA_902628965.1 of uncultured Pelagibacteraceae bacterium. Classification (GTDB taxonomy): domain Bacteria; phylum Pseudomonadota; class Alphaproteobacteria; order Pelagibacterales; family Pelagibacteraceae; genus Pelagibacter. Next base: position 52,690 of record CACOPB010000004.1, on the reverse strand, counting down.
TTTATTTCTGTCAATTTTAGATTTAATCAACACAATCCCTTTTTTTTTAAATTTAGAAATTTTTGATTTATCAGCTTTATTATAAAAAATTAAAGTATTTTTATTTTTTGAAGTTTTAATTATATAGCTATTTATTTTACTTTTAAGTTCCCTATCTAAAATAATTCTTTTTGGTGAAAAATTTTCCAGACCTTTTAAACGACAATTTAATCTTGGATTATCTTTATTTAATGTCTTATAAGTTATCATCAAACTGTCGTTTTGATATCTCAAAAGATGAGTAAACCGATCTGAATAAATATTTGTAATTTTTTTTTGAGACTTACTATATATAATGTTATTTTTTGTAATAGCTATTTTACCTGTAACATATGGTAAATTTTTTGTTCTATTATAAATATAAGGAGCATAAAAATTTTCGATTTGATTTTTTAATAAACCTTTTTTTACAATTATTCGTTTAGAATTTAAAATTTTAAAACTTTTATTTTTTACTCTTTTGTCTATATCAGTAACAGCATATATTACCTCTGAAATTTTTGACTTTATGATTATGTCAGTACATGGTGGTGATAATCCATGATGACAACAAGGTTCTAGAGTAACATACATTTTTGAGCTCTCTAAATCTTCATAACAATTGTTAATTGCATTAAATTCTGCATGTGGTCTTCCATTAAAAGAAGTTTGCCCTATAGAAATTATTTTATCATTTTTAACTATAACACAGCCTACTGATGGATTTAATCCTGTAAGTCCATGACGAGATCTAGCCAAGTCTAGGGCAATCTCCATAAAAAGTTTATCTTTTAATGTAAATTTATCTTTTTTTGTAGACATCTAGTTTGTCCACGAATTGTACAAAATCTTTTTCTTCTCTAAAGTTTCTATATACTGATGCAAATCTTACATATCCAACTGGATCTAAATCTTTTAAACCCTCCATAACCATAGTGCCAATTGTATTAGTGGATATCTCACTTTGCCCAAGTTCTTCTAATGATCTTGAAATCTGACTTATAAATTTTTCTATTGTTTCAGTGTCTATTGGTCTCTTTTTAAGGGCAATATAAATAGATTTGGATAGTTTATCTCTATCAAATGTAGATTTTCTTCCATTTTTTTTAACTACCATCAATTCTCTAAATTGAACCCTTTCAAAAGTTGTAAAACGAGCTCCACAAACACAAAGTCTTCGTCTTCTTATAGCTGTACCATCTTCTGTTGGTCTAGAGTCGACAACAGAGGTCTCCCCTTTTTTACATATTGAACAAATCATTTACTAAAGGTTCTTATATATCGGAAATGATGAAGTTAAAGAAATAACTTCATTTTTAACTTCTTCTTCTATTTTGCTATTATCAGAAGGGTTTTCTGACAATCCTTTAAGTGTTTTTGTAATTAATTCTCCAACAGTTTTAAACTCGCTTAATCCAAAACCTCGTGTAGTAGCTGCTTGAGTACCTAATCTAATACCTGAGGTAATCATAGGTTTTTCTGTATCGAAAGGAATACCATTTTTATTACACGTTATATTTGCTCTAGATAAACTTTCAGCTGCAAGATTGCCTTTTACATTATAAGGTCTTAAATCTACTAACATCAAATGGGTATCCGTTCCATCAGAATAAATTTTAAATCCATTATTTTTTAAAGTTTCTGCAAGCATCTTAGCGTTTGCTAAAACAGATTTAATATAATTTTGAAATTCTGGTTGTAAGGCCTCTAAAAATCCAGCAGCCTTAGCTGCAATAATATGCATCAAAGGTCCACCCTGATAACCAGGAAAAACAGCTGTATTAAATTTTTTAGCAAGATCCTCATGATTAGTTAAAATAATACCACCTCTGGCACTTCTAAATACTTTGTGTGTAGTTGATGTAACAACATGTGCATAATCACAAGGATTTGGATAACCTTTACCTGCAACCAAACCCGAAAAATGTGCCATATCAACCATTAAATATGCGCCAACCTTATCTGCTATGTCCCTAAATCTCTTGAAGTCAATTACTCTAGAATAAGCACTTCCACCTGCTATTATTAGTTTAGGTTTATGTTCTAAAGCGAGTTTTTCAACATTATCATAGTCAATTAATTCTGACTCTTTATCAACATCATACCCTATTGCGTTAAACCATTTACCTGACATTGAAATTTTTAATCCATGAGTAATATGACCACCTGAATTTAAACTCATACCCATGAATGTATCTCCTGGGCTTAACAAAGCTAAAAATACTGCACCATTTGCTTGAGCACCTGAATGTGGTTGTGCGTTTGCAAATTTACAATTAAATAATTTTTTTAATCTTTCAATTGCAAGATTTTCTGCAACATCAACATGCTCACAACCATTATAATATCTTTTACCAGGATAACCTTCTGCATATTTATTGGTTAAAACTGAGCCTTGAGCTTCTAATACCGCTTGAGAGACTATATTTTCAGAAGCAATTAGTTCTATATGTTGTTGTTGTCTGATTAATTCATCCTTTATAGCTTTGTAAAGCTCTGGATCTTTTACCGACAAACTATCTTCAAAGAAACTTTTATAACTTTCGTTTAAATAATTTTTTTCACTAGACATAATTATATTTTTTTTATTCTTTTTAGGTGTCTCCCACCATCAAATTTTGTATTTAAAAAAATACTTATAAACCTTATAGCATTTTTTTTGGATATCAATCTTGAACCTAATGTAATGATATTTGCATCATTATGCAATCTGGATAATTTTGTTGATTTTATATTAAAACATTGTGCTGCACGTACATTTTTATGCTTATTTGCCGCAATATTCATACCTGTACCAGATCCACACACTAAAATTCCAATATTGCTTTTATTAAGTTTAACTTTTTTTGCAACTTTATGAGCATAGTCAGGATAATCAACACTACTATCGTCCATTGGACCAAGGTCCTCAAAATTAAATTTTTTATTATTTAAATAATCTTTGATAGTTTCTTTTAATTTAAATCCAGCGTGATCTGATGAGATAAATATTTTTTTCAAATTAATTAAAATTGTAATCTAAAACACAAGCAACTAAATGTATTCTATTTTCTTCTCCACCATTAAATGCATTGTGGTACTTAGTATTATTTGTAATCCAAACTGACCCATCTGCTGGCATGTGTTTAGCAACGTTATCAATAACCATTATACAACCTGGATTAGTTATAATAGGTATATGTAGTCTCGGTTCAGGGTCTCTGTGCCAACTTAATGTTGATCTAGGTTCTTTCAATAGGATTCTCATACGACCCAATTTATATCTAGATGATAAAATATCGTATACTTCTTTAAAGTAAGTGTTTTCATAATCAGTAATAAATTCAGAATACGCAGACTCATCGATAGCTTGGTCTCTAACAACTTCTTTTCCAGACTTATCTGGTTTGGTCCAAAAAATTCCTCTTGCTTTATTTCCTTTTACTGAATCTGGATCACCTGGAATCTGGGTTAATGATATTGCACCAAAGTGAGTTACACCAGCATCCTCAAACTTTTTTAACTTTACTATTTGACTATAAGCTTCTTGCAACTTATCAATGTCAAACTTTATTTCTTGTTTTTGAAAATCACTAAAATCTAGAACTCTCTCTTCTTTTTTTGTGTTTAAGTCTATTACTTTTGAAATTTCATTTATCATGTTGATTGCTTTCTACCCTTTTTTTTAAATATGTGTATATTACATTTGTCGCAATTTAAAAGTAAATTAAACTATGATTATTGGAAAATACCCAGAACTAAGACTTAGAAGGGGTAGGAAAGAATCTTGGTCTAGAAGACTGATTCAAGAAAACACCTTAAGCCCAAATGACTTTATATTACCTATTTTTCTAATAGAAGGCTCTAATAAACGTCAAGAGATTTCATCTATGCCAGGTGTTTACAGATATACGATAAATCGATTGAGCCAAATAGTAGATAAAGCAATAAAGAAAAAAATACCAATGATTGCACTTTTCCCGAAAACCCAAAATGTACATAAAAATGAATTTGGAACAGAATCACTGAATGAAAAAAATTTAGTTTGTAGAGCAATTCAGGAAATAAAAAAAAGATACAAAAATCAAATCGGTATAATGTGTGATGTAGCTTTAGATCCTTACACATCACATGGTCATGATGGTTTAATCAAATCTAACACTATACTAAATGATGAAACAATCGAGGTTTTGATAAATCAATCATTACTTCAGGCTGAGATGGGTTGTGATGTGCTGGCTCCTTCTGATATGATGGATGGTAGAATAGGAAAAATAAGAAAAGCTTTAGATAAAAATAAATTCCAAAACATTCAAATATTATCTTATGCAGCAAAATATGCTTCAAGTTTTTATGGACCTTTCAGAGATGCTGTTGGATCTAAAGGTTCATTAAAGGGAGATAAAAAAACTTATCAAATGGATTTTAGAAATTCTGATGAAGCTTTAAGAGAAGTTGCTTTGGATATTAAGGAAGGTGCTGATATGGTAATGGTTAAACCAGGTATGCCTTACCTAGACATAATAAAATCAATAAAAGAAAAATTCAAATTACCTGTATTTGCCTATCAAGTATCAGGAGAATACAGTTTAATTGAAACAGCTATAACGAAAAAATTAATTAATAAAGATGCTGTATATGAAAGCTTAGTTGCGTTTAAGAGAGCTGGCGCCAATGCTATAGTAAGTTATTACGCCGATAGAATTGATAAAATAATAAAATAATTATTTTAACGTATTTAAGAATAGCAATCTGCTATTTGGATAATTTAAATTATTTGGTCTTAGTATAGTTTTATCCAAATAATCACCTACTAATTTCAAACCGTTTAATAAGGTGCTGAGATCATTAACTTCTATATCTTTTTCAATCAAAAAGTTGGGTACATATTTTTTTTCATTTAAGGAACTAGCGTAATATACAGTCTTGTTACCTTCTAAATCTTTTTCAACCAAATTTTCGAGTGCTAAATCATATCCTAATATTTTAAGTAACTCCAATTCCCAAAATATATATTTTTTTAACCAGTCTTTTTCTTTTAAAATTAAAAATAAATTTTGAATTATAAAATAAACTTTATCATTAGATTGAGATTCTGCTGTTAATATTTTAATCAAATTCATTGCCGATGTAATACAAGACAACTTTTGTTTATGATCAAAATATAATGGGGTATAGGCGTTTAAAATTTCAATTTTAAAGTAACCTATTCTATTTTCATTTTTAAAATTGTAATTAACATGAAGCTTGTTACCAACTTGAAGATAATTTTTAATTTTTTTTGAAGTACCACCAAATATAATTCCAGATATCTTTCCTTTACTCTTTGTAAATAATTCAGCAATTAATGAGTTTTCACTATATCTTATTTTATTTATTAAAAAACCTTCGTCTGACCAATTCATTTTTTATTTGTATTTTTTAAACATACTATAGCAGCATTTTGCTCAGCTTCTTTCTTTGATTTTCCAGAAGCTATAAAATATTTTGTATTTGGTAATTTAACTCCGACTTTAAATATTGGTTTATGTCTTGGACCTGTATTTGAAATTAATTTATACTTAGGTAGTTTTTTAAAGTTTTTTAAAGTTAGTTCCTGTAACTTTGTTTTTGCATCTATTTCTGTAACTACACTTTTTTCAATATGACCTTGCCACAAGTTTAAAATTATTTTTTCAACGACCGCAAAACCTTTATCAAGATAAATAGCACCAATTAATGCTTCACAGCTATCAGATATAATTTTATCTTCTATTTTTATTTTTTTATTCTTGGGATTAAATGTTTTAATATAACCATCTAAATTGATTTTTTTTGCTATATCCAAACATGTTTTTTTATTCACTAACGATGCAAATTTTTTATCAAGAATACCTTCTTTTTCCTCAGGATAAATTTCTAAAAGTTTTTTTGCTATCACCAGGCCAAGAACTCTATCACCCAAAAATTCTATCTTTTCATTATTCTCATTTGGATTAAAACTTTTATGTGTGAGTGCTTGAGTAAGTAGATCTTTATTTTTAAATTTTAAATCAATTTTTTTTTCTAAACTCTGATAGTTAATTTTCATTAATTAATTTTATTAAATGTCCTATTAAATCTTATTGATTTATGCCATTTCCAAAATTCAATAAAACTTCCTATTTTTTTATCAGAAGAAAAAAATATAAATTGAGCTTTTCCTACTAAATTATCTTTATGCACATATCCTACACTTGTTAAGTATCTACTATCTTTAGAACAATCTCTGTTATCCCCTAAAAAAAAATAATGATCTTTTGGTACAGTAAACACATCAGAATTTTGATAGGTATAATCTTTTAGATAAACAGTATGAAATTTTTTTCCATTTGAAAGCTTTTCCTCAAATCTATAAACATCAATGCTTTTGTTTCCACAAAAAATAGTAGTTTTGTTATTAATTCTAGATTTAAGAATTTCAGAATTATTTAAATATAAAATAGAGTCTATAAACTGAATTTTATCACCAGGTAAACCAATTAATCTTTTAATATAATCTGTTCGATTATCTGCTGGTGTTTTAAATACAATCACATCGCCTCTTTCTGGGATACTAAACATAATTCTTTTTTTTAATATTGGAGGACTAAAAGGAAATGAATGTTTGCTATATCCATAAGTATATTTCGTTACAAACAATCTATCACCTACCAATAAAGTAGGTTCCATAGATGATGATGGAATGTAAAATGGTTGTACTAAAAGAGATCTGATTATAACCGCAATTATTAATGCATAAATTAAAGTTTTTATATTTTCTGAAAAAAAATTTTTATCTAATTTCATGGTGTTTGAATAATTGCAAATGCCGTTGAATAATTTTTTTCATCCGAAATTGATAGAAAACATTTAAAATTTTTGATTTTAAAGTTCTTTTGAATGATTTTAGTAATTTTTTTATTTTTAAGATAATGAGGCTTTCCCATTTTGTCATTAACAACTTCTATATCTTTAAAATTTAAATTCATACGAAAACCTGTACCAAGAGCTTTAGAAAATGCTTCTTTTGCAGCAAATCTCTTCGAAAAATAAGCTACTTTATTATTTACAGTATTAGATTGTTTCAATTCTTTAAATGAGTAAATTCTTTTTTTAAATAAAGGATTTTTAATCGATTTTTGAATTCTTTTATTTTCAACAATATCAACACCAATACCAATAATTTTCATTTATTTTTTGATAATTTTTTTGAAGTTTTTAATTACTTTTGAAAGTCCATCAAATATTGACTCCCCAATTATAAAATGACCAATGTTATACTCCTCAATATCTCTTATTTTTGTTAACATTTTAGTGGTTTTATAGTCTAAACCATGACCAGCATGAACTTCTATATTTAAACTTGATGCTAATTTTGCACTTTTTTTAATTCTGTTTAATTCACTAGAATATTTTTTTTTTGATTTAACTAAGTTTGCTAGTTTTCCGGTATGTATTTCAATACAATCGGCATTCAATTTTTTAGCAAGACTTATGTCATTTAAAGAAGGATTAATGAATAAGCTTGTTCTTATCTTTTCTTTTTTAAATTTTTTAATTATTTTATTTAATTTATTAAGATTGTCTTTTATATTTAATCCTCCCTCTGTAGTAATTTCTTTTCTATTTTCTGGAACTAAACAGATAAAATTTGGTTTTATCTTAATTGCTTTATTAACGATTTCATTATTCATTGAAATTTCAAGGTTTATAAGCACATTTTTTAAATCACATATTTTTTTTGCATCAATATCATTTATATGTCTTCTATCTTCTCTTAGATGAATGGTTACAGAGTCAGCTCCATAACTAATAACTTTTTTGGCTGCATTTATTGGATCAGGGTGTTTCTCTCCACGAGCGTTTCGTAAAGTTGCAATATGATCTATATTTACACCTAATCTTTTCACTTAATAAATCTGCTTCCTGGAGTTGTTATTGGTATTGATTTAAGTTCTGGTGGTAATTTATTTGCTTTATAAGTTGGAACATCTATCTTTAAATGAGATGTTATTCCAATTTTTATTTTTAAAGATTGTTTCGTTGATCTATCAATTATAGATGCAAATCCGATTAATTTTCCTTTTGATTTTTTAATCAGCTTTACACACTCTAAACTTGATTTTCCTGTAGTGATTACATCCTCTATAATTAATACTCTTGAACCTTTTTTAATATTAAATCCTCTTCTAAGTGTAAATTTACCATTTACTCTCTCACAAAAAATTGTTTCTTTTTTAAGCAATTTTCCTATTTCATATCCAATAATTATCCCACCCATAGCAGGAGCTAATATTAAATCAATTTTTTTAAATTTTTTTTTTATTTTATTTGCTAAGGATTTACAAATTTTATCAGCTAAATTAGGGAAGCTTAAAAGTTTAGCACATTGAATATATTTTGAAGAATGTAGACCTGAGGATAGAACAAAGTGACCTTCTAATAATGCATTAGTTTTTTTTAAAATATTTAAGGATCTTCTGTGTGAAAGCATTTCGTTTTTCTTCGTGTCTAATTATTTTAAATTTTATACTCTTTTGTTTTAGCTCTGCAATAAAATTAGTAAAATTCTTCAGGTTTCTGATAATTAATTTAAATTTAAAATTTATATACTTGGGATTTTTACCAACCATTTCTAAACTCGATATATTCAATTTATGACTTCCAATCAACGAGCTTATATCTCCTAATTGTCCTGGCTTATCAGGTAATGACATCCATAGAGTAGTATTATATTTTTTTGTTTTTTCCTCTTTTTGCTCTCCTTTATCATGCCAATATCTTCTTATTGCAGCTCTGGCTTTACCAGTCTTAGTTGTTGGTATCCAGTGAAGTGATGGCGAATTATTTTTAGAGGTAATAATATTTACACGATCACCATTTCTTAAAATAGTTTGAAGCTCACTCTTGTTGCCATTAATTTCACAACCAATTGCTGAATTACCAATTTTAGTATGAACGGCGTAAGCAAAATCTATAGCTGTTGCATCCTTAGGTAATTTTATTACCGAGCCTTTTGGTGTGAAACAAAATACGTTTTCTTGAAACATCTGTAATTTTGTGTACTCATAAGAATCTTCGGGGTTTTCATTTTTTTCTATAATCTCAACAAGATCTTTTAGCCAATCATACTCCTTCCAACTAAGAGAATTGAATTTTTCAGAGGATTTATACTGCCAATGAGATGCAACACCTCTTTCTGCAAATTCATGCATTTCATGTGTTCTTATTTGTAATTCTATGGGTTTCTTATTAGAACCAATTACAGAAGTATGAATGGATTTGTAACCATTAATTTTTGGAGAAGAGATATAATCTTTAAATTTTCCTGGTATACAATTCCATTTTTTATGAAAAATACCTAGAGTTTTGTAGCAATGATCAACATTCTGCAAAATTATTCTAAATCCAATAATATCTGTTATTTGTTCAAGTGAAACTCTTTTTTTTTGGACTTTTCTCCAAATTGAAAAAGGTGTTTTTTCTCTTCCGTGTATCTCAGCATTAATTTCATTATCGTTCAAAATTTCACTCAGTTCAAAAGATTGTTCCTTAAATAAATCTTTTTTATCCAATTTTATCTCATCAAGTCTTTTTTTTATTAATTTTCTAGCATCGTTATTTAAAATTTCAAAAGACAAATCCTCAAGTTCATCTCTTATCCTGTGCATGCCCATCCTGTCTGCTAATGGAGCATAAATTTCCATAGTTTCTTGAGCTATTCTTTTTCTTTTATCTTCTTTCGTGATAGCTTTAATAGTTCTCATGTTGTGTAGTCGATCCGCAATTTTAACTAACAAAACTCTAATATCTTTTGATGTTGCTAAAATTAATTTTCTAAAATTTTCAACTTTAGAATTTGCTCCAGCTGAATTTTCAAATGCTGATATTTTAGTTACACCATCTACTAAATCAGCAACCTCATCACCAAACTCATGTTTGATAGTTTCATAAGTTGCAAAAGTATCCTCTATGGTGTCGTGCAATAAACCTGTTGTAATTGTAGCGCTATCTAGTTTCAATTCAGTTAAAATATTTGCAACTTCAATTGGATGAACTGAATAAGGATCACCCGAAGCTCTTTTTTGACTCTTGTGTGCGTTTACAGCAAAATTATATGCCTTGTCCAATTTTTCAGGATTTAGAAATTTATTATAATTTTTAACCTTATTTATAAGTTCATTTGAATTAAGCATAATTAATATTATACCATTAAATCAAATTTGTTTAATAGATCTAATGTCTCTATTAGGAAGTAGAGAAATCAAGGTTTTAACATCAATTTGTTTATCAGGGTGGATCCAATTTTTTTGAATTTCAAATAAAGGAAATAGTACAAAATTACGTTTATGCATCATTTTGTGAGGTAAATTAACTCTAGAATTTTTTTTGGACACTAATTTATTAAAATCGATAATGTCTAAATCACATGTACGAGGAGCATTTTTTTTTGCTTTTCTTCTTCCTAATTGAGTTTCTATAGATTTGCAAATTTTTAAAAGTTCCTGAGGATTATAATAGCAAAGTATTTTTAAAATAATATTTAAGAACTTGGGTTTTCTTGGATCTGGCCAGGAAGGAGTTTCGTAATAACTTGATACCGATAGAAAATCTAAATTAAACTCTGCTAATAAAAATTTTGCTTTTTCTATATTTGTTTTTCTTTGACCTAAATTTGAACCTATTCCTAAAAAAACAATTTTAGCTCGATTTTCTAATATACCTTGCCTTTTCACGATTCCAATCTCTACTTTTTTTTGTTGCTCTTTTATCATATTGTTTTTTTCCTTTAGCAACAGCTAATTCTATTTTGGCCTTTCCTTTTTTAAAATACATTTTTGTTGGAACTAATGTTAAACCATCTCTTTGAATTTTTCCTATTAATTTATTTATTTCTTTTTTATTAAGAAGCAGTTTTCTATCATCGGTTGGGTTATGATTAGAGTAACTTGCATGCCTGTATGGAGATATATGTGAATTAATTAAAACAATTTCACCACCCTTTTCAACTGCATACGACTCAGCGATATTCACCTTGCCCTCTCTTACTGATTTAATCTCTGATCCCTTTAAAACAATTCCAGCTTCAAAAAGATCTTCAAAAAAATAGTTAAAACTAGCTTTTCTATTTAAACAAATGATTTTCAAACCAGGATTGGTTTTTTTGTTCATTAAATTAACTTAGCAGACTGAAGAGCTTTTTTTACAATTTCTTTTGTTGTGTCTGTTACTTTTACAAGTGGAAGTCTTACATTGTCATCACAAAGTCCTAAAAGTTTTGCAGCGTATTTTACAGGACTAGGATTGCTCTCGACAAACAATGAGTGATGAATTGGTTGTAATATTTTATCCAATCTTTCTGCCTCTTTTATTTCGTTATCATTGTCTGATTTTGATAATCTTTGAAAATCGGAACAAAGTTTAGGAGCAATGTTTGCTGTAACACTAATAGTGCCTACCCCACCACGTTTATTAAATTCAAAAACATTGTCGTCATTACCAGTTAATTGGATAAAATCTTTACCTAATTTTTCAAGAGTTTGATTAACTCTATTTAAATCACCTGTTGCATCTTTAACACCAACTATGTTCTTTAATTCATAAAGTCTAGACATTGTGTCTACTGACATGTCAATCACAGATCTACCAGGAATATTATAAATTATAATTGGAATGCCGCACGTGTCATTAATTGCTTTATAATGTTGATACAAGCCTTCTTGGGTTGGCTTATTATAATAAGGTGTGACTATCAAAGCTCCATTAGCTCCTGCTTTTTCTGCATGAGTAGTTAAAGAAATAGCCTCCTCTGTTGAGTTTGAACCTGTGCCCGCAATAACTGGAATTTTTCCATTACTTTCTTTTATACATAAATCTATTACTCTTTGATGCTCATCATGGCTTAACGTAGGTGATTCACCAGTTGTACCAGCTGGAACAAGTCCATTGGTTCCATTATCAATCTGGAAATGAATTAATTTAATATATGCCTCTTCATCTAGACCATTATTTTTAAATGGTGTAATTAAAGCAACATTTGAACCTTTAAACATAAGTACTTATAACATAGTTTAAGGATTCATATACTAAAAGATTATGCTCAAAAAAATATTATTTTTAGGTTTAGTAACTTCAATATTAATGTTTTCAAATAATCTTTTTGCAGAAATCAATTCAATTGTTCCTTTAAAAAAACCTCTTCTAAGTAGTGAAGAAATTCAAAAAAAAATATCAATAAATATTCTTAAACCTTTAAAAAAACCTTCAAAAAAAAAAGAGGCTAAAATAGAGGAAAAAGTTGTTAAAAAAAAATTGGTTTTAAAAGAAAAAAAATTAAGTTTTAAAATACCTAAGAAAAAACCAACTGTTGCTGGTCTAAGTACTAGCATGAATGTAAAAATTTCCAAATATTACAATAAAAGAGATTATGGAATAGCAAAAAAAGCTATTTCTGAGATGCAAAAAAGTAAATGGTCTTCCGCACTTAAAACAGCAAAAAAAGCAAAAGACAATTCAATTTATAATTTTATCCAGTGGAGACACCTTTTAACTTCTGGTAATCAAGCATCTTTTTACGAATATCAAGTTTTTTTAAATAAAAATTCAGATTATCCAAGAATAGATAGAATTAGATATCTAGCAGAACACAAACTATCAACTGAAAGTGTTTCTCCAAAAAAAATAATAAATTGGTTTGGAGAAAAAGCTCCGTTAAGTGGTTACGGTAAAATGATACTTGGAGAAAGTCACATTTTAATCGGAGACAAAAATAAGGGTTCAAAATTAATTAAAGAAGGCTGGATAACAGCAGATTTATCTAAAAATGAATTAAAATATTTTAGAAAAAAATATAAAAAATTCTTAAATGCAGATGACTATATAAAACGTGCTGATTATTTAGCCTGGAACGGTGATCGTTGGGATTTACAAAGATTAATAAGATATTTGCCAAAAGATTATGAACTTTTATATAACGCGAGATATCTTTTAATGAGTAAAGGTTATGGCGTTGACCAAGCAATAGCAAATGTTCCACAAAAATTTAAGAATAATGCCGGATTAAACTATGATCGATTAAAATGGAGAAGAAAAAAAGGACGTATAGATTCTTCCGCAGAAATCTTATTAAAAATAAGAAATGATAAAGAATATTTAGTTAGACCAGATATATGGTGGAAAGAAAGAGAAATTATCTCAAGAGCATTGCTTTATAAAAAGAAATATGAAATTTCATATAAAATTTCAAGCAATCATGGAATGACTGAAGGATCCGAATATGCTGCTGCGGAATGGATGAGTGGCTGGATAGCTTTAAGTTTTTTAAAAGATCCTATAACAGCTAAAAATCATTTCAAAAATTTTTATGAAAATGTAAGCTATCCAATTAGCTTATCTAGAGGTGCTTATTGGCTTGGAAGAGCGTATGAAAAAATAGGAGAAAGAGAACAATCAAATAATTGGTACAGAGAGGCCACAAAATATCTGACTACATACTACGGTCAATTAGCTTTTTTAAAATTAAATCCAAATGGAAAATTTGAGTTAGAAAAAGATATGGAGATTGATCCAAAATATAGAGTTAAATTTTTTAATAAAGAGCTTGTAAAAATTTCTTATCTTTTAGATGAATTAAAAAAAGACAAATATACAAAACATATTTTAAGACATTTAGCTAATGATAATATAGCTAAAGGAAGTGAAGTTTTGGCTGCAGAATTAGCTACAAGTATAAACAGATATGATTTTGCTATACAAGTTTCAAAAATTGCGTCATATCAAAAAAGATTTCATAATAAATACAACTACCCAATAATTAGTACTCCTAAATATATAAATAAAAGAAAAATCCCAGAAAGTGCTTTGATACTATCTATAATTAGACAAGAAAGTGAATTTGATTTAGAGGCAAATAGTCATGCTGGTGCAAAAGGATTAATGCAATTGATGCCTTACACAGCAAAATTAGTTTCAAAACAAGCTAAACTTCCATATTCGAAATCAAGATTAACAACTGATCCAGAATATAATATTAATTTAGGTTCACACTATATTGCAGGATTAATTCTACAATATGATGGTGCTTACCCTTTTGCAGTTGCAGCATATAACGCTGGACCTAACAGAGTTAAATATTGGAAAAGAATTAATAAAGACCCACAAAAAAAACAAGTCGATTATGTTGATTGGGTTGAATTGATAAAGTTTCGAGAAACAAGAAATTATGTGCAGCGTGTAATGGAAAATTATAATGTTTATAGATATATTTTGGAACAACGGCCTGTGACCATGAAAAACTTTTTTAAAGATCAGCCCCTATTTTAGTGGCGGAAGAGGAGGGATTCGAACCCTCGGTACAAGTTTCCTCGCACGGTCATTTAGCAAACGACTGGTTTCAGCCTCTCACCCACTCTTCCGTATGACATTGTGTATTAAGCGATTGTATTGAAAATTCAATATATATAAAGTAATTATTCAATTATTATGAGAAATAAGTACTCAGTATTTTCGTTAATCAAAAATGCTCTTTCATATCATGAAAATTGGCAAAGAGCGTGGAAAGATCCTGCTCCTAAAAAAGAGTACGATGCGGTTATTGTTGGTGGTGGTGGCCATGGATTAGCAACAGCCTACTATTTAGCAAAAAAACATAATATGAATAATATTGCTGTAGTCGAGAAAGGTTGGATCGGTGGAGGAAATACTGGACGGAATACTACAATTATTAGATCAAATTATTTATGGGACGCTAGTGCAGGATTATATGATCATGCATTAAAAATTTGGGAAGGTTTATCTCAAGAACTAAACTACAATGTAATGTTTAGTCAAAGAGGTGTAATGAACCTTGCACATAATTTACAAGATGTTAGAGATTTAAAAAGACGAACACATGCTAATAGACTAAATGGAATTGATGCAGTCTACTTGAGCACTGAAGAAGTTAAAAAATTTTGTCCAATTATAAATACATCACCAGATATTAGATACCCTGTTTTAGGAGGAACTTTGCAACGTAGAGCTGGTACAGCAAGACACGATGCAGTTGCTTGGGGATATGCTAGAGGAGCTGATGCAATGGGTGTTGATATTATTCAAAATTGTGAAGTTAAAGGAATAAAAAGAAATGGTGATAGTGTTGAAGGAATAGAAACAACAAAAGGATTTATTAAAACTAAAAAAGTTGGAGTAGTAGCAGCTGGCCATTCAAGTGTTATTGCCAATATGGCAGGTCTAAGACTTCCACTTGAAAGTAAACCATTACAAGCTTTAGTTTCTGAACCTGTAAAACCAATTATAGATACTGTTGTAATGTCTAATGCGGTACACGCTTATGTAAGTCAATCTGACAAAGGAGAATTAGTAATTGGTGCTGGAACAGATGATTATGTTTCTTATACCCAAAAAGGAAGTCATCAAATTGTTGAGGGAACATTAAATGCAATTTTAGAATTGTATCCAATTTTTAGTAGAATGAGAATGTTAAGACAATGGGGAGGTATTGTAGATATTTGCCCTGATGCAAGTCCAATTTTAAGTAAAACCTCAATTAAAGGTTTATACTTTAATTGTGGTTGGGGTACGGGAGGATTTAAAGCAACTCCTGGATCTGGAGATTTGTTTGCACATACAATTGCAAACGATGAACCACACAAACTTAATGCTGCATTTAATTTAAATAGATTTGTAAGCGGAGACCTTGTTGATGAACATGGAGCTGCAGCGGTTGCTCATTAATGTTTTTAATAAACTGTCCTTACTGTGGAGAACGAGATCAGCAAGAATTTAAAGCTGGCGGTGAAGCTCATATCGAGAGACCTAAGCAACCAACAGAATTAAGTGATGATGAGTGGGCAGAATATTTATTTATGAGAAAAAATATTAAAGGTGTTCAATTTGAAAGATGGAACCATGCACATGGTTGTCGTAAATGGTTTAATATGGTTCGAGATACTTCTAACGATGAAATAAAAGCAATTTACAAAATGGGTGAAAAACCACCTTCTCAATAAAATGACTAAAAACTTAAGAGTAAAATCCAGCGAATACATTGATGAAACTAATAGAATTTCCTTTAAATTTAATGGCAAAACTTACCATGGTTTTAAAGGTGATACGTTAGCATCAGCATTACTTGCTAATAATGTTCATTTAGTTGGAAGAAGTTTTAAATATCACAGACCAAGAGGAATTATGACGTCAGGCTCAGAAGAACCAAATGCCATAGTACAAATAAACCCTGGTACCAACAGAACAGAGCCTAATGTTAGAGCAACAGAAGTCGAGATTTACGAGGGTTTAGAAGCATCCAGTCAAAATTGTTGGCCAAGTGTTGAATTTGATATTGGGGGAATAAATAATTTTCTCTCCCCTTTTCTTCCAGCAGGTTTTTATTACAAAACATTTATGTGGCCTGCTAGTTTTTGGGAAAAATATGAATTTTTCATTAGACATTCAGCTGGTTTAGGAAAATCACCAACATCTAGTGACCCTGATATTTATGACCACCGAAATGTACATTGTGATGTATTGGTAATAGGTGCAGGTATATCTGGAATTTTAGCAGCAAAAAATGCAGCTAAAAATAATTTTAAAACATTGTTAGTTGATGAAAAAAATGAACTTGGTGGATCAACTATTTATGAAAATAACGAATTTAATAAAATTGATAATATAACATCTTCTGAGTGGTTAAAAAAAGAAATAGAGGAGATTAAAGGTATTAAAAATCTTGAAATAAAGACTAGAACAAGTGTAGCTGCTTATCATCAATATAATTATCTCTTAGCTAGAGAAAATCTAACTGATCATTTAGAGACAAACGATAAAACAAATAAAATCAGACAAAGACTTCTTAAAATTAGAGCTAAGAAAGTTATTTTAGCCACAGGTGCATTAGAAAGACCTTTGATATTTAACAATAATGATAGACCAGGAATAATGCTTTCTTCTGCTGTAAAAAAATACAGCGAATTTTATGGTGTTGCATGTGGAAGTAAAAATGTATTTTTTGCTAATAATGATAGTGCCTACGAAAGTGCTTTATCATTATACAATAAGGGTATCAATGTTGACGCAATCATTGATATTAGAGACCAATCTGAAAGTAAAATTGTAAAAAAAGTAGAAGAAGCAGGTATTAAAATTTACTGGTCACATACAATTGTTGATACAGCTGGATACAAAAGATTAAAGAGTGTTTCAATCATGAAGCTATCTAATGATGGTACTTCAGTTACTGGAAGTAAAATTTCTATTTCGTGTGATTGCTTAGGAGTTGCTGGTGGTTGGACGCCTGCTGTACATTTATATACACAATCAGGTAGTAAACTTAAGTTTGATGAGGAAAAACAGATTTTCTTACCAAATCAAAATACATCTAACCAAATAAGTGTAGGATCTTGTAGTGGAGATTTTAAAATTGATCAAATTATTAAAAATTTAAATCAGAAGCTTAAAGATACTCTAAATATTAAAGAAACGGATTTAGATAATATTAAAGTTGAGATTGATCAGGAAAATTCAAAAAGAAATATTTGGTTGCTTCCTTCTGATAAACATTTGGGAAAAACTAAACCATTTGTAGATTATCAAAACGATGCAACTGCTAAAGATATCAAATTGGCACTAAGAGAAGGGTTTAGATCTATTGAGCATGTTAAAAGATACACGACTACAGGTATGGGAACTGATCAAGGTAAACTTGGAAATATGCATGCGTTAGGCATAATTGCAGATACAGCCGGCGTTAAAATGGGAGAATTAGGAACCACTACGTTTAGACCTCCTTACACACCATTAACATTTGGAACTATTGTGGGTCGAAATGTAGGAAAGTTTTTTGATATTTTTAGAAGAACGCCAATGAATGACTGGCATATTGAAAATAAAGCAGAATTTGAAAATGTTGGTCAATGGAAGAGAGCATGGTACTACCCTATTAACGGAGAAACTATGCATCAAGCAGTACAAAGAGAAAGTAAAGCTGCTAGAGAAAGTGCCGGTATATTAGATGCCTCTACTCTTGGTAAAATTGATATTCAAGGAAGTGATGCCTCTGAATTTTTAAATAGAGTTTATACAAATGCTTGGTCAAAACTAGCTATAGGAAAGTGCAGATATGGCTTAATGCTAAATGAAGATGGTATGGTTTATGATGATGGAGTTACAACAAGATTAGGTGAAAATCATTACATCATGACCACAACAACTGGTGGAGCAGCAAATGTTTTAGGTAAACTAGAAGATTATCTTCAAACAGAATGGCCTGAACTTGATGTTTACTTAACCTCTGTAACAGATCATTATGCAACAGCCAGTTTATGTGGACCTAACAGTAAAAAAATCCTTAAAAAAATAATTCCTGATTTAGATTTATCAGATGAAAATTTTCCTCATATGACTTTTAAAGAAGCGAACATCGGACATATCCAATGCAGAATAATGAGAATTAGTTTTACTGGAGAACACAGCTACGAAATAAATGTTCAAGCAAGTTATGGAAAAGATTTATGGGAAAAGTGCATGGAAGCAGGTCAAGAGTTTAACATTACGCCTTATGGAACTGAAACCATGCACTTATTAAGAGCAGAAAAAGGTTTCATCATTGTAGGTCAAGATACTGATGGAACAATGACCCCTATCGATCTTCAAATGGATTGGATAGTCAGTAAGAAGAAATACGACTTCATAGGAAAAAGATCTCTTTATAGATCTGACACAATGAGAGAAGATAGAAAGCAATTAGTAGGATTATTAACTGATGATCCAAATATTGTTTTAGAAGAAGGAGCACAAATAGTTTCTGAGTTAAATAAAAGTCCAATAGAAATGCTTGGACATGTGACTTCAAGTTATTTTAGTCCAAACCTAAATAAATCAATAGCCCTTGCAGTTGTTAGAGGTGGAAAGGACATGATGGGAAAAAAACTTTTTGTACCCATGGAAAATAGAAATATTAATGTCACTGTTGCAAATCCAGTTTTTTATGATTCAACAAATGAGAGGTTGAATGCTTAACTACAATTCAGTTATTAAAAATGAAATTAAGCAAGAAAGTATTTCTGTAAAAGAAGTCTCTCCAGTAATGAAAATTAATTTAAGAGGTAAAAAAAGAGAATTTTTTACAAATGTTGGTAAAAATCTTAATATGATCTTACCTACAGAAGCAAACACTTCAACAACGAGTGATAAATTAACAGCAATATGGCTTGGTCCAGACGAATGGATGATAATTTCAAATGAGCTGACAAGTAAAGACGCTAACAAATCTGATCTATATGAAATGTTATTTGATAGTATTTCAAAAACAAATTTAGGTGCTGTCATAGATGTAACAGATCAATTTGTTCAATTGGAACTTAAAGGTGAAAATGTCTATGAAATCTTTTCAGCAGGATCTCCTTTTAATTTTAATGAATTTAAAGAAAAGAAAGGATCAACAACTCAGACAGTTTTAAATCATGTTGATGTGATCCTGCACCATAAAGATAAAAATATTGTAAATCTGTTTGTTAGAAGATCTTTTGCTGAACACCTTTTCTCATGGATTGAAGACAGCGCATCAAGATTATAAACTTATTTTTTTCCTCTATATTCCCACGGCATTTCAAAGGTACCTTGCCACAAACCTAATTTTTCATTTTTAGCATTAATTTCATAAGATACATATTTTTTTGAATATTTTTTATAAGCCACAGCATGACCATTTGAAACTAACCAAGAATTTAAATTTAAATTTCTTTTATAACATTCTCCGATAAATCTTTTGTATCTATCTACATCCAAAATTTTACAAGTTATTACTTTGTTGTTTATTTTTTTTTTTAATTTTTCAGTTGAAATTTTTCCACATGGATAATCTTTTGTAAAAGTAAAAAACATTATTGTTAAATATGGTTTTTTACACATTTGCTTGAATTCAGGTGCATCAATTCCGTATAATCTTATTTTTTTTGAATTTATTTTTATTGTATCACCATCAATAATTTGAGCATTTCCAGAAATTTCCTTAATCTCTTCAGACCTTACATCGTTATATGTAAGAATAAAAAAAATTGAACAGATTATGATTAAAATTATCGCTTTTCTTTTTGTAAAAAACATATTTAAACAATATTAAACATTATCTAATTTATGTTTATTATAATATTTAATATAAAGTATTGAAATATATCCTATATACGAATGTAGTAAACCTAGATGTCAGAAGATCTTTTACTGAACATCTTTGGTCTTTAATTGAAGACAGTGCGTCAAGATTATAGTCTCAATTATTACTTTTATAAGTTATTATAAATCATGAAAAAATTATTACTTGTTGTGCTTTTTGCACTTTTGCCCTTGTCTCTTAATGCAGAGTCAAATTTAAATAAAATCCTATCATCAGGAACTCTTAAAGTCGGAACAACTGGAGATTGGGATCCCATGACCATGAAGGATCCTTCAACAAATAAATATAGAGGATTTGATATAGATGTAATGAATGAACTAGCTAAAGATATGGGTGTTAAAGTTGAATTTGTACCTGCAGAGTGGAAAACTATTGTATCCGGCATTACGTCGAACAGGTATGATATTTCTACTAGCGTAACAAAAACACCAAAAAGAGCGGAAGTTGCAGGATTTACTGATACTTATTACAAATATGGTACAGTGCCATTAGTTTTAAAAAAAAACTTAAAAAAATTTTCAACTTGGGACTCACTGAACAATTCTAGTGTAACTATTGCTACAACACTTGGAACTTCACAAGAAGAAAAAGCAAAAGAATTTTTTCCAAAATCTAAATTAAAATCTGTAGAAGCACCTGCTAGAGATTTTCAAGAAGTTTTGGCTGGAAGAGCAGATGGAAATATTACTAGCTCAACCGAAGCAAATAAATTAGTTATCAAATATCCTCAATTAGCTATAGTTCCTGATGGAGAGAAAAATCCAGCATTTTTGGCAATGATGGTTTCAAAAGGTGATAACGAATGGAAAAATTACGTTAACGACTGGATTAAAAAGAAAAAATCATCAGGTTTTTTTACAACGTTATTAGCGAAATATAATTTAAAAAGCCTATAATCAATTAGTAATTAATTTTTAATTCTTTATAAAACAAAAAGTGAAAAAAATTTTTTTTTTACTTCTATTTTTACCTTTAAGCTCATGCGGTAAAAACGAGCTTAATTGGTTAATATTATCCCCAAATAATATTGAAGGTTTAACAAACCTAAAATTTTTATTGAGTGGTTTAACAACTACTATTTATATTTCATTAGTTTCAATTGTTATTTCAATGATAATAGGTTTGATAGTTGCAATTCCTTCCATAGCAAAAAATAAAATTTTAACTTATATTAATATTTTTTATGTAGAAATCGTCAGAGCAATCCCTTTATTGGTCTTAATCTTATGGATTTACTATGGTTTGCCAATAATGACAGGCGTAAGCTTTAGTCCATTTGTCTCTGGTATAATAGCCTTAGCAATTAGTGAAAGTGCTTTTCAAGCTGAAATTTTTAGAGCAGGAATTAATTCGATTAAAAAAGCCCAATGGGAAGCTGGTAGCTCATTAGGTTTAAATTTTTTTAAAAGATTAAGATTAGTAATTTTACCTCAAGCAATAAAAAATATTTTACCAGCTATTGGAAATCAATTTGTTTATGTACTAAAAATGTCATCTTTAGTTTCAATAATTGGTATCGGTGATTTAACCAGAAAAGCTAATGAATTAGTTGTCACTACTTATAGACCTTTAGAGATATATACTTTTTTAATTTTAGAATATTTAATATTAATATTAATTGTTTCTTTCTTTGTTAGAAAATTAGAAAAAAAACTTAAAAAAGATTAAAAAATTGATCATAAGAAATTATTTAATAAAGTTACTTATCATATAAATTCTTAAATTTAATACAAATTAGAACATCATCGAAAAAGATCTTATTTGGATATGTTTTATTAATTTCTCTTATGCCCTTGTTAATTTCAATTTTACTTAGATTAATAAGACAAGAAATATATCTTTCTTTTAACATTTGAACATATTTTTTTTTAGTTATTGAAACTTTAAATTTAAATTTATCTATTTGATTATTTTTTAACATTTTAGATACATGTTTAAGCATAATAGAGTCTCTTTTAAGTCCTCTTTTAAGTTTTTTTTTCATTATACTAAAACAAGGAATTTCATTATTTAAAGTAATTAAGGAAAAAATTAATAATACTCCATTTTTTTTTAAATGTTCTTTACAAATTTTTATTAATTTTTTTCTTTTAATTTTATTAAAAAAATGAAGTGATTGTTTAATCATTATCAAATCAAATTTATTATGATTAGTCTTAAAGAATTCAAAAATATCTTCATTTATAAATTCTATTGATTTGTCAACATCTCTATGGATTACTGGATCAATTCCGATTGGTTTATTAGATAATTTTAATTTTCTAGATAAAGATCCAAAAATTTTACCTCTTCCACAGCCTATATCCAAAATTTTAGATTTCTTATTTAATTTTTTTTTTTTTAGTAAAAATGAATTGAAAGAATTTATGTACTTTTTTGATGATAACCATGTTTTATTATCCCAGTTCTTTAACTCACTCATTTTAATTTACTTTTTTTTTATTATCGATTTTACATATTCATAAGTTAAAAAAAATAAGACAGATACTAATAACTAAAAACAGATTTATTTTGTTTAAATACATTATTTAAAAAATAACCAATAAATATTAAAACAATAATCCCCATCACCCAATTTGTAGCCATTATTGTATAAAATATGTCTTCGTAATCACCACCTCTGATATTAATTACATACCATAAGCTTAGAAACGGAAATGCTGTCAATCTAAGGATGCTTAAATAAAGACTATAAAGAGGTTTCTTAACTGCTTGAAATACAGCTGTGGTAATAAAGAATACTGGATAAATTGGTCCAATTAATGCCGCAACTTTCAAATAAATGGCACCACTAATAATTGCTTCCTGGTTATCAGTAAATAAGGAAACAAAAAATTCTGCACCAAAAAAAATTATTATTCCAGCAATAACCATAAAGGAAGCTCC
Organism: uncultured Pelagibacteraceae bacterium; assembly: GCA_902628965.1. Classification (GTDB taxonomy): domain Bacteria; phylum Pseudomonadota; class Alphaproteobacteria; order Pelagibacterales; family Pelagibacteraceae; genus Pelagibacter. The sequence goes on along the minus strand of CACOPB010000004.1, from coordinate 29,637 downwards.
AAATAATAGTGCCTTGGTATAAAGTTCTCTTATTCTATTATAAGCTTTAGCACCATAATTTTGACCACCAATTGAAAGTACAGCGGTATTTAATGCTATTACTGGAAGTAAAAAAACTTGTTCTACTCTTAAAGCTGCACCATAACCAGCAACAGCTAAATCACCAAACTGACCAATAAAATATAAGATATTAAATATACCAACTCCAATAAATAACATACTAAACATTACTGGAACTGCCTGAAATGTTATATGCTTTAAATAATCAAATTTAGGGATAAAACATTTTGCTTTTAGATATTCTCTAATTTTACAATTATTTACTTTATAAGCTAAATAAATCGTTCCAATCAATTGTGAAATTACTGTAGCTATTGCAAGACCAGCTATACCGAAAGCAGGTATAAATCCATAGCCCCATATGAATAGAGGGTTTAAAAAAATATTAAGAAAAAAACTAAATATTAAAACATTCCTATAACTTTTAGTGTCACCTTGAGCATTTAATGTTCCATTTAATGAAATTTGGATTAATACAATAAAGGTTCCATAAAAAATAATATCTAAGTATTCTCTCGTTAATATAATACCATCAGTATCTGACCCCATTACCTCTAAAAGGTAGTTAGATACATTCAAACCAAATAAAGTTACTAATATTGAAATTACTAATGCAAAGATTAAGGATTGAGCGACATACATTGAAGCAATCCTCTCTTTTTTTTCACCTATTGAGTTACCAATTAAAGTATTTGTGGCTGCACCCAAACCAACACCAACAGCAATAATTGTAAAATATATTGGAAAAGATTTAGCTATCGCACCAATTGCTTCAGCTGAAATTTTACCAGCAAACCATGTGTCAACTAAATTATAAAAAGTTTGGAATAACGATCCAATACTCGCTGGTATCGTCACCTTTCTTAATAAAAACCAAATTGGATCTTTAGTTAATTTTATTGATTTAGACAAAACTTTCCTTATTTAAATTCTTTTTGAAAAATATGTTTTTTTCCAGATTGCTTTGCTTTGTATATCTGAGTTTGTCTCATTCTAAAACGTGATTTTTGATTTTCTGTTAGATTATCGTGGCAACTTGGACATGAAACGCCCTCTTCATATTTTTTTGATTTTTTATCCTTACGAGATATAGGTTTCCTACAACCACTACAGATTGAAAAGGAGCCAATTTTGAGACCATGTTTTAAACTGATCCTGTTATCAAAAACAAAGCATTCACCTTTCCATAAACTTTTTTTCTTATTAGTTTTTTTTAGATAATTTAAAATTCCACCATTTAACTGATAAATGTTGTTAAAACCTTTTTTTTCCAAATACACAGATGCTTTTTCACATCGAATTCCACCAGTACAAAACATAGCTATAGGTTGATTTTTTTTTAATTTTCTTAAATATTTTGGAAAATCTCTAAAGTTATCGATATCAGGATTAATTGCTCCCTTAAATGTTCCAACATAGTACTCAAATGGTTTTCTCACGTCTATAAGAACAGTAGACTTTTCTTTTATCAGTTTATTCCATTTAGTTGGATCTACATGGCTATCCTTTTTCTTTATTCTTTTGTTTAAAATTAAATTGATTGGTACAACTTCTTTTTTAATTTTTACTTTAGGTTTGTGAAACGGTTGGAATGAGCTTTTAGAGACATTACTGCTGTTAAATTCTTTAAATTTAAGAATTCTTTTTAAATTATTAATTGTGAATTTAATATCTGAAGCTTTACCAGAAATATTTCCATTCACACCTTCTTTAGAGATAATTATCGTACCTCTAATGTTTTTCTTTTTTAAAGTTTCTAATAAAACTTTTTGATTTTTCTTTAGATAAGAAATTTTAACAAATTTATAAAAACCAACTACTTCAAACATTATAATTTTCTACAAACAGTCATTCCATCACCAAGAGGAATTATTAACTTTTCAACCCTCTTATCGTTTGAGATATGACTATTAAACTCTTTAATATTTTTAGTAAATTTATCATTATTGTTTTCATTCACAACTTCTCCATACCATAAAACATTATCAATAATTATTAGACCATTTTTCTTTAATAATTGTATAGAGCGCTCATAGTATTCAATATAATTCATTTTATCAGCATCGATAAAAACTAAATCAAAATTTTCATTTTTAATTTCATCTAAACTTTCTAAAGCAGGTTTAATTAATGTTTTTATTTTATGATCTTGATTAGCTTTTTTAAAAAAATCTATTGCTAATTTATTAGTTTCTTCATTTTTATCTAAAGCAATTATTTTGCCGTCATCTGGTAATGCCAAAGCCATAGATAACGTACTTAATCCAGTAAATGTACCTATCTCTAAAATTTTTTTGATATTTGAAATTTTTATAATTAAATGCAGAAACTGACTTTGTGAAATTGATATTTGCATTCTTTTGATATCACCAAGAGAAGCGTTGTAATCAATTATTTCTTTTTGGACTGGATGTAAATTAAATCCATGACTTAAAATATACTCTTGAAGTTCTTTAGTTATATTTAGGTCTGAACCCATAAATTCTAAAGTTTTTTCTTTAAAATCTCATTAACTAATTGAGGATTAGCTTTTCCTCCAGAAACCTTCATTACTTGTCCTACAAAAAAACCAAATAATTTAACTTTACCTGATTTATATTCAGTAGCTTTATCTCTGTTATCGTCAATAACCTTGTCTATCAGTGCCTCAAGTGCTTTAGGATCACTCTCTTGTTTCAAGCCTTTTTCTTCTACAATTTTCTTAGGATCTTTGTCGCCTTTCATCATTTGTTCAAAAACTGTTTTTGCTATTTTTCCTGAAATAGTTCCATCTTTAATTAAATTAATTAATTTTGATAAGTTTCCTGCGCTTATAGGACTATCACTTATTTCTAAATTCTTTTCATTTAAGGCTGCAAATAACTCACCAATTATCCAATTTGTTGCTAGTTTGACATCTGATTTCTTAATTACATTTTCAAAGTAATTAGATGTTTCAATATCTGAAACTAAAATATTAGCCTCATAAGGTGATAATTTAAATTTTTCTATAAATCTTTTTTTCTTTTCATCTGGAAGCTCGGGAATTTCTGATTTTAAATTTTCAATAAAATCATCAGAAACTTCTAATGGCAGTAAGTCTGGATCTGGAAAATATCTATAATCATGAGCATCCTCTTTTGATCTCATTGATCTAGTTTCATTCTTTTTAGTATCAAAAAGCCTTGTTTCTTGATCAATCGTTTGACCATCCTCAATTAAATCGACTTGTCTGTTAGCTTCGTATTCAATTGCCATCTGCATGAACTTTATAGAGTTAACATTTTTAATTTCACATCTGGTTCCAAATTCTTTTGAACCTTTTTTTCTAACTGATACATTTACATCAGCTCTTAAAGATCCTTCTTGCATGTTTCCATCACAGGTTCCTAAATATCTCATTATTGATCTTAATTTCTTTATATATGCATTAACCTCATCTGGAGACCTTAAATCAGGTTTACTAACAATTTCCATTAAAGCCACACCTGATCTATTTAAATCTACAAAAGTATTTTTAGGATCTAGATCATGAATGCTTTTACCGGCATCTTGCTCTAAGTGTAATCTTTCTATACCTACCTCTTTTTGACCATCTGGCATATCAAGTATTACTTTACCCTCACCTACAATTGGATCTTTGAATTGTGAGATTTGATATCCCTGAGGTAAGTCTGCATAAAAATAATTTTTTCTATCAAAGACAGATCTTTTATTGATTTTAGCTTTTAAACCAATTCCTGTTTTGATAGCTTGTTTTACGCAATACTCGTTTATTACCGGCAACATTCCTGGAAATGCTGCATCAACTAAACTTACTTGAGTATTTGGCTCAGCTCCAAATTTGGTTGCCGATGTTGAAAATAATTTTGACTCAGAAGTAACTTGCGCATGAACTTCTAAACCAATGACAACTTCATATTGATTATCATGTCTATTAATTAGATATTCAGATTTGTTCTTACTCACTTAATCCACCAATCATTAATATTGTTTTTAAAATTAATTTTTTCTTCCATAGCATATGCAATGTTTAAAATATTTTGTTCATCGAAAGCTTTACCTATTATCTGTAATCCTAATGGATACCCTTTAGCATCATGGCCTGCAGGTATAGAAATTCCAGGTAAACCTGCTAAATTTACAGGAACAGTAAAAATATCGTTTAAATACATTGAAACTGGATCATTTGTTTTTTCACCAATTTTAAAAGCTGAACTTGGAGTGGATGGGGTTAGAATTGCATCTACTTTTTTATAAGCATCATCAAAATCATTTTTAATAAGTTTTCTTACCTTTTGAGCTTTAAGATAATAAGCATCGTAATATCCTGAAGATAAAACATAAGTTCCAATCATTATTCTTCTTTGAACTTCGGCACCAAATCCTTCAGATCTAGTTTTTTCATACATATCAATAAGATTTTCTCCTTCAGCTCTAAAACCATATTTAACACCATCGTATCTAGCCAAATTAGATGAGGCCTCTGCTGGTGCTACTATGTAATAAGTTGGTAGCGCATAATTAGTATGAGGTAGAGATATATCGATAATCTCAGCACCACAATCTTTTGCGTATTCAATACCTTTTTTCCATAGGTCTTCAATTTCTTTAGGCATGCCATCTACTCTATATTCTTTGGGTATTCCTATTTTTTTACCTTTAATATCTTTTGTTAATTCTTTGCTGTACTCGTTTCTTTTAAAGTCTATTGATGTAGAATCTTTTTCATCATAAGTGCTAATAATTTCCTGTAACAATGCACAATCTTTAACATTTTGCGCCATTGGACCAGCTTGATCTAGGGATGATGCAAATGCTACAATTCCATATCTAGAGCAACTACCATAAGTAGGTTTTAATCCGACAGTTCCAGTAAAAGAAGCAGGCTGTCTAATAGATCCACCTGTATCTGTTCCAATAGTTATTGGTGTTAATTGAGCTGCTACAGCACAAGACGATCCACCTGAAGAACCTCCCGGAACTAAATTCTTATCAATTGGGTTTTGTACATTACCAAAAAAACTAGTTTCATTAGATGAACCCATTGCAAATTCATCACAATTTAATTTCCCCATTAGGATAGCTCCTTCATTCCAAATATTTTGTGTGACAGTTGACTCGTAAGTTGGAACAAAGTTATTTAAAATCTTACTACCTGCCGTAGTTCTTAAATCTCTTGTACAAAATAAATCTTTTACAGCCATTGGAATGCCAGGTAATTTCAGGTCAAGATTAGGTTTTTCATCAAACTTTTTTGCTTTATTTAAAGCATTTGCATAATCTTCAGTTATATATGCATTTAATTCTTTTGATTTTTCTGATCTTTCAACAAATGCTTTAGTAACTTCACTTGAGGAAATTTTTTTACTTTTTATATTTTCTACTAACTCAGATAATGATTGTTTAGTTATATCTGACATTATTCAATTACCTTTGGTACTACAAAATAATCTTCATTTTCCTTAGGAGAATTTTTTATTACTTGATCTCTTAGGTTTTTACTTTTTACTTCATCTGATCTTAGTTTTAGAGTTGTTTCAGCAACAGAAGTTAATGGTTCAACATTGTCAGTTTTTAATTCGTTAAGTTTTTCAATAAAATCGAAAATTGAATTTAAATCTCCTGCAAGTTTCTCTGCTTTTTTCTCATCTACAGAAATTCTTGATAGTTTAGATATGTGCTTTATTGTTTTAAGATCGATGCTCATATGGTATTTAAATATGTCGCAAACTATCACTTAAGTTTAAAATATACAATATGATCACTATTGAAGAATTCAAAAAAAAACAGTCTGAAACCTCTAGATTGATTGGTTTAGATCTTGGTTCAAAAAGAATCGGTGTATCAATTTGTGACGAAAAACAGTCAATAGCCACACCTTTTAAAACGATCATTAAAACCAATAATGATGATCTAATCAACGAATTAAAAAAAATAATAGAGGAAAACAATATTAATGGAATTATTATTGGATATCCAATTAACATGGATGGTACGTTAGGTCCTTCTGCTCAATCAGTAAGTGATGTGTCTAAAAATATTGACAAAAATGTTGATGTAGATGTTTGTCTTTGGGATGAAAGACTATCAACCGTTGGCGCATTTAATCTATCCAGTCAGCTAGATATTAATGTATCAAAACGTGAAAAAAACATAGATCAGAACGCAGCTGCATTTATTCTTCAGGGGGCTATAGATTATTTAAACAATTAATCCTTGCCATTTAGAGGCTTTATAGCTATAGAGTTAGTTTTAATGGCAACTAAAACCAATAACGCTATTAAAATTTCACAAAAACATCTGTTAGGTATCCAAGATTTATCAGTTAATGATATTAATTATATCCTGGATGAGTCAGAAGCTTTCATAAAATTAAACCAGAGTAAAAATAAAAAAATCGATGTGTTAAGAGGCAAAACACAAATAAACTTATTCTTTGAACCATCGACTAGAACTCAGAGTTCATTTGAACTAGCTGGAAAAAGACTTGGCGCAGATGTTATGTCAATGAATATGGGTAACTCTGCAATTAAAAAAGGTGAAACTTTGATTGATACAGCAATGACCTTAAATGCAATGCATCCTGATATAATTGTAATCAGACATCAAGACTCTGGTGCTTGTAATCTATTATCTCAAAAAGTTAATTGTGTAGTCTTAAACGCTGGCGATGGTAGACGTGAGCACCCTACTCAAGCATTATTAGATGCATTAACAATTAGAAATCGAAAAAAAAAAATTCAAGGATTAAAAATAGCAATATGCGGAGATATACTTCATTCAAGAGTAGCTAGATCAAATATTTATCTTCTTATAATGTTGGGTGCAGAAGTTAATATAGTTGCTCCATCTAATCTTATGCCAAAAGAAATTGAAAAATTCGGGGTAAACACTTTTACTGATATGAAAAAAGGTCTTAAAGATTGTGATATTGTGATGATGCTTAGATTGCAAAATGAAAGAATGACCAGTTCATATCTTTCATCAAATAGAGAGTACTACGAATATTATGGATTAACCCCTGACAAACTTGATCATGCAAAATCAGATGCTTTAATTATGCATCCTGGTCCAATGAATAGAGGAATAGAGATTGATACAAGATTAGCAGATGACATAAACAAAAGTGTAATTAAGGAACAAGTTGAATTAGGTGTTGCTGTAAGAATGGCATGTTTAAAAATATTTTGTGAATAGATGAAAAAACAATACTTTATAAATGCAAATATTATAGATCCTCATAATTCCATAAACGAAAATGGTGGATTAATAATTGGAGAAGACGGAAAGATAGAGGCCATAGGAAAAAAGGTAAATACAAATAATTTACCAACTAGAGAAAAACCTACTGACTTAAAGGGTAAATATATTTTTCCTGGTATAGTAGATATGAGAGTTTTTGTAGGTGAACCAGGATATGAATATAAAGAAAATTTCAAAACTTTAAGTAATGCTGCATTATCTGGTGGAGTAACTTCTGTTGTAACCATGCCTAATACAGATCCAATTATAGATAATGTATCAATCGTAGATTTTTTAAAAAGAAGAGGACGTGATAAGTCTAAAATAAATATCTTTCCTTGCGCTTCATTAACTCAAAACACTGATGGCACCAATATGACTGAATTTGGGTTACTGGCTAAAAAAGGAATTATTGCTTTTACAGACGGAGTAAAAACAATTCAAAATACTAGACTTATGTCTAGAATTATGAATTCAGCTAAAGATTTGGGATGTCTTATAATGCAACATGCAGAAGATTACGATTTAGCTAAAAATGGAATGATTAATTCTGGTATTATTGCAACAAAACTAGGCTTATCAAGCATACCAGATATTGCTGAAAGAATTATAATAGAAAGAGATCTTACTCTTTTAGAAAAAACTAAATGTAGATATCATATATCTCAACTTTCAGTTGGAAAATCTGTAGATATAATCAAGGAACGTAAACAGAATGTTAAATTTACTTGCGGTGTATCAATAAATAATCTCTCATTAAATGAAAATGATATTGGAGATTTTAGAACATTTTTAAAATTATCCCCTCCGCTGAGAACAGAGGAAGATCGAGAGGCATTAGTTCAAGGTTTAAAAGACAAAACTATTGATGTAATTGTTTCTGACCATAAACCTGAAGATGAAGAATCTAAAAGATTAACTTTTGCACAAGCTGCAACTGGTGCATCTGGTATTGAAACATTGTTATCCTTAAGTTTAGAATTATTTCATAACGGATCTGTAAAACTTGAAACTATAATTCAAGCATTAACATCCAACCCAGCAAAAATATTAAATATAAATAAAGGAAACCTGTCTATTGGAAATGATGCAGATTTTTGTATAGTAGATATCAATAAACCATGGATTGTAAAAAAAGAAAATTTAATCTCTAAATCAAAAAATACTTCAATTGAAGATAAGAAACTTCAAGGAAAAGTAACCAATACATTTGTAAAAGGTATAGAATTATTTAAAATATAAAAATGGAACTTTTTATAATAGGTATAATCTCATACCTAATGGGATCAATTCCTTTTGGATTAATTTTAACCAAAGTATTTTTAAAAAAAGATATTAGAGAAATCGGTTCTGGTAATATTGGCGCAACAAATGCTTTAAGAACTGGTAACAAGTTAATTGGTTATTCAACACTAATACTTGATGTGTTAAAGGCAGTAATACCTGTTTTATACGTTAAAATTAATTTTCCTGATGCAGTATATATATCAGCTTTATGCGCTTTTATAGGTCATGTGTTTCCAGTATGGTTAAAATTTAAAGGTGGCAAGGGGGTAGCGACATATGTTGGGATACTTTTTTCTTTAAATATTATTTTTGGTTTAGTGTTTGGTATTTGTTGGTTAATAATTTTTTTTATTTCTAAATATTCATCTTTATCTTCCTTGATAGGATCACTTTCTACACCTGTTTATATTTTAATTTTTGAGGGTTCAGAAAATGTATTTTTTTACGTAATAATGTTTATTTTAATATTTTTTACCCACAGAGAAAATATTAAACGCTTGATAAATAAAGAAGAAACTAAGACAAAAATTTATTAATTTGACTATCAAACTCTTTTGAGTAGTTTGTTATTTTATGAATCTAGTCATAGTTGAAAGCCCTGCCAAAGCGAAAACAATCAATAAATATTTAGGTGATAACTACACCGTTTTAGCCAGCTATGGTCATATTAGAGATCTTCCTTCAAAAAATGGATCAGTTGATCCTGATCAAAATTTTAAAATGGAATGGGAAGTTGATAGCTTTTCAAAAAAATATTTAAAAGAAATTACTGACGCTGCGAAAGATTCTTCAAAAATAATTCTTGCTACTGACCCAGATCGTGAGGGTGAGGCAATAGCATGGCATGTAAAAGAGTATTTAAATGAAAAAAAACTTTTAAAGGATAAAGAAATTGAACGTGTAGTATTTAATGAAATAACCAAAAAAGCCGTTACACATGGTATTGAAAATCCAAGACAGATAGAGCCCTTATTAGTCGATGCATACATGGCTAGAAGAGCACTAGATTATTTGGTAGGATTTAATATATCACCAATACTTTGGACTAAACTACCTGGTTCAAAATCTGCAGGTAGAGTTCAATCTGTTGCACTGAAATTGATCACTGAAAGAGAGCATGAAATTGAATTATTTAAGCCTGAAGAATTTTGGACTTTAAGTATTAATTTTCAAGATAAAAAAAAAAGCAACATTACAGCAAGTATTTCTCAACTTAATGGAGAAAAAATTGAAAAATTTTCATTTAAAAATAAAGAAGAAATTGAAAAAGCAATTACTAATATTAAGACTAAAAAATTTAACATAACTGATATTTCCTCAAAAGTTGTTAGTAGAAATCCCTCAGGTCCATTTACTACTTCAACACTTCAACAAGTTGCTTCTAGTAGAATGGGTTTTGGTGCATCAAGAACTATGCAAATAGCACAAAAACTTTATCAAGGAATAGAAATTGAAGGAGATACAGTTGGGTTAATTACTTATATGAGAACAGATGGAACTAATTTATCAGCTGACGCAGTCTCAGATTTTAGAAATTTTATTAAAAAAGAATATGGAAAAGAATATTTACCAGATAACCCAAATAATTATTCAGGAAAAAAAGCAAAAAATGCTCAAGAAGCTCATGAAGCAATAAGACCAACTGATATTAATAGAAATCCAGATTCTGTTAAAAAGTATTTAAGTTCTGACCAGCAAAAATTATATTCTTTAATTTGGTCTAGAGCTCTATCGTCTCAAATGGAAACAGCAAAATTTGATAGAAATACAATAACGATTGAATCTGAAGATGGTAAAACTATATGTAAGTCAAGCGGATCGGTTTTGAAATTTGATGGATTTTTAAAAGTTTATACAAATCAAAACAAAGACGATGATGAGCAAATTTTGCCTGAAATGTCAAAAGGTCCAATTAATATAGAGGCTATTATAGATGAACAACATTTTACACAACCTCCCCCACGCTACTCTGAGGCAAGTTTAGTTAAAAAATTAGAAGAGTTAGGAATTGGAAGACCTTCAACTTATGCAAGTATAATTTCAACAATAGCAAATAGAGGCTATGCAGAAATAGTTAATAAAAGGTTTTTTCCAACTGATAGAGGGAAATTAATTTCTGCATTTTTAGAAAAACTATTTTCAAAGTATGTGGATTACAATTTTACAGCAGGTCTAGAGGATCAATTAGATGAAATTACCTCAGGTAAAGAAAGTTGGTTAAAAGTTCTAGAGATGTTTTGGAAAGACTTTAATAGCAATGTTTCAGAGGTAAAAGAAAAAAGAACCAGAGAAGTTTTGGATCTTTTAAATGAGAGTTTAGGAGCATTAATATTTGATACCGATAAGGAAGGAAAGATAGTTAGAAAATGTCATTTATGTGAAACTGGTTCACTGAGTTTAAAAAATAGTTTTAGAGGAGGTGCTTTTATCGGATGTTCAAACTATCCGGAATGTAAATTTACAAGACCCCTATCAAAAGCAAAAGCAGCTGCTCAGTCACAACTAGCGGAACCAAAATTTCTGGGAAAACACGAAAATGGAAATGATATTTTTCTAAAAAATGGAAGATTTGGTCCTTATCTTCAGTATGAAAAAGTTCTTGAGGAGAATATTGAGAAAGAAAAACCAAAAAAAAGAAAAAAAACCAAGAAAAAGAATCCTGAAGTTAATGAACTATTGAAAAATGTATCTATACCAAAAGGAATTGAATTAGAAAGTATCGACATAGATAAAGCAAAATTTCTTTGTTCGTTACCTAAATCATTGGGTGTTAATCCAGAAAATCAAAAAGAAATCACATTAAATACAGGTAGATTTGGACCATATTTAAAATGTGAAAATAAATCAGCTAGATTAGAAAATGTAGAAGAAATTTTTTCTATAGGTTTAAATAGAGCTATTACATTAATAGCTGAAGCAAAACCTGGAAGAATGTCTTCTTCGATTATAAAAGACTTGGGAGAGCATCCTGAGGATAAAAAGCCAGTAAGAATTATGAAGGGTCAATATGGACCATACATCAAATATAAATCTCTAAATGCAACAATACCTGAAGAAAAAGACCCAGTAGAGCTTACAATGGAGGAAGCTCTAATCCTTATTGAGAAAAGACGTGAATACGATAAAAATAAAAAAACAAAAGGTAAGAAAAAAAAGTGAAAAAAATAGCAACTTTTTTATCAATTTATTTTATAACTACTAATATTTTATTAGCTGAGGAAAAAAAATGTTCCGGTATAAAAAAATTGTCAAAGGAGTTTTTAAGTTGTACTGCAGAAAATATTAAAGATATATCAACAAAAAAAACTAAAGAAATAAAAAAAGATGTAAAAATCAAATCAAATCAAATAAAAGATGGAACTAAAAAAATAGGAAATAAAATTAAAGATAAACTTAAAAAGAAAGAATAATTTATGAGTTATGAAAAAAAAATTGAAGAGTTAAAAATCAAACTTCCAGAAGCTAAACCACCTGTTGGGTCATATGTTGCAACAAAAATTGTTGGCAATTTACTTTATATTTCAGGACAAATTTCTATTTCAGAAAATGGTGAATTAATAAAAGGAAAAATTGGAAAAGATCTATCTGTAGATGATGGTTATAAAGCAGCTGAAAGATGTGGTTTAAGCATTATATCTCAAGCAAAAGTAGCTTGTAATGGGGATCTTTCTAAAATTAAATCGTGCGTAAAATTAACAGGTTTTGTTAATTCAACTGATAACTTTACAGACCAACCAAAAGTAATTAATGGCGCTTCTGATTTAATTGCTTCAGTTTTTGGTGAAGCAGGAATGCACACAAGAGCAGCAGTAAGTACAAATAGCTTACCTCTTGGTGTGTCTGTTGAAGTTGATGCAATTTTTGAGTTAAATTAAATTATCTTCCAATACCAAAATATTTAAAACCTAGTTTTTTAATTTTATTTGGCGAATAAATATTTCTCATATCGTAAATAATAAGTTTTTTATTTTTTGAGAATTTTTTAAAATTAATTGATTTAAAATCGTTCCACTCTGTATGTATAATTACAATATCTGATCCTTTGATCGATTCTTGTATTGAGTTAGAAAATTCAACATTTTTAAATTTTTTAAATTCTTTTTTTAATCCAGTAGGATCATAATATTTAATTTTTGCACCTTTTTTGGATAAAAATGGGATTAATTTTAGGCTAGACGAGTCTCTCATATCATCAGTATTTGGTTTAAAAGTTACTCCTAAAAAGGATACAATTTTATTTTTAATTTTGTTATCCAAAATGAAACTAACTCTTTTTGATAATAAATCAGATCTTAAATCATTAGATCTGATAACACTTTTTACGACTGATAAATTAGTTTTGAATTTATCAGCAGTTGAAACTAAAGCTTTAGTATCTTTTGGAAAACATGACCCGCCGTATGCAGGTCCAGCTCTTAAAAATCTGCTACCAATTCTTTTATCCAGTCCAATTCCTATTGAGATATCCTCAATATCTATACCAGTTTTTTCACATAAATTTGATATTTCATTTATAAAGGTAATCTTTGTTGCTAAAAAAGCATTTGAAGCATATTTAATTAATTCTGCCGCTCTTCTTTTTGTAGATACAAATTTTGCACCTTTTGATATTAATGGTGAATATAAATTTTTTAATATTCTATGGGATTTACTATCATTTGATCCAACTACCACTCTATCTGGATAGATAAAATCTCTTATAGCCTCTCCTTCTCTTAAAAATTCAGGATTAGACACTACTGAAAAAAAAGTTTTATTTACTCTTTTAGATATAATTTTTTCAATCTCATCACCTGTTGTCACGGGTACTGTCGATTTATTAATTATAATTTTAAATTTTTTTATAGATTTAGATATTTCTTTTGCAGCAGCATATACTTGGCTTAAATCTGCACTATTACCATTTTTTTTTGTTGGGGTCCCCACACAGATAAATATGATATCTGATTTTCTTACAGAGTCTTTTATGTTTGATGAGAAATTTAATCTTTTATTCTTATAATTTTTTAGAACTAACTCTTCTAGGCCTGGTTCATAAATTGGTATTATACCATTTTTTAAATTATTAATTTTATTAATATCTTTATCAACACATATTACATCATTACCTAAATCTGAAAAACAGACTCCACTCACTAAACCAACATAACCAGTACCAATCATGCACAATTTCATATCTTGCCCAATTCTTTTGATGAGTTTATGTAACCACGCATTGTTCCACAATCAAGGTATTTACCTTCAAAATTATGAGCTACAAATTTTTCTTTATCATTTATTAATAATTGTATTGCGTCAGTAATATGTATCTCCTTACCTTTACCAGGTTTAAGAGATTTAATTTTTTTAAAAATAGTTCGTGGCAATATATATCTTCCAATAACAGCATTGTTTGATGGTGCCTTTTTTATTGATGGCTTTTCAATAACACCATCAATAACATAATTTCTTTTATCTAATTTTTTATTAATTTTATATATCCCCCATCTTGAAACATTGTTTTTTTTTACTTTCATAGATGCCATAACTGAAGCTTGATATTTTTTATGAACTTTAATCATTGACTTAGAACAATTTTTTTTAATTATTAAATCATCAGGTAACAACATTAAAAAATATTTATTCTTAATATATTTTTGAGCTTTAAGGACAGCATCACCTGTACCTTTTGGAATATTTTGAAAAACAAACTTAATTTTACTCTTATATTTGAGTATTTTTTTATATTCATTAATTATTTTAGGATCTCTTTTTTTTTTAATAATATTTTTATAAAATTGATCACTATAAAAATATTTTTTAATCATTAATTTTTTAGTGGAGATAATAAATACAATCTCTTTAATACCTGCATTAAAACATTCATCAAGAATATATTCAATTCCAGGTCTTCCATTAATTGGTAGAAGTTCCTTAGCAAAAACACTTGTTAAAGGTAGTAACCGAGTTCCAAGTCCAGCTAAAGGAATAATTGCTTGTTTAATCATTTAAATGTTTTACTTATTAAATATTTTTATACAAATGAAAATTTTATTAAACAATACGTCATTATTTGAATCATTAAGGCCATTTAATGACCTGGGCTTTGTTCCTACTATGGGTGGAATACATAAAGGTCATTTATCACTGATAAATAAATCAAATAAACTTTGTAAAAAAACAATTGTAAGTATTTTTGTTAATCCAAAACAATTTAATAACAAAAAAGATTTAAAGTCCTATCCACAAAATATCATGAAAGATTTAAAAATTCTTAAAAAAAGCAAAAAAGTTGATTTTGTTTATCTTCCTAAATTTAAGGACATATACAAAGACAAAAAAAAATCAAAAATTACATTACTTAAAAAAGATAAAATTTTATGTGCTAAATTTAGAAAAGGTCATTTTGAAGGTGTTTTAGATGTAATGAATAAACTAACCCAAATTGTTAAACCTAAGAAGATATTTATGGGAGAAAAAGATTTCCAACAACTATATTTGGTAAAAAAAAAATTAGAAAAAAAATATAAAACTAAGGTTATTCCATGTAAAACAATTCGTGATAGCAATAATGTAGCACTTTCATCAAGAAACTTTCTTTTAAAGAAGCATAATTTACTAATAGCAGCAAAAATTTATGAAAAACTCGCAGGTATTAAAAAATATATTAAAAATAAGAAAAATGTTACGAGCTTTTTAAATCTTCAAAAAAAAGAATTAAAAAATAATTATAAAATTAAAATTGATTATTTAGAGCTAAGAAATATAAAAAATTTAAAAATTTCAAGTACAAATAAAAATTCTAGATTATTTATTGCTTATTATATAAATAATGTCAGATTGATAGACAATATCTAATTTTATAAAAAATACGCCCCAACACCTAAAAAAGACACAAAACCAATTACATCTGTAATCGTCGTTACAAAAACACTTGAAGCAATAGCTGGATCTATATTCATTTTTTTTAAGGTAAAGGGTACTAATATACCAAATAATCCAGCTATGATCATTGTTAGTACCATTGATATTGCTATAATCAATGAAAGAATACTATCTTGAAACCATATCTGAACAATAAAAGCACTTATTGCTGCAAATATAATTCCATTTAAAATTCCAATAGAAAATTCTTTAAATACATTAGATGAGAAATTATTTTGAGTTAAATCATTTGTGGCTATAGTTCTTACAGTAACTGCAAGTGTTTGCATTCCAGCATTTCCGCCCATTGAAGCTACTATAGGCATCAAGAAAGCTAATACTACCATTTGTTCAATGGTTGCTCCAAATAGACTGATACACCATGTTGCTAGAAAGGCAGTAAATAAATTAAGCAAAAGCCAATTGAATCTTCTCTTTGTTTTTTTAACAACTCCATCAGTAATTTCTTCATCTCCTACCCCTGCTAATCTTAAAGCATCTTCTTCTGCTTCCTCTTTCAAGACTGTTAAAACGTCATCGTTCATAATCATACCAACTAATTTATTGTTTTTGTCCACAACAGCGGCTGAATTCAAATTGTAATTTTCAAATAAGTTGGCAACTTCTTCTTTATCCATTTCAACAGGAATTAATAATTGAGATTCAGACATAATTGTTGCCATTTTAGTATCTCTAGGTGTTGTTAAAACTCTTGATGAAGGAACAGTACCTATTGGTTTAAAATCCTCATTAACAATAAAAATTTCTAAAAACTCTTCTGGTAAATCTTTGTTTTCTCTTAAATAGTCAATTGTTTGACCTACAGACCAATTACTTGGTATAGCTGTAAATTCACGCTGCATAAGTCTGGCAGCAGTATCTTCTGGATAGCTTAAGCTCTCTAGAAGAGCAAATCTATCTTTTGGTGGTAAAGAGCTGAGAATTGAATTTTTATCCTCTTCAGGAACATTTTCTAATATAGATATAGCATCGTCTGACTCTAAACCTTTTAGAATGCTTACTATAGATTCTGAAGATAAATAGGTAATAATTTCTGATTGAATAGACTCATTCAATTCAACAAAAACCTCCGGATCAATATTGAAATTATTTAATTTAATTAAACTTTCTCTATCCCCTTCGCTAAGGTGTTCGATAATATCTGCTGCATCAGCTGGGTGCATTTCATTAAATGAATTGGTAATAAATTGAGCGTCATTGTTAGCTATTTTGTTAGTAACAACTCTTATATATTCTTTGTTAAATTCAAAATTAACTTTTTTATCTTTAGTTTTTTTAGTTAAAGACATAAATCTACCTATAATTTAGATTTGCACTATTAATACATAATTAAGATAATACAAATTATAAATGAACATAGAGATCAAAAAGTCAATAAAACCAGTAAATTATTTTGATGCTATTGATATACTAGAGTCAAGATTAAAGGATTTATATGAAAATAATGAGCAAGAATTAATTTGGACTTTAGAACATAATGAAGTTTTTACAGCAGGGACTTCTTATAAAGAGAATGAGATTATTGATAAATCTGTTAAAATATTAGAAACAAATAGAGGTGGTAAAATTACTTACCATGGACCAGGTCAATTAATTTGTTATTTTGTTTTAGATTTGAGGAAAAAAAAAGATATCAGAAAATTTATAACAATTATCGAAAAAACAATAATTCAAACTTTGAAATTTTATAAAATAGAAACATTTCCAGATAAAGATAATATCGGTATATGGCATAAATATAATAATGAAGTAAAAAAAATTGCTGCAATAGGTATCAGAGTAAGCAAATGGATTGCCTATCATGGTTTTGCAATAAATATAAATAATGATCTAGAAAATTATAAAAAAATTATACCATGTGGTATTTCAGATAAAGGAGTAACTAATTTAAAAAATATTTTAGATCAGGATTACTCAAATCTAAGTGATGTGTTAATTAAAAATTTTATTTCAAATTTGAAAATCTAAGTCTTTTAGATTTTAAAAGTTTTTTAAAATAATCAGGTAACAATGCTGAATAAGTATGCTTAATGTCGTTAATTTTAAATTTAATTTGATATGAATGTAACATTAAATTTTTATTAATTCCTTTATTGGAATTTGATAATTTATATTTTGTATCTCCAAATATAGGATTTCCAATTGCATATAATTGTTTTCTTAACTGATGTTTTCGCCCAGTAATAGGTTTTAATTCTAATAAACTTGCTTCAGAATTTTTATCAATAACTGTGAAAATTGTTTTTGCTTTTTCAACTATTTTTTTATCACCGTCATACCTTATTAAATCATCATTCCATACACCAGATTTTTTATTAATTTCGCCTTGACATATAGCTAAATAGGTTTTGTGTACTTTTCTTAGTCTAAATAATGAAGTAAACAATTGAGCGCTCTCTCTATTTTTGGCCATAATAAAAACTCCAGAAGTATCTTTATCCAATCTATGAACAGAATATGGTTTTGTTCCCTCAAAAATTTCGCTTTTAGCAAAAATATCAACTAGATTTTTTTTTGATTTAGTTCCACCTTGCACTGATATGCCTGATGCTTTATTTAAAACAACAAAATTATCATTGTTGTCAATAATTTGATCTTCATTTGATTTTATAATTTCTTTTGATGGTAAAAACTTAATTTTTTTTTGCCGAATTGTTTCTTTAAATTCGATGTTAAATATATTTATTTCATCTTTCTTTTTTACTTTAAAAGAACTTTTAACTTTCTTTCTATTAAGCTTTATTTTTCCTGTTCTTAAATATTTTTCAAGAAGTCCTTGTGGAATTTTACCAATTTTTAATCTTAACCATCTGTCCAAACGCATATCATTACACGTTGTATCAACGATGTAAGATTTCTTCATGATTTAAGATTTAAGCTGTAGCTTGTTTTTTTTCTTCCGTTTTAGGAGATTCTTTAGTTATGTCTTTTTTTGGTTTATCAACTCTCTTGGCTTCAACGTCTCTATCAACAAATTCAATTATTGCCATTGGAGCATTATCTCCATATCTAAATCCAGCTTTAATTATTCTTGTGTAACCACCTTTTCTATCTTGATATCTTTTAGAAAGTGTTTTTTTTACTTTATTGGCTGATTTAATATCTTGTAGTTTAGAAACTAACATTTTAGTTGTCTGTAAAGTTTCTTTTTTACCTAATGTTATTATTTTATCCGCTTGAGGTTTTAAAAATTTGGCTTTTGGCAAAGTAGTTCTAATCTGCTCATACTTAATTAAAGAATTAAGCATATTCTTAAGCAGAGCTTTTCTGTGCTCTGATGTTCTATTTAACTTCTTATTTGCCAAACCATGTCTCATTAAATTGCTTCCTCCAATTTCTTAGACATTTCTGCAATGTTGTCTGGTGGCCAGTTAGGTATTTCCATTCCTAAATATAAGGACATACCAGTTAAAACTTCTTTAATTTCATTTAGTGATTTTCTTCCAAAATTAGGCGTTCTTAACATTTCACCCTCTGATTTTTGAACTAGGTCACCGATATAAATAATATTATCATTTTTTAAGCAGTTCATAGATCTAACTGATAACTCTAACTCATCTACTTTTCTTAATAAGTTTTTATTAAACTCAGGCTCTGTAGAAACCTCTTTTACAGGAGCCTCAACAGGCTCATCAAAATTTATGAACATTTTAAGCTGATCTTGGAAAATTCTAGCTGAATAAGCTACAGCATCTTCAGCTGAAATTGATCCATTAGTTTCAACTTCCATAATTAATTTATCATAATCTAATGCTTTACCCTCTCTAGCTGTACTTACTGAGTATGAAACTTTTTTAACTGGACTATAAAGTGAGTCAATAGCTATAAGACCTAATGGCGGCTCCTCAGGTTTATTTAGCTCTGCAGGAACGTATCCTTTCCCTGTATTAACATTCATCTCCATATGAAAAGTAGTATTTTCATCTAAATTACAAATAACTAGATCAGGATTTAGAATTTCAACGTCTGCAACTGGAGCTATATCTGAAGCTTTAATTTCTCCAGGTCCTTTTGCATCTAAAATTAATTTTTTTGTACCCTCTGAATTACTTTTTAATGCTAAAGATTTTACGTTCAATACGATATCAGTGACATCTTCTCTGACACCTTTTATTGAAGTGAACTCATGTAAAACTCCATCAATTTGAATAGATGTTACAGCAGCGCCTCTTATTGATGATAATAAAATTCTTCTTAAAGAATTTCCTAAAGTTAACCCGTAACCTTTTTCTAAAGGCTCAGCTACAATTTTTGCATGTGTTAAGTCATCACTTATTTGAACATCTAATTTAGATGGCTTGATTAAAGACTTCCAATTTTTAACATTAACATTTTCGACTTCCATTAAACTCTCCTTTTCTTTGGTGGTCTAGTTCCATTGTGAGGCATAGGTGTTGTATCTTTGATTGACAAGATCTTAAATCCTCTGGCTTGTAGTGCTCTTAAAGCTGTTTCCCTTCCTGATCCTGGTCCTTTGACTTCAACAGATAAAGTTTTCATTCCATATTCAAGTGCTTTAGAGGCAGCTGCGTCTGCCGCTATCTGTGCAGCGTAAGGTGTAGACTTTCTTGATCCTTTAAAACCTTTTTGACCAGCAGATGCCCAAGAAATTACATTTCCATTTGTGTCAGCAATTGAGATAATTGTATTATTAAATGTTGATTGCACATAGGCAATTCCATTTAAAATATTTTTTTTAACTTTTTTCTTTTTTGAATAAGAACTTTTTACACTTTTCTTAGAGGACTTTTCTACCTTCTGGTCTTTATTCTCAACTTTATCAGTTTTAGCCATAACTATTTTTTAGTTGGTGTTAATTTTTTTCCAGCAATAGCGATTGCTTTACCTTTTCTTGTCCTTGCATTACATCTAGTTCTCTGTCCTCGAACAGGTAATTTTTTTCTGTGTCTTGTACCCCTGTAACAAGCTAGATCAATTAATCTTTTAATGCTCAATGAATAATCTCTTCTTAAATCACCTTCTACCTTAAAATTTTGATCAATGAATTCTCTAATTTTTAAAATCTCTTCATCCGTTAATTCATTTACTCTTTTAGCTTTTGGGATTTCTAAAGATGAACAAATTTTTTGAGAGAATTTATCACCAATTCCATAAATATAAGTTAGACCTATATGGACGAGCTTATTTTGTGGAATATTTATACCTGCGATACGAGCCATAATTTTTGTGATAAATTGTGCCTTTTATATAAGAAGATTAATCAAAGTCAATGTCTTATACATTGATAAAAGTGTCTATTTTCCTTGTTATTTCTCCAATTTCTAAGGATCCATCAATCTCCTTAAAATTTGGATTCTTTGAGTAGAAATTTAGAACTGGTTTGGTTGTTTCCATATATTTCTCATATCTTCTAACTATAGTAACAGAGTCATCATCAGACCTGTCTTCTATAATTTTTCTTTTCTCGAGTCTTTTGAGAATTGTTTCTTTATTTACGTTTAGAAATAAAATTAAATCTATGGTCTGATTTGAATTTTTTAGTAACATATCTAAATTTTTAGCCTGACTTAATGATCGAGGATATCCATCAAAGATTAAATTATTTTTTTTTTGAGGATCAGATATTAAATTTTCTATTAGTTTATTAACAATATCGTCACTTATAAATTTTCCATTCTTCATATCATTGGTAATAGCTTTACCAATGTCTGAATTTTTTTTTATTTCTTCTCTTAAAATATCGCCTGTTGAAATTTGAAAAGCATTTAATTTGTTTACTAGATATTTAGACTGAGTACCTTTTCCAGCACCGGGAGGTCCAAATAAAATTATATTCACTTACTTACCAAATTTTGTTTTTTTAATCAGTTGTTCGTATTGTGAACTCATTAATCTAGTTTGTATTTGAGTTACAGTATCGATCGCTACTACAACAACAATTAATATAGATGCACCACCTAAATAAAAAGGTATTGGATAGTTTGCAATTAAAAATTCTGGCATCAAACAAACTAGAGTTAAATATAAGGCACCAATCGTGGTTAATTTTATTGAAATATTTTCAATATACAACGCAGTACTTTCACCTGGTCTAATTCCTGGTACAAATCCTCCATACTTTCTAAGATTCTCAGCAGTTTCGGTTGGATTGAATGTTATAGATGTATAAAAAAAAGTAAAAAATATTATTCCTGATGCATACAGCAACATATAGAGAGGTTGTCCTTGAGTAAAATAAGAGCTTAAGTTTAAAAATGTTTCATTGTTAGAAAATGAAAAATTTGAGAATGTTACTGGTAATAATAGAAGAGCAGATGCAAAAATTGCAGGAATTACCCCAGCCTGATTTATTTTTAAAGGTAAATGTGATGATTCTCCTCCATACATTTTGTTGCCCATTTGCCTTTTAGGATAATTTATCAGAATTTTTCTTAACGCTCTTTCCATAAAAACTACAAAAAGAATTGTAACTATCAATAGAACAAATATAGCCAGTATCATAAAAGTTGAAACTGCACCCGTTCTACCTAATTCAAAAGTCGTTACTAAAGCTCTTGGAATTTCTGCTACAATACCAGCGAAAATTATTAACGATATACCGTTACCAATACCTCTTTGGGTGATTTGTTCACCTAGCCACATTAAAAATATTGTTCCTGCAACAATCGTCGTAACAGTGGTTATTTTAAAAAAAGCTCCTGGATTAATCACTAAGTCTGCTGATGACTCTAAACCAACAGATAAACCATATCCTTGAACTGTTGCAAGTATAACTGTTCCATATCTAGTAATTTGTGTAATTTTAGCTCTCCCTGTTTCACCTTGAGCTTTTAAATTTTTAAAATAGTCAGTAACTCCAGTCAAAAGCTGAACTATAATAGCTGAGGAAATGTAAGGCATTATACCTAATGCAAATATTGCCATTCTACTAACTGCACCTCCTGCAAAAACATTAAACATACCTAACAATCCTTTTTGATTGCCTTCCATCATTATTTTCAATTGCTCAGGATCTATACCTGGCAAAGGCACAAAAGTTCCAAATCTATAAACGGCTAATATTAAAATAGTAAATATAATTCTATTTTTTAAATCATTTGTTGATGATGATGCACTCATATAAACAAACTATTTTTTTAATTGAATAGATCCACCAATTTTTTCTAGTTTTTCTATTGCTGATTTAGAGGCCAAGTCAGCTTCAATATTAATTTTATCTTTTACTTCGCCAGATCCTAAAATTTTTAATTTTTTAGAGTTTTTATTTATTAATTTAAGTTTTTTTAATAGTTCTGAGTTTAAAACTTCTTTTGGATTAATATTTTGTTTGTCTATGTAAGATTGAATTTTATCTAGATTTAAAATTGCAACTCTATCTTTTGTTATTGGGTTAAAACCTCTTTTTGGAAGTCTTCTGTATAAAGGCATTTGACCACCTTCAAAACTTTTTATAGCCACACCAGATCTTGATTTTTGACCTTTAACACCTCTTCCTGATGTTTTTCCTTTACCCGAACCAATTCCTCTTCCAACTCTTATTTTAGGTTTATTGATTTTTTCTCTATTATTTAAAGTAATCATTATCCTCTTTTTTCAATTATTTCAGAAATTTTTTTATTTCTAATTGCTGATATTTGTTTTGGTGAACTTTGTTTCATTAACGCTTTCATTGTAGCTCTAATAACATTGTGGGCATTAGAAGTTCCCATAGATTTTGCAACAATGTCTTTAACTCCTAAAACTTCACATACTGCTCTAACAGGACCACCAGCAATAATACCAGTTCCTTTAGAAGCAGCTCTTAGCACTATTCTACCCGAGCCATCTTTTGCCTTAACGTCATGATGTATAGTTCTACCTTCTCTTAATGGTATATGAGTAAGCTTTCTTCTTGCCATCTCATTTGCTTTTTTTATAGCATCAGGTACTTGTTTAGCTTTTGCATGAGCAATACCAATTTTACCTGCTTGATTACCAACAACTACAAGCGCTGAAAATCCAAATCTTCTTCCACCCTTAACAACTTTAGTAATACGATTTATGTGAACTAATTTCTCTAATATATCGTCAGTTTTTTTATCTTTTATATTTTCCATAATTAAAATTCCATACCGTTTTCTCTTAAAGTTTCTGCAAAGACTTTAATTCTACCATGATATTTGTAAGAACCTCTATCAAAGTAAATTTTAGTAATTTTTTTCTCTTGAGCTTTTTTAGCTAATTTTTGAGCAACCAATTTAGATAGTTCAGTTTTATTAACTTTGTCTGCTGATCTAAGATCTTTTTCTACAGATGAAGCTGATAACAAGGTTACGTTTTTTGTATCATCAATTATTTGAGCTGAAATATTTTTTGATGATCTAGAAATACTTAATCTAAATCTATCTTTTGAAGCAACTCTTTTAACTTTATTGCTAACTCTAAATCTTTTTCTGATACTAGTGCTTAATTTCATTATTTTTTCTTTCCTTCTTTTTTAAGCACATATTGTCCTTTTTCTCTAACACCTTTTCCTTTGTATGGTTCGATTTTTCTTAATGTTTTGATTTTAGATGCAACTTCACCAACTAGCTGTTTATCAGATCCTGTAATTTTTATTGTTGTTTGTTTTTCAACAGCAATTTTAATGCCTTCTGGTATATCAAAATTGATATCATGACTATAACCCAATTGTAAATTTAACTGATTTCCCTTTAATGCTGCCCTATAACCAACTCCAACTAATTCTAAATTTTTTTCATAACCTGTACTGGATCCAATTACAGCATTATTAATTAAACTTCTATTCATGCCCCAAAGTCTTTTTGAATTTTGATCTACTTTTTTTGGTTTAATGGAAATTTCTTTTCCTTCAATTATGTCTAAATTAAACATATCTAAATCAACATTAATTGATTTTTTACCTAATGGTCCTTCAATATTTATAATATTACCAGCTAAGGCGACTTTTACTTTTTCAGGGATCGATATGTTTATTTTACCTATTTTAGACATTAAAATACCTTACAAATTATTTCACCACCAACTTTTTGTTTTCTTGCATCTATATCAGTCATTACTCCTTTTGGAGTTGACACAATAGCAATTCCTAAACCATTATTTATTTTAGGCAAGCTATCTGCAGATGAAAAAATTCTTCTTCCTGGTTTTGAGACTCTTTCAAAAGCACTAATAACTGGATTTCCAGAATGATACTTAAGTTCTAATGATAACATTGGTTTTTTTTCCTCAGAACTTACTTTAAAATCTTTTATGAAACCTTCATTTTTAAGTATATCTGCAATTTTTGTTTTAAAATTTGATGAAGGTAATTCTACTTTTTTATGATTTCTAGCTTGAGCATTCTTCACTCTTGCAATCATATCTCCTATCGGGTCACTTAAACTCATAATTTTCCTTTCTACCAGCTAGATTTAACTAAACCAGGTATTTTTCCTTGTAATCCTAATTGTCTTAATGCAATTCTTGAAATTTTCAATTTTCTGTAAACACCATGAGGTCTTCCAGTTATCTCACATCTATTCATAACTCTTATTTTTGCTGAGTTTCTTGGCAATTTGGATAATTTTTGCTGCGCTTTAAATCTTTCCTCTAATGGAATTTTTTTATCCATGACAATTTTTTTTAAAGCTTTTCTTTTTTTATAAAGCCTATCTGAAAGCTTAATTCTTTTTTTATTTTTATTAACAGCGCTTAACTTTGCCATATTTAATTATCTCCTTTTTTAATAAATGGAAAATTCATTTTTTCTAGTAAAGCAAAACTATGTTCTTTGTTGATTGCTTTAATTACTATTATTATATCCAAACCTCTGACTTTGTCTGCTCTATCAAAACTTACTTCTGGAAAAATTATATGCTCTTTAATACCAAACGTATAATTACCAAATTTATCAAAGCCTTTTGGTGACAAACCTCTAAAATCTTTAATTCTAGGTAATGCAATATTCACTAATCTATCTAAGAATTCATACATTCTATTTTTTCTTAAAGTTACCTTTAAACCAGCATTTGATCCTTTTCTTGTTTTGAAGTTCGCAACTGATTTTTTAAATTTTGTTGTTACTGGTTTTTGTCCCGTAATTTTAGCCATATCTTCTTCGCATGATTTTAAAATCTTAGAATCTGTAGCATCTAAACCAAGACCCATATTTAAAACAACTTTCTCAATTCTTGGAGCCATATAAATATTTTTAAAACCAAACTGATCTTTTAATGCAGGCTGAATTTCTTTATTAAATATTTCTTTTAATCTTGGTGTCATTATTTTTTAGCCTCTTTTTTCTTAGCCGCTTTTTCATCAATTAGTTTTAAGTTAGAAATATGAATAAAGCTTTCCTTTGGAAAAATTCCACCTTTTTTTTCTTTTGTTGTTTTAACGTGTTTTTTAACCATGTTTATTTCTTTAACCTTTGCTCTATTATTAGCTCTATCAATTTCAATAACTTCACCTTCTTTTTTTTTATCTTTTCCAGTTAAAACTCTTACTTTCAAACCTTTTTTAATCATTATAAAACCTCCGGAGCCAAAGAAATAATTTTCATTTGACCTCTGCTTCTTAATTCTCTTGTAACTGGACCAAAAATCCTTGTTCCTACTGGCTCTCCTTTGTCATCAACTAATACAGCTGCATTATTATCAAATTTTACTTTTGAACCATCATTTCTGTGAATTCCTTTTTTGACTCTAACAACGACGGCTTTATGTACAGATCCTTTTTTAACTTTTCCTTTAGGCATCGCTTCTTTAACTGCAATTACAATAGTATCACCAATGCTAGCGTATCTTCTTTTTGATCCACCTAATACCTTAATACACTCTATTTTTTTTGCACCAGTATTGTCAGCAACTTGTAATTCTGTTTGAACACCAATCATTACTTATTTCTCTCCATAACTTGAAATTTTTTATTTTTAGAAAATGGTTTGCTCTCAATAATTGAAACTTTATCACCAGTTTTGAACTTATTATTTTCATCGTGAGCATTGTAGTTTTTTCTAACTTTTATTACTTTTTTTAGAACTGGGTGTGAGTATTTACGTTCTACCATAACAGTTACTGTTTTATTTGGTTTATCACTTATAACTACACCTGTAAGTATTTTTTTAGGCATTTGCTTTTCCTTTTAAAATTGTTTTTAATCTTGCTATTGTTTTTCTAGTTTCCCCAATTTTAGCTGGGTTTGTTACTTGTGAATTCATTTTTTGAAACCTGAAATTAAAAAGATCTTTTTTAAGCTTATCAATATTCTTCACAATTTCGTCCTTTGATAATTTTTTGATTTCTTGTTTTTTCATTATGCAAATCTCTTAATAGTTTTAGTCTTAATCGGTAATTTAGCTGATGCTTTGTATAAAGCCTCTTTAGCAATTTGTTCTGAAACACCATCAACTTCAAACAATATTCTTCCTGGTTTTACTCTGCATGCAAAATATTCGGGTGATCCTTTACCTTTACCCATTCTGACCTCAATCGGTTTTTTAGAAACTGGTATATTTGGAAATATTCTTGTCCAAACTCTTCCTTGTCTTTTCATGTGTCTTGTTAATGCAACTCTTGCAGCCTCTATTTGTTTTCCAGTAACTCTTTCTGGCTGCAAAGCCTTTAATGCGTAAGCACCATAATTAATAGTACTTGCTCTAGTAGCAGTACCGTGAATTCTGCCTTTATGCGCTTTTCTCCACTTTGTTCTTACTGGTTGAAGCATTATTATTTACCTTCCTTTGATGTTACCTTGTTAGTCTCTTGGCTAAATTCTCTTGCAAAAACTTCACCTTTATAAATCCAAACTTTAATACCAATAATTCCATAAGTTGTAAGAGCCTCTGCCTCTGCATAATCTATATCAGCTCTTAAAGTATGTGATGGAATACTCCCATCTCTTAACCACTCTGTTCTAGCTATTTCGTTTCCACCAAGTCTTCCACTCACAGAAACTTTAATTCCTTTTGCTCCAAGTCTAATACATGATTGCATTGCTCTTTTCATGGCTCTTCTATAAGAAATTCTTTTAACAAGCTGCTGAGCTATGTTTTCAGCTACTAAATAAGCATTAGTTTCAGGTTTTTTTACTTCTTTAATATTTAGATTAACTTCATTTGTTGTGAATTTTGAAAGATTATTTTTAATTTTGTCAATATCACTTCCTTTTTTTCCAATAACAAATCCAGGTCTAGAAGTGTATATTGTAACATAACATTTATTAGATGTTCTTTCGATCATTACCTTGGATACACCAGAGTTAATTACATTTTTCTTGATATATTCTCTAATTTTAAAATCTTCAATTAGATAATTTCCAAAATCTTTTTTCTTAGCATACCATACAGAGTCCCATCCTCTGTTGACACCTAATCTAAAACCTACAGGATTAACTTTTTGCCCCATGCTTCTCCATTTGTTTTGATTCTGATAAAATTATTGTAACAGTTGACCAAGGTTTTAATATTGGTGCTGCTCTTCCTTTAGCTCTAGGTCTAAATCTTTTCATAACTATTTTTTTTCCACAATATGCCTCTTTAACTATTAATTTATCAATATCGTATTGAAAATTATTTTCGGCATTGGCTACAGCTGAACTAATCGTTTTTCTAACATCTCTAGTAACTCTTTTTTCTGAAAACTGTAAATCTCTAATTGCAACATCAACTTTTTTACCAACAATACTTTTCAGTATTGGATTTAGCTTTCTGACACTTGATCTAATACCGTTATTAACAGACTTCACTGTTTTTTGGTTCGATTTATCTATTTTCTTTTTCTTACCCATATTTATTTTTTCTCTGCTGTTGCTGGTTTAGCTTTTTTATCAGCTGGTGTATGTCCAAAGAACGTTCTTGTTGGTGCAAACTCACCTAATTTATGTCCAACCATATCTTCTGAAACAGTTATTGGTATAAATTTTTTTCCATTATAAATCTGGAAACTTACTCCTACAAAATCAGGTAAAATTGTAGATTTTCTTGACCAAGTTTTAATAGGTATTTTCTTTGGATCGTCTTTATACTTATCAACCTTCTTCATCAAGCTTTCTTCTACAAACGGACCTTTCCAAACTGCTCTAGCCATTACTTAGTATCCTTCCTCTTATTTCTTCTCTTGACTATAAATTTATCTGTTCTCTTGTTATCTCGAGTTTTTAAACCTTTGGCAGATTGTCCTGTAGGTGAAACTGGATGTCTTCCTCCAGCAGATTTTCCTTCACCACCTCCATGAGGGTGATCAACTGGGTTTTTAACAACACCTCTAGTATGAGGTCTTCTACCCAACCATCTTGATCTACCTGCTTTTCCAATTTTAATATTTTTTTGATCTGGATTACTTAAAATTCCAATTGTGGCCAAAGCTCTTGAATCTATTTTTCTCACTTCACCTGAGGCTAATTTTATTAAACTATAGTTTCCATCTATACCACTAATAGTAACTGATGAACCAGCTGCTCTGGCGACTTTTCCACCACCGCCTGGTTGGATTTCAACATTATGTATATTGATGCCCACTGGTATATCTTGTAATGGCATACAATTTCCTACTTTAATTTCTTTTTTAGAACCACTTTCAACTTTATCCCCAACTTTAATTTTTTGTGGAGCTAAGAAATATGAGTGAGTGCCATCCTGAAATTTAACTAACATAATGTAACATGATCTATTTGGATCGTACTCTATTCTTTCAACTGTGGCTTCCATGTCGAATTTTTTTCGATAAAAATCCACATGTCTGTACATTTTTTTATGTCCACCAGCTCTATTAATAGATGTAATATGACCATTATTATTTCTACCTTTCATTGCGTTTTTGGGTGAAACCAAGGTCTTGAACGGTTTACCTTTCCATAAACCAGTTCTATCAACTAAAATGGTACCTCTTGTAGATTTTGTATATGGTTTGAAAGTTTTTAATGCCATTTGTTAAATTCCTGTAGTTAAATCAATGCTTTGACCTTTTTTTAAAGTAATTATTGCTTTTTTATATCCAGATACTTTTACTTTTTTGCCTCTGGTAACTTTTGTTCTGTTTTGTTTTTTTATAATATTTATTTTAATCACATTAACTTTAAATATTTTTTCAATATTCTTTTTTAAATTTTTCTTATTTGCACCATCTGGAACTTTAAATATAATTTTATTCAGTTCAGACAAGTTAGTTGATTTCTCAGTAACCACAGGTGATAGAATTTTGT
>CACOPB010000003.1 GCA_902628965.1 uncultured Pelagibacteraceae bacterium | reverse complement strand
GAATAATTTAGGTAGCTGTCATTAAAATGAATATTCTTTTTATCAAAATCTTTATAAATATCTAAACATTCTTTCTTAAAGCCACAATTATATAAAAAAACTGCATAGTTATTTCTTAGTTTAGTGTTTTCAGGATATTGATTAATTGCTTTTTTAATAAATTCTAAACCTTCTTGATATTTTTGTAATTGGAGATGTATATTTGATTTATTTATCCAGCTCCCTAAAAAATTATTCTTATTTATGTTTATTTGAAAATAATCCATTGCTTTATCATAATTTTTTAATCTTTTTTCTAAGTTTCCAAGGTTGTTTAAAGTGGATGAATTATTGGGGTCAATATTAAAACTTTTTTCTAAATACTCTTTTGATAGCTCAACTTTATTTTTTTGAAGATATAATGTTCCAAGTAATTGAAGTGTACCAGAATCTTCAGGAAACTTAGATAAAATATTTAAATACAGTTCTTCTGCTTCATTTAACTGGCCTTGCTGATGTAATAATATGGCTTTTTTAATATCTAAACTCATTATCTAGTGGTGCCCTCGGCCAGACTCGAACTGGCACTCCGCAAGCGGCAAGGATTTTAAGTCCTTTGTGTCTACCAATTTCACCACGAGGGCATTAATGAATTTCATTAGTGTTTAAGCTAATATTTATAAATGAACAAGTCTAATAATTAAATTATTTTTAATCAAGTGCCACGCAAACCTTTCATAAGATATTTTTTATTTAGTTTACAATCTTTATAACCTCTCTTAACTATATTTAAGTATCTTTCGGTAGGAAATTTGAAAGGTGTTTTTTTAACCATTGTATAAGTCATCACTTTATTCCCATAATAATAAAAGTAATGTTTTTTATAAAGAATTGGAAAATCTTCATATACATCTAGTTTTTTCTCATCACTTTTAGAAATTTCAAATAAAGCTCCCGGTACAATAGAGTTTTTTTTAGGCTCGATATCTGCAGCTCTATACTTGCTTCTAAAAGTCAATCTAAAGTTTTTTAAATTTATTTTTTTTAAAAAAATACTATCTTTACATCTTCGTTTCATTTGAAAATGATGAAGATTACTACCATAAGCAAAATACAACATTAACGATCTACAATTTCTATATTTTTTTCATTAACAAATTTTAAAATTTGATTATTACAATGATCAATTTTACTCTGATCTTCAGATCTAATAACTATTGAAACTCCTAATTTACCTGCATGAAAAAATGGATAACTACCTATTTCAACATCTTGATTGTCATTTTGAACCTTTGTTAATGAGTTAGCAATTTCACTTTCAACAGTTTTCAAACTGATAGTAAGACTTTTAATAGGCTCACCACCTACAATACTATTGGTTAAACCACCTAGCATTGATTTTAAAATTGAAGGGACCCCTGGCAAAGAAAAAACATTCTCAACATTAAAACCTGGTGCTCCACTTGTTGGATTTAAAATTAAATTTGCATTTTCTGGCATCCAGGCCATCTTTTGTCTACCATCATTAAATTTGCCTGGTTCATAATAATCTTCTAAAATTTTAAATGCTTCTTTATGAGCCTCATATTTAATTCCAAAAGCCTTAGAAACTGATTGAGCAGTAATATCGTCATGTGTGGGGCCTATACCTCCAGTTGTAAATACATAATCAAATGTTGACCTAAGAAAATTTAAGGTATCTACAATTGTTTCTTCAACATCAGGGATTACTCTAACCTCAGCAACACTTACCCCTATTGAATTTAGCCAAGTGGCTATAGTGGAAGTATTTGTGTCTTGTGTCCTACCAGACAAAATTTCATTACCAATAATTAAAATTGCTGCATTAACTTTTGCTTTTTTATTCATATGAAATATATAATTTAGTAATGGAATTTACCAAGTCTTTAATAAAAGGCAAACTAATCAAACGTTATAAAAGGTTTTTTACTGACGTTAATATAGGCAAAGAAATTGTCACAGCTCACTGTCCTAACACAGGTTCAATGAAAGGTTTGTTAGATGAAGGTAATGAAGTTTATTTGCTTCCTAATAATGATCCAAAACGAAAGCTCAAATATGGATTAGAAATTATTAAATCTAGAAAGAATCTAGTAGGGGTAAATACTCACATGGCAAATAGAATAGTTGAGCATGGGCTCAACAACAATCTTATAAATGAACTAAAAAATAATGATTCTATAAAAGCGGAGGTTTTTTTTAATAAGGAAACTAGATTTGATTTTTTATTAGAAAAAAAGACACAAAAAACCTTTGTTGAGGTGAAAAATGTTACATTATTTAGAAATAAAGATACGGCAGAATTTCCAGATGCGCCAACAGCAAGAGGAATTAAGCATTTATTAACCCTTATTGATGCCATAAAAAAAAGTTATAAGACATACTTAATATTTTTAGTTCAAATCCAGAATATGAAAAATTTTAAAATAGCTAAAGATATAGACGAAGAATATTATAAGACTTATTTAATAGCTAAAAAAGCTGGTGTTAATTTTTTAGCTTATAGATGTGACATAAGTTCTAAAAAAATTTTTATAGATAAGAAATTAAAAATTATTGATGACTGATTATAAAGAGAAATTTGAAAAAATGAGAGTTGCAGGAAATCTAGCTGCACGAACTTTAGATATGTTAACTGAAAATATTAAAGAAGGCGTCTCCACTGACCATATTGATAAACTAGGATATGAATTTATTAGAGACAATGGTGGCTACTCAGCCCCGCTATATTATAGAGGCTTTACAAAATCGTTATGCACGTCTTTGAATCATGTTATATGTCATGGAATACCCTCTGAAAGAATTT
This sequence comes from uncultured Pelagibacteraceae bacterium, assembly GCA_902628965.1. Lineage (GTDB taxonomy): Bacteria > Pseudomonadota > Alphaproteobacteria > Pelagibacterales > Pelagibacteraceae > Pelagibacter. The sequence goes on along the minus strand of CACOPB010000003.1, from coordinate 115,866 downwards.
TACAAGAAGGTGATGCAGTAAATATAGATGTGACAGCAATTGTTGATGAGCATTACGGTGATACAAGCAGAATGTTTTGCATTGGAAAAACTTCAGTTAAGTTAAACAATCTTATAGATGCCACTTACGAATCTATGATGAGAGCTATTAAAATATTAAAACCTGGAATTAAATTAGGAGATATTGGTTATGAAATACAATCCTTTGTTGAAGAAAAAGGATTTTCAGTCGTCAGAGATTTTTGTGGTCACGGAATAAGTACAACATTTCATGAACCACCAAATATTTTACATTACGGTAAAAAAAATACAGGCATGGAATTAAGACCTGGTATGACATTTACTATAGAACCAATGATAAATGCAGGTAAATACGACGTTAAAATATTGAACGATGGTTGGACAGCTGTTACAAAAGATAAATCTTTATCTGCACAATTTGAACATACGTTAGGAATTACTGAAAATGGTTATGAAATCTTTACAGAATCTGCTAAAAGTTATTCTAAGCCCCCATACTTATAATTAATTAATGATTAAAAGATACTCGCGAAAAGAATTAACTGATATCTGGTCAGAAGAAAATAAATACAAAATCTGGTTAGATGTTGAGGTTGCAGCTGCAGAAGCAATGGAAAAGCTAGGCCAAATTCCAAGAGGTGTCGCTTCAGTTGTAAGAAAAAAAGCTAGAATTAATGTAAGCAGAATTCACAAAATAGAATCTAAAGTAAAACATGATGTAATAGCATTTCTTACCTCAATCACTGAAAAAGCTGGAATTAAAGCACGGTACCTGCATCAAGGAATGACTTCATCAGATATTTTAGATACTAGCTTTAATATTCAGTTAGTCCAATCAGGTAAAATTATCTTAAAAGATATTGATCAAATTTTAAAAGTTTTAAAAAGGCAGGCAAAAAAATATAAATTTACTCCTTGTATTGGAAGAAGTCACGGTATCCATGCTGAACCGATTACTTTTGGTTTAAAATTGGCATCGTTTTATGAGGAATTTAAAAGAAATAGAAAAAGACTAAAATATGCTATTGATGAAGTATCAACTTGCGCAATTTCTGGCGCCGTTGGTACATTTGCTAATATTAATCCAAATGTTGAAAAACATGTTGCCAAAAAATTAGGTCTAAAAGTTGAGCCAATATCAACACAAGTAATTCCAAGAGATAGACATGCATTTTATTTTTCTGTTTTAGGAATTATTGCAGGTTCAATAGAGAGAGTATCAGTTGAAATAAGACACCTACAAAGAACTGAGGTCTATGAACTACAAGAATATTTCTCTAAAAACCAAAAAGGTTCTTCTGCAATGCCTCATAAGAAAAATCCAATCTTAAGTGAAAATTTAACTGGTTTATCAAGAATGGTTAGAAGTACAGTTGTGCCAGCTCTTGAAAACATAGCTCTTTGGCATGAAAGAGATATTTCTCATTCCAGTGTCGAAAGAAATATTGGACCAGATGCAAATATAACAACCGATTTTGCATTGTTTAGACTTAAAAATATTCTAGACAATATTATTATTTATCCTAAAAAAATGCTTGAAAACTTAAATTTAACAAAAGGATTAATTTTTTCTCAAGAAGTTATGCTTGAGTTAACTAAAGCAGGTTTAAGTCGAGAGAAATCATATAAGATGGTACAATCTTATGCAAAAAAATGTTTTGCAGATGATTTAAACTTAATTGACGTCATTTCAACTGACAAAATTATAATGAGTAAAATTTCATCAAAAAAACTAAAGTCTATATTTAATTATTCTAAACACTTTAAAAATGTAAATTTTATCTTTAGAAGAGTTTTTAAATAATGAAAAAAGGTAAAAAATTATACGAAGGAAAAGCTAAAATCATTTATGCAACAAATGATAAAAACTTAGTTATTCAATATTTTAAAGATGATGCAACTGCGTTCAATAATCAAAAAAAAACTACAATTGAAGGTAAAGGTGTTCTTAATAATAGAATATCCGAGCATATACTCTCAAACTTAAATGAAGTTGGAATTAAAAATCATTTAGTAAAAAGAATTAATATGAGAGAACAATTAGTTAAGCTAGTTGATATAATACCAATAGAATTTATAGTAAGAAATATTGCAACTGGATCATTGACTAAAAGATTGGGTATCGAAGAAGGAACCATCCTTGAACGACCATTAATAGAATACTGTCTAAAAGATGATAAGCTTGGAGATCCAATAATTAGTCGTGAACATATTTTAACTTTTAATTGGCTTAATTTAATGCAGCTTGATTGGATAGATGAAAATCTATTAAGATTAAATGATTTTTTACTAGGAATGTTTAGAGGTGTTGGAATAAAATTAGTAGATCTTAAAGTTGAATTTGGCTTCACTCATGAAAGTGAAAAAAAGCAAATTATATTAGCTGATGAAATAAGCCCTGATACATGTAGATTGTGGGATGCTTTAACAGATAAAAAACTTGATAAAGATAGATTTAGAAAAGATTTAGGAGATCTTATTCCCGCGTATACGGAGGTTGCAAAAAGACTTGGAATACTTCATGAGCAATCAAATGTCTCTGCAGTTAATGTCACACAACTTTCATCAGTTAAAAGAAAGAGAAAATGAAAATTTCTGTGATAATAACTTTAAAAAAAGATGTTCTAGATCCACAAGGAAAAGTTATTCATCAAACTCTAGATGGAATGGGTTTTGATGATGTTAATGAAGTTAGACAAGGGAAATATTTTGAAATAGACACTAAAGAAAGTGATAACGACAAAGCCAAAGCAAAAGTTGAAGATATGTGTAAAAAACTTTTGGCAAATCTTGTAATTGAAAATTATAAAATTATTGATCCAAAGTAATTAATGAAATCATCAGTTATTACTTTTCCAGGTTCAAATTGTGACAGAGACATGGATGTTGCTCTAAAAAAATTTGGATTCAAAAATAAAATGGTTTGGCATGCTGATGCCGAATTACCTAAAAGCGATTTAGTGGTATTACCAGGTGGATTTTCTTATGGTGATTACTTGAGATGTGGAAGTATGGCATCGAAATCAAAAATAATGCATTCTGTAATTAATTTTGCAAATTCAGGGGGTATGGTAATGGGTATATGTAATGGATTTCAAATATTGGTTGAAACTGGTTTAGTACCAGGTGTTTTGCTTAGAAACAAATATTTAGAATTTATTTGCAAAAATGTTTTTGTAAAAATTAACGATAAAAAAAATAGATATTTTAAAAATTTTGATAATGAAGTTTTAGAATTTCATATAGCTCATAATGAAGGAAATTATTTTTGTACGAATAATCAATTAAAAGAAATTGAAGATAACAATCAAATAGCTATTAACTATTGTGATGAAAATGGAAAAATAGAAGATCAATTTAATCCTAATGGATCGATAAAAAATATTGCTGGTATATTTAACAAAGAAAAAAATGTTTTAGGAATGATGCCCCATCCTGAAAGAATGATTGATAAATCTTTATCTGGTGAAGATGGATCATTATTTTTTAAAAACTTAATAAACAACTTAAAATGATTGTAAACGAACAAGTAGCAGTTGATCACGGTTTAAAAAAAGATGAATACACTAAAATTTGTGAGCTATTAAAGAGAGCCCCAAATATCACAGAACTAGGAATTTTTTCTGCAATGTGGAATGAACATTGTTCTTATAAATCGTCGAGATTACACTTAAAAAAGCTACCTACTAAAGGGAAGAAAGTTATTCAAGGTCCTGGAGAAAATGCAGGAGTAATCGATATTGAGGATAATGATGCAATAGTTTTTAAAATAGAAAGTCACAATCACCCTTCATTTATTGAACCATATCAAGGCGCTGCCACTGGAGTTGGGGGAATAATGAGAGATGTGTTTACAATGGGTGCAAGACCAATAGCTAACTTAAACTCCATTCATTTTGGGTCACCACAACATAAAAAAACCAAAAATTTATTAAGAGGTGTAGTTCATGGCATAGGTGGTTACGGAAATTGTATGGGTGTTCCAACAATCGCTGGTCAAACAAGTTTTGATAGCTCGTACAATGGAAATATTTTAGTTAACGCTATGACGTTGGGATTGGTAAAAAAAGATAAGATTTTTTACTCTAAAGCTGCAGGTTTAAATAAACCAGTTATTTATGTAGGATCTAAAACTGGAAGAGATGGGATACATGGGGCAAGTATGGCTTCAGCCAGTTTTGATGAAAAAATCGAAGAAAAGAAACCAACAGTTCAAGTTGGTGATCCATTTACTGAAAAACTTTTACTTGAAGCTTGTTTAGAGTTGATGGCTGGAGACTCGATTATAGCCATTCAAGATATGGGGGCTGCAGGATTAACCTCATCAAGTATTGAAATGGCTTCAAAAGGAAACCTTGGAATTGAAATCAATTTAAACAAAGTGCCTTGTAGAGAAGCTAAGATGACACCTTATGAGATAATGCTCTCTGAAAGCCAAGAAAGAATGTTGATTGTTTTAGAAAACGGCAAAGAAGAACAAGCAAAAAAAATATTTGATAAATGGAACTTAGATTTTGCAGTAATTGGAAAAACTACTAATTCAAAAAAAATACAACTTTATTTTGATGAAAAAAAAGTTGCAGACATTCTAGTTAAGACCTTGGTTGAAAACTCTCCTATGTACGATCGTAAATGGAAAAAAACAAAACTTCCTAAAAAAAATAAAATTAAAAAAGAAGATATTAAGCATTTAAAGATTATTGATGTATTGAAGAAAATTTTAGGAAACCCAAATGTATGTAGTAAAGAATGGATTTGGCAACAGTATGATCAAACTGTTATGGGGGATACAATACAAAAACCTGGTGGAGACGCAGGTGTTGTAAGAGTTCACGGAACAGAAAAAGCAGTTGCTGCTTCAGTAGATTCCTCTGCAGTTTATTGTTGGTCACATCCTTTAACTGGTGGAAAACAAGTAGTTTGTGAAAGTTTCAGAAATCTTATTTCAGTAGGTGCAAGACCAATTGCTATAACCAATTGTTTAAATTTTGGAAGTCCTGAAAATGAGGAAAATATGGGCGAGTTTGTTGAATGTGTTCAAGGGATAAGTGAAGCGAGTGAGTACCTTAAGTTCCCTGTTGTTTCTGGAAATGTATCTTTCTATAATCAAACAAAAGATCAAGGCATAAAACCCACACCAGCAATTGGTGGAGTTGGGTTGATCAAAGATTATAAGAATATGATTACTATGGATTTTAAAGAGGTTGATAATTTAGTTTTAGTAATTGGAAAAACTGAAGGACACATTGATCAAAGTTTATTTGCAAGAAATATTTTAGATGAAAAAAATGGACCTCCACCCGAGGTAAATCTATTTAATGAAAAAAATAACGGTGAAACATTACTGAAATTGATTGACAATAATTTAATAAAAAGTGCACATGATGTTTCGTTAGGTGGCATAATTACAGCAGTAGCGAAAATGTGTATTAAAGGAAAAATGGGAATAAATATTAAAAAACCTAAATATTTAATTAACGAAATAGAATACTTTTTTGCTGAAGATCAAGGCAGATATATTATAGAAATTAACAAAAAAGATTTCAAAAAAGTATCTGATATATTGCATAAAAATGCAGTCCATTTTGATGAACTTGGTACAATTAATGAAAATGAACTATATATTAATGATAAGACAAAAGTTACAATTGACGATTTATCAACTTCTAATAAAAGTTGGCTTACAAACTATATGAGTAAATAATGGCGATGGATTTAAAAGAAATTGAAAATTTTATAAAAGAAGCAATGCCAGACGCAATTGTTGAGATACAAGATTTGGCAGGTGATGGAAATCATTATTCAGCTACTGTTACCTCATCTCAATTTTCTGGAAAAAGTAAAATTGAGCAACATAAAATGGTTTACAACTCATTAAAAGGTAGAATGGGTAATGAACTTCATGCATTAGCAATTAAAACAAAGGAGAGTTAAATGGATCAACAAACAAATGATTTAATTAAAAATGAAATTGAAAACAACGAAGTATGTTTATTTATGAAAGGTACACCTGACGCTCCACAATGTGGATTTTCAATGGCTACTTCAAATATTTTAAAAATCCTAGAAGTAAATTTTAAAGGTATAAATGTTTTAGAAAATCAAAATTTAAGAGAAGGTATTAAAGTTTTTAGTGACTGGCCAACTATCCCTCAACTTTATGTTAAAAATGAATTTATTGGTGGATGCGACATTGTTAAAGAAATGTATGAAAGTGGTGAATTGGCAAAACTTTTTGAAAGCAAAAATATAAACTTTAAGTCTAAAAGCTAATTATCTAGAATAATATTCAATCACTAGATTAGGCTCCATAACAATCGGGTATGGAACTTCTTCAAACTTTGGAACTCTAACAAACTTTAGTTTTTTGTTTTTTTCGTCCAACTGAATATATTCTGGAGCTTCTCTTTCTTTATTTGCAAGTGCAATATCAATTATTGCAAGTTGTTTAGATTTATCTCTTATCTCAATTGAATCTTCTTCTCTGACTAAATAACTTCCAATATTTACTTTTTTACCATTTACTCTGACATGACCGTGATTGATTAATTGTCTAGCTGAAAAAATTGTTGTTGCAAATTTTGCTCTGTAGATAACTGCATCCAATCTTCTTTCAAGAAGACCAATTAAATTTTCTCCAGTATCACCTTTAAGCATTACCGCTTTTTTGTAAATATTTCTAAACTGTCTCTCGTTAATATTGCCATAATATGCTTTTAATTTTTGCTTAGCTTGAAGCTGTATCCCATAATCAGATGGCTTTGATGTTTTTGTTTGACCATGTTGTCCTGGTCCATAAGCTCTAGTATTAAAAGGACTTTTAGGTCTTCCCCAAAGGTTTACTTTTAATCTTCTGTCTACTTTATGTTTAGAGTTTAATCTTTTTGTCATTTGATAGTGGGCTTTATAAACTTACTCATCATTTTGTCAATCAACGTTTTTTGCCTAAACTTGCAAATACCCCTGATAAAATACGTGTTTCTTTGGTTGATAATTCCATCCTATAAAAAATATTCCTCAAGTTTTCAAGCATTATAGGTTTCTTCTCTTTTGATTTAAAAAAATTAATCTCATCAAGATTCTGTATACAAAGGTTTGCCATAGCAACTATCTCTTTTTTAGATGCTGATTTAACTTTATTTGATTTCTTAAAAGAAGATGCTTTTGAATTAAATATGCTTGATAGATATTGAGCAATTATTATTAAGCTGTGAGATAGATTTAATGATTTGAAATCAGGATTAGTCGGAATTTGAAGTGTATAATTGGCATAGCTGATTTCATTATTTGATAGACCAGATGCCTCTGAGCCAAATAAAAAAGCTATTTTCTTTTTATAATTTATTTTTTTTAAATCTTCTAATTGGATGTGTTTAATATTTTTATTTCTAAATCGTACTGATGTTGCAATTACAATATCAATATTTTTTAAAGGTTTTTCTAAATTTTCAAAATTTTTAGCCTTATTAATTATATTTTTTGCTCCTACTGAGGTTGCTAAAATTTTATCATTTGGAAATATTGGTTTGGGATCAATAACAATAAGTTTATTAAAATTAAAATTTTTCATTCCTCTTGCACATGCTCCTATATTTTCTGAGAGTTGAGGTTTGTGTAAAATGAAAGAAATATTATTAACAGACATTAATCTATGCCATGATTTCTTTTGTAATTTGAAATAGCTGATGGTTTAATATCATTTAAATATTTAAAATCTACTGTCCAAATAGAAACTTTTAAAGGATAACATTTTGCTACATCAGATGAGTGTTCGGATCCACAATCACCTCCTGGGCAGGCAGAAAGTGCACCTAACAAATCTGTTTCAGCAAAAAATTCTAAATAATCACCAGGTCTTACAGGACTTGCTTTCATAAAGTATTGTTTAGTATCATTGGTAAATCCAGTTAACATAAATACATTTAATACATCATGAACTATTTTTTCTGCTTGATCTAATTTAAGATTTTTTTCTTTAACCAAAGCTCTTGTTAAGTTTGAATGACAGCAATAATGATAATCGTTATCGCTCAAAAGTTTTGATGTATACGGATCACATCTGGTACCAATTACATCATGAACTGATCCTCCATCTTTATCATAATCATACCAATCTAAAGTATCCCATGTTATTGTTGCTAAAGATCTAAGATAGGGAAAACTACTAAACATTTTATCTCCAACAGAAAGATGAGTTCCATAGAGTGCTCTTGTTTTTCCTGAGTAGAATTTTTCCTCTAAATTATTCAAATTAAATAAATTTAAATCACCTACTTGAGGTCCCTCCACACTTTCAATTCTAAAAAACTCACCAAATTTAACTTCAAAAGTTTTTGCGTCTCTTGGAGGTATTATGACTTCCTCTTTTTTAACCAAGTGTTCTCGAGCGGAATGTAAAATACTTAAATTTTTTTCTTCAATATTGGTATTTGGATAACAAACTATTGGTTTGGCTCCTATTCTATCTTTTAGATCAGATGGTTTTTCTGAAAATTTTTTAATTTTCATTCTTGCGAGCTTCCGGGAGCTTTATCCTTAAATAACTTATAATCTAAACTATCAACAAGAGCTTTGAAAGAAGCATCAATGATATTTGGTGATACTCCAATAGTAAACCAATTGACACCCTTCGAGTCTGTGCTCTCTATGCTTACTCTTGTTACGGCTTCTGTCCCAGTATTTAAAATTCTAACTTTATAATCAACAAGTCTTAAATCTTTTAAATATTCTGAATATTTAGCAAGCTTATTAACATTCTTTCGAATAGCATTATCCAAGGCATTAACAGGTCCATTACCTTGTCCTTCACACAAAATTTTATCTCCATCTACCTCTAATTGAGCTTTTGCATATGAAACGATTTCACCCGCATTATCTTTCTTTACTGAAACATCATATTCATTAATTGAAATATACCTTGGTATCTCACCCATTAATCTTCGAGCTAACAGCTCAAAGGATGCGTCAGCACCATCGTAACTATAACCAATAAATTCTCGATCTTTCACTTCATCTAAAAGTGTTTTAATTTTTGGATCACTTTTCTCAACTTTAATTCCTATTGAATTCAATCTCGACATTATATTGGATTGACCTGATTGGTCTGAAACTACAATATTTCTAGAATTTCCAACTTCTTCAGGATTAATATGCTCATAAGTTTTAGGATCTTTTTGAACTGCTGAAACATGCATTCCACCTTTGTGAGAAAAAGCAGAAGCTCCAACATAAGGTAAATGTCTGTTAGGTTTTCTATTTAATATCTCATCTAATAATCTTGAACATTGAGTTAAATTTTTTAAATTTTCTCTTTTAATGTTTAGCTCAAACTTATCTGAAAAATCTTTCTTTAAAAAAAATGAGGGTATTAATGACATTAAATTAGCATTTCCACATCTTTCCCCCAAACCATTTATTGTACCTTGAACTTGTCTAACACCTGCTTGAACTGCTGCAAGACTATTAGCTACAGCATTTTCGGTATCATTATGAGCATGTATTCCTAAATTTTTTCCAGGGATTTGCTTGCTTACTTTAGATACAATTTCTGTTATTTCGTGTGGGAGTGTACCGCCGTTAGTATCACATAAAATAATCCATCTAGCACCATTATCAAAAGCAGCTTTTAAACATGACATTGCATACTCTGGATTAGCTTTGTATCCATCAAAAAAATGTTCAGCATCAAACATGAATTCTTTACCAGATTTAACAATATGTTTTGTACTTTCGCTTATATTCATTAAATTCTGCTCATTACTTATTCCTAATGCAACATCAACTTGAAAATCCCATGATTTTCCAAACAAGCAAACAGAAGTACTTTTTGAATTAATTAATGATGAGAGCATAGGGTCATTTTCCGCACTATGATCAGATTTTTTAGTCATACCAAATGCAGTTAATTTCGTTGTTTTAAAGTTATGATCTTTATTGAAAAACTCAGTATCGGTTGGATTTGCCCCTGGCCAACCACCCTCAACATAATCAACACCCAATTTATCTAAAGCTGATGAGATTTTTTCTTTATCATCAATTGAAAAATCTACACCTTGCGTTTGTGCTCCATCACGCAATGTTGTGTCAAATATATAAAGTTGTTCCTTGCTCATTTAAATTTCCAAGTCGTTTTACCATCTTTATCTTCTATTAAAACACCTTTATCTAAAAGCTCTTTTCTAATTTTATCAGCTTCTTCGTAATTTTTGTTCTCTCTGGCCTTATTTCTTTCCTGAATTTTTTGTAAAATTTCTTTTTCAGAAATTAAAGCTTTGCTAATTTTAAATTTGAGCCAATTTTCTTTACTTTCATTTAATAGTCCTACAAATTGACAAGCGGAAACAAATAAAGATTTATCTTCATCGTTACCTTTTTGAGCTTTTTCATATAATTGATGTAAATTAGCAATATATCCAGGAGTGTTTAAATCATCGTAAAGTGGCTGAAGAATTTCATCAGAAATTTTAGAATTATTTTCAATATCTAAATATGAATTGTACCATTTATTTATAGTGTTTTGACAATTGTCCAGAAGTTTATCATTCCAATCTAATGGTTGTTTATAATGCGCACTCAGTAAAGCTAATCTCAAAACTTGACCGCTTATCTTATTTCTAAAATCTTTTATTTTTAAAATATTTCCCTGAGACTTAGCCATCTTTTCATTAGACATTGTTATGAATGCATTATGCATCCAAAATTTTGCAAATATTTTTGTACCATTTGCACATCTTGATTGAGCAATCTCATTTTCATGGTGTGGAAATAGTAAATCAACTCCTCCTCCATGAATATCAAATTCCTTCCCTAAATATTTTTTGGACATTGCTGAGCATTCTAAGTGCCAACCAGGTCTTCCTTTTCCCCAAGGTGAGTCCCATGATGGCTCGTCTGTCTCTGATGGTTTCCATAGAACAAAGTCCTCTGGGTTCTTTTTATTATCACTTACTTCAATTCTTGATCCTGCAACTAATTCATCTAGTTTTTTATTTGATAGCTGGCCATAATCTTTGAATTTTTGAACTTCAAAATAAACATGCTGCTTGTTCTCATATGCAAAGCCTTTTTTAATCAATTGAGAGATCATTACTATCATCTCAGGAATATGATCTGTTGCTTTAGGCTGATAATTTGGTTTTTCACAATTTAAATAAGTGCAATCTTCATTAAAACTTTGAGTAATTTCTTTTGTAAGATCTGATATAGAAATGTTTTTTTCCTTTGATGATTTTATTATTTTATCATCTACATCTGTAATATTTCTCACGTAGGTTACATTTGAATATTCATTTTTTAAAATTTTAAAAAGAATATCAAAAACAACTACTGGTCTAGCATTACCAATATGTGGATCATCATATACTGTTGGACCACAAACATACATTTTTACATTATTTTTATCTTGAGGAATAAATTTTTCTTTTTTGTTAGTAAGATTATTTGTTAAAAATATATCTAAACTCATAGTTGAAGAAATATACTTAAATTGTAGATTTGTGAATCTATTTGATTAATTTGGAATTATGCATACTGGAATTGGCTCCATTTTATGCATATTTTGTTTTCTAATATTTTCGTATTTAACACGATTCGGAGAATTTGGATTCTCCATAGCCTCTTCTAATTCGTTATATTTTAATCCAAGCTGACCTTCATCAGTTCTACCATCATCCCATAATCCATCAGTTGGAGCTGCATCAATAATCTCCTGTAAAATACCAAGTTCTTTTCCAAGTTCCCAAACTTCAGTTTTATTACAATCAGCTATTGGTGAAATATCAACTCCACCATCACCATATTTTGTATAAAAACCAACTCCAAAATCTTCAACTTTATTTCCAGTTCCCACCACAATTCCTTTGTTAGCTGCAGCAACTTGATAAAGCGTTGTCATTCTCAACCTAGCTCTAGAATTTGCCATTCCATGCTCGTTATCAAATTTTGATAAGCTCGCATTAAATGCTAAAAATAGCTCATCTAAATTGATTGTGTGTGCCTCAACATTTTTGAAATTTTTAACTAACCATTCTTGATGCTTTAAACTTAAATCATGTTGATGAGATTTTTGTTTTATTGGCATGGATAAAACAATAGTTTTCAATCCAGTCATTGCACTTAGTGTGCTTGATACCGAAGAATCTATACCTCCTGAAATTCCTATTACTAATGACTCAGCTTTTGAGGGCATATTATCTACATATTCTTTTATCCATTTAGAAATAAATTTTGTTTTTTCTGAAACCTGCATTCTTTATAAATATAATTAAATTATTATTTTACAATGTCTATGATGCCGCTCTATTTGCATTTTTGGAATACGTGCTATTCTTTTTAATCTCATCAGAAATTAAAAAAGCAAGCTCTAAAGCCTGATCAGCATTAAGTCTTGGATCACAATGTGTATGATACCTGCTTGACAAATCTTGATCTTGGATATTTTTAGCACCACCAGTACATTCAGTTACATTTTGTCCTGTCATTTCAATATGTAAGCCTCCAGCATAAGATCCCTCACTTTGATGTACTGCAAAAACATCTTTGACTTCTTTCAATATATTATTAAAACGTCTTGTCTTATATCCTGTTGTGGACTGAATTGTGTTTCCGTGCATAGGATCACACGACCAAATAACATTTATACCTTCTTTTTTTATACCTCTAACAAGTTTTGGTAAGAACTTTTCAACACTATCATGACCAAATCTTGAAATTAGAGTAATTTTTCCTTTTTCGTTATTTGGATTTATTAAATTACAAATTTTAACAATCTCGTCAGATTTACTTGTTGGACCACATTTTATTCCAATTGGATTTTCAATTCCACGACAATATTCAACATGACCACCTTCAAGTTGTCTTGTTCTGTCACCTATCCAAACAAAATGAGCTGAGGTTGCATGATATTCACCTGTGGTAGAATCTATTCTGGTCATGCTTTCTTCAAAAGGTAGGTGTAATGCTTCATGGGAAGTCCAAAAATTAACTGTTTTCAATCTTCTATTAAATTCTGAATTAATTCCACATGCATCCATAAATGATAATGCATCTGCAATCTTATCTTCTAACTCTTTGAATTTTTTAGCTTGAGAGCTTTTTTTAATATACCCTAAATTCCATAAGTGAACTTTTTTTAAATCTGCAAAACCACCATGTGAAAAAGCTCTTAAAAGATTTAATGTTGACGCTGACTGAGAATAAGCTCTAAAAAGTCTTTTTGGATCATGTTTTCTTGCTTTTTCATTAAATTCTATGCCATTAACATTATCACCAAGATAACTAGGGAATTCTAAATCTCCATGTTTTTCAGTAGGGGCACTTCTTGGTTTTGCAAACTGGCCTGCTATTCTTCCAAGTTTAATTACTGGCAGTGATGCAGAATAAGTCAAAACTAATGACATCTGAAGAATTACTTTAAAATAGTCTCTTATGTTATCTGGATTAAATTCTGCAAAACTTTCAGCACAATCGCCTCCTTGAAGTAAAAAAGCATTACCATCTACAACATCTGCTAATAGTCTTTTAAGATGTCTTGTTTCTTCAGCAAAAACAAGAGGAGGAAAAGTCTTAATTTTATTTAGAACTTGATCTAATTCTTTTTCATCCTGATACTCAGGAATGTGTTTTACAGGATAATTTCTCCAACTATTTAATTTCCATTTTTTCATTTTCAACTCGAGATTGTTTTAACAGAGTTTTATTATTATTCAACAGTGACAGATTTTGCCTTATTTATTGAATTAAACATATTAAAATTTAATATCTTTAGGATTTTCACAATCCACAATCATTGTAAATTCATTGAAAAAAGCATCGCTAATTTCTGGTGTTGGTAAAACTTCTGATAAAGTTTCTTCACTTATGGCTAGATCTTTATAAGGTTCTAAAGCTTCTTTGTAATTAGCCTCATGAAACTCTTCTCTATTATACCATTTTTTTGGTTTTAAAAATGAAAGCATTGGCGACGGTGTTAAAATTCTATACTCCTCAGTAGTGCAATTATACTCAGAAAAACCATAAATATTTACTATTACATCAGATGGTCCACAAGATGTAACTGTGATAAATAAAATAAATGTTATCAATAATTTTTTTATTTTTTTAAAAAACATTAAGAAATTAAATTTACTATATTATTAATATTTACTCAACAGTAACAGATTTAGCTAAATTTCTAGGCTTATCAATATCATAACCTTTTTTAAGAGCAGAATAGTACGCAAGTTTTTGAAGTGGAATAGTCAAAAGGAATGGAAGCAAGTCATTATTTGTATTCTCAACTTCAATAGTTTCCCAAATATTTTCTGACACAACTTCATTTTTACTTTTATTGGTTATCAATAATACCTTCGCTCCTCTAGCAATAACTTCCTGCATGTTTGAGATTGTTTTTTTATAATAATTATCTCTAGGAGCCAAAACTACTACGGGCATACCCTCTTCAATTAAAGCTAATGGCCCGTGTTTCATTTCACCAGCTGGATATCCTTCAGCATGAACGTAAGAAAGTTCTTTTAGTTTTAATGCACCCTCTAAAGCTATTGGATATGAATAACCTCTACCTAAAAACATTGAACCCTTTGCTTCGTTAAATGTTGAGGATATTGCTTGGATATCATTATCATGGAGCAATGTTTTATCTATAAGACTTGGTAAGGTTATTAAATCTTTAATTTTTTCTTGATATTCTTTTTTTTTAATTTCTTTTCTTAATAATCCAAGTTTTAAGGTTAAAATATATAAAACTAGTATTTGCCCTAAAAAAGCTTTCGTCGATGCTACACCAATTTCAGGACCACAATGAATTGGTAAAACAAAGTTAGAATCTCTTGCAATTGAGCTTTCGATTACATTAACAACTGCGCATGTTTTCATATTATTTTTATTACAAAGATCAAGAGCAGCATAAGTATCTGCTGTTTCTCCAGATTGTGAAACAAAAATATATAAAGCATCTGTTTTAAATCTATTTTTTCTATATCTAAATTCTGAAGCTATATCTATGTTAACATCTAAAGTTGTTAATTCTTCAAGCCAATATTTTGCCATCAAACATGAATGATATGCTGTTCCACATCCTACTAAAGTTATTGATTTAATATCTTCAATTTTCCATGGAAAATTAAAGATATTTATATCTTTATTTAAATTGTCTACGTATTCTTTAATTCCAGTTTTAATTGTTGTCGGTTGTTCTTCAATTTCTTTTGCCATGAAATGTTTAAAATCACCTTTGTCATAACTTGCTTCATCTGATGATAATTCTAATATTTTTTTATTAATCTTTGTTCCTTCCTCATTAAAAAAAAGAACTTGATCTTTTTTAACAATACAAAATTCACCATCATCAAGATATGTAATTTTATTTGTCATAGATTTTAAAGCATAAGAATCTGATCCTAGATAGTTTTCATTTGGACCATAACCTACTGCTAAAGGTGATCCTCTTCTAGCACCAACAATTAAGTCTGGCATATCCTTAAATACTATTCCAAGCGCAAAACTGCCGTGAAGTTGTTTTAAAGTTTTTGTAATTGCCTCTTCTAATTCTAATGTTTTCAAATGTTCAGTAATCAAATGGACAATTACCTCAGTATCAGTTTGGGATTTAAAGTTATGACCTTTATTGATTAAGTGTTTTTTTAATATAGTTGAATTTTCAATAATTCCATTATGAACTACAGAAACATTATGTGAAGAATGAGGGTGTGCATTTAAACTATTTGGAATACCGTGAGTGGCCCATCTTACGTGTCCTATTCCAATACTACCTTTTAAATTTTTTAAATCAAAATTATTTTCTAAATTATCTACTCTACCTTCTGATTTGACCTCATTGATTTCTCCATCTGAAAGTGTAGCTATACCTGCAGAGTCATATCCTCTATATTCTAATTTTTTTAACGAATTAATTATATTTGCAGAAACAGGTTTGTTACTTGATATTCCAATAATTCCACACATATTTTATTTTTTCTTTCTTTTATAATTTTTAATTTCTAATTGTGGCGATCTTGTTAATGCTAAAGATTTTTTTCTAACATTTTTTGTAATTACTGATCCGGCTCCAACAATACTATCTTTTTTTATGGTTATTGGAGCAACCAATGAAGTATTTGAGCCTATAAATGCTTTATCTTCAATCTTTGTTTTGTTTTTACTTACTCCATCATAGTTACAAGTAATAGTACCTGCACCTATGTTTACTGCTTTTCCAATTTGAGAATCTCCCACATAAGATAGATGATTTATTTTAGATTTTTTTCCTAAGGTACTTTTTTTAATTTCAACAAAATTACCTACTTTAGATCCTGATTTTAAAGTTGTGTTAGGTCTAATTCTAGCGTAGGGACCAATTTCAACTTTATTTTCAATTTTACAAAACTCTAGATGTGAAAAAGATCTTATAATTACATTATCCCCAATTTTAACCTTGGAGCCAATAACAACATAAGGTTCTATAGTTACCTTTTTTCCAATCTTAGTATCTTTCGAAAAAAAAATAGTCTCAGGACCTGTCATCTTAACTCCTAATTTTATAAATTTTTCTCGTAATTTTTTTTGATTTAAAACTTCCATTTAGAATTGATTTACATTAAGAGTATGTCTTGATTAATTCACAATTTATTTCTTTAAAATACTTTTAAAATGAAACAAAAATTTACAGTTTTATTTGATTTAGACGGTACCTTAGTAGATACAGCGCCAGATTTAATACACGCACACAACCATGTAATGAAAAAATTTGGTTATCCTACAAAAACATTAGGAGAATTAAAAAATGCTGTTGGCAAAGGAGCAAAAGCTATGATGGCAAAAGCTAATGGTCAGTGGAAGTGGTTTGATGAAAAAATTAAAAACAAGATGACAGACGAATTTTTGTCTTACTATGGAAAAAATATCTTAATTGAAAGTAAGCTACTAAATGGAGTAAAAGAATTTTTAAATTGGTGCAAAAAAGAAAATATTTCTATGGCAGTATGCACTAATAAAACTGAACATTTAGCAGTTGATCTTTTAAAAAAAATTGGGATCTATGATTACTTTGAATATGTGGCTGGATGGAATACATTTGAATATTGCAAACCTGATCCAAGAACTCTTAATACAATAATTGAAATTCTGGATGGTGATAAAAATAAATCAATAATGATTGGTGATAGTGAAACTGATGCAAATACAGCAAAAGCAGCAGAAATTCCAATGATTCTGTTAAAATATGGATATACTGAAAAAAGATCTAATGAAATTTATCACAATCACTTAATAAAAGACTTTGTAGGTATTGAGAAAATAGTCTCCGAATATCTTTAATATTGATTAATTTAATTTAACTATTAAAACAAAAATTTAATTTAGGAGCAATTTTGTTATTACATACAATTAAAGTATATCCGTCTAAAATTAATCTTCCAAAGAAGAAACAGCTTGCATGGAAAATAGCAGAGATAGCTAGTGATAATGCCAAATTAAATAAAGATGCTATTGAAATGGTTATCAATAGAATTATTGATAATGCTTCTGTTGCGATTGCCTCTTTAAACAGAAAACCAGTAATTTCATCTAGAGAAATGGCTTTAAGGCACCCTAGAAAAAATGGTGCAACTCTTTTTGGTATTAATTCAAAATTAAAATTTGATTGCGAATGGGCAGCATGGTCTAACGGAACAGCAGTTAGAGAGTTAGATTTTCATGACACTTTTTTAGCTGCAGATTATAGTCATCCAGGAGATAACATCCCACCTCTTATAAGTGTTGCACAACAAAATAAAAGAAGTGGATTGGATTTATTACGAGGGATAATTACTGCGTATGAAGTTCAGGTTAATTTAGTTAAAGGCATTTGTTTGCATAAGCATAAAGTTGATCACATAGCTCATTTAGGACCAAGTGTATCCGCTGGATTAGGAACAATGTTAAAACTAAATACTGAAACAATCTATCAAGCTGTTCAACAGGCACTACATACAACAATTTCTACAAGACAATCTAGAAAAGGAGAAATTTCAAGTTGGAAAGCTTATGCTCCAGCACATGCAGGCAAACTTGCTATCGAAGCTGTAGATAGAGCTATGAGAGGCGAAGGTGCTCCAAGTCCAATATACGAAGGTGAGGATAGTGTAATAGCAAGAATATTAGATGGTAAAAAAGCTAAATACAAAGTCCCATTGCCAAAAAAAGGTGAAAGTAAAAAAGCTATTCTAGAGACATATACAAAAGAATATTCTGCTGAATACCAATCACAAGCTTTAATAGATCTAGCTAAAAAACTGAAAACAAAAATCTCTAATTTAAATTTTGTTAAAAAAATTGATATTTTTACAAGTCATCACACCCATTATGTAATTGGAACAGGTGCTAATGATCCACAAAAAATGGACCCTAATGCCAGTAGAGAAACTCTTGATCATTCTATTATGTATATTTTTGCTGTAGCTTTAGAAGACGGAGACTGGCATCATATTAAATCTTACACGAAAGCTAGAGCAAATAGAAAAAGTACTATTAAGATTTGGAAATCAATAAAAACTTATGAAGATAAAAAGTGGACAAAGAAATATCATGATCTAAATCCCAAAAATAAAGCATTTGGTGCTAAAGTAGTTGTAACACTTAATAACGGAAAAAAAATCATAGAGGAACTAGATAGAGCAGATGCACATCCGTATGGAGCTAGACCATTTAAGAGAGAAAATTATATTAATAAATTTTTAACTTTAACTGATGGTATTTTAGACAGAAAAGAGAGTAATCGTTTTTTAAAAACAGTACAAAATTTAAAGAATTTAAAATCTGGTCAACTCCATAAATTAAATATTGAAGTAAGAAAAAATAGATTAAAACAAAATAATAAAAAAGGAATTTTTTAATGCATTTTGTAGAAAAAGAACCAAGCCAAAAAAGATTAGATTTTGATCAAAAATTAAAATCAAATAAAATATTAAGAGTTCCTGGTGCCTATAATCCACTTACAGCAAAATTAATTGAGGAAATTGGATATGATGCAGTCTATGTATCTGGTGGAGTTATGGCTAATGATCTTGGATTTCCTGATATTGGTTTAACAACACTACAAGATGTAAGTACAAGATCTTATTTAATTTCAAGAGTAACAAATCTTCCAACAATAGTTGATATAGATACAGGATTTAAATCTTGTAAAGAAACTATAGAAACTTTTGAAGAATTTGGAATAACTGGTGTTCACTTAGAGGATCAAATCGAGAGAAAAAGATGTGGGCATCTTGAAAATAAGGAACTTATTTCAACTGATAGTATGATTAAAAAAATCAAAGAATGCGTTAATGCTAAAAAAGATCAAAATTTTAAAATTATTGCTCGTTCAGATGCGAAGAGTGTAGAAGGAATTGATAAAATGATTGATAGATGCAAAGCATATATCGATGCTGGAGCTGAAATAATATTTCCTGAAGCTCTAAAAGATGAGAAAGATTTTGAAAAAGTTCGTAAAGAATTAAATGGCTATCTATTAGCTAATATGACTGAGTTTGGTAAGTCTAAATTGTTTAACTACAAAGAATTAGAAAATTTTGGATATAATATAGTAATTTATCCTGTAACTACACAAAGATTGGCTATGAAAAATGTGGAAGATGGATTAAGAGACATTTATGCAAATGGACATCAAAACAATATTATAGATAAGATGCAAACTAGAAAAAGACTTTATGAATTAGTTGATTACGAAAAATATAATTCATTAGACGAAAAAATTTATAATTTTAGTACTGAAGGGCATGAATAATGAGTGACGATATAAAAAAAGGCTTACTAGGTATAGTTGTAGATGAAACTGAAGTTTCAAAAGTAATGCCAGAAATAAATTCCCTTACTTATAGGGGTTACGCTGCTCAAGATTTGTGTGAATATTGCAGATTTGAAGAAGTTGCCTATTTAATATTAAATAAAGATCTTCCTAATTCTATAGATCTTAAACACTTTGAAAAAGAGGAAAGAAACAATAGAGAATTAACAAAAAATTTATATGAAATTATAAAACATATGCCAAAAAGATCACACCCAATGGATGTGGCACGAACTGCAGTAAGTGTGATGGGATTAGAAGATAAAGAAACAACAGATTCTTCTCACGAGGCTAATATGAGGAAAGCATTAAGAATTTTTGCGAAAACTCCAACGGCATTGGCGGCTTTTTACAGAATACGTAAAGGAAAAAAAATCATTAAACCTAAAAAAAATTTAACTTTTGCTGAAAACTTTTTCTACATGTGTTTTGGTAAAGTACCACAAAAAGAAATTGTTAAAGCTTTTGATGTATCTTTAATTTTGTATGCTGAACATAGTTTCAATGTTTCGACTTTTACTGCTAGAACAATTACTAGCAGTTTGTCTGATATACATGGTGCAATAACCGGTGCTATTGCAAGTTTAAAAGGCCCACTTCACGGGGGTGCTAACGAAGAAGTCATGCATATGATGAACAAAATTAAAAAACCTGAAAATGCTTTAAAATGGATTAATGATGCACTTAAAAATAAAGAAGTAGTTATGGGTTTTGGGCATAGAGTTTACAAGTCAGGAGATTCTAGGGTTCCAACTATGAGAAAGTACTTTGGTAAAGTAGCTAAAATTAAAAAAGATAAAAAGTTTGAAAAAATCTATGACATTGTTGAGAAAGTAATGATTAAGAGGAAAAATATACACCCCAATGTAGACTACCCAACGGGACCTACTTATCATTTAATGGGTTTCGAAACAGATTTTTTCACTCCAATATTCGTAATTTCCAGAATTACTGGTTGGTCCGCTCACATAATGGAGCAACATGCTGCTAACAAACTTATTAGACCTTTGGCGAGCTACAAAGGTAGCAAACACCGAAAAGTGATGCAGTTAAATCAAAGATAATTTTTAAAATATTATCAGTATTAAAAATATAATTTGAATAAAATTAATAATAACCGATATCATATGAAGATATTTGAATTTTTTATCTTCTTTATTATCTCTAAATTTATTAATTAATGGCATTAATATAAAACTTGAAATACCAAAAAGAATTGTTGTTGATAAAATCAAATAAAAATTTAAAGAATTAGTTCCAATAAAAACAAAACATAGAGTGGCTAAGAAGCATAAAATCAAATTTATATTGTAGTAATAAGGAAAAATTTTTCTTATAAACACTCTTGCGTTTTCTTCATTTAAAGATTTAAAAGTTATTGGAGCAACAACAAAGGAAAAAAATAACATTGTTCCCAAAACTATAGATGTCAAAAATATGCTTATTTGAGCCAACATTTTATAGAACTGTTTCAAATCCCTCAAATTGAGGGGGACCTAAGTAAAGATCCTTATGTTTACCTGCATTTTTATGAGCTTGTCTAAAAGCTTCTGATTTTGTCCAATTAATAAAATCATCTCTAGAATCCCATATTGTATGAGAAGCATAAAGTGAAAATTCATTATTTTTTTCACCTTTAACTAAATGGAATTCTTTAAATCCCTTTGTACCGTCTAAATGAGTATCTCGTTCTCTCCAAACCTTCTCGAATTCTATTTCTTTTCCTAATACTATTTTAAACCTGTTCATGGCTATAAACATAACTTCCTCACAAATAATTGATTACATTTTTTGGATCTGGTCTTCGTCTTTCATTTGGTTCTTCAACCTTATGGCCCAGATATATAAAGCCAGAAATTTTATCAATCTCTTTACGGCCACCCAGATATTCAATCATTTTGTTATTATAGGCATACCACTCGGTTAACCACTGAGCTGCGTATCCTAATGATTGCGCACACGATAATAAGTTCATACAAACTGCACCTGAAGATAATGTCATTTCCCACTTTGGTATTTTTGGATGTTCTAACGGAGTTGATAATACGGCTAAAATTACAGAAGCTCTTTGAAATCTTTTAGATTCTGTTTCTAACTGAATTTCATTTGCATTTGGATTTTCTTTTTTAAATTCACTTAAGATAATACTTTCATCAATTAGTTTAAGTTTATCACCTTTAATCACAGATATTTTCCAAGGATTAAGTGCCCCATGATCTGGCACTCTAATCCCCGCAGCTAAAATTTTATCTAAATCTTCATCAGGGATATTTTTAGGTGACATTTTTCTTGCCAATACAGATCTACGCTGAGAGAAAAAATTACTTTCCATAAAAAATGATCTACTCTAAAGTATTTTAGGCAAAAGCTTCTGCCCACGTTCCTTGAGTTGATGCTTTAGAATATTCTGTTGCACGACCTTCAAAAAAGTTCATATGTTCTACAGCGTTAAGCATCGTATCTAACCAAGTCAAAGGATTTTTATCAATATCATATATTGGCTCTAATCCTAATTGAACTAATCTTCGGTTACCAATAAATCTTATGTAGTCCTTGACTTCTTTTGCTGTTAAGCCTTCCATTGGACCCATTTCGAATGCTAAATCAATAAAAGCATCTTCATGTTCAATGATAGTTCTACAAGCTTCATAAAGTTCTTTTTTAAGTTTTGGAGTCCAAATTTCTGGATTTTCTTTTATGAATTCTTTAAAAATTCTAATCATTGAGTTGCAATGAAGAGTTTCATCTCTTACGGACCAAGTAACAATCTGACCCATTCCTTTCATTTTATTATGTCTTGGGAAATTTAATAAAATTGCAAAACTTGCAAACAATTGTAGCCCTTCAGTAAAAGCACTAAATACAGCTACAGTTTTTGCAATATCTTCTTTTGAATTTACATTAAAGTCTTGCATGTAATCATATTTGTCTTTCATTTCTTTATATTTCATAAATGCTGAATACTCTGACTCCGGCATTCCTATAGTATCTAATAAATGAGAGTAAGCTGCTACATGAACGGTTTCCATGGCTGCAAAAGCTGTCATCATCATTAAAACTTCTGTAGGTTTAAAAACTGTTGTGTAATGTCTTAAGTAACAATTATTTACTTCCACATCAGCTTGAGTAAAAAACCTAAAAATTTGAGTTAACAAATTTTTTTCAGGACCTGACAAATTTTTTTGCCAGTCTCTCACATCATCACCAAGCGGAACCTCTTCAGGTAACCAATGAATTCTTTGTTGAGTTAACCAAGCATCGTAACACCAAGGATATCTAAATGGTTTGTAAACAGGGTTTTCTACTAATAATCCCATTTTGTTTGGTTGAATAATTTCTTTTTTTTCAGTTTGTATAATTTCTGAATTTACTTTCTCTGCTACTGACATGATAAACACTCCTCGTATTCCGGTTCTTCGGTTTTAGTTGATTTGTTTTTATAAACGTTAGCCATAATATCTGTTGATTTTGCATCATTGATATTTTCGGCTCTTTGAATTGATTTTGATCTACAATAATAAAGGCTTTTCAAACCTTTCTTCCATGCATCAAAATGAATTTTATGCAATTCTCTCTTATGAACATCTGCTGGTAAAAATAAATTCACAGATTGAGCTTGCGAAATATAGGGTGTTCTGTCACCGCTAAGTTCAATTATCCAATTTTGGTTAAGCTCAAAAGCTGTTTTAAATACGTCTTTTTCTAAATCTGTTAAAAAATCTAGATGACTTACGGATCCTTGATTAGTAGTAATTGTGGACCATGTTTCGTCATCATTTTTACCATGACTTTGTAGTATTTCTTCTAGATATCTATTTCTAACGTTAAAAGAGCCCGATAAGGTTTTATGTGTATAGCTATTTGCAGCAATAGGTTCTACTCCTGGAGATGCTCCACCACAAATAATTGAAATTGAAGCAGTTGGGGCAATAGCTGTTTTATTTGAAAATCTTTCCTTGTAACCATACTCGGCTGCATCGGGACAAGCGCCTCTTTCTTCAGCTAAATCTTTAGATGCTTGATTTACTTTTTCATCTATATTTTTAAATATTTTTTTATTCCATGATTTTGCCATCACTGACTCAAGTGGAATTCTGTTTTTTTGCAAGAATGAGTGAAAGCCCATTACACCTAAACCAACACTTCTTTCTCTTTCTGCAGAATATTTTGCATCTTTAAATTGATCAGGAGCTTTATTTATAAAATCTGATAAGACGTTATCCAAAAATCTCATCACATCATTAATCATATCTGGATCATCTTTCCATTCATCATATTTTTCTAGATTTAAAGAAGATAAACAACATACCGCAGTCCTATCTCTTCCATCTTTATCAATACCTGTCGGTAAAGTTATTTCACTACATAAGTTAGAAGTTTTCACTGTAAGATTTGCTAACTTATGGTGCTGTGGAATTTGTCTATTAACAGTATCAATATAAATAATATATGGTTCACCTGTTTCTATTCTAGCAGTTAACAATCTTATCCATAAATTTCTAGCTGAAATTGTTTGTTGTATACTTCCATCAGCAGGACTTTTTAATGCCCACTGCTCATCTGTTTCAACTGCTCTCATAAATGCATCTGAAACTAAAACACCGTGATGTAAGTTTAATGCTTTTCTATTTGGATCGCCTCCAGTTGGTCTTCTCATTTCTATAAATTCCTCTATTTCAGGATGATCTATAGGTAGATAGCAAGCTGCAGAGCCTCTTCTCAATGAACCCTGGCTTATAGCCATTGTTAATGAGTCCATGACTTTAATAAAAGGAATTATTCCTGAGGTCTTTCCAACTTTACCAATTTTTTCTCCAATTGATCTTAGATTGCCCCAATAACTTCCTATTCCACCACCTTTAGCTGCTAGCCAAACATTCTCACTCCATAGATCTAGAATTCCTCCCAAACTATCGGAAGCTTCATTTAAAAAACATGAAATTGGTAGTCCTCTTTTAGTTCCACCATTTGATAAAACTGGAGTAGCAGGCATAAACCAAAGGTTACTAATATAGTTATAAATTCTTTGAGCATGTAAGTTATCATCAGAGTATGTGCTAGCTACTCTTGCAAATAAATCTTGAAAAGACTCATTTGGACCAAGATATCTATCTTTTAAGGTTGCCTTACCGAAATCTGTGAGTTTCGAATCTTTAGAACGATCAATTTTAATTATTATACCTTTGTCATTTTGAAAAAGCTCAGTCTCATTGTTTAATGAGAAAAGATCAGGTCTATTTCCTTTTGAAACTTCATTAATTTTTGGGCTATATTCAGAGACAGCTTGTTTGAGTGCTTGTGAAAGAATCTTGTTCATAAAATTTACTATATTTTGTTATTGTTACGAAAACAACTATATGTTGTAGGCGTTTTAAGTTAATATACTATATAAACTTTTGTACAACAGAACATTTATAGAACGCGACAAAATGATAATCAATAAAAAAATAAATTTTTTTGCAAGAAATTAACAAAAAAAGAGTAAGAAAATAGGTAATGAATCAAAACATAAAAATAGACCCATTTGGCTTTAGAGAATATGACGCTCGTTGGTTGTATGAAAAAGACATAAATTTAGCTGGAATAGAGAATCTTGGCAAAGGGCTTGGAACACAAATAAAATTGCATACTCAAAAAGAAAATCCAAGAATCATCGTTGGTCATGATTATCGTTCATATAGCGAAGATATAAAAACTGCTCTCAAAAAAGGATTAATATCTACAGGATGTAATATAGAAGATATTGGTCTTTCATTATCTCCTATGGTTTATTTTGCACAATTTAATTTAGATGCAGACGCAGTCGCTATGGTTACAGCAAGTCATAATGAAAATGGTTGGACTGGTGTCAAAATGGGAATCAAAAAAGGACTAACTCATGCACCTGAAGAAATGAAGGAATTAAAAGAAATTACCTTATATGAAAAATTTACAAAAGGTGAAGGTAATGAAAAACAAATAGAAGATTTTGATAAAATTTATAAGAACGACTTAATTAGTAAAAATAAAATTAAGAAAAAAATAAAGGCTGTGGTAGCCTGTGGGAATGGAACAGCAGGCGTTTTTGCTCCAGATATTCTAAAAGGTATTGGATGTGAAGTAATAGAGTTAGACTGTAAACTAGATTGGAATTTCCCTAAATACAATCCAAATCCTGAAGATTTAGAAATGCTTCATGAAATAGTAAAAAAAGTCAAAGAAAACAATGCTGATATAGGTTTTGGATTTGATGGTGATGGAGATAGGGTTGGTGTTATTGATGATAAAGGTAATGAAATATTTTCAGATAAAATAGGTCTTCTAATAGCTAGAAATTTATCAAGCAAACATAAAAATTCAAAGTTTGTAGTTGATGTAAAGTCAACAGGTTTATATTCAAAAGATAAAATATTGTTAGAAAATAATTGTGAAACTATTTATTGGAAAACTGGTCATTCACACATTAAAAGAAAAGTGAACACTGAAAAAGCTTTAGCTGGATTTGAGAAAAGTGGTCATTTTTTCTTCAATCAGCCATTAGGTTTTGGATATGATGATGGTATCAATTCAGCAATTCAAGTGTGCCACTTACTAGATAATCAAAATAAAAAAATGAGTGAAATTATTAGTGAATTACCTAACACATTTCAAACACCAACTATGGCACCTTTTTGCAAAGATGAAGAGAAGTATATTGTTGTTGAAGAACTAGTTAAACAAATTAAAAATTTAAAAGAAAATAAAACTGAAATAGATGGCCAAGTTATTAATGATATTTTAACTGTTAATGGAGTTAGATTTTCGTTTGAAGATGGTTCGTGGGGACTTATAAGAGCTTCTTCAAACAAACCATCTTTGGTTATTGTTACTGAAAGCCCAACATCAGATGATAGAAAGAAAAAAATCTTTGATTTTATTGACGATTTGTTACAAAAAACAGGTAAGGTCGGTGAATATGATCAGAAAATTTAATTTTTTAAATTATCTTCATCGTTTTTATTTTCTAAATTATCATTATCAGTTTTAGTTTCTAAATTATCATTATCAGTTTTAGTTTCTAAATTATCGCCATCCTGATTGTTTTCTTGTTCAGGAGTTTCATCGCTATAAAACTTTCTAATTAATTCCTCCTCTTTTAGTCGTTGTTCTTCATCAAATTTTTTCTCCCATTCTTTCATTCGCCTGTTTTCCTCTTCAATTCTCTCTTTCTGAGCTTCTTCAGCTAATCTGATCCTTTCGTTTTCTTCTTCAATTCTTTTTTGTCTTTCCTCCTCTATTTTCAATTCTCTTTCTCTTTGACGTCTTTCATTTTCTTGATTTATTTTTTCACGTTCAGCTTCTTTAAGTTCATTTTCTTTAATTCTTAATTCCTCTTCCTTGGCTCTTTGCTCTGCCTCTTCTTTTAAAATTTGTCTTTGAATTTCTTGCTGTCTTTCAGTTTCTAAGTCTCTTAATCTTTCTTCCATCTCTTTAAGTTTTTCTTGCTCATATTTCAACTTACGTGCTGCCTCTCTTAATCTTTGCTCTTCATCAAGTCTATTTTTCCTTTCAATTTCTTTTAATCTCAGTTTCTCTTGCCTTTCCTTTTCTTTTTCATCTCTTCTCCTTTGGGCTTCAATTTCTTTAGTTCTTAGTTCTTCTTCTTTAATTTTAATATTTTCTTCTCTAATTTTTTGTCTCTCTAACATTTTTAGCCTTAAATCTTCTTCTTTAAGCTTTCTTGCTTCCTCTCTAAGTTTCCTTGTTTCCTCATCTTTAATTTTTTTCTGTTCTATTTTAATTCTTTGAGCTTCTATCTTTTGTCTTTTCTCTTCATTCTTTTTTTCTTGCTTTTCATTTTCGATGATTAATTTTTTTTGAAAAAGAAGTTTCTTTCTTTCCTCTTTCAATTCATCTTGTTTAGCTTTTTTTGCTAATTTTTTTTCTAAAATTAATTCCCTTTTTTTTTCTTTTTCTAATTGTTTTTGTAGCGCTAGATCTTTTTTGACTTTGTTTTTTTTTATATTATTTAATAAAGAGAAGAGTTTATTTTTTGACTTATCTAATGGATCAAATAAATTTTTTTTAATTTTTTTATTAATGTCTTTTATTGAAACCATGTTTTAAAGTATCAATTAGTATTAAAACTCTAAATATGATGTGTGGCTAAATTGAGTTTTTAAAAAATCTAAATACAACTATAAATTGTTAACGTTAAATATGTTAATAAAATATGTTTACAACTATTAAGTGTTAATGAAAATTAAGAGAATCATCTACTTTGAACTGTGAGGTGATGGAGGGAGACTGAAGTCACCTCTTTTTTTTGCTTTTTATAATTTTAAGTATTCGTAAAAAAATTTAATCGAAACCACTAAAAGAAAAATTCCAAAAAACTTACTAATTTTATTCTTATCAATACTATGAACTGTTTTAGCTCCTATCCTAGCCATAAAAGTTGTAATAGGTATGAAAATTAAAAAAGCAGGGATATTTATAAAACCAATACTTAATGGAAGACTTGAGTTTAAATAATTTCCTGAAATTAAAAAACCTATTGCTCCAAAAAGAGCAATTAAAAAGCCTATAGCTGCTGCACTACCTATAGCTTTATTTATTGAATAACCAAAAAACTTAAGGATAGGAACATTCATTACAGCTCCTCCTATACCCATAGGAGCAGATATAAACCCAACAAGAAAACCAAGAATTACTTTTAGATGTAATTTCATTTTAACAATTATGTTTTGTTCCTTTTCTTTTATTAAAAGTAAGTAAATTCCTAAAAATAAAATCATTATAGAAAAAAATAAAACTAAGGATTTAGTTTTTAAAGAAGCTGCAAAAGCAGTACCAACAATAACTCCTAGTACTACAAACAGACCGTAATTCTTAACAATATCAAAATCAACCGCTTTAAATTTATGATGTGTTAAAACTGAAACTGTAGATGTTGGTATTATAATTGCAAAAGAAGTTCCAACAGCAAGGTGCATAACATATTGAGTATCAATTTCTAAAGAACCAAAAATAAAATATAAAAAAGGAACTGTTATCAACCCTCCACCAATACCAAATAATCCAGCAACAAAACCAACTGGTATTGCTGTTAAAGCCATTAATAAAATAATATAACTATATTCGTTTGTTAATATTGAATTAAGCAGACTGCCCTACTCTAGTATGTACATTATTGTATTTAATTTTATCCATAATGTGATCAATTTTTTTCACATCAGCATCTCTTACACACATGTTTTCACTTAAATATCTTTTCCAATAACTTGCACCTGTCTGACCATGAAATAAACCAAGAGTATGTCTCATGATTTGATTTAATCTTGTTCCCTTTTTTAATTCTTCTTTAACATAAGGAATGAGTTGTTCAATTACATCTTGTCTACTTGGAACATCGTCATTATTAAATATTTCTCTTTCAATATCTGCTAGTAAATAAGGAGTGTGATACGCAGCTCTTCCTATCATTACACCATCTGTTTTTTCTAAATGAGGTTTTATTTCATCTACTGAAGTTATTCCTCCATTGATAATAATATCTTCATTTGGAAAATCTTTTTTTAATTTATAAACATATTCGTATTTTAAAGGTGGAATATTTAAATTTTGCTTAGGTGTAAATTTACCCAACATTGCTTTTCTTGCATGAATAATAAAGGTTTTAACTCCAGTTGCTTTTAGAGTTGAAATAAAGTTATGTAAATTTTCATAATCTTCCACATCATCGTAACCAATTCTTGTCTTAATAGTTACTGGTAGTTTTGTAACTGATTGCATTTTACTTAAACAATCTGCAACTAAATCTGGTTCTTTCATTAAACAAGCACCAAATCTATTTTTTTCAACTTTTTTGCTAGGGCATCCTAAGTTAAGATTAATTTCATCATAACCAAAATCTTCGCCTACTTTAGTGGCTTCAGCTAAAAGTTTTGGAGAAGAGCCTCCTAATTGAAGTGCTACAGGTTTCTCATTTATATTAAACTCTAATAACTTTTTTTTATCTCCTCTGTTTATGGCTTCATCAACTACCATCTCAGTATAAAGTAGAGTGTTTTTGGATATTAATCTAAGAAAAAATCGTTCATGACGATCTGTACAATCCATCATAGGAGCAACTGATACTTTCCTATTCATTGTATAACTTTATATTATTTTTTTAAGAGTTTGAAGCTTCAGTGTCGTCTGAAGATACATCTACTTCTTGATTTTCTGATTCTGATACCTCATCTAAAGAAACTTCTCCTTGCTCATTCATAGTTTCTTCTCCTACTAAATTATCAACTTCTGCTGTAGCTGTTTCAGATAGCTCAGCTAAATCTTCTTTTGTTACTTGAATTTTTTCTGGAGTTTTTCTTGCTCTTTTAGATGGTAAAATTGGTGTACCACTTTTTGAAATTTCACCTTTATATAAATTTTCAAAATCATCACCTATTTCTTCATCATCCTCTACACTATCATCTACTTGTTCAACATGTTTTCTAAGTTTGTAAACAGCGCTATCTGTTAAATCTGAAACTTTAATTTTTTCTTCCGCAATTTCTCTTAATGAAATAACAGTATTTTTATCGTTATCTCTATCAATTGTTGGTTCAATTCCTGCATTTAATTGAGTAGCTCTTTCCTTAGCAACTAAAACTAACTCGTAAGGGCTCTCTACTTTATCTATGCAGTCTTCTACTGTTACTCTTGCCATGCGCAGTATCTACACAGTGAGTCTTTAAAAATCAAGGGCTATTTTATAAATAACTCGGATTTAGCTCATTTTTGACCAAATAAAGAAGAATAATTGAGCCAAAGATATAGCTTCCAGAAACAATAGCTATCTGTTCTATTGAAAAACCAATATCAATTAACAAACCAAATAAAGCTGTACCAAATGCTGTTGCAAATACCATTAATGCTGTTGTTAAAGCCTTTATAGATCCAATATATTTAACACCATAAATTTCAGCCCAAGTAGAAGAACCAAGAACATTTGCTAGTCCGTTTGTTACTCCTAACAAACCAAAAAATACAAAAGAAGATAGCGGTGCATTAAAACAATAAAGAACTATAGTTGAAAATAAAAGAGGAATATTCATATAAATTAACAATTTCCTACTTGAAAATTTATCAATTAAAAACCCTGATATAAAAAGAGTAATTACTGATAAAATTGAGTATGCCATAAACGATTGCGCAATCACATATGGACCCCATTCTTTAGAGGAAGTTATAAAAGATTGGTAAACAAAAGAGCCTGTTGCAATCCATGGCATAGCTAACATCGTCATACAAATTATATAAAATCTGTAATCTTTTAATACCTCTATCCTTCGCCATTGTTTAATTTCTCGAATACCCTCTTCAGTTTTAGAATCTTCTCTTGTATCAAGTTTAACCTCTTTTACTAAAACTAAAGTTGCAGCTGGCAAAATAAGTATCACTATAATAGAAATAGAAATCCAAATATCTCTCCATTCTATAAAAGATAATAAAAAAACAATTAAAACTGGCATTATAAATTCAGCTAATGACAATCCTAACCACGCTGTACTTAAAGCCCTGCCTCTATTTTTTTCAAAAAAACGAGATATGGTTGTTGTGGCTGTATGACTTGATAATCCTTGTCCAGCTAAACGCATTAAAAAAATTCCAATAAATAAAAAAATTATGGATGAAATCTTTGAAAATATAAAGCAAGAAGCAGATAAAAAAATTATTACATAAGAAGCAAACTTTAATATATTTACATCATCAATTTTTTTTCCAATCCAAACTAAAACAATACTGCTCAATAGTGTTGCTGATGCATAAATTGAGCCAAATTGTCCATGTGTAATTGACAATGCATCTCTAATACTAGAATTAAATAAGCCGAGAAAAAAACTCTGTCCAAAGCTTGAAAAAAATGTAAAAATAAATCCAAATACAATTACTTTTAAACTTAAACTTTTAAACATAGAAAAAAATTATGAGTTGTAATGTTGCTTTCATAGGTCTTGGAGTTATGGGTTATCCAATGGCTGGTTATATATCAAAAGCTGGACACAATGTAACTGTTTTTAATAGGACTAAATCAAAAGCAGAAAAATGGATATCTGAATATAAGGGTAAATTGGCTGAAACACCTGCAGAAGCAGCAAAGGATGTTGAATATGTTTTTACATGTGTTGGTAATGATAATGATTTAAGAGAAGTTACCTTTGGCGATAACGGTGCATTCAAAACTATAAAAAAAGGTGCGGTTTATATTGATAACACAACAGCATCAGCAATAATCGCTAGAGAAATTTATGAGTATGCTAAGAAAAATGAATTTGGTGCACTAGATGCTCCGGTCTCTGGTGGGCAAGCAGGTGCAGAAAATGGTGCGTTAACAGTGATGATTGGTGGTGATCAAACTGATTTTAATAAAGCAAAAGATAAAATTGATTGCTACAGTAAAAAAATGAAATTACTTGGTAAAGCTGGCTCTGGACAATTAGCAAAAATGGTTAATCAAATTTGTATAGCTGGATTAGTTCAAGGTCTCTCTGAAGGAATAAATTTTGGTATGAAGGCTGGATTAAATATGGAAGACGTAATCGAAGTTATTTCAAAAGGAGCAGCTCAGTCATGGCAAATGGAAAATAGATATAAAACAATGATTGATGATAAATTTGATTTTGGTTTTGCAGTAGATTGGATGAGAAAAGATTTAAAAATTGCTATGGATGAAGCCAAAAATAATGGATCATTATTACCTATTACAGAAATCGTCGACAAGTATTATGGAGAAGTCCAGGAGATGAAAGGTAATAGATGGGATACTTCAAGTTTAATTAAAAGATTTAGGAAGTAATATGCAACCCTCATACTATGAGGATTTCTCAGAAATTAAAAAAAAAATTTGGTCATTACTAGATAATGCTGTAAAGGACCGAAGATCACCATTTAGGATTCCAGTATTTGCCTGTGGAAATCAAAATGACATTGATGGAAGAATTGTCGTTTTAAGAAAATCAGATCAAACAAATAATATTGTTCAATTTCACAGCGACATAAGATCTGAAAAAATTGAAAAATTAAAAGCTAATAAAAATGCAGCAATGCTATTTTATGATAAAGATGAAAAAATACAGGTCAGATTAAAAGTAGAATGTATTATTAATCATGAAAATGATATTACTAAAGAAGCATGGTCTAAAACACAGCACATATCTAGAAAATGTTATTTAGTTGATAATGGACCTGGAACAGAGTCTGAAATTCCAACTTCTGGATTAAAGCCTGAGCTTGATAATTTTGATTATACTAAAGAACAAAGTGAAGAAGGTTACAAAAATTTTACTGTAATTCAGTGTAAGATTAAATCTATCGAGTGGCTATATTTAGCAGCTAAAGGTCATCGACGAGCAAAGTTTAATTTAGAAAATAATAAAGATACTTGGTTAGTTCCTTAGATGGTTACTGGATATATATTCACAGCATTTCTTATAATTTTAGGATTGGCTGTAATGAGATTTGGCAGCATTCATTTTAAAAAATTTAAAGAAGGTAAAACCAAAATTAAATCAAAGTTAAGTGGACAATTATCTTTTTTAATTTTATTTATAATAATCATTGGATTAATAGTTTATTCAGTCAATGATCTCTTATTTAGTTAAATAAAATTATTAAAAATTTTTTCATCAACTAAAAATATCCTGTATCTTTAATGTCTTACTTGGGAGTATTTTTTTAAGATCTTTTCTTTTGTATTTACTTAACCTTTCATAAAATTCAGGTACAGTCATTCCAAAAGTATTTTGAAAAGATGGTTGCCAATTCCAGCCCGAAGGTTGTTTAGCCCTTTGTATCCAAAATTCTCTAAAAACTAATTCAAATGCTTTTTCTTCAGAAATATTATTTTTTTTTAACTCGTTAACTAAAGCCAGTAACATGAATGCAGAACCAGTGTAATTGCTATCAAATCCATTTTTTTGTGGTGATGTCTTATGTTTTTCGTATAAATGAGGTTCTTTAGTAACTTTTTTAATACTCCATCTTTTTCTCTCTTGAATGTCGCTCTTTAAAAGGTCTTTTTTATAATATTGCCTCGAATAGATCTCCTCTAAAACTTTAGCACCTCCCTCGACCAACCATTTTGCACTGTTTTCAGACAGACACCTATCTCTATGAGAAAGTGCGATTTGATAAACATGAAAATATTCATGAACAATAACAGTATAAGTACGAATTTTATTAATTGAACTTGTATAATCTTGTGGAAATATATCTAGTTGCATCCATGGTTCAGGTGAATTGCATCCTTCAATACCTGAGTATTTCATATTAGCACGCTTTTCTGGAAAAGGATTTTTTGTACTTTGCCATGCATAGATATCCATATTATAGCCCTGTTTAATGTTTGTTAATGTCATATTATTCTTGACCCAATGGTTAGTGTTCTCATTTATAGGCATAACTTCTTGAACGATATTCATTATATTATTAAATTCAGTAACCCATTTCTTTGGCAAATTTTCATGCAAGTTATATTTGAACTTAAATTTTTCAACAGCAACGACTGAGGTAGAATAAAAAACTAAAGCGATAAAAATTAAAAATATTTTTTTCATACACCTCTAATAATTATATTTGTCCCCTCAGAATTATCTAGTCTTATTTGCTTTATTGGTTTGTACTCTTCAGAATTATACCACTCTAGCGCTTTTTCATAACTAGGGAATTTAAGAACAATGATTCTAGGAAATTTTGTTTCTCCATCAAAAATTTGAAATTCACCAGCTCTTACCAAAAATTCTCCACCAAATTTTTTTACTAGTGGTGTAACTTTTTCCACATATTCTTTATAATTTTCAGGGTTTGTAATTTTTAGTTGTGCTATAACATATCCTGCTGGCATTATTTTCTCCTACTTAAAAAAATTAATTTAAAAACTTATAAATATTCCTTAATACTTTAATTTATCAATTTTTCTTCTTTAGGAGCAAGTACTACTGCTAAAATTCCTCCTAAAACTATTAATGAGCTACCTGCTATCTCTCTCCAACCAAATGGTTCGTTTGTAAGTATACCTGAGCTTATTACTCCAACAACGATTTCTGCAAGAAAAAGAATTGAACATAAACCTGCGCCTAATTTACTTGGAGCCCAGAGTATGACTATAGCTGTAGGAATAAAATAAAAAACTGATATTACAAATAGAAAAGAAGACATTGAAATGAAAGCTTCAATAGCAGGCATTTCTCCAAGGTAATCAACTAAAAAAAATCCAGCAGCTATATTAAATAAAGCTCCATAGAAAAAAAAAGAAAATATAATTGGAAATACACCGTCAGTTTTAACAACTTCAAGTCTTATCATTCCTCCTGCAAATATTGCACCACCCGCTAATGCTAACCAATCTCCAGCATTTTCTGGAAGAGGTATAATAGTCTGTTTACTAAAAACTATCCATAAACCACCAAGAGCTAATCCCAAAGTAAGGACTCTTTCTAAACCAGGTCTTTTTTTTAGAAATAATATTTCAAATATTGTTGTCCAAATTGGCGTCATATAAAATAATATTAAAGCTCGAACAACATCAGTTAAAAGAAAACTTAAAGCATAACAAATAAAACCTCCGCCAACTAGTAAACCAGTGACAGGTAACTCTAAACCAGTTTCTTTTTTTTTAATTAATCTCCAAATAGCTATTGGTAATAATATTAATAATCCAATTATCATTTGAGCAATAGTTCCCCATCCACCTGAAAGACCACCCTCAACAAGTATTCTTTGTGGTAACCAATAAATTCCCCACGATCCAGCAGATAAAGCTAGAGCAAAAGCAATTTTAAAATGATGGGGGTGTCTAGTCATTAATTTAAATTAAATATAATTAAAAAATTGATTTCGAGTAATTTTTAACTGTTCTATTTCATAACCTGCAGTCATAGTTACCTCCCCTTTTTAATCATACTACTTATTATTCCAAAGCCAAGCTGCGCCTCTTACTCCACTTGAATCACCATGTAAATTTTTTAATACTTTAGTCTCTACTATATTTGAAAAAGTATATTTAGGTATCAAAGACGGAATGTTTTTATAAAATCTATCAATATTTGACATTCCTCCACCAAGAATTATGGCATCAGGATCAAAAATTCCTATCATCACTGCCATTAATCTTGCCATTCTATCTTCATACAAACCTAATTCTAAATTAGCTCTTGGATCGTTTTCTAAATCAAGTTTAACAATTTCTTCTGAAGTAAAATTAGTGTCATATTTTTGATTGAACCTGTCTTTAAAACCAATACCAGACATAAATTGTTCAGCACACAAAGGTCTGCCACAATTATTTGAAGGACAACTTATTTTTATTTCTTGTTCGTCTTTAGTTGGATAAGGCAAAGGTTGATGTCCCCAATCTCCTGCGATTTGATTTGACCCCTCAATAATTGATTTATTATAGGATAATCCACCTCCAAAACCTGTACCAATAATTATACCAAAGATAGATTTATAATCTTTTCCAGCTCCATCTACAGCTTCAGACAATGTAAAGCAATTTGCATCATTCATTAATCTTACTTCTCTATTTAAAGCTAATTCTAAATCTTTTTTAAAAGGTTTGTCATTTAACCAAAGAGAATTAGCGTTAGTAATTATTCCAGTTTGTCTTGAGGAAAATCCTGGTATTCCAATACCAACTGAAGATGCTTCTTCACTAATTTTATCAAATTCATCTACAAGATTTTTTACAGTTTCAATTCCTGATAAATAATTTCTTTCGTATGAATATCTTTTTCTCTTTAGTTGTTTGCCATCCTGATCTAAAAGGATACCTTCAATTTTAGTACCTCCATAATCGATCCCTATTTTAAATTTACTCTTCATAAATTTAACTTTTAAAAAATAGATTTAGAATATTTCTTCCAGTTATCTTGATAATGTTTGGTATTTTCGTCTACAGCTTTTTTTTCTTCCTCAGTCACCTCTCTTACAATTTTTCCAGGTGAACCCACCACTAAAGAATTATCAGGTATAACTTTATTTTCTGTAATTAAGGACTTGGCTCCGATAATACAATTTTTTCCAATATTAGCTTTATTTAAAATTACTGCACCAATTCCAATTAAGCTATTATCTCCTATCGTGCATCCATGAAGCATCACTAAATGACCAACGGTAACATTTTTTCCTACCTTTAAAGGACATCCGGGATCTGTGTGTAATACGCTTCCATCTTGTATATTAGATCCTTCGCCAATATGAATATTTTCAATATCTCCTCTAAGCACAGCATTAAACCAAATACTTGTATTTTTTTCTAAAGTAACATCCCCTATTATTGTGGCATTAGGAGCTACCCAATTTTCGCCAGAGTTTTTTGGTTTTTTATCTTTTAAATCGTAAAACATAATCTATATATTTTATATTATGCCTATAGAAACTCCAATATGTGATTTTGGTCAAAAAGCTATTCCATTTGAATTAAAATCTACTGAAAATAAAATTCTTACATTAAAAGATGTCAAAGGTGAAAATGGAACTTTGATAATGTTTATTTGCAATCATTGTCCGTATGTAAAAGCAATTACGAAAGAATTAGTTGAAGATTGCAGTGAATTGAAAAAAATTGGCATCAACACAGTTGCAATATGCTCAAATGACTTTGTTAATTATCCAGATGACTCATTTGATAACATGATTAAATTTTCTAATGAGCGTAATTTTAATTTTCCATATTTACACGATGAAACTCAAGAAATTGCTAAAGCGTATGATGCTGTATGTACTCCAGATTTCTTTGGGTACAATAAAAACTTAGAACTTCAATACAGAGGTAGACTAAGAGAGCTTAAGAAATTTATACCAGTCAAAGAAGGAGAAAGTGATCTGTTAACAGCTATGAAACAAATTGCTGAAACAGGTAAAGGTCCTAAGGATCAAATTCCTAGTGCAGGTTGTGGTATTAAATGGAAATATGATTAATGTATCTAATCGTAACTAGATCATTCCCACCTGAGCTTGGTGGTATGCAAAGTCTAATGTGGGGTCTTTCAAGAGAACTTTCTAAAAACTTCATGATAAAAGTTTATGCAGATCATATAGAAGGTCACAAAGATTTTGATGAACAAGCTTCTTTTTCTATCGAAAGAGTTGGTGGAATTAAATTACTCAGAAAATATAGAAAAGCACAATTAATTAATGAACATATCAAAGAAAATAAAATAGATGGTATT
The DNA here is from genome assembly GCA_902628965.1 of uncultured Pelagibacteraceae bacterium. Lineage (GTDB taxonomy): Bacteria > Pseudomonadota > Alphaproteobacteria > Pelagibacterales > Pelagibacteraceae > Pelagibacter. The sequence goes on along the minus strand of CACOPB010000003.1, from coordinate 77,851 downwards.
ATTGCTGATCATTGGAAAAGTTTAGAACTTATAAGATCTTCTAAGAAAAAATACTGTTTAATTCATAGTAAAGAAATCAATCATCCTAAAGGTTCCAGTCAAAACAAAAGAGTGATTAATGTTTTAAATAATGTTGAAAAAGTTATAGCAAATTCTCATTTTACAAAAAATCTAGCAATAGAACTTGGAGTTAATGCAAATAAAGTAATTGTAATAAATCCAGGTGTGGATCCAGCCGAAGAATTAAATAAAAAAACTTTAGATAAAGTTGAAAGTATACTTAAAGTTAAAAATCCAAGACTAATTACAGTTTCAAGATTTGATAAACGTAAAAATCATGAAAAAATAGTAATGGCTTTAAGAAATTTAAAACAAATATATCCTGACATCGTTTATATTTGTGTTGGATATGGAGAGGAAGAAGAAAATATTAAGAAACTGGTGAAAGAACTAGATCTTGAAGCACAAGTTATGTTTTTTAAAGATATTAGTAATGATTTAAAAAATGCTTTAGTTTCAAAATCAAATATCTTTGTAATGCCATCTATAATCCATAAAAAATCAGTTGAAGGTTTTGGTATTGCGTATGTTGAGGCTGCACAATACAGTATTCCATCAATTGGTGGTAAAGATGGTGGTGCATCTGATGCAATTGATCATGAAAAAACTGGTTTAATATGTGATGGAAATAATCTTGATGAAATTTATTCCTCTATTAATTCATTGCTGGAAAATAAAAAATATTTAAACCTTGGGAAAAATGCGAAAGAATTTGTGAATAAATTTCAATGGTCAAAAATAATTGAAGAATACAAAAAGATACTAAATTGATTTCAAATAATAAATTAGCAATTTTTTTAATTATAATCTCAGTTTTTTGTGGAACACTAATGTTAACCTTTTTAAAATTAGCGCAAGAAGAAGTTAATGTTTATGTTGCAGGGTTTTTTAGATTTTTATTTGGTTTCCTAATTATTTTTCCCTATATGATAAATTCTAAATTTACAGTTTTTAAAACAAATCATCATAAAAAACATTTTCTTAGAGCGGTTTTAAATTTACCTTCAATGCTGTTATATTTCTCAGCTTTAGTAATGATGCCAATTGAAAAAGCTACAGCAATATCTTTTGTTGTTCCTTTCATAGTAACAATATTGGCAGTTTTGTTTCTTGGAGAAAAAATTTACATATACAGAAGTTTTGCTCTAGTTTTAGGATTTATTGGGATGTTAATAATTTTAAGACCAGGAATAATTGAAATCTCTCTTGGAGTTTATATGGCACTGGCATCATCTTTTATGTGGTCAATAGTGATTATAATTACAAAAACTATCGCAAAAGATGATAGTTCGATTACGATTTTATCCTATGGATACACGTATATGACAATTTTTAGTTTCATTATCGCGTTGTTTTATTGGCAAACACCTAGTTTTCAAACTTTGATTTATTTATTTTTTGCAGGTCTATCTGGTACATTGTTACATCTTTGTATTAATCATGCTTATAAACTAGTAGATGTAAGCATGACACAACCATATTCTTTTCTAAGTTTAGTCTTCGCTTCTTTAATTGGTTATTATGTTTTTAGTGAAACACCAGATCTCTTCACTTGGATTGGTGCTAGTGTTATATTTTTAGGTGTTTTCATCATGTCATATCGTGAAATGAAGCTTGATAAAGAAATTATTAGAAAACGAATAGATATTAAATCTTAATTTTTTTTCTTAAAGGTTTTGTAAATATGCCAAACTACAATTAAAATTGTAGTTACAAGGATGCATGCGGTTAACGTTCTGTCCCACAAAAATTCCCACGAACCATTACTTAATAATAAAGATCGTCTCAAGTTTTCTTCCATTAATCCACCTAAAACAAAAGCTAATATTAAAGGTGGCATTGGAAAATCGTATAATCTTAAAAAAGTTGCTACTACTGCTATCCCAATCATTAAATAAATATCAAAATTATTAAACGACATTACGTAAATCCCGGTAACAGAGAAAAATAAAATAAGGGGAATTAAATAATTTTTAGGAACAGCAAGAATTCTAGCTATGTAAGGAATAAGTGGTAAGTTTAATATTAACAAAATTACCATTCCAATATACATGGACATAATTATTGACCAAAAAATTTCTGGATTAGTCATATAAAGTCTAGGACCAGGCTGAACACCAAAACCTAAAAGTGCTCCTAACATCACCGCGGTTGTTCCACTTCCAGGAATTCCCAAAGTAAGCATTGGAACAAACGAGCCAGAACAAGCTGCATTATTTGCTGTTTCTGGTGCAGATAAACCGTTTACACTACCTTTACCAAATTTTTCTTTCTCTTCATCGCTAACAACGTTTCGTTCCATTCCATATGCTAAAAAGGACGCAATTGTTGCACCAGCCCCCGGAAGAACACCAATCAAAAATCCAATCACTGATGATCTTGGAATTGTTTTATACATTTTAGTTCGTTCTTCTTTATTAATCTTAATTGAGCCTAATTCAGTTAATGAAACTTGTTTGGCAGCACTTGTCGGATCATTTCTTTTTAAAATAATTGTTAATGCTTCACTCATTGCAAAAGTTGCCATCACAACTAATACGAAACTAATTCCATCAGTTAAGTTCATATTATTAAATGTAAATCTTGTAATATCAGACAAACTATCTTGACCAACAGATGCTAACATCAAGCCTAGAACCACCATCATCATTGCTTTTAGAAATTGTCCTTTAGATGAAAAAGCAGCAATTGCTGTTAAACCTAAAATCATTAAAGCAAAATAATCAGGTGATCTAAATGATAAACTTACTTTTGATAAACTTGGTGCCATAAACAATAAATAAATTGCAGATAATGTTCCCCCCGCAAACGAACTCCAGGCTGCAATAGCTAATGCTTTTCCTGCTTTACCTTGCTGTGCCATAGGATAACCGTCAAATGAAGTTGCAACAGTTCCAGGGACTCCAGGTGCATTTAATAATATAGAAGAGGTAGAACCACCAAATACTGCTCCATAATAAACTCCAGCCATCAAAATTAATCCTGTGGCAGGATCAAAACCATAAGTGATTGGAATCATTAACGCGATAGCTGTCATTGGACCAAGACCAGGAAGCATTCCAATGATTGTTCCAAAAAAACAACCAACCATAACCATTAATATATTCTGAAAAGTTAGAGCTGTTGTTAATCCAATTAATATTCCTTCAATCATCCCATAACTCCAATTGACTGTAAGAATGGATCTCTCAAATAAATATCAAGAATACCATGAAGAAGATACATAAATGCAGCAACAAATGGAAAGGATAATAAAAACATTAAAATCCATCTTCGTTCTCCTAAGAAATAATATGAAGCAAATAAAAATAATGAAGTAGTTAAAAAATAACCAACTTTTAAAATTGTAGCTCCATAAATAATAGCAATAAGTATAAGTATACCTGTTTTCTTATATTCTAAATTTTTATGATCAACTTTAATATTATTTGGGTCTGGTAAAATAAGTTTTAATCCTGAAAAGAATAATCCTGCATAACCTAAATAAATTGGAAATGTTCGTGCATTAAATGGTGCATTTTCATCAAATGCAAAAACTTGAATTTGGTATGCGGTATATAAATAAAATGCTGAAAAAATAAAAAAGAGCAGTGATATAATTTTTGTTGTATTTATATTCACTGCTCTAATTTTAAATAACCCTTAGGATTATATCACTCCTAGTTTTTTCATAAGAGCTGTCATTTCTTCAGTTTGTTTTTCTAAGAATGTAACAAACTTATCTTCTGGGTTATAAATATTAACCCAAGCGTTTCTTGCTCTTACTGTTTCCCATTCTGGAGTTTTTTGTACATCACCAAGCTTTTTTGCAAGAGCTGATCTTTCAGCATCGCTCATACCTGGAGGACCAAAGAAACCTCTCCAGTTAACGAATTGTACATCGAATCCTTGTTCTTTAAGAGTTGGTGCATCTGGTGCATCAGAAACTCTTGAAGGAGCTGTAATACCAATAATTCTTACTTGGTCTCTTGCACCCATCAATTCACCTAAACCAGTTGATATGATCTGAGTTTCTCCAGATAAAAGTCCAGCTAAAGCTTTTCCACCAGCATCATAAGGAATGTATTGAACAGCATTTGGATCTGCGCCTGCAGCTTGGAAAGCTAATGCACCAATTAAATGGTCCATACTTCCTCTTACTGATCCTCCAGCCATTTTAACTGAGCTAGGGTCTTGTTTATATGCGTCAACTACATCTTGAAAGTTTTTAAAAGATGAGCTTTTTGCAACTGCAATAGCACCGTAGTCACCAATTACACCAGCAATCGGCACAACATCTTTATAAGATAAAGTTCCATTACCTTTAACATAACCTTTGTGTCTAGTAATTGATCTTAATACTAATGGTGTAGATTGAACTAAAATAGTATTAGCAGGTTTAGTATTAATCATGTAAGCAAGTGCTTTACCACCACCACCACCTGACATATTTTCAAATGATGCGCTTTTTAACAAACCAGCTTTTGTTAAAGCTTCTCCAGTACCTCTAGCAGTTCCATCCCAACCACCGCCAGCACCACCACCGATTACAAAGTGTAATTTTTCATGTGCTACTGAGCTAGTAGTAGTTGTTGAGAATAATAGAATTACTGAAAATAATACTGAAATTATTTTTTTTATGTTTTTCATTATTTATTCCTCTCTAATTTAAAAATGTAAGTTAATTATAGTCTTAATCTTTATTCAACCTCTAATTAAGTAACACAACTTTTAATTGAAAATTATTTCTCAAAAAAAAATCTATAAAACTTAGAATTTTATTAATTTTTAAAAATTAAATTTAAACTTTATTGACTAATACATTTTTTCTTATCTTTTACATAGTTGATGATAGAACTTTTATAAATGGTTAAACATCAAATCAAACATTATCTTGAAAACATAAAGCAAGTTTTTTCAATTAAATTTATTTCTGTTTTAATAATTTCTTTTCCTAGCGCAATTATTGCTGACTATTTTAATATTCCTCTGGCTTGGTTTTTAGGACCTATGATTATCACGTCAATTGCTGCTTTATCAGGTCTAAAAATAATGATGCCAAAAATAGTATTAAGTTTTATCTTAATAATTTTAGGTTTGCATATTGGAAATTACATAGACCAAAATCTATTTAATCAAATGCTTGATTGGATTTGGACCTCATTAATTATGTTAGTTTACATAATAATTTGTATTTTAGTTGTCGCTAAATACCTTAAAAAATTTGCAGGTTATGGTGAAAAAGCCTCAATATTTTCAGCAGCTCCTGGTGCATTGGGACCTTTAATGATTTTAGCTGAAAATGAAAAAACGGATATATCTCAAGTTGCAACATCTCACTTAATTAGATTAATCATTATAATAACTGTTATTCCATTTATTATAGTTAATAATACTGACAATAGTGTTTTGTTAAATGATAACTTCAATTATTTAGCTCAAAATCATTTAAATTTAATTTTACTTATTATTGCATCTTTGTTTTTTATATTTATTTTTGACAAAATAAGAATACCTGCAGCTTTACTATCTGGTACATTGTTTGCTAGTGGCTTATTACAGATTACAGATTTAGCCTCATATAAATTACCAAATGAAACAGTAAATTTTTGTCTTCTAATTCTTGGAGCATCTGTAGGCTGTAGATTTGCAGAAAAAACAGTAAAGGAAATTGCTAATAATTCTCTTCATAGTATTGTTGCAACCACCATACTGGTAGTCCTAGGTTTACTGGCAGCGTACGTTGCAACATTTTTTGTTGATACAAATATTTTAACTTTAATATTGTCTTTCAGTCCTGGTGGAATTTATGAGGTAGCAGTTATAGCAATCGCTTTTGATTTAGACCCAGACTTTGTCGCTTTCCACCATATAATAAGATTACTTTTTATACTTTTCACGGTTCCTATATATTTAAGATTATTAGAAAAAATTAAGAAATAATTGCAGAAAGCCTCTCAAAAACTTTTTCCGCTGAGAGTTTAGATAATTCAGGTGCTTGTATTGCTTTAAAATTTTCTCTTTCGATACTTACTTTAAAAGGAGTTGTATGAGATCCAAATAAAGCGATTCCTTTTGAACCTAAATGAGCTGTCATATGTGCTGGACCAGTATCATTTGCAACAACGAACAAGCTGTCTTTAATTAATGCTGCTAATTGAGAAATATCTAGAGCTTTACCGTTATCTAAAAGACAAAGTGCATTAATATTTGATGCTTCTTTAATTTCACTCGGTCCAGGTGCAATAACTACTTTAAATTTGTTCTCTGACTTTTTATTAATCATAGAGATTAATTCGTTATAATATGGCCATTTCTTTGAAGTTAAATGAGGCGAACAAAAAGGAAAAAGCAGGATATATTTATCTAATTGATGGTAATTTTTAATTTGAGATATATCTGTTGTGCTCCAAGAAAAATCAGGGCTCATAGTATGACTTGTGTTTATACCTGAGCTTTTTAATTGATGATCAAATCTAGACAAAACAGAGTCTTTATCAAAGTCTTCTTTTGTTGTTCCTTGAGGTAATGTTGTATCAGTAGATGACCAGGTATCTTTAGTTGCTTTTGGAGATAAAATTTTTTTATAAAAAGCTGTTCTACTTGAGTTCTGTAGATCGTAAACTTTAGAAAAATTATATTTTTTTATATTTTTCATTAATGAATATAAATAAATCAGATTAAGTCTTGATAATCGTTTATCCAAAATAATATTAGAAATATGGGGATTTTTTTTAAATAAATCAAAGTAGGGTTTGGTTGTGAGTAAATGAATTTCATCTTCCTTATGATTCTCAGAAATATCTTGAATTGCACCACAAGCTTGAGCTATATCACCTAAAGATCCATGTTTAATGATTAAAATATTAGACATATTTTTAACAATTTAACATAGTATAAAATTTAATGAATAAAATTATAGTAGAAGTGTCTGTAGGCGAGCTTTTAGACAAAATTTCAATCTTAGAAATTAAAAAAGAAAAAATTAAAGATCCTGAAAAACTAAAATTTATAACCAATGAACATTCGATTCTTAAAGATCAGTTAGAAAAAAATGTTAAATCAGACAATAAACTAAATAAACTATTCCAAGATTTAAAAGAAATTAACGCCAAACTTTGGTTAATAGAGGACGATAAAAGAGATTGTGAAAAAAATAAGGACTTTGGTGATAAATTTATAAAATTATCTAGAGATGTTCATTTTTTAAATGATGACCGAGCAAAAATTAAATTAGAAATGAATAATCACACCGGGTCAACTATTAAAGAGATAAAAGAGTACACTAGTTATTAAATCAATTAGCAAACAACCAAACCCCTACTAAAACTAATATTGCACTACCTATTAAATTTAAAATTTTTAAGTATTTTTGTGCAATTAGATTTCTAAATTTTCCAAAAATTAAAGCATAACAGCTATCAAAAATTGTAGCTACAAGAACAAACAATAAACCAAAATATATTATTTGAAAGCTTATTGAATGCTCTAAACTGATAAATTGAGGAAGAAATGATCCTAGAAACAAAAAAATTTTAGGATTTGTTAATATTACTATCAATCCTTGGAGGATAAATCTTTTATTATATTTTTCAGATTGATTGTTATTTAAATTTATTTTGGAATTAAATGTAATTATTCCAAGAATTATTAAATAAATTGCACCAATTATTCTTACAGTTTTTATTATCTGATCTACAAATGGAGAGATAAATTCAAACCCAAGAGCTAGTAACAAAATTAAAATTAAAACACCAATCTGCGTTCCCAATATATTTAATAGACCCGCTCTAACTCCAAACTTAAGAGAATTTGTAATTATTAAACTTACAGTTGGTCCTGGAACAATAACCACTAAAAAACTTGCAATAATGAAATATAATAATTCCATAAAAAGGAAAATTAATTATTAAATATTTTTGGAAACCAATCTTCTCTCATCAAGTCTCCAGTTTTTAAATTTATACCATCAAATGGTGGTGAAGTTGGTCCGCCTCTATCAATGTATTTAACGTCATCACCTATAAATCTCATTGAAAAAGCTCTTCGAGGTTTTGAACTATTATTACCTGTTGATCCATGAACTGTTTTAAAATTAAACAAAACTGCATCACCTAATTTTAATTCTGGTATTAAAATTTTTTTTTTAAATTCTTCTAATGGGGGTAAATCCATAAAAGAACTATCATCCTTATACCAAGACTGGTTATTTGACCATTTTGTAGGTCTAATTAACTTTGGCCATTTATGAGACCCTAAAATAAATTTAATATTATTTTTTTGATCAACTTCATCTAATGGAATCCAAAAACTTCCTGTATCATTACCATCTACACAATAATAAGGCATATCTTGATGCCATGGAGTTTCTTTGTTAGTACCTGGATCCTTTATAAAAATATGTTCATGAAAAATTTGTATAGCGCTGGAGTAAGTCGCTTCCGCAACTATTTGAGCACCAGTAGAATTAAATATACAATTTTTAAATTCTTTTATTCTTTCCCAATTACAATAATCCTCAAAAAATCTGCCATTTTCGTCATTTACATTTTCTCTTCCATGTTTACTTGGGTTATCTAAAACATTTTGAAATCCTTTTCTAAGTGGCACAATCCAATCTTTAAATACATCTTTAATTATTATCACACCGTCATTTTGATAAGCTTTAATTTGTTGCTCTGATAAAAACATTACTATTGTTGGAAGCTATACTTTTTCTCTAAATATTTTATTACGTTATGAATGATAAAAGTCATAAATAAATAAATTCCACCTGCAACAATAAATACTTCTATAGGTTTAAAGGTGGTTGAAATAATATACTTAGCAACACCAGTCAAATCCATTAAAGTTACTGTGCTTGCTAAAGAGGTGCCTTTCATCATTAATATAATTTCATTTCCATACGCAGGTAATGATTGTCTTATAGCAATTGGAATTTGAATTTTATAAAAAATTATTTTGTTTGATATGCCTAGGCTTTTTCCAGCTTCAATAACACCAGGTTTTATTGTTTGAAATGCAGATCTTAAAATTTCAGAGGTATATGCTCCAGTATTTAAAGTAAAAGCTATTATTGCACACCAATAAGGCTCTTTTAAAATAATCCACAAAAATGTTGTTCTTAAATATTCAATTTGTCCTAAGCCAAAATAAATAATGAAAATTTGGACTAATAAAGGTGTTCCTCTAAATATATATGAATATCCATAAGCAAATTTATTAATAAATATATTTTTGTTTAATCTTAAAATTGCGAAGAAAAGACCCAGAAATAAACCAAAGAATATTGATGCAGATAATAATTTTAAAGTAATTACTGTTGCTCCCAAAAGTTTAGGAAAGCTAGTTATCATTAAATCAAAATCCATTAATACCCTCTGCTATACCTTGCTTCTAACTTATTAATGAACTTCATACTAACGTAAGTAAGTAATAAATATAAAACTGCTGCAAATGAATAAAAGAATAAAGGATCTCTTGTTGAACCTGCTGCTATATATGACTGTCTCATGATTTCAACTAACCCTGTTACCGAGATAAGTGAAGTGTCTTTTAAAGTAATTTGCCAGACATTACTTAAATTTGGGATAGCCAACCTCAACATTTGAGGTAATATTATTTTATAAAATTGTCCAAACTTATTTATTCCAAGAACTTTAGCAGCTTCAAATTGACCTTTATCTATTGATTGAATTGCACCTCTAAATACCTCTGTTGAATAAGCACCAGAAATAATCCCAATTGCCATTGATCCAGTGATGAAGGCGTTAATTTCTATATATTCGTAATATCCAAAAATTGAAGCTACATACATGATAGCTCCACTTCCTCCAAAAAAGAAAAGGTAAATTACTAATAGTTCAGGGACTCCACGAATTACTGTTGTATAAAAATTTCCAATAAGATTTAAAAATTTATATTTAGATAATTTTAAGGGAGTAAAAATTAAAGCAAATATAAATCCTATTAACATTGCTGATACCGAAACAGCTATTGTCATTAAAGTGGCGTAAAATAATTCGTCACCCCAACCTGTTTTACCGAATGCTAGAAGTTCCATATAGATTGGCGACTATATATTATAGTCGCCAGATCTGAAAATTATTACATAGATGCGTCGAAACCAAAGTGTTTAATAGCTAGTTTGCTAATAATTCCTTTTTTTCGAGCTTTATCAATTGCCTTATTGAAATCTTTTAGGAGTTTAGCATCTCTTTTTCCAATTGCATCATCTCCACCTTGTCTGATTCCAACACCTACACCATTACCAAATGCACCACCTGAAAAAGTTGGTCCAACTAAAACAACTGACTCACCTGATTTATCAGCGTAATCTGTAAATGCAACAGCTGCTGCTAATGCAACATCACATCTACCAGAAGTTAAATCTAAATTAACCTCATCTTGTGTTTTGTAAGTTCTAACGTTTACACTTCCAACATCGCCAGACTCTAAAAAGTTTTGATGAATAGTTCCTGTTTGTGTACAAACAGTTTTTCCTGAAAGTGCACCTGTTAAGGTTTTTAAAGCTTTTTTAACATCTGATCCACCTAAAGATAAATTGATACCCTCTGGTGTATCCATGCCCTCTAAACTTGAACCTTTCATTACTGCAAGAGAAGCTACTTCATCAGCATAACCTTGTGAAAAAGTAATTGTTTTTTGTCTTTCAGCAGTAATTGACATACCAGCCATAATAGCATCAAATTTTCTCATCAATAACGCTGGTATCATTCCATCCCAATCTTGCTCTACAATTGTGCATTCATGTTTCATTATTGCGCAAAGTTCTTTTGCTAACTCAACCTCAAAACCAATAAGATTACCTGAAGCATCTTTGGAGTTCCATGGAGGATAAGCACCTTCAGTTCCAATTTTTATTTTGTCAGCGTAAACATTTCCGATAACAAATAATGAAGCTAGAACTGTTAAAATAGTTTTTTTAAATATATTCATTATTATCTCCTTAAATTTAGAACAATTATTTCATAATTTTGATTAATTAAAAAGAAAAATTAATGATTAATTGAGGAAGAGAAATTCCAAGAACAATCAAAACTAGGTATATACACTCTTGATAATTTTGCATTACCAAAATTTTGATTAAATACGTTAAGCCAATTTTCAACCTGATGTGGTTTTTTATCCTGACTGCCGACTTGTGCTGTAATTACCCCTTTTGGCTTTAAAATTCTAACTAAAGAGTCCATATTTTTGGCTGCTAAATCTATACAAAATTGATCATCATTTAAATCAACAAAGATATGATCATATGTATCTTCTTTAACTGATTTTATACTTTCAAAAGCATCTCCCCAAACGCATTTGACAGAATTTTTTTCAGTTGCTTTTTTTCCAATTTCTCCGAGGTGTTTATTACAAACCTCTACTACCTCAGGATCAAGCTCATACCAATCTATAAAGTTAAATTTTTTTGAAATGCATTCTCTTGCTACACCACCGTCCCCGCCACCTATTATTGCTGCTCTTTCATTATCTTTATTTAAATTTAAACCTGAATCTACAAAAGTTGAACTATATAAGTGTTCATCCGTGGCAGCTACTTGAATTTCTCCATCTATAAATAAAGATTTTCCAAACTGCTCTAAATCTAATATTTCTATATGTTGACCTACCTTAGATTTAAAATCTTCCAAAACATCATTTACAATATAAGATTTTTGTAAACCTGGTGAACTATAGATATCGTGATACAAAGATTTTGTATCTCTATTAAATTCCTTTTTTACTATTCTCTTATGTTCAAATTCTTTTTTTATAATATCGATTGCAACTGAAGGACTAATTTTTCCACAAGTAAAAAAATCAAAACTAATAATTCCTTTTTCTGGAAATGTATGAAAGCTAATGTGACTTTCAGCTAATAATGCAAGAATTGTAAATCCTTGTGGTTCAAATTTATATTTAGAAATATTGAGTATGGTTACTTTTGCAGCTTTTGCAATTTCATTAATTACTTTTTCAAATACTGAAGGATCGTATTCTTTAGTGGTTCCAATAATGTCTAGAGTTATATGTTCACCAACTTTAGTCATTAATCAATTATCCTTTTTATAATTTTTTGCTTTGGATAAAACTTTTTTCATTTCGTTAAATGAAAGAATCTTTGGCTTACCCAACTTGAGGCTCGTTATATACTGAAGCGATATATTTTCAACCTCTTCGGCCAACTCAAAAGCTTTAGATAAGTTATTTTCAAATGCAATCTGGCCGTGATTTGCAATCAAGCATGCTTTTCTTCCTTTTAAAGCATTTATAATATTTTTTGATAAATCGCGTGTTCCAAAAGTTGCATATTTAGCACATTTAATGTCATGACCTCCAGCCATAGCTACCATATAGTGAAATGCAGGAATTCCTCTCTTATGAGTAGAAATAGCTGTTGCATTTGTTGAGTGAGCATGAACTATAGCTTTTGCCTCTTTTTTAACTCTATAAATATCTTGATGAAATTTCCATTCAGAAGAAGGTGTACCTTTTTTTTTATCAAACTTTCCATCAATTGAAACAAAAACAATATCTACATTTTTTAGAGAAGAATATTTTTTTCCTGATGGAGTAATCAAAAATCCATCTTTATATCTTACTGAGATATTTCCCGATCTTAGAGTTGATAGCTTTCTGCTATTTAACATTTTGGAATATTTGATAATTTCACCCTTTATTTTACTCATTAAAAAACACCTTGATTTTAACTTAATTTAATATCAGACTACATAAAATTTAAAATGACAGATACAATAAAATACTTCCTAGAAGAAAGTAAAATGCCTAAGACTTGGTATAATATTTGCGCTGATTTACCTAAACCAATGGAACCACCACTTCATCCAGGTACTTTAAAACCAATTGGGCCTGATGATTTGGCTCCTTTATTTCCAATGGCTTTAATCGGCCAAGAAGTTTCTCAAGAAAGAGAAATAGAAATACCTGGGCCTGTAAGAGAAATTTATAAACAGTGGAGGCCATCTCCTTTATATAGAGCTAGAAAATTAGAAAAACATTTAGATACTCCAGCAAAAATTTATTACAAATATGAAGGTGTAAGTCCTTCTGGTAGTCACAAACCTAACACAGCTGTAGCACAAGCATTTTATAATAAAGAAGAGGGAACAAAAAAAATAACTACTGAAACTGGTGCTGGTCAATGGGGAACCTCATTAGCATTTGCATGTAAATTATTTGGAATTGAACTAGATGTTTACATGGTAAAAGTAAGTTTTGAGCAAAAACCATACAGAAAACTCGTAATGCAAACTTATGGTGCTAGATGTGTTGCTAGTCCATCAAATGAAACTGATAGTGGAAAAGCAATTTTAGCAAAGGATCCAAACAATACAGGAAGTTTAGGTATAGCAATTTCGGAGGCGGTGGAAATGGCTGCAAAAAATCCTGACACAAAATATGCGTTAGGAAGTGTTTTAAATCATGTGTTAATGCACCAAACTATTGTAGGAAATGAAGCATTACTTCAAATGGAGATGGCAGATGATTATCCAGATATTTTAGTTGGATGTACAGGTGGTGGAAGTAATTTTTCAGGATTAGCAAATCCTTTTTTAGGAAAAAATTTTAGAGAGGGAAAAAAAACGAGAGTTATTGCATGCGAACCTAAATCTTGCCCTACATTAACAGAGGGTAAATATGTATATGATTTTGGTGATACTGGTAAATTAACACCTTTAGTAAAAATGCATACACTTGGATCACAATTTATACCGCCAGCTACACATTCGGGTGGTTTAAGATATCATGGTATGGCACCACTAGTAAGTCACTTAAAAGAAATCAATGCGCTTGAAGCAAAAGCATATGGTCAAAAAGAGTGCTTTGAAGCAGGAGTAAATTTTGCAAGAACAGAAGGAATTGTACCAGCTCCAGAAGCAACTCATGCAGTAAAAGGCGCGATTGATGCAGCATTAGAATGTAAAAAAAATGGAGAATCTAAAACTATATTATTTAATTTATGTGGTCATGGTCATTTTGATATGAAAGCATATGGGGATTACTTCGAAGGTAATCTTGCAGAGGATAAGTTTGATAAAGGAAGTATGGATAAAGCATTAGAAGACCTTCCAAAAATTGCCTAATTAATAATTTGAGTCTAATAAATCCATTTAAAGCTTTAAGACCAATAAATAGACTAGCACGTCAAATTTCAACTCCAAATCCAAAATATTTTAATAGTTTAAAATCCCATCCAAAGTTTGGTTATTTAAAAATTTTGACTAGTAAAAATCTAATTCAATCTAAAAAATATTTTAAAAATATGAAGAATAAACAAATGATAAATAAAGAAGTTAAAGATTGTTATTATATTTATAAAATATCCAATAAAAACCACCAACAAATTGGTATACTAGGTAAAATAGACTTAAATAATTATGACAACAAAAATATTTTAGGTCACGAAGAAACTTTTAAAAATAGAGTTTTTGAAAGAAAGAAACAGATCTTAAATATTTCAACTCAAATTGGCCCAATTTATACAGCATATAAGCAAAACAAATACCTGCAAAATTTTTTAATAAAAATCACAAAATCAAAGCCAATTTATTCATTTAGATCCTTGGACAAATTTAATCATCAAGTATGGATTGTTGATAGAGAAAAAAATCAAAAATCTTTAAAAAAATTAATTAATAAAATTAATAAAATATACATTTGCGATGGTCATCATAGAATCCAAGGCATGATTAATAGTAATAAAAAAATATCACCAATGATAATTGCTTTCCCTGACAATCAAATTCAAATATTAGATTATAACAGAGTATTAAAAAGCAATTTAAGAATTGAAAAAATTTTTAATATTATAAGTAGAAATTTTATAATAAAAAAAATTAAGAATAATTCAAAAAACTTAAAAAAAGGTAATATGGAAATGTATGTTAAACATCAATGGTTTTCACTGAAACAAATTAAAAACAATAATAAATTAGATGTAACAACTCTACATGAAAATATTATTAATAAAATAAAAGTTAATAAAATTGATTTTATTTCAGGAATTAATGGCTCAATTATTTTAAAGAAGTTAGTAAATTCAAAAAAATTTGATATCGCTTTCAGACTTTCCCCCACAAATATTGCAAGTGTTATGAGAATTGCTGATAAAAAAAAATTTATGCCTCCCAAATCAACTTGGTTTCATCCAAAGCCCTTAGATGGATTGATTTGTTGTGAATTATAACACAAATCTCAATTTTCCAATTTTTTGACCTATAGAATTTGTAACCTCACTAGATTTAATCTTTGCTAGTTCATTTTCATCAATAATATTTAACTCAGAAATTAATCCTGCTATTGCAGTTTCAGCTGCCCTCGCTGCACCATCTAAAATTTTAACTACAAGTGCAGATTTTATTTCAGGTATTAAAGCTAAAAATACTCCTTCTGCACCATTTTTGAAAAATATTTTTCCTTTTGAAAGTTTTGTTAAAATACAATTAACACTATTTGTGCCTCCAGTTATCTCAGGAAAATTTACACATGAGTTAAATATTTTTTTTGCTATATCTTTGTTTTCATTTAATTTTTTATCATCTGTTAATCGAGATACTGCTAAAGCAAATTTTTTTAAAGGCATCAAGGGATTTGGAAGAGTACAACCGTCAATTCCAATATTTTTTATCTTATAATCTGATAAATCCTCAATTAATTTAATTAAATCCTTTTGCAAAGGATGTGTTTTTTCATGGTAATTTTCTAAGGTTAAATCTTTATGTTTACATACTGCCAGATGTCCACAATGTTTTCCCGAACAATTATGATAAATTCTTCTTTTATTTTTATTCTCTAGTTTTTCCCTAAATTTGTCCTCCAAATTCCATGGCCAATCATGACCACAAGAAAGATTTTCTTCTTTTATATTAATTTTTTTTAACCAATTCAAAATTATTTCTTGATGAAATTTTTCAGCGTGATGTGATGCTGTTGTAATTGCTATTTGTTCTTCAGTGAGTTCCATAGAGCTTGCTATGCCGTCTTTATAAAGATTTAAAGTTTGAATTGGTTTTAATGCTGATCTTGGATATATATTTATTTCAGAATTTCCCCACTCTTTTAAAATATCCCCTGATGAATTGATTAATACTGCAACCCCTTGATGAAAGCTTTCAATTTCACCGCTTCTTGTAACTTCAACCATTCTTACAGATTCCATATATTTATTTATTAAATAATTTTTTTAAACTTTCAGTTGAAGCTTCGGAAATTCCTTTTTCTGTAATTAAACCAGTAACGTATTTTGCAGGAGTTACATCAAAAGCTAAATTCATTGCTTTACTTTTGCTAGGATAAATTAAAATTTTCTTAATTTCATTATTTTCATCAACTCCTTCTACGTGAGATAATTCTTCAGAGTTTCTTTCTTCAATTGGAATATCCTTCGCATCTTTAATATCCCAATCAATTGTTGAACTTGGAAGCGCCACATAAAAGGGAACATTGTTATCATGGGCAGCTAAAGCTTTTAGATAAGTACCAATTTTATTACAAACATCTCCATTAGATAAAGTTCTATCAGTACCAACAATGCACATATCAACCTCACCTCTTTGCATTAAAATTCCACCTGTATTATCAGCAATAATAGTATTTGGTATTTCCTCTTCATTTAATTCATACGAAGTTAAGTTTGCACCTTGATTTCTTGGTCTTGTTTCATCTACCCATACATGAACGGGAATTCCTTTTTTATGAGCATGGTAAATAGGTGATGTGGCTGTACCCCAATTAATTGTTGCTAACCAGCCTGCATTACAATGAGTTAAGATATTAACTGTATCCTTCTTTTTACTATAAATTTCTTCAATTATTTTTAATCCATTAATACCAATATTTTCACAAAATTTTTCATCCTCATCGCATATTTCTTTAGCCTCATTTAAAGCTACATCTAAGATTTGATCACTATTAATTCCTGACAATTTTTTTATCATACGATCTACAGCCCATTTTAAATTTATAGCTGTAGGTCTTGATTTAATTAATTCTTCTGCGCTTTTTTTAATAAATTCTGAATTGCTATTTTCTTGAACTGCTAAAGCCAAACCATAAGCAGCTGTTCCTCCTATAAGGGGCGCCCCTCTTACTTCCATTATTTTTATAGCTTTAATTGCGTCTTTTACTGTCTTTAGTTCTTTGATTATAAATTGATGTGGAAGTTTTGTTTGATCTATTATTTTTACAATATTGCCTTCAAACCAAATAGTACGATATTCTTTTCCATTAATTTTCATCTTTAAAAAATGTCATTTAAGTATTTAATTAAATCCTTATTTTTCTTTTCATATTCCGCATAACATTTAGTAAGAGTTATTCCATGATAATTATTCATAGGCTCTGCTTTTTTGCACCCAGATTTGGTTAAATTTACAAATTTAACAGAATTTATACTTTTAAATATAGAATAGTCATTTGGAGAATTAAAATGATCTTTATCATGTGTAATAATAATTCCATTTATTTGGGATAAATCCTTAACAAAACCATAATATCTTACATCTTCCCACCAAGGCCAATCTTTTCTATTTTTAACAGTTCCACCTGCGCCTGGATTAAGACCAATTACACCTTTCACCAGCTCGGGGAATTCTGCTTTTATTTTTATTGACTGCCAGCCACCTGATGAATGACCAGCAAGAATAATATTCTTAAATCCTTCTTTAATAAAACTATCAACTTTATCTTTTATAACTCTTCTTCTTTGGTTTTGCTTTTGTTTATTAATTAATGAAATTCCATCTTTGTCTTTTAATTCTATAGCTAATTTTCCTGTTTTTTCATGAGCTTTCCACATTTTAGTTTGCTCTTTTTTTGACCATCCTTTTGCACCTGTGCATAAACGATATATTTTTATTTTGAAATTTTTAATGTTTTTATCATGTAAGTCTCTTATAACTTTAGGAACATTATTTCCTGAACTTGTACATTTATCACTTTTTTGATCATTATCTGAGCCATGATTGTAAATAATTAAAATTGAATTTTTTTTGTCTTTTATTTCGTTCTCAGAATAAGTTTTTCCTTTGTTATTTATAAATCCATTATCTTTAGAAAATTTTTTAAGATCTTTATCAAATTTTGGGCTTGAATAAGCATTGGTTAAGAAAAAACTAATAATAAAAAAAATTAATATTCTCTTCATTTTAATAAAACTCTACCAGCAACGGTTTTAAGTTTTTCAACTGTTTTTTTAGTTCTTTTTTCAGGTGCTGTAATTATTGCTACATCTAAACAGTTATTTGTTGGGTCATTTGGATCAATATGATCTTCAAAATTTTCAATTAAATTTTTAATCATTATTTTTGCTTTTTCTGCGTTTCCTAATAAAACTTTGATTACTTGTTTAACATCAACATTTTCATGATCAGGATGCCAACAATCAAAATCTGTTACCATTGAAATAGATGCATATCTAATCTCAGCTTCTCTCGCTAATTTTGCCTCTGGCATATTGGTCATTCCAATTACATCCGCTTTCCATGATCTATATAAATTAGACTCCGCTAATGTAGAAAATTGAGGACCTTCCATAACGACATAGGTTCCATTTCTTTGATAATCTATATTTGATTTTTTAATTGCTTCTTCACATGCATTCATTAAACCATTTGATGTTGGATGAGCCATTGATACATGAGCAACAACCTCATCATCAAAAAAAGTTTTTGCTCTTGCAAAAGTCCTATCTATAAATTGATCTACAATTACAAATTTTCCAGGTGGTAAATTTTCTTTTAGGGAGCCCACAGCTGATACAGAAACAATATCTGTAACTCCCAGTTGTTTTAGCGCATCTATATTTGCTCTAAAATTAATATTTGAAGGGGATACAAAATGTCCTTTTCCATGTCTTGGTAAAAAATAAATTTCTTTATTATTATAATTTGTCTTTAAAATTTTATCTGATGGTTTTCCCCATGGAGTATTCAATTCAAGTAATTCTCTATCTTTAAACTCTTCTACATCATAAAGACCACTACCACCAATAATTGCTAATTTATTTGTTGTCATAGTTAAAAATATAATTATTTATACTTTTATATTTAATTATTATGAACTTAAAAGATTATATTAGATCAATTCCTGATTATCCAAAAAAAGGTATTTTATTTAGAGATATAACAACCCTAATTAAAGACGAAAATGCATTTGAAGAAACAATCAATCAAATAATTGGGAGGTCAAAAAAATATAATTTCACAAAAATAGCAGCTATAGAATCAAGGGGTTTTGTATTCGCATCTGCTGTCTCCTATATTCTAAAAAAACCATTTATAATGTTAAGAAAAAAAAATAAATTACCAGCTGATGTACATTCTGTGGATTTTGAACTTGAGTATGGAACGGCAACAATTGAAGTACACAAGGATTCTATTAATCAAAAAGATGAAGTTCTAATAATAGATGATCTTATTGCAACCGGAGGAACTGCTGAAGCAGCTGCTAAATTGGTTGAAATATCACATGGTAAAGTTGCAGCATTTGTATTTGTTATAAACCTTTTTGATTTGGGTGGATCAAATAATTTAATCAAAAAGAATTACAAAGTAGAGAATTTAATTGAATTTCCAGGACATTAGGCTGGAAAAAACTTATCCACAGGCAATATATTGATTTGAAATTAATTTTTATGGTTATACTTTAATCAGCGATGAGAATTGAAGAAGAACTCAAATTAGATTATTCAGATGTTCTGTTTAGACCTAAAAGAAGCACATTAAAAAGCCGTAAAGACGTAAATCTTCTACGAACATACAGATTTAAATACAGCAAGAATGAATGGTCAGGTATTCCAATTATGGCAGCAAATATGGATGGTGTTGGAGAACTAAGTATTGCAGAAAAATTAAATGATCATAGCATGATTACTTGTTTAACTAAACAACATGATGTCAAAAAAATAAAACAAAATAAAAATATAAAAAAATTGTATTCAAATATCGCTTTAAGTGTGGGAATTAAAAAAGAAGATTTTCAAAATTTAGATAAAGTACTAAAAGAATTTAGTTTTTTTAAATTTATTTGTATTGATGTTGCAAATGGGTACACAGAACATTTTACAAATTTTATAAAATCAGTAAGAGACAAATATCCAACGAAAACTATTATTGCTGGAAATGTAGTTACAGCTGATATGACTCAAGAATTAGTTCTAAGTGGAGCAGATATTGTTAAAGTTGGTATTGGCCCTGGAAGTGTTTGCACAACAAGAATTCAAACTGGAGTTGGCTATCCACAATTAAGTGCAGTAATTGAATGTGCTGATGCAGCACATGGACTTGGTGCTCATGTAATAGCAGATGGTGGATGTACCTGTCCTGGGGATGTTGCTAAAGGATTTGGTGGTGGTGCTGATTTTGTAATGTTGGGAGGAATGTTAGCAGGTCATGATGAAGGAAATGGTAAAATTGTAAAAATTAATGGTGATAAGTTTATTGAATTTTATGGTTCTAGTTCTGAGGTTGCAAATAAAAAACATTATGGTGGATTATCATCTTATAGAAGTAGCGAGGGAAGAAAAGTTAGAGTAAAATATAGAGGGAAAATTAATGATACAATTTTAAATATTCTTGGTGGTGTAAGAAGTAGCTGTACTTATGTTGGTGCACCATCACTCAAACAACTAAGTAAATGCACAACATTTGTTAGGGTATCTAATCAGTTTAATGATAGTTTAATAAAATAATTAATTACTAAAACTTAAAATCTTTTATGTTTGTAGTCTCATATTTTTCAAATGGCATATGTATCCATGGAGAGTCTTTTAAGTAATCTACAGAATAGTCAGGTTTAAATTTTGAACTTGATTTGTGCCATATAACTGCAGTTTTAATTTTTTCATCTAAGTAAAATCCATAAAAATGCTCTAACCATTTAATACTTTTTATTAAAGTTTTTCCAGAGTCCGCTAAATCATCAACCAGCAAAACATGTGAACCTAAATTTGGAGTAGTTTTTGCTAAGTCTCTTGAAAAAGTAAACTGTCCTTGTTGGTTTTTAATATCATCACTATCACCGTGATAAGATTCAACTGATAAAATGGCTAAGGGGACATTAAAAAGTCTACTAAAAACATCCCCAACTCTTAATCCACCTTTTGCAATACAAATAATTTGATTAAATTTTAAATCATCCTCATAAACTTTTTTAGCTAATTGCTCTATCTTATTATGATAGTCTTCCCAAGTTATATAAATATCTTTCATAATTTTTGGTAGCGGGAAGTGGGATCGAACCACTGACCTCGGGCTTATGAGTCCCGCGCTCTAACCAACTGAGCTACCCCGCCTTAATTGATAAATGGTTTATAATACAAATCTTTATTGTTTCAATAAACTTTTTAAATCAAATTCTAAACTAAATAATAAAATAAACAGCTAAAGCACTAACCAAAGCGGCTAATATAAATGAAAAAATAATTCTTTTTTTTAAAGTTCTTTTTTGATCTAATCGAACTCTATTTAGTAAAATATTTACATTAGTAGTTTTAATCTTATCTATACCAAAATCTTTATTTGGAGCAATATCAGTATTAAATAATGAAGTATCTTGATTATTTTTTTTCACACTTAATTTAATCAGCTAATTATCTTAAATACAATAAAATTAAAATTAACTATATTTTTCTAAAATCTTTTGTATTTAGTGGTTTTGAGAGAATTTCGATTGGATATTTAATTTTCTCAACTTCTATGAACAATTTTTTATCTTTAAGTGTATCTATTGAGTTACCTGAATTAACATAGCCAAATGATAAATTTTTGTCAAAACAGAATGAATAATTTCCTGAAGTTGTTCTTCCAATAATTTTATCATTTAAATAAATAGGTTCTTCATGCAACAACAAAGGTTCACCAGGTTTACTATTCTTTAGAGTAAACATCATCATTTTTTTATCTAATGTCTTATCTTTGATCTTTAACAAAGCATCTTTACCTATAAAATTAACATTTTTTTTATAGCTAATTGCAAAATTTAAACCTGCTTGGTACTGATTTTCCTCTGGAGAAATATCATGACCCCAATGCAAAAAACCACTTTCCATTCTCATTATGTCCACCGCATGCATTCCACAATGGGATAAATCAAAATTTTTACCCTCTTTAACTAAAATTTCATATAATTTTAATGCATATTCTTTATTAACATATAATTCAAATCCAAGTTCACCAACATAAGATATTCTCTGCGCCCATATTTTGATATTATTTATCATAACATTTTTACCTGTACCAAATTTAAAATTTTCAGAACTAAAATCATCACTACAAATCTTTTGAATCATATTTCTACTTTTTGGTCCAAACAAACCAAGACAACAAATATTTTCAGTAACATCTGAAAATTCAACTTCTTTAGATAAATATTTGAGGATATGGTATTTATCTCTTTCTCTTGTTGCTGCTGAACTTACTATTCTAAAATAATTTTTATCAACACAAACAACTGTTAAATCTGTTTCGATGCCACCATCCTCATTTAGCATATGTGTATAGGTAGATTTTCCAATTTCATTTTTAATATTAGCTGTACAAATTTTTTGTAAATCACTATGAGTTTTTTCACCTTTCAAATCAAATTTAGAAAAGGTTGAAAAATCAAAAAGTCCAACATTTTTTCTAGCATTTATGGTTTCGTTTTTTGCTGATGGATACCAATTTTGATAGTTAAAACTATATTTATATTCTGGCTTTTCTCCATTTAAGGAGTACCACATAGGTCTTTCAAAACCTCCTGCTACACCAAAACAGGCTCCTGCTTTTTTTAATTCATCATGATAAGGTAATAATTTTTCATTTCTTGATGTTGAATGTTGTTTAAAAGGCCAATGCATACCATAGAGATCTCCTAAGGTTTCAGTAACTCTATCCATGATAAATTTTTTAGATGAATGAAATTTTTGAAATCTTTTTATATCTAACGAAAATAAGTCCTCATTTATATGTCCATTAATCATCCATTCAGCTGTAACTCTTCCGGCACCTCCTGAGCTTGCTATTCCTATACTGTTAAATCCACAACATGTGTAAAGATTTTTTACTTCTGGGGTTTCTCCTAATAAGTATTGAGTGTCAGGTGTAAAAGATTCTGGGCCTGAAAAAAATTTTCTTATGCCTGCATTTTCTAAAATTGGAAGTCTATGAAAAGATTTTTCAAGATAAGGTTCAAAGTGATCAAAATCATCTGGAAATTCTCCAAATGAAAAATCATCAGGAACCCTTCCACTTTCTTTAAAAGCAGGTTTTGCATTAGGTTCAAAAATACCAATTAACATTTTTCCAGCGTCCTCTTTTAAATAAAGACAAGAATTGTAGTCCCTTAAAACAGGTAAATCTTTAGGAAGTTCCTTCAGTGGTTCTGTTATCACATAGAAGTGCTCATTAGGATATAACGGAACACTTACACCGATATCTTCTCCAATTTGTCTAGACCACATTCCAGAAGCTAAAACTACGTATTCACAATCAATTTTTCCTTGATTAGTTTCAACACCGCATATTCGTTTATTTTTTATTAATATTTTTTTTACTGGTGACTTTTCAAATATATTAACACCCAGCATTTTAGCAGCTTTAGCTAATACATTTGTAACTCCTACGGGATCTGCCTGACCATCTTTTGGCATATAAACACCACCAATCAAATCTTCGTTTTTTACTACTGGATATAATTCTTTTATTCTCTCTTTATTTAAAACTTCTACCTCAACATTAGATAACTGTGCTGTTGTGGCCTGTCTTAATAATTCTTGCATTCTTTCTTTAGATGAAGCAACTGTAATTGCTCCATTCTGTTTAAGACCAGTTGATAAACCTGTAGTTTTTTCTAGTTCTTTATACAGATCTAAAGAATACTTTCTTAATTTAGTGATTGTTGAACTAGCTCCTAATTGACCAACTAAACCAGCAGCATGCCATGTTGTGCCAGAAGTTAATTGATCTCTCTCTAATAAAACAATATCTTTCCAACCAAACTTAGCTAAATGATATGCACAAGAAGTACCTGCAACACCTCCCCCAATTACAACAACTTTGGCAGTATCTGGAAAAGTTTTACTCAATTTAATATGATTTTGTAAATCTATTTAAGTTTGAACCAGCTTTATTAGTCTCTAAACTTATCCAGTCATAAGTATTTTTAAGACCATCTTTTAATTTAATTTTGTAACTCCAATTTAGGATTTTTTTTACTAAATCATTATTACTAGATCTTCCTCTAACCCCTTTTGGTTTGTCTAATTGATACTCTTTTTCTAATTTTTCAATTCCAGATATTTTTTCAATTATTTCGATCATTTGATTTATTGAAACTTGTTCATCACTTCCAATATTTACTGGT
Organism: uncultured Pelagibacteraceae bacterium; assembly: GCA_902628965.1. Classification (GTDB taxonomy): domain Bacteria; phylum Pseudomonadota; class Alphaproteobacteria; order Pelagibacterales; family Pelagibacteraceae; genus Pelagibacter. The sequence continues at coordinate 53,440 of CACOPB010000003.1, read as the reverse complement.
TCTGAATAATCTGACTCGAATAACCTTAAGGTTCCTTCTATACAATCATCAATATATAAAAAAGTTCTTGTTTGTTTTCCATCTCCCCAAACATGAATTTTATTATCATTATTTGTTTTTGCATTAAGAACTTTTCTACATAATGCAGCTGGTGCCTTTTCTCTACCACCATCATAAGTTCCAAAGGGTCCATATATATTGTGATATCTTGCAATCCTCACTTCAATTCCATAATCTTCCATAAAATGCCTACACATTCTTTCGCTAAATAATTTTTCCCATCCATAACCATCCTCTGGATCTGCTGGATAAGCATCTTCTTCTTTCAAACCTTCTATAAAAACGTCCTGTTGTTTTGTTTTATTGTAAGCGCAAGCACTAGATGAAAAAAAATATTTTTTAACATTGTCTTCTTTACAGGCAATTAAAAGATTAGTATTTATTAAAACTGACTGCATACATTCAGCTTTATTATTTTCTATGAAACCCATTCCTCCCATGTTGCACGCCATGTTAAAAACATAATCGATATCTTTTGTAACTTTTCTACAATTGTTGATATCTTTCATATCCATAGAGTAAAAATTTTTAACCTCCTCAAAATCTTGAAACCAATACTCCTTTGGCTTTATGTCACTTGCAATAATCTCATTTCCATCACTTAGTAATTTTTTTACTAAATGACCTCCGATAAAACCACCTGCGCCAACAATTAAAATTTTCTTATTTTTGATCATAATTTTTTTTATAATTTTAATATCATAAAAATAAAGATTTAATTAAATAGTTTTTCTGGATTAGTATATTTATGATTAAAAACATCAGCAACAGCCTTATATGTTACCAGTCCTTTATATACATTAAGCCCTGCCAAAAAATTTTTATCTTCTGCTAAAGCTTTTTCGTGACCTTTGTTAGCTAATTTTACTAAATAAGGAAGTGTTGCTTTATTCAATGCAAAGGTAGAGGTCCTTGGAACTCCACCTGGCATATTTGCAACACAGTAATGAACCACATCATCAACAATGTAGGTTGGATTCCCATGTGTAGTTGGTTTGCTTGTTTCTACACAGCCACCTTGGTCTATAGCAACATCAACTATGACTGATCCTCTTTTCATAGTTTTGATCATTTCTTTAGAGATTAATTTTGGTGCTTCTGCACCTGGAATTAATACACCGCCAACTAAAAGATCTGCCTCAGCAACTAATTTGTTTAAATCAATTTTATCAGTTTGCTCAGGTTTAATTTTATCTCCAAATATTTCTACGAGTTGTTTTAATCTTGCTTCTGATTTATCAACGATATGAACTTTTGCCTGCATACCTGTAGCAATTATAGCTGCATTCTCTCCAACTACTCCACCTCCAAGAATTAGAACATTAGCTGGTTCACCCCCTGGTGCTCCCCCTAATAATACTCCTCTACCTTTTTGATTTTTTTCCAAACAATGAGCTCCTGCTTGTACAGACATTCTTCCTGCAACAGCACTCATAGGAGCAAGCAAAGGCAATCTTCCATTATCATCTGTTACAGTTTCATAAGCAATATTTATACTTTTAGATTTTATCAATCCCTCAGTTAATTCTTTTGCAGCAGCTAAATGTAGATAGGTATATACAATCTGATTTTCTCTAATCATATCAATTTCTATTTTTTGAGGCTCTTTAACTTTAACAATTATTTCCGCATCATTGAAAATGTCAGCCGCTTTATCAGCAATTTTAGCTCCTGCTTTTAAATATTGATCATTATCAAAACCAGCTTCATATCCACCGTTGTTTTCAACTAAAACTTCATGGCCTTCTGAAACTAAAGTTTTCACACTTTCTGGTGTTAAACCAATTCTATTTTCTTGAGGCTTAATCTCTTTAGGAACACCTATTTTCATATACACTCTATATATAATTAATTAAGTAAAAACCTAGTGTCTCTGATTTTTTTGATAATTAGTAATACCTGTTCTTAGTTTATCAATAATCTCATCTATATGTTTTTCTTCACATATAAATTGTGGGGCTATTATTAAACAATCACCTGTTGCTTTAAAGTTTACCCCTGCCTCATAGCAAGCTTTAAAACATTCATAACCAGCTTTTCCAGGTTTAGTATTCATCTTCATATCAATACCACCCATCATTCCATAACCTCTTATATTTTCTACTGACTCTAAGTCTTGAAGAGAGAATAAACCTTTTTGAAAATAAGGTGCCAGGTTTTTAGCTCTATTAAAAATATCATCTTTTTCAAAAATATCTTGAACTGCTAATCCAGCTGCAACAGCTACTGGAATTCCAGAATAAGTGTAACCGTGAAACAATTCAACTGAACCCATCGGTGAGGCATCCATTACAGCATCATAGATATTGTCTTTACATGCTACAACACCCATTGGAACAACTCCATTTGTAGTTGCTTTTGCCATTGTCATTATGTCTGGTGTTACGCCAAATTCGTGACTAGCAAATGCAGAACCAGTTCTGCCCCATCCTGTAATAACTTCGTCAAAAATTAAAAGTATTCCATGTTTATCACAAATTTCTCTTAATCTTTGTAAATATCCTTTTGGTGGAACTAAAGTTCCAGTAGATCCTGCAATTGGTTCAACAATACATGCAGCAATGTTTTCAGGACCAAAATTGCTTGCTATTCTCTCTAAATCATCAGCAAGATCTCCACCTGTTTCTGGTTGGCCGCTTACAAATTTATGCTCTGGTAAATGAGTATGTCTCATATGTTGAACACCTGGCATTAATATGCTTGCAAATGTTTTTACGTTATTAATCATTCCACCAACTGATACACAGCCAATATTCATTCCGTGATATCCTCTCTCACGTCCAACAAATCTAAATCTATGTGCATTTCCTTTTGCTCTATGATAAGCAATCGCAATTTTAATTGCTGTTTCAACTGCAGTAGATCCACAAATTGTAAAAAACATTTTATTTAAATCACCCGGAGTATGTTTTGAAATCTTAGTTGCTAATTCAAATGATCCACCAAAACCTTGTTGAAAAGGTTGAGCATAATCTAAAGTTTCTAATTGTTTAGTAACAGCCTCTGTTATTTCTTTTCTACCGTGACCTAATGGATTACAAAATAATCCTGAGCTTGCATCAATTTGAGTTTTTCCATGATGAGTTTTTAAATAAACTCCTTTTGCTTCAGTTATTAATCTTGGATTAGCTTTAAAATCTTTATTAGATGTAAACGGCATCCAATGTTCATTTAATGAATTTGGAACTGAAGTTCTATTCTCTGAGCTCATAAATTTCTTTCTATAAATATAATTTTAATTGTTTTATAACTTTAACTCTAAGGCCTCTTTAGACTAAAATGAATAGATTAACTACCACATAATTGACACAACCAAAGATTGTATCACTTTCTTTTTTTGTTTTACTTCAGGGTCAATTTGAATTTAAATATCGTTAATTTAATTAATTAAACATAGGGGAATAAATGAAAAAAATATTAAGTTTTATTCTAGGATCTATTTTTGCACTTAACCTATCAATTTCAGTTGCTAATTCAGCTGCTAATGAGGTTAGAGTTGCATACTTTCTAGAATGGCCAAGCCCAAATTTAGAGGACATGCAGAAAAAAAATTTTGCTAAAGCTCTTGGTGTACCAGTTAAATGGACTAACTTCACTAATGGTGGAGCTATGACTGATGCAATGTTAGCAGGAGATATTGATATTTCTTACTCTCAAGGATTAGTACCTTTTATCAATGCTGTAAAATCAAATGCACCTATCAAATTAGTTGATATTGCTATGGAATACGGAATGGGTGGAACTACATGTGTTACATCTAACGCTTCTGGAATTACAAAAGCAAACGCTACTGAGTTAGAAGGTAAAAAGGTTGCTGTTCCATTAGGAACAATGGCTGAATACGTTTTTGATGAAAGTATGAAAGTTGTTGGGGCTGACAGGGGTAAAATGGATATTATTCAAATGGACCCAGAAGAAGGTGCTGCTGCATTAGTAAGTGGCGACGTTGTAATGGCGTGTTTATTTGGTGGTAATTCTATCAAAGCAGCAACTGCAGTTGGATCAAGACTTTTAACTGTAGATGAAGCTAGAGCAGCTGGTATCTTGGGTATAGATATAACATCTGTTACAGATAAATTCATGAAAGAAAACCCAGGTATGTTGAGAACTTTCATAGAAGTAACTCATGAGGCTAATGCTAGATACAAAGCTGGTAAAGCTGACTTGAACGCAATGTCTAAAGCTTCAGAAATGAAAGTTTCAGATATGAAAGATACTTTAAGTGGATTTAAATTCTTAACTCCAGAAGAAACTAAACAATCTATGACTAGTGGAAACTTAGATGCATTCTTAAAAGGAATGGGAACTCCAGGTGGAAACGTAGATACAAGTTTCTTACCTTTATAATTTTAAGGGTTTAAAATTTTAAATAGGCACTGATTTAATAATTGGTGCCTATTTTTTTTACAAAATTTCTAATATAAAGAATTTATGAGCGATCTAGTTTCTCAAAATTTAAATATGATCTTTAAAACTCCAAAAGGGGAAACCGTTCATGCACTAAAAGATGTTAGTTTTACTCTTAAAAAAGGAGAATTGCTTACAGTACTTGGTCCCTCTGGCTGTGGAAAAACAACTTTACTTAATATTACTGCTGGATTTTTAAGACCAACATCAGGAAAAATTACTCTAAATAATAATGAAATTGATGGACCTGGCGTTGAAAGAGGTATGGTATTTCAACAAGGTGCTTTGTTTGAATGGTTGACAGTCGCTGAAAATGTAAATTTTGGACTTAGAATGAAAAAAGAAGATCCTGAAGTTACAGCAAAAAAAGTTGATGAATGGTTGGATATCGTTGGGCTTAAAGGTTTTGGTAATACGCCTACATATCAATTATCTGGTGGTATGCAGCAAAGAGTTGCCCTTGCAAGATGTTTAATAAACGATCCTGACTTAATTTTAATGGATGAGCCATTAGGTGCATTAGATGCTTTAACAAGAGAAAAAATGCAGTCTTTAGTTTTAAAGATTTGGAAGGAGACTGGAAAAACAATTATCTTAATTACACACTCTGTTGAAGAGGCATTATTACTTGGAGAAAGATTATATGTAATGGCACCAAGACCAGGTCGTATACATAAGGAGTATAACCTTCCATTTGCAGAAATGGGCCTTACACAAGACTTAAGAGAAATAAAAAGAAATAAAGAATTTTCATCTACAAGAGAAGAAATTTTATCCATGATTTGGAACATGGAAGAAGAAATTATGGGTAAAGAAAATTAAATGTTAACCCAATTTATAACCATCTTAATATTTGTAGCTGTAATAGGATGTATTCTTTATGGAAGAAGATTAATTAGAACTGAAAAAGTTGATGCAGTCTTTGGTAATCCAGAAAGAGCAAAAGGTGGAACACACTGGGTAATAGTTGGAACTAGTGCAATTCTGATGTTGTGGCTTTATTATTCGTGGGACATCGCAAAAGGATTTTATCCAAAATCAGCGAATGAATTGTGTCAAGTTGCTAAAATTAATGAGTCGTTGTTAGGTTTAAAGTACCAATTCCCTATTGAAGAAAGAGAATTCAAAAGTACATCGATTATTAAAATTGAAAATAAAAACCTTAAAAAAATTGCTAATGAAATAAATAGATCTTCAGATTTAAATGATCAACAAAAAACAATCCTCGTAAGCTATATTGATAGAACATCTAAATTAATTCCATTTTTAACTAGTGAAAAGCTAATGGAAATGGAAACTAAAATTAAAATTAAAGAAATGACAGAGGAAATAAAACTTCTAAGTTTAAATTTCCAAAAGAAAGATTATCCTTTCGAAACAGATGCTGAAAAAAATGAAAGACAAAAACTTATTAATGAACAAGGTGGTTGGGGGATAACAACAATAGATTCCGGCAGTGGTTCCATAGAAAACACCATAGAAATACCGACTGCACCTCAAACGAATAAAGGTCTAAAATTTCATGCAGCTGCAGCAGAACTAAAAAAAATTGACGACAAATTTTTTAAATTAAAAAACCATAACCCACAGTTCAAAAGCTCAATCAAACAACTTAAAGATGATATTAAAGCTTACAGAAAAGGATTAGATGATAGTGAAGAAATAGCATCTGACTATGCAAAAAATATTGTTAAAATTGCAAGAAGAATAGAGTTTGCAAGCATCTATCCTCCTAATGCATTAAATGAAATGCAAGCAGCAATAATAGAGTTTGACGAATTACAAAATAAAGAGCAAGGTGGATTAAGATTAATTGATATTCTTCTATTTCCAGCAGGAACAATTGTAGCGAGTGGACCAACATGTTCTGAACAAGGCTCAGGTAGATGGTTACCTAAACCATCAGATACATTTAATAAGTTTGTATTGATGTCTAAACCAAGTGTTGGATACAAAAATATTCCTCTTTTATGGATTGAGATGGTTGATGTAAGTAAAATGATCGGATTTATTTTACCTGATTGGATTGCAGATATGTTGCCTGGTGAATATCCAGTGCATTCAAAAGATGGAATTGTAAAAGAAAACTTCAAAAGTAACGTTTTAAAAGTTGTTACTGGTGACTTTAAATTATTTAAAGTGCCTGTTCCATATGGACACATATGGGACTCGTTCTTAAGGGTTTTTTTAGGTTTAGTTTTTGGAATTCTTATTGGGGTGCCATTAGGTTTGTTTATGGGTCTAAATCGATTTGCTAAAGGCTTCTTTGATCCTTTAATCGAATTATACAGACCTGTTCCACCACTAGCTTGGGCGCCATTGATTATTTCAGTTCTTGGAATTGATAATACGGGTAAAATATTTTTATTATTCATGGTCTCACTTTCAATTATGATTATTTCTGCAAGAGCTGGTGCATCAGGAACACAGCTTTCAAAAATACATGCTGCACACTCCTTAGGAGCTACTAAAAAACAAATTTTAAGATATGTAATTTTCCCTAATTCACTTCCTGAAATTCTTACAGGAATTAGAGTTGCTGTTGGTATGTGTTGGGGAACACTTGTTGCTGCAGAGTTTTTAGCAGGTACAACGGGTATTGGTTTTGTTGAAAACGTTGCAAAAAAATACTTTCAATATGAAGTTATTTGGATAACAATTTTTATCATGGGTATGCTGGGTCTTTTATTTGATATATCTTTAAGAAAAATAATAGATAAAACTATTCCTTGGCGTGGAAAAGGATAAATGTTAAGGGGATGAAATGAAGACCCCAGTTTTAAAAAAAAAAGTCATTAAAATATTTCAAAAATTCGGTCTAAGTAAAGATCATGCATTAATTTCTGCTGATGCATTAATTAATGCAGAATTAGTTGGTGCTTATGGACATGGTTTATCAAGACTTAAAATGTACTGTGATCGAATTTCTAAAAAAGTAATTAATCCAAAACCAAAGATAAAAATTAAAAAAATTTCGTCGTCTATTTCTCTCATTGATGCAAATAATAGTATTGGATTTGTTGCTGCTGATCTAGGAATTAAAACTGCAATTAAACATTCCAAAAAAACTGGGATAGGAATGGTCGCTGTTAAAAATAGTGGTCACTATGGTTTATCAGGTTATTACGCTGAACAAGCTGTAAAAAAAAATTTAATTACAATGATCTATACAAATGCCCCTCCTGCAGTTGCTCCACACGGTGCTTTAAAAACTTTATTTGGAACAAATCCAATTTGTTTTGGATCCCCTACTGGTTCTAAAATTCCATTTATTTTAGATACATCAATCTCAATAATTAATAGAGGAAAAATTAGAGTTGCAGCAAGAAACAATCTATCTATTCCTGCAGGAGTTGCTTTAGATAAATTTGGTAAACCAACTACCAATGCAAAAAAAGCATTAGAAGGTGTTCAATTACCAATTGCAGGTTTCAGAGGCTCAGGACTTGCTTGGATGGTAGATATTTTAAGTGGAGTTTTAACTGGAGGGAATCATGCAGGAAGAGTTAAAGATCCATTTGATGATTTTTCAGGTCCACAAAATATCGGACATTTATTTATTACTTTTAAAGCAAATTTATTTCAGAAAAATTATAACCAACGAATTAAAGATAATATTAAAACAATAAAAAAACTTCCTAAAATTAAAGGGGTTAAAGAAATAATGTATCCAGGCCAAAATAAATTCAACCGGTATAAAAATAACTCAAAAAAAGAAATTTCTATACCGGATATAATTAAGAAAGATTTGGAAAACTTAATAAGTTAACATCGTTAGAGCACCCAAAGAAACGATAACAGATGATAAAATTATTGTTCGTTTAACTTTTTCTTTCTTCTTTTCTTCTAGAAGTCTTTGCTTAAGAACATCCACGTTAACTCTTTTTGGAGTTTCGACATATTGAGAGGGGGTCTCTACAATCTCGGATGTTCTATTTAAGCTTTCTGTACTCATTATTATAAATAATCATGTATTTGTTTGTATTTGAATACACGGATTGTCCAAAATGGGTTGACTCATTCTTTAATATTGTTCATATTGGGTTTTCTTGAACAGTATGAACACTTTACCTAGTATATCCGACCATATTGATGAGAAAGTAATTAACAAAGTAATTCAAGATAACTTTGCCGCACTAGCACCCAGTTATTTTACTTTAACAAGTAATTGGTTTGTAAGAGCCTATGATCATTGGAAAGACATAGATAAGTTCGTAATCATTATATATTTAATACATCAAAACCTTATATATTTTAGGCAAAATGGCATAAAAATTGATTACGAAACATTTTACGAAAAAAAATCAATTGAAATTGATAAAATTAATATTTCAGACATCTCCAAAGATCTAGGAGTTCCAAAAGAAAGTATTAGAAGAAAAGTTTTAGAATTAGAAAAACAAAAAGTAATTATAAGAAATGGTAAGAAAATTCTTGTTGTGAGAGATACCTTTTACTCATCTAAAGCGGTCGAAACTCTTACAGAGGTTGCAACTATATTACATGAATTTAGTAAAATTTTAAAAAAAGAAAAACTAGTAAATGAAGTTTATTCTATTAAAGAAATAATTTCAGCCATCAAAGAAAATTTTTCCTACTGCATGTATCAGTTTAATAAATTTTGGTTTATTTATATGAATAGATGGAGAGAAGAGATAAAAGATTTAGAAACCTTGGGTATTGGTATGGTTGTAATAATAAACGCAGTAAAAAATAAAGACTTTCTACCAAGAAAAAATATACGTTCATACCATAAACAGCTTATGGGTTCTGATAGTAGAGGAGTAAATGCCATGTCGATTTCTGAGATAACTGGTATCCCAAGACCTACTGTTGTTAGAAAACTAAAATATCTAATTGATAAAAAATATCTTCATATAAATAAAAAAAAATTAATTACATTTAATGCTAAAGATAGTGCTTTTATAACAACTAAGGGAATGGTTAATAAAAATATGATTAGCTTAAGCCATTTTATCTATAAAGTTTTTAATCATATAAGAATAATAAATTCTTAATTAGACTTTCTTAAAATAGCAATAAAAATAAATCCTGTTATGTACATGATTAGTGCATAAGCAGCTGTTGGTATTGCGTATAATATATCAGTGCCAAATATTTGTGTAGAAACAAATATAGCTAAAGTACCATTTTGTAATCCACATTCTAAGGCTATACACCTCATTTGTTTAATTCCTGAGGTAAAAGCTTTTGCGATGTAGTACGCAATAAACATCATTGATACATTTAATGTTAAAGTAATTAAACCAGCTTGCATTATAAAGCTTATTAAATTTTCTTTCTCTTCGTAAAACGCTGCAAAAAAGAAAATTACAAATAATACAATGTTAAGTTTATTAAATATTCCAACTTTAGAATCTATAAAATTTTCAGCAAATTTTCTGATGATCATTCCTAAAATTACAGGTACCGTTACAACTAAAAACATTTTTAGCGCTATTCCTGTAATTGAAATATTTTGTGAAATTTCTGTTATTCCAAGATAATCTGCAGACGTAAAAATTATCAACGGAACCGTAATTATACTTAATAAACTAATTATAGCAGTCAAAGATATGGATAATGCAACATCTCCATCCGCAAATTTTGTCATAATATTAGAAGTTACTCCACCTGGGGCTGCAGCTATGATCATAACCCCTATTGCTATTTCTGGCGGTGTTTTAAAAATTAAAATTAATATGTATGCGACTATTGGAAGAATTATTAATTGAGAAATAAAGCCAACAATAAAATCTTTTGGTGCTTTAAATATTCTTGTAAAATCTTCTAGCTTTAATCCCAGGCCCAAGCCTAGCATTATAAGAGCCAATATGATCGGTGCAATTTTTGTTACTATTTCCAAATTTTTCTCCCTCCCCCTCAAGAAAGAATTAAATAACTATACATCATTTAATAAGATAAATAAATTTTAAACCTATAAGTGAATATCTAAATAAAAGAGTAACATTTTCCTGTATTTCATAATAAGTTTTTTAGAATAAATATAAACCTAGAGAGGAAATAATGAAAAATCTTATTAAGATAGCATCTATTGTCCTTCTTTTTTCAATTACATTGTTTGGTCTTACAAACAAAGCTTCTGCTGCAAAATTAACTTTATATTGCAGTGTAGAAATCGATGTTTGTGAAATGCTTGAACAAGCTTATGAAAAAGAAACAGGCACAAAAGTTGCGATGACAAGAGCAAGTAGTGGTGAAACTTTTGCTAAAATTAAAGCAGAGGGATCTAATCCAAAGGGAGATGTTTGGTTTGGTGGAACAGGTGATCCACACTTAACAGCTGCACAAGAAAATTTAACAGAAAAATATAAATCAAAACATTTTGATGATTTATTACCTGCAGCGCAAAACCAAGCAAAAAATGCTGATTATAAATCAGTAGGGATTTATGTTGGTGCATTAGGTTTTGGATATAATAAAGATCTTTTAGCAAAAAAAGGTCTTCCAGCTCCAAAATCATGGATGGACTTAACAAAACCTATTTATAAAGGTGAAATCCAGGTAGCAAATCCTAATTCATCAGGAACTGCATACACAACTTTAGCTACAATTCTTCAAATTTTTGGAGAAGATAAAGGTTGGGATTATATGAAAAAACTTCATGCAAATATAAATACTTACACAAAATCTGGTTCAGCTCCAATTAAAGCAACTGGAAGAGGTGAAAACTTAATTGGTATTTGTTTCCAACACGATGGTGTTAAACAAACTAAAAAAGGGTTACCTGTGGTAACTGTATCTCCTGCTGAAGGAACTGGTTATGAAGTTGGATCAATGAGTATTATTGCTGGTGCAAGAAATATGAAGGAAGCTAAGAAGTTTTATGACTGGGCACTAAGTCCTGCAATACAAACTATGGTTTTCACTTCAGGAAAATCTTTGCAAGTACCATCAAACACTAAAGCAAAAGCTGATCCTGATGCTCCAGATTTATCTACAATTAACTTAATTGATTACAATTTTAAAGTTTACGGAGATAAAAGTACTAGAGCAAGCCTGTTATCCAAGTGGGATAACGATGTATCTGTAATTCCTAGATAATTTTAGGAATTAATGAGAGGACTCGTTATCTGTTGGATGCTCATAGGAGGATTGGGCTTTCTAATCTTTCCATGGTATGTAACAGGTGACGGGTTTTTCTCAATAAACTGGTTACTAGAATATTCCTTAGAAGATTATGGTTCACTATTACCTCAAGTATTTATAAATGAAAAGTATTGGCTTTTACCGATATTAGTTCCATTAATTTTTCCTTTAACAACATTAAAATTAAATCAGAACAATCCAATATATTCTAAAATTTTCTTATACTCAGGGTTAATTGGTTTTTTTTATTTTTTTCTTCAGGGATTTTCTATTGGTATAAGAGGATGGAATTTTGAAATTTTACAATCTATTTTTGGTGATGTAGAAAATCAATTTGGTGTTGGGTCAGGTGCAGTTTTAACTTGTTGTACATTTGTATTTTATATCACACATGGTTTATCAGCACGTGGTTGGTTGAATGGGGATAATTTTATAGTTGGAAGTATAGGCAGTATTATAATTTTAGTTTCAACATTCGTATTTTTCCCGATTTTTAGAATGTTTGCAGTTGCTTTTAAAGGTACCGAAGGTGGATATGAAATAAGTAATTTTTCAGAAAAAATATTTAATAAAGGAATTTGGGGAATTGATTGTCTTTATAGTGACTATGCGTGTGGTGTTTTTTGGAATACCGTTACTATGGGTACACTTACTGCATTTTCATCAACAATTTTAGGGTTAGCTTTTGCTTTATTAGTTGCGAGAACTAGTTTCAGATTTAAAAGGACAATTCGAATATTATCAGTATTACCAATAATCACTCCACCATTTGTAATTGGTCTAGCAATAATTATTTTATTTGGAAGAACTGGTGTAGTAAGTTCTTTTCTGGAATGGGGCTTTGATATCGAGCCTTCTAGGTGGATTTATGGTTTGCCTGGAATATGGTTTGCCCAAACACTTGCATTCACCCCTATCGCATTTTTAGTTTTAATTGGAGTTGTTGAAAGTGTTAGTCCTTCTATGGAAGAGGCTTCACAAACATTAAGGGCTTCTAAATGGCAAGTTTTTAAAACTGTTACTTTACCATTAATGAGACCAGGAATTGCAAATGCATTTTTATTAGGTTTTATTGAAAGCTTAGCAGACTTTGGTAACCCTTTGGTACTTGGAGCAGAATATGATGTTTTGTCTACTGAAATATTTTTTGCAATTGTTGGTGCACAATATGATGAAACTAAAGCTGCAATTCTTGCTATGATTTTATTATCTGTGGTTCTTGTAGTATTTTATCTACAAAATCAATGGTTAGGAAAAAAATCGTATATTTCAATTTCAGGTAAAGGAGATAGTGGTGTTCATCCTGAACTTCCAAATAAAACAAAATGGATAATTTATTCTACCGTACTTCCGTGGGCTTTATTGACATTTATAATTTATGTAATGATCATGTTCGGTGGATTTGTAGAAATGTGGGGTGTAGATCATAGTTTTACTTTAAGACATTATATTGAAGCTTTTAGTGTTGATTGGGTAAAAGAGAGAGGTTTCTTATGGACTGGAACTGCTTGGAATTCATTTAATACTACATTTACGATAGCAATAATTTCAGCATTTCCAACTGCGGCAGTAGGAATTTTGACTGCTTATTTACTGACAAGACATAAGTTTAGGGGCAAAAATGCTTTTGAATTTGGTACAATGTTGAGCTTTGCAATACCCGGTAGTGTTATAGGTGTTAGTTACGTTTTTGCTTTTAATGTTCCTCCACTTGAAATAACAGGAACTGGAATAATCTTAGTAATCGCATTTGTATTTAGAAATATGCCTGTTGGAGTCAGAGCAGGAATAGCTGCAATGAACCAGCTTGATCCACATTTAGATGAAGCTTCATCAACTTTAAACGCCTCTAGCTTTCAAACATTTAGAAACATAATTCTCCCATTACTAAAACCTGCAATTACTGCATCTTTAGTGTTTAGCTTTGTAAGAGCTATGACTGCAATTAGTGCAGTTATCTTCTTAGTCAGTGCAAATTATGACTTAGCTGTTTCATACATACTAGGAAGATTAGAAAATAATGACTACGGCCTTGCAATAGTGTATTCATCTGCATTAATTGTAGTAATGCTGTTTACAATTACTTTGATGCAATTAATTATAGGGAAACGTAAATTAGGAAGAAGAGATCAAGCCGCTGGAATTTTACAAGGAAATTTAGGATAATGAAAAAAGCTGAAGTTAAGTTTGAAAATATAACAAAAAAATTTAATGAAACTACAGCAGTAGATAATGTTAGTTGTAAATTTGAAGCTGGGACTTTAACTACTTTACTTGGTCCATCTGGTTGTGGAAAAACTACTTCACTAAGAATTATTGCAGGTCTTGAAAGAGCTACAAGTGGTAAAATATTAGTAGATGATGAAGACGTAACATTATTGCCTGCAACTGACAGAGATGTATCAATGGTATTTCAATCTTACGCGTTGTTTCCACATATGAGTGTTATTGAAAACGTATCATACGGATTAAAAATGATAAATGTTGAAAAGAAAGAATATATTCAAAAATCTTTAGAAACTCTTAAGCTAGTGAATTTAGAAGGATATGAAAATAGAATGCCATCAGAACTATCTGGTGGGCAACAACAAAGGGTTGCTGTTGCACGAGCAATCGTTTTAGAACCAAAAGTATTGCTTTTCGATGAACCTCTTTCAAATTTAGATGCAAAATTAAGAAGACAAGTAAGAGAAGATATAAGAGAAATTCAACAAAAACTTGGAGTAACTACAATTTATGTAACCCATGACCAAGAAGAAGCTTTAGCAATATCTGACAAAGTAATTGTAATGAATAATGCTGTTATTGCTCAAGAAGGTAGTCCAAAAGATCTTTATAATTATCCAAAAAATAAATTTGTAGCTAATTTTATAGGAGATGCAAACGTTGTAAAAGCAGAAATTCTAGACAAACAATCAAGTTCTTATAATTTAAAAATAGCTGAAATGAAAATTAAATTACAAAGTGATAAAAATTTAGAAAAAACTGTTTCTGTAGCACTTAGACCTGAAAAAATTTCAATTAACAAAGATAAAAAAGAAAACTCAATACATGCAACTGTAAATAATGCTTCATTTGTGGGAAGTGGTTATCAATACATATTAAATTCAGATGCTGGAAAACTGTTTGTTATTTCTGGAGAAACAAATGACATATTTAAAGTTGGAGAAGAAGTCTTTTTAAGTATAAATGACCAAGAGGTAAAAATTCTTAACGATTAAATATTATGCTTTCAAGTAAAGAAATTATATGCCCAAATAATCTTCTGGATCTAGCTCATAAGAAAAAAGGTGTTAAGGTTGCAGTTGTAAATGCAGGAAAGCCTTTGCCAATGTTATCCATTCAAGATGCGGTAAATGAAAATCTAATTGAGCCAATTTTTATTGGTCATGAAGTAGAAATTCAAAAATGTGCTGAAGATATAAAATGGGATATTTCTAAGTACGAACTTATCCATGAACCTTTAGAAAATGATACTGCAAAAATTGCAGCTAAACTTGCAAGCGAAGATAAGGTCAAAATAATTGTCAAAGGACACATTCATACAGATGTTCTCATGAAAGAGGTTTTAAAACGTGAATATAATTTATTAGGTAAAACAAGACTGAGTCATATTTGGCATATGACAGTTGATAAAAATGACAAGCCATTAATAATCACTGATGGAGCATTAAATGTATTGCCCAATGTAAAAACTAAAATGCATATCTTAAAAAATGTAGTAAATTTTTCACACAGAATAGGAATAGAAAGACCAAAAATATCTGTTCTATCTGCAACCGAAGAAGTTTTGGAAAGTGTCCCCAGCTCTATTGAAGCTGCAGAAATTACAAAATTAGCCAAAGAGGAAAGTTTAAATGCAGATGTTTTTGGTCCTTTAGCATTTGATAATAGTATTTCAAAAAAATCTGCAGTAATAAAAGGAATTAAAAATTTGGTTGCTGGTGAGGCAGATGTATTATTAGTTCCTAGTGTAGAAACTGGGAATGCTTTAGTAAAAATGCTGATATATTTTAGTGGAGCATGTGCCGCAGGAGTAGTTGTTGGTGGAAAAGTGCCAGTCGTTATAACAAGTAGATCTGATGAAGCTCAAGCACGTTTAGCTTCTATTGCAGCTGCCGTAGTTGCATTGGACTAAATGATTCATTGAATTTCAAAAGAAATTCATTTAAATAAAATTAAAATTTTAAAGGAGAGAAATGGCAATTACGTATTTAAAAAAATCACCAAAAACTTCATCAACAGATGATACGAAAACAAGAGAGATTGTTGAAAATATTCTTAAGGATATAGAAAAAACAAAAGAAGAGGGATGTAAAGAGCTTTCAAAAAAATTTGACAAATATGAAGGTGATGTAATTGTTTCAAAAGAAAAAATTGAAGAAATAAAAAAAAATTTAGATCAAAAAACTAAAGATGATATTCAATTCTCTCATGAAAGAGTAAGAAAATTTGCTGAAGCACAATTGAAAAATTATGGCCAAGACTTTGAGGTTGAATTATCTGATGGTTTATTTGCTGGACAAAAACTTATTCCAGTAAATACAGCTGGTTGTTATGTCCCAGCTGGAAGATATGCTCATATAGCTTCAGCTGTAATGAGTGTAACAACAGCAAAAGTTGCTGGTGTTAAAAATATTTTAGTTTGTAGTTCACCTAAACCTGAAGTTGGAGTGCATCCATCAATTGTTTATACAGCTGACTTATGTGGAGCTGATGTAATAATGAATTTGGGTGGTGTTCAAGCTATTGCAGCAATGACAAATGGTTTATTTGGAAATGCCCCTGCAGATATTTTGGTTGGACCTGGAAACCAATTTGTTGCTGAAGCAAAAAGAATTTTATTTGGTAAAGTAGGTATAGATCTATTTGCTGGCCCAACAGAAATTGCGGTTATTGCAGACGAGACAGCAGATCCTGAAATGGTTGCTTTTGATTTAGTTGGACAGGCTGAACATGGATATAATTCACCTGCGTGGTTATTTACTAAAAGTAAAAAAGTTGCTGACTATGTGATGCAAAGAGTTCCTGAATTAATTGCAGACTTGCCAGATCTTCCAAGAGAAAATTCGGGTGCTGCATGGAGAGATTATGGCGAGGTAATCCTATGTGATACAGATGAAGAAATTGCTAAAGTAAGTGATGAATATGCCCCAGAACATTTAGAAGTTCAGACTAAAAATTTACAATGGTATCACGATCGATTGAAGAATTATGGTTCTTTATTCATTGGTGAAGAAACAACAGTTGCCTATGGTGATAAGTGCTCAGGAACAAATCATATTTTACCAACTAAAGGTGCTGGTAGATATACCGGAGGTTTATTCGTTGGAAAATTTATCAAAACTCTTAGTTTTCAAAGAATGAGCAAAGCAGCTACAAAAGAAGTTGGTGCTGCTTGTGCAAGAATTTCCAGATATGAAGGTATGGAAGCCCATGCAAGAACTGGTGATGTAAGATTGAGAAAGTACGGTTTTTCAAACTAATTAATATTTTTTATTTATAAGGCTTTTGTAAAGACTAATTAATATAAAGTATAAATTACTTGTTACCCAAGCAAACATAAATAGTAGTTCATATATTGGTTTAATATTTGTTTGCATTGAAACAATGAGAAGTGCTGACATTGTAAACCAAACTATTGTAAAAAATATTGAAATATTTCTTAATTTTTTAACTCTTAAAGGATGAATACATTTTAAAGGTGAAAATTTAAGTATTAATAAAAAAATTAATATAACTAAATTTGTAATTTGGCTGGTTCCGAATATATAAAAATAAAGAACAACTACATTCCAAATCGCTGGAAATCCATTATAATAGTGATCACTTGTCATGACATTCAAATTTACATAAGAATAAATAGAAACAAGAATCAAAATTGAGGGAATAAATATTAGCAAGTTTTCTGGTACTAATTTAAACCAATAAATTGTAATAGCAGGTACTATTACATAATTAAAAAAATCAATAATACTATCAAGCATCTTGCCATCAATATTAGGAAAGTTTTTTTTTACATTAAATTTTCTAGCAAGTGTTCCATCAATACTATCTATCAGGAAGGCTAAACCCAACCAAAGAAATGCATTTGACTGATTATTATTTAAAACTGAGATTAAAGCAAAAAAGCCAGCCAAAACTCCAAAACCAGTTAAGAGGTGTACGAATAAGGCTATTAGTTTTTCATACTTAAAATAAGAAAATGTTTTAAAATTATTTTCATTACTCATTTATAGTTTTTTTATTATTATGATTTGGAATTTTATAGTCTTTTTTTTGATTATTAATTTTTCTTCCGTCTAATATTGATGCGAAACTATGATTAACATCTCTATGACCGGCCTCATCATCTCTTATAACTTTTACAACATCTTTTAGTGTTGAGTGAAGTGGTAAGTTCCAATAGTTTATCGCAATTTCAGGAGCTGCCTGATCTTGTATTTTACCACTTTCTAACTCATTAAGGTATTCTGTATAACTGATTACAGCTTCTTCTTCAAAATAGCCAACTATCCTATGAGCAGTTCTTTGAGAGATAATAAAAATTATCATGTACATAATTATAAAAATAAATTGTGCTATCATTATAATTAATCTTTCCAATAATGTTGGTTTAGCAATTTCTATGAAGGTCATAAGATGCATTCTTTCGTTTGCAGCTTCGTCTAAAAGTATTTTGATCCAACCTTTATCATCTTCCATTTTTCTAAGAGATTTCAAGTGCAAAAGCATTCCTGCTACCATACCTGGAACTGCAGCTACCGTTTCAAGCACAACAGCTCTATGACCATATCTTTTTTTAAAAAAAGTATCTGCAAGAAGTCTCAAAAACTTTGTGAAAGACAAAGCTATCTTGTCACTTAAGTTTTTTGGTTTAAAATGTTTATTTAAATCAATCATTTCATTACAAGTAACTATAAAGGGTAAAATTGCTATGCGTTAAAATTGTTCTTAAAATCTCATATTTTAAAGGTTATTTTTAATTTCAATTAGCTAAAATATATTTAGGTATTTATGATCAATTTAATTTGGACTAATTTTAAAGTCTAAATATAAAGATGCTGACCAAGAAAAATTTTTGGCACCCATTGGTTGACCATTTTTACAACTAAAATACTCATAAAATTTACTTTTTTCTAACAACTTTATAGTTTTCTTTTTAACATAATTTGAAAACTTAAGGTCTTTATTCTTTAAACCTTGATAAATGAACCAATTGCAATTTATCCACACAGGCCCTCTCCAATACCTATTTTCCTCAAAACTATTATGACTGGGTTTAATTGTAGAAAAAAAATATTTATCATTTTTATTATGATTTTTAAGATTTTTAATTAATTTATTATTAATTAAATTGTTATTTAAATCAGCAAATAAAATAAAATAATTTGTAATAGACGGTATGTAAATTTTTTTATTATTTCTTATATCCTTTGAAAAAAAAATTCCTTTTTTTTTATCATACAATTTTAAGATATTTTTTTCAGTAACTTTGACATAATCACTTATTTTAGAAGTCTCTAAATTAAACTTATTTGATATTTGGATAAGATCTTTGTTAGCCTTTAAGAATAAAGAATTAAATCCAACATCTACAACATTAAATAATGACGATTTAAAAATTTCTTTAGGATTATATTTATTTTTTCTTAAATTGTTTTTAATCGATACGTATCTATCATAATCTATATTGAGAGGTCTTTGATCTGGTTTTATAAGTTTATTATCTGCTCTTTTATATTTTAAATTTTTTTCAATAGTTACTTTTTCCATTGGTTTATCCCAAATAGGAGAATTGTCGTATCCACTTTCCCAGGGATGAAGAATAGAAACCAACCCAGTTTTCTTTGGGTCTCTAAATTTAATAAACCATTCGTGAAATCTAATTATTTTTTTTACAATTTTTTTTATTTCTTTGATTTGTTTATTTGATATTTTATTTTTATCTAAAATTAATTTCAAAATAGTTGCTAAAATAGGTGGTTGAGTAATACCAGATGAACGAATTTTATTACCACAATTCCAAGCAGTATAATTTGGATAGTAGTTTGTATTTGGATTGTGAAATAATATATGAGGAACCATCCCGTCTTTCCACTGACCATCTAACAATGTTGTGATTTCTTTAATTGCATAGTTTAAATTAAAATATGAATAACCTAATGCTATAAACGCGGAGTCCCAATTCCATTGAGCTGGGTAAAGCTTATTGTTCGTTGGTAAAGTGTATCCTTTTCTTCTATTACCCAATAAAGTCTTTTGAGCCTTATTAATTAAATTACTCATTAACCTTTCACACTTCCTGCGGTGAGACCGCTAACTAGATATTTTTCAAAATAAATAAATATGAATAATACTGGTAATGTAACAACAACTGACCCTGCCATTAAATATTGTCTTGGTGTTTCAGCATCTCCACTTAAGTATTGAATAGCTCTTGATAATGTAAATGAATTTGGATTGTCCAAAAACATTAAAGAAAATAAAAACTCATTCCATGCAATCATAAAAACATACAAAGCAACAGATGAAATCGCGGGAATACTTAAAGGTATTATAATTTTTATTATAATTCCGAACCAACTTAATTTGTCTAGAATTGCTGCTTCCTCTAATTCTTTTGGTATACTTTTAAAATATCCTTGTAACATATAAATTGCTACTGGAAGTGTTGTTGCTGTATACACAATTAATAAGCCCTCTATTGAATTACGTAAACCCAATTGACTAAAGATTGTATACAATGGAATAACAAGAACAATTGCGGGGAACATGTATATTATTAGTATAGATGTAGACAAAAATGTTTTTCCAAAGAAATTTAATCTTGCGACTGCATAAGCAGCAGGTATTGCAAAAATAAGAGTAATAATAACAGTACCAACAGAAACAATAGTACTAGTAATTATATATTTCCCAAATTTGTAAGATTTAAAAATTACAAAATAAGATTTAAACAAATCTTTTATATCTTGTCCAAAATCAATACTAAAATCTAAAGGATTCACTAACAAAGCTATTTGTGTTTTAAAACTTGTTACTAACATCATGTAAAATGGAAAAAGTATTACAAAAGAGAAAAATAAGATCCCAAATAAAGTTAAGAAGTCAAATAAAATGACTTGTGTAGAATGCTCTTCTTTTAAACCTATAAAAGTATATTTACTAATTTTATTGGTAAAAAAATATACTATTAAAAAAATACCCATATTATACCAAACTGGTAATTTTTGTATTAAGTAACCATCACAAAAAACGAATATAGAAGAAAAAATTACTGATTTATAAAATAATTTAATTCTATCACCTATTATTAAGTGAGCTAAAGATATTAAAAACCCAAAGATGAAAATTATTTCTATATTAAAGTTATTAATATTTAAACCTTGAAGAGTCGCTAATATCTTCCAAATCGAAATTAAAAAAATTAATAAAAAAGTAGATATCAACGAAAATAGTATTGTGTTTTTAGTTCTCATCTACTTTCTTTCCTAAAAGTTTAAAATAAAAAAACATAAACATTAAAAGTAATACAACAATTACTATTGAAACAGCTGAGCCCATTCCAATGTCTGATATTGCAAAACCCTGTTGATAAACATTTATTGGTAAAGTTCTTGTTCCTGATGCGCCTCCGGTTAATAAAAATACATCCTCAAATTTATTAAAATTCCAAATAAATCTAATCATAAATAAAATTGAAATTACTGCAGTAATTTGAGGAAGTGTAATATTAAAAAATTTTTGAAAGGGACTTGCTCCGTCAACATCAGCAGCCTCATATAATTCTTTTGGAATAGCTTGAAGTCTTGCAAGAATAAACAAAAAAGCTAAAGGAAAATAACGCCAAATTTCAAACATTATAACTGTTGTAAGTGCTAACCTTAATTTAAAATCAAAACCTAAAATACTAATTTCAATATATTTTTGTCCAAGTAGGTTTATTGGAGTTTCTATAATTTGATAATTTAATAATAAACTATTTAATGTTCCACTATTCGGATCTAGCAGAAGTTCCCAAGTGTAAGCTAAAGCAACAACTGGTGCAACATAAGGGAAAAGTAGAACACTTCTCATGAATATTCTTCCATAAAATTTTTGATTTACCATTTGAGCAGTTAAAATACCAAACACTATTGAGCCAACTGTTCCAAAAAATGTGTAATAAAAAGTAGTTAGCAGTAAATCTATAAATTCATTTTCAAATAAAACTTTTTTAAAGTTTTTGAGAGTAAAGTTGGTATTAAGCAATATATTATTGGATTTACCGTCTAATTTTGGTTTAATTGATTTGAGATTTTGCTTATCAATTTTTGATCCATCATTTGTTGAAAATATTACTTGAAAATTTTCCCTATATTTAGCTGGCCAATTTCCAAATTCACATTTTAGGCTATACTTTTTAAAAGAACATCTTGAGTCTAATTTTTCAATTTTAAAATTTTTTGGAAAATTATCTTGAAAAGAAACATCTCTTATTTCTTGAATTAATGAACTATTTCTTAACTTATATAATATTTTAATTTTAGTAGGCTCATCAGCAATAGATTTTACAATTTTTTTTGCTCTTGGTTCTGGAATTCTAATATCCTTTAATTCAACCTCTTTAAAACTAATCCAAATATTTGCAAAAATTGGAAATAAAATTATGGAAAAAACTAAAAGAACAGCAGGTAAAGTTAATATATATGCAGTTTTTTTTTCTGTGTTTGCTAAAGTGTCTTTCATAAAAAAAGCGGATAATTTATATTATCCGCTTTTTAAATTAATTTAAATTACTAGAATTTAGCTAATTCAGCATTTATTTTATCAACCGCTTCATCAACAGAAATTTGATCATCGATATATTCTCGTGTGATTCTGTTTAAAAATTGTGCGTTAATAATTTTAGATGCTCTAGATAGTTCACCCTCTTTTACACCCCATCTATTTGCAGTATCTAAACCAGCTACAATGTTATTAATAACATCTGGGTCATAAAGATCTGACAAGGGAGCTTTTCTGTCAACTCCAACTGGGAGTTTACTCCAAGCTTTTGTAAAAGCCTCAGGGTCATTTGAATTTCCTCTTCTTACAGGAAATTTACCTTCTGGAGCTATAGACAATGTGCTTGTATAACCTTCGTCCATAGAATACATAATGAATTGCTTAGCTTCATCTGTATCAGCATCAGCTGTTATACCAAAGTATCTAATATCTGCCCATGCAGCACCTTTTTTATTACTAGGTCCACTAAAATTAGTGATGAAACCAGTTTTAGAAGCTAATTCAGGTGATGTAGGATCGCTATTTATTGTTGGTGGAGCCGAGTCTCTTAAACCAGCAAGCTCATCCATAATAAATGGTGACCAGATAATCATTGGAGTTTTACCTGCAAAGTATAATGCTCTGGATTGTTTCCAATAAAGCTCTCCTGGAGGACTTGCTTTAGCAATTACTTTATAAAACTCTAATGCTTCTTTTAACTTTTTACCTTGTTTTTTTATACCACCTTTTTTAACAATATTAACTCCATTAGCTAAAAGTACATGTTCTAAAACTTGACTCATAAAATTTTCATCAGTCTTAGTAGCAGCTACAAAACCAAAAATACCATTTTGTTTTGAGAGTTTATTAACAGCAGCTACAATGTTTGCATAGCTGGTTGGTGGTGCTAAATCTGCATTTTCAAAAAGGTCTTTTCTGTAGACAACCATTTGAGTCCATCCATCGACAGGAACGGCTGCAATCTTTGAGCCCTTTTTTGCCATGTTAAGTGCACCTGGTGCAAATGTATTCCTACCTAATTTTTTAACAACATCATTATTAGCGTCCACATCTAAAATTCCTGCTTCAGCCCATGGTAATACATATTGTAATGTATGATAAATCACATCCGGTAAATCACCTGCAGCAGCAGCTGCTGTAGCTCTAGTTCCCAAATCTTTTTCTTCTACTGGGATCACCTCTACTTTTATTCCTGTTTTAGCTTCAAAAGCTTTTGCCATTTCCTCTTGCTTAGCCATTCGGGCAGGCTGAACTTCTGTAGTCCAAAACTTTATGTCTGCATAAACAACATTTGTTATAAAAAATGATATTACACAGATAAACTTAATTATATTTTTCATATTTCCCCCGTTTAAATATATTATTTAAATATATTGAATTGAGAATGTTTCGCAAAGTGAAAACTCTCACATATCAGCTATGATCAAAAAACATAGAATTTTTGTTAAATAAAAAGAAATAAATTATATTTAACAATTATAAGTTGTACTAGGAATTAACTCTCTTTCCATTTACATCAAAAACAAAAATATCATTCATGTCGAAACCTATCAAATTACCAATCTCAATGTTGCTTGGTATTTTTGCACTTAATTGATATTCATCTTTTTTCATATAAGTAATTTTCTCATTACCTAAATTTTCTATTAACTCTATCTCAGGATTAAAAGTAAATTGGCTACTTTGACTTGGTTTTAAATGCTCCGGTCTGATTCCAACAAAATGTTTTGATTTTTTAAGTTTAAATTTATCAAATTTAATATCATTTCCTAATAATTTAATTGTATTTTCAGAAATTATATTTTTTTCATCAATTTCCAAAATATTCATTTTTGGTGTACCTATAAATTGAGCTACAAAAATGTTAGCTGGATCATTATAAATTTCCTCAGGAGTTCCAACTTGCTCAATATTTCCCTGATTTAAAATAACTATCCTATCTGCTAATGTCATTGCCTCTACCTGATCGTGAGTAACATAAATCATATTAGTTTTAATTTGATTATGTAACTTTGAGATTTCTACTCTCATTTCAGCTCTTAAAGCTGCATCTAAATTGGATAAAGGTTCGTCAAATAAAAATATTTTTGGATTTCTTGTTATTGCACGTCCTATTGCCACCCTTTGTCTTTGACCTCCAGATAATTGTTTTGGTTTTCTTTCAAGAAGTTCTTCGATTTTAAGAATTTTTGCTGCTTGCATTACTTTTGTATTAATTTCCTCTTTTGGTCTTTTTTCAATTTTTAATCCAAAAGACATATTTTCATATACATTCATATGAGGATAAAGCGCGTAAGATTGAAAAACCATTGCTGTCTGACGTTTTGAGGGATGTAGTTCATTTATTTTTTGATCATTAATGAATATTTCACCTTCATCTATTTTTTCTAATCCTGCAATCATTCTTAGTAAAGTTGATTTTCCACAACCTGATGGTCCTACTAAAACAAGAAACTCATCTTCTTTTCCTAAAAGATTAAAATCAGTTATAATCTTGTTAGATCCAAATGATTTGTGCACCCCAGTAAATTTTATATTAGCCATTTAATTTTTTTATGTTTTAAGAACATCTACTCCAATTTGTTTTAGTATATGAATTATATCAATTGGCACCCAATTTTCACGAATTTTTCCTTCATCGTGATGATAAAAATCCATAACTCTCATTGTTACTTTTTGATTTTCTGACTTATAACCAAGCCAATCATCTGACCCATAAACTGCCTGGATACTATTCCAGCCAGCCGTTAATGAAAATTTACCATCTCCTAACTCACAATAGTGGCCAAGTTTCCAATAATTTCTTTCTTTAAAAGTTTTTCTAAAAGGTAATTGATGATTGTCTACAAATCCCTCTAAGGATCTTGCTGTACCAATTCCACTTGGTCCATACCAAATCATTTTGTTGTGCCAATAATCATTTTGTGGATGATTTAATAATTTTTCTTTAAGATGCATGTCAGAAGAAATTTCTAATTCAGGCTTTATATTCAAGCTTCTCTGCATAATTAGAGATTGTTCTAAACTAGCTTTTGAAATTTCCATATTTTTTTCAAAAAAATTTACACCATCTGTATTTATTGGGTTCAACCAATTTCCTTCAGATCCTCGTGAAGCATTTAGTGGATTTGCTCCTGTTTGAATTAATAAATCTATTAAATCGATTAAAATATAACTCTCGACAATCTTATTATTCTTTAGTTCGTGAATTTCACAACATTTTAAATTAATCATTTTATTATTAGGATTAATACCTAGCCAAGAGTTTTTGAATATTCCAGATAATGAAGAAATTGAACCAATTTGAAGTTTATCTCTAAATGTTCCGCCAATGACCAATTGTTCTCTTCTTTCTAGGTCAGGAAATGAATTTAATAATGGTTTCCAAAATAATTCTTTATATTTTTCAATCCCAGAAAATTCATTTAAAGGATGGAAACAATTCACTCTAACATTTTTAGAAAACGCATTTTCTAAATTTTCATCGAGCTTTGAAATACCTTCGTTTACTATCTTGCTTAAATAACCTCTTACTAGTTGTTTATATTCATAATTTTCATTAGGAGTTATTACTAATTTCTCTACTTTCTCTTGACCCTTTAGGCCTGTATCAAATTGTTCTATTTGCATATATAATTTATTAGTTAAATCTAGTATCACAAAATATACTGTAAAAAAATGAATAATCGATTAGCTAAATTTAAAGATCTTGTTCCAAGTACCTTACCTTTTGTAGAAGGTAAACTTGAAGGTCATAAAGAAAGAAAAAATTATTCAATTGTAGGTCCTGGTGTCGCAGAAGATGCTGGACAATCTGTCAAAATTGCAATGCCACATAGTTTTAATTTGGGTGCTGTTTCTGCGATGCCAAAAAATGGATCAGGATTGCATAGTCACAATACTGCAGAAGTGTTTTTGATTTATTCAGGTAAGTGGAAATTTTATTGGGGCGCTAATGGAAAAGATCAAACTATTTTAAGCGCTGGAGATATAATATCGATGCCAACAAATATGTTCAGAGGATTTGAAAATGCAGGTGAAAAAGAAGGGTTAATGTTTGTTGTACTTGGGGGTGATGATCCAGGAATAATTACTTGGGTTCCTGCTGTTTTGGAAAAAGCAAAAGAAACTGGAATGGCACTGCTTGATGATAATTCTTTAATTGATTTATCAAATGAAAAAATACCTAATGGTAAAGAACTTTTAAAACCAATAACATCTGAACAAATTAAGAATTTTGATGATTATAGATTAGATGAGATTTCAAAATTTATTTGTAAATTTGAAAATAGAAAAAATTTTGAACAAGAAATCTCTCCAGGATTATTTTTAGTTCAAGTGCTTGGAAATAGATTTAATAATCAAAATTTTAAACCAATAATTAATCAAAGCACTGGTTTCAATTTAAGTTTGTTAAAAGCAAAAAATTGTAATGTTGAAAATATAAAATTTAACAAACCTACAATATTATTTTCACAAACAGGAGATTGGCAAATTACAATAAATAATACTGAAATATATCTAAAACCAAAAGATACTTTTTCAGTTCCTATAAATTCAAACTTAAGTATAAAAATTGATGATCAGCAAGATTGTTTTTTAAATTGTGTGTCCCAAATTTAATGAAGGGCTTTGACGATAAATATAAGGATTTTCCAGATTACATTCTAAAAATTACTAAGCAAATTTGGGAGGGAAAGGATGTTAACTCAATATCAAAATTTTACTCTAAAGATATACCTGTTAGATCACCTTTTGGAATTACTTATGGAAATAAACCTGTAATAGATGCAACTTTCGCAACACTAAAAGAATTCCCAAATCGTCAACTGTTAGGAGAGGAGGTTATTTGGAATGGAAATGATGAGAAGGGTTATCATTCTTCTCACAGAATACTAAGTAAAGGTACTCACTTAGGACATGGCTTTTACGGAAAACCAACCAAAAAAGATATTTACTATAGAGTGATTGCAGATTGTGCTTGTAAAAACAATCAAGTTTATGATGAATGGATTGTAAGAGATCAAGGTGCAATGGTAAGACAGCTTGGATACACACCTAAAGAATTTGCCAAACTGTTAATAGAAAAAGAAGGTGGAGAGACTAAAGCAAAAAAAGTATTTGATTTAAGTTCCGATATGAAATCTGAATATACACCATTTAAATTTAAAAAAGATAGTATAGGTGAAAAATATTCTCAAATTTTAAAAAATATTTTTTTAGAAGATTGTAAATTTACTAATTATGCAAGAGCTGCAAGTATTTTCTGGCCAGGTAACAAGATAGGTCATGGAAGAGAGGAAATCTCAAAATTTTGGAATTCTATAAAAAATGCACTTAAAAATATTAATTTTTCTATTGAGCATGTTGGTTGGTTAGAGGAAGAGGATAAAAATTGCAAAGTATCAATAAGATGGTTTTTAAATGGATTGCATGCAAATAATACCAATGAATATGGGCAAGCAACTAATAAAAATATCTTTATAATGGGAATTAATCATGCTGAAATTGTTGATGGAAATATTATTAGAGAATGGGTGTTATTTGATGAAGTTGCTATTTGGAAGCAATTATTAATGAAATAATAAAATGAGTAAAATTAAAACAACACACGTTGGAAGTTTACCAAGATCTACTGATTTGTCTGAACTTTTATTTAAAAAAGATAAAAAGGAAGAAATAGATTCTACTACATTTGATAGAATAGTAAAAAGAGATGTAAATAATATTGTTAAAAAACAAATTAATATTGGAATTGATTTTGTTAGTGATGGAGAAATGTCAAAAATAAGTTATGCAACTTATGTTAAGGATAGACTTGATGGATTTTCAGGAGAGAGTGAGAGAAAAGCGCCAAAAGATTTAGACGACTTTCCTTCTTTTAAAGAAAAAATAGCAAGAACTGGTGGTACACCAACTTATACAAGACCTTGTTGTACTAGCGAGCTTAAAATTAAAGATAAGACTTCTCTTACAAAAGATATAAACAATTTTAGAGACTCTTTGAACGCTAATAATCATTCAGGTGGATTTATGAACGCAGCATCACCTGGAGTAATATCAGCATTCTTACCAAATAAATTTTATAAAAATGACGATGAATATTTAGAAAATTTGTCTAACTTAATGAAAGATGAATACGAGGAAATAACCTCTAACGATATTCAATTACAATTAGATTGTCCTGATCTCGCTTTAGCGAGACATATGACATTTAAAGATCTTTCAGAAAAAGAATTTCTTAAAAGAGCAGAGAAACAGATTGAGTGTCTTAATAATGCAATTCAAAATATAGATAGTTCTAAAATAAGAATGCACATATGCTGGGGTAATTATGAAGGGCCTCATCTATATGATATTTCTCTTGAAAAAATTATGCCAATTGCTTTTAAGGCAAACGTACAAACTTATTTAATTGAATCATCTAACCCACGACACTCTCATGAATGGCAAATTTTTGAAAATTTAAAAATTCCATCAGATAAAATAATTGCACCAGGAGTAATAGATTCCACAACTAATTTTGTTGAACATCCAGAAGTTGTAAAACAAAGAATTATAACATATTCAAATGTAATCAATAAAGATCAGTTAATGGCTGGTACTGATTGTGGATTTAGTACCTTTGCTGGTTTTGGAAATGTAGACGAAAAAATAGTTTATAAAAAGCTTGAAGCTCTTGTTGCAGGGGCGGAAATTGCGTCAAAAGTGATTTAATTATCACTTTGAATTCACTTCAGTACTAGATATAGTTTTCAAACTTAAATTATAATTTAACAAACAAATATAGAGAGATAAAATATGAGAAAAATACTAGTTACTTTATTGTTTCTACTTTTTGGCACTTCTGCATTTGCAGATTGCAACATTAAAAGTGGATCAATAAATATTTTGGCTAATGATTTTCCTGCATTAAGAACTTTCGTTGAAACTTCTAAACAATGTAAAGGAAGTGCTGATTTTAAAGTGACACACTCATCAGAGCACAATAAAATCGCAGTGCCAGCGCTAACTGCAAACCCTTCTGAATTCTCAGCTAGAATTGCAGCAAATAGTTCAATTGTTCCTTTAATGAACCAAGATTTAATAAGACCATTAGATGATCTTGTTAAAAAATATGGAAAAGGAATACAAGACTCTCAATTAATTACAATAGATGGAAAAGTAATGGCTGTAGCATTTATGGCTAATACTCAACACTTGTACTATAGAGAAGATGTCTTGAAAGATATGGGGATTGCTGTACCAAAAACATACGAGGAAGTTGTTGCAGCGTCTGAAAAAATTAGAGCTTCTGGAAAAATGAAATACCCTTATGCAGCTGCATATAAAGCTGGTTGGAACTTAGCAGAGGAATTTGTAAACATGTTTATTGGCCATGGTGGAGAATTCTTTAAAGCTGGAAGTGCACAACCTAATATTAACAATGCAAAGGGCGTTGCTACTTTAAACATGTTAAAAAAATTATCTGAACTAAGTAATCCAGATTATTTAACTCATGATAGTGAGGCAATTAAAGTTGAATGGGAGTCAGGTAATGTTGCTTTGATGACATTATGGGCTTCAAGATCTGGTACTCTTTTAGATGATGAAGGAGATGCCAAAATTACTGCTGCAACAAAATTAACTGGTCCTGCAACTGTTGGTGGTGGAAACATTCCAGCTGCAACTTTATGGTGGGATGGTTTTACACTTGCAAAAAATAGATCGGACGCTGACGCTGAAGCAACATTTAGAGCTTTAGCACATGCAGCCTCAAATAAGAAAATGGTTGCTGACGCTGCTGATCAAGCTGTTTGGTTAGTAGAAGGATTTGTACCAGGGCCAAAATCTATTGGTGTAATTGAAGCCGTAAAAATGGGAGCAAAACCATATCCCATGTTACCACAGATGGGTTTAATGCATGGTGCTTTGGGAAGTGAAATTGTTGAGTTTTTACAAGGTAAAGAGTCAGCTGAACAAGCATTGAAAGATGTTGAGGCTGCTTACATTAGTAAAGCTAAAGAACAAGGCTTTCTATAAAATCTAAAACTTTATAAGTGGGGATTTATTCCCCACTTAATTAAATTTCAAATGCCTAATAAAACTTTTTTCTGGTTTTTTTTACCTACAGGTTTAGCCATGATCCTTTTTATTGGGCTACCAATCATATCAACTGGAATACAATCTTTTTACGCACAACATGACCAAGTTGTAAAGGAAGTTAAAAAATGTGATCCTTTTGGATGCACTGTTTCAATTGTGGTTGATAATGAGGAAACTACAAAAATCAGAGATGCAAAACCTCTTGGAAAGTTTAATGGTTTTGGAACTTACACAGACAGAAATCATCTAGCAGTTGATGAAATAAAAAAATTTTGGAATGAAACTGGAAGTTTTGGGGCTTTTGTGGATCAAGTAACTAATCTACCCTTTTACAAAGCTCTAATATTTACTTTAACATACTGCTTATTTGTTACTCCAAATGTACTGTTACTTGGATTTATTATTGCATTAAGTTTAAATGCAGTTGCTAGAAAAATTAGAGGACCTCTAATCTTTGGTACAATTTTACCAATGATTGTGACACCATTGGTAGGGTCATTAGTATTATTTTGGATGATTGATTCTCAGGGTATCATTGGTGCAAACATCCAAAACTTGATGAATGATCCCTATTTATCACTAAAATCCTCTAAAACATTGACTTGGATAACCATCATAATTTATGGAATCTGGCATCATTCCCCATTCGCTTTTGTTGTTTTTTATGCAGCTCTTCAAACAGTTCCTCAAGAGCCAATAGAAGCTGCAATTATTGATGGTGCTTCAAGATTTCAAAGAATTAAACATATAGTGCTTCCTCATATTTATCCTGTAGTTACTTTTGTAGCTTTAATTTCTTTAATGGATAATTTTAGAGTTTTTGAGCCTATAATTGGATTTAGTGCTGAGGGGAGTGCACAATCACTCTCATGGTTAATATATGATAATCTAGTTAATGAGGAAGTAATATTGTTTGGTTCTGCTGCCGCAACTTCAATGATGACTATTATTGGTATAGCAATTTTATTAGCACCTGTATTAATAAGAACTTGGAAAGAATTTAAAACAGCACGATAAAATTATGGATTATGGATTAGATACAAAATCAGCCCGTTTAAAAACATTTAATACTATTTTCATTATTGTATGGCTTTTAATTGCGTGCTTTCCTTTCATTTGGACTTTTTGGGGATCATTTAAAGTAAGAGCTGATTTCTTTTCTAGATCTGATTGGTGGTATGCAATATCAGCTTTCAATACTTTAATTGAGACTGGTGGAAAATTTACAACTAATGCATATACAGAGGCTTGGACTGAAGGTGAATTTTGGAAAGCTTCTAAAAATACAATTATAGTCACAGTTTTTGTTGTTAGTATTTCTTTATTTTTAGGAACATTGGGTGCATATGCTCTATCAAGATCAACAGAAAAATATGCGTTTTGGATTTTAATGGCAGCTTTAATTTTTAGAGCTATGCCACATATAACTTTAGTATCGGGATACTTATTTCCATTTTTTGAGTTACAGATCTGGGGAATTCTTCCAACCACTATTGTTGTACTAGTTGCAATTAATCAACCTTTTACACTTTGGTTGCTTTACTCATTCTTTAAAACAGTTCCAAAAGAGCTTGATGAAAGTGCCTTAATAGATGGTTGCTCATATTTCCAGGCATTTAGACACATCATTATGCCAGTTATGTGGCCTGGAGTAATTACAGCTGGGTTATTTAGTTTAATGCTTGCTTATAACGATTTTACAGTTACAGCTTTATTACTTAATCAAGAAAACCATACAATGGTTCCTAAGATTCAAAGCTATCTAGGTACGAACCAACATGAAGGAAACTTAATGTGGGCAGTTTCAGCAGTCGTTTCTGCTACTGCACCTCTTTTTATGTTAGTTATGTTTTTCCAAAGACAAGTTATTAGTGGCTTAACTGCAGGAGCGGTAAAAGGTTGAAATATTACAAAGCACTTTTTTTTGGTTCAATTGGATCAATTGTTGAAACTTCAGATTTACAAAGAAAATCATTTAATCAAGCTTTTATAAAATCAGATTTAAATTGGTATTGGACTAAAAAAGAATACAAGAAACTTTTAAATAAATCTGGAGGTGAAGATCGAGTCTCAAGATACGCTAAACAAAGTAATATTAGAGTTAATGCCAAAAAAATAAGAAGTCTGAAAACAAAAATATTTAATAATTATTTGAAGAAAAAAGAACTTAAATTAAGGCCAGGAGTGAAAAATTTAATTAATTTTTGTATAAAAAATAAAATTAAATTAGGTTTTGTATCGTCAACCTCATTAAATAACATTAATTCAATTTTTTATTGTTTAAGGAGATCAATTAAAAAAAGTTATTTTAATTTTATAGGAAATTCGAATCTAGTTAAAAAAAATAAACCAAATCCAGATATATATTTATTTGCTCTAAAAAAATTAAAACTAAAACCTAGAGAATGCATAGCTATAGAAGATTCACAAGAAAGCCTAGATGCTGCATTTAAAGCAAAAATAAAATGTTTAATTTTCCCTGGGAAATTTCATTCAGATAAAAAGTTTCTAAGAGCATACAAAAAAGTATTCAATTTAAATATAAAGATTATGAGGAAATAAAATCTTTTATAATTTGATTAAATTTATCACTTTGCTCTAAATGTACATTATGGCTACAATCCTTAAATATCTCTAAACGACTATTTTTAATATTTTTGTTCAAAGTATCGACTTGTTCAAAATTATATGAAGTATCTTTGTCTCCCCAAATAATAAGTGTAGCATTTTTTATATATTCTAAATTCTCTCTTCCTCTCCAATTTTTCATAGCCAGCAGTGCATTGTCAGCTGTTTCTAGTGATACATTTTTAACTGCATTTGAGCAGAGGAAATAATTTTTGTCTTGATCACCTTTTACGAACCATTTTTTAGGAACTCGCGAAAATGAAATAGCTGTTCCATCTTTTTTTAGTTTTTCTCTCGTTTCATCTATAGTTTCAAATCTTCCTGGAATTTCTCCAATTGAACCTGTAGCAAAACAGATTAATTTGTTTACTCTGTTACCAACTAGTTTTGTTATTTCTTGGACAATCATTCCGCCCATTGAGTGACCGATTAAATTAAATTTTTCAATTTTTTTTTGATCAAGAGTCTCTATTATTTTTTTAGCCATATCATTAATTGAACTAAGCGATTTAGATTTGTAGCTTTCTCCAAAACCAGGCAAGGCAGGTACAATTACTCGACAAGTTTTTGAAAAAAATTCTTTTTGATAACGCCACATTTCAGAAGATCCAAGGTATCCATGAATGAATACAAAAGGATAGCCTTTTCCTATGTCATCAATATAAATGTCTTTATTCTTCATTAATTAAACATTTCATTAATAATAAATAAAATCAAAACACTCATAAAACCAATGATGAAAATATTTATTATTTTCCAAATATTTTTATTTTTAGCATATTTTGATAAGTAATTGGATAAATACCCTAAAGTAAAAAAAAATAAAAATGATGCTATAGACGCACCTATTCCAAAAGAAATTTTTTGATCAAGCTGATAATTTTTAGAAAAATTTCCTAGAAAAAATACCGTATCAGAATAAACATGTGGGTTCAGGTAAGTAAAAGCTAATGTTTTAAGAATAATTTTTGATTTTGATGTGCCTTGAATATTGCTATTAAAACTTACTTCAATATCAAAAGATTTAATTTTTGTATAAATAAAATAAATTAAAAAAATAACTAATAAAATATTAAAAATTAATTCAATTGTAGAATTAAAAAACTGATAAAAATAGTGAAATAGAAATATACCTAATACTATTAAGATGAAGTCTGAAATTGAACAAATTAAACAAACTAAAAAGATATATTGTTTTTTTAACCCCTGCTCTATTACAAATATATTTTGGGCTCCTATAGCTAGGATCAAACTAAGCCCAGCAAAGAAACCTAGTACCAGGAATTCCATTTAATTTTTTTAACTAATCTGGATTTGATGTAAGAGTTTTTATTTCAAGAATATTTTCGTTTGGATCTTTTACAAAAAAAGTCTCTTGCTCATATTTTGTACCTTTAAATCTTAAATACGGCTCATCGTAATATTTAGTACCGTTATCTTTCAATCTTTGTTTTAAAGCATCAAAATCTTTCCTAGATAAATGAACTCCAAAATGTGGAACTGATACATTACCCATATCCACATCATGTCTTTCACTGTCTAACTTATGTTCACTTTTATGAAGAGTTAACTCATTACCCCAAAAATCAACATCAGCCCATTCTTGAGCGGAATTATCAAGTCTACAGCCTAATGTTTCACTATAGAATTTTTTTGCAAGCTCTAGGTCGCCACATGGAATTGCTAGGTGAAAACAGTTAGTGTTTCTATACATTATAACCTCTTTAAATTAGTAAGTTTGTAACTATATAAAGCATATTATTATTTAATCAACAGCTACAATAGTCACAAAAAAAATGAGCGATTTTTTACAATCAATAATTGACAGAGATCCAGCCGCAAAAACTAAGCTTAGTTTAATCCTGACATATCCTGGAGTAAAAGCAGTTTTCTTTCATAGAATAGCAAACTTTTTTAGTACAGCAAAATTTCATTTGATTGCTAGGATCATTTCTCAGTTTTCAAGATTCTTGACTGGTATAGAGATACACCCAAATGCAAAAATTGGAAAAAATTTATTTATTGATCATGGAATGGGTGTTGTGATTGGAGAAACTTCTGAGATTGGTGATAATGTAACTATTTATCATATGGTTACTTTAGGTGGAATTGCTCCAAGTATAAATTCAAATGACCAACGTAATATGAAAAGACATCCTACTATAAAAGAAGATGTCGTAATTGGATCAGGTGCACAAGTATTAGGTCCTGTAGTTGTTGGCAAAGGTGCAAGAATTGGAGCTAATGCAGTAATAACTAAAGACGTTGCAGAAAATGCAGTAATGGTTGGAATTCCAGCAAGAAGTGTTGGAGTTGCTGATAGTGAATTTAAACCTTATGGTATTACACCTGATAGTGATAAAAAGTCAGATAATGAATAATACTCAAAACGATTTTATTTCAGGAATAGGAAATACCCCACTAATCAAATTAAGAGCTGCTTCAGAGATTACTGGTTGTAACATTTATGGAAAAGCAGAATTTTTAAATCCAGGAGGTTCTGTTAAAGATAGAGCTGCCCTTGCTTTAATTAAAGACGCTCAAGAAAAAAAATTAATTGCTAAAGGTGGAACAGTTGTTGAAGGAACAGCTGGTAACACTGGAATTGGTTTAGGCCTTTTAGGAAATTCTTTAGGTTATAAAACAATCATTGTAATGAATGATAATCAAACCCAAGAGAAAAAAGATCTACTTAGAAATCTTGGAGCTGAATTAAGATTAGTACCACCTAAACCTTACAAAGACGATAACAATTTTGTTAAAGTGGCAGCTAGACTTGCGGATGAATTAAGACCAACAAATAATAACGGTGTGATTTGGGCTAACCAGTTTGACAATACTGCAAATGCCAAAGGCCATTATGAAGGAACAGGACAAGAAATTTGGGAACAAACTGAAGGCAAGGTTGATGGCTTTGTATGTTCTTCTGGAACTGGAGGAACTATTTCAGGTGTAAGTAATGCTCTTAAAGAAAAGAACAAAGATATAAAAATTTACCTATCTGATCCAAAAGGTTCAGCTCTTTATAATTACATAAAAAATGGTGAACTTAAGTCAGAAGGTGGATCAATTACTGAAGGAATTGGTTCAAGTAGAGTAACAGCTAACTTTGGTGAGGCAAAGATTGATGATGCCTATTCAATAGATGATCATGAGGCACTACCTATACTTTATGATTTAATTCAAAATGAAGGTCTGAGCTTAGGTACTAGTTGTGGTATCAATATTGCTGGAGCAATAAGAATGGGCAAAGAATTAGGACCTGGCAAAACAATAGTAACAATTCTCTGTGATAGAAGTGATAAATACGCCACAAAAATGTTTAATAAAAAATTCCTTGAGGAAAAAGGTCTTCCTATACCAAATTGGTTTTAGTAATAAATTTTATCAGCTAAACCAAAACAAAGTATTGCACTGAGCAAAGTCAGAATTCCTGGAGCAATAATACCTTCATTTGATGTTTGTGGAGTGTGTCCTAATTTGTTTATTTTTATAGTGTAAATCCCTACAAAAAAAGCTGATAGATTTTGTAAGAAAACCAAATTAAAAAATGCCCACGTACCTTGAAGACCATCTGCTCTTATAAATCCAACCCATATAGCCATAGCAACAGCGCCAATAAATAATGAACCAAAAAACCTTGTCATCCCAGCGCCTGTATCATCAATACCAAATTTATCTAAAAACTTTTTAGTGGCAAAAACTGTTTGGTATGCGTAAACAGCAAATATTAAAAAATGGATTATAAATACTATTAGATAAAAAATTCCGTTAAACTTTTCAATCATAAGTAAACATTAACAAAATATTAATACAATTGATACTTCTCAAAACACCTATTTTTCTTGATTATTTATAAAAGTGCACATCTGTCACGCGAACAAAGTAATGTTAACCTATATAGTTAAATTATAAATTTGGCATTTAAGTTAACTTAAAATATAGAGGATAATATGAAAAAAATAATAACTTTAATTAGTATTCTTTTAGTTACATCTGCCTATGCGGATATGAGCGACGATGATAAAAAGAAAACAATTGAATGTGCAGGAATTTACTATGCAAATAGCATGATTCCACAAGCAGAACTTGAATTAGATAAAATTGTACATTCTTTCGCTGCTAAAAAATTTTTAAGCTCTTACTTAGTTAAAAAGGGCGTAAATGAGGATAATCTTAATAAAGAACTTATAAAGATTGTCGATGAGCGATACGGAAAACCATATGAGGAAAATACTACTATAGGATGTGATAGTTTTATCTATAAATTAATTCCTAATTCAAAAAGTGAGATTGATAAACTAGTCAAATCAGGGATATACTAAAAATAAAAAAAAATGAAAGCAATTTACACAAGAACATTTAGAGTAAAAGATGACATGCTTGGTAAGGCAATGGAAATAGGTCAAGGATTAGCAAAAGTTAGAAAAAAATATTATCCAAAACATCAAGTTTATTTTTCATTTCAAATAGGTGGTGATCCAAGAACAATAAGAGAAACTCTTATTGGTACAATGTTTGAAGATGATAATTTTAAAGCAGATCAGAAAATGTCAGCAGATAAAAAGTATCAGAATCTGCAAAAACAATTAAAGAAAGTTGCAATTGAAGGCACAATTCGAGATGAAATTAGATACATCTTTAGTGAATAAATAATAGATAGGAGGAAATTATGGCTGGAGTAGAAGTAAAAACATTTGATAAGGCAGACGAAGTTAATAATAATTTTAATAATGCCAAAATTGAAGCTGTAAAAGTTGGAAATCAAAGGTTAATGAGACTAACTTTGCAACCTGGTTGGCAATGGTCAAAGGATATTAAACCGACAGTTGGTGGCGATAGTTGTCAAGCAACACATCTAGGCATCATAGTTTCTGGAGCTGTTTGTGCAAAACATAATGATGGAACTGAAATGACTTACAAAGCTGGAGACGCATATTCAATTCAACCAGGACATGATGGGTGGGTTGTTGGAGATAAGCCAGCAGTAGTATATGAGTTTCATGGAATGTGGGGTGAATAATGTCTAAATTTTACATAATAGGCAAAATAAGCAGGGATCTTGCTAAAAGGATGCAAAATGATCCGAATGCTGACAGAGGTGCAGCTATTAAAGCGATTTGTGACACTGTAGGTGTAAAGTTTCATAGCTATGAATGGGTTAGAGGAAGATTTGACGTAATCAATGTAATTGAAGGTGATTATGAGAGTGTTCTAGGCATGAAAGTTGCAATTATGAATGCAGGATTAATGGAAGATATTATGATTCACGAAGTGTTTGATTATAACAAAACATTTAATAAAGCTGCAGATGCTGGAAAAAAATTTATAAAACCAGGTGAGTAAATAGAAAGGTATAATATGTCTATATTAGAAAAATATAGTGCTGCAATTAAAAATAAAGATGAAGCAGTGATGAATGAGTTGTTACATGACAATTTTAAATTCACAATGCATAAATCAGGAAATGTATTAGGCAAAGTTGATGTTATCAAATGGGCAATGAGTGGCGACATTAATCAGGATAAAGCTAGAGTTGTTTATGAAAATGATGAAGTTGGTGTTCATCATTCATTTGTTACTTTTGATGATGGAAATGTAGAGGCTGTAATGGCAGTTTATAAATATAATAATGGAAAAATTATAAGTTTAGAAACTGGCGCTACTCCAATGCCAAAATAATTATTTATATTTGGCGAGATTTCATTTAAGATTATTAAATGAGTCTTACCACATCTTATTTATTTCTAGGTATAGCTGTTTTCTTGGGAGTTACCTCAAACAGTTTTGCGAAAAGTGCTGAAGGATTTACACTTCTATTTCCGAGTATAATCACTGCAATAACAATTGTGTTGTGTATGTATGCTCTTTCACTGGTAATGAAAAATATACCATTGGGAATTACTTATGCTTCCTTTGCAGGCTTAACAATTATAGCAACTGTAGTTGTGGGTATAATTAGATTTAATCAAGTACCCAATTTATATTCGTTAATTGGTTTAGCTTTTATTATTGTTGGTGTTTTGATGGTCAACCTGTTAGGTAATAATTAATTATGATTAATAAAAAATATGCTCAGCCTTTATTTATGATTTTAATGTCCTTAGGTATGAGTGTTATTATGAGTGGCGTAGTTGTAGCTGTCAATACAGGTATTTCGGATGGTTTCTTTTTTAGATGGGGATATTCTATAATGTTTGCATATCCTATTGCTTTAATAGCTGCATTTACTTTAGCGCCTTTAATGAGACCTTTAGTTAATAAAATTGCATCAAAAGAATAAAAATGAAACCATTATTAGGATATTTGTTTCTAGCTAATGGAATAATATTTGGTATTGCATCAAATAGTTTTGCTAAAATTTCTGAAGGATTTACTAAACTAACCCCTTCTGTTTTATGTATTTTATTTATGTGTATTACAATGTTTTCTATTGCAAAAGCGATGTCAGCACTTCCAGTTGGATTTGCTTACTCTACTTACAGCGGTCTTACAGTTACAGGAGTTGTTCTTTTCGCAGTATTAAAATTTAACCAAGTACCTAATATTTATGGAACTATTGGAATTATTTTAATTATAATTGGAGTAGTAATGGTTAATTACCTTGGTCGACTAAACTGATATTTTTTTAAAATTTCTGGAAGCTCATGACTTCCATCCTCATTTAATGATAACTCATATTCATTTACAACCGTGCTAATATCTAAAGGTGAATATAAATGAGGATACATATCTCCATTTGATGCTTGTTCCCACAACAAATGTTCAAGCTTAAAAGCATTTACTCTTAACAAGACTAGATTTTGTTTTTTGGGGTAATGTTTATTTAATGTTTCTTCTACCTGATCCTCTTCTGAAAAGTGAATATATCCATCTTTAAGGTCTTTTTCTGACCCACTAAAAGTTCCAGATTGTTTGGCTTTTTGCCACTCATCTTTATCTATAACTTTGAAAATAAATTCTAAGTTCATTTCACCAAGAAGAATTTGGACCTTTTAAAAATTCTATTTCTTCTTCTGTAGATTCTCTTCCTAAAATTTCATTTCTATGTGGATACCTGTGAAATTGTCTAATTACTCTTGTATGATCTTGCCAAAATTTTTTGATTTTGTTGTAACCTTCGTGCTCTCTTAAATATTTATTTAACAAATAATATGCCATTTCATGATCACTAATTTCTTCACTATGAATTAATGGTAACAACATAAAAAATCTTTGATCTACATTCATTGCTTCTAAATAACCAGAATAGACTGCATCATTTACAATCAGTCTAGTTTTTTGATCTTGCACGAAAGCCTTTTTATCATTTCTAAACATGTTTCTTGAAAATTGATCAAATAAAATTACTAAGGCTAAACAACTCATAGGATTATCTTGCCAATCATCATATTCATTTTGAAACGCTAATTCATAGTCTTTTAAAAAATTATCTTTAATTTTTTGATCAATCTCATCATCTTTTTTGAAACGCATTTCTGACGGTATTTCTTTAAACCAGAAATCTAAAATTATTTGTGCTCTTTCTGGTATCATTCAGCTAATGGTTTTAATAATTTTAAAATCTGTTTATGATTACTCATATTATTTGAAACAATAATATTTCCTCCAACTACAGGATTTTTATTACCCCAAGTAGTTACTATAGCTCCACTTGCTCTTACGATTGGCATAATTGGGTGAATGTCCCAAATCTTATTTGCACACTGAGCAACCATTTCAAGTCTTCCTTCTGCTAATTGACAATAAGTTAGTGCATCAAAACATGGAAATTGCATTCTTTTAATAAATTTTTTAATTTTTGATTGTTGCTTTAAAGTTAATTGATTATGAAAGGCAGCAGCTAATTTTGCATTATAAAAATTTAATTTACTATTAACTTTAAGTTTTCTTTTTTTATTATTTTCAAAAACATAAGCTGAATTTTTATTTATATTTAAATAATATTTTCTCATTTTAGGAAAATTTGCTAATCCTAAAACCGGCTCTCCATTATAATTTAGTGAAATTAAATTGCTCCAGCTAGGATTACCCACAACATATGACCTGGTTCCATCAATTGGATCAATTACCCATGAAAACTCACTTTTTGTATTTTTGTGACCATACTCTTCACCAATAATTTGGTGATTTGGAAATTTTTTAGATATTTTAGATCTTATAAATTTTTCAAATGCCTTGTCAGATGTAGTTACAGGATCGTAACCTTTACCCTTCATCTTATTGGTTATCTTGAATGGTTTGTCTAACTTAGAGTAGTAAAATTTAGTTAAATCTATTGCAAGTTGATTTAAAAAGCTTGAATATATTGGATATTTTTTTGTATCAAATTTTTTCACAATGAACTCTTACTATTTAATTTATGTTGATTAAAGTTAAATTTTAATTAATTCTTGTTTTAAAAATATGAAAATCGAATTAGTTAAAAATAAGGTTTATTTTAATAATGGGTCTGAAAAAAAAGAAATTCACCCATTCTGGTTACGTGAAAGAGTAAATGGTGAGGAGTATTTAGACAAAGGTACTCAACAAAGACTTTTTGATCCGACTTTCTTAAGTAATGATGTATCAATAAATAAAGTAAATCTTAATGAAAAATACTTAGAAGTGGATTTTAATGATGGTGTAAATTCAAAACTTGAAATTGATAAAATTACTTTTGAGTTTTCTAAAGAAGATACTGTCATAAGTTCTATTGAAAAAATCAAATGGGACTCAACTTTACAAAATATAAAAAATTTTGAATACAAA
This sequence comes from uncultured Pelagibacteraceae bacterium, assembly GCA_902628965.1. GTDB lineage: Bacteria > Pseudomonadota > Alphaproteobacteria > Pelagibacterales > Pelagibacteraceae > Pelagibacter. The sequence goes on along the minus strand of CACOPB010000003.1, from coordinate 11,629 downwards.
GAAAATTTTTTTGAGACTAAAGAGATGTATGATCTGCTTGTTTCTTTTTACAAGTATGGATTTGTTATAGTAAAAAATATTCCAACATCAAAAAATTACATCGTGGAATTTGCAAATTCTATAGGTAGTGTTCGAAGAACAAATTTTGGTGAATATTTTGACGTAAAATCTAAACCAGATCCAAACGACCTGGCTTATACATCATTAGCTTTGGCACCTCATACAGACAATCCTTATAGAAATCCTGTTCCATGTATTCAGCTTTTACATTGTATAGAGAGTAAAGTTTCAGGTGGATTATCAACTTTGGTAGATGGTTATACAGTCACTGAAGATTTAAAAAACCAATATCCAGAATTTTATAAGATTTTAACTGAAGTAAAAGTTAGATTTAGATTCATAGATAAAGAGGTGATTTTAGAAACTATCTCTCCTTTGATTGAACTAAATGAAGATAAGAGTTTCAAACAGGTAAGATTTAGTCCTAGATTAGACTACGTTCCAATTTTAGAAAAAGAAAAATTAGATATTTATTATCAAGCAAGAAAAAAAATATCTGAAATGTATAATTCAGATAAATATAGAATTGAATTTAAACTTGAGCCAAAAGATTTAATGATAATGGACAATCATAGATTACTGCATGGAAGAACAGCCTATGAAACAAAAGAGGGTGAGAGATTTTTGCAAGGTTGTTATATTGATTATGATAGTACCGAGGGAAAACTTAGACACTTAAAAAGAAAGTTTAATCTTTAAATAAATTTTCTATTTGCGCTTCAGCTTCTTTGATTGATTTTTCATAATCTAGCGCCATTTGGTCTGCACTTATTACGTCTACTTTTTCTATCCCAAAAAAATTAAGGATAAATTTTAACCAAGGAGTTAAAAAATCTTCGGAGCTATTTAATTTTGTTCCACCAGAAGTAATAACTAGATAAGCATGTTTATTTTTTAATAGACCTTCTCTTCTACCATTTGATTTAAATCTAAAAGTCTCACCTATTCTAGCTGCTAAATCTGACCAAGCTTTGAGTGTTGCTGGAGGACCATAATTATAAATTGGTGCTGAAATTATTATGACATCACTTTCTTTTAATTCTTTTACAAGTTTATCAGAGAGTTCAAACATTTTTTTATGTTCTTGTGTTTGATCTTTTTCGTCAATTTTCATTCCAGATTCTGTGAGTCCACTTACAAAAAGCATCTCATCGTCTAGGTCTCTATAAATTAATTCGTCTTCTGGTTTTTTAATTTTATCCAAAAGTTTTTTTGCTAAAGCTCTAGAAGTTGAACCTTTTTTACGAGCACTGCAATCTATTTGGTAAATCTTCATTAATACCTTTTATCCGAATTTCTGCATAAATGGAAAGATTTCAATTATATAGAAACCAACTGCTTGTAGTTGATTGGTTAATATCAAAACGCCTGTAACTAAAAGAATGATACCTCCTGATTTGGATATCAAGTTAATATTTTTTTTGAAATTTTTAGATAACAATAAAAATCTTTGAATTAAATATCCCGATAATACAAATGGTATAGCAAGACCTAAAGAGTAAAAAATTAGCAATAAAATTGCTCTTGATAATGTTTCTTCTATTGATGCTAGAGCTAATATTGAACCTAAAATAGGTCCAATACAAGGCGTCCATCCAAATCCAAAAGCTAAACCGATTATATACGGAAAAAAAATATTTTTGGATTTTTTTGCATCAAATCTTTTTTCAAAATTCAAATAAGAAATATTTATTAAACCGATTAATTGAAGTGAGAAAATAATTATAATAATACCAGCAATTATTCTGAGAATTTCTGAATTTTGCAAAAGTGCTTGCCCCAAAAATGAAGCAGAGGCTCCTAAAATTATAAATACACTTGAAAAACCTAAACAAAATAGAACAAGAGGAAATAAATTTATTTTTTTTGAGTCTAATATATTTTGCAATGACTGGCCTGAGATATAAGAAATATATCCAGGTATCAAAGGTAGTACACATGGAGACAAAAAACTTATTAACCCAGCTCCAAAAGCAATTAAGAATTCAAGCATTTAACCAGTATTTTTCATAGCAGCAGAAATACCTGCGATTGATGTAAGAAGAGAATCATTTAAATATTTTTTATTTTTTTTGTTTTTATTTTTTTTAATTTTACTAATTACGATTGGTTGAATTATATTTAAAACCTCTGAATAAATATTTCTTACAATTACTGAAGTTCTAAACTCTTTTCTTAATTTGATAATTTCTTTAGGTGTAATTTTTTTATTAAGTTCTTTAATTGCTTCAAATTGAAATCTAAGTTTTTGACCAACTCTTTTAAGTTTTTTATCAGCTAAATATTCTTCATAAATTTTTGAAATATCTGGATCAGCTTTTGAAATAACCATATCAAGCATATCAAGCATAGAATTAAAAAATGGCCAGTTTTTTTCCATTTCATAGAGAGTTTTTCTAAATTGTTTTATATTTGCATACCTCAACGCTTCAGCACTTCCCAGCCAAGCTGGCAGCATTAATCTTATTTGTGTCCAAGCAAAAACCCAAGGTATTGCTCTTAAACTTTTTATATTATCAACATTTTTTCTTTTAGAAGGCCTTGAACCTATTGACAATTTTCCAAGGGCGACATGAGGTGTTACGGTTTTAAAATACTTAATAAATTCTGAGCTTTGATTTATGTTTTTCCTATATGAGCTTTTAGAAATGTCTGACATTTTTTCTATTAATGTTCTCCAATTATTTTTTGGAGCAGGTGGTGGATTTAAGGTTGCTTCTGTTACAGCACCAATGTAGCTGCATAAATTATACTTGGCTAAAGGTTCGTATCCATATTTTTGCTGAATTACTTCTCCTTGATCAGTGATTCTGATTTTCCCATTAACAGAATTTGGAGGCTGTGATCTTAAAGTTGCCTGAATAGGTCCTCCGCCTCTACCAGCCGATCCACCTCTTCCATGAAAAAAAACTACCTGTATTCCATATTTTTTTGCTAATTTAACAATTTGCTCCTGAGCTTTATACTGGTGCCAACTGGCACAAATTTTTCCTGCATCTTTGCTTGAGTCTGAATAACCAATCATCACTTCCTGCTTATTCTTAATTAGTTTTCTGTACCAAGTTTTAGAAAATAAATTCTCCATTATAGACTTAGCATTTATCAAATCATCTAAAGTCTCAAATAAAGGAACAACTCTTAATTTTTCTTTAATTTTTGCTTCTTTTTGTAAAAATGAAATTGATAAAATATCTGATGCAGAGGTTGTCATTGAAATAACATATGCGCCCAAACATTCAGCAGGCTCTCCAGCTAAAGCCTGGAAAGTTGACCAAACTTCCTTATTTTCTTTATTGTTAAAATTAAATTTATTAATGATATTTTTTTTTGATAAAATTAATGATTTTAAAAGATCCACTTTTTTATTCTCTGGTAACTGACCGTAATTTTTATTAAATTTTCTTTTGATTATTTCATTCATTAATTGAGCATGTCTAGAAGACTCTTGTCTAATATCCAATCTAGCTAAATTAATACCGAAACATTTGGCTCGTCTCATTAAATCAAGTAATTCACCGCTTGCAATATTTTCGTTTTGATTTTCCTCTAGAGATTCTCTCACTACTCTAAGAGGTTTTAAAATTTCTTCTTTAGTACTCAACAATTTTTTTTGATCTAATGGTTTTTTATGGATTAAATGTTGTTCAATTAATCTATGTGTATTTCTCATTTTATCTCTTAACGGTCTCAAAAAAACTCTATAAGGTTCATATGTATTACCAACCTTGTTAAGTATTTTTTTTGAACAATTTTGCATTGAATATGATCTAATAATTTTAGTAAGTGCTTTTTCATAAAGTTTTGCAGCTTCCCATCGAGATAAAAGTATGACTTCTTTAGTAACTTTAGACGTTACAAACGGATTGCCATCTCTATCTCCACCCATCCACGAACCAAACTCGATTGGATTAAAATTTTTTGGCAAGCCTTTACCCATGTTTTGAACAAATATAGAATTAAGTCTTCGATAAACTTTTGGTATTGTATCCCATAAACTATCTTCAATAATTGCCAAACCCCATCTTGCTTCATCAAATGGAGTTGGTCTTACTCTTTTTAGGTCATCCGTATTCCATATGATGGTAAATTCATCATAAAGTTTTTTATCAAGTAATTTTAATTTTGTAGGAAAATTTTTTAAAAGTTCTCTTTGTTCAAGTATTTCTGTAATAGTGTGATATTTTTGAATTAAAGTTCTTCTTTTAACTTCAGTCGGATGAGCAGTAAGTACAATTCCTATATTTAAATTTTTTGCAAGATTATATATTTTAGATTCTGGTATCTTTTTATTTTCAAATAGCTCTTCAAAAATTTCCTCAATAAATATATTTTTATTTGAAACATTTCTTTTATCATTTTCATAAATATTAAGACTTCTTGAGGCATCAATTGACTCAGCAAGATTAATAAAATTCATAAAATGAGTAAAAGCTCTTGTAAGTTTGAAAGTACTTTTAGGATTTAATTTTTTAATTTCTCTTATTATTCTATTGTAGGAGTGTTTTGAGTTATTATTTGCTTTATTTGCTTTTGATAATTTTCTAATTTTTTCAACTAAATTAAAAAAACTTTCACCTTCTTGTTTTTTTATAACTCTACCTAATATATTTCCTAGATACCTAATGTCCTCTCTTAAAAGTTTTGTAGGTATCCTTTCGTAATACAGATCTTTTTTTTTCATTTTATAAACGAATTTATTTTACAAAATTTTCTTTGTGCTTATTTTTACACTAAATAAATGATCAGATAAATTATAAAGCAACTACCTTAGAATTTTGCTCTCCTAAATTTTCAATAGACAGCTTCATTGTATCACCATCTTTTAAAAATTGTTGAGGTTTCATGCCCATACCTACACCAGGAGGAGTTCCGGTGGTAATAATATCTCCAGCCTGTAAAGACATGAATTTACTTAAATATGATACAATATAATCTACATTAAAAATCATTGTGCTAGTGTTACCAGTCTGCATTCTTTTGCCGTTAACATCTAAACTCATTTTTAAATTATTAATATCAGCTATTTCGTCTTTGGTAACTAAGTGAGGTCCTATTGGTCCATATGTGTCATGAGATTTTCCCTTAACCCATTGACCCATTTTTTCAATTTGCCATTCTCTTTCACTAATATCATTAACCAAGCAATAACCTAAAATATGGTCTTGAGATTGATCTTGAGATATATGTTTTGTTTCTTTTCCAATAACAATTCCTAACTCAACTTCCCAATCAAGTTTTTTTGATCCTGAAACAATTTCAATATCATCATTTGGCCCATTAATTGAACTTGTGGCTTTCATAAAGACAATTGGTTCTGAAGGAGCATCTGCTCCTGTTTCAGCTGCATGATCTGAATAGTTTAATCCAATAGCAACAAATTTACCTGGTTTAGCAACACAAGAACCAATTCTCTCACCAGTTGATAGTTCTGGTAAAGAGGATAAGTCAAAACCTTCTAATTTAGATATTGTTTCAAAATTCAAAGTTTTAGGATTTAAATCCTTTATAAGAGAACTTATATCTCTTATTTTGCCATTTTTGTCTAATGCCGCAGGTTTTTCTTTTCCTTTTTGTCCTAATCTTAATAATTTCATATCTTTACCTTTGTTTGTTATTTATTAAGTCTCTCAATTTCTTTATAAAGTGAACTATGATCAGTTTTTCCATGGCCATTTTCAACAAGAGTTTTATACATATCTTTAATTAACTTTGATATAGGTAAGTGTAAATTATAATTATTTGCACACTCTATAATATTAGTCATATCTTTTAAATGAACAGAAGTCTTGCCTTTAGGAGAAAAATCTTTATCAATCATCCTTTTTCCATGCGTTTTAAGAACTTTACTATCAGCCCATCCACCTGATAAAGCTTCGATCATCTTATTGGGGTCTGCTCCAGCTTTTTCACATAAAGTTATAGCTTCTGCTACAGCACCTATTGTTATACCGACAATAATTTGATTAGCTAGTTTTGAAACTTGTCCACTTCCAGTGGAACCAACCAAATTAGGATTTCCCATGGTCTCTAAAATTTTTTTTACTTTGTTATAGACACTTTGCTCGCCACCTACCATAATAGCTAATGAAGCTTCCTCAGCTCCAATAGTTCCACCAGAAACGGGTGCATCTAAAAAATGAATATTTTTTAATTTTAAATTATCAGCGTGTTTCATTGCTGTAATCGGTCTTGTAGAACTCATATCTATTACAATTGATCCAGTTTTAATGTTATTTAAAAATTCTTTCGATCCAATTACTTCGTCAACAGCTTCATCATCAGTTAACATTGTGATTATAACCTCACTATTTTTAACAAGATTGCCGACTGATGTTGCAATTTGTGCACCAGATATTTTTAATTTTTCAAGTTTTTCTTTTGATCGATTGAATGCAATTAATTCATATCCTGATTTTAAAATATTTCTGGCCATTGGTAGGCCCATAAGACCTGTACCAATAAATCCAATGTTAATCATATTGTTAATTTAAATTAATAAAAATTTTATTCATTAATATTATTTTAGGAAGTATTTTGAGCTGTCGAGAATCTACAAGAACATTAGGTTGTATTCAATAAATATATTTGCAAAAAATTAAAATAAATTAATTGAAATTGTATAAATTTTAATTACCTTTTTTATAGAAGGAGGTTTATGTTAATACTTTCACCACCTGATACTTAGCTGAAGTCATTTAAATATCAAAAAACTTAATAAAAAAAAATCCATTAGGATTTAATGCCAAGAAGGCAATATAGAGGAGCTCTTTTGGTAATAAATTAACTGAAAGAGCGAACCTCTAAAATTATATTTATTATTTAATGTTTATTTTACCTACCATACCGGTTTCGTAATGACCTGGCATATTGCAAGCCATTTCTAAAGAAACATTTTTTGAAAATTTCCAAATTATTTCACCTGTTTCATTTGGTTCTAATAAGACACTATTAGCATGAGAGTGACCTAAAGAATGATCTTTTTTTGACATTTTTTTCATCTTTTCATGATCTATTTTGTCAGCAAGAAGAATTTCATGTTCAACAAGTTTTGCCATTTCAGGCTGATGTTTTATATGCATTTCTTTAGTTCCTATATTATATTCATGAACCAGTTCGCCTAAATTCTTTACTACAAATTTTATTGTTTCATCTTTTTTTACATCTATTTGAGTTGGATAATAATAATTATCATACATCTCAATTTCTATAGTTCTGTCAATTTTGTTAGGATCTCCTTTTTCGCCAATCATATTCATGGATGCTGAGAATGATGTTGAAGAAAATAAAAATAATATCAATGTAAATATAATTTTTTTAAGAAACATAATTATATCTTATTGCCTTTTATTAAAAAATAAAAGCCTCCCACTAATAGAAAAATTTGCACACCCATAAATAACTGTTTAGTTATAAACCAATCTTTGTGTGCGACTAAAAGGATACAAGTCATCAGTATAACAATGTTAAGTCCTGCTAATCTTGTTAGAGTATTTCCAATTGAATTCTTTAAAAAATTTGCAATTATTAGAACTACTCCAGAGGAAATTTCAGAAACAGCAACTAAACTCGCAACAAATGATGATAATCCATAGTTCTCTATTAATCCTTCTGGAGGTAAAGGTAGTTTGCCAGTACCATACAGAATAAAAGCGACTCCAATTATTAATCTAAGAAAAAGAGATCCTAAAGCCTCAAAATTTAAAAAAAAATTATTAAATGTTTTAGTAAAATTTTTCATTAATTAGTTTAGTACATAGATTTAATGACAAGCCATACCAAATTTTTTTAATCTCCAATAATTGTAGGGCCATGGAGTTAAGAAACCTACAATTAGCATTATTGGAACTACCCACCAAGTTAATATAGCTCCACCAGTTAGAACATAGTCTGTCAAATTCATCATAATTTCCATGCTAATCATTGAAATTAAACTCATTCCACAGGCAGTTTTAAAAGCATTAACAAAACTGAAATTTTGTGACATTAAAACTATTGTTTCTAATATAATACTTGTAATCAAACCATTTATTATTGCTAAAATCATAATTCCTAAAATAGGAAAAGGAATTTGAGTTAATTGAAAATACAAAATTGTTCCAAAATCCCCAATTGCACAGCCTAATACGCACCAAGCTGTGTTTTTCGCACTTCTTTTCCAGGTATGTTTGCATGACCAGTGAAATGTAGGTGTAGAGGTATTCACAATAATTTGATAATAATGAAAAATGATTTTTAAACAAGTATTTGATATAAAATCATCGACTTATACTTACATTATTGCTTCGGCAAAAGGTCGCGAAGCAGTTATCATAGATCCAGTAATAGAAAATGTTAACAGTTATATAAAGATATTAAATGAACTAGATCTTAAACTTGTTAAAGTAATTGATACACACATTCATGCAGACCATGTAACTGGTGCCAGTAAGTTAAAAAAAGCAACTGACTGTTTGACGATTATGGGAGAGCATACACCTGCAGATGCAGTAGAAATAAAAGTAAAAGATGATGAAATAATCAAAATTGATCAATTAGAAATTAAAGCAATGTATACGCCTGGACACACATCTGATAGTTATAGTTTTTTGTTGCAAAAATTTTTATTTTCAGGAGATACTCTTTTAATAAATGGTACAGGTAGAACTGATTTTCAAAACGGTAGCTCTAAAGATGCTTATGATTCAATTTTTAATAGATTGTTAAAATTGCCATCAAATACAGTATTATATCCTGGTCACGATTATAATGGCAAAAAATGTAGTACTATTGGTGATGAAAAAAAATTTAACCCTAGATTGCAGGTTAATAACGTCGATGAGTATGTTGAATTAATGTCAAACTTAAATTTAGCTAAACCAAAACTCATTTATGAGAATATCAGTAGAAATGTTAAATTAGGTGCTAACTAAATATTACAAATATTAAAAACCAATATGAGATTAATCCAGCTAAAATAGTCGCAATGATGTTTTTTGAAAAATAACCAACCACAATCGCAACTAATGCTCCATAAATTTTTGGATCGTTTATTTCTATAAAAGCTCCATAATCATTGATAAATATTCCAGGAAATATAATTGCTGGAAACACAGCAGAAGGAACATATTCAAGTACTGCTTTAATCTTATCTCCCAACATATCTCTACTAATAAGCGCTATCATGGTCATTCTTGTAAAGTAGGTTAAAACTCCAGCAAATATAATTGATGTTAATGTCATTTTTTTAATCTCAGTAATAGTGCAGCTACAAATAAAGCAATTAATGGTGAAATAATTATATAAGATTTAAATGGAGCATCAAAAAATAATAAAGAACTCAAGCCACAAGTAATCATTACAATCACATGATCTAACTTTTTTAAATCCTGAACAACTATTGCAATAAATGTTAGCGGTATTGCAAATTTCAAGCCGAGTTCTTCAGGAACAAATGATCCTAAAATAATACCTGATAAAGTTGCTATCTGCCAACAAACCCACAATGTGCAACCTGTGCCAATTAGGTGATAATGTAAATACTCTTCACTTCTATTTTTTTTAAAAAATTTATTCGACTCAGCAAAACCTTGGTCTACTACTACATAGGAAATTAATAATTTTTTAATAAAAGAGAGCTTTTCTAAATACTCAGACAGAACTGCTCCATATAATAAATGTCGGGAATTTATAATTCCAACAGAAGCTACGGCAACTAAACTCGAGGCACCTCCTGACAATAACTGTAAAAAAACTATTTGAGAAGCTCCTCCAAAAATTATGAAAGACATTGCATATACCAAGTATGGATTAAATCCTAGCTCAACCCCAATTGCTCCACAAATTATTCCAAATGGAATTACTGATAGCATATGTGGAGAAATATCCAGCATACCTCTAGTAAACAATTGTTTTTTAGAAAGCATGTGTTTCTTTTACTAAAAGCAAACTATATGCTCAAGTCGAATAGGTCTTTTTATTCCAAACTTGTCATTAATCTCATGAATTTCGTGGTGATGTGTATTTACAAGAACTGGAATAAATTTTTTACTCAATGTTTTTAGTGTATAAATAAAATTTGTGCCTCTAAATTTTCTATCTACAACCTCTAACTTTAAGTTACTATTGTCATCATGCTCTAAATCTTCTGGCTGCAATAATAATTGAACTTTTGAACCTTTAGGGTAATGCTTAATAAATTTTCCTTCTATCAGTCCTAGATCATCATTTTCAAGGGAATTTTCACCAGTTACTTTTGCTGGTATTAAAATTCCTCGATTTAAAAAATTTACAACCTCAATTGAATTTGGAAAGTGATATACATTGTAAGGATCATCGAATTGATTTAGATGACCATTTAAAATAATTGCACATTTATTACCTAAATAAAAAGCTTCATATGAATCATGTGTTACAATTATAGTTGTAATTTTTAATTTGCTTAATATTTTTTTTAATCTTTCTTGAATTTCCTCTTTAAAACTTTGATCAACATTTGAAAGAGGTTCATCTAACAATAAAAGATCAGGTTGTGTTAATAAAGCTCTTGCAAGTGAAGCCCTTTGAGCTTCACCAGCACTTATTTCGTGAGGGTATTTTTTAAGTATCTTTGAAATGTCAAGTAAATTTATAATTTCTTTATAACTAAGTTTTTTTCTTTTTATATCTCTGTTTCTCTCAGCGCCTAATAAAATATTTTTCTCAACGGTGTAATGAGGGAATAAGCTGTTATCTTGAAAGGATAAAGATATATTTCGATGCTCAGGCTCAATATGTTTATCTTTAGAGGATAATAATTTGCCATTTAATTTAATTGTTCCTTTGTTTACTTTTTCTAAACCAGCTATCGTTCTTAATATTGTTGTTTTTCCGATGCCTGAAGGGCCCAGTATACACAAAGTTTCTCCCTCATTTTCAATATGAAGTGACACATTTTTAACTTTAGTATTTCCAGCAATTTGGAAATTAACATCAGTTATTTCTAAAAATTTTTTTTTCATTTTTCTCTTAAAATATATTTAGATGTAAACATAATAAAAATTGTTGCAATTAAAATCAAAAAAAGTGAAGGCACTGCTGCAGCTTCTAACAAATCCTCAGAGGCAGATATATAGGCTGTTGTTGCGAATGTTTCAAAATTAAATGGTCTTAAAATAAGAGTTATTGGTAATTCTCTTACAATTTCAATAGAAATTAATATTGCTACAAACAAAAGTGAATTTCTTAAAAGAGGCATATGAATATTTAAAAAAGTTTTTTTTTTAGAATAACCAAGAAGATAAGAGCTTTCATCAACAGAAATATTAATTTTTTCATATCCTGACTTTATTCCATTAAAAGCTAAAGAGTAAAATCTTACAAAGTAAACTATTATTAAGCCAAGTACTGAGCCAATAAAAATTTTTTTAATAGAAAAAAAACCTAGTGTTTTAACTATATTGTTATCAAACCATGCAACAAAAGTAATGAATGCAACTGCTAAAATTACTCCTGGGATAGCATAGCCTGAAATAGAAATTGTTGATAAAAAATTTAAAATTTTATTTTTCGAAACTCTATTCCCATAATTTGAAACAAGAGAAAATATAATCAG
>CACOPB010000002.1 GCA_902628965.1 uncultured Pelagibacteraceae bacterium | reverse complement strand
TCAATATGATTTTTTTCGGAAATTTCATTACCAGAGGAAAAAAAAACAACATTTATTTTTTTTTTTACGTTAATCTTTTCAATACCGAGTACTTTTAAAGCCTTAATATGACTAGAGTTTATTATAGTATTTTTCTTAATAACGAGATCTTTAAATTTATAATCAGATCCTTTCAATCTCACATTCTCAAATTTTTTATAGGTTTTTTTAATTAAAATATATCTATTTTTTCTATCTTTAAGTAAGGTGCAATCTTCGATTGGTATTATTGAATTACTACCATTTGGCATAATACCTCCAGTCATAATTTCTACAGCCTCATTTTTTTTTAAAATTTTTCTATATGGTTTTGATCCAGCTGAAACAGATCCTACAATTTTGAATTTTTTATAGTTTTTATATAAAACATTTTTATTGTGATTTAATTTAATAGCAAAACCATCTAGTGAAGAATTATTTTCAGAAGGATAATTATTTTTTGCATAAATATTAGACGAGCAGATTCTATTTAAACCACTCATACTTTTAATTACTTCGTTAGAAATTTTTATTTGTGATTTTTTTAAAATTTTAAGTGCTTCGTTATATGATTTCATTTATAAATATAATATATTTAACATAGAAAATTTTTATGAATTTAGAAATATTAAAAATTGCATCAAATACTAAGAATTTTAGAGATATTAAAAAGTATACTCATTATTCTAAATCTAAAAATCCATTATGCGGTGATGAGATATACATTAAGTTGGTAATAGATAATCAAAAAATTACTGATTTTGGTTATCAGGGTAAATCATGCATTTATTGTCAGGCAACGGCAAGTATTTTATCTAATAAATTAGTAAACTTTAAAACTATAAAAATTCGAGATTTGTGTGAATATGCAAACGCTTTTTTTAGCGGAAATAAGAATAATTTAAAAAAAGAATGGAGTTTTCTAGCTAAATTATTAAGTCAAAAAAATGCGGCAAGAAAAGAATGTATTCTTTTACCTTTTAATGCGTTAGAAAAGATAGTATCAAAAATCTAAAATGGGAAATTTAAAACAATCAATCTTTGGTGGAGTATTCTCAATAATTACTATTGGTATTTTAACTTTACTAACTTACAAAACAGATTTTGGTATATTTCTAATTGCTTCATTTGGTTCGTCAATGGTATTACTTTTTGGTTATCCAGAAAGTCCGTTCGCTCAACCTAAAAATGTTTTTTTTGGACATCTTTTAACTGCTATTGTTGGAATGTTTTTCTTGCACTTTGTTCCGCTACCTTTATTTATCATAATTCCACTAGCTGTTGGTTTTGGGGTTGGTTTAATGATACTATTTAATGTTACCCATCCTCCGGCAGGAGGAAACCCAATAATTGTTATTATTGGGGGTGTTTCTATTGAATACTTGCTAAGTCCAGTCATCTCAGGATCAATAATTATTATAATTTTTGCAATAATTTTAAATCGTCTAATCCTGAAGAAAAAATATCCAAGTTAAATTATTTATTTGCTAGCAACTCAATTAGTGTGTTAGATATCTCTGATTTTATTAAAATAGTTCAATAAAGGAGTATTAATGAAAATACTATGTGTATTATATGATGATCCTAAAGGTGGTATGCCTGAAACTTATCCACTATCGGATCTTCCAAAACTAGAGAAGTATCCAGATGGAATGACACTGCCATCTCCAAAGGGACGGGATTTCACACCTGGAGAATTACTTGGTTGTGTTTCTGGTGAATTGGGTCTGAGAAAATTTTTAGAGAGTAACGGACATGAATTAATTGTAACTAATAGTAAAGATGGTGATGGATGTGAAGCAGACAAACATATTGTTGATGCAGATATAGTAATCTCTCAACCATTTTTTCCATACTATTTAACAAAAGAAAAAATAGAAAAAGCAAAAAATCTTAAAATGGCAATTACTGCAGGTATAGGTTCAGACCATGTTGATTTGCAAGCTGCAATGGATCACAAAATTGATGTTGTAGAGGTTACATTCTGTAACTCTAGATCTGTTGCTGAACATATTGTTATGATGATTGTATCTATGGTAAGAGATTATCACAATCAACATAGAATTGTTAACGAAGGTGGATGGAATATTGCAGATGCAGTTCAAAGATCGTATGATGTTGAAGGTATGCATATTGGAACAGTTGCAGCTGGTAGAATTGGTTTGGATGCATTAAGAAAAATGAAACCATTCGATGTTCATTTGCATTATTTTGATAGACATAGACTTCCTGAAAGTGTTGAAAAAGAATTAAATCTTACTTTTCATGAGTCTGTTGAGTCAATGGTAAAAGTTTGTGATGTGGTAACTATCAACTGTCCACTTCACCCTGAAACAGAAAATCTATTTGATGAATCAATGATTAGTAAAATGAAAAAAGGAGCTTACATAGTTAACACTGCTAGAGGTAAAATTTGTAATCGAGAAGCAATTGCCAAAGCTTTGGAAAGTGGTCAGTTAAGTGGTTATGCTGGTGATGTGTGGTTCCCACAACCCGCACCAAATGATCATATATGGAGAAGCATGCCTCATCATGGTATGACACCTCATACATCTGGAACCTCTTTATCAGCTCAAGCAAGATATGCTGATGGTGTAAGAGAAATTTTAGAATGCTTCTTTGAAGGTAGAGAGATAAGAAATCAATACCTAATTGTTCAAAATGGACAATTAGCTGGTATGGGTGCTCACTCTTACAGTAAAGGATCTGCTACAAGCGGCTCAGAGGAAGCTGCAAAATATAAGAAAAAATAAATTTAATTTAAAAAAAAAAGCGGTTTATATTCGTATAAATCGCTTTTTTTATGAATAAAGTTAACTGGAAATTTGATAATACTTTTTCAAAACTTTCTAAATCATTTAGAGAGTTAATAAAACCTACACCTGTTCATAACCCAGAAATAATAATATTTAATCATCAACTTGCTAAAAATTTGAATTTAGATTTTTCTCGTTTAAATAATGAGGAGTTATCAAATATTTTTTCTGGAAATGTTTTACCAAAAGATACTATAACTTTAGCACAAGCATATGCAGGTCATCAATTTGGTCACTTTACTATGTTGGGAGATGGCAGAGCAGTTTTGTTAGGTGAACATTTGGACAATAAAAAAAATCGTTATGATATCCAATTTAAAGGCTCTGGAAGAACATCTTTTTCTAGAGGAGGTGATGGGCGTGCAGCTTTAGGACCAATGCTAAGAGAATATTTAATTAGCGAGTCTATACATGCATTAAAAATTCCAACAACTAGAAGTCTTGCTGTGGTTAAAACTGGAGAAAAAGTTGTAAGAGAAAATCTTTTAGAAGGTGCTATTTTAACCAGAGTTGCATCTAGTCATATTAGAGTGGGCACATTTCAATATATTGCAGCAACTCAAAATATTAAAAATTTAAATACATTAGTAGACTATACAATTAACAGACATTACCCTCACTTAACCTCATCTAAGTTTAAAGCTTATGATTTATTAAATTTAGTAATAGAGAGACAATGCAGTCTAGTAATAGAATGGATGAGGGTTGGATTTATTCATGGTGTAATGAATACTGATAATATGTCAGTATCTGGCGAAACTATTGACTACGGACCTTGTGCCTTCATGGATCATTATGACCCAAAAACTGTATTCAGCTCAATAGATAAATTTGGAAGATATGCTTTTTCTAATCAACCACCAATAACCAAATGGAATTTAGCGAGATTTGCTGAATGTATAGTTCCTTTAATTGATAAAAATGAGGATTATGCAATTAAATTAGCTAATGATTTATTGGATAATTTCCAAAATATTTATGAAGATAAATGGCTAAATATGATGAGAGATAAGCTTGGTCTACTCGGTAAAGATAAAGATGATAAGAAATTAATTAGTGATTTATTAAATTGGATGAAAAAAAATAAAGCAGATTATACAAATACTTTTTGTAATTTAATGGGTATCAATTCTGATGAAGTTTATAAAAAAAAAGATTTTATTAATTGGAAAAATGAATGGAATAAAAGATCAAAATTAAATAATTCAACAAAAGAAAAACAATCTAAACTAATGGCAGAAAATAATCCGAAAGTTATTCCTAGAAATCATAAAGTAGAGGAAGCATTATCTGAAGCAGATAAAGGAAATTTAGATAAAATGAAAAAGTTATTATCTATTTTAAAAAATCCTTATGATAATCAGAATAATATTGAGGAATATAAAATTCCTGCTCCGTCTAGTAGTAAAAAATATCAAACTTTTTGTGGAACTTAAAATTATAATACGTAGGGCTCTGGTCTAGCTGCTTTACCTAAAACTCTCTCAACAGCAAAATCACTTATATCTATTGTTTGATATGATCCTGTTGTAATTAGCTCTGTTAAAGCTCTTCCAATACCTGGGGCTTGCATTAACCCTCTGCCAGTAAAACCAGATGCCATGTATACATTGTCAAATTTTGGATGTTTACCTACTACAGCATTGTTATCTAATTTATTACAATCATAATAACCTGCCCATCCACCAGTTAATTTTAATTCCTCAAAAGCAGGTATTCTCTTAGCAAGAGCTGGCCACACTAATTCTTCAAAATCATTCCAAGCTGGCTCTAAGTCTTCTGCATCGAATACAGAAATAGGTGAACCTGCTAAATATTCGCCACCTTCTGGTCTCCAATATACACCTGTTGTTAAGTCTCCACTTAATGGCATCTCTTCTATATAAGTTGGGCATTTAACCCTAAAAACTGTATGCTTCTGAGGAACCACAGGGATATCTTCTAACAATTCTTTTGTCCAACAACCAGCAGCTGAAATAATTGTTTTGGCATTTATTTCAGAAATACTTTTTACTTCACCTTTAATAAATTCGGCTCCTAGCTCTATTGCTTTACTCTTTAGAGCACTATGAAACATAAATGGATCAATCCATCCTTCACTTTGATTATCTGTATAGGTTGCTGTTTCAATACCTTCATTGTTAACATATGGAAAAACTTTTGATAATTCTGAGCCTTTAATATTTTTTGTTCCTGCATCGCACTCTTTATGATTTTCTAATGCTCTATATTGTTCCTCTGCATGTTCGGGACCAAACATTAAAAGATAACCATTAGTTACCATACTAGCTGTAGGATTAGGATTTTTTTCTGTCTTTAACAATTCTGGTATTTGAAAAATAAATTCTCGTGCAAATTTTCCCAACAAAATATTTTCTTTTTGAAAGAATTGTCTTCTAAAACCACCTAGTGATAATGGGAATGAAGCTGTTTTATATGTGGGGTCTTTTTCAATAACTTTTACTTTTCTGCCTTCTTTGGATAAAAAATAAGCAGTTGCTGTCCCAATAATTCCACCACCAATTATAACAACATCATCCATATCTAATTTAATATAATTAAGCTTGTATTGAGAATTAGTGCAAAGCTACACCAAAGTAAATATGGAATCATTAGGTAGGCACTCAACATCTTGACGCGTTTAAACCTTAAAATAAGATTAACTATCAATGCTATTAGTAAGATTAATACTAAAAGTGCCAAAACCATATTGTGAAAAACAAAAAAAACTACACTCCAAGTTGTATTAAATACTAAATGAATAAAATAAATATAAACTGTATTCATATCTCTATTTTTGCTGTGCCAATAAAGCCAAATTGATACTGTCATCATTATGTAAAGGGAGGTCCAAACAGGTCCAAATATCCAATCAGGTGGATTAAATGTTGGCTTATTTAGTAATGAGTACCATGGCTCTTTGTATGTAATGGTAGCCAAACCACCAATCAATGAAGCAGAGAATGTGATAGCAAGAAATAATATAAATGTTAAAAATTTATTTTTAAACATATTAGATATATACATAACAAAAAATGAGTAAAAAAACTATTTGGATTACAGGTGGTAGTACTGGGATTGGTAAAGCTTTAGCAATTAAGTTTGCAAGTAAAGGGTGGGATGTTGCCATATCTGCAAGAAGAGCAGAATTACTAAATGAGCTTTCAAATTCTTACGAGAATATTTCAAGTTTTCCTCTAGATGTAACAGACAAAGAAAAGTGTAAAGAAGTATTTAATGAAATTATAAATAAATATGAAAATATAGATATTTGTTTTTTTTCAACAGGAACATGGGATCCTAAAAAAGAAAAAGATATTGATGTCGAACAAATGGAAGATGTCTTTAAAGTAAACTTTTTTGGTACTGTCAATAGCATTAAAGCAGTTGAACGATACTTTAGAGATAAAAAAAACGGTATAATTACTATTGTTTCATCAATTGCGGGATATAGAGGATTACCTAATTCAACTGGATATGGGCCATCCAAATCAGCATTAAATAATTTGGCTGAAAGTTTGTACTTTGATTTTAAAAGGTATAATGTTCGTGTTTGTTTAGTATCACCTGGGTTTATTCAAACACCAATGACAGATAAAAATGATTTTAAAATGCCGTTTTTAAAAACTGCTGAGTATGCTGCGGATCAAATTTATGAAGGATTAGTAAATAAAAATGTATTTGAAATTCATTTTCCAAAATCACTTACAATTACATTAAAACTATTAAGTTTTTTACCGAGTAAAATTTATTTTGGTTTGGTTGGGAAGTTAACGAAATATCAAAAAAAATAATTAACCTTTAACAAATACGACTGTTAACTCAGCTACTTTAAAACCAAATTTGGTCATTGTTGCTCTATTAATTGCAACTCTATCATCCTGCTTAAAAATCCAATCATCAAAAGTTATTTTTAATTCTTTGCCTTTAACTGGAACTAATAAAACATATTCAAATTTAAAAGCTGGTCCGTAAGAATATCCAATTGCTTTACCAACCACATCTCCTGCTGTACCTTCGTAATTATGCTCGTCAATTTTATTTATTATCCATTCTCTATTTTGAACTTCACCATCATCCCAATTAAATTTTTCTTTAAGAATTAATTGTTTTCCATCCCAGGTACCATTTAAATCTGCGGAAAATTGTCTTGTAACTTTTCCTGATCTATTTTGTAAAACACCCCAAGCTTTAACATTTCCAGATAAATATTCTTCAATAACTAATCTTGGTTCTTTGTTTTTAAAGTCTTCTGGTTTCATAGCGGTATTATTTGAGCAACTTGTAATTAAGAATAATGAAATTATCAATGAAATTGACTTAATTATTTTTATATGTCGCATAATTATCTCCATTATTTCTATTTGTTTTGCATTGAAAATTGTATCAGATCAATATTTTTTGACTTAAATCCTGCTTCACAATAGGAAAGGTAAAACTCCCACATTCGTTTAAATGTTAAGTCAAAACCCTGATTTTTTATTAAATCCCATTTTTTTATAAACTCATTTCTCCATATAGCCAATGTATTCGCATAATGATCAGCATAAGAAATATATGAATTAATAGTTAAACCGTTATCAGAAACATATCGATTAATACTATTTTTGTTTGGTAAAAAACCTCCAGGAAAAATATATTTTTGAATAAAATCTTGTTTATTTTTATATCTATCAAATAACCTATCATCGATAGTAATTGCCTGAATAGCTGCTTTTCCACCATCAGATAAGTTGTTTTTTATAGTTTTAAAATATCCCTCTAAATAATTTTGACCAACTGCTTCAATCATCTCTATAGAGGCAATCGAATTATATTTACCTTTAAGATCTCTGTAATCTTTTATTTCAATATTTACTTTTTCGTTTAAGCCACAATTAAAAATCCTTTCTTTTGCGTATTCAAATTGTTTTTTTGATATTGTAATACAGTCAAGTTTAACATCGTATTTTTTGCCCAAGTACTCAGCAAAGCCTCCCCAGCCACACCCTATTTCTAAAACTTTGTCACCATTATTAGGTTTAATCAGATCAATTAATTTTTGATATTTATTATTTTGTGCGTCAGTAAGATTTTTTGACTTATCATCAAAAATAGCACTAGAGTAAGTTAGAGTATCATCTAACCAAAGAGAAAAAAAATCATTACCTAAATCATAATGTTTGGCAATATTTTCTTTGCTTCTACTTTTTGTATTTTTGATTATTTTATTTTTAACAAAATTAATTATTGGAAAATCGAGAAGCCCTGAAAATTTATGTATTACTTCAATATTTCTTGCAGTTAATTCAATTAAATTTGATAAATTATCAGTTTCAAATTCACCTCTCATGTAGCTCTCGGCAAATCCAATACTGCCACCTCTAATTAAATTATAATTAAAGTCTGGTTTTTTAATTAAAATATTTGCATGTAATTTTTCATTTGAATTTCCAAATTTTAAAACTTTTCCATCATATGTTGTTAACTCCAGATAACCGTGACTTACTTTTTTTAGAAATTTAAAAACTAATTTATCTGCTGCATTATTTAAGAACATTAATTCTCTACTGTTATGTTATTTTTAATTTTAAATTTTTTTTTAATAAACTTAATTCCCTTAATCCATAATTTAAACGCTTCAAAATGTATCGCAGAGATTATTTTAAATGTCATTAAAGGGTGTTTTAGATAAGAATTCATTAAATTTTTACTTGTCAAATCAGTTCTTTCACCATCTTGTGATGCAAAAAGAATTTTTCCTTTTTGATCGTACTGATCTATTATAACTGATAACTTCTGGTCTGGATTTAATATCCTGAAAAAATAATTACAATTCATTTCAATAAATGGTGAAACGTGAAATTTCTTTGAGCAATTGTTTTGAATTAATTTAGTTTGTCCCTCTACTTTAAAAACATATGTATGTTGCTCACCAAATGTATTTTTAACCTCATACAATATAGAAATTAAATTATCATTTTTATCATATACAAAAAAAATACTTAGTGGATTAAAAACATAACCTAATATTCTTGGATAACATAAAAGTTTAATCTTTATATTATCTGTATTGATTTCGTTATTAATTAGATTTTTTTTTACCCATTCAAAAAGAGATGTGCCATCACGCTCACCATGATCTTTCTCATAAAAACTGATTAGATTAAATTTATTTAAAGAAAAAAATTTTAATTTTTTGTTAAGTTCTTTAAGTTCTGACAGATCAATAAAAAGAGAAAATACTCTATATTTAAAAAAATGTACTTTTGGTTTGAATCTCTTATGGATTACATTTCCATTATATATACAAGAACTAGTCATTAAGGTTTTTCAACATTTCAATAGATGATTTTATTCCATCTTCATGAAATCCGTAACCAAAATAACTACCACAAAAAAGTAAATCTTTTTGATTTTGTATTTTAACAAGCTTTGATTGGGCATCTAGTGCTTTTTGATCATAATAAGGATGTGTAAATTTTACTTTTCTTAATATTTTTTTTTCATCAATATTGAAGTAGGGATTTAATGTTAAGAAAATATTTTCATCACACTTTAAATTTTGTAATAAATTTAACCAGTATGTTATTGAATTTTTCTCCAGATTTTTTTCATCTATTGAAGAATTCCAAGAAGACCAAGCTTTTTTATTTTTTGGCATAGCTCGCTGATCTGTATGTATGTATGCTATATTTTCTTTATAACTAAAATTCGAAAGAATATTATTTTCGTTATCGGTTGGATTTTCAATTAACTTTAATGCTTCATCAGCATGTGTCGCTAACACTACTTTGTCATAATCGAAAAATTCACTTTCTCCACCATAATACAAATCTAATCCGGATGATTTCCTTTTTATTTTTGTAACTTTATAATTTTTATAATGTTCACCACTAATTTGAGAAAGTATTTTACTTACATAAGTTCTGCTCCTATTGCTTACAGTGTACCACTGTGGTCTATTTTTTAATTTGAACAGACCATGATTTTGAAAAAATCTCAGAAAAAAACTAATTGGCATTTTGCTCGCCTCATAAGGAGGCATAGACCAAATCGCAGATACCATTGGTATTATATGATAATCAACAAACGTTTTAGATAATTTATTAATTCTCAAATATTCACCTAAGGTAATTTTATAATTGGAAATATTTACTTGATCACTTTTTTTATAGAATTTAATTATATCAAAAAACATCTTTAAGAACTCTATGCTAAATAGATTTGATTTATTGGAGAAAATTCCACTCAACCCTTTTCCACAATATTCAAAATTTGTATTATCTACCGAAACTGAAAAAGACATATTGCTTTTTTCGATTTGAATATCATTTTCCTTAAAAAAATTAATTAAATTTGGATAGGTTTGGAAATTAAAAACAATAAAACCAATATCTACTGAAACCTTTTTTTGATCAAAAAACAAATCTATTGTATTAGAGTGTCCACCAAAATGATTCTCTCGCTCAAAAAGATCTACATGATGTTTTTTAGATAAATAATAAGCAGCACTTAATCCAGAAATACCAGAGCCGACGACAGCAATTTTCATTAATTATTATGCTGCATCTTCTTTAAACTCATCCATGCTTGGACAAGTACAAAAAATATTTTTATCTCCGTATACGTTATCAACTCTTGCAACTGGAGGCCAAAATTTGTTTGCCTTTAAAAATTTTGCTGGGTACGCAGCTTGCTCTCTTGAATATTTATGATTCCATTCATCTGATGCTAATTCAATATCAGTATGAGGCGCATTTTTAATTGGATTATCAATCTCATCAAATTTTCCTGACTTTATCATATCTATTTCTGATTTAATGCTAATCAAAGTATCACAAAATCTATCAAGCTCAGATAAACTCTCACTTTCAGTTGGTTCAATCATCATAGTACCTGCTACTGGCCATGACATTGTTGGTGCATGAAAACCATAATCAATCAATCTTTTGGCTATATCTTCTTCAGTAATCCCTGTTTCACTTTTAATAGATCGTATGTCAATTATACATTCATGAGCTACATTTCCATTTGATCCTTTATAAAGAATTGGGTAATGATCTTTAAGTCTATGAGCAATATAATTTGCATTTAATATTGCAATTTGAGTAGCTAATTTTAAACCTTCAGAGCCCATCATTTTAATATACATCCAAGAAATTGATAAAATACTTGAGCTTCCCCAGGGTGCTGCTGAAACTGCCCCTATTCCTGTGGCAGGTCCACAATCTTTAACAACTGGATGATTGGGTAAATAAACTTGTAAATGTCTTTTACATGCAATTGGTCCCATTCCTGGCCCTCCACCGCCATGTGGAATACAGAATGTTTTATGTAAGTTTATGTGACAAACATCTGGACCAAAATTTCCAGGTCTTGCAATACCAACTAGTGCATTTAAATTTGCACCATCCATATAAACTTGACCACCATGTTCGTGAATTAACTCACATATATCAGTAATTTTTTCCTCAAATACTCCGTGTGTAGAAGGATAAGTGACCATTAATGCTCCAAGATTTTCAGAATGTATTTCTGCTTTTTTCTTTAAATCCTCAAAATCGACATTTCCTTCTTTATCACAATTAACAACTACCACTTTCATTCCAACCATTTGTGCACTAGCAGGATTTGTTCCATGTGCTGAACTTGGTATTAAACATATATTTCTATTTTCATCACCTCTATCTAAATGATACTTTCTAATAACCATTAATCCCGCATATTCCCCTTGAGCGCCTGCATTTGGTTGAAGTGAAACACCAGAAAAACCAGTAATTGATCTAAGCCAATTTTTAAGATCAGTGAACAAATCTCTATATCCTTCCATCTGCTCAATAGGCACAAATGGATGAGGCTCTGCTAATTCTCTCCATGAAATAGGTATCATTTCTGCAGTAGCATTTAATTTCATAGTACATGAACCAAGTGCAATCATAGTTCTATTAAGAGCTATATCTTTATCCTCTAACTTTTTTAAATATCTAAGCATCTCAGTTTCTGAATGATATGAATTAAAAACTGGATGTTCTAAATATTTTGAAGTTCTTAACAAATTTTTTGGTAAATTAGGCAAACTTACTGTTGGATCTTCTTTTTTAATTGATTCTGCTGCATTAAAAATTTTTAATAATTGATTTACCCTATAGACATTCTTCTTTTCATCAAAAGAAACTGCTAGCATTTCAGAATTTACTTTTCTGATATTTACTTTTTGATCTAAAGCATTTTTAAAGATTTGATCAGTTTTATCTTTGGTGACAATTGTAACTGTATCAAAGAAATGGTCTGAATAAATCTCATATCCTGATTGTTTTAATTTATCTGCAAAGTTTTTTGCTAATTGAGAAACTCTCTCAGCAATAGTTCTGATACCTTCTGGGCCGTGATAAATAGCATATGCTGCAGAGACAATCGCTAACAAAGCTTGGGCAGTGCAAATATTACTTGTAGCCTTATCTCTTCTTATATGTTGTTCCCTAGTTTGTAATGATAATCTATATGCTTTGTTTCCGTGTCTATCAACAGATACCCCAACAATTCTTCCAGGCATAGATCTTTTGTATTCGTCTTTAGTTGCAAAGAAGGCTGCATGAGGTCCACCGTAACCCATTGGAATTCCAAATCTTTGAGAACTTCCTACAGCAATATCTGCTCCTAGTTCTCTTGGCGTTTTTAACTTAGCAAGTGCTAACAAATCACACGCTAAAATTGCTTTACCATTTATTTTGTGTATTTTACTAATTGCTTCACTAGGATCTTTTATATCTCCTAACGTTCCCGGATATTGTAACACACCACAAACTAAATCTTCTTTTAATTGATCCAATACTTTATCTTCATCTCCAACAAGCACTTTTAATCCCATTGGTTCTGCTCTTGTTTGAATTACATCTATTGTTTGTGGATGACAATTTTCTGAGACAAAAACTAAATTGCTATCCTTTTTATTTAATCTATGACTTAATCCCATGGCTTCTGCAGCTGCTGTTCCTTCATCTAATAAAGATGCATTAGCAATATCCATACCAGTGAAATCCACTATCATTTGTTGAAAATTAAGTAGCATTTCCAATCTTCCTTGAGCTACCTCGGGTTGATAAGGTGTATAAGAAGTGTACCAACCTGGATTTTCCAAAATATTTCTTAAAATTACATATGGTGTATAAGTGCCATAATAACCCATTCCTATAAAGTTAGAGTAAATTTGATTTTTTTTCGAAATTGCTTTTAATTTTCTTAATGCTTCATATTCTGAATTTGACTCACCAATATTTAATTCATCTTTCAATTGGATCTTGTCTGGAACTGTACTATTGATTAAGTCATCTAGTGATTTGCAATTAAGTTCCTTAAGCATTTTATTTTGATCTTCGTCTGAAGGTCCAATGTGTCTTTTTAAAAAATCTTTTTGAGAATTATGTAACATCAGCTAGCACTCTCCTTTGCAAATTTATCGTATTCTTCTTTGTTCATAAGACTATCCATTTCAGATTGATCTTTCATTTTTAGTTTAAAAAACCATGCTGAACCTTCTGGATCTTCATTAATCTTAGAGGGATCATCTACAATAGCTTGATTGGTATCTACTACTTCACCACTAACCGGAGTATAAACATCACTAGCAGCTTTTGTAGATTCTACTACACCTGCTGTACCATCTTTTTCAACATTAGATCCTTTTTCAGGAAGTTCTGCAAAAACTATGTCGCCAAGCATTTCTGTTGCATGTTTTGTAATTCCTATTGTTGCTACATCTCCTTCTAAAGTAATCCACTCATGTTCTTTAGAAAATTTTACTTCACTCATTAATTTACTCCTTTCACATAATTTTTTTTATAAAATGGTAACGCACAAACATTTGCTGGATGCTTTTTCCCTCTTACCTCAAGTAAAATTTTAGTATCAACTTTTGAAAACTCTTTATCAACATAACCCATCGCTATAGGTCCGTTTACACTTGGTCCAAACGTTCCACTAGTTATCTCACCAATTTGTTTATCTGTATCATCAAATATTTTGGTTTTTTCTCTGGCAATCAATCTACCTTCAGGCTTAATGCCTACTCTTATTTGGCTTGCTCCATCTTGCATTTGGTTCATAATTTTTTTTGATCCAATAAAACCTCCATTTGATAATCTAGATTTTGAAATTGCCCATCTAAGGTTTGCTTCAACTGGTGTTTTATTAATATCTAGTTCATGACCATATAAACATAATCCAGCTTCTAATCTCAAGGTATCTCTTGCCCCAAGTCCTATAAGTTGTGCTCCCTTTTCTATTAAATTTTCAACAAATTTTTCGGCTTTATAGTTAGAAATTGAAATTTCAAATCCATCCTCCCCTGTATAACCTGATCTTGTGACAAATAATTTTTGATTATCGAAATCGAACCAATTTCCTGTCATAAAATTTAGTTGATCAACCCCATTTATAATTGAGTTTAAAATTTCAACAGACTTAGGTCCTTGAATTGCTATCAAAGATCTATTGTTATCTAAATTCATTTTAAATTTCGAACCTAGTAAATTAGATAAAATCTCAAAATCTTGATTTTTGCATGCAGCATTTAAGATAATTAAGTATCCCTTATCTATTTTAGTTATAATTAAATCATCATAAATTCCAGCATTTTCATTCATTAAAAAACTATACTTAGAGCAGTTTTGTTTTAGATTTTTTAAATCTAATGGAAAAATTTTTTCTAATTCTTTTGTTAAACTTTCATCACCATATATAAATAGTTGACCCATATGAGATACATCAAATATTCCAGAATGCGATCTTGTGAATTTATGTTCTTCAATAATGCCTTTGCTATACTGAATAGGCATTTCATAACCAGCAAACTCAACAAACTTAGCATTATTACTTTGATGAAGTTTATTTAGTGATGTTTTTTTAATTTCCATATTAACTCTTCTTTGCCCCCTCTGTCTTGGTGCCTGAGAGATTTGCTCCTTCGGCGAGAATAATTCTCTTTCCAGAGTTAATATGTACGGTCCTTTTGCCTGAGAGTTTCCGGGGTGGTTGCTCCTTCGGCGCTACAAAAGTAGTCTCTCCCGTATAACAATTTATAACACATTTACAATTTTAATGTAAAATTTATTTAGCGACCTTTTTGACAAGTAATGGAGACAAAAATTGTATAACTACCGCTGTTATAACAACGGCTCCTCCAAAAAGTACTACAAGAGGCGGGTTTTCGTTTGCAAACATCCATGCCCACAAAGGTCCTAGAACAGCTTCAGTTAACATAATTATCCCAACAAATGCTGAGGGAGTTGATCTTGCTCCAATTGTTATAAGTATAAAACCAAGTCCAACTTGAAAAAATCCTGCAATAAAACCTAAAAAAATATCGTTTGTTGAAACAATAATACTTGGAGACATAAACAAACCTATTAATGTTGCAAAAATTCCAGCAACGAGTTGTAAAGGTATCATGTCAACTTTAGGATATTTTCTAACAATTAAAATTAAGATCGCAAATGATATTGGCATAATGAATGCAACTAAATTTCCTGTCATTTGACCTGGTGTTAGTGAGCTGCCTAACATAAAAGTGATACCAACTACTGCTGTAATAATACAAGCTAATGTAATTTTAGAAATTTTTTCTTTTAAGAATACATAGCCAAAAATTGCTAAAAACAAAGCTTGAGTTTGAATTATAAAGTTTGCATTGGCTACTGTTGTTTCATACATAGCAAATACATAGCTGGCAAATCCAATAGATAAAATTATTCCTCCAATTAAACCTGGAATTCCAGATTTATAAAGAGCACTGAAAATTTTCTCTTTGTAAGTGAATATTAAAAAAATTGTAATTACTCCAATAAAGAAAAGTGATCTCCAAAATAATATTTGCCAAAGGGTAGATCCTTCAAAAGATTTTACTATTAAGCCACCAAAACTTAGCGCACATGCTCCTAAAAAAACTAGAAAAGGGCCTGGTATTTTTGATAAAAAATTCATTAAATTTGAGAAAGTAAATTTTGAGTTTCCATTTCATACAACTTAAATAGAGTCTCTGCCTCTGATAAATTAATCTCTTTAAATTTTATTTTTGATCCTGGTGCCATTTGTACCAATCGATCATAATCAGCACTTACAACAGCACCAATTTTTGGGTAGCCGCCAACAGTTCCATGATCTGATAGCATTATTATTGGATTACCGTCAGCAGGTACTTGAATAACACCTTTAATCAAACCCTCTGATTTTATGTTGGTGTTTACAATATTCTCCATTTTGGGCCCCTCTAGCCTCATACCCATTCTGTCTGAAAGTTTTGATACTTTGAATTCCTTTTCATAAAATATTTTTTTACCTTCTTCAGAAAAGTAGTCAAAATTAGTACCTTTAATCACCCTTATGTTTTCTATTTTAGTATTAATGTAATTAGTTTTTTTAATATCTTTATTTAAATTAATTTTTTTTAAATTAACTCTTTGTCCTGTATCTAATTTTTTTCCATCATTAGATCCAATATTTGCTTTCGTATTAATAGAACAACTATTCCATTGAAATTTTAAATCAAGCTCTCCACCTAATGCTAGATATCCATAAACTGATTTATTTGTAGAAACAATATTTATCTCATCTCCATTTTCAATTTGATAGCTTTGATAGCAATTGCCCTCAATTTCAGTATCTTTTTTTTTAATTGAAAAAATTACATCCCCAGTAATAGCAAAATTAATATTTTCTCCTGAATATTTTATATGAGGACCTTGATATGCAAACTCTATCACTGCAGCGTTCAAGTTATTATTAACAAGTTTGTTAGCTATAAGATAATTCCTATTATCCATAGCACCACTAAACGGGATGCCAATATGATAAAGATGATCTCTACCTTTATCTTGAAAGGTAGTATTAATTCCAGGTCTGATTATATCTAAATAATTATTACTCATTAAAATTTTTATACTGATCTAAAGTAATTTCTTTGAAAATTACTGTATCTCCTGGATTAATTAGATTTGGTTTATCTTCTTTTGAACTATCAAAGACACCTAAAGGTGTGTTTCCTAAAATATTCCATCCACCTGGACTATCAAATGTATAAATATTTGCAAATTGCTCAGTTAACGCAACAGATCCTTTGGGCACTTTTACTCTTGGAGTTTCTAACCGTTGCGCTCGCATATTCTCATCTAAATCACCAAGAAAAGGCATGCCAGCAATAAACCCTGTCATGTAACAAAAATATTCCTTATTAAAAAAATTTTCTAAAATTTTTTCTCTAGTTAATTTTAATATTTTTTCCAATCTTTCAATGTCCATTGAAAAATTTTCGTGACAGCAAACTGGTATTTCCAATTTTTTAGCGTTTGTTTTTTCTGAGTCTTCAATATTAATATTTTCTATAAATTTTTTAACTTCTTTAAAATTTGTTATTTTAAGATCAAATGAAATAATCAATTTATTATATGAGGGAGTTAAATTATTTATTCCTTGAAATTTTTTTTCTTTTATGGTTTTGAAATATTTTATTACTTTTGAATTAATTGATTTATTTACATCATTACCAAAATCACAATACACTGCTGCGTCACCAAGATTTGATATATTTTTTATCATGACATGTTATACTTAACATTAGAGACTATGGAAATTAATATAAATTGCGATTTAGGTGAAAAATCAAAACATCATTCAAATAAGTATGATCCAGATTTACTTGAAATAGTTAATTCTGCAAATGTCGCATGTGGCTATCATGCGGGTGATGATGAATCGATGAATCAAGTGGTTCAAATTTCAAAAAAAAATGGTGTTAGTATTGGGGCACATCCATCATTTAATGACCCTGAAAATTTTGGAAGGCAAAGGATGGAACTTTCGCGAAAAGAGTTAGGGCAATTGATTATTGATCAATATGAAATTCTTCAAAAAATTGCTCAAGATCACGGAGAGAATGTTACTCATATAAAACCACATGGTGCTTTAAACAATATGGCTTGTGAGGATATTGAGTTAGCCACGACTTTAGCAAAGGCCATAAATGAAATTAATAAAGATTTAATTTATCTAGTTCCGACTGGATCTAAAATGGAAGAAGCAGCCAAAAAATTAAACATGCGTATAGCTTGTGAAATTTTTGCTGATCGAAATTATGAGGATGATGGTAATTTAGTTTCCAGAAAGAAACCACACGCACTAATTACAGATCCTTTAGAGGCTCAAAAACACGTATTAAATATGGTTAAAAATCAGTCACTTAATTGTCACAGTGGGAAGCAAATACCTTGTGAAATAGACTCTGTGTGCATACATGGGGATAATGAAAGTTCGCTCGCTACTGCAAAATTAATAAAAGATAATTTAGTGGAAAACGGACTCATTTTAAAACCTTTAACAAAAATGGAGAAATTTAATTGATGATAAAAAATACTTTAATCACATTTTTTTTACTGATTCTTTTATCAGCTAATTCATATTCTGCTGGCACTAGTTCTAGCTCAGACTCTAACGTTACTGATTATAGTAAAGCTGTCAAATTAGTAAAAGCGGCAAAAAAATTTGAAAATAATGGAAAAGCAGAGAAAGCAAATAAAAGATACATGAAAGCTTTAAAACTTTTAATTAAATCAAATAAAAGTAAACCAAATAAAGCTGATACTTTAAACTACTTAGGTTTTACAACTAGAAAACTCGGTGATTTTGAAGGTGGAGAAAAATATTATCTTCAAGGTCTTGCAATTGAACCAAATCATATAGGTATTAACGAATATTTGGGAGAACTTTATGTTGCTACAAATAGAATTGATTTAGCTAACGAAAGACTTAAAATTTTAGAAAGTTGTAATTGTAAAGAATACGATAGTTTAAAACAAATAATTGCAGGCACAAAAAAATCTAAATACTAATTTAAATTCTATAAATTTGATATGTTAAAATTCTTTTTATTTCCGTTGATCCTGTTTATTTTGTCTTCAAGTATCGGATTTACTGCTGAGTCAAATTCATCAAGTGGAGGCTCTTCAAATGGAAGCGGCGGAAATGATAGAAGTGTTAAAACTAAAACTGATTTCTTTAAAGCAACAAGTGCAATTCAATGGGCAAAAAAATTTGAAAAGAAAGGTAAATTTGAAAAAGCAAAAAAAAGATATGCTAAAGCTCAAAAATTACTTTTGAAATCAAATTTAAATAAACCTAATCAACCTGATACATTAAACTACCTGGGTTTTACGACTAGAAAACTTGGAGATTTTGAAGGTGGAGAAAAATATTATCTTTTAGGTCTAGAAATTGATCCAAATCATATAGGTATTAATGAATATTTAGGTGAGCTATATGTTGCCACTAATAGATTGGATTTAGCAAAAGAAAGATTAAAAGTATTAGAGAGCTGTAATTGTGAAGAATACGTAGACCTAAAAGAAATTATTGATGGAAAAAAGCAGTCAAAATATTAATTTATATTTTGAACCATTTGCTGAGGCATCCATAATGCAATCTCAGGAAAAATAACAACAAGAATTACCGCAAGTATCATTAATAAAAATAATGGAAAAGCGCTTCTTGCAATAAATCCCATATCTTTGTTTGCCATTCCTTGTAAGACAAATAAATTAAATCCTACTGGAGGTGTAATTTGAGCCATCTCAACTACGATAACTAGAAATATACCAAACCAAATCATATCAAAACCAGCTTGTCTAATCATTGGCTCAATAATTGCCATTGTAAGTACTACTGCTGAAATTCCATCAAGAAACATCCCAAGAATAATATAAAAAATCATTAATACAAAAATTAATACATAGGGTGATAGTTCCATATTTTGTATCCAAATAGCTAGATTTCTTGGAAGACCAGTAAACCCCATAGCCAAAGATAAAAATGTAGACCCAGCTAAAATGAAAGCAATCATACAAGATGTTTTTGTTGCTCCTAACAAAGATTGTTTGAATGTTTTGATAGTTAAACTCTTTTGGAAGTAAGATAAAATTAATGCTCCTACCACACCTAAAGAAGCAGCCTCGGTTGCGGTTGCAACACCAGTGTATATTGATCCGATCACAGCTGAAATTAAGATAATTACAGGTAATAATTGTTTGGATTTTTTTATTTTTTCTAAAAAGGAAAAATTTTCTACATACTCTGGCATAATTTTTTTATTTATTAATGACCAAATAATTACGTAAGACATGAATATAATTGCAATCATTATTCCTGGAATTATTCCTGCAATGAATAGTTTTGCTATAGACTCTTGAACAGTAACTCCATAAATTATTAGTATTATTGAAGGAGGTATGAGAAGTCCTAAAGTGCCTGAACCAGCTAGACTACCTAACAAAATTTTTTCTGGGTACTTTCTTTTTCTTAACTCTGGGATAGACATCTTACCTACTGTTGCAACTGTTGCAGCAGAAGAGCCAGAAATTGCTGCAAAAAGTGCACATCCAACAACATTTACATGAATTAATCCACCTGGTAATTTTTGCATCCATGGTGATAGTCCAGCAAATAAATTTTCAGATAGCTTTGTTCTAAATAATATTTCGCCCATCCAAACAAACAATGGTAAAGCTGTTAATGTCCAGGATGAAGAGGTTCCCCATATTGTAGTTGCCATGGCATCCCCGACTGGTCTTGAAGTAAATAACATCATCCCAATTGTTGAAACTCCTATCATACTTATCGCTACCCAGATTCCAGATCCAAGGAAGAACAAAAGTACACTTATGAAAAATATTATGAGAAATATTTCAGTCATTCTTACTTAAAATTGTTAAAATAAATTTATGTAAAACAGCTATAAAAAAAATTAAAGAACCAATAGCAACACTGGTTTGAGGAATCCATATTAAAATCTCATCCGCACCTTCACTTCTTTCTTGGAAATCATAAGAGATTAATAACATTTTCCACAAATAAAAAGACAAGTAGCCTGAAAAAACTGTTGCCACAATCAGACACCATATTTCTAAAAATCTTTTATATGATGAAGAGGCTTTTTCTAGGAAAAGGGTAATTCGAATATGTCCACCTTCAACAAAAGTAAAAGCTAAAGCATAAAACGAAGCTGCAGCCATGCAGTAACCTGAATACTCAGCTAAACCTCTTATATAAAAACCAATAATTCTTGAAGAAATTCCAATTAAAATAAAAACTGCAACAAGTATTAAAAAAAAGGCAGCTAAATATCCTGAAAATTTATAGAGCTTATTTAGATTATTATTTATCGATTGGAACATTTAGTAAAAAGGCCAACTTACTACAAGTTGGCCTTTTTTTTAAGACAATTTATTTGTAAGCAGATAAAACTGCAGCACCTCTGTCTCCAGCTTTTGCTTTCCATTCATCAGACATCGTTGCTCCAACTTTTTCAAAATGTTTTTTCAAAGATGAATTAACTTCGCCTACTTCCATTCCTGCATCAGCTAAAGCTTTCTTATCTCCAGTATTACCTTTTTTAGATAATTCCCAGCCTTTTTCTTCAGCAATTGCTGCTTGGTTCATTACTAGATCTTGAGTTGCTTTATCAAGTTTATTCCAAGAGGCTTTATTAGCAATAATCATATTTTTTGGGAACCATGCTGCTATATCATAAAAATATTTAACACCATTTTCCCAAATCTTGCTATTTTTACCAGTAGTAGGAGAAGTAATCATACTTTCCACTGCACCTGTAGAGAATGCTTGGCTAATTTCAGCTGCTTCAATTTTAGTTGGTGCCATTCCTGTTAACTCCGCAATTCTAATTGTTGCTGAGTTATATGCTCTAAATTTTAATCCATTTAGATCTCCAACTTTTTTAATTTGCTTTTTACTGTAAAGTCCTTGAGCAGGCCATGGTACTGCATAAAGAAAAACCAATCCTTTTTCATCAAGACTTTTAACAATATATGGCTTTGAAGCTTCATACAATTTCATAGCATCATCATAAGTAGTTGCTAAGAAAGGTAATGAGTCAATTTCATATAAAGGGTCTTCTTTTCCAAGAGCTGACATAAATCTCTCACCAATTGGTGCTTGACCTGTTCTCACAGCTCTGAAAATTTCGCCACCTTTAAATAACGAACCACCTGGATGGGTAACAATTGTAAGTTTTCCACCACTTTTTTCAGTTACATTCTTTGCAAATTCTGTTGCGTTAGCAGAATGAAAGTTTCCAGCACCATAAGCTAGTGCCATATCCCATTTCTCTGCTAAAGAAACGTTAGCAAATAATAAAACTGAAATAATTATAGAAATAAATAATTTTACTAATTTCATCTATCCTCCTTTTTAAAATTAACATTTAATTATCTCTCAAAGAGTAAATCAATAAAATTATCATCATGGTCTCATTGAAAAATTGCCAGATTATACTATTATAATAGTATCTTGATTGAAGAGTTTATAATTTTAACTAATATAATTTTTATCACAATTATATTAACAGCAGATAATGCGGTAATAGTTGGATCTATTGCTTCAAATTTTGTTCCAAAAAATAGAAAACAAATAATTCTTTGGGGAGTAATTGGAGCCTTTGTTTTTAAGATCTTTTTTGCAATTTTTGCGACTTTTTTATTTGAGTTTTATTTTATAAAGATATTAGGGGGTTTATTATTAATTTGGATTGTAAATGATTTAAGAAAAGATTTATTAGACATTAAGAAAGTAAAATCCACTACAAAAAAAGGCAAGGAACCTTCGTACATTAGTAGTATTGGAAAAGTTTTATTTGCCGACATCATGATCAGTTTTGATAATGTTATTGGCGTAGTTGCTGCAGCAAAAGGATATTTTGGATTTATGATTTTTGGACTTATGCTATCAGTTGTTTTAACTGGTGCTTTGGCAACATATATGGCTAATTATATTCAAAGACATATTTGGATAGCTTATATTGGGTTAATATTTATCTTAATCGTTGGATTGCAATTAGTTATTGGTGGATTAGTTGATCTTGAAATATTAAATATTAATGAAGAATTTAAAAAATACTTTTAATTAATAAGAGTTTTTTTTATTTGGAAATTTAATTTTTCTAACTTCTTTTGAATAATTTAAAACAGCTTTAGAAATTTCATTTCTAATATTTATATATTTTTTTACAAACCTATATTTCATTGGATTTAATCCAATCAAATCATCAAACACTAATATTTGGCCATCACAATATTTTGAAGCTCCAATGCCAATAGTTGGTATCTTCAAACCCTTAGTTACAAGCTTTGCTAAAGAAGTTTCAACACACTCTAAAACTATTGAAAATACTCCAGCTTTTTCTAACAATTGTGAGTCTTTTAAAATATTATCTCTCTCTGATTTTTTTTGACCTTTAAATTTAAACGTTTTATCTGACTGAGGAAGTAACCCTAAATGACCCATAACTGGAATTTTATTCTTAACTAATATTTTGACTGTTTCATAAATTTTTTTTCCACCTTCCAGTTTTACTCCATGGCATTTAGTTTTTTTCATTATTAGTTTTGCATTTTTTAAAGCCTCTTTTGAATTTCGATAAGTGTTATGTGGCATATCAACAACCATTAACGCTTTTTTAATTCCCATCCTAACACTTTTCGAATGTTCGATCATCATATCTAAGGATACTTCACGGGTAGATTTATAACTATATAAAACTGAACCCAGAGAATCTCCCACAAGTACAATATCGCAATAATTATCTAATATTGATGCAATATTTTTTGAGTAGGCAGTTAAACTTACAATTTTTTTTTTATTTTTTTTTTTTATTAAATCTAAAATTTTTTTTTTCATCAACCTACCAGGAGCCAGTATTTTCCATTGAAGCCCAGGGTTCTTTAGTTTCTAGATTTCCTTCTTGAAGAATTTCAATTGAGATTTTGTCTGGTGATCTGACAAAAGCCATATGACCATCTCTTGGTGGTCTATTAATAGTATAACCCATATCCATTAATCTTTGGCAGATTTCATAAATATTATCTACCCTGTAAGCAAGATGACCAAAATTTCTTGAACCTTCACCAAGCTCATCACCATCCCAATTATAAGTTAATTCTATTTCAGCTTTCTCATCATTTGGTGCTGCAAGAAAAATTAAAGTAAATCTTCCTTTTTCATTTTCCATTCTTCTTGTTTCTTTTAAACCAAGTCCCTCACAAAAAAATCTTAAAGACTCATCTACGTCTTTAATTCTAATCATCGTGTGTAAATATTTCATAATCTTAATTTATAATTAAAAACTACTCTAATTCAATAGTGCTTGGTGGTTTTGATGTAACGTCATAAACTACTCTATTTATCCCCCGTATGCTGTTAACTATTTTATTTGAAATAGTTTGCATAAACGATTTTTTGAATTCATAATAATCTGCCGTCATCCCATCTTCAGATGTAATTGCTCTCAATAAACATAAATATTCATAAGTACGATTATCTCCCATAACGCCCACAGTCTTTACTGGTAACAATGCTGCATAGGCCTGCCAAATCTTATGATAAAGACCATGATCTTTTAAAGCTTGAATAAAATAATCATCTGCTTCTTTTAAAATTTTAATTTTTTCATTTGTTATTATACCTGGCACTCGAATAGCTAAACCTGGCCCAGGAAAAGGATGTCTTGAAATTGTTTCTTTACTTAAATTTAACTCTAATCCTAATTTTCTTACCTCATCCTTAAATAGGAATTTTAGTGGTTCAACTAATTTTAAATTCATTTTTTTTGGTAAACCACCAACATTATGATGTGATTTAATTTTAGAAGTTTGGCTACCAGTCACAGACCTGCTCTCAATTAAATCTGGATAAAGAGTCCCCTGAGCTAAAAATTTAACATTTTTAATTTTTTTAGCGTATCGCTCAAAAATTTTAATAAATAAATTACCAATTATTTTTCTTTTTTTCTCTGGGTCAGAGATATTTTTTAATTTTTTTAAAAATTCCTTTTCAGCATTTACATAAATCAAATTTATTTTTAAACGCTTCTTAAATGTCTGAACAACCTGAACTTCCTCATTTTTTCTTAAAAGACCAGTATTAACAAAAATACAATACAGTTTCTTACCAATAGCTTTATTCAATAATTGAGCAACTACACTACTATCTACACCTCCTGATAATGCACAGATTACTTTATTGGAACCAATTAATTTTCTCATATCTTTAACTAGTTGATTTTTTTGATCCTTAGAGGACCAATTTCTTCTAATTTTACAGATAAAAAAAATAAAATTGCTTATTAACTTCTTTCCGTTTTCTGTATGTGTAACTTCTGGATGGAATTGTACCCCATAATATTTTTTTATTTTATTTTCAACAATTGCAAATTTTGAATTAGTACTAGACGCAATAACTTTGAAATTTTTTGGAAGTTTTGAAACTTGATCAGCATGACTCATCCAAACTTGTTTAGATTTTTTATTTCCGAAGAAATTAGTTGTAAGAAGACTGTTATTTTTTTTATAAACATTAGCTAGACCAAATTCTCTATGTTTTGATTGTTTAACTTTTCCTCCATTAAGTTTAGACAAAATTTGATGCCCAAAACATATTCCAAGGACTGGTATACCAAGATGTAGAATTTTTTTATCAAATGAATACTTGTTGATTTGATAAACATTTAATGGACCACCAGATAATACAATTCCTTTAATGCTATTATTAATGTGTTTAAGTTTTATTTTTTTGTGACTAATTATTTCCGAAAAAACACCTAATTCTCTTACTCTTCTAGCTATTAATTGTGTAAATTGTGAACCAAAATCTATAATTAAGATTTTATTCAAATGTTGATCAAGAATCATTATTTTTGGGTTCTATATTTTTTAATGACTCTTGAATACCTTTGTTTTCATTACATAAATTTTTACAAACTTTCACAAATCTATCTAAAAGATCCTTTACTTTTTCATAGTTAGATTTTTCTAATGAAATTTTCATCAACATTAGTAAAGCTTCTTCGTTATTAGGCTCAATTAAAAGTGTTGTATCTAAATTATATTCTTCTTTTCTTTGATTTTCTTCGTGGTTATAAATTTTTGCTAAATATAAATATGAGTTTGCATCTTTAGGATTAAAAACTATATTTCTCTCGAATAAAAAACGTGCATCCTCATATTTTTCTTTTTTAAATAATTCTAAAGCTTCATTGAAAAAATTTTCTTTACTAAAAGATGTGCTATTAAAAAAAACTGCTAAAAGTATTAATCCGATTAATTTTAAAAATTTGTTCATTAATATTTACTATTGTTTTTTAACACATCTACATTATGAACCATACTTTCATAAAATCCAGCTTTTGTAATTTTAACAAATTTTGGTTTATTTCTTAATTTAATGATCGTTTTTGACCCAAGATAACCCATAGAGGATTTCAATCCACCAATTAATTTATAAATAATATTTCCAACATCTCCTTTGTATTTTACAAAACCTTCAACACCTTCTGGTACATATTTTGAGGAATTTTTTTGTTTTTTTTGAAAATATCTATCAGCTGACCCTTTGTTCATAGCGCCAACAGAACCCATTCCTCTAAAACTTTTGAAAAGTTGTCCATTTTTTTTGATTAATTTTCCTGGTGTTTCATTAGTACCTGCAAATAAAGAACCAATCATTACAGCATCAGCTCCAGCAGCAAAAGCTTTTGCCAAATCACCAGAATATTTTATTCCACCATCTGAAATTATTTTAACATCTTTATTCTTTAAACCACTTCTCACAGACAAAATTGCACTTAGTTGAGGAACTCCTATTCCAGCAACCAATCTTGTTGTACAAATAGAACCCGGCCCTATACCAACTTTAATTATATCAACTCCTAGATTAATAAGGAATTTTGCAGCTTCTGGTGTTGCAATATTCCCAGCACATAAAGCAATTTTGTTAGTCTTTATTTTGTTTATATATTTGATTATTTGAGCAACTTTTTTTGTGTGACCGTGAGCCGTATCTACCACGATTAAATCTAAACCCTCTTTAATTATTTCTTTAGCTCTTATAAACTCATTTGGTGCTGCACCTACGGCTGCTCCAACTATTAGTTTTTGTTTTTTTACCTTTTTTATCTCTGACAATTGTTTTTTAACTTCTAAATTTCTGTGAATTACTCCAATACCCCCAGCTTTAGCTATAGCTACTGCCATTCTGCTCTCTGTAACAGTATCCATTGCTGATGATAAGAGTGGTATTTTAAGTTTTAAATATTTTGTTAAAGAAACACTAGTATCCGCATCTGAAGGTAATATTTCTGAATACTTTGGAGCTAACGTAACATCATCAAAGGTGAGAGCTTCTTTTATGGGATCCATAATCTTTTATATACGATTCCTTTTAAATTAAAAGTCTCTATCGAATTTTTCTACAAATTATAAAGCTTTCCTTTGAATCTTTTCTACTAGATTTTGGTTTAAAAACCTTAACTTCTTTAAAATATTTTTTTCCCTCTGCGACGATTTCGTTAAAAGTTCCACCCATAAAAATTTTTGAAATAAAATATCCATTATCTTTCATTAAATCTTTTGCAAAAAACATTGCTTCTTT
This sequence comes from uncultured Pelagibacteraceae bacterium, assembly GCA_902628965.1. GTDB lineage: Bacteria > Pseudomonadota > Alphaproteobacteria > Pelagibacterales > Pelagibacteraceae > Pelagibacter. The sequence goes on along the minus strand of CACOPB010000002.1, from coordinate 256,670 downwards.
ACAAAGTTCTCCTGTTTGAATTGAGTCTATATTTTTGATACCAGTTGTATCTACAGCCATATCGGACATTACAACATCAGCTTTTTCATTCATGTTTTTTTTTATTTCCGCTTGTGTTTTTTCTTCAGTAAAATCACCTTGGATTTGAACGCTATTATCTATAGGTTCCATTTTTTTTAAATCTACAGATATCAATTTTCCACTTTTAGCTACTTTAAGAGCATATTGCGACCAACTACCTGGAGCTGCACCAATATCTATGATTGACAAACCTCCTTTAAAAATTTTAAATTTTTCGTCTATCTCGATTAATTTGTAAGCTGATCTGGCACGATACCCATCTACTTTGGATTGTCTAACATAAATATCTCTACGCTGTTTATTTATCCAGTTCTTGGAAATTTTATTTTTTTTCAATTATTTGCTAAACCTTATTTTTTTTTTAATTAATTCACCATCAATTGTTTCAATTTTTGAAATAAAATCTTTATTATTTCTTATTTCATCGTTATTTTTTCCTGCAAAATGTACAATTCCTATGGGATGGTTGGGCAAATAAGGTTCTACTAAAGTATTTCTCGTCTTATCAAATTTTAGACCATCAATATGTGTCCAATTACAATATGCAGGTAAAATTTCTACAGGTAAATTATCACAATAAATTGTTATGTTCATTGCTATCTGCTCTGATCCCCATATTCTACCAAATGATAAAGCTTTCTTTAAATTTTCTTGCCATTTATTCCAATGTGGAGCTTCTTTTTCAAGAGCAAAAACTCCGATATTAAGATGTGGTTTAAGTGCTACTTCTCTTGCTATTTTTTCTGAAAAACCAGATGATTTTGCATGTTTATAATTTTGAGATTTAATTCTTGCAAAACTTCCTATAAACCACTCAGCTCTTAAAACACGTCCATAGGCTCTATCTGCAGATGTGGCAATTGATAATTTATTATTTTCACACCCTTTAAAATAAAGTTCAACCGCTTCCCATGAGTTAACCCAGGCATCAGCATCTATCCATAAATATTTTTCATAATTAGGAAAATATCTTGTTAAAAATGCTCTAGAAACTTGGCTCTTTAACCACTCCTTTCCTCTTATTTTGAATGCTGGTACTTTTATATCCCACTCTGCAGATTTAACTTCATCTACTTTGTTCAATAAATTGCGTCTTTGTTCTTCCGTTAACCCAGCATCTAAAATACAAATTGCTGTGTTTTGACTTTCGTGAAAACTTTGTATTGAGTCCACAAGCTCATTTAATAAATCAAAATATTTAGCATCAGCTAAAGAAATTATTACATTTTTTTTCATTAAAGAATATCTTCAAGATCATCATCCTCATCTCGGCTATTATGACCCTCGTTTTGTTTTTTCAATTTTTGGTAATGAATAAAACTTATAGGAAGCATTAATAAATAAACTATTGCACTGATAGATATTACATTAAAAGGATAAACTAAAACTAAACCAAAAAATAATACTATTCCAAATAATAAAAAAATTGTAGTTTTTCTTTGTATTACAATTTTTTTAAATGAATAAGTTGGAAATTTACTGATTAACAACAAAGAAGTAACAATAAAAAAAATTGGAACTATAATTTCAAAATTAACTTTAACTAAATCAAAACTAGTCATACTAAAAATTAAAGGAGTTAAAACTAAAATACCTCCTGCTGGAGATGGAACACCTTCAAAAAAATTATCCCTCCATGTTGGTATTTGCCCAGTATTTACATTGAAACGTGCCAATCTAAGAGCAACACAAATAACATAAATTAGACATAATAACCATCCAAATCTACCCAAGGTATTTAATTTCCAAAAATACATTATAAATGCTGGGGCTACTCCAAAACTAATCATATCTGTTAAGGAGTCTAACTCTTTTCCTACTTTAGATGTTCCCTTTATTAACCTAGCAATTCTACCATCTAATCCATCTATAATAGCAGCAAGAATAATTGCTATAATTGCAAATTCAAATTTACCATCTAATGCAAATCTTATTGAAGATAATCCAATACATACACCAATAAGAGTTAACATATTGGGCAAGATCACTCTTGCATTATTTTTTTTTTCTGTAACAATTTTTAAATTGTTTTTTGATTGTTCCATAATTAATTTTTAGCCAGCAATGTTTCTCCTGAAATCGCTGTTTGACCAACTTTAACAAGTGGTTCATAGTTTTCATAATAAACGTCTGCTCTACTTCCAAATCTAATCATCCCAATTCTATCACCTTGATTTAATTCTTGGTTTTTATTTGTTTCACAAACTATTCTTCTTGCAACTAATCCTGCAATTTGAACAACCACAATATCATTCCCATGCTTATCTTTAATTTTATAATAATTTCTTTCATTATCCTCACTCGCTTTATCTAAAGAAGCATTCAAAAATTTACCTGGTTTATATAAAATGTCTTCTATCACTCCTGAACATGGTATTCTGTTTACATGACAGTCGAAAACATTCATGAATATACTTATTTTTTTAAATTTTTTATTTTCTAGTCCAAGCTCTTTAGGGCCAACTACATCCTCAACTTTAATTACTTCTCCATCAGCTGGACTAACAAGGTAGCTATCATCACCAATAATTATTCTCTCAGGATCTCTAAAAAAGTAATAGACCCAAATAGTTAGCAGCAAGCCAATTAAACCTAAAAAATTATTAATAATCAGAAAAATAATAGTTATGAATACAGCAATAACTATAAACTTGTATCCTTCAGTGTGGACTTTTGGAAATATTTTACTAAACATATTCTTGTATTTGCTAATTTTCGATTAATATGTATATAAAACGATCAAATTCAATTAATAAGATAATTTTTATTTAATGAGCAAAATCAAGGTAAAAAACCCAGTTGTGGAGCTGGATGGTGATGAAATGACCAGAATTATATGGGAGTTTATTAAAAATAAATTAATCCTGCCATATTTAGATCTTGGTATCGAATATTACGATTTAGGCATGAAAAGCCGAGATAATTCTGATGATCAGATTACAATCGACTCTGCGAATGCTATCAGAAAAATTGGTGTTGGAATTAAGTGTGCAACGATTACCCCTGATGAAGCAAGAGTAGAAGAATTTGATTTAAAACAAATGTGGAGATCGCCTAACGGAACTATAAGAAATATAATTGGAGGAACAGTATTTAGAGAGCCAATTATTTGTAAAAATATACCTAAACTTGTTCCATCTTGGACAGATCCTGTAATCATTGGTAGACATGCATTTGGAGATCAATATAGGGCAACAGATTTCAAAGTTCCTGGAAAAGGAAAAATGGAAGTCAAATGGACATCTGAAGATGGAAAGGATGAAATCAAATACGAAGTATTTAATTTCACTGGACCTGGTGTTGCACTTTCAATGTACAATTTAGATAAGTCAATTGAAGACTTTGCAAGATCTTGTTTTAGTTACGGATTAATTAAAAAATGGCCTGTTTATATGTCAACTAAAAATACGATTTTAAAACAGTACGATGGAAGATTTAAAGATATTTTTCAAGAAATTTTTGACAAAGAATACAAAAATGAATTTAAAAAAAATAATATAACTTACGAACATAGATTAATTGATGATATGGTAGCATGTGCAATGAAGTGGAGTGGTAAATATATTTGGGCTTGTAAAAATTACGATGGGGATGTCCAGTCAGATACTATGGCTCAAGGTTATGGGTCTTTAGGATTGATGACAAGTACATTATTAACACCAGATGGAAAAGTAATGGAGGCCGAGGCTGCACATGGAACAGTAACTAGACATTATAGAATGCACCAACAGGGAAAAGAAACTTCAACTAACCCTATTGCATCTATTTTTGCATGGACTAGAGGGTTAGCTCATAGAGGTAAATTAGATAGCAATGAAGAACTAATTAAATTTGCACAAACACTTGAGAAAGTTTGTATTGAATGTGTAGAAAGTGGATCTATGACAAAAGATTTAGCCATTCTTGTTGGTCCAAACAGTAAATTTTTAACTACCAATCAATTTCTAGATGAAATTGATGGTAATCTAAAAAGAAAATTAAATTAAACTTTCAAGCTTTTCAAAAGCTGCTTCAATTTTTGATTGATCTTGTCCACCTGCTTGGGCAAAGTCTTTTCTTCCACCACCTCCTTTGCCTCCGATTATTTCAGAACCAACTTTTACAAACTGAACTGCATCAAATTTACTTGTTAAATTATCTGTTACTCCAACTGCCAATCCAACTTTGCCATCCTTACTTGCAAAAACAATTACAATTCCTTCAGTAAGTTCTTTTTTTCCATTATCCACTAATTTTCTCAAATCTTTAGGAGGTAAATCTTGAACTTTTTGAAATCTAACTTTTGTATTATTAATAATTTTATCGTTAATAATGTTTTTTGTTTTATCTTCTAAAACATTTTTGACACTTAATTGCTCTAATTGTCTTGAAAGATCTTTCAAGGATCCTTTTAAATCTTTACTCACAAGATTTGGCTTTCCACCTAGTTTAATAATTTGAGACGAAAGTTCTTTAATCGTTTCCTCATCTTTTTGAACCGATAATGACGAAAGTTTTTCCTTATTTTGCATATAATCTTCAAGTTGTTTATCTCTTAAAGCCTCTACTCTTCTAACGCCTGCTGCAATTGATGATTGGCTAATCGTTTTAAATTTACCAATATCACCAGTATTTTTAACGTGGGTTCCACCGCAAAGTTCTGTTGAAAAATATGTGCTTTCCTCTTTCCCCATTGAAACTACCCTCACCTCATCACCATACTTCTCACCAAAGAAAGCTAGCGCTCCCTTTTCTATAGCTGCTTTTGGAGTCATTATTCTTGTAGTCACTTCAGTACTATTAGAAACGTAATCATTAACTATTTTATCAATCTTTAACAATTCCTCATTTGTTATTGGTTTCATATGGCTAAAATCAAATCTTAGTCGATCTGGTGCAACAAGTGAGCCTTTTTGCATAACGTGTTTTCCCAAAGTTCTTCTCAAAGACTCGTGTAATAAATGCGTAGCTGAATGATATGCCTTTAGGTTACCTCTTCTTTCTTCATCAATCTTCATTTCTACAACATCATTGATCTTAATTTCTCCATTTTTCAAAATTCCATAATGAACAAATAAATCACCGAGTTGTTTTTGAGTATCCGTTACTTCAAATATAAAATCTCCTAAAGTTATTTTTCCTGTATCACCTAGTTGACCTCCTGACTCCCCATAAAAAGGTGTTTGATTGGTTACAATTGCACCTTCTTCGTTTGCTATTAATTTTTCTGTTTCATTGTTATCTTTTATAATTGATAAAACAACTCCTTCTGATCTACTAAACTCATAACCTAAAAATTCTGTTGGACCAACTTTATCTTTTATACCAAACCAAATTTGTTCTTGTGAACTATCGCCAGAACCTTTCCAATTTTTTTTAGCAAGTTCTTTGCTTTTTTTCATTAGTTCGTCAAATTTATTTTGATCAACTGTTAAAGATTTATTTTTTAAAATATCTTCTGTTAAATCTAACGGGAAACCATATGTATCATATAACTTAAATGCTACTTCCCCAGGTAAAACTTTTTCTATTTTATCTATTTCCTCATTTAAAATTTTTATTCCTCTATCAAGTAAAACCAAAAATTTTTCTTCTTCCATTTTTAAAGTTTCTTTAATTAAGGTCTCTGATCTCTCTACCTCAGGATAGTTACCTTTCATTTCTTCTTTAAGAGTATCAAAAATTTTATTAAAAACTGGTTCTTTAGAACCAAGTAAATGTGAGTGTCTCATACCTCTTCTCATAATTCTTCTAAGGACATAACCTCTTCCTTCATTAGATGGCAGAACGCCCTCAGCTAAAAGAAAGGAACTTGCTCTTAAGTGATCTGCAATTACTCTAAAACTTGAAATATTATTTTCATTCAATTTAACTTTTGTAAATTCTGATATCGAACCAATTAATTTTTTGAAATGATCTGTTTCATAATTATCATGTGTACCCTGTAACAAAGCTGCAATTCTCTCTAGACCCATCCCAGTATCAACAGATGGTTTTGGAAGATCAATTCTTTTGTCTTTTGTAACTTGTTCAAATTGCATGAAGACTAAATTCCAAATTTCTATAAACCTATCTCCGTCTTCGTCTTTAGTACCAGGTAATCCTCCCAGCAAATGATCCCCATGATCAAAAAAGATTTCAGAGCAGGGACCACATGGACCAGTCTCACCCATAGACCAAAAGTTATCAGAAGTTGCTATCCTAATAATTCTATCATCGCTAAAACCCGCTATTTTCTTCCAAAAATTGAATGCTTCATCATCCTCATGAAATACAGTTACATAAAGCCTATTTTTATCAATACCAAAATCTTTGGTTATCAAATCCCAGGCATAATGAATTGCTTGCTCTTTAAAATAATCACCAAAGGAAAAATTTCCTAACATCTCAAAAAATGTATGATGTCTTGGTGTGTAACCAACATTCTCTAAGTCGTTATGCTTACCACCTGCCCTTACACATTTTTGTGAAGTTGTGGCTCTTACATATTCTCTTTTTTCTAACCCTGTGAAAACATTCTTAAACTGAACCATTCCAGAGTTAGCAAACATCAATGTAGGATCGTTGTTAGGAACTAAATTACTAGACTCAACAATCTTGTGATCGTTTTTTTCAAAATACTTTAGGAAAGTATTTCTTATTTCATTGAGCGTTTTGTCTGCCATATTTTTAAAATACAGCTTTTTTATTCTATGTCTAGATATCGAAGGGAAAAAAGGCGCTTAATTTAAGCGCCTTTTATTAATAAAGATGACCTATTAATTCTTTTTAGATGGTGGAATAGCTTCTGCTTTATCAGCCTCTTCTTTTTCAGCTACTTTCTTTTCTTTTTCCAATTTTTCAGGATCGATTGGATTTCCCTCTATTTTCTTTGAAATCACACCTGCTTTTTCTCTAATTGCCATTTCAATTTCTGCAGCAACTTTAGGATTTTGAGCTAGATAAGTCTTAGCATTTTCTCTACCTTGACCAATCTTCTCTCCTTTATAAGCATACCAAGCACCTGATTTTTCAATTATATCTGCTTTAGAACCAAGATCGACTAGTTCACCCATCTTGCTAATTCCTCTTCCGTACATTAAGTCAAATTCAACAACTTTAAATGGTGGTGCTACTTTATTCTTAACTACTTTCACTCTTGTAGAGTTACCAATAATTTCATCTTTATCTTTGATCGCACCAATTCTTCTAATATCCATTCTTACAGATGAGTAAAACTTAAGTGCATTACCACCTGATGTTGTTTCTGGACTTCCAAACATAACTCCAATTTTCATTCTAATTTGGTTAATGAAAATCATCATTGTATTTGTGTTTGATATTGAACCAGTTAATTTTCTTAACGCCTGACTCATTAATCTTGATTGAAGACCAACATGATGATCTCCCATCTCGCCTTCAATTTCAGCTTTTGGAGTTAAAGCTGCAACAGAGTCGATAACGATTACTGAAATAGAGCCTGATTTTACTAATGTATCAGCAATTTCTAATGCTTGTTCTCCAGTATCTGGCTGTGAAATTAAAAGTTCTTCAGTATTTACTCCTAATTTTTTTGCATAAACTGGGTCTAATGCATGCTCTGCATCAACGAATGCACAAATGCCTCCAGATTTTTGAGCTTCAGCAACAACTTGTAATGCTAAAGTTGTTTTACCAGATGACTCTGGTCCATAAACTTCAATAATTCTTCCTTTTGGTAATCCACCTATACCTAAAGCTAAATCAAGACTTAAAGAACCTGTTGAAACAGATTCAATGTCCATCGCTCTCTTTTCACCAAGCTTCATTACAGAGCCTTTTCCAAAATTATCTGTAATTTGTGCTATTGCAGCATCTAGTGCCTTGTTCTTCTCTTTAACATCCATTTCTTGATCTTTAGTAGATTTAACTACTTTTAGGTTATTTTTCGTCATTTTTTGCCTCTTTTTTTAAATTTTTTAACACTCGAATCATGAAATAAATGTACACATTTTGTTCTCATTAGCAATATATTTATTTTTTAGTCAAAAAAATCAAATAATTACTTAAGTTTTAGATACTGGCTATTGAGAAGTCCTACTGCCTTCAACAAACTGTATTGAGCCATTAGGTAATTTTTCTCAGAACTTGCTAAAGAAATTTGAGCAGAAAGTAATAATGAATTTGATTGAATAACATCAAGAGTTGTTCTTGATCCTCTTTCGTACTCAGCGGCAATTCCTTCATAAGCTATTTGGGAAGCACTTACTTGAACTTTAACTGAGTTCAGGAAACTTTCTGAAGATTGCAAACTTGACCATGCACTTGCAACATTAGTTTCATTTGTTTTAACTGCATCATCTAAAAGTAATCTTTTTCGAGTTGTTAGATTTGAATTTTTATTAATTGTTGATCGTTTTTTTCCGCCAGAATAAAAAGGCCAGCTAAGAGTTGCTTTTAATACATCTTGTTCTTTTTCGTCTACAGTAGCACTTAAATCATCTGTATAAGTTCTTTGTAACGATAATGATGCAGTAGGTTTTAAATCAGATTCTGAAATTGCTAAATCTTTTTCAGATTTTTCTAAGTCTAATTTTGCAATTAAAATATCTGGATTATTTTGTTTTGAAAGATTTAGTGCTTTATCTAGAGATGATGGTAAAGAAACGATTGCATTTGTGTTCTTTTGCAACTGATTTGGATCACTTATTTTTCCAATTATATTTTCATAATTAAGCTTACTAATTAATAAGTCACTTTTAGCTTTTGCAAATTGAGCTTGTGCTCCCGCTAATGAAGATTCAGATTGCGCAAGGTCAGTATTTGTAATTTGACCTCTGTCTCTTCTAATTTTATCATTTTCAACTTGTCTAATTAATAAATTTAAATTTTTAGAATTAATTTCAAGCGTTTCTCTTGCAAAAATTAAGTTTGTATATGCGTAGATCGCATTGTGAAGAACATCTTGTTCTTTTTTAACCAGTTGTGCTTTTGCAAGATTTAGGGCTGTAATATTTTTTTTTAGTGTTAAATCTCTTCCATAATCTAGTAGAGTTTGTTCTAACTTTATAGAGGTAGTAAATGGATCCACATCATTTATTGTTGCATCACCTCCACTTTGGTTAGTAAGTTTATTAGTATTTTCAAAGCTTTGAGATCCGCTTAAAGTTAATGAAGGTTTATAATCACTTTTAGCAATATTTACATCTTCCTCCGATGCTTTAATATTTTCTCTTTCAGCATTTAATTGAATATTGTTTTGATAAGTTTGATTTAATGCATCGAGAAGAGTAACTGCTAAAGCGTTACTTAAGTAGAATATTGATGCGATAACTATGATAAATATTTTTTTCATTTCGATTTATATACAGCAGTTTTAATTTGATGGTTACTGTTTAAATTTACAATTATAGATGCATATTTAGGCGTATTTTTAAACATGTTCTGAGTAATTCTTTGGTAAGTTTGCATAAAATTTATTACGTCCCTTTTGCTCATTATTTTATGAACACCTTTTTTCTTTGTTTTTAACCACAGTTTACGTTCCTGCTTTAATCTCCACTTCTGCAATAAACTAAAGTTTTTTGCTTTTAAGTAAATCATACAATTTAACTGAGAATATAGCTTTTTATATTTAGTTTTTAATTGTTGATTTACATACTTTCTCCAAATCAGTTTTTGATCATTAGCTTTTTCCATAGAATTAATTGATTTTTTTAATGTATTGTTAGTTTCTGCTCTGGCTCCAACACACCATCCCTCAAAAATAACAATATCTGGTCTTCTGTTGATTTTGTTCCATTTATTTTTAGGAAATCTGTCATCAATTGCCTTATTAAAATTTGGTAGTTTCAATTTTTTGAATTTTTTTGCTTTAGATTTTTTAAAGAAATTCAACATCATATTAATATCATGAGTTCCAGGAACACCCCTGGTAAGCAACATTGGATGAACCTTTTTTGATAAAGCTATTCTTTCTTTTCTAGTTTTATAAAAATCATCTATTGAAATTTTAAATACATTTAATTTAAAGTACTTTTCTAATATAATTTTTATTATTGAGCTTGTAGTTGTCTTGCCTGTGCCCTGTCCCCCTGCTAATCCTACAAAGTAAGGTTTTTTATTAACTGTTTTTTTTGCTATCCAAAAACTTATAGGAATTAAAAAATTCTTTATCATTCCTTCTTTATTACTAAACTTTTCGGTAGAAGTTTCTTGTGATTTTATAAACTTAAAACAATCTTTTTTAACTTTTTTAAAACACTCTTCCACTAATTTCATTGAACTTTTATTTTTCTTGATCCATTGGATGGTTGAGACCATCAAAGTTAGCTACTTCTTTTAAATCTTCGACCTTCACCTCGTCTACACATCCTAAATTAAATCCTGTCATAGCTGGTGCACTTCTTGGATTGTGATGAGTGTAAATTCCACATTCAGTACAAAAGTAATGATTAGCAACCTTTGTATGATATTGATAAAGTTTTAATTTGTCTGTTCCTTTAGTAACTTTAAAGTCTTCATTTTTAACCATACCCATTGTTGCATTTTTTCTTTTACAAATAGAACAGTTACATCTTACAATTTTTGTTAATTCGTTAACTGTAGCATTAACTTCTGCTTCAACAGCTCCACAATGACAATTTAATTTCATATATCTCCTTTTTTATTTTAAAATACTTTTAGCTGCAATCTTATTTCCATCTAAGTCACGTATATACCCGTAGTAATTTCCATCTTTTCTAACACCTGGTGCCCCCTCATCTGTTGCTCCTTTCGAAATTGCAATCTGATAAAAATTTTCTACAGCCTCTTTTGAGTCTGCCAACAAAGTTACTTGTGATCCATTACCTTTGGTTGCTGGTTTGCCGTTAACTGGATTGGTTATATAAAATATTACTTTCTCTGGGTCACTTGAATGAGCATAACCAATATATTTTTCTGTTGTTAAAATTTTTTTTAACTTTAAAGGTTCAAAAGCAGCATCATATAGCTCGCTTGATTTTTTATAATCATTAGAACCAACCATTACAAAATCTAAAATACTCATAATCAAATTAAAATTTATATAACTTAATAACCAACTTAAACTACTAGTGGTTGAAGTTATCCACAAGCATACAAAATGTAGTTTGGATGTTCACGTTTTGATTCACTTTTGATTCAATTACGGACTCAAAATACAACCTCTTGAGTGTATTCAATAAATAGGCTATAAATTAGAACAAAACAAGAACATGAAACTAACAATCCCTTATTATTTGCATAAAGCAGGCGCTGGTTTTCCTTCCCCTGCTACTGATTATATCGAAGAAGATATTGATCTGAACATGCATTTAATAAGAAATGTTCCAGCAACTTTCATCATCAGAGTTCAAGGTAAATCTATGGTCGATGTTGGTATTAATGATGGAGACTTATTAGTTGTTGATAAAAGTTTAAAGCCAAAAAACTTTTCAACTGTGATTGCAAATGTTCATGATGAGCTTGTAGTTAAAACTTTAGTTCAGGAAAGAGATAAAAAATTTTTAACCTCTGGATCTAAAGAATTTTCTGACAGAATTTTAATTAATGAAGAGCAAGATATTTTTATTTGGGGAGTTGTTACTTATGTCATCCATTCTACGTACTAAAAAAATAGCATTAATTGACTGTAATTCTTTTTATGTTTCTTGTGAAAGATTATTTAATCCTAAAATAAGGAGAAAGCCTGTTGTTGTTTTATCTAATAATGATGGCTGTATCATTTCGAGATCTAATGAAGCAAAAGCTTTAGGGATTAAAATGGGTGAACCTTACTTTAAAGCAAAAGATATCATTCTTAAAAATAAAGTTGAAGTATTTTCATCCAATTATTCTTTATATGGAGATTTATCTAGGAGAGTAATGCGAACACTTAAAAGATTTAATTCAGAAATAGAAGTTTATTCAATTGATGAAGCATTTTTAGATTTGTCAAATTTCCCAGATCAAGATGTAGAAAAGGTTGGAAAAGAAATTAGAGAAACAGTTTTGCAATGGACTGGTATTCCAACAAGTATAGGAATAGCAAAAACAAAAACTTTAAGTAAAGTTGCAAATCATATTGCTAAGAAAAAACAATCAGGGGTGACAAGCTTAATTGGAATAGAAAACTTAGATCCTATTTTAGAAAAAGTAGAAATCAATGATGTTTGGGGTGTTGGAAGGCAATTAACTAAGTTTTATAAAAAACATGGAATTTATAATGCCAAGCAATTAAAAAATAAATCAAATACCTGGATTAAAAAATCCTCAAATGTTTTAAGTTCTAGAACTGCGATGGAACTTAGAGGAGTTTCGTGTATTGGATTAGAAACAACTACCACTAAAAGAAAAAGTTGTGTTGTTTCAAGATCATTTGGTAAAAGAATAGAAACTTTCCAAGAATTAAAAGAAGCAGTTGCAAATTATTGTTTGAATGCTTCTGAAAAAATTAGATCAGAGTCTTTAGTTGCAAAAGCAATTACTGTATTTGTAAGAACCAGCCCTTTTCAAAGAAACTTTGGTTATTATTCAAACGCAAAGACAGTTGATTTTCCTATTGCAACGAACAATAGTATTGAAACAGTTAAGACAGCAGTTTCAATACTTGAGAGTATTTTTAAAAACGGTTACCGTTATCAAAAAGCAGGTGTCATGCTAACAGGACTATCGAATGCTAGTGACAAAACAAATTTATTTACATCTGAGAAAGATGAAAAAATAAATAGCTTAATGCGATCAATTGATAACACCAATCACCGATACGGAAGATCTACTTTAAGTGTTGCAAGTGCCGGGGTTCATAAAAAATGGAATATGCGAAGGCAATATTCTTCTAAAATTGATACAGCTGACTTTTATTGTTTACCCACTATTAGAGCTTGATTTATTTAGCTTTTTTAATAAAAAGAGAGCATGCAAAACCAAGAAATAGTTAAAATAATTGAAAACCTTAAAGGCCGAAAAAATTACGAGGAAAAAAGAGCCGCTAAATTAGGTTTTGCTTCTCTTTATGATTACTTTGAAGACAAGATTTCAAAGAAACAAAAGGCTTTTGAAGACGAACAAAAAGAATTAGAAGCTGCAAAAGCTGACGATCAGCCAAAAGCTGCTAAAAAAAGCTGCGGTTGCTGCTAATCAAAATTAATCAAAAAGGTCTAGGATTTTGTGGATAGCCAAGATTTTCACAGGTTGCTGGTTTATCACCGTCACCAGATGGAATACACTTACTAACAGATATTGCTCCATGAACTTGAGAGTTATTAGTTAGTTGATTGATAATTTCATCACAACCACTCCATAAATCATCACATTTATCTGCTTTTCCAACATTAGAATAACGAATGACTGCATCTTTAATTTCTAAACCTTGATCAGTAGCATCGGTCATATAGTTTCTGTAAGGACCAAATTTAAACCTTACTCTTGAAGCTCCTCCTAAAACATCTCCAAAATAACTAGATCTTAATTTTCCATCAATCCACAAATGTAAAAATCCATCTTTAGCCCATTTTGCATTAATTAATAAATTTACCCATTTCCCTCTTAAAGGAGAAAATCTATCATCAAGATGTACCACCAAATTATCAAAGTAATATTGTTCACCAACTTCATTTGGTGCAACTTTATAATTTGGTCCATTAAATATCCATAAAATACTATTATTATTTATATTTAATCCAGGTCCTACGGCCTTTTCTCCTTCCTTTCCGTAAATCATTTTAAAATCAAATAAAGACAAATTGTGCTTTGATGTATTTATATTTTTCGGAATAAAATAACCAACTCGATACCATTTAGTTTTTCCTTTTTTAGTTGTGTATTTTTTTGGTTCATGAATTTGGAAACGCTGAGCAAAACCTGGTCTTCCCCATCTATTCCAATCGTACTTGTGGCCTACATCAGAATAACTTAAATTAAATTCAATTCCTTTTTCTGCAACGCCCATATTATCCTCAAGATTATCGAAAAATTTATAAAGTCCAGGTCGATTAGGAACATTTCTACTATTAAATTCCATTTTATTGTCGGATTGAGCTTTAAGAACGTAAAAAGCAAAATTTTTTTTTTCTTTTTTAGTCATTTTTGCCTTGAATTCATCAGTATATGAAATTGTAGTAAATAATAATAATGATATTAATATTAATATAATTTTTTTCATTTACTTTTAAATTTTTTTACTTAAAACTTTGCAACCTTGCTAGAGTAATGAACATAACAACCATCTGCATTTTTTTTCATACATTCATTCATAGCTTTTTCAACAACTTTTTCTTTTCCAAAACCTTTAATTTTAATTAAAATATTTTTGTCAATTTTATTTTTTACAACCACAATGAACTCAGCAGAAGTATCAACCTTTTCAAATGATGATTTTTTTTTAGTTTTTACTATTAAATTTTTATAAGTATAAGTTGTGGTTCCTGTTTCACCAATTCTATAAATACCAATTTTAATATAAGGTTTGGTTGGTCCATAAGGTCCGTCAGTTTTTTTTGTTAAAAGTGGAACATCATAATGATGAAGTATAAATTTATCATCAAGATAATATTTAATAGATAAAAATTTTGCTTTTTTTTGATAGTCTATTTCAGCTTTAAACCTATATGTCTTACCAGTTTCTAAAGTTATTAATTCCAGCATTTTACAATTTTCTTTTGAACATTCTCCTTTAGGAAATTTTTGAATAATTTTCCAACCATCATCAATTCCAACCCATGAAGGTGGAGCACCACTATTTCTACCATCGTGGATTTGAAATATAGTTGATCTAGCTGATGGAGCACCGTCAATAGTAATATCCGTCTCAAAAATAGTATGTCCGATTGGAAGTTTATGAGTTATTTCTTGTCTTCCAGAATAAGGATATCCTCCTGCTGGTTTTTTATCTGTAGGACAACTTCCAACTTCACCCTTATCAAGTTTGAAAACTACATCCACTAATTTAAATTCATTTTTTGAATACCTTTTACTTTTTCCATTTACAATTAAAGACTCTTTGTCGACTACACCACAAGATATTTTCCATTTATTTTTATTTTTCCATTCATTGGCTTGAACAGAAAAAAATATGAAAAAAGATAAAATTATTAATAGTACTTTTTTCATTTAACCTTTTCGTTTTTTAAATGGATCGTACAGTAGTTTTTTGTGATTATATTTATATTTTTTATTATTATAATGGAGTGAATTAACAACCAGTATTCTTGAATTTTCTACATCAATTAAAATCATATTCCCACCATAGCCGCCCATACCAAATATAATTTTGTCTTTTAATCCTGGAAAATCCATATGAAATTGACCACCGTATGATTTTGTACGATTAAATAAGGGCTCTTCTTTTTCTTTGCTTCCTTTAGGTATTCTTCTTTTATAAATTTCTTTTAAATATTTTCCAACACAAGTATCATTTTGATAATCATCCATTATAGCTTTTGCAATTCTAAGATAGTCAAATCTTGTTGCCATTATGTTAGGATGTCCATTTCCAAAATGTTCTTTAAGACTAGTATAGCCATAACGAATGCTATTTTTGATCTTTATTTTATCGTTGAAAACTTTGCTATAAAATTTGTCATAATCTTCACCAATTTTAAATTTCATATAATTTAAAATTAACTGAGTGACAAATCCATTGTAATTGTATCTTTCTTTAGATTTTTTTGTATTTTGGTTGTTAAAGTGAAAGCGCATGGTTGTTGCAATATCTGCGTCTTCATATGGGCCTAATTTACTAGTACCATCTTCAAACTCGTCGATGTATTTTTGATCACCAGTATTCATATTTAAGAAATTAATTAATTTTTGATCATGATAAAGAGAATCTTTTATTATAGGCCAGTCATTTACTCTAGCATCAACTCCATCAATATAACCATCACATATTGCGTGACCTACTAAATAAGAAGTTACTGACTTACCCATCGACATTGAATAAAATTTTGTTTCATTATTCAAAAACTCTCCCAGTCTTTCTTTAGGAGAAAGTTCGTCGATTAATACTTCACCATCTTGATAATATAAATAACTAAGGATACCTTTGGTTTTCATTTGCTTTTTTACAGTTTTCGTTTGCTTTTTTATAAATTCATCCTCAATTAAGTTGAATTTAAAATCGTAGGAACTATTTGTTGGTTTAAACTCTTTTAAATGTTGACTTCTATCTCTATATGAATATTTCCATAAATAGTAAATCAAGGTATCTCTGTTTGGGTTTGAGTGATAAGCAATATTAGTAGCTGATAATGCTTTATTTTTTATTTTGATATTTAGATTGTTAGATCCTTGCTCATTTAAATATTGATGATGTCCGTTTTCAGAAAGCCACTTATTAAAAAACCAATTTAAATTCTCTGCAAATGAATTGCTTGAGGTTAATAAGCTTAAAGTAATGACTAGTAATATTTTTTTCATAACAAATTAAGCTTTAAAAAGCTTATCAGATAAATTTGATAAATTCTCTCCCCAAAACACATCTTTTGTAATTTTTTTAAAATCTACATCAAATACTGTGGACATTGCTGAAGCATAAATTGCTCTTGAGTCTATTGTAGAATTTAAATCTCTTCCTTCAAATAGTTCTTTTTTCTTTAGTCCTGGCCAATCGGTATGAACTTGAGCTTTTTTAACTAATCCACCTGCCATTAAGATAGCTGAACCATAACCATGCTCTGTTCCATTACTACTATTCTGTTTAATTGTTCTGCCAAACTCTGTAAGGGTTAAAACTAAAGTGTTATTAAATGCTTCTTCAGACATTGATGATTTTAGAGATCTAACGATATTGTCGTAATCTGATAGACAATCTGCATGCGCACCATCTGTTGCACCTTGTGCAGCATGCGTGTCAAAACCATCCACTTCAAAAACTGCAACTTTAGGTCCATTAGGTTTTGATAACTCAGTACCAGCGCTTGAAGCTAGTATCCAAGCATCATCGCTTGATCTATTGTTAAAATCTCTATTTAAAATTATTTCTAAATTATCACTTAATAATTTTTCGTCATGCTCTTTGTATGCTTGTTTTATTAATTCTAGAGTATCGGGATATGGTAGACTACGACCTACAGGAAAATAATTATTATTCATTGGAACACCTCTAATTAATAAAGGCATTGGTAAAGCTAAAGCTAATCCTTGTCCTGTTAAACCTGCAGTTTTCATTCCTCTACCAAGCCAACCTGTTTTTTCTTGGTAAGGTATTTTACCACCCGACTCCATTAAATTTTGACCGTCAAAGTGGGATCTTCCTGTATAAGGAATATTTGTTGCATGTACTGCTGCACTTAAGTTTTGATCCCAAAGACTTTTAAATGTTTTTAATGCTGGGTGTAAATCAAAATCTGATGTTAATTTTAAAGTTCTTTCGAGATTAATTTTGCTTCTTAATTTTTCAAAATTTTTATCACCCTTAATTGGAATTGCACATAAGCCGTCCATTCCACCACGAAGCATAATTATGACTAAATTTTTTTTTGGTCCCGATGCATAAGTTGGTGTTCCAAAACCAGCAAAATATAACGACGTTAGAGCTGTGGTTTTTAAAAAATCTCTTCTTGATATCTTCATGCTTTTAAAAACTCCGGGTGATTAAAAAGTAAAGTATGTTTTTCAACAGCTCTATTTTTTTGATTTATATATTTCATTATTTTAGTTGGATCATTGAAATTTTTTTCAACAATGCTTTCATAATATGCAGCATTTTTATTATTTTCCATTTTAGAAAAATTGTAACTAGCTTTTGCATATACAAGTCTTCTGATTAATAATTCTGGCGAAATCCAATCATCAGAGTGATCTGACCAACCATTTGGTTGTTTTGCTCTGTAAGGATGATGACCAATATTTCTCAAAAGCCGCTCTGGTTCTCGATGTGAACCAAACGGTTTTTGACCAAGCTCATACTTGTCCATTAGATCTGCTGATGGCGGCCAATTTAAATCTGCGATTTTTGCAACTTGAATTAACCAATTTTCAGGTGTTTGAAATTTTTTATATTTATTGTTGTAATCAAATGCTACTTTTAATGCAGCTTTGTGTATCTCTGGTAAATATCCATCCGTTTTTTTGAAAGCATCTATAATAGGTTGCTTCATATCTTTTGTTGGCTCATCTGTTATTAAGTATCTACAAAGTCTTTCAGCTAAAAAATCTCTACAGTTTGGGTGATTAACTAAATCTTTGATTACAATAGCTAATGTTTTTTTTCCTTTTTTATATTCTTTCCCTAAAACATTTTTTTTTCCTGGTTGATGATATTCAGAATTAAACCAAACATTTCCAGTTTCTAAATTTTTTTTACTCCATTTATGTTGCCAGCCAGTCATGATATATGCTAGTTGAATAACATCTTCTTGAGTATAACCAGCTTTTGGCGACACTGTATGAAGTTCTAAAAGTTCTCGTGCGTGATTTTCATTAATAGTTGCAGGTTCTTTTTTCCTTCTTCTCCATTCATCTCTTGCTGTAATACTTTTAGGTCCAGCACTTTCACTATTATCTAAATGATGAATCATTGCCCATGAAGTGGTCACATCGTAAACCATTTTTTCAAATGATTGATTTAAATTTGGTCGAATAATTTCTCTTTGATATGGGCCAGTTGAATAATTAGCTAAAAAATCTTTTTCACTAATTGCAAAAAAATTTCCCCAAAACATCCATAGTTTTGCTAAAACTGGATGATTACTGTTAATTCCTTCATTGTGTCTAATCGAAATTTCTAAAGACTCCCAAAATTTTTGACCAGTTTTGTGTCTTAAAATATCTTTATTTATTTTATAAAGTGTTTTGTTATCTTTATATTTTTTTCGTAAAACCTTTCTATCACCATAAACCCAGTCTCTATAATGTTTTCTTAATTCTTTTTCGGAATATATTTTACCTGTCCAGGTCAAATCTGGAACATCACCCAATTGATTAAGTGCCCATTTTAAAGGATCTGAGGGAACATCCTCATTAGGACCTATTCCAAAAGCAACTTTTCTAAAAAAGTTTTTCATACCCTTATATTTTTCTACTACTTAACCTTATCAATATCGTGAATATTTTCTAATGATTTTTCAAACTCGTCAATATTTTCTCTTAAAGCTAAACTAGAAATTGAATATATCATTATCAACAGAAGGACTAATGGTATTGAAGTTATTACTGAGGCATAACTCTTAATTAGCAAAATATAAAAAACTATAAATAAAGCTGATCTAATCAAAACAGTTTTTCTGAAAACACTTATTATTGATAGTGAATGTTTTAACAAATTAAAAAAGCTCATTTGAGATGGTCCAAAATATCTTTTGCCTCTAATAGATGATATAGAAACTAAATCTTTTTCTATTTTTTTTAAAGATCCAGAAAAACTGTTCCATGTAGATTTTTCATCTAATAATTTTTTTACTGTTAATTTAGATAAGCAAGTAAAATTACCAAATTTAATTGATTGCCCTGTAAAAACAAAAGTTAAAAACTTGTGAAAATGATAACAAATTTTAAAAAACAAACTTTCGGATCTCTTAACCCTCTCACCAATTATTGATTTATCATTTGATTTTTCTGAAAATTGAATAAAATTCTTGATTTCTTCTGGTCTATCTTCCCCATCGCCATCCATTGGAATTACAAAATCAAAATCTTTTTTTTCATATATGTATTTCAGTCCAGATGCAATACATCTTGCATGACCTCTATTTTCTTTCATATTTATTATTTCTAAAGAATTGATATTTGTTATATTTGAGTAATTATCAATAATTTGTTGTGATGACGCATCATTTATAACAATTATAGATATCTCATGATTTAAATCTTTTATTTCAGAATTAATATTTTCTAACAATAACTTTAAAGATTCTCTATCATTATAAATTGGAATTAAAATTACGTATTTCATCTATCTTGACCCTACACAAATACTATCAAGGCACATGTAGTCTTTCAATTGATCGAGTTTTTCTCTGTTAAATGAACCTATCCAGACAGGTCTTGATTTTAAATGATATGATAAGTTTCCAGCATTCCATTCATTACCCAAAACAACATTAATAGTTGAATTAAATTGTTTATTCCAGGCATATTGTGTTTTTATTGCAATTTCTTTTCCTGGATAATCTGTTCTCTTATCATCTTGTGAAATTGACACGTAAGCGTAAAGTGCTGGAGATAAAAAGAAAAAGAAAACAAATCCAATCATAAATGGTTTAAGTTTTTTTAGATTAATTTGGGCTTGAAATAAATAAACCATTAAGGTTCCAAAAAATAAGTAAAACGGCGTCATCCACATTGTTCTTATTTTTGATCCACTTAGTAATGAAGTTAAAAACATTAAAGCAATTGGTAAAATATTAATTGCTAATAAAAAAAGTAACTTTTTATCTCTAAAATTAATTTTTAAATTAATTCTTTTAATCAATAACCAGAATAATACTAAAAAAGGAATTAAAATTCCTAATTGTTTTAATATAAAGATTGCTGGAAATTTAATATGGTCTACTAAGCTAGATTGTTCTAAGCCAGTTCTAGCTAATCCATATGTAATTGTAATAAACTCATTATTATTTAACCAAATTAGATGTGGAACTAATGCTATTAAGAAAACTTCTAAAGTAATTAAATATTTAAAATCAAATTTTCTCTCTTTTTTAAAAAAAATTAAATAAATAAATAAAAAATCAATAGAAACCAATAGATAAATAAAGAGATATTTTGATAAAAAACCTGATGCTGCAAATAAGCCTACTAAAAAACAATCTACAAACTTTATTTCTTTTCCAGAATAAATTTTCCATGAGTAATATACAGTTAAAGACCAAAAGGGTAATTGGCAAACATTCACATTAAATTCAGGAGTAGTGAAATTATAGAAATATATAGCTTCAAGTAATAATACAGATATTAAACCTAAAAGCTTATTGTTAAATATTTCATTTGAAAATTTAAAAACATAATAGAAAGAAATAATCACAAAAATTTGACTTAACAAATAATAAACCCAATCTTGAGATCCAAAAATTTGAAAAAATATTTCTGGAAAAAAAGCACTCATTGGTGGATGTTTATTAAATCCCCAATCTAAATTACTTCCCCAAGCTAAAGCTTCAATGGTGTCCAATGGTAAATTATGATTTGTTAGTGATGGAGTAAAAGTCCAGAAGATTAAATGAGCTGTAACAAAAATATAAAAAACATTATCAATATTTTTGTTATTAATCGTCATTTATAAATATTTATATCAATTAAGCTTGCTTGACACCCCTAATTTGCTGAATATACTGCGAGCGGTTAAAATTACGCTATGCCAAAGACAGCTAAAGCTAAAAAAAAAGTATCAAAGCCAAAAACTAAAGTTGTAAGTAAAACAAAATCAACTTCAGCCAAAATTGTATCCAAAGGTCATGTAAAAATTTCAAAAACTTATGTTCCAAAAGATACTGAAAAGTATATGTGTGAAAAACATAAAGTATATTTTAGAATTAGACTAACTGAATGGAAAAAAGAATTAATTAAAGCAAATAACGAGGCTCTTTACAATGGTGGAATGGATGACAATAATATTTCAGCGGATATTGTTGATCAAGCAAACTCTTATATTGATAGCAATGTAGAGATGAAAGCAATCAATAGACAAATTAAACTAATATCAGAAATTGATAAAGCTTTAATGAGAATAAGACAAGATACCTATGGATACTGCCTAGATACTGCAGAACCAATTGGATTAAAAAGATTAATGGCAAGACCTGTTGCTAAGTATACAATAGCTGCACAAGAAAAGCATGAAAAAGAAGAAAAAGTACATGCAGATGATTAAAAATGAAAAAAAAATCATCTAAGCAAAACTCAATATCATTTCTCTTCGCCAAGAAGTATATTTACTTTTACTATCCTTTTTTCTGGATTATCTTGTTGATATATTTATTTTTAAAATGAATAAAAAGTTAATTTTAATAATTATTGTTATTGTTGCTATTGAATTCTCAGGTTATGGAATTCTTAGTACTCTTTACAGATTTTTTGGATAAATACTTATAGTTCTGGAATTTTGGCTTGTTTATCTATAAAATTATAACCTTTAATAACAGCCTCACGCTTAGCAATTTCTAAATACCATCTAGATAAATTCTGATAATTTTTCAAACCAATATCGTGCCATTCATGTCTCGCCAACCATGGCCATGTTGCAATATCTGCAATTGTATAATCAGAGCCTGCAAGAAATTTAGATTCTTTTAATCTTGCATCTAATTCTCCATAAATTCTTTTAGTAATTTTAAAATATCTTTCTTCTCCAAATTCACTTTTACCAGGATTATAGTGATGAAACTGATGATGTTGACCAATCATTGGACCTACAGTTCCCATTTGAGCCATTAACCATTGATTAATAACTAGTTTATCTTTTTCGTTATAAAATTTTCCACTTTTTTCACCTAGATAAATTAATATTGCACCAGACTCGAAGATAAATTTATTGTTCTCATGATCTTTGATTACTGGAATTTTTCCAAAAGGACTTATCTTTTTAAATTCTGGCTTAAATTGTTCATCTTTTGTCAGATCAACTTTGGTTAGCTTGTATTCATAGCCAATTTCTTCGAGCATAATACTTATCTTCCATCCATTTGGCGTATTAGCTGAAAATAACTCAATCACTTTTCACGCCAAGTCTATCTTTTATTGTTTTAGAAGATGTTGTGAATTCAAATCGATATTTTTCATTGGGTCTTGCTAATTTAAAACAAGCTCTAGCCGCAAGAGCTCCCTCATGAAACCCAGACAAAATAAGTTTTAACTTTCCTGGATAAGAACATATATCTCCAACAGCATAAATTCCTTTTTGATTAGTCTCAAATTTTTCCGTGTCAACAGTTACTGTTTTTTTATCAATATTAAGTCCCCAATCTGCAATTGGACCAAGTTGCATTATTAAGCCAAAAAACCCTAGAGCAAAATCTGTCTTAATAGTTTTAATTTCTTTACTGTCATGTTTTATAT
Source organism: uncultured Pelagibacteraceae bacterium (assembly GCA_902628965.1). Taxonomy (GTDB): domain Bacteria; phylum Pseudomonadota; class Alphaproteobacteria; order Pelagibacterales; family Pelagibacteraceae; genus Pelagibacter. The sequence goes on along the minus strand of CACOPB010000002.1, from coordinate 233,657 downwards.
CTATACTCTCTAAATTATTTCCTCCGTGCACATTTGTAAGTTGATATTTTGTATATAGATTTATTTTTCCAGATTTAGCAAGGTCATGAACTTTGTCCACAGTTGCTTGTGCACCTCTAAAATCATCACGCCTATGTATTAAATTTACTTTAGATGACTTTGATAGCTCTACTGCCCAATCTAAAGCACTATCCCCTCCACCAAATATTGAAACTGTTTTTCCTTCAAATATTGTTTTATCTTTTACAGAATAAAATATTGATTTATTTTCAAATTTTTCACATTCTTTAGGAGGAAATTTTCGAGGTTCAAAAGAACCTACTCCTCCAGCAATTATAACATTGGGGGTCAAAAATGTTTTACCTTGATTTGTTTTTACAAACCAATTTTCTCCATCTTTTTTTACCTCATCAACTCTTTCTCCTAAATGAGTTTTTATATTGAATGGTTTAATTTGTTCGATTAAATTATTAGTTAACTCTTCTCCTGTGCATTCAGGAACTGCTGGTATATCATAAATAGGTTTGTCAGGATAAAGCTCAATGCACTGTCCACCAATTTTATCTAAATTATCTACTATTTCACAATCCAAACCTATTAATTTAAGTTGATGAGCTGTGAACAAACCTGTTGGACCTGCTCCAATTATTAATGCATCTGTTTTATTCATAGTTTAACTTTGCTTAGACGGAATATTAACAACTAAACCATCTAATTCATCCGAAACAATTATCTGGCAACTTAATCTACTATTTTTTTTCGGTTCAAATGCCATATCTAACATGTCTTCCTCACCATCATCTTTTTGTGGAAGTTTCTGAAACCAATCTTCATCTACATATACATGACATGTAGCACATGCCATTCCACCGCCACAGTCCGCATCAATACCTGGAATATCATTTTGAACTGCACCTTCCATTACAGTTAATCCATTTTGTATGTCAACGGTATGAGTTTTATTGTCGTGGGTATTAAAAATTATCTTTGGCATTAAATATATATAAACACTTAATACTTGAGAACAAGCACCTAAAAACTTAATCAAATCATTTTAGGTAAAAAAAAAGGGCAAGTACAAAATTGTACCTGCCCTTAATTTAAATTTTAGCTAAATTACTTAGCTCTTCTTCCCGCAGAACTAGTTGCAGCAGCCCAGATTACTAGACCAAATGCAATTTTGTTAATGAAGTCAGCTAAGTTGTAAACGACGTTAAGTGAGTTAGCGTCTACACCACCAGTTAAGTAACCAAATACATAACCTAATGGATAAATTGCCCAACCTACTGTAACAATCATTCTCATTGCACCAAAAGCAGTTACAAGAGCCTTGTTACCACTTTTTGCTGCAGCTTTACCAGCTTCACCTGAGAATACTTCATAAAGAATGTATACCCAACCTGCCATTCCGATAATGAAACCTAGTGTAGCATTAATATAACCTGCTTCACCTAAGTATCCACCGATTAGCATTACTAATGAACCAATTAACAATCTCCAGAACATTCCAGAGTTTGCTTTACCAATAGCTGCTAGAATTAAATAGAATTCTACCATCTGTAAAGGCACTGTGATTAACCAGTCAATGTATCTGTAAACAGTTGGCGAGTCTCCAGTAGCAACCCATACTTCTCTCATGTACATGTAGTGTATGAATGCAATACCAGTTACTAGACCAGCAACAATAACTGATGTTCTCCAGCCTGATGCGACGTTGCCCGCTTCCATGAAAAAGAAAGCAGTAGCTGCTAACATTCCCATAGAGATAACCCAGAATGAAATTCCGACGAAGTCATCTTGCATCAACATCGTTGCGTCTGCTGCAATAGCTATACCTGAAAATCCAATCAGAGCCATAGCTGCTAAAGCAAACAGTTTAAGTTTTTTCATAAAAAACTCCCTCTTCGTTAGTTTTTATTAGTTTATATAAACTAGACTTAAGTTTCCTTAAGCCAATGACGCGGTTAATAGCAAATTAAATTAGATAAATGAAGAGTTAATTGCGACTAATTCTCATTGATTTTACTTAATTTTTAAAATTAAATACAATTTATAAGTTAAAAATCAAAAAAAATAAGGAATTCGAATCAAATTTTTATGTCAAAGAAACTTCAAGCAATTTACGACAATTCATTAAAAAATCCTGAAAAATTTTGGCAAGAAGCCTCGGAAGATATCTTTTGGTTTAAAAAACCAACAAAAATTTTGAATAAATCGAACCCACCTTTCTATAAGTGGTTCGAGGATGGGGTAACAAACACCTGTTATAACGCTTTAGACATTCATATTGACCAAGGAAAAGGTCAAAAAACTGCATTAATCTATGATAGTCCAATTACAGGGAGCAAAAGTAAGTTCACTTATGAGGAATTAAGGTCAAAAGTTTCTAAATTTGCTGGGGCATTAAAAGCACAAGGTGCAAATAAAGGTGATCGAGTAATCATTTACATGCCAATGATACCTGAGGCGGTAGTTGCAATGCTAGCATGTGCTAGGATAGGTGCAATTCATTCAGTAGTCTTTGGTGGATTTGCATCAAATGAGCTTGCAAGCAGAATAGATGACAGTAAAGCAAAATTATTAGTAACTGCTTCATGTGGTTTTGAGCCAGGTAGAACTGTTGAGTACAAACCACTTGTTGATGAAGCTATTAAATTAGCCAGTCACAAAATTGAAAAAATGATTTTGTTTCAAAGACCTGGTCATGAGGTTAAATTAAAGTCTCCAAATGAGATCAGCTGGGAGAAAGTAGTTTCCAATGTTAAAGATGCTGACTGTGTTGAGATGAACTCGAATGAGTTTGCCTATATTTTATATACATCAGGCACAACCGGAACCCCCAAAGGTATTGTAAGAGACATTGGAGGTCACATTGTTGCCCTCAAATGGACTATGAAAAATATTTATAACATTGATACAGATGATATTTGGTGGTCTGCAAGTGACATTGGTTGGATTGTTGGTCACTCTTATATTGTTTACGCTCCATTATTCAAAGGATGCACTACAGTTTTGTTTGAAGGTAAGCCCGTTGGAACTCCAGATGCAGGAGCCTTTTGGAAAATCATTTCTGATTATAAAGTAAAATCTCTTTTCACGGCTCCAACAGCTTTTAGAGCTATTAAAAAAGAAGATCCTGAGGGTAAATTTTTCTCAAAATATGACCTGAGCAGTTTTGAAAGTTTATTTCTTGCAGGAGAAAGAGCTGATCCAGACACTATAAAGTGGGCTGAAAATTTACTTAAAGTTCCAGTAATTGATCACTGGTGGCAAACAGAGACTAGTTGGGCAATTAGCTCAAATTGTACTGGTATTGAAATGATGGAAACGAAATATGGTTCAGCGTGTAAAGCTGTCCCTGGATATGATGTAAAAATTATCAAACCAGACCAGTCTTTAGCAAAACCTAATGAAATGGGAGATATTGTGGTGAAGCTTCCTTTGCCTCCAGGAACATTTCCAACATTATGGAATGCTGATAAAAGATATCAAGAAAACTACATGTCTAATTATGAAGGATATTATCAAACATATGATGCAGGTCACATCGATGATGATGGTTATATTTGGATCATGTCTAGAACAGATGACATTATAAATGTTGCTGGCCATAGATTATCTACAGGTGCAATTGAAGAAGTATTATCCGAACATCAATCTGTTGCTGAATGTGCGGTACTTGGAATTGCAGATAAATTAAAAGGTCAATTACCTATTGGATTAGTAGTTTTGAAGTCTGGTGTTGATAAAGATAACGACACTATATCTAAAGAATGTGTACAAATGGTTAGAGATAAAATTGGCCCTGTTGCTGCATTTAAAGTTGTGATTGTTATTAAAAGATTACCAAAAACAAGGTCAGGAAAAATTTTAAGAGGTACAATAAGAAAAATTGCAGATAATATAGAATATAAAGTGCCTCCTACAATTGATGATCCAGCAATTTTAACTGAGATTAAGGAAGATTTAATCAAACATAAAATTTTAAACAATGGTTAAAACATACTTATTTCTTGCAGGTGCAGTATTTTTTGAAGTTGCTGGTACTATGTTATTACCTGTAACTCAAAATTTTACAAAACTAATTCCAACAGCTGCTCTTGCATTTTTTTACCTTTGTGCTTTCTATTTGTTAACTTTTGTAGCAGATAAGATTCCTATCGCTATTATGTATGCAACATGGAGTGGTCTTGGAATTTTTACAATTGCAATTCTTGGCTATATATTCTTTAAACAAACTTTAGCTTGGCAAGCAATATTGGGATTATTCTTAATCGTGATAGGCATAATTTTAGTAAATAGTTTTACTGTAAAGCTTAATTAAATTGTAAAGGTTTTCCATCAGGATCACCTAAAATTTTTCCATCCTGCATTTTGATTTTTCCAGCAATTATTGTATGTGTGGGTGTTCCCTTAAATTTAAATCCATTAAATGGTGACCATTTACATTTACTTTCTATATTTTCATTTTTAATTTCAATTATTTTATTCATATCTACAATAGTAAAATCAGCATCAAAACCTTCTTTAATAAATCCTTTGTTTTTTATTCCAAAAATTTTCACTGGATTTTCACAAACAAAGTTCATTAATTGATTAAGAGATAATTTTCCATCATTTATGTGATTTAACATTACAGGCATTAAAGTTTGAACTCCTGGCATTCCTGAAGGGGTATTGGGATACACCTTATCTTTATTTTCTTTTAAATGAGGAGCGTGATCAGATCCAATGGTATCATTAAAGTTATTTCTCACTCCATACCATAATCTGTCATAATGAGATTTGTCTCTTAATGGTGGATTCATCTGAGCATAAGTTCCAAGCTTGTCATAACAATCTGGAGCATAAAGAGTTAAATGCTGTGGGGTGATCTCAAATGTAATGTTTCCTTTATGTTGTGATAAAAAATCAATTTCTTCTTTTGTTGTAATATGAAGTACATGGGCTTTTTTATTATGCTTTTCTGCAATCCTAACAATTCTTCTAGTAGATGCTATTGCACATTCTGCGCTTCTCCATACTGGATGTGTATGTACATCGCCCTCTTTTATTAATTTCTTGTTTACTTTTAAAATTGCCTCATCCTCAGAATGAACGGCCACTACTTTTGATGCATTTTGAAAAACTTTATCTATATCATCCTCTTCAGCAACTAATAAGTTGCCAGTTGAGGATCCTGCAAAAAGTTTAATACCACAACAACCTTCTAAACCCTCTAGACTCGCTAAATCATTTGCATTATCTGCTGTCGCTCCAAAATAAAAAGCATAATTGGAATACATTCTGTTTTTAGCAAGATCTAGCTTTCTTTGAAACTCTTTCATATTTGAGGTTGGCGGATTAGTATTTGGCATTTCAAATACACTGGTTATTCCTCCTGCTATTGCCGCTCTACTTCCTGAGTGAAGATCCTCAGTATCAGTTGATCCGGGTTCTCTAAAATGTGTTTGGGTATCTATGCAACCGGGTAATACGGTATGACCTTCTGCATTAATTATCTCTTTTGCTTCTCCTGAAATTTGTCCAATCTGCTTAATTTTTCCATCTTTCGTAGCAACATCAACATTTTTTAGCTCACCATCAATGTAACATTGTCCGTTTTTGATTATAAGATCTAACATTTTGAAAAATTGTTATTATATTACATTTTATAATTAATCAATTATGAATATTAAAAACGTTTACATTTTACATGACAGAGCAATTCTTTATATTAATGGTGATGATGCAAAAGAATTTCTTCAAAATCTTATCAGTAACGACATAAACAAAGTAAGCGAAGTAAATAGTTGCTTTAGTTCATTACTTACTCCTCAAGGTAAATTTTTATATGAATTTATAATTGTAGAACATAAATCAGGATATCTCTTAGATTGTGAAAAACCTCAAGCAGAGGAGTTGTTCAAACTATTATCTCTATATAAGCTAAGATCGAAAGTTGAAATTCTTAATCTTAGTAATGAATTTGTTGTTGCGGCATTCTCTCATGAAAAATACTTAACTTTTAATGAAGCAAAAGATAAAGCTGGCTATACAATTAAATATAGAGAAGATCCAATTTTTTTAGACCCGAGAAACAAAGAATTGGGAGCTAGATTAATTATTAATTTAGAAAAGCTTTATTTATCTTTAAAAAAACTAGATCTTCACGATGCTAATCTTAGAGAATATTATTCATTAAGTCATAGACTCGGGATAGTTCCAAAAGATTTGAACAAGTTACAAGACAAATTATTTGGTATTGAGTGTAATTTTGAAGAATTAAATGGGATAGATTTTAAAAAAGGTTGTTATGTTGGTCAAGAAAATACTGCACGAATAAAATTGAAGAATAAGCTTTCAAAAAGATTATTTCCAATAAATATAATAGATGGGAAATTATACGAAGGCGAAAGTATTTTTAATAATGAAATAGAAATAGGTAAGGTTTTAATTGATAGCGAATATCCTTTTGCTTTAATAAAATACTTAAACGAAAACTTTGATGAAAAAGCAAATTTTAAAACTAAGGACGCTTCAATAAATATTAAGAAACCTTATTGGATAAAAAACTAATTTCTTATTTAAATAAGTAGATAATCATTAAGATTATAAGAAGTATAATAATCCAAATACTAAGATTTTTTAGAAATTGCTTTAACTGAGAATTCGATTGTAAAAAACTTGGAAGAACTAAAAGCAAAACCCCAGCCATAAATATAACTGAAAGTAATTTATCCACAAAAAAACTCCTATATAAATTTCATTTTGGTGCGGTCGGAGAGAATCGAACTCTCACGGACTAAGTCCACACGGCCCTCAACCGTGCCTGTCTACCAGTTTCAGCACGACCGCATTCTGTGTCATAATAAATGAATGACAATCATCTTTCAAATTGGTAAAAAACGTTATGGAATTTACACAAGAAGTAAGAAAAGCAACAGATCCTATATATCAAAAGATTTCAAAGATAATGCCGGAAATAGAGTGGTCCGTACATGCTCCATATATTCACAGAATTAATCAATTAAAAAAAGAGAAGAATGCGATCATTCTTGCACACAACTATCAAACTCCTGAAATTTATCATGGTATATCAGATGTTGCTGCAGACTCTTTAGCTCTTGCAATAGAGGCATCAAAAACAAGCGCTGATATAATAGTTATGGCTGGAGTTCACTTCATGGCAGAAACTTCAAAATTAATGAGTCCAGAAAAAAAAGTTCTGCTTCCTGATATGGGGGCGGGCTGTTCATTATCATCATCTGTAACAGGTGAAGACGTAAGATTACTTAAAGAGAAATATCCAGGTGTACCTGTTGTTTCATATGTAAATACGTCTGCAGATGTTAAGGCTGAAACAGATATTTGCTGTACATCCGCAAATGCAGTTAAAATAGTAGAATCTTTAGGTGTTAAAAAAGTTATATTTTTGCCAGACGACTATCTAGCAAAATATGTGGCCTCTCAAACAAATGTGGAAATTATTGCTTGGAAAGGGATATGCATGGTTCACGATCAATTTAATGAAAAAGAAATACATGATATTAGAAAAAATAATCCAGGTATTAAAATCATAGCACATCCTGAATGTCCTCCAGAAGTAATCAAGGCAAGTGACTTTGCTGGATCTACTGGCGGCATGATTGACTACGTTAAAAATAATCAACCTAAAAAAGTTATGATGGTTACTGAGTGTTCAATGAGCGATAATATTCAAGTCGAAAACCCTAATGTAGAGTTTATTAGACCATGTAATCTTTGTCCTCACATGAAAAAAATTACCCTTCCTAAAATATTAGATTGTTTAGAAAATGAGACTGGTGAAATAATAATGGATAAAGAAACAATTGAAAAAGCCAGAATTCCAGTTGAGAGAATGGCTGCTATCGGCAGATAAGTAAGTGTCAAAAATTAAATTAAGTAAAGAATTTATTAATGACAGGGTTAAACTAGCACTAGCTGAAGATCTATATCCAGATGGAGATGTAACTTCCGACCTAATCCAAAATAACAAAATTGTTGTGGCTAAAATAATATGTAATCAAAAAGCAATTATTGCTGGTTTAAGTTTTGCAAAACAAGCTTTTGCTAAAGTTGATAAAAAAATTAAAATTTTAATTAGGAAAAAAGATGGCACCCAAGTACAAAAAGGTTCTGTGATTGCGATAGTTAAAGGAAGAGCAAACTCAATATTTATAGCTGAAAGAGTTGCTCTAAATTTTTTATCCCATTTATCTGGTATAGCAACTAAGACTAATGAATTTGTTAAACTTGCTGGAAAAAAAACTAAGATTTGTTGTACAAGAAAAACAATTCCAAATTTAAGAGTTATACAAAAATACGCTGTTAGATTAGGCGGTGGAACTAATCATAGATTTAATTTAAGTGATGAGTTTTTAATTAAAGATAATCATATAGCTAGCAGTGATATAAAAAAATTGGTTTCTATGGCAATTAAATATCAACGACGTAAAAAAATTACTGTAGAAGTTGATAATCTTAATCAACTTAAAAAAATAATGGGGTTAAAATTTAATACTGTCTTATTTGATAATATGAGTATTAAAAATTTAAAAACAGGAGTTAAATTAGCAAAAAAACATTACGAAACAGAAGCTTCTGGAAATGTTAGTTTAAATAATGTCAAATCTATTGCAGCAACTGGTGTTAATAGAATTTCCATTGGAAGTATCACTCATAGTGCACCAGCTATAGATCTAAGTTTAGAAATCTAAATAGGTTTATCTTATTTTTTTAAATATTAATTGATAAATTTAGATAGATCTGGCTTAAAATAGTTGGGACCTTTCATGACTTTGCCAGAGTCGTTATAAATTGGTTTACCATTTTCATCTAACTTACTCATATTGGAACTTTGAACTTCATCAAAACATTTGTCTAAATCTATTCCAAATGCATGTCCTGCACCATAAGTTACATATAATATATCTGTAAGCGCATCAGCTACTTCTAGTAAATCCTTATTATTCATTGCTTCTGTAAGCTCTTCTAATTCCTCTTTAATTAGATCTATCCTTAATTTATTTATCTTATCAGAGCTAAAAGATGGTTTTGTTTTAACTTCCTGACCAAAAGTTTTCATGAAAGTGCCTACTTTGCTAAAATTCGACATAATGCTCCTGTATGTTTTTAAAAATTTATTGTATGTTAATAATTATTTGTTAGTTAAATATTAATCAATGAAATTAAGAAAAGAATTTGATAGTATTGGAAGTATAAATGTTCCTAATGATAAATATTGGGGTGCATCTACTCAAAGATCAAATAAATTTTTTAATATCGGTAAAATTTTAGTCAATATTTCAATAATAAAATCAATTGCAATTATTAAGAAAGCGGCGGCAATAGTTCACGCAAAAGATAAATTAATTGACGGCAAAATTTCTAAAGCAATAATCAAGGCTTCAGATGAGGTAATCAAAGGTAAATTAGATGAAAATTTTCCTTTAAAAGTTTGGCAAACAGGTTCTGGCACACAGACAAATATGAATGTAAATGAGGTTATAGCCAATAGAGCAATAGAAATCTTAGGAGGTAAAAAAGGAACTAAAAAGCCAGTTCATCCAAATGACCATGTAAATAAATCTCAATCTACAAATGATGTTTTTCCAACTGCAATGCACATCTCTATTGCTAAAGAGACTATTTCTAAAATGCTACCAAGCTTAAAATTTTTAGAAAAAGAGTTGAAAAGAAAATCCAATGAATTCAAAAATATAGTAAAAATCGGAAGAACTCATCTTCAAGATGCAACCCCATTATCTCTTGGACAAGAATTTTCAGGATACCATTTCCAAATTAAAAAAAGTATTGAAAGAATAGAATATGCATTAAAAGAAATACTATTTCTTGCTCAAGGAGGTACAGCTGTTGGTACTGGCATAAATTCAAAGAAAAATTTTGATAAAAAAATAGTAAAAGAAATTGCTAAAATAACAAAAATCAAATTTAAACCAGCTCCAAATAAATTTGCTGAACTTGCAGCTCATGATGCTATTGTAAATTTTTCTGGCACTTTAAATACATGTGCTGTTGCGTTAATGAAAATATCTAATGATATTCGTTTTTTGGGTTCTGGACCAAGAGCTGGATATGGTGAATTAATTTTACCAGAAAACGAGCCAGGCTCATCAATTATGCCTGGAAAAGTAAACCCAACCCAATGTGAAGCTGTAACAATGGTTTGTGTTAAAGTTATAGGAAACCATAATGGTATTACCATGGCAGGATCTCATGGTCATTTTGAACTAAATGTTTTTAAACCATTGATTGCTCATAATATTTTACAATCCATTGATTTAATTGCTGACAGTACAAAGAATTTTTCTATGTATTGTGTTAAAGGAATTAAAGCTAATAAAAAGAAAATACAAGAATATCTTGATAACTCATTGATGCTTGTTACTGCGCTAGCTCCTCATATTGGTTACGATAATGCTGCAAAAATTGCAAAAACGGCTCTTAAAAATAACACCACATTAAAATATGAAACTTTAAAAACAGGATTAATTCACGAAAAAGATTACAATAAGATAGTTGACCCTAAGAAAATGATCTATCCATTATAATTTTTTAATGCCTCATTAAATATATTTTTTAAATATATTTTGTTTTGCAGGTTGTCTTTTTTAAATATTATGTCGCTTAAAATTCTATTTACTTTTTGATTAAGGTCCCCATCTAATCTTATATCTTTTAAATTGGCAATTTTACGTTCAAAATTATATGTGAAATTAAAATCAATTTTTTTTATTTTATTTCTATATTTCTTAGGTGTTAACAAAAATTTATAAATTTCATCGTAATCTTTAATATCTATTGATAAATTTCCATCCAAGACCAGCTCACCCTCTCTCACAAATATTAAACTATTAGAAAAATTTAATTCAGCATAGTCTTTCCATTTAAAATGAGTTTCATCAATATCAATTAATCCCTCTTGAATTTTTGAATTAAGTTTTATATCTCTAAAATTTGAATTATTGTAAATATTTTCAGCATTAATATTTATTTTAAAATCTATATTTTTATTATTTAGTATTTTAGTCTTAATTAATTGAGATAGAAGAGCATTTGTATTTGTCAAATAAGATATATTTAATTTTTTGGTTTCACCTTTCACAGAAGAGTAAAAAGGTTTAAAATTTAATAAACCATCATATTTAAATTTTGGATTTTCTAGTTTATCAAAAAATTTGAATTCAAATAAATTTTTGTTTATTTTATATTTGAAGATACTTTTTAATTTATCAAAAACTATATTTGCTTCTCCATAATGTAAATTATCAGAATTAAAATATTCATTTTCAAGATTTAATTTAATTAAACTTAGATCTAGTTTAGAAAATACTGCATTTTTATCATTATAAAATATCTTAATTTCATAAGGAATATTAAATATCTCGTTTTTAGAATTAAGTATATTTTTTGAGTCTTTTTCGTCATAATAATATTTCATATTATGAATTTTATTAATAAATAAAACTTCACTAGTTGAGTTTCTATAAAAAATATTACTATCTCTTATATTTAAAGTACTAATTCCAAAATTATTATGTAGAAGATTTACAAAATATTTGTAATTTTCTCTTTTTAAATTAAAATTTGCATTCTTCAAAATTACTTCTTTTATCTCTAGGTTATTTAAAGAGAAAAGATTGCCTAAAGATATATAAATTTTTGTTTCTTTAATATTTGATATTTCTTCTTTTTCAAATGACAATAATGAGTCTTTAATTTTAAAGTGAGGCTTTGGAAAAAAATTATAATTTATCTTATTTGTTAATTTAATTTCTAAATTAAATTTTTTTAATAAATCTGTCTCAAGTTCTTTAGATATTTCTGTTTGCTTATATAAAGTAGGCAATAAAAGATAAATAATAAATAAAATGAGAACTGCGACAAATGTTAAAATTATTTTATTGCTTCTGGCTAAATTTATTAAATTATCTAGCTTTAATCTATTTAAATTTTTTTCTAATTGATTATTAATTGAGTTATTGATTTGTTTTAAATATTTTACAAAAGAATTTGTTTTGTTCATATCAATCAACAAATCTTATAAAGGATTATTTTAAATGATAAACAAAGATTATTTAGAAAATTTAAATGATGCCCAAAAAGAAGCTGTTCTTCATCTAGATGGCCCACTTTTGATTGTGGCTGGGGCCGGATCTGGTAAAACAAAAGTTTTAACTTCTAGAATTGCTAATATTATCAAAGAAAAAAAGGCATTTCCAAATCAAATCTTGGCAGTGACATTTACAAATAAAGCCGCTAAAGAAATGCAAAACAGAGTAAGTAAAATACTTGGGTCGACTGCTGTTGGACTTTCTTGGCTTGGTACATTTCATTCAATATGTGCGAAATTATTGCGAAAACATGCATCTGCTGCAAATCTTAATTCTAATTTTACTATTATCGATACAGATGATCAAATAAGACTTATTAAAAATATTTGTAAAGCTGAAAATATTGACATCAAACAATTGTCTCCAAGGTTTATATTAGCAATAATTGATCGTTGGAAAAATAAAGGATTTTATCCTAATGAAGTAGTAATAAATAAAAAGGATCTTTATGAAAAAACAATTCTTCCACTTTATAAAATTTATCAACAAAAATTAACAGACCTTAACTCGTGTGACTTTGGAGATCTTATTTTGCATGCTGTTAAAATTTTAGAATTTAATACAGATATTAGAGAAATATATTCAAAAAATTTTAAATATATTCTTGTCGACGAATATCAAGATACAAATTTTATTCAAAGTAAATGGCTTAATCTCCTTTCAGAAAAAAATAAAAATATTTGCTGTGTAGGGGATGATGATCAATCGATTTATAGTTGGAGAGGTGCAGAAATAAAAAATTTTTTAGAATTTGATCAAGTTTATAAAAATACAAAAGTAATAAGATTAGAGCAAAATTATAGATCTTCTCAGAATATTTTATCTGTGGCTTCAGACCTTATTTCTAAAAATCAAAATAGACTTGGAAAAACATTGATTACTACAATGGAAGAGGGTGATCCAGTACAATTAAACTGTTTTAAAAATGGTAAAGATGAAGCAATTGGAATTTCTGATGAAATTGAAAAAAAAATAAAAAAAAAGTTTTCGTATAATAATATTGCAATTTTAGTTAGAGCCATTTTTCAAACACGTGAATTTGAGGAAAGGTTTCTTAAAATTGGTATGCCTTATAGGATATTGGGTGGTACAAAATTTTACGAAAGAGCTGAAATTAAAGATTGTGTTGCGTATTTAAGATTGATTCATCAGGAAAAAGATGACTTGGCTTTTGAAAGAATAGTGAATAACCCTAAGAGATCGATAGGTGATAGCACTTTAAGAAATATTCATGAGTTTGGTAAGAAAAATAATTTAAATTTAGAAAGAGCATCAATAAAAATGCTTGAACAAAATTTAATTAAACCGAAAGCTAAAATTGGTCTTAGTTTATTTATCAATTCTTTGATGAAGTGGAGAAACGATTTAATTTTGAAAAAATCTAGTCATATAAAATTATTACAAATTGTTTTGGATGAGTCAGGATATTCAGCAATGCTCAAAAATAAAAAGGACCTGGATAATGAAAATAGATTAGAAAACATCAAAGAGTTATTAAGTGCAATGAAAGAATTTGACAATCTAGAAAGTTTTTTAGAACACGTTTCTTTGGCAACGTCTGTTGATCAGGAATGGGATGGTGAAAAAATTAACATGATGACTATGCACGCCGCAAAAGGTTTGGAGTTTGATGTTGTATTTTTACCTGGATGGGAGGAAGGGTTGTTTCCTCACCAAAAATCTATCGAAGAAAAAGGTCAAATTGGCCTAGAGGAAGAAAGACGTTTAGCATATGTAGGAATTACAAGAGCAAAGAAAAAAGCTATAATTTCCTTTTCAATGAATAGATTTTATCAAGGAGATTGGATTGATAGTATGGCTTCAAGATTTGTTGATGAACTTCCAGAAAAAAATTTAGAAAAAAACTCCTTCTTTGATGATGAAATTAATAATGATGATGATTTTGATTTTAATCAAGATTTTGAAATTGAGGAAGGTACAAGAAGTCCTGGTTGGATAAGATATCAAAAGAGAATTAAATGAAAAATTTCATAAAAGAATTAAGAAGCAAATTTAAGAAATATGAAATTGACGGCTATGTAATTCCAAAAAATGACGATTATTTTACAGAATATTCAAAATTAAATCGATTAGAGGTAATCTCAAACTTTAGTGGATCTGCTGGTTTAGCCATAATTCTCAAAAATAAAAATTATTTATTTACTGATGGAAGATATACAATTCAAAGTAAAATTGAGAGTGGAAAAAATTTTAAAATTTATGGATTTGAAAAATTAATAAATTGTAGTTTGTTTAAAAATCTTACACTTGGGATAGATCCAAAGTTATTTACCAATACTCAAATTAAAAATTATTTTTTAAAACACAATAAAATCAAATATGTTGAAAAAAATCTAATAGATGAAATTAAAAAACAGAAAAAACATACTTCTATCCCATTTTTTTCTTTAGAAAAAAATATTGTTGGTGAAAGTATTAATTCTAAATTAAATAAAATAACTAAATACTTAAAAAAAAATAAATGTGATTATATTTTTATTAGCGCACCAGAAAATGTTGCGTGGACTTTGAATATAAGGGGTGGAGATGGCCCTAACAGTCCAATTCCCAATTCAAGATTGATAGTAAGCAAATCAAAAAAAATACTACTTATAAGTAATCTTAAAAAGTGTAAGCAATTATTAAAAAATAAAATTATTAAGAAAGACGAATTTTTAGATGTACATGCCTTACCAAGTAAAATAAAATATATTAAGGGAGAAAACTTTATTGTAGATGACAAATCTTGTTCAATATTTTATGAAAATTTAATTAAGTCTAAATTTAAGATTATAAAAAGAGAAGATCCAATTTATCTTTTAAAAGCAATCAAAAATAAAACAGAGATTAATAATATGATATATGCTCATATCTTAGATGGAGTAGCCTTAACTAAATTTTTATTTTGGATAAAAAAAATTAATAAAAAAAAAATTACAGAAGTAGAAGCAGCTAAGAAATTAGAATATTTTAGAAAATTAAATAAAAACTTTCTCTATCCTAGCTTTGATACAATTGCAGGCTCAGGTAAAAATGGTGCTATAGTACATTACCGTGCAGAAAAAGAAAAATGTAGGACTATTAGTAGAAAAGATATTTTGTTATGTGACTCAGGTGGACAATATAAATATGGGACAACTGATGTCACAAGAACGATATGTTTTTCTAATCAAAATCAAAAAATAAAAAATATTTTTACTAAAGTATTAAAAGGTCATATTGCCGTTGCTACGACTGATATTAATAAAGATGACACAGGTAAAAAAATTGACAAAAGAGCGAGAAAATTTTTAAACAAAAGTAACCTAGATTATGCGCATGGTACGGGACACGGTGTTGGTTTTTTTCTTAATGTTCATGAAGGACCACAATCAATTACAAAAATTAATGAAGTAAAAATTAAAGAAGGTATGATTTTGAGTAATGAGCCTGGATACTATAAAAAAAATCAATTTGGAATAAGAATTGAAAATTTAGTTTATGTGAAAAGAAAAAATAAAAATTTATTTTTTAAAAATTTAACAATGGCTCCAATTGAAAAAGATTTATTAAATTTGGATTTACTAACCTCTCATGAGAAAAATTATCTTTTTAAGTATCACCTAGATGTTTACGCAAAAATCTCAAAATACTTAAATTCTAATGAAAGAAAATGGTTAGCCAGTTTTATTTAACATTTTTAAAAATTCATTTTGATTAATAACTTTTACTTTGAGAGCTTTAGCATTTTCAACTTTTTTTTTAGTTGGTTTTTCTCCAACAATTAAATAATTCAATTTTTTAGATACACTACTAACTGTATTTCCAGAATTTTCCTCAATTAATGATTTTACTTCCGCTCTGCTTATTCCTTTCAATTTACCTGTTACCAAAAATGATTTGTCTTTTAACAATCCATTAACCTTTGTATTATTGCTATCTTTTATTTCCAAAACTTTCGCTAGTTCATTTAATACTTTAATGTTTGTTTCGTTTGAAAAAAAAATTTTAATTGAGTTAACTTGTGTTTCACCTATCCCATCTATATTTAATAATTCATCGTAATTATTTTTTTTCGTAAGATTTTTAAAATTTTGAATTGATATAAAGTGTTTTGATATAATTTTTGCATTCTCAAGCCCAATGTGCCTTACACCTAAAGCAAATATAAATCTGTCAAGAGAAATGTTTTTTTTTTGATTTATAGAATACTTTAAATTTTCAACTGACAATCTCCCCCAACCCTCTAATTTCTCAATTTTGTTGTAATCTAATTTAAAAATATCTTGAGGGAATTTTATTAATTTTAATTTCCAAAACTCTTCAATTATTTTTTTTCCAAGCCCATCAATATTAAAAGCTTCTTTTGAAACAAAATGTTTCAATTTTTCAATTGAGATTTTATCACAATTATAACCTTCACTAGAACATCTTCTTACCGCGTCATTCTTTTTTGTAATCTTATTGAATTCCTTTATTGTTTTAGATCCACAAGATGGACAATTTTTAGGAAAGATAAATTTTGTACTCGAATTAGTTCTTTTATTTAAATCTACAGATAAAATATGTGGTATTACATCACCAGCTCTTTCTACTGTTACAATATCACCTATTCTAACATCTTTACGGTTAATTTCATCTTCATTATGCAATGTTGCGTTAGAAACTAAAACACCTCCAATATTGATTGGTTTGATTTTTGCTACTGGCGTTAAAGCACCTGTTCTTCCAATTTGGATATCTATATCAATAATTTTAGAAATAGCTTTGTTAGAGGAAAATTTATGAGCTATTGCCCACCTTGGTGCGTTAGCTACAAAACCTAATCTTTTTTGAAGTTTAAAATCATTAACTTTGTAAACTATTCCATCTATATCAAAATCTAAATCTGACCTTTTTTTCTCAACTTCATTATAATTATTTACTAAATTTTTTACTCCAGAAATTAATTTATTTAATGGATTTGTTTTAAAGCCCCATTTATCTAGTTGTTTTAGAAAATCAAACTGGTTACCGATTTTTAAACCTTTCTCGTAACCAAATGTATATGCAATAAAATTTAATGGTATTTTTTTTGTGTACTCTGGATTTTTTTGTCTTAAAGAACCTGATGCAGCATTTCTAGGATTAGCAAATTTTTCTTTTAAATTTTCAAAATCACTATTTTTAATAAAAACCTCACCTCTTATTTCTATATCTTCAGGAAAATCTTTTGATAATATTTTTTTTGGAATATCATTTATTGTGGCAAGATTTAAAGTAATATCCTCCCCCTCTTTTCCGTCTCCTCTTGACAAACCTTTTTCTAACTTACTGTTTTTGTATGTTAATGAAGCTGAAATACCATCTATCTTGGGTTCTGCACTAAAATCGATCTTGTAAGTATCTTTTTCAGAAAGATAATTTATTATTTTTTTTTGAAAATTATATAAATCTTCTTCATTAAATGCATTTGACAATGAAAGCATTGGAGTTCTATGAGCAATTTTTTTAAAATTTTTTGATGGTTTATATCCTACTCTTAATGAGGGGGAGTCTTCTGATTTTAAAAAATTATAATTTAATTCTAGTTTAAGAATTTCTTTTTTTAGTTTATCATATAAATCATCAGAGATAATTGGTTTGCTTTTTTCAAAATAATAAAAGTTATATTTTTTTATTAATTTGATCTTATCTAGATATAATTTTTGAACTTTTTTCTCGTTCATCTAATTAAAAAGGGACTTAAACTTTTTTAAAAATTTACTACTAATTTTCTTATTTTTAATTTTACTTTTTCTAATATTATTTTTTTTATATTTTTTATTAAAAACAATATATGAATTTTCATACCAACGTGAAGATTTATAGTTATAACCGAGCAATTTTGCATATTTTTCTGCTTCATCTTTAAGCCCTAATATATAATGAATTTCGACCATTCTGTGCAAAGCTTCTTCTATATAAATTGTGGTATCATAATCATCTATAACAGTCTTAAACCTATTTATTGCTGCTACCCATTTTTTTTTATCTAAATAATATCTTCCTAAATACATTTCCTTTGATGCCAAAGTGTCTTCAATAAGACCTAATTTAAATTCTGCATCCATTGCATAATCAGTATTTTTATAATCTCTTAAAACAATATTAAAATACTCTTTGGATTTTAACATAGAGCTTGTATCTTTTTTTTCATCAATAATTTGCTCAAAGTAAGAAACTCCTAACATATAATAAACATATCCCAAATCTTTATGTTTGGGGTAAATTCTAATGAATCTTTTAAGTTCTGCTATAGCGTCAATATAATAATCTTGTGAATAATAAGAATATGCAGCCATCAGAGCTGATTTAGGAGCCCAAATTGATTGTGGAAAAAGTGCTTCTACCTCATTAAATTTTTTTGCAGCAAAAAAAATATCACCTTCCTCAAGTGCTTTCATTCCCTCTTGATATGCTTCTGTTACTTGAAGTTCTAATTGTTTTTCTTTAATTAAAGATTTCTTTTCTACATCTTTTGAACAGGATGCAAATAGTAAAATAAATACAACAGAAAAAATTATTGAAATACTCTTCATTTATTTTTATTTTTTGTTTTAATTAATTAAAACTATAACTATATTTATGCAATAGATCGTAATAAATTTCTATTTATTAATGTGTGGGGCAGGTTTTTTTCTTTAATTTCTACGATAGAAAAATTTTCTTTATCTTTAAAAAGCTTTCTTAACAATTGATTCGTAAGATAGTGACCACCTTGAGAGCAAGTAATACTTGCCACCATTCTATATCCCGATGTATAAAGATCACCAATACAATCTAGTATTTTATGATTTACGAATTCTTTTTTATTCCTTAAACCCTCTGGATTTAAGATTTCGTTTTCTTTAACCACAATTGCATTTTCTAAACTTCCACCTTTTGCTAAACCTTTTTGCTTTATAAACTCAATATCCTCAAATAAGCAAAATGTTCTAGAATTAAAAATTTCTGATAAGTCATCATCATATACTTTTACTTTATTTCTTTGATTGCCTATAACTTGGTTTTTATATTTTAACTCAAAATCAATATCTAAACTTAAAGTTGAAGGTTTAATGCTAATACTTCTCTCACCTTCGCAGTATTCAATTGGCTTATTTATTTTAATAATTTTAATTGGTGTTTCACTAACTTGAATTCCTGCAGTAATTATTTCTTCTATAAATAATTTAGCTGATCCATCCAAAATTGGAACTTCCTCATTATCAATTTCAATTAAAGCATTATCTATACCTAGACCAAATAAAGCTCCCATTAAATGTTCTATTGTAGAAATCTTTGTGCCAAATTCATTTTCTATCGTTGTGTTTAAAGATGTATTTGTTACATTTATAAAATTTGGTATTAAAATATTTTTTGAAGGCAAATCTACTCTTTTAAATACAATTCCATGATTTGGGTTAGCTGGTTTTATTTTTACATTAACATTTAATCCACTATGAAGGCCTACCCCGCTGAATAAAATGTTATTTTTGATTGTTTTTTGAGTTAGATAAGACACATAACTTTTTAAAGCGAATAATCTTAGATTAAAAAACAAGAAATATTACCAGAAAAGACAAAATTAACTGAATAGTTGAAAAAATTTTTCAAAAAAGCCCAATTTTTTTAACTTTTTTGGTACCAAAACTACCTCATTTTGGTTATATCCATCGCGAAGTTTGTAAACCATATCAGGAGTCTCAATTTCATTTTCATTATCTCGGAATAAATCATTTAAATAATCTCCATCTAAATATTCTTTTACCCTGATATGAAATTTTTCAAATATTTTTTCAATTTGTAACATGAGATTATTTGGTAATAAAATAAATTCAACTTCTAAAATTAAATAATCGCCTATTATCTCTTTTTGAGTAAATGAGAAGTTTTTATCATCTACCAAAAATTCTTTAATCAATATATGTAATATTTTTTCTCTAGAGTAGTTTTTTTTAATTAAATCTTTTGCTTCAACAAGCATTTTTTCTATTTTTTTTTTATTTATAATTTCTTGATAATTTTTCTTTTTTAAACTCATAGTAGACTTAAAAGATTCATTGCTTTCAATAATTAAAGATATATTTTTGATAAACTGCGCACTTAATTTTTCTATTTTAAATACGTTTTCCTCAAGAAATTTAGATAAAAAATTAAGATTGAGGTTTTGATGTAAATTTTCTATTTTTAAATTATTTTTATATAAAATTATTTGATTTCTACAATCATATAGATAAATTTTAAATTCTTTTGACGATATACTAAGAATAGTTTCAAATTCTAATTCTTCAATCATTAACAATTATCTGGTTATCAATTCTAGCGTCAATTAATTTTATTTTTTTAAATTTTTTATCATCTAAAAATACAATAATATCATTTAAAGACTTTACTGTTAAATTTTTTGGTAATTTTAATATAATGTTATTTTCAAATTCTATATCCCATCTATTAGCTTCAAAAAAATATAAATACTTTATTTTTTCAAAAGATAATTTTGAGGTATCTATTATTTTTTTAAATTTTAGAAAAACTTCAATGTCTGGTTTTCCGAAAATATATGGTAAATCACTAGATGAAAAATTATTGTTTGATAATTTACCATTCGAACCAATTATAAAGGTTTGTCCATTTTGATTCATTTTAGCTAAAAAATCAGTTTCTTGAATATTTATCTCCAAAGTTGAAGGATATTTCTTAAAAATTTGAAAATTTTGTACTAAACTATTCGAATTAATAACTTCTTTAATTTCATTTTTTTTTATAAAAAAAATATTACCTAAATCTAAATCTCTTAAATCTAAAATTAAATTTTGTTTATTTATATTTTTTAAGCCTGAAATATTTATATTTTGAATTTTTTCAAACTTAAAATTATTTATACTTGTGTTGTTTATTGAACCAAGAGCTAATAGTAAAAAAAAATAAACTAAAATTTTTTTACTTTTCCTTTGATGCATCTTTTAAAATCCATTCGATTAACTTTATAAAGCTTATATTGTTGTGATAAGCAATTTCTGGAACAAGAGATAACTTTGTCATTCCAGGCTGGGTATTAATCTCTAATAAATAAAATTTTCCCTTATGAAGTTTAAAATCTGAACGAGTAACACCATTGCAACCAATAATTCTATGGGCCTTTAAAGCCAGACCCATTACCTGATTCAATTTTTTTTTAGGTAAGTTAACTGGAATTATATGTTGAGTTTTTGCTTTAATGTTATACTTAGCCTGATAATCATAAAATTTTCTTTTTGGCTTAAGTTCTATTGCACCTAATTTGCTATTTCCCATTATTGCAACCTGAATCTCTCTTCCCCCAATAAACTCTTCTATCATCACTTTTTTATAATTTTTGATGGAATTTAAAATCTTAAAAATATTTTTTTTATTACAAATAAAAACGTTCACACTTGAACCTTCGTTAATCGGCTTTACAACAACTGGAAATTTTAATTTCTTATTTATTTTTTTTATTAAATTAGAATTTGTTTCATCATATGAATATATGAAAAATTTTGGTGTATTAATTTTATTTTTAATAAAAATTTTTTTGGATAATTCTTTATCCATTGCTATTGATGAAGCAATTACTCCTGAGTGTGTATAAGGGATTTTATAAGTCTCTAAAATAGTTTGGATATAACCATCTTCACCAAATTGACCGTGAAGCGCATTAAAAATTACATAAGGTTTGAATTTTTTAATAATTTTTGACAAATTAATATTAGGTTCAGAAATTTTAACTTTATATTTATATTTTTTTAATTCTTTAGCTACTTGTAAACCTGTATCAAGGCTGATAAGTCTTTCCTTGGATATCCCACCGGAGATTATAAGTACCTTTTTTTTCAATTTATTCTAAAATTTTTATTTCTGTTTCTAACTTGACACCTGTTTTTTCAAAAACAGTCTTTGATACAAATTCAATTAATTTTTTCATATCTTCAAACTTAGCATTACCTTTATTTACAAAAAAATTACAGTGTTTTTCTGAGATTGCTGCGTCTCCAAACGATTTTTCTAATGGCACAGATTCTTTGATGAGTTGCCAAACTTTTTTTTCAGTCTGATCTATCGGATTTTTAAAAGTGCTACCACTAGTTTTAATTTTTGTGGGTTGAGTTTGTTCCTTTTTCTCTTTAAGTAATTTCATATATTTATTAATTTCATTCTTATCTTTTTTAAAGCCTTTAAATGATGCACTTAAAAAAATAAGATCATCTGATAATCCACTGTCTCTATATTTAAAATTAATTTCTTTTGCAGGTATAGTAATTATTTTCCCTGATTTATTTAGTGCCTGAATTGAAACTAAAATATCTTTAAATTCTCTTTGAAAACAACCTGCATTCATTTTAATTCCACCACCTACAGTACCAGGTATACATGAAAGAAACTCAAATCCACCTATGCTATTTTCCATTGCAAATTCAGAAAGTGACTTGTCTGTAACTGCACTACCAGCAACTACAATTTCTTCAGAATGCATAGAAATATTATTAAAATTATTAGTAAGTTTTATTACGATCCCATCGTATTTGACATCAGATATAAGTGTATTTGAACCAGCTCCCAATAAAAATATTTTCTCATGATTTTTAATTATTTTTAGAAATTTAATTAATTCTTTTAAATTATTTGCTTTATAGAAAGCTTTAGTTTTACCTCCTATATTAAACCAATTTTTTTTTTTTAAATCATAATCTAACTTTAAATTATTACTAAATTGTTCCATGAGTTCTTTAAGTTCAATTTTCATAATAATAAATTAGGTAATTCACGCATCCAATTTGAAATAGTTCCTGCACCCATACCTATAACTATTTTTTTTCCGTATATATTTGCTTTAATAAATTTAGCCAATTGAAATTTATCTTCTACTAAAAATAATTGAACTTTAGAATTTTTAATTATTTCCTTTGCAAAATTTATATAATTAAATCCAAGTTTAATTTTTTCTCCTGCGGTATAAATAGGGAAAAGTATAACTTTGTCTGCATTTTTAAATGCAAACGTAAACTCTTTTTTTAAATCCTTAATTCTTGAAATTCTGTGTGGTTGGAAAACACATATTTTTTCATAATCTTTATAAACATTTTTAACACCATCCAGGACTTCTTTTATTTCAGTAGGATGATGAGCATAATCATCATAAAAATCTACATCATTAAATTTGAAAATTTTATTAAATCTTCTTTGAACCCCTTTAAAATTTTTAAGTCCTTTTTTTATATTATTAATTGGCAAACCTACCGTTAAAGCTAATGCTGCTGCGGCTACAGAATTTTTAATATTATGGTTTCCTAATAAAGGAATTTTAAATTTTTTTATTAATTGATTTTTTTTATTAGGTAATTTTATATTTAAGTCAAACTCGGAGAACTCTTTTAATTGTTTTATATTTTTTATACAAAAATTTGATTTTGTATCCACACCATACGTATAGAAATTTTTATTTCTAATATTTTTGATTAAGTTTTTATTATTTCTATCATCTAAACAAATAAATGATTTTCCAAATGAAGGAACTTTGTTAACAAAATTTTCAAAATATTTATTTAGTTTATCCATAGATCCATAATAATCCATATGCTCACGATCTATATTTGTAATTATTGAATAAGTTGGTGGTATGAAGACAAAACTTCCATCAGACTCATCAGCTTCTAAAATAGACCAATCACTTTTTCCAAGCTTTGCAGAATTATTAATTGAATTTATTACTCCTCCATTAATAATAGTGGGATCAATTTTTGTTTCTTGAAATATAGATGCTATCAAAGATGTTGTTGTGGTTTTACCATGTGATCCAACAACTACGATATTTTTTGTTAAAGAGACAATGTTTGCCAACATTTCTCCTCTTTTATAAATAGGCAATTGTTTTTTTTTGGCCGCAACAAACTCAGGATTATTTTTTTTAATAGCTGACGATATAACTAGGATAGTTCCTTTATCTATATTTTGTTTTTTATGCCCAATGAAGACTTTTATTTTTTCTTTTCTTAATCTTTCAATATTTTTATTATTTAAAATATCACTTCCTTGTACTTTAAAACCTTTACCTTTCATTATTAAAGCTAATCCACTCATGCCTATTCCACCTATTCCAACAAAATGGATCAGTTCAGATTTTGCTAATTTAATTTTCATTAATAATATTTAATATTTTTTGATTAACATTATTCCAGGTATTTTGATAATTTAATTTCAGTAAATTATTTTTTTTTGTTATGTAATCCTGATTTTTATTTATCAATTCAAGCAAAAATTTCTCGAATTTTTGGTCATTAAAATTTTTTTGATCGACTATCCAACAACAATCCCGTTCCTTGTAATATTTCGCATTTTCATACTGATGATTATCTTTTGATGATGGAAGTGGTATTGCAATAAATGGAATATTTAAAAAGGATAGTTCAGCTAAACTAGATGCTCCAGCTCTTGTTATACATAGGTCTCCTTGTTTTAAAACTTCGCTAAGATCGTGATCAAAACTGAAAATTTTACTTTCAATATTATTTTGAAAATAAAAATCCTTTAAAAAATTTATATTTTTCTCGCTTGTTTGATGAATAATTTTTATAGATACTTTTTTTGCTACAGTAACAAATGATTTATTTAAAAGCTCATCAAAGATTTTTGCACCCTGACTACCTCCTATGATTATAATTGTGAATAAATTATCATGTTTTTGATACGTACTGGTTTCATAATATTCTTTTCGTATTAAAGGTTTAATAGTAGTTAATTTATGATTAATTCCAGATGGTAAATTAATTAAATTGTTTGAATAACATATTAATTTTTTTGAAAAATTTAAAAAAAATTTATTTGCTCTTCCAAGAACCATATTTGGTTCAATTAAAAAAATATTAATTCCCAATATTTTTGCTGCTAAACAGATTGGCAAAGACATGTAGCCACCTGTAGAAATTAAAATTGAAATGTTATTTTTTTTTAAAATAAATAAAGATTTTACAGTTAGAAAAAATATTTTTAAAAATGAAAAAGGAAGTAGAAAGTAATTATTTAATTTAGGTGTGTTGATTATAAATACCTTGTAGTTCTTGTCTAAATATTCAAGCCCTCTTTTATCAGTAGAAATCAAGGTTTCATAGGTATTTTTCAAATGATTATAAATTGTTATTGCTGGTATCACATGACCTCCAGATCCACCTGTAGAAATTAAAACTTTTTTTGTCATTTAGCTTATTTTTCTTTTTGTTAAATTTAAAATTATCCCAGCCAATATTGATGTACTTATTATTGATGAACCACCATAACTTAAAAAAGGTAATGTCATTCCGGTAGTTGGAAATAATCTTATATTAACCCCAACATGAATAGTAGCCTGCATTAATATTAAACTAATAGATCCAATTAAAATAAGTTTAACTTTATCATTAGTCTCAAAACTTATTCTTTTAAAAACCATATAAATTAAGATCAGAAACAATAACAATATCAACATTATGGCAACAACACCAAACTCTTCAGAAATTACTGAAATAATATAGTCAGTATGAGCTTCAGGAACTCTATTTTTAAGAACTCCTTCACCTATACCTTTTCCAAAGAAACCTCCGCTTGTAATTGACTCTATTGCTTTATCAGATTGAAAATTGTGAGTTCCTGTTTCTCTATTAAAAAATGAAAAAACACGTCCTTGGATATAATCAAATCTAGGAACATAAATAATAAGATAAGTAAGCAAAAATGCACCAGCTATAAATATTACTAAAAGAATATATATATTAATTCCTGATGTGAAGATTAGAGTTACCCAACAAAATATCACTAGTAAAGTTTGGCCAATATCTGGTTGGGCTATTAAAAGTAAAGAAATGGCAGATATCAGAATAATAGACATCAAATATTTAAATAAAATATTTGATCTGATATCACATAAAATAGTTGCTAAAATTATTATCAAAAATGGTTTTAAAACTTCTATAGGCTGAAATCTTGGTAAGAAAAATAAGTCTATCCATCTTTTAGATCCTTTGACTTCAACACCAACAAATGGCACCAAAAACAAAGAAATAAGTGAAATAAAAAAAAGAATAATAGAGTATTTATATAATTGATCTGAATTTAAAGAGGAAAATATAAAAATCAGAAATATTCCAATTAATACATAAATCAAATGTTTAAAAAAGAAGAAATAACTGTTGGTATCTAACTTATCAGAGGCTATTAGAGAAGTTGAAACTAAAGAAAAAAATAATCCAATAACAAATAATAAACTTATTAGTAAAAAAATAGATTTATCTATATTTTTCCACCATTGATAATAAAATTTGTAAACAATATTATCGCTTTGCATTTATATACCTTTTAATTATCTGATTAAAATAATACCCTCTATCTTCAAAATTTTTAAAACTATCAAATGAAGCTCCAGCAGGGCTGAAAAAAATAATATTTTTTTTAGATTGTTGAATATTAATTTCTGAAAAAATAACTTTAAGAGTCTCTTGTAAATTTTTAAATTTTTTAATTTTTAATCTATTTTTTAAAATTTTTATAAATTTTCTATGATGTGATCCAAAAATATAAGCTTTGATATTTTTACACTTTATTTTTGATAGTTTAAATTTATCTCCTTTTTTGGGAATTCCTCCTAAAATCCAATATGCATCATTTAAATTTTTTAATATATTTTCTGAGGAAGCAAAGCTTGTAGATTTAGAGTCATTAATTATTGTGAGATTTTTTTTATCAAGTATAATTTGTTGTCTGAAATCTAGGCCTTTAAATTTATTAATGGTCTTAATTAATTTTTTGTAATTAAGTTTTAATCTTGGAGCAATTTTTAATATAAATGATAAATTTTCTTTATTACCATCAGATAAAAAATATTTATTAGTAATTTTATTAAACTTTTTATCTTTACATGAAGTCTGTACTCTGTAGATTTTTGAATTATATTTATTTTTATTTAATTTTTTAGTTATTAGTTCATCCTCTTTTTTTACGTATGCAAAAGATCCGCTTGTTTGAGATTTTAATAATTTAAATTTTGAATTTACATAATTTTTTAAACTTTTATGTCTCTCAATGTGATCTGCAGTTATGTTTAAAATAAATGCATATTTTGATCTAAATACGCTACTGTAATCTAGCTGATAAGAAGAAGCCTCTATTACAAAGATTGTTTTTTTTGTAATATTTTTTTCTAATAATGCTGGATTACCAATATTCCCAATAAGTCTTGAGTCTCTTTTTTGATCAATTAAAGCGTCATGTAAAATCTTTGCAGTTGTAGATTTACCATTAGTTCCTGTAATAGTGATACTTTCATTGTTATAAAATGAAAACAAAACATCAAGATCAGTATGGATTTTTTGAAGATTTTTCTTTAAAAATTTTGATAATTTACAATTTGAAATATCAATACCAGGACTAATAATAATTTTATCAAAATTTATTTTTTGAATTTGCTCTAATTTAACTATTTTTTTTTTGAGTTTTAAATTATTTTTTTGATTATCATCAAATACATACACATCAGACTTATTTTTTAAAAATTTATAGGATGAAATACCACTCTTTCCTAAACCATAAATTAATATTTTTTTTCCTAAAAAAATATTATTAAATATTTTCATTATCTTAATTTTAAGGTAGCTAAACCAATCATTGCTAGGATAATAGAGATAATCCAAAACCTAATAACAACTGTAGACTCTGGCCATCCCTTTTTCTCAAAATGATGGTGTATAGGCGCCATTCTAAAAATTCTTTTTCCGGTAAGTTTAAACGAAATTACTTGAACCATTACTGAAACTGCCTCTAGTACAAAAAGCCCACCAGTAATAGCTAAAACAATTTCATGCTTCGTGATTATTCCTACCGCTCCTAAAGATCCTCCAAGAGATAATGAGCCTGTGTCACCCATAAAAATTTTAGCTGGTGGAGCATTAAACCACAAAAAACCTAAACAAGAGCCAATAATTGCTCCGCAAAAAATTGATACTTCACCAGTTCCCTCGATATAAGGAATTTGTAAATAATTTGAAAATACTATGTTTCCAGTAACATAACTTATAAAAGCAAAACATGCTGCAACTAATATTACAGGCACTGTTGCTAAACCATCTAGTCCATCAGTAAGGTTAACAGCATTAGATGAACCTATGATAACAAATATTGCAAATGGTATAAAAAACCATCCAAGGTTTAAGATCAAATTTTTAAAAAATGGAAAATATAAATTATTTAAATCTTGATAATCGTTTAAATAAACAAAAAAACTTACGCCAATAATTGCTAATATTATTTGTGAAGTTATCTTAAATTTTGAAGAAATTCCTGATGAGTGGCTATATTTAATCTTCTTAAAGTCATCATATGCTCCTAATAAACCAAAAGTAATTGCTATGTAGATGCAAAATAAAATATTAATATTTGATAAGTCTGCCCATAATATTACCGATACTAATAAGCCGAATAAAATTATTAAACCTCCCATAGTTGGTGTACCAATTTTTTTAAGTATATGGTCTTCAGGTCCATCGTCGCGGATTGGATTTAAAATTTTTTGTTTTGAAAAAAATTTAATAAAAGGACCTCCAATGATCAGTACAATAACTAATGAGGTGAAAAAAGATAAACCCGTTCTAAAAGTTAAATATTTAAATACATTTAAAAAACTAAAAGTATCAACAAAATTTAATAAAAATTGATAAAGCATTTAATACAATCCTCTCAGATTTTTTACTATGTCGTTGAATCCTGTCGCAAGTGAGGCTTTAATCATTAAATAATCATTATTATTTAAATCTTTTTTAATCAATTCAATAATTTGAGACTTGTTTGATAAAATTCTACCTTTTTTGGCTTTTGAGATGTTTGCAAATATTATAGATGCCATTTTACCTTTGACAAATACCTTATGTATCTTGGTTTGATTAATTATTGGAGCAATAGATTTATGAAGTTTTTTAGAATGACTACCAAGCTCTAACATGTCACCAATTAATAAATATTTATTTGATTTTTTAGAGTTCATTTTATCAAAATTTTTTATTGCAGATTTTAATGATAGAGGATTTGAATTATAACTTTGATCAATTAAATTAATTTTTTTTTTATTATTAAATCTTAATACAGAATGATCCCCTCTTCCCACTGGAATTCTGAAATTAAGAAAAATGTTTTCATTTAGTTTAAATATATTTTTATAAATACTAATAACAGCTAAAGCAGAAAGTGTATTATATAAATTATTTTGAAAATCATTAGATAATATGAAATCTTTTTTTTTATTATTTAACCTAATATTAATTTTAAATTTGTTTCCAAAAGTCTTTATATTAATTAATTTAATATCTGCTCTCTGACTTTTAATACCAAAAGAAACTACTTTAATTTTCTTTTCTTTGGCAATTTTTTTATGTAATTGAAAAAAACTATCATCTGCATTCAACACAACATAACCATAAGGTTTTATGTTGTTAATTATTTCAGATTTTGCTAAAGCGATTTGTTTAATATTTTTAAAATTTTTAGCGTGTGCATAATTTATATTTGTTATTACTCCAACATCTGGTTCTATAATTTTTGTTAAATAATCAATTTCACCTTTTTTATCCATTCCTACCTCTAAAATTCCAAATTCATCCTTTTGTTTTAAATTAAAAAGACTCAAAGGAACCCCAAATTTATTGTTATAAGATTTTGGAGAAATGCTTACTTTGGTAATTTTACTTAATACACTGCCTAACAATTCTTTAAGTGTAGTTTTGCCACAACTACCTGTAATAGCAATAATATTTGTATCAATACTTTTTCTAAAAATCTTTGAAATATCTGTTAAGAATTTTAAAGTATTTTTTACTTTAATCTGTCGACTTTTATTTAATTTATTTTGAACTTGATTTACTACAGCTAGCGATGCTTTTCTATTAAATGATTGTGCAACAAATTTATTACCATCATTTTTTTTTCCTTTAATAGCAAAAAAAATATCATTTCTGGTAACTTCTTGAGAATTAATTCTTGCTATTTTTAAAGAGGTGAAGGGAGACAATTTTTTAATTTTAGCTACCTCTTTGACCACATTTATTTTTAAATTATCTGATAAATTATTATTTTTATTTTTAATAGCATTTAAGATTACTTTTCTATCTGAAAAGAAAATTTTCTTATTTCCAATATCTTGAGTTTTCTCATGTCCCTTTCCAGCAACTAATAAGATATCGCCTGAATTCAAATTATGAATAGCTTCTTTTATTGCTATTGCTCTATTAGATATTTCAATAATTCTCTTTTTTTTAATTCCCTTTTTTATATCTCTTCTTATTTTTTGAGGATTTTCAAATCTAGGATTATCATTTGTAAGTATTATACTATCTGCAAAATCACTTGCTATTTTTCCCATTTTTGATCTTTTATTTTGATCCCTATTTCCCCCACAACCGAATAGAACTGTGATTGTTTTATTAGGAAATTGTTCTCTAAGATTTATAAGACACGTTTTAAGAGCATCAGGTGTATGAGCATAATCAAGAATTACTTTTGATTGATTTTTAATTTTACCAATTTTTTCAAACCTTCCCTCAACTGGTTTTAATTTTGGAATTGTGTTTAAAATTTTATCTAAACTAATACCGCTATATTTTGCTGCAATTATTGCCATCAAAACATTTTTTAATTGTATTTTTCCAATTAAATTTAAATTTATATCCCTAATTGAACTATTTAATTTAATTCTAAGAAATTGACTCTCTCCTTTAAAATTATGAGATATAAGCTCTAGATTATTTTTCTCATCATCAAGTGTATGCAATTTTAATTTCTTATTAATTACAATTTTTTTTATGTTTTTAAACTCGGGTATTAATTGATCTGTAATTACATTTCCTCTTTTTGAGATTAGGTTTTTAAATAAATAAAGTTTTGCATTTAAATAGTTTTTTAAATTTTTATGATAATCAAGATGATCCTGAGATAGATTAGTAAATATACCTGAATTAAACTTTAAACCATCTAATCTATTTTGCTTTAATCCATGGCTTGAAGCTTCCATAATTACATTTTCTATTTTTTGATTTTTTAACTTGTTTAATATTTTAGCCAATTTTATTGGGTCTATTGTGGTATTAGATAAATTCAAATTAATACTTTTTGATTTAACACCTAATGTGCCAATCGAAGCACCTTTTTTATTATTTAATTTTAATATTTGATAATAAAAATCTGCAACTGATGATTTTCCGTTTGTACCGGTAACTGCAATTAAATTTTTTGGTTTTTTATTATAAATTTTAAAAGCAGTTTCAGCTAATAATTTTCTTATATTATTTGTATGAATATACAAAATTCCATTTTGGAGTTGATTTGTTTTTCTTTCGGTTACAATAATTTTAGATCCTTTTTTAATTGCTTTAGGAATAAATTTATTACCATCAATACTATTTCCTTTGATTGCAAAAAAAATATTATTTTTTTTAATACTCTTAGTGTCAAATGAAATCCCTGAAAAAGAAAAATTTTTATAATTTTTATTTACGTTATGAAAGTAATTTCCTAGAAGCATAATTAATTAACCTCTATATATTTTGTGGCTAAAATAGGCCCAATTTTATCTATGACTTTTCCTGCTACCTCTACCGAGGTCCAGCCAGCAGTATTATAAAGTGTACCCTTCCACCCTCCTTTTCGATGTCTATAATTATAATAATAATCTTTAGATTTTTTTGGAGTATCTAGCATTACAACAAAAACAAATTGTGGATTTGATGTGGGAAAAATGGAGGCAAAAGTATTTATTTTTGCCTCAGAATATACTCCTCCCTCAGGTTGATCAGCAGTTCCTGTTTTTCCACCAATTTCATAATTTTGAACATCTGCAAATTTAGCTGTCCCTTCCTCAGTATTTACAATTTTTCTTAAAGCGCTAACAACTTGTTCAGAAATACCTTTGTTTAATATTCTTTTATTTTTTTTGTTAAAATTATTTTCTTTATAAATTAATGTTGGCTTAATTTCATACCCACCATTTGATAAAACTGAATAACCTTTTGCTAATTGAAGAATTGTAGTTGCTATTCCATGTCCAAAAGAAGCTGTAGCCAATCTGCATTTTCCAAAATCATAATTTTTTTGAGGAGCAATTTCTTCAATATCAAAATCAATATCACTTAACACACCAACTTTTTCTAAAAATAATTTAAATTTTTCTGAGCCAACTTTTTGGGCAATTTTCACTGATCCTATATTTCCAGATCTAACTAAAATTTGCTCTGCAGTTAAATCTGATGGTATTTCATTGTCGTACTCACCTATTCTATATTTGTCGCATTTAATTGATTTGGGTAAATCTAAAAATTCAGTCTCTGGTTTAATTACCTTTTCATTTAAGGCGCTAGCAAAAGTAAATGCTTTAAATACAGATCCAAGTTCATATGTTCCTTTAGTTACCCTGTTGATATAATTTACATCTGTAATGTTTTGTCTTTCATTTGGATTAAAATCTGGCAAAGAAACTAATGATAAAATATTGCCATTATTAACATTCATTAAAATAGCTGCGCTACCTTTGCTTTTAAAAATTTCCTGATATTTGATTAATTCTTTTCTAATTAAAAATTGTATATCTTTATCTAATGTAAGTTTAATTGACTCTTTAGATTTTCTAAGTTTATCATTTAAGGATTTTTCTAACCCAGAAATACCATTATTATTATCATCTATTTGACCTAAAACATGACTAAAAAGATTTTTTTGTGGATAAATTCTTAAAACTCTTTCTTCTGGAACTAAAGATTTGTCTCCTAATTTCATTATTTTTTCATAATTTTCCTCTGAAATTTTCTTTTCTAAATAAAAAAATTTCTTAGTTTTTATTTTTTTTTTAATTTCATCAAAATTTTTGTCAGGAAAAATAATATTTAAACTTAGCAGTAATTTTTTAACATTGATTATATCTGAAGTTTTCAAACCAATATCAATCGATTTAACTGTCTTAGCTAAATAATTTCCATTAATATCTATGATATCTGCTCGATAAAGTTGATTTTTATATGCAGGAAGATTATTTATTTTTTCTAATTTACTTTTTCGTGAACCTAGGTGAACTAAGTGTATTGTGTAAATTAAATATATAATAAAAAAAACAAAAAAAA
The DNA here is from genome assembly GCA_902628965.1 of uncultured Pelagibacteraceae bacterium. Taxonomy (GTDB): domain Bacteria; phylum Pseudomonadota; class Alphaproteobacteria; order Pelagibacterales; family Pelagibacteraceae; genus Pelagibacter. The sequence continues at coordinate 200,401 of CACOPB010000002.1, read as the reverse complement.
TAAAAGCTACACGATTGAATTGAATATTTAATCCATTCTCCTTTTTCTTAAATATAAAATCACTTTTATAGTCTTCTATAGTTAATTTTGATTTATTGTCAGCCATTACTCTTTTATAATTTTAAAATTTTGGATTTTATTTATATCATTTGAAATATTGTAAATTTTTATGTCATTTATATTTTTTTGAATTAACTCATTCTCAAAATACTGTGATTGATATTCAAGCAATCTTTCTGCAGAACTTAAATAATCATACTCCAAGGATACATTTTCAAATTCAGACCTTAAAACTCTAATATTCTCTTTTGCTGTAAATATTTCATCTTCAATTTGTTTAGTCGTATTTTTTATTATTGCAGTCGATAAGACTAAAAAAAAAATCACTACTGCTAAAGCAAACTTTTTCATAGTTTGCCTCCGTAATTTTCGATTTCAATATAATTTCTGAATTTCTCCTCTATGTCGGTATCGAAATTATAAAAATCGTTTTTTTTTATCACATATCTAAATTTGGCTGATCTAGATGGTGGATTTTCGTTTAACTCTTCTTCAGAAGGAGTTATTGGTTTTTTTTGAATTATATTAAATAATGTATCTGCTTGTTCTATAAAAGGACTATATCGTGAAATACTTTTATTTTCGGAAAGACTTTTAAAAAAATATTTTACTATTTTATCCTCTAAAGAATGGAATGTAACTACACCTAAAATACCTCCTTTTTTTAGAACTTTAGTGGCATTAATAAGCCCATAAATTAATTCACTTATTTCTTTATTTACAAATATTCTAAGTGCCTGAAAAACTTTGGTTGCATTATGAACTTTAAAATTTTTTCTTTTTTTTGATTTGTCGATAATTTCAACTAAACCTTTTGTATCAATTTTATTTTTTAATCTCTCTTTTGTGATATTTCGTGCAATGTACTTAGCTTCTTTTTCATCTCCAAAAAATTTAAATATCTTTTCTAATTCTTTTTCATTAAGTTTATTGATTACATCTTCTGCCGAATAATTATTTAAACCCAGCTGCATATTTAATTTACCAACAGCATCGAAAGATAATCCTTTTTGTAGATCTTTTATTTGAGTATAGGAATAACCAAGATCAAAAACTACTCCTCTTATGTTTTCATTTTTAAGCTTTAGATTATTTAACTGACTAAATTTAATATTTTTAAATATAAATCTATCTTCAAAATTTTCTTTTAATTGATTAGCAATCTTTGCGCTCTCTAAATCTCTATCAAGAGCTATAACTTTTGTATTTTTAAAATCTAAAATTTTTTTGGAATAACCACCTTGACCGAAAGTACAATCAATAAATGTGCCACCATGTTGAGGGGAAATAACGCTAATAATTTCTTTTAGCAGCACCGGATAATGCTTTTGCATTTTCGGTACTATGGTGGCGTCCATTTATTTCTTTGAAGACCATTAATTTTTTTGTCTTCTTAAGAATGCTGGTATCTCAAGATCATCTTCTTCTTCCTCTTGGTCAAAAGATAAAAGTTCATTTGAACTTGAGCTTTCAGTTTCTGAGCTGAATAAATCTGGTGCATCAGAATCAACTCCAAATTCTTTAAGATCGTTAGAAACCTCTTCATCGAAATTTTTCTCTTGGGTTTCTTCAATAGTAGTTTCCATCGCCTCTTGTGCAAAAGATTTTTCTATTTCATTAACTGTATTATCTTCAACTATATTTTCACTTTCCATATTAGTGTTTTGAACAACTTCCTCATTCATCATTTGATTATGAGAACTCTCTTTTTGTTGATCTTGGACAATCTCATTTTCAAGTTTTAAAGCATTAGCACCATGTGTAATTGGGTTTGATGCCGTTGAATTTGCAAAATTAAAAGATTGAGAAGATCCAATATTTGAAAAATCAGAGTAACCAGGGTTACGATTATGAATTCTATGAACCATATTTACTACTGATTTTGATTCAGGTTGTTGGCCGTCTAATGATGTTGCAACAATTGAAACTCTAATTTTTCCATCAAGCTCTGTGTCGGTTATTGCCCCAATTATTACCTCCGCTTCTGCATCTACTTCAGATCTTATTTTATTCACCACTTCATCTACCTCAAAGAGTTTAAGATCTTTACCTCCAGTAATATTTACCAATAAACCTTTAGCACCTTTTAAAGTATAGTCGTCAATTAGAGGGTTGCTTATTGCAATCTCTGCAGCTTGCATTGCACGACCTTCACCTTCAGCTTCTCCAGTTCCCATCATAGCTTTACCCATGGATGCCATAACAGTTTCAACATCAGCAAAATCTAAATTGATTATTCCAGGTCTTACCATTAAATCTGTAACACTCTGAACTCCATGCCTTAGAACATTGTTTGAAAGATTAAAAGATTCTTCAAATGTTGTCTGTTCATTAGCTATTTTGAACAGATTTTGATTTGGAATAACAATTATTGTATCAACATGTTTTCTCAACTCTTCCAAACCTTGTTGTGCTCTTCTCATTCTAGAGGGGCCTTCATATAAAAATGGAAGAGTCACAACACCTACAGTTAAGATATTTAATTCTTTAGCAGCTCTTGCGATAACATGAGCAGCACCAGTGCCGGTTCCACCACCCATACCTGCTGCAATAAAAACCATATTTGCACCTTGAAGTGTATTTACAATTTCATTTAAAGATTCATCAGCTGCTGCTTGGCCAATATCTAGTTTTGCACCAGCTCCTAATCCTTTGGTTAAATTTAAACCAATTTGAATTCTTGTTTTTGCTTTACTAAGCTTCAAATCTTGAGCATCAGTATTTACTGCTATAAACTCTACTCCTTGCATATTGTTTTCAATCATTTCATTAATTGCGTTTCCACCTGCTCCACCTACGCCTAATACTAATAGTCTAGGTTGTAATTCTTTTATTTCTGGTGCTTTAAAGTTAATTGTCATCTTATTTCCCCTCTTTGTTGTTTAAGTGTTTTTCCCATTTAAGACTCGCGCGATTTAAATTTGCTTTTTTTCTTGCTGATGTCTTAAATTTTTCAAATGCTGTTGGCTCCCAAATTTGGAATGTTTGACCTTGACCAACAAACAACATGCTATTTTTTATTTTTGCATGTTTTAATAATTTTGATGAAAGTGAAATTCTTCCTTCACTGTCAAATTGCAAATTTGTACTCTCTGCTAATATAGATGTTGCAAAATAATCTCTTTTTTCTTCGAAAGGATTTAAAGAATCTATTGCTGAAGAAATTTTTTCAATTCTATCTTGAGAACATGCTTCTATTGAGGAATTATTAAAAGATGGATAACAAATAACACCGTTGTAACCCAAATTTGATAAATATGACCTGAAACTAGCAGGCACAGATACTCTCCCTTTTTTGTCCAATTTGTTCTCGTAAGTAGATAAAAACATATATTTTTAAATTTATAAATTCCATAATTGGGAATATATGGGAATATATGGGTATTTAAAATGATAGTCAAATGTTGATTATCTGCTTAATTGAAGTCATTTTATGTGGCAAAATTAGATATAATTATTGGAAATAGCTGACTTCTTTCTTTATGTGATTACTAAAATAATAGAGACATTAGGTTCCCAAAATAATCATTGCAATTATTTACGCTCCACTAAAATTTAAGCTTATAGCTTCAACAATAATTGTATGTTCTTAAATTTTTTGTTTTTTAATTGTGAAGTGCCAGATAAACTATAAGCCGGGTTCTGTCATTTAAACTTATCATTTGTCTAGGCTTAAGATCACTCTTAAGCTCAAGCAACTAACCCTGATGACTAGCCAAGGACGGCTTTTAGTTCTTCAACAATGTCATCTCTACTTAGTCTTGCTCTCAGTGGGGTTTTCCAGCGTTCATTGTTACCAATAGAACCGGTGTGCTCTTACCACACCTTTTCACCCTTGCCATGTTATGGCGGTTTATTTTCTGTGGCACTATCCCTGGGGTTTCCCCCGCCAGGTGTTACCTGGCACTGTGTCCTTGTAGAGCCCGGACTTTCCTCTTTAAATAAATTTAAAGCGATAAGTCATTTATCTGGCATGGTCAATTTATTACTAAAGTAATAAATTTCAAGAAAAATTATTTAAATTTTTTCAATAAGTTTTTACTAATTATTAAACATTCTTTGTCAATTAAACCATTAATTAATTCCGGTCTAAATCTTCTTTGGAATGCTTTGACCAATAATTTAATATTTTTTTTACTAAAATTATATGAATATCCAATTTTTGACAAATTGTTTAAAAAATTTTTAGATTCCAACTTGTCAATTTTCTGCCTTCTTGATTTTGCGAGTATTTCCATTTCTAAATTATGCCAAATCCCAATTTTTTTTTTTGACAAATATTTCCAAGGAAATTTTTCTCCAGGATCTAATTTTCTATCTGGTGAAATATCAGAATGACCTAAAATAAATTTTGATTTAATTTTGTATTTTTTAATTAAAAATAGACTAAGTTTTATAATTGATTTCATTTGATTATTATTAAATTTTTTATAATTATAATCATGACCTGGATTATTTATTTCAATTCCAATTGAATGCTTATTTAAAAATTTATAATTTTTCCAACGTGAAACTCCTGCGTGCCAGGCGATATATAAATCAGGAACTAAGTTTAATATTTCTCCATTATTTTTGATAAAATAATGACAGCTTACTTTTGACTTAAGACTAATTAATTTATTTATTGCATTAATTTCTTTTTTCATTCCTGTATAATGAAAAATAATAAACTTTATTTGATCTTGATTTCTTTTTTTCCTATCAAAATTTGGTGAATAATTTATATTTAATTCCATAAATATATTAAGTACTAATTTTGGCTATTTATAAACACTTTATAGACAACTTTTAAAATTAAATATTATTTTAAAAAAGTTAATTATATAATATATTTGATCATAGTGAAAAAATTAATATTAATTACAATTTCTATTTTTTTATTAGCATTCAGCGCAAATGCAGGGTCAAATGGAGAGCTTGTATTAGAAAAAAAAAAGCAAGAAGAAATTAAGGATTGCTTTGAAAAACTAAATAGGGCTACTTTTTCTTTCAATCAGGGTTTAGATAAAGCTGTTATAAAGCCTGTTGCAAAAAGTTATAGAAAATTACCAGCTCCTATACAAAGAGGAACAAGTAATGCTATTCGAAACTTATCAAGTTTAATTACTATACCTAATAATATTTTGCAGGGTGATATTAAAACTGCATTTATAAATACAGCAAGACTGGCTGTAAACACAACAGTTGGATTATTGGGAACAATTGACATGGCTAACAAAATGGGATTTCCAAAATATGTAAAAGAGGACTATGGTCAGACTTTAGGTGTATGGGGATTTGGACCAGGTTGCTATTTAGTTCTTCCAGTTTTAGGTCCATCAACTATTAGAGACACTGCTGGATCATTTGTAAATGTGTTTGGAGGAGATCCTTGGTATAATGCATCAGTTCATGGTAATAATGAATTTTTAAGTGAAAAGATTTATTTAACCTCTAAAGCGCTAAGCGGAATGGATTTTAGAGCTGACAACATTGAGTCGCTTGATAATTTAGAAAAAAATTCTTTAGATTTTTATGCTTCAATAAAAAGTTTGTATACTCAAGACAGACAAAATAAAATTAAAAATAATCAAAGAGGAAACATAGAAGTTCTTTACAAAAATGAAGAAGACTGGGAAGAAATAGACAGTCAATAATTTAAAAAAAATTTATTATAATGAAAAAAATATTAATATTTTTATTTTTATTCAGTCTAAGCAATAATTACGTTCATGCTATTGAACCAGACGTATTTGTTCAATCTACTGTAAATAGAGCGTCTCAGATATTGTCAAAAAATATGACCAAAGAAGAAAAAATAACTGAATTAAAATCTATAGCAAACGAGACAGTAGATATAGTAGGAGTTGGCTTTTATTCATTGGGTCAAGCAAGAAAGAATTTAGATGAAAATCAAAAAAAACAATATTTAAAATTATTTAAAAATTATTTTTTAAAAAGCTTTTCTAGTAGACTAGCTGAGTACACAAATCCAGAAATTGATGTTATTGGTAAAGAAAAAATAAATGAGAATTATACTATTGTTAATAGTGTGTTAGCGGCCACATCTAACAGACCAGAGGTAAAAATTGATTGGAGAATTTACACAAAAAATCCAGGTAACCCACTTATAAGAGATTTAATTATTGAAGGTCTAAGTTTAGCAAGAACACAAAAAGAGGAGTTTTCCTCAATATTGAATTCTAATAATGGTGATATTAAAGTTTTATTTAAAACACTAGAAAAGTTTTCAAATAGTTAATTTTTTTTTGGTGGGCCCGCCAGGACTCGAACCTGGGACCAATACATTATGAGTGTACTGCTCTAACCAACTGAGCTACAGGCCCAAACTTTAAGATTAGTTATATCATTTTTATCGAGTTATCAATGTAAGATAATTTAAAAATGGTGGGCCGTGTTGGTTACGCTCCAACTACCCCTGCAATGTCAATGCAGTACTCTACTATTGAGCTAACGGCCCAAAATTAACTCTCTAAAAAACTTTTTAATTGTTTAGATCTACTAGGATGCTTTAATTTTCTAAGAGCTTTAGCTTCAATTTGTCTAATTCTTTCTCTTGTAACAGAAAACTGTAAACCTACTTCCTCTAAAGTATGGTCTGTATTCATGCCAACACCAAACCTCATTCTTAAAACTCTTTCCTCTCTTGGGGTAAGAGTTGAAAGAATTTTGGTTGTTGCCTCTCCAAGATTAGATTTAATTGCCTGTTCTAATGGAGCTAAAGCTTTTGTATCCTCTATAAAATCACCTAAACTGCTATCTTCTTCATCACCTACTGGTTTTTCTAGAGAGACCGGTTCTTTTGAAATTTTTAAAACTTTTCTTACTTTATCTAATGGCATTCTAAGTTTTTGCGCTAGTTCTTCAGGGGTCGCCTCTCTACCATACTCGCTAAGAATTAATCTTTGCGTACGCACAATTTTATTAATTGTTTCAATCATATGTACTGGAATTCTTATTGTTCTTGCTTGATCCGCAATAGATCTTGTAATTGCTTGTCTTATCCACCAAGTAGCGTAAGTGGAAAATTTATAACCTCTTCTATACTCAAATTTATCTACGGCTTTCATTAATCCAATATTTCCTTCTTGTATTAAGTCTAAAAATTGCAAACCTCTATTTGTGTATTTTTTTGCTATTGAAATTACTAGTCTAAGATTAGCCTCAACCATTTCCTTTTTTGCTATTCTTGACTCTTTTTCTCCTTTTTGAACTCTGCTTACTAATTTTTTAAAGTCTGTTACCGAAATTCCTAACTTTTGGCTAGTTTCTATAAGTCTTTCTCTTATATTTTTAAATTCTTCTTTATATTTGGTAAAAAATTGTTTCCAAACTGGGTTTGTATCTAAAAATTTTTTTAAATTTGGATTAATTTCATTTCCTACATAAAACTTAATAAACTCATTTCTTGGTATTTTATTATCCATAGCAAGTCTTAAAAGATTGCCCTCTAAAGAAATGATTTTTTTGTTTTCTAAGTAATGTTTCTGCACAAGATCCTCTAAAACAGATGGAGATAACTGAAGAGATTTAATATTTTCTAGAATATCATTTACAACTTTTTCATAACCTTTTTCTTTAGCCGATGTAAAACTTTGTGAATTTAAAACACAATTTAATTTTTCTTTTTGATATTTTATTAACTTATTATATTCCTTTGTTAAGGTATTTACTGTTTTTAATACTTTTGGTTTAATTTCTGACTCCATTGCAGCAAGAGTGGGATTAAAGTCATCATCATCATCTGAAGCGCTATCATCTTTATCTGATTCTCCTGAATTTTTTTGTTTCGCACTTGGTCCAGTAGTTTCATCTTCCATATAATTTGTATCGATATCAATTATTTCTCTTACAAGAATTTCATCTTTTTGTAATTGATCATTCCATTCAAAAAACTGACTTGCTGTAATTGGACTCTGAGAGAGAGCGATAAGCATTACATCTTTTCCAGCTTCTATTCTTTTTGCAATTGCTATTTCACCTTCTCTTGAAAGCAACTCAACCCCTCCCATTTCTCTAAGATACATTCTTATAGGGTCGTCACTTTTTTCAATTGTTTTTCCCTCTTCTTTATTTGAATTTTCTTTTTTTCTTAAAACTTTAAAATCTGACTTTTTTTCAACTAAAGAGATATTTTCATCTAAAATATGAATAAATGCTTGAGCTAAATTTTCATCAGACAAATTTCTTTTTCCTAATGATTTATTCAACTCTTCATAAGTAATAAATCCTCTATGAGTTCCTCGACCCATGAGTCTTGCAAATGATTTTGTAATAATTCTTTCCACAGTAATTTGATTTTGGGAGTCTTATATAATGTCAATTATATAAAAATCCATTACTAATTTAGTCAGTTTAATTGAGATTCTGCTTCTTTTTCAGTTCTTTTAGCTCATTAAATGTCGACTCGCTCATATCAACAGAAAACTTCGATTCTAATTCTTGAATTCTAAATTCAAGATCATAATTCATTAAATCTCTAGAGATATCTTCTAGCAATTCTATAATTTTTTGATCATCATCAGATTGATTTTTTAAAATATGTTTAATTGGAGCAAATTTGTTGATTTTTTCTGTTAATTGAACATCCAAATTTAGATCTTGAATTGTAACTTGTGAACCAGATTTCAGCTTTTCAATAATTATTTCAAATATTTTTTTATTAAATTCAGTAAATAATTTAATGTTTTCAAGTAAATGAATATTTGCTTGCAACAAATTTAGATTGTTTATCAGCAAGTATAATAGAGAAAACTCTTTTAATTCCACTCCAGTCAAAGACTGACTTTCTTTATAATATTTTTTTGTACTTTCTAAAGATTTGGTTTTTTTTAAATAAAATTTTTTATTATTTTGATTAGAATGTGGAGTTAACTCAGAAATTTTTTCTAAAAAATATTCTAGAACATATTTTTTTATAAAATCATCTTTAATTGAATTAGCAATATTTCTAAGTTTTTTTTCAAAGACAGCCATTGACGAAGGGTTGTTATTAGTTTGTTTTTTATAATGGCTAAAAATAAATTGATGAATTGATAATTTGGTTTGCTTTGTAAAATCTACAAAATTAGCTTTACCATTTTTATTTACATAACTATCTGGATCTTCTTTATCTGGTAAAAATAAAAATGAAATTTGTTTCTCTGGTTTAAGTTCTTTAATCGAATTTTCTGCTGCTCTAACAGCTGCTTTATATCCACTTTCATCACCATCGAAACATATTATTATATCATCAAAAAATTGATTTAAAGTTAAGATCTGTTTGTCTGTTAATGAAGTACCAAGATTTGCTACTACATTATTAATTCCATTTTTACTGAGACCCACAACATCCATGTATCCTTCAACAAGATAAATATGATCAATTTTATTAGAAAGTTTTCTTGCTAAATCTAAATTATATAAATTTGATCCTTTTTTAAAAAAATTTGTTTCAGGCGAATTTATATATTTAGCTAGATAATCTAAATTCTCAATTATTCTTCCACCTAGAGCAATTGGTTGACCTGAAATATTATTAATTGGGAAAATTAATCTACCTCTAAATCTCTCTACATAAATTTTTTTTTTTTCGTCAAAATAGAAAAGACCAGTTTCTAAAAGAGTTTGTTCGCTATAATCTTTTTTTAATTTTTCAAATAAATTTGGATTTTTTTCTATATATCCTATTTTAAATTTTTTTACTTCATCTTTTCCTAATGATCTATTTTTTAAATATTCTCTAGCAATTAAGTAATTTTCATTTTTTAGAAGTTCATTGTGATAAAAATCAACATAATTAACGTAAATAGATTTATACTCGTCCCACTTTTTTTCTCTTTCTTCATCTTTTTTTGAAAACATATAAGGCTGCATACCTGCTAATTGAGCTAGATATTTAACGGCTTCACCAAATTTTAAATTTTGAGTGTTCATAACAAAATCAAAAATATTTCCATGTTCAGAAGTTGCAAAACAATGATAAAATTCTTTTTCATCGTTAACAGTAAAAGAAGGTGTTCTTTCATTTTTAAAGGGAGACAATCCAACAAACTCTTTGCCTCTTTTTTTTAATGAAACTGTTTTTGATACTACAGTTGAAACTTTCAACCTATTTTTAATTTCATCAAGATACTCTTTTGGATATTTCATTATTTATTCAACAATTCTTTGATCACTAATCCTGCTTTGGAAAAATCAATTTCATCTGCGTGAGTTTTTTTAATTTCACCCATAACTTTTCCCATATCTTTTAATGAATTCGCTCCAATTTGCGAAATAACATCTGCACAAATTTTCTTAGTTTCCTCTTCATTAAGTTGCTTTGGTAAGAAACTTGTTAAAATATCATATTCATTTTGCTCAACCTCTAAAAGATCTGTTCTATTATTTTTCTTATAAATATCGATCGATTCGGCTCGTTGCTTTAGCATTTTTTTTAAAAGTTTCTTAATATCCTCATCATCAGTTTCTTTTTTATTAGGGCCCGATCTGTTAATTATATCCAAATCTTTAATCGAAGATAATATTAACCTATAGGTTGATATTTTATTTTTATCTTTAGATTTTAAAGCATTTTTATATTCATTTTCGATAGTCTGTTTTAATGACATAATTTTTAATCTACTTTAAAGAAAAAAATCTTCAAAAGAAAAATTGTTTTTTTACAATTTTATATTACATCTCTGTTGCGATAATAAAGCAATTATTGTATTAACCTTTAACTCATGAGTTGTAATTGAACAAAAAAGCAAAAAAAACTAACTCAAAAATAAAATCTCAAATCAATACAGGCGTTCTAGTTCTCGAAAATAAAAAGGTATTTAAAGGAATTGGAATTGGATACCAAGGGGAAGCTACTGGGGAAGTTTGTTTTAATACATCCTTAACAGGTTATCAGGAAATCATTTCTGATCCCTCATATGCAGGCCAAATTATTAACTTTACCTTTCCTCACATAGGAAATGTTGGGACCAATAAAGAAGATCATGAGTCTGATAAAATATGGGCTAAAGGAGTAATATTGAACTCTGAAATTACTGATCCTTCAAACTATAGGTCATTTCTACATTTAGATGCTTGGCTAAAAAAAAATAAAATTATTGGAATTACTGGTTTAGACACAAGAAGCCTTACAAACTTTATAAGAGATAATGGAGCTCCTAAAGGAACAGTTGCTTTCTCAAAAAATGGAAAATTTAATATTAGTAAAATAACAAATACTACAATTAAATGGAGTGGGTTAAAGAACTTAGACCTTGCAAAAACAGTTACAACTCAAAAAAATTACATTTGGAAAGGCTTTAAAACCTGGAAAAAAGAAACTGGATTTAAAAAAAATAAAAAAAATATATTCCATGTAGTTGCAATTGACTATGGAATTAAAAAAAATATCTTACGATATTTTTCTGATTTTAATTGTAAAGTAAGCGTTGTTTCCTGTAACACAACAGCAGAAAAAATTTTAGCTCTAAAACCAAATGGTATATTTTTATCAAATGGTCCTGGTGATCCTGCGGCTACTGGAAAATATGCAATAGGAACTCTTAGGAAATTAATAAAAAATAACTTACCCGTTTTTGGTATTTGCTTAGGTCATCAACTTCTTGCTTTAGCGCTAGGTGGCAAAACAAAAAAAATGAAATTAGGTCATCGAGGTGCAAATCACCCTGTAAAAAACTTAATACAAGATAATGTTGAAATCACCAGTCAAAACCATGGCTTTGAAGTTATGAAAGAAAATTTACCAAAGAATATTGAAATAACTCACAAATCTTTATTTGATAATAGTATTGAAGGAATAAGACTAAAAAATAAACCCGTTTTTTCAGTACAATATCACCCCGAGTCGAACCCTGGTCCACAAGATAGTGTCTATTTATTCAAAGAATTTATTAACAGTATGAAAAAAAATGCCCAAAAGAAAAGATATTAAAAAAATATTAGTAGTAGGTGCTGGCCCAATTATAATTGGTCAGGCTTGCGAATTTGATTATTCTGGTACCCAAGCATGCAAAGCCCTAAAAGACGAAGGTTATAAAGTAGTTTTAATCAACTCAAATCCAGCAACAATTATGACAGATCCAGATGTTGCAGATAAAACCTACATTGAGCCCATAACATTGCATGTTTTAGAGAGAATTCTTAAAAAAGAAAAACCAGAAGCGATTTTACCCACGATGGGAGGTCAGACAGCACTTAATCTTGCAATGGAAGCTGAAAAAAAAGGAATTTTAAAGAAATATAAAATTGAATTAATCGGCGCAAATTCTAAAGCAATTTCCAATGCTGAAGATAGGAAAAAATTTAGAAAAAATATGATAGATATTGGTTTAGATTTACCAAAATCTGAAATCGTAAATAGTAACAACCAGGCCTCAAAAGTATTAAGAAAAATTGGTTTACCAGCAATTATAAGACCTGCATTTACATTGGGTGGGCTAGGAGGAGGAATTGCTAAAAATAAAAAAGAATATTTCAAAATCATAAAAAATGGATTGCACGAGTCGCCTGTAAGCCAAGTTCTTGTTGAAGAGTGTTTAGAGGGATGGAAAGAATTTGAAATGGAAGTTGTTAGAGACAAGAAAGATAATTGCATTATAATTTGCTCAATAGAAAATGTTGATCCAATGGGCATCCATACTGGAGACTCTGTAACTGTAGCCCCGGCACTTACTTTGACGGATAAGGAATATCAAGTAATGAGAAATGCTTCTATTGCCTGTCTTAGAAAAATTGGAGTTGAAACGGGAGGATCAAATGTACAGTTTGCTATAAATCCCAAAAATGGACGAATGGTTGTGATAGAAATGAATCCTCGTGTATCCAGATCCTCAGCTCTAGCTTCTAAAGCAACTGGTTTTCCAATTGCAAAAGTTGCCGCTAAGCTTGCTGTTGGTTATACTTTAGATGAATTAAAAAACGAAATAACTAAAGTTACCCCTGCATCTTTTGAGCCAACCATAGATTATGTAGTAACTAAAATTCCTAGATTTACTTTTGAAAAATTTTCAACATCACCAGCTACATTGGGTACTTCCATGAAATCAGTTGGTGAAGCAATGGCCATTGGTAGAAACTTCAAAGAATCTCTTCAAAAAGCATTGGTTTCCTTAGAGACTGGTTTTTCGGGATTAGATAGAATATTTAATCTAAACAAGAAACAAATAGAAAAAAAACTTAAAGAAAATATCCCAAATAAATTACTCCTTGTTGCAGAAGCAATTCGTAAAAAAATTAATTTAAAGAGAATTTATACTTTATCAAAAATTGACCCGTGGTTTTTAGAGCAGATAAAAGAAATAATAGATAATGAAATAAAAATTAAAATGAAGGGATTGCCTAAAAATTTTGTTGAATTTAACAGAATAAAATCAATAGGTTTCTCTGACAAAAAACTTTCTGAACTTACTAAAATTTCAGAGAGCGTTATTAGAAAAAAAAGAACTGCATTAAAAATCTTGCCTGTGTATAAAAAAGTTGACACTTGCGCTGCAGAATTTAAATCCTTCACACCTTATATGTACTCGACATATCAACGAAATTTCTCAATTAATTCAGAGTGTGAAGCAAATCCATCACTGAGAAAAAAAATTATTATTTTAGGTGGCGGTCCTAACAGGATTGGTCAAGGTATAGAATTTGACTATTGCTGTTGCCAGGCGAGTTTTTCCTTAAAAAAAGCAGGTTTTGAGACCATAATGGTCAATTGCAACCCTGAAACAGTTTCAACGGATTATGACACAAGTGATAGACTTTATTTTGAACCATTAATTGAAGAATACGTTTTTAATATAATTAAAAAAGAACAAGAAAAAGGAAATCTCCTTGGAATAATTGCTCAATTCGGTGGGCAAACTCCTATAAAACTTGCAAAATTTTTACATGATAACAATCTTCCTATTTTAGGAACACAATATACTTCAATTGATTTAGCTGAAGATAGAGATCGATTTCGAAATTTATTAAATAAACTTAAATTAAAACAAGCTGAAAGTGGAATTGCTAAAACATTTAAACAAGCAATTAATATCTCAGAAAAAATTGGCTTACCACTAATGGTTAGACCATCTTATGTACTGGGAGGAAGAGCTATGGAGATTGTATATGAGAAAAATCAGCTTAAAAAATTTGTAGAAGAGGCTTTCAAAGCAGCTGATGATAATCCTATATTAATCGATAAATTTATTAACCATGCAATGGAGGTTGATGTTGACGCAATCTCTGATGGAAAACAAGTGCATGTTGCTGGTATCATGCAGCATATAGAGGAAGCTGGTATTCACTCAGGAGACTCTGCATGTAGTTTACCGCCAGTGTCTATAAAACCCTACTTAATTAAAGAAATTGAAAATCAAACCAAAAAACTTGCTCTTGCTCTAAAAGTAAAAGGCTTCATGAATATTCAATATGCAATAAAAAAAGATAAAATTTATGTGATTGAGGTTAACCCAAGAGCAAGTAGAACGGTACCATTTGTTTCTAAAGCAAAAGGTTTACCACTGGCAAAAATTGCATCACGAGTAATGGCAGGTGAAAAATTATCAAAATTTAATTTGAAGGATAAATCTAAAGGTATGTACGCAGTTAAAGAGGCTGTATTTCCTTTTAATAAATTCCCAAATAGTGATCTGCTTTTAGGACCAGAAATGAAGTCCACTGGTGAGGTAATGGGTTTTGATAAAAATTTTGGAATGGCTTTTGCCAAAAGTCAAATAGCTGCATCAAATTCATTACCTAAAGATGGTTTAGCTTTTATTTCTCTCAAAAACTCACACAAAGATGAAGGGATAGATTTAGCCAAAGAACTGATTAGATTAAAATTCACCTTATGTGCAACTAAAGGAACTGCTGATTATATTAGAAAGCACGGAATGAAATGTAGAATCATTAATAAAGTAAGCACTGGTTCCCCTCATATAGTTGATGTTTTAGATGCAAAAAAAATTGCATTAGTAATAAATACAGGGGGTGGAAATAAAGCTTATCGAATAAGCGATGCAATCGCTTTAAGAAGAGCTACCTTAAAAAATAAAGTTCCATATTGTACAAATATGTCAACAGCTTATGCATGTTTAGAGGCAATTAAATCTTTGAAAACAAATAAATTAGAAGTTAACTCTCTTCAAGATATTTAAGAGTTTACTTTCCAATCAGTTTTAAAAGTTACATAATTTACTTGAATGCATCTTCTTTCTTTAACAATAGTTTTCTTTTCCATTCCATGCCAAGTTCCAGGTCCACTAGTAAAGAAATAACCATAATTATTTTTATAGGGAACTGTTTTTACTTTTTCTAATCTATCATTATAAAAATCAGTACCTAAATCTTCAGACTCATTAGCATTATTAACAAAGATTAAACCAGACATAAGTTTTTCTTTAATATCACAATGTGGTTTGAGCCAAAAACCTTCACGGTCACATATTACCTCTAGTCTAACAAAGGAATTAGATAAATCTCTATTAATCATTTTTGAAATAACTTCATAGGTTTCTTTAGATTGAAGTTCGTTTATAAAATTTACTAAATGTGGAAAATTTGATGCGTTATCTTTATTAACAAAACACCTAAATTTTATTGCCTCTCCCCCAGATGCTATGCCCTCTCTAAACTCTGCAGCGCCACCATCGATAGCTCTTGTGCCATCGTAAGAAAGGTTGTGTTTACTGACATCAGGAATATCTGCTTTAATTATTTCCTCTATTGCTCCATCTGTCAAAGCATTTTCATATTCCCAATGATCAAAAGGAAATTCAAATTTTTTAGAGTTATTTAATATAGAATTTAAAAATGACATTATGAAAAAATTTTGTTTTTTATAATTTCTGCTACTCTATTAGTTTCATCTAGCTTTTCATAGTTCCAATTTACCACTTCTTCACCTAGATTTCTTATAATTTTTAGTTCTCTAAATGAATTTCTAAATCTTTGAAATCTAATATCATTTTTTCTTGGTAAAATATTTGCTACGTAAATTGGTTTACCCGTTAAAGCTGCTTCTGAAATCATTGAACTTGAATCGCAAGTAACTACTATATTTTCTGCAATTCCAAGGGCTGATAAATATGCTTTTTTTTCAACCTTCATAAAAATAGTATGATTTTCGCCAAAAAATTCTTTAGCGTAATGAATAGTATTGATTGGAGTTCTCATTGAGGGAATTACAACTAATTGAAAGTCGTGTTTTTTTATCAATTTATACAGAATAGTAAAAATATGTTTCATATTCTTAGTTGAATAATCGTAATACTTAGTTGGTCCACCCATAATTAAAGTCCAAATTTTTCTTCCATCATTTTTAATAAACGAATTTAAATAATTTCTATTCTCCTCAATTTCACTTTGTGTAAGATAATGAATAGCACCTTTTGTTGTAATTACGTTTTGACCATCTAAATCGTCATGTTCTGGAGCAACAATAAAATCAAAATGATTTACATTTACTTTTGGATCTTGAATGTGAATATTAAATATTTTTTTATTTGAAGTTTTTTTTAAATGAATTGATGGTATTACACTTTTTCTTCCACAAGATATAATTACATCAAATTCATCAGAAATAATTTTTTTATAAATATTTTGAGAAATAGGAGTTAACTTTGGAGGAATCGCTTTCCAAAAACTTTTTAGTTCAACTGTATGGTGTGTGAAATCTAAATCTAAAGCTTTAGCTAAACCTTCTACTTGGCTTATCATGCCATGCATTCCTTGGGTTAATAAAATACCTTTTAATTTAGACATTAATCACTATATAGCTTTCATATGAGTCAAAATCCAACTAAACACACAAAAGTGTTAATAATTGGATCCGGTCCTGCTGGATATACTGCTGCAGTCTATGCTGCTAGAGCGATGCTGAACCCTATTTTAGTTTATGGATCTGAACCAGGCGGGCAGTTAACTACAACAACTGATGTTGAAAATTATCCAGGATTTTCTGAAGTAATTCAAGGTCCATGGTTAATGGATCAAATGAAAGAACAAGCAAAAGCAGTTGGAACTGAAATGATTGAAGACCATATAGGATCTGTAAATTTAAAAAATTCACCCTTTGAAGCAATTGGAGATAGTGGTCAGAAATATACTGCTGACACTATTATTATATCTACCGGAGCTCAGGCTAGATGGCTTAATTTAGATTCAGAGCAAGAATTTAGAGGCTTTGGAGTTTCAGCATGTGCTACGTGTGATGGTTTCTTTTTTAAAGACAAGGAAGTGGCTGTAGTAGGTGGTGGAAATGCTGCCGTTGAAGAAGCAATGTTTCTTACAAAGTTTGCCTCAAAAGTAAAATTAATACATAGAAGAGATAGTCTAAGAGCTGAAAAGATGCTCCAAAAAAAATTAATGGAAAATAAAAAAATAGAAATTATGTGGGATTCGGTTGTGGAGGATGTGATTGGAGATAAAGATCCTAAAAACGTTAAGGGTTTAAAAATTAAAAATGTAAAAACAAATAATGTGGAAGAATTAAAACTAGATGGAGTTTTTATAGCGATTGGTCATGACCCTGCAACAAAACTTTTTAAAGATCAATTAGAAATGGACAATGAAGGTTATTTAATTACCAAACCTGACTCTACCGAAACAAATATTCCTGGTGTTTACGCCGCTGGAGATGTTAAAGATAAAACTTTTAGACAAGCAGTAACTGCTGCTGGTATGGGTTGTATGGCTGCCCTTGAAGCTGAAAAATTTTTATCCCACTAAATTAGAAATTTCGTTAGATTCAAATATACTTTGATCAATATTTTCGTTAGCTAATTTTATCATTGCCCTAGCTACTATTTCTGACTGAATTGGTCTCATTTTTCTAAAAGACCCAATTAATATCGGAGTTAAAAGTTTAAATATTATTATTCCAAATTTTTCACCAACCCTTTGTTCTTGTCTATCTCCTAATAAAAATGATGGTCTCATAATCCCAATTTTATCAAAATTTAAATTTTTAATTTCTTCTTCAACCAAACCTTTGAATTTTAAATATTCGCTAGAACTTTTTGGATTTGCGTATCCAGAGGAAACAAAAAAGAATGATTTAACTGAATTAGATTTTGCTATTTGAGCAATTTTTTTAGGAATATCTAGCTCAATTTTTTCATATTCATTCTTATCACGTGATTTTTTTTTTGTAGTGCCAATACAAAAAAAACATTCATCTCCTTTAATATCTTCAGCATGTTTATTTAAATTATTAAAATCAGTCTTTATTATTTCAATCTTTGGATTATTAATTTCTGTGAATGATCGGACAAATAATTTAATTTTTGAATAATTTGAATTTTGAATTAGATAATTAAGAACATGTCCTCCAACTAGACCTGTTGAACCAAATAATAAGACGGTTTTCACTACTAATTATAAGTTTTCACAGAAAGATTTAATTCTTTCCATTGCTTTTTTTAAATTTTTCATTGATGTGGCGTAAGAAATTCTGAAATATCCCTCGAGACCAAAAGCTGATCCTTGCACAACTGCAACATTTGATTTTTCAAGTAATTTTTGGACAAAATCTGTATCGGTTTTTAATTTTGTTTTTTTATTTAAAAGACCTTTACAACTTGGAAATACATAAAAAGCACCATTTGGAGTTAAACAACTAATTCCTTTAATATTATTTAAACTTTTAACCACGAAATCTCTTCTTTGTTTAAAAGCATTAGATCTTTTTTTGATAAAGCCTTGAGTACCATTCAGAGCTTCAACTGCTGCTGCCTGACTTATTGATGAGGGATTAGAAGTAGATTGAGATTGAATTTTTCTTATAGCTTTAATTATATCCTCAGGGCCTGCCGCATATCCAATTCTCCAACCAGTCATGGCATAAGATTTGCTAACTCCATTCATAGTAAGAGTTCTATTTTTTAGTTTTGATATTTGTGCAATAGTGAAAAAATTAAAATTATCATACTTTACATGTTCATAAATATCATCACTTAAAATATAGACATTTTTATTTTTAATTAAAATTTTTGCTAGTTCTTGTATTTCTTTTTTTGAATATCCCGCGCCAGTTGGATTTGAAGGTGAATTAAGTATTATCCATTTAGTTTTTTTTGAAATTGCTTTCTTTAATTTTTTTGCCGTAAGTTTAAATCCTTCTTGCTCAGTACATTTTACTATTTTTGGTTTTCCACCTGCTAACAAAACCATATCTGGATATGATACCCAGAAAGGTGCTGGAATAATTACTTCATCACCTTTGTTTAAAGTTGCCATAAAAGCATTATAAAGTACTTGCTTACCACCAGTTCCAACTGTTATTTGGTCAATTGAATAATTTAATTTATTTTCTCGTTTAAATTTACTTACGATTGCTTTTTTTAATGCAGGCGTTCCATCTACAGCTGTATACTTTGTATCTCCACTTTTAATTGCTTTAATCGCTGCCTTTTTAATATTGTCTGGTGTATCAAAATCAGGCTCTCCCGCTCCAAGACCCACAACATCTTTACCAGCAGCTCTAAGTTCTCTAGCTTTTTGTGTCACAGCAATTGTTGGTGACGGTTTAATTCTTTTTAAACTATCTGATATTATGCTCATTGAAATATAAATAAATTCTACTACGTTGTTTAATATATGGAAAATACTTATCAAGATTTAATTACAGATATACATAGTAAAAATCCAAAAATAGGTGGAAAACTTGAAGGTGGAAAAAAATTTAAAATTAAATCTGATTTTAAACCAGCTGGAGATCAGCCGGCTGCTATCAAAAAATTAGTAGAAGGTGCAAAAAAAGATCAATTTAATCAAGTATTACTTGGTGTTACTGGCTCAGGGAAAACTTTTACAATGGCAAAGGTGATTGAGGCAACTAACAGACCTGCATTAATTTTAGCACCAAATAAAACATTGGCAGCGCAACTTTATGGGGAAATGAAAAGTTTTTTTCCTGATAATGCTGTTGAATATTTTGTGTCTTATTACGACTATTATACACCAGAAGCTTATGTCCCAAGATCAGACACATATATTGAAAAAGAAGCCTCTATAAATGAACAGATTGATAGAATGAGACACTCAGCAACAAGATCTCTACTTGAGAGAGATGATGTTTTAATTGTTGCAAGTGTATCCTGTATTTATGGACTTGGTTCTGTTGAAGCCTACAGCAAAATGACTTTAACACTTCAAAAAAACTATGATTATAATCGGGAAGAAATCATTAAATCTTTGGTAGCATTACAATATAAACGAAATGATCAAAATTTTGTAAGAGGAACCTTCAGAGCAAGAGGTGAATATTTAGAAATTTTTCCATCACATTTAGAAGACCGAGCCTGGAGATTAAGCCTATTTGGAGATAAACTTGAACAAATAGAAGAATTTGATCCTCTTACAGGAGATCAAGTAAGGGATTTAAGTTTAGTAAAAGTTTATGCAAATAGTCACTACATCACTCCGAAGCCAACGGTAGAACAAGCAATAATAAATATAAAAAGAGAATTAGAAATCACATTAAAAAAACATAGAGAAGAAAATAAACTTTTAGAAGCACAGAGATTAGAGGAGAGAACAAAGTTTGATCTTGAAATGATTGAAGCAACTGGCTCATGTGCAGGAATTGAAAATTACTCAAGATTTTTATCAGGAAGGAAGCCGGGAGAGCCCCCACCTACTCTTTTTGAATATTTTCCAGATAACACTTTAATATTTGTAGATGAATGCCATGTAACTGTTCCACAACTAAATGGGATGTACAAAGGCGATAGATCAAGAAAAAGTACCTTAGCAGAGTATGGGTTCAGATTGCCATCATGTATGGATAATAGACCTCTAAAGTTTGAGGAATGGGATCTTATGAGAACTCAAACGGTATTTGTATCAGCAACACCAGGACCATGGGAGTTGGAACAAACAAAAGGGAAATTTATTGATCAAGTTATTAGACCAACTGGATTAATCGATCCTGTTGTAGAAATAAGACCTGCTAAAAATCAAGTAGATGATTTAATGCATGAATGTAAAAGAGTTGTTGAAAATAATCACAGGGTATTAGTTACAACTTTAACTAAAAAGATGGCTGAGGACTTAACTGAATACCTTCACGAAAATGGTATTAAGGTAAGATATCTGCACTCTGATATAGATACACTGGAGAGAATTGAAATTATGCGGGATCTAAGAATGGGGGTATTTGATGTTTTAGTTGGAATAAATTTACTAAGAGAAGGATTAGATATTCCAGAATGTGCTCTTGTTGGAATTCTAGATGCAGATAAAGAAGGTTTTTTAAGATCTGAAACTTCATTAATCCAAACTATTGGAAGAGCTGCTAGAAATGTTGATGGTAAGGTTATTTTATATGCAGACAAAGAAACAAAGAGTATTAAAAAAGCAATTGCTGAAACTGATAGAAGAAGAAATATTCAGCTTGCATATAACAAGAAACACAAGATAGATGCAAAGTCTGTTAAAAAAGAAATAAGTGATATTTTAGAGAGTGTATATGAAAAAGATTATGTAAAAATTAGTGAAGGCTCAAATATTGGTGGAAATTTAAAAAAACATCTTAAAGGTCTAGATAAGAAAATGAAAGAAGCTGCATCTAACCTAGAATTTGAGGAAGCAGCTAAAATTAGAGACGAAATTAGAAAACTAGAAAGTACAGAATTAGAAATTACATTAAACCCAAAAATAAGGCAGTATGACGTAAAAAATAAACTTTATCCAAAAGGTAGGTCAACAATGGGTATGCCAGGCACTAAAGTTACAAAAAAAAGAGATAAAAAATGGAAGCACAGAAGATAATAATTACTGGTGGCGCAACCAGAATAGGTGCTGCGATTGCAAAAAAATTATCTGGTCCTAATAAAGAAATATTAATTCATTTTAATAGATCAAAGTCTAAAGCAGAAAAATTAAAAAAAGATTTATCTAAAAATGGAACGAAAGTTTATTTGGTAAAGGGAAATTTAAGCAAAGAAACAGATGTAAATAAAATTGTAAGATTTGCAAGATCAAAATTAAAATATTTTGATTGCCTTATAAATAATGCTTCATTATTTGAAAACGACAAGCTAGAAAACTTCACAACAGATAGCTGGGGACATCACTTAAGAACAAATCTCAGAACACCAGCTTTATTATCAAAGGAATTTGCTAAAAATATAAGAGGTAAAAATAATAATATTATCAATCTTATTGACCAAAGGGTATTTAAACTTACACCTTACTTCTTTTCTTACACAATTAGCAAAACTGGTCTTTATACTTTGACAAAAACTAGTGCCATGAGCTTAGCGCCAAATATAAGAGTAAATGGAATTGCTCCAGGTCCAACAATTAAGAACAGCAGACAATCTGAGAAACATTTTAAAAAACAATACATGGCAACTCCACTTAAAAGACAAGTTGATGTGGAACAAATCTGTAATGCAGTTGACTTTTTTATTAAAAATAGATCTATTACTGGTCAAGTGATATCAATAGATAGCGGTCAAAGCTTAAATTGGCAAACACCAGATATTATGGGTGGAAAAGAATGAAAAAGAATAATCTTAAAATAATAAAGATTGACAATAATAAAAGCTTATTTAATTACGAAAAAAAAATCTTAATTAAAGAGTTAATATTGGATTTGAAACTTGGTTACTATGACTTTGAAAAAGAAAAACCTCAGAAAGTAAAATTTAATATTGAAGTTAATTATGAGGATAAAAAACCCTCAAATGATAAAGATTTAAAAACTATCGTAAATTACGCAAAGATTGTAAAATTAATAAAAAAACTTGTCAAAAATAAACATTATAATTTTCTTGAAACCTTGGCTGAAGATGTCTTTGATGAGTTGTTCAAAGATAAGAGGATTGATAAAATAAGTCTTCAAATTGAAAAACTTGAGATAATGAAAGACTGCTCAGCTGTTGGTATTCAAATTTCAAAAAAGAGAAGTCATGCTAAGTCCTGAAAAAGGTAAAGAAGTTATAAAAAAAGAATTACCTTTAATTCCCAAATTACCTGGAGTTTATAGAATGTTGAATTCTGATAATGAGATTTTGTACGTAGGTAAGGCAAAAAATCTTCCAAATAGATTGAAAAGTTATGTATCAGAAAAAAATCATATAATTAGAACTGAAAGAATGCTTTCTCAAACAAAAAAACTTGAGATAACTACCACTACTAATGAGAGTGAAGCTCTACTTCTTGAGGCAAATTTAATTAAAAAACATAAGCCAAAATTTAATATTCTATTAAAAGACGACAAATCGTTTCCATATATTTTTATTTCTGATCATGAATTTCCAAGAATAGAAAGACATAGAGGTGCTAAAAATAAACCAGGTAAATATTATGGACCTTTTGCGAGCTCATTAGCAGTTAATATGGCAATTAAAACTATTCAAAGAATATTTCTTTTAAGATCATGCACGGACAAACAAGTAGAAGCAGGTGATAAAACTTGCTTTAATTATTTTTTAAAAAGATGCGCAGGACCATGTGGTGGAAAGATAAATAAAAATGATTATGCAAAGTTAGTCGAAGCTGCAGACGAATTCTTAAGTAAAGGAAAATCGAGGAAAATACAAAAAACACTCTCTCAACAAATGGAAGAAGCTAGTGAAGAGCTCGATTTTGAAAAAGCTGCAATTATGAGAGATAAAATTAAATCTCTAAATATTATTCAATCTTCATTAACAATAAGCGAGGCAAATCTCATAGAAGCTGACGTGATAGCAGGGTACAAAGAATCTGGAAAAACTTGTATTCAAGTATTTTTTTATAGATCAAAACAAAATTGGGGTAATCAAGCTTTTTTTCCAAAACATGATCCAGATGAAACCCTTAGTGATATCCTGAATTCTTTTGTTTCACAATTTTATGAAAATAAAGCTGTCCCAAGTTCAGTAATTTTAAGTGAGGATATCAAAGAAAGAAAATTAATAGAAAAAACTTTAACCAAAAAAGAAAATAAGAACGTCAATTTATCAACAGCTAAAAAAGGCTCTAAACTAAGAGTGATAAATCTTGCGATAAAAAATGCTAAAGATAGCCTAAATAGAAAATTATATGAAAGCCAAAATAATAGAAATTTATTAGATGAAATTTCAAAAAAGTTCAAATTAGACAATACAATAAGTATCATCGAAGTTTATGATAATAGTCATATTCAAGGTACAAATAGTGTTGGGGCATTAATCACATATGGTGAGGAAGGGTTTATCAAAAAAAGATATAGAAAATTTAATATAAAAACAGAAAAGTTTAAACAAGATGATTACGGAATGATTAAAGAGGTTTTAGAAAGAAGATTTAAAAGAGCAATCCAAGAAAAAGGTAATTTCTTAACATTCCCAGACTTAGTTTTGATTGATGGTGGAAAAGGACAATATTCGTCAGCAAGAGAGACAATGAATGATCTAGGATTGAACGAAATACCAGTAATTGCTATTGCAAAAGGTAAATATAGAAATAGCGGTAACGAAACTTTTTTTCACAATGGAAAGGAATTTAAATTTGCTAGAAACGATCCATCTTTATTTTTTTTACAAAGGATTAGAGATGAAGCACACCGATTTGCTATAAGTGCCCATAGAGCAAAAAGGAAAAAAGGTATTAGTAAGTCACTTTTAGATCAAATACAGGGTATTGGATCTGTTCGAAAAAGAGCTCTTTTAAATCATTTTGGATCCGCTAGATCGGTTGAGTCAGCTAGTTTAGATGAAATTAAATCTGTTGAAGGTGTAGAAGAAAAAGTAGCAAAAAAGATATATAACTTTTTTCATGAATAATTATGCTTAAAAAAATTCCAAACATTTTAACTATTGGACGAATAATAATTGTTCCTTTTTTTGTTTTGGCTTTTTATCTTCCTGGATTTTATGGCGATCTGACTGCTTTAATATTGTTTATTGTTGCATCATTTACGGACTTTCTAGATGGTATGTTAGCTAGAATGTTTGGGGTAGAATCAAAACTGGGTGAATTATTAGATCCTATAGCTGATAAAATTATTGTTGCTACAGCACTAATACTTTTAGTTATGGATGGAACGATCAGAAATTATGAAGTAATTGCAGCAATAATAATTCTTACGAGAGAAATTTTAATTTCAGGTTTGAGAGAATTTTTAGCAAAGGGAAAAATAAAACTTCCAGTTTCAAACCTTGCTAAGCTTAAAACAGTATTACAAATGGTATCGATAGCTCTTTTATTGTCTGGAGATACTGGGAATAAAATAATTAATTTTCAAGATTATAACGCACAAACAATAGGTATAATTCTTTTATGGTTATCTGCTGTCTTAACACTTTTTACTGGTTACGATTATATGCGCAAGGGTATTGATCACGCCATGTCTGAAGATAGTAAAGATTAAGCTGCTTTTCTTTTTCTAACTAATGCCTGATAGCTTTCATTTAAATCTATAATAGTATCACAAACTTTAAATTGATTTTCAGCAATACAAGATACTGGTGTTACCTCTGCTGCAGTTCCAGTTAAAAAACATCCAACAAAATTTGGAAGTTCAGTTGGGTCTATTTTTCTTTCATGTACTTTTATATTTTTTGATTTTGCAATTCCAATAACAGTTCTTCTTGTAATGCCATCTAAAAAAGAATCTGGTATTGGGGTATGAATTTCTCCATTTTTATCTTTAAAAAAAATATTTGCTCCAGTTGCTTCGGCAATATTTCCCTCGTGATCAAGCATTAAAGAATCTGTATATCCTTGCTTTTCTGCTTCATGTTTTGAAAGAGTGCAAATCATATAAAGACCTGATGCCTTTGTATCCCATGGTATTGTATTGGGTGCTGGTCTTCTCCAATTTGAAATATTTAATCTTATTCCTTCTATTTTAAGTTTAGGATCAAAATATGATCCCCATTCCCATGTTGCAATCGCAACATGTATTTTTGTTTGTTGCGCAGAAATAGCCATCATTTCACTACCTCTCCAAGCAACGGGTCTTACATAACCATTTTCTACTTTTTGAGTTGCAATAATTTTATTTGATGCATCATTGATTTCTTCCTCTGTATAAGGAATTTCAAAACCCATTCTTCTTGCAGAATGAAAAAATCTTGCTGTGTGCTCTTCTAATTTGAAAATTGACCCATCATAAACTCTCTCACCTTCAAATACACAGCTAGCGTAGTGCATACCATGGCTTAAAACATGTAGTTTAACATCAGCCCAATCAACTAATTCGTTGTTGTACCATATTTTTCCAGATCGCTTGTCGTAAGGTATCATGTGTGAAAAATTATTTTTATTTATAACTGAAAAATATCTTTGTATCTTTAATATGTCAATATAACTTACCTATTATGAAAGAACTTTTATATTTAAAAGATGAACAACTTAAATATCTAATTGAAAAACTATTCGTAAGCTACAGAGAAACCTTTTCGGACTCTAAAAAAATATTAGATAGATATTCAATTGGTTTAGCACACCATAAAGTAATTCATTTAATCTCAATGTATGAAGGAATCTCAATTTCAGAGCTACTTAAAAAATTAAAAGTCACAAAACAAAGCTTAAATCGTGTTCTCAAAGATCTAATTAAACTTGAAATCATCACATTTAAAAAAGATGATCAAGATACTAGAGTAAAGCATCTTCATCTTAATGACAAAGGTGAAAAAATTTTTAATGAAATATTTAATTTGCAAAAAAAGAGGATTTATAATGCTTTATTAAATTCAAGTTCTGAAGAAGTTATAAATTTTGATAATGTTCTAAGTAAAATAATTAATGGATAAGTTTATTGCACATATATTAGTGGTTGATGATGATGATGGAATTAGATCTCTTGTAAAAAAGTATTTAAATGAAAATGAATTCTTAGTCACTACTGCAGAAAATGCAGAAAATGCATTAGAGAAAACAAAAATAATTAAATTTGATTTAATGATTTTGGATATCATGATGCCAGGTAAAAGCGGGCTTGAATTTTTAAAAGAAAATAAAAAAAAATTAGATACACCAGTTATACTTTTGACAGCTAAAGGTGAAACAAATGAAAGGGTTGAAGGTTTAGAGATTGGTGCTGATGATTATTTAGCGAAACCATTTGAACCAAAAGAATTAATTCTGAGAATAAAAAACATATTAAATAAAACAATAAAAACAGATCAAAAAAGAGTTATAGAATTTGAAAATGTGAAAATAGATTTGAACAAACTTTTAATATTTAAAAATGAAAAAGAATTTAAGATCAATGCAACAGAAAAGACAATTTTAGAAAAAATGATTAATAACCCAGGAAAAACTTTTTCTAGGGAAGATATTGGTCAGTTAATAAATCTAGATAAAGAGAGATCAATAGATGTTATTATTACTCGGCTTAGAAAAAAAATTGAAATTGATCCAAAAAATCCAAAATTTTTACAGACAATACGAGGTGCAGGATATGTTCTCTGGATTGAGTGATTACTTAAAAAAAATATTACCAAAAAGATTATTTTATAGGGCGCTACTTATTGTTG
This sequence comes from uncultured Pelagibacteraceae bacterium, assembly GCA_902628965.1. Classification (GTDB taxonomy): domain Bacteria; phylum Pseudomonadota; class Alphaproteobacteria; order Pelagibacterales; family Pelagibacteraceae; genus Pelagibacter. The sequence goes on along the minus strand of CACOPB010000002.1, from coordinate 172,925 downwards.
CCATCCCAGTTTTGGTTCTACAGCTAGTAATTACAATTGTATTTTTTGATAGCCTTTGGATTAAAACAAATAAAGGCATGACAAGAACTTTAGTAAATGAAATTAGTACGTTTATTGAAGCTTATGGAAGTGAGGAAGAAAACAAACAAGAGTTGCTAGATCTTTTTTCTATATTTTTAGATTTAAATATTGAATTCACCAATAAAGAAAAATTACAAAATAGTGATACTGAAAGATGGTTTAGTCCTATAGATAGAACTTTAAGAAGAGAGCTAAAATCTAAATTTCGGTTAAATGAATACTGGTTTGATACAACAAGTTATAAAGAATTAATTGATTTAAGAATTAAATATGAAGATGGTTATTTTAAATTTTTAGTACCTAAAGATAGAGTTGCAAGTTCATCGGCAAGAATATTTGCACTTTGGATCACAGTTCCAGCAATTATAATGGTGATTATTTCTCTAATATTTTTAAAAAATCAAACTAGACCAATCACAAATCTAGCTCGTGCGGCTGAACGGTTTGGTAAAGGAGAAAATATTGAAGAGTTCAAACCTTCAGGAGCTCTTGAAATAAGACAAGCAGGGCATGAATTTGATAAGATGAGAAAGAGAATTGAGAGACACATAAATCAACGAACAGAAATGTTATCTGGAATAAGTCATGATTTAAGGACACCCTTAACAAGGATGAAACTACAATTAGCTTTTATAAAAGATAAAGAAACTGTTAAAAAATTGACTGAAGACATTAATGAAATGGAGAAAATGTTAAATGAATATTTACAATTTACTAGCTCTTCCTACGTTGAAAAAGATGAAATGTTTAATTTATCTGAATTAATTTCAGAGATTGTTGAAAAATATAATAATGAAAATATTTTACATAATTTAATTCCAAGAATTTACTTTAATGGTAGAAAAAATTTGATTAATAGATGTTTAAATAATCTAATAGACAATTCACTGAAATATGCAAACAAAGTTGAAATTAGCTTAAGTAAAAAAAATACAAACATATTCATTATTATTGATGATGATGGCCCTGGAATACCAAAAAATGAGTATGAAAATGTATTTAAACCTTTCTATAAAATAGATAAAGGTCGAGCAGACTCTAAATCAAGTGTTGGTCTTGGCTTATCAATTTCATCAGATATTATCAAATCTCATGGAGGAAATATAATGTTAGAAAAATCAAAAATGAATGGTTTAAGTGTTAGGGTTTTCTTGCCTGTTTAATTTTTTTTTTTTTTAGTTTATTTATTTTATTTTCGAGATTCTCTACACGTTTTGAGAGTACTTCAAACTCATCTTTACTTGTCAGTTTCATTTTAAAAACAAACTCATCTCTTTTTGATTTTAAGATATTAAATAGTTCTGTAGTCAAATCTTTTGAAGATACTAGTCCCTGTTCTATTAATTTAGCAAACTTATCAATTATAAATTTAGAATTTTTCATAATTAAGATATACATTATAAGTATTATTAAAAATGTTCATTAATAATTTTGACCCAGTAGCCTTAGAAATATTTTCTTTAGAAATCAGGTGGTATTCTTTAGCCTATATATTTGGAATTATATTAGGCTGGATACTCGCTAAAAAAATATTTATCCAAGACATAGAGGTTAAAAATAAATTTGATGATTATTTAACTTATTTAATTATAGGTATAATTTTAGGAGGAAGACTTGGTTATATTTTTATTTATAATTTTAGTTTTTATATAAATAATCCATTTGATATATTTAAAATTTGGCAAGGAGGAATGTCCTTCCATGGTGGTTTAATTGGAGTGATTTTTGCATCTATATTTTTTGCTAAAAAAAATAATCAAAACCCATTCTTATATATGGATATTGTCGCTTTAGTAGCTCCAGTTGGATTGTTTTTTGGACGAATAGCAAACTTTATAAACTCAGAATTATATGGAACAATAACTAATGTACCCTGGGCAGTAACATTTGTTCAGGTAGATAATATTCCTAGGCATCCCTCGCAATTGTATGAAGCACTATTTGAAGGTTTATTTTTATTTTTAATTTTAATTTATTTTAAAAATAAATTTTCAAACAAACCTGGTGTGATTTCAGGATTATTTTTAATAATTTATTCAATTTTCAGATTTATTATTGAATTTTATAGAGTACCAGATGAACAGCTTGGTTATATACTTTTAAGCTTAACGATGGGGCAAGTAGTAAGTTTAATATTTATAATATCAGGAGTAATCTTATTTTATTTAAAATATGAAACTCGCTAAAACAAATAATTTACCATTGGATCAATTTATAAATTTTGCTCTTTACGATAAGGACAAAGGTTTTTATATGAAAAAAAATCCTTTTGGTGAAGATGGAGACTTTATTACTGCTCCCAATGTCACAAGGTTATTTTCAGAAATTATCGCAATTTGGACGATTACTTTTTGGAAAAGCATTGGCTCTCCGAAAAAATTTAATTTGCTAGAACTGGGAGCTGGAAATGGTGAAATGATGAAAGTCATAGATGAGACACTTATAAATTTTCCCGAATGTTACAATGCCTGCAGTTTTATAATTCATGAAAAAAGTGATTTTTTATTAAATGAACAAAAAAAAAATTTAAATTCTAAAAAATTTTCATGGTTAAAAAACATTAAAAAAATAAACTCAAACCCAACAATTTTTTTAGCTAATGAATTTTTTGACGCCATACCGATCAAACAATTTTTTAAAAAAAAAGATATTTGGTTTGAAAGATTTGTGGATTTAAGCGATCTAAACAAAGCTAAATTTAAAGAAGAAAAAATTGATATAGAAACAATTGAAAAAGAGCTTAATTTCGAAATATCAAAAGAACAGAGCGTTATAGAATACTCGCCAGATGCATTTAAATATTTAAGAACAATTTGTGACTTAATAAAAAAAAATGATGGAGGAATATTAGTTATTGATTATGGTTATGCAGATAGTAAAATGCATGAAACTCTTCAGGCAGTGAATAATCACAAATATTCTAACGTTTTAGAAAATATTGGAGATTCTGATATTACTTATAAGATAAACTTTAATTCCTTTGAAAAATTTATAAATCAGTTTAAAGAAATTAATTCAATTTTTACAAATCAAAAAAAATTTTTAACAAATATGGGTATTCTTCAAAGAGCAGAAATAATCAGCAAAAATATAGCATTTTCTAAAAAAGCAGATTTATTTTATCGAGTAAAACGTTTAATAGACGAAAATCAAATGGGTGAATTGTTCAAAGTCATGCTTGTAAAAAATAAGAGAAACAATTTTAAGACAGGTTTTCAAAATTGATAAAATCAAAAAAACTTTCAAAAATAAAAATTATTAAACATGGTTTTTTTAATAGAACTGGTGGTAAATCAAAAAAAATTTATAAAAGTTTAAACTGTGGTCCTGGTTCTAAAGATAATCCCTCAGATGTTAAAAAAAATTTACAAATAGTTAAAAAAAAAATAAAAAGCACCACTAAAAGTATTTTTTTACTTCATCAAATACATAGTAATAAGTTTGTTTATATTAATAAAAAAAATAAATTTAGATCAAAACCAAAAGCAGACGCAGTAGTTACAAACCAAAGAAACACACCAATCGGCGTTTTAACTGCTGACTGTGTGCCAATTTTAATCTGTGATGAAAGAACAAAAATAGTTGCAGCAATTCATGCAGGATGGAAAGGTGCATACAAAGATATAATTAGTAAAGTAATCCAATTTATGATCAAAAAAGGATCTAATCCTAAAAATATTACTGCAGCTATCGGACCTGCTATTTCAGCTAAAAATTATGAAGTTAAACAAGATTTTAAAAAAAAATTTATAAAAAAGGATAATAAAAATAATAAATTTTTCAAAATTAAGTACAAAAAGCTTTATTTTGATTTACCAAAATATGTAAAATCATGTCTTTTAAAGAATAAAATTAAAAATATCGAGTCTATTAATATTGATACATTTGATATTAATAATAATTTTTTTAGTGCGAGGAGAGCGTTAAGTTTAAATCATGATGATTATGGTAGAAATATTTCAATAATTATGCTTTATTAGGTTTTTTGAATGAAATTATTATCCGGAAATAGCAATAAACCATTAAGCAAGAATATTGCTAAGTATCTAAAATCAAAATTAGTTAACTCAAGTATTAGAAATTTTTCTGATGGGGAAATTTATGTTGAAATTAATGAAAATATCAGAGGGAATAGTATTTTTTTAATTCAATCAATTTCATCACCTGCGAATGATAACTTAATGGAACTGCTATTATGCATTGATGCGCTTAAAAGATCGTCAGCGAAGAATATTACAGCTGTTATCCCTTACTTTGGTTATGCTAGACAGGATAGAAAAGTTGCACCAAGAACATCAATATCAGCTAAGCTTGTATCGAATCTAATCACAAAAGCAGGAGCAGATAGAGTTGTAACTGTTGATTTGCATGCAGGTCAAATTCAAGGTTTTTTTGATATTCCAGTAGACAACTTGTTTGCAACGCCTATTTTTGCAAGACATGTAAAAAAGAAGATAAAAATTAAGAACTTAATTTGTGTAGCTCCAGACGTGGGTGGTACTGAGAGAGCTAGAGCGCTTGGAAAAATTTTAAACGTTGGATTGGCTATTGTAGATAAAAGAAGACCAAAACCAGGTCAATCTCAAGTAATGAATATTGTTGGAGATGTTAAAGGAAAAACTTGCATTATTGTTGATGATATAATCGACTCAGGTGGAACAATTGTAAATGCAGCTAAAGCTCTTAAAGATCGAGGAGCTAAAGAAGTATATGTGTATATAACTCACGGTGTTCTAAGTGGAGAAGCTGTAAAAAAAATTAAAAATTCTGTAATTAAAAATTTGGTTATCACTGATACAATTGACAATATGAACAGAGTTAAAGGTGCTAAAAACATTGAGGTTCTGTCAATTTCTAGCCTTATGGGTGAAGCAATTAAAAGAATATCTAACTCAACTTCAGTATCAGATTTATTCAAATAAATACCTTGAGTTATTGAGGAACTTGAGCTAAAAACCTTTGTTTTTATGAATTCATTAGACGCTAACATCAGAACAACAAAAACTAAAGGTGAGCTTAATTCACTTAGGGATAACGGTAACGTACCCGCGATAATTTATGGCGGTGAAACTCAAAATGAAAAAATTTCTATATCTAAAAAGGTGCTTAAATCACTAATTGAAAAAGAAAATTTTTTATCAAGCATCATAACTTTAAATGTTAATGGTAAATCTCAAAAAGCTCTTCCAAGAGAGATAAAATATGACATTATTTCAGATGAACCAATTCATGTAGATTTTCTAAGAATAGTCGCAGGAATAAAAGTTAGAATTGAAGTTCCGGTAAAATTTTTAAATCATGAAAAATCTCCTGGTTTGAAAAGAGGTGGGGTTTTAAACATTGTAAGAAGAAAAGTTGAGCTAAAATGTCCAAGCGAAAAAATTCCTGAAAATCTTGTAATAGATCTTGATGGAGTTGATATTGGAGAAAGTTTTAAGATTTCTTCTATAAATCTCGACAGTGATGTTACTCCTACCATTCAAGGAAGAGATTTCGTAATTGCAACCCTAGCAGCCCCTACTGTTATGAAAGAACCTGAAAAACCTGCAGAAGCTGAGGCGGCTGATGGAGAAGGTGCTGAAGGAACAGAAGCGGCAACAGCTGAAGGTGGCGATAAACCTGCAGCTGATAGCGATAAAAAAGAAGGTGAAGATAAAAAACCTGCTGAAGAAAAAAAATAAGTTAATCAAATTTGAATTTTATCCTCAAAAATTAATATTTTATGCTTCTACTCGTAGGATTAGGAAATCCAACCCCTGACAGTGAAAACAATAGGCACAACATTGGTTTCAAAATTATAGATTCTATAAATAAAAAATTTGGACTTTCAAAACAAAAACCAAAATTCAAAGGACTTCTTACAACTGGTAATGTAGGAGACCAAAAAGTTTATGCTATTAAACCTTTAACCTTCATGAATAATTCTGGTATTTGTATAAGAGAATTAATTGAATATTTCAAAATAGATGCTGAAGATGTTATCGTTTTTCATGACGATCTAGATGTAGAATTTGGCAAGATAAAAGCAAAATTTGGTGGATCTGATGCAGGACATAATGGAATTGCATCAATAGATAAATTTATTGGTAAAGATTATTCAAGAGTTCGAATAGGTATTGGTAAACCAAAAGATAAAATGGAAGTAAGTGATTTTGTTCTTCAAAATTTTGATGAGGATGAAATACTTGGATTAGAAAAAATCACTAACAACATCACAGATTCTATTTCGATGCTCATCGACAAAAAATTAGATTTATTCTCTAGTACTGTAAATAATAAATAATGAGTTTTAAATGTGGTATTGTTGGTTTGCCTAATGTAGGTAAATCTACACTTTTCAATGCTCTTACAAACTCAAACAAAGCCCAAGCTGCAAATTTTCCATTTTGCACAATAGACCCCAATATAGGAGTTGTGCCTGTTCCAGATGATAGATTGATTAAATTATCAGAAGTTTCAAAATCAAAAAAAACAATAAATACAACTATTTCATTTGTTGATATAGCTGGTCTTGTAAAAGGCGCGTCTAAAGGTGAAGGATTGGGTAATAAATTTCTTTCCCACATAAGAGAAGTTGATGCAGTTATTCATATGATTAGATGCTTCGACTCAGACGATATTCAAAATGTTAATCCTGACGTTGATCCAATAAGAGACATTGAAATTATTGAAACTGAGATGATGCTAGCTGATTTAGAATCTATTCAAAAAAGACTTGAGAAAAATAATAAGAAAAATGTAGACGAAGTCCAGCTTAAGATTTTAGAGATTGCATTAGACTACATTAATAATGATAAAGATATATCATTATTGAAATCTCAATTTAACACAAAACAACTTAATCAAAGTGGTCTTTTATCAATAAAACCGAAAATTTTTGTTTGCAATGTTGATGAGCAAAGCGTTCAGGATGGGAATAAATATACTAAAAACTTTATTGAAAAATTTGGAAAAGATAACACTCTTATCATTTCTGCAGATATAGAAAATCAAATAAATGAATTAGCAGAAGATGAAAAAAAAAATTATATGGACATGATTGGTTTAAAAGATACGGGTCTAAGTATGTTAATTCAAAAAGGCTATAAAATATTAGAACTTGATACTTATTTTACCTCTGGACCTGAGGAAACAAGAGCTTGGACTATACAAAAAAACTGTACTGCTCCTAAAGCTGCGGGAGAAATCCATACAGATTTTGAAAAAGGTTTCATCAGAGCTGAAACTATATCCTATGAAGATTTTATTGCTAATGATGGCTGGATAAAATCAAAAGAAAATGGCAAGATGAGATTGGAAGGAAAAGATTATATAGTTAAAGATGGAGATATATTAAACTTCAGATTTAATACCTGACCAAATTTTTTTCATACTAAAGTAAACTAAAGTAGTTAGAATAATTAAATAAATAATAGCCTTAAAACCCATTCTATGTCTCGCCTCTAGGTGAGGTTCAGCCGCCCACATTAAAAAAGTAGTAACATCTTTTGACATCTGTTCAACACTAGCCGTTGTTCCATCCCCGTACTCTATTATTCCATCTGAAAGAGGTGCTGACATTTTAATCTTATTACCGTACATGTATTTATTATAATGAACACCCTCATCTAAAATCATTCCAGCTGGTGCTGTTTCATATCCTTGTAATAAAGAGTAAATATAGTCTACTCCGCCACCTCTAGCCTTGACTAAAACAGACATATCTGGCGGATATGCGCCCCCGTTTGCAGCTTGAGCCGCTTTTTCATTTTCGTAAGGCATAACAAATTTATCTGATAATTTTGCAGGTCTAGTAAACATTTCCCCGTCTGCATTAGGTCCGTCTACAACTTCAAATGAAGCCGCAATTGCTTTAGCCTGTTCAACTGAAAATTCTGGGCCACCCTTCTCTGATAAGTTTCTATAACTTAGGTATTTCATGGAATGACAAGCCGCACATACCTCTGTGTAAACTTGGTAACCTCTTTGAAGAGAGGATCTATCAAACTTTCCAAATAGACCTTTGAAACTCCAGTCTGTCTTTAAATAATCAACTTTTTCGGCAGCAATAGATTGAGAAAAAACAGAAATAATCAAACTTATGATTGTACAGAATTTTATAAAAGCTCTCACTTTATTCGATTTTACTTTCCTTTTTTTTCGCCATAGCAAGATTTGGGTTTCCTCCCAAAACTGGCTCGGTAATACTTAATGGAATTGGTATTGTTTTTTCTTTAAAACCTAAAACGGGTAATATCACTAAAAAATGTAGAAAATAATAAGCAGTCGCAACCCTTGCTATTAATAAGTAAAGTCCTTCTGCTGGCATTGCCCCTACGTAACCTAAGATCAACACGTCAGCAACAAGTATCCAATAAAATTGTTTATACAAAGGTCTAAATACTGCTGATCTTATTTTAGATGTATCTAACCAGGGTAAAACTGCTAAAATTAATATTGCGGACAACATTGCAACAACACCTAATAATTTATCTGGAACAGATCTTAAAATTGCATAAAAAGGTAAAAGATACCATTCAGGCACAATATGAGCAGGTGTTACCATAGGATTGGCTTCTATATAATTGTCTGCATGACCTAAAATATTTGGTGAATAAAAAACAAAGAAAGCAAATACGATCATAAACATTAATAAAGCAAAACCATCTTTAATGACTATATATGGATGGAAAGGTACCGTATCTTTTGAAGGTTTTTTAATATCTATACCAACTGGATTATTATTACCAGGAACATGTAAAGCCCAAATATGCAAAACAACTAAACCTAAAATTAAAAAAGGAATTAAATAATGTAAGGTAAAAAATCTCGTTAAAGTTGGATTGTCAACTGAATACCCTCCCCACAACCAAGTCACAATACCTTCACCTACAAGAGGAATAGCGCTGAATAAATTAGTTATAACTGTTGCACCCCAAAAGCTCATTTGTCCCCATGGTAGTACATATCCCATAAATGCAGCAGCCATCATTAAAAGGTAAATAATTATACCAAGTATCCATATAATTTCTCTTGGTGATTTATAAGATCCATAGAATAAAGATCTAAATATATGAATATATACTGCTAAGAAAAACATTGATGCACCATTTGCATGAATGTATCTAATTAACCAACCATAATTAACATCACGCATAATATGTTCAACACTCTCAAAGGCCATATCTGCATGAGCAATATAATGCATAGCTAAAGTTAACCCTGTTACTATTTGAGTGATTAAACAAAAAGTTAAAATTCCTCCAAACGTCCACCAGTAATTTAAATTTTTAGGTGTAGGATAATCAGTTAGATGGTTCGCAAGAGTTAAAAGTGGTAGTCGATCGTTAAACCACTGCCCTACTTTTGATTTTGGTTTATATTCATGTTCGCTCATTTAATTTTCTATCCAATTTTAATGGTGTTAGCGTTGACAAATTCGTATTTAGGTATTTCCATATTCCAAGGTGCTGGACCTTTTCTTATTCTACCTGAAGTATCATAGTGAGATCCATGACATGGACAGAACCATCCATTATAATCTCCTTTATCGTTTAGAGGTACACACCCTAAATGTGTGCATACACCCAACATTACAAGCCATTCTGGATTTTTTGCTCTATCTTCATCTTTCTCAGGATGAATTAAGTCCTCCATCTTAACTGATCGTGCTTCATCTATTTCATCTTGGGTCCTTCGTCTAATAAAAACTGGTTTACCTCTCCATAAAACTGTTATTGTATTTCCAGGGTTAACAGAACTTACATCAACTTCAGTACTAGCTAATGCTTTAACAGAAGCATCAGGGTTCATTTGATCAATCATTGGCCACACAACTGCAGCAGCGCCAACAGCTCCTACAGCTGTGGTAGCAGTAAATAAAAAATCTCTTCTTTTTGTTTTCTTTTCAGACACTTTAAGTAACTTTAATTCTTATCTCTTTTTGGTTTAAAATAGTTAATATATGAATTCATATAATATAAAATAATTATTTTACTACTGAAAGAATGACACATAATTCAACAATTTTAGCGCCTAAAATAGCTTTGTATGAGCCCGATATCCCTCAGAATACTGCTGCAATTATTAGGACTTGTGCTTGTTTAGGTGCTAGATTAGAAATAATTGAACCATGTGGCTTTCTGTTATCAGACAAACGCTTTAAAAAAGTGGTTATGGACTACATGGACTATAGTCAAATAAAGTTTTATCAAAGTTCAGAAGAATTTTTTGAGACAAAAAATAAACAGAGAATCGTATTAATGACAACAAAGGGTTCAATAAACTATACAAATTTTAAATTTAAACCTGATGATACTATTTTGTTTGGAAGAGAAAGTGCAGGAGTACCTGAAAAGGTTCATAAAATAATTAAAAATCGTTTAAAAATACCAATGAATAATCAAGTTAGATCTCTTAATATTGCATCATCTGTTGCCATTGTTTTGGCAGAAAGTTTGCGTCAAATAGAACTAATATAAAATGGACATTTCAATTAAAAAAGACTTAGCAAGTAATTGGTTTAAGCTATTACAAAATGCAATATGCGACGACATCTTGAAAATTGAAAAGAACGAAGTAAATTTTAAATCGACTTCTTGGAAAAGAAGCAGTAAAAAAGATGAGGGTGGTGGTGAATATAGAATTCTTAGAAATGGAAAAATTTTTGAAAAAGTAGGAGTAAATTTTTCAAAAGTTTATGGAAAATTTCCTAAGCAGTTTCAAAAGAATATACCGGGTACAAGTAAGGATCCTAGATTTTGGGCATCAGGAATATCAATAGTTATGCATATGCAAAATCCTCATATTCCTGCAATGCATTTTAATACCAGATTTATTTGTACAACAAAGAATTGGTTTGGTGGAGGTATGGATGTAACCCCAGCAATAAAAGATGATAAAGAAGAGAAAAACGTTCATAAAATATTAAAAGCAATGTGCGATAGACATAATAAAAATTATTATAAAAAATATAAAAAGTGGTGTGATGAATATTTTTATATACCTCACAGAAAAGAAGCAAGAGGTATAGGTGGAATCTTTTTTGACTATAAAAATGATAATTTTGAAAATGACTTTAAATTTGTCAGAGATGTCGGTGTTACATTTCAAATACTATTTAATGAAATAATTAAAAAAAAATTAAAAAAAAAATGGACTTTAAAAGATAAAGAGTTTCAGTATATTAAAAGAGGTCGATACGCAGAATTTAATTTGCTCTATGATAGAGGAACAAAATTTGGGCTACAAACTGGTGGTAATGTTGAAGGAATTTTGATGTCATTACCTCCGATTGCAAAATGGAAATAAAAAATGGATAAAGAGCCAATAACATCAAACGGACTTAATAAACTAAAGGAAGAATTAGTTTTTTTAAAAGAAAAAAAAAGACCTGAAATAGTAGCTGCAATTGCTGAAGCAAGATCCCATGGAGACCTTAAAGAAAATGCTGAATATCATGCAGCTAAAGAGGAACAATCTCATAACGAAGGAAGAATAACCGAAATTAACGACATTATTGCAAGAGCAAATGTCATTGATGTTACAAAACTAAATAATGAAGGAAAAGTAATTTTTGGATCTACAGTTTATTTAGAAGATTTAGATACTGGTGAAAAAATTAATTATAAAATTGTTGGAAGAGATGAGGCAGATTTAAAACAAAAACTAATTTTTTTTCAATCACCAATTGGTAAAGGTTTAATTGGAAAAAATAAAAGTGATTTAGTTGAAATAAATACACCCTCTGGTGTAAAAAATTTTGAAATTAAAGACGTTAAATATATTTAACCTTTAACTATTTGCTGTACTTGCTTATCTGAAATTTGAAATCCGTTTTGAACCCAAGTTTCTTCTATTCTTTTTAATTTATTACCCAAAGTTTTACCCTCAGGAATTTGAAATTTGGACATTAATAGATCAGCCCCTATTGGCATAGTTGGAATTACTTTCTCTTTATAAGTATCTAATAGTTTGATTAGTTTTTTTTCTACTTTGTTTGAGATAAATATTTTAAAATTAATTATGTCTATTACAGCCTGTCGCCCATTAAAATAAAAAAATTTATTCAAGTTTTTCTCTGTAAAGTTGTTTAAAGAAACTTTTTCTCTATAAAAAACATCTATCAATTTTAATCTTTTCTTATCTTTATTAGATATTTTAAATTTATAAAGAAAATAATCAGCATTATCAGTCCCATCAATCACTAAAAGAGCAATTAAGAATATAAAGTCAATTTTTAAAAAATTCTCTGCAGCATAAGAATTTTGTTTTTTAAAATTTTTAATATTCTTTAATTGAGGGAAAATTATTTCTAAGATTTCTAAACTTTCTTTATCTTTAAAGAGTTTCAAAAATCCATTTGAACTAGTTATTTTTTTAAGTTCATCGATTAATCTTTCAGATGATATATTTGAAATTCCATCAATATTTTTTTTTATATCTTTTATTATTTCTGGTTGGTGCTTATGATTTGAGTAATTTAAATAAAATCTTAAATACCTCAAAATACGTAAGTAATCCTCTTGAATTCTTTTTTCCGGATTGCCAATAAAATTAATATAACCCTCCTCCAAATCTTTTTTACCATTAAATGGATCAAATAAATTACCATCGACATCTGCATAAATTGAATTGATAGTAAAATCCCTTCTAGAGGCATCTTCCTTCCAATCTAAAGAGAATTCTACTTCAGCATGCCTTCCATCAGTTGAGACGTCTTTCCTTAAAGAAGTAATTTCATATTTATATCCGTTAATAATTGCGGTAATAGTTCCGTGATCAATTCCTGTTTCGTAATAACTTATTTGTTTGTTTTTAAGAGCCTCACAAACTTCCGGGGGCGTTAAATTTGTAGCTAGGTCAATATCATCAATATTTTCTTTTTTAATCACTTTTCTTACACACCCACCCACATATCTGATTTCACTTTTCTCTGAAAAATTATTAATTGCTTCAAAAATTTTATTTGCGGGTGTTGTTAAAGTAATTTGTTTTAAATTTTGACTGATATAATCAAGATTTTTTGATCGGGAAAAAAATTTATCTAAAAAATTTTTCATAAATGGCTGGGGCGCTAGGATTCGAACCTAGGATGCAGGTACCAAAAACCCGTGCCTTACCGCTTGGCTACGCCCCAATACTAGCTTCCTATAACATAAAAATATAAAATTCATATAGTTTTTGCTGTAACACACCAATAATTTTTATATTTTCTTTTAAATTTAGCTTTTGCCAATTTACAACTCGTTAATGAATTATAATAGGCAATAATTGTTGATCCTGAACCAGTCATTCTTACAAATAATGGATTATTTATACTTTCTAAGAACAACTTTATTTTTTTAAGTTTTGGATATTTTTTGAGTGCTATTGTTTCGAGGGCATTTTGTTGATTAATTAAATATTTTGCTCGAAACATATTTTTTTTAGGTTTGTTATATTTTGGTTTTGTATAGTTTCGAACAGAAGAGTATATTTTTTTAGTTGAGCACCCAAAATCAGGCTTTACTAAAGTAGAGTAATATTTTGGAGCATCATAAATCTTTTTAATTCTACCACCTGATGACAATACACAGCTGGATGAAATGGTTCCCAGAATAACATCAGAACCAATAAAGTCACAGATTCTTCGAGTTTTTTGATGATTAGGATTAATAATTTTTTTTTTAACCAGATAATTAAACACACTAGCTGCGTTCATCGATCCCCCACCCAACCCAGCTTCTTGGGGAATTAATTTTTTAATTTTAACTTTAAATTTTTTATTTTTTAATAAATTTTCTTTATCTAGTATTTGAAATAATCTTTGAACAGTATTTTTTTTTCCAATATTTTTAGAAAACTTTCCATAAAAAGAAATGTGGTGTTTTTTTCCATTATGTTGATTTATCGAAATAACGTCATGTAGATCGAGGAAACCAATTATACTTTCAATTTTATGTAAAACCTTTTTTTTTCCAGTAATATTTAGTGCTAAATTTATCTTTGCATTAGATTTAATTTTATTAATTTTCATTTAGGAATTTTTAAGACCCTCAATTAATTTAATATTGATTTTTTCTCTCATATCGTCTTCGGTGTCATCAAAAGTTAATACGTTGTTCCAAAAATATCTTGCTTGAATTTTTCGATTTAATTTCCATAAAATGTCTCCATAATGATCATTCACGATTGGGTCGTCTGGCATTAATTCTACAGCTCTTTTTAAATACTTTTCTGCTTCTAGATAATCCTCTATTAAAAAATATGCCCATCCAATTGAATCTATAATATATGGATCATTGCTTTTTAAATCATATGCTGTTTTCAACATATCCATTGCTTCATTAATTTTATAATCACGCTCTAACCAAGAATAGGCAAGGTAATTTAAAATATTTGCATCACTAGGATCAATTCTAAGTGCATGCAATAAATCTTCATCCGTCTTTTCATAATTGCCCATTCTTTCATAGCTTCCACCTCTACGATACAATACATCTGATTTAATAAGTGAATTATCATCCAGTGTTAAAATAATTTCAGTATAACGATCTATTGCCTTTTCATAATTTTTAGAATTTTTATAAAAATTGGCTAAATCAAAAATCATTTTTATATTAGGATTTTCAATTTTATTAAATTTTGAATCTATGTATTTAATTCCATTTTCATAATCTTGCTCATGAATTATTATTTGAGCTTCTTTTTTAAGTCTAAACCAATAATAAGATTCATCTTTTATTTTAAAGTTTTTTAATATCTTTTTTGCTTTATCAAATTCTTCATTTAAATAAAAATTTTCTGCGACCAATGACAAATTAAATTCAAACTTAGGATTTAAATAGTTTGACAAATTCAAATAAAAATTTGATTTTTCAAAATTATCCTGAGAAGAATAAAGATTAGAGATTAAAAACAAAAACTCACTGACAAGGTCATTATGATCTTTGCATGAAAAAATTTTTCCAAAATCATCGAATTTTTCGCTGTCTATCCAACTTTTACTTTGTGAGAGTAAAAGTGTTGAATTTATATAATCAATTTGCTTAACAACTAATCTTGCTTCATTTAATTTATTGTTATCAATTAAATGATTAAGATAAAAAAAAATATATCTTGAATAGTCACCTTGTTGATTATTTATCAAATTAAGAAAAAATGACGAAGTTCTTTCATCTTCAATATAACATCTTTGGAATGTCTCGGCTATAAGAGACAGGTTTCCAAAATTTTTTTTGTTATCTAATATTTCTTTATTTTTAAATGTATAAATGTACTGTTTTAGAGTTTCAAATATAACTAGGTTTATTCTATCTTCATCTTGAAATTTTAAACTTTGTGTTAAATATTCGTCAGCCTTTTTAAAGTTATTTTTTTTAAAACTATCAATTATTAAAATTATATACGCATCATAAAAATCTGAATTTGATTTGTTTGCATTGTTTTTTAATACATTAATTGCTTGAGGTACTTTGTTATCTAAAACTAAAGAGTTAACATATCTTTTTAAATAACTGTCATGTTTGTTAATTAATACTCTGGTTAAGTTAAAAAATTTTAAAGCTTCAGAATTATCTCGATTTTCAAATGCAACAATTCCAGAAAAATAATTTGATAAATCTCTTGAGTTGAAATCATTAAAAGTAGCACTTTTAGAATACAAAGGTGTCTGATAAGATATGAATATTAATAGTACTAATTTTAGAAATTTTAGGAACATGTGACCATACTATGACTAAAAAAGTGATAAATCAAAATACCAAATTAAACCAAGAACTAATTAATACTATTGAGCCTAAATTTATATTCGCTGATAAGCCAATAAATAGATTTAATATTTTAGAAATGAACAATGACAACCTGCAGATTAATAAAGAAGAATTACTAAAAAATTTAAAAGATCAAATAAATTCAATTGAAAATTGTAATTTAAAAAAAAATTCAAACAAAATTATTTTAGGTGAGGGAAATATAAATAGTCCTTTAATGTTAATTGGAGAATCTCCTGGGGCTGAAGAAGAAAAATTGGGCGTCCCATTTAAGGGTGAAGTTGGCGAACTTCTTAACAAAATGCTTATAGCCATCAATATTAAGAGACAAAATATTTATACTAGTTATGTTATCAATTTTAGACCACCTGATGACAGAAAACCAACCTCAACTGAAATTAAAAGATACTCAGTGTTTTTGAAGGAGCATATATTAATTATAAACCCAAAGATTATTGTTTTGATGGGTAGTTCGGCAATGGAGGCTATAACAGGAATAAGTGAAAAAATAACTACTGAAAGAGGACATTGGAAGGAAGTGATTTTAAAAAACAAAACATTCCCTTTAATGATAACTTTTAATCCGTCTTATTTAATCCGTTTTCCAGAAAATAAAAAACACTCATGGGAAGATTTAAAGAAAATTAGAGACAAAATTAAAGATCTAAAGTTAAAAATTTGATGAAGGTAATTGCTGGGGTTGATGAAGTTGGCAGAGGAAGTTTGATTGGGCCTGTTTATGCTTCAGCAGTAATTTTAAAAAAATCAATTAATCCTAAATTATTAAAAGATTCAAAATCATTAAGTAAAAAAGAGAGAGAGTATCTATGTAAATATATAAAAAAAAATTCTACTTGGTCTATAGGCAAAGCCTCAGTAAAAGAGATAGAGCAATTGAATATACTGCAAGCAAGTTTGCTAGCTATGAAAAGAGCTATCAAAAAACTTAAGAAAAAACCAACACACGTTCTGATTGATGGAAACAAAACTCCAGAATTAACAAATTATAATTTAAAATCAGTTATAAAAGGAGATAAAAAAGTCCCTTCTATTTCGGCGGCCTCTATAATTGCAAAAGTATCTAGAGATAAATTTATAATCACCTTATCAAAAAAAAATAAAGGTTACGATTGGGATAAAAACTTTGGTTACGGAACAAAACAGCACTTAAAAGCTTTGAAAAAATTAGGTATTACCAAACATCATAGAAAAACTTTTTCACCAATATCTAAAATAAATTAACACTACATCTAGTTACCTCCTAATTAAGAAACACTAATCGAATCCAAATTTTTCAATCTCAGGTTGACCGTAGAATCCATTTGGAGTCTAATAAATTTTTACAAATGAAAACTGATTTCAAAAATAAAATAATTAATGGAGACAGTCTGGAAGAATTAAAAAAAATTCCACGTGAAACTTTTGATTTAATTTTTGCCGATCCTCCTTACAACTTACAATTAAAAAGTGAATTAACTAGACCAGATAGATCAAAGGTTAGTGCTGTAAATGATAAGTGGGATCAATTTGAAAATTTTAAAAAATATGATGGTTTCACTTATGAATGGCTTAGTGAATGTAAAAGAATTTTAAAAAAAGATGGAGCTATTTGGGTTATAGGAAGCTACCATAATATTTTTAGAGTTGGCACAGCAATCCAAAATTTAGGTTTCTGGATTTTAAATGATGTTATTTGGAATAAAAACAATCCAATGCCAAACTTTAGAGGGACACGTTTTACTAACGCTCATGAAACTTTAATATGGGCCTCTAAAAGTGAGAAATCAAAATACACATTTAACTATCAATCTTTAAAATGTTTAAATGATGATCTTCAAATGAGGTCTAATTGGGATCTTCCAATATGCAATGGTTCTGAAAGACTTAAAAAAGATGGAAAAAAAATTCACTCTACACAAAAACCAGAAGCACTATTACATAGAATTTTGCTAGCTACATCTAATAAAAATGACCTAATACTTGATCCTTTTTTAGGATCAGGAACAACAGCTACAGTAGCAAAAAAACTAGGAAGAAATTATTTCGGAATAGAAAAAGAAAAACATTATTTTAAAGCTGCTGAGCAACGCTTAAAAACTACAAAGCCTATTGAAGACGATTTATTAGATACGCTAAAAAATAATAGATCAAAACCAAGAATTCCTTTTGGTTCTCTAGTTGAGCTTGGCATAATTAAACCTGGAACTAATATTTTTGATAACAAGAAAAAAATAACAGCCAGAATTATGGCAGATGGTAGTATAAAACATAATCAAGCAGAGGGATCTATACACAAAGTTGCGGCTACTATTTTAGGAGCCGAAAGTTGCAATGGATGGACTTTTTGGCACTGTGATATCAATGGAAGAACTTATCCAATAGACTACCTGAGACAAAGATTAATTTCTAAAAACTAATTTTTATAAATTTTACCCAAATAATTTTCTAAAAAATTTTTGTTTTTAACTAAATATTTCATTAAAATATTTCTTAAAAAAGTCATTATAGGATTAGACAAATGAAAAGCAAATTGATTAAAATTAGATCTGCGATTAATCATTTTTATTCTTTTTGATCTTATATTAAAAAAATTATTATTATTTAATATACTTTCATATAACTCGTGAGCTCCTTCAATTGATTGTGAAGCACCCTGGGCAAATGAAGGAGAAAATGCAAAAAAAGCATCACCTACTAAAAATGTGTTATTTGGTGGTTTAAAAAAGTTTTTACTTACGAAAACTGGAAATAATTTAATATTTTGAATTTTTTCAAAAATCCTTAGGGGAATTTTTTGAGATAATTTATTTTTAATATTTTCTATGAAATTATTTTCACCAAAAAGTTTGTGATTTTTTTGCTCATTCGGATTTAATTTGTATTTTAATATTCCAATAAAATTTAAATTCTCTTCTTTATCTAAAGGATAAACTACGTAGTGAAAATCTGATCCTAAAAATAATGAAACATTTTCATCGCTTATTTTTTGAAGATTTTCTTTAGAAATATTACCCCTAATAGCAATAGAATTATTATAAATTGCATTTGAATTATTTGCTGAAATTAGTGACTTACCTTTAGAAAATACTCCGTCAGAAATAATTAAATAATCACATGTTTTTTTATCACCATTATCAAATGTTAGATTTGTAGTATTTTTTCCATATTCTATTTGATTAATACTATAATTATATTTGATTATTTCATTTCCAAGTCCGTCTACCAAAAACTGAAGCAATTTTGATCTTTTTAATGCTGTATATTTGCAATTTTCTAAATTAAATTTTGAAATTTCTAAATCACAAATTTTTTTTGAATTTTTTAGATCATAAAAATCAATTTTTTTTGGATGAAACTTTTCCTCATCTGTTAAAGAATTAAAGCCTATTTGATTTAAAAGCTTTACACTATTTACTGATAACTGTATTCCATATCCCTCATTAATTTCGACTGAATCTTTTTTTTCATAAATTGTGACTTTATAATTTTTGTTACCTTTAAATAAATTAGCTAAATACAGACCTGAAATACCCGCTCCTATAATTGCGACGCTCTTCATTTATGATTTTCTAAATAATTTACAATCTTTTTTGTAAAAGTGGGTAAAGTGTAGTTATGTAAATTTTTAGGGTCTATCCAATTTGGTGTGGTAACTGATTTAGCTTCATTATTATATTCTATTTTAATATTCATATTCATATTTGATAATTTGATATTTAGATCCTTATTAAAATTTTTTGGTTTAATTAATTCTTGCATGGGAAAAATATCAAAATTTTTTAAAAAATTAAATTCAGTATTTTTAATTAATAAATACTTTTGATTTTTTTTAAAAACTTTAAGAAGGTAATACTTATCTTTATTTTTTTTCTTTGTTTTATTTAAAACAAAATCTTTCTTTTTTAGAGATATGCACTTAACTGATATTGGACATTGATCACAGTTTGGATTAATAGGTTTACAAATTAACGCTCCAAGTTCCATTAACGCTTGAGCATAATCACTAGATCTCTGAGTAGAACCAAATATTTTTTTTTCTTCATGCAAGTTTTCTTTCGTAATTTGATGTTCTTTTTTCAAGTACAAATACCTCTTGAGAACTCTCTCAATATTTCCATCTAAAGGAATATATGGTTTATTAAAAGCTATAGCTGAAATTGCACTGGCTGTATAATCACCGATTCCTGGTAAAGATTTTAATTCTAAAAAATTACATGGTATATTTTTATTAAAGTCTTTGATTATAACTTGGGCTGTTTTTTTTAAGTTTTTTACTCTAGAATAATAACCTAAACCTTCCCAAAGCTTTATTAATTTTTGATCATCAAAAGTTGCTAGTGTTTCTAGATCTGGAATATTTTTAATAAATTTTTTAAAATAAGGTATTACAGTAGCAACCTGTGTTTGCTGTAACATAAACTCACTTACCAAAGTGTAATATTGTTTTTTTTTACTAGAAACTTGTTTTCTCCAAGGTAACGTTCGCTTATTAATATCATACCAATTAAGAATTTTATTTGCTATTATCTGATTATTCATATGCAATCTAAAAATAATACTAAGCAGAGAAGCCAGTCCATTCAAGGGCTAAGATCTTTTAAAGACACTTTGCCAAAAAATGTTAAAAAAATTATTAATAAAAAAGGTCAAATTTATTCAGAAACTCTCAGTAACTGGAAATACATAGTAGGAGTTGAACTTTTTAACGTCTGCTACCCAAAAACATTCAAAAATTCCAATAGATTCGGAGTTAGCACTCTAATAGTAATGGTTAAAAGAGGTCACGAAGTAGACATGGAGTATTCTAAGAGGGATATTATCAATAATATGAACAATTATTTTGGATATTCTGTTGTGGAAAAAATAAAATTAGTAACTTTTGACGATCACCAGAAAATATCTCTAGAGAATGAGAAAAATACTAAAAATGTGTCAATTAATAAATATAAAAAAAGGCTTAATGATGTTAAGAACGATAAGATTAAAAAATCATTAATAGAATTAACAAAAGTTTTCAGAGAAAAATGAAAAAAATTTTTTTTATATTCCTTGTTTTTATTTGTGCTTCCTCAAGTACCTATTCCAAAGAAATTAAAAGAATAGTTGTTGGAAATATAGATGCCAAAATCTCGATAATTGCCTTTGAGTCAATGACTTGCAGTCATTGTGCAGATTTTCATAAAAACGTGTTTCCTAAGCTTAAGAAAGAATATCTTGATACAGGTCTCGCAAAAATTGAATTTAGACATTTCCCATTGGATTTAGCGGCACTTAATGCATCAAAAGTTTCTCAATGTAAAAATGATGGAAATTCAGATATCTTGGAAAGCTTATACGCTAATCAACAAAAATGGGTCAAAGGAAGTTCGATACAAGAGGCAAATAAAAATCTTCAAAAATTTTTAAAAAGTGAGGGATTTAGTATTGATTTTGATAGTTGTATAAATAATCAGGAAATTGAGGATTTCGTATTAAACGATCGAGTCGATGGTGCTAAAAACTTCAAAGTGGACGCAACTCCTACGATAATTATTAACAATAAAAAATTTGAAAAAGCTCTCAATTATAAAAATTTAAAAAAAGCACTTGAAAAACTGATATAAGTTAGTGCATGGAGTTTAAAAAAATCCAATTAAACGGATTTAAATCTTTTGCTGACAAAACTAACTTCTTAATTGAAGATGGACTTACTGGTATAGTGGGTCCCAACGGCTGTGGAAAATCAAACATTGTAGAGTCTTTAAGATGGGTAATGGGAGAGACCTCGGCAAAAAGTATGCGCGGATCTGGTATGGAGGATGTTATATTTTCAGGAACATCCAATAAAGCATCAAAAAATATTGCAGAAGTATTAATCGAAGTTGAAAACAAAGATAAAGAAGGTCCCATCCAATACCGTGAATTGGAACAAATACAAATTAGAAGAAAAATAGAAAAAGATAAAGGATCTAAATTTTATATTAATGATAAAGAAGTAAGAGCAAGAGATGCACAAATGTTTTTTGCAGATCTTTCGACTGGTGCACACTCTCCATCTATGATTAGTCAAGGAAGAATAGGTGCTTTAGTAACTGCAAAACCAACAGATAGAAGAGCTATTTTAGAAGAAGCTGCAGGAATATCTGGTTTACACGTTAGAAGACACGAGGCTGAATTAAGATTGGGTGCGGCCGAAAATAATTTAAAAAGAGCAGATGAACTAAGAAGACAACAAGAAAAACAATTAGCAAATCTTCAAAAACAAGCTGAAGAAGCAACAAAATACAAACTAATTTCAGATCAAATTAAAAAAATTGAAGCAGGTTTATATTATTTAAAATTATTAGAAATAGACAAAGAAATTAGAATAGAAAATGAAATTAATGCAGAGGCAGAAGGAGAAGTGGAAGGATTTAATAACAAAATATCTGAATTAGAAAATTCAATTAAAACTTTTACAGATAAAGTAAATCCATTAAGAGAAAAAAATATAGAAAATTTATCAAGGATACAAAGACTTAATTTAGAACTTCAAAGTTTAGATGAGGAGAATACAAGAATTCAAGATGAGATAGAAAGCATAAAAAAATCAATTCAAACACTTGATGATGATATCACAAGAGAAAAAGGTATAATTATAGATGCTAACTCAAATGAAAAAAGATTGAAAGAAGAAAAAACTGAATTAATTGAGACAGACTCGAAATATTTTGAAACAGAAAAATTATCTAATGAAGAGTTAGAAAGTGCAAAAAATAAACTTAAAGATGAACAAAAAGCTGTTGATGAAGTTGTAAACAGTTTAGCAGAAGAAACTGTGAATATAAGTGTTGGTCCAATAAGAAATATTAAAAATACAATATCAAGGGTAAAAGAATTAATAGACAGTAATGAAATAAATCAAGCTATAACACTTCTAGATAGATGTAATATGGAGCTAGATAGTTTTTTAAATGATTTAAAAAATGAGAGATCTAGAAATGAATTATTAGGAGTTAGTGAAAAGTCAGAAAATATTAAATTACTTCAAGAAAAATACGCGGATGCATATAGTAAAAATCAATCAATTAAAAATGAGTCTCTAAAAAGAAATGAAAGAATTAAAACCATTGAAACAGAAATTGAAAGTTGGAAAAATTTACTAACTAACTCAGAAAAAATGGTTAATGAACTAACACAAAGAAAAGAAAAATTATCAAAACAATTAAGTGATTTAGAAAACCAACCTAGAGTACAGGCAGAAAGAAAAGGTCAAATTTCAGAAAATTTAAGAATTTCAGATAAAGAAAAAATTGATAATGAAGCGATTATAGATGAAACGGATCAAAAGATTGAAATGTTAAGAACGCAATTAAATGAAATTCAAGAACAATCAATTCAAATCAGAGAAAGAAAAGCAAGCTCAGGAGCTACAATAGAAGGTCTTCAAAAAAGAAAAAATGATCTGCTTGATAGAATTAGTTCTGAGCTAAGTTTGAATGAAAATAATATTTTAGAAAATTCAAATTTAAATGGATTGGAAGAACTTCCAAATCCAGTTGATCAAGAAGATGCTTTGGATAAGAAAAAACAAGAAAGAGAAAAATTAGGATCTGTAAATTTAAAAGCAGACGAAGAAACAAGTAAATATGAAGAAGAAATTAAAAAAATGGAACAGGATCGTGCTGATCTTGTTACCGCTATCGTAAAACTTAAAGAGAGTATTAATGAACTTAATCAAAAAGGAAGAGAAAGATTGATTGAAGCTTTTGAAAAAGTTAATAGAAAATTTAATGAAGTTTATACAAAACTTTTCAATGGTGGAAATGCCAAACTAGAATTGGTAGACTCTGATGATCCACTTGAAGCAGGCTTAGAAATGTTAGTTAGTCCTCCAGGAAAAAGACTTCAATCTATAACCTTGTTATCTGGAGGTGAACAAGCATTGACTGCCCTCTCTTTAATCTTTGCAGTATTTTTAACAAACCCTTCGCCTATATGTGTATTAGATGAGGTTGATGCACCACTTGACGATGCTAACGTAACAAGATTTTGTAGTCTACTTGAGGAACTGATAAAAATAACCAATACAAAATTCATAATTGTAACTCATCATGCTTTAACTATGTCAAAAATGAACAGACTATATGGGGTGACGATGCCTCAAAAAGGAATTAGTCAGCTCGTGGCTGTTGATTTACAAAAAGCAGAGAGTATGGTTGCTTAACTATTTAAATGCCAAAAGACCCTTTCAAAACTCGCTTAGAGATTGCAAAAAGCAAAATTTCAAAGAAAAATCTCTACAATAAGAAGAATGACCCTTCACCTATAGGAACTGCATTCAAATTGAGCACAGAACTTGTTTCTGCCGTGGCTGTGGGGACAATTATTGGGTTTATTTTTGACAAGACCTTTGGTACTAAACCCTGGTTTATATTAATATTTTTTTTTGTTGGTGTAGTTGCTGGAATAACCAATGTGATTAGATCTGCAAAAAAAATGCAAAAATAAATAAGTATTATGGCAGCAAATCCTATGTCTCAATTCGACGTTTATAGAATTGGACCAGAAATTAAAGTTGGAGCATTCGACATATCGTTTACAAACTCAAGTTTGTTTATGATTTTAAGTACTATATCTATTTTGTTAATCTTTAATTTAGGATCAAAAAAAAATTCAATTCTACCAAACAAAATCCAATTATTAGCAGAACTTAGCTACACTTTTGTATCCAAAATGATTAGCGACACAGCTGGATCAAAAGCAAAACCATACTTTGCATTTATATTTTCGCTATTCATGTTTGTTTTATTTTGTAATATGTTTGGAATGATACCTTATACTTTCACTGTAACTAGTCATATCATTGTAACATTTGTGCTAGCAGCATTTATATTTATTGGGGTGACTGTAATCGGGTTTATAAAACATGGATTTGGGTATTTAAAATTATTTGTTCCAAGTGGAGTACCTGCAGTATTGCTCCCATTAATTGTTATTATAGAAATTATTTCTTATTTGAGTAGACCTATAAGTTTATCAGTTAGATTATTTGCCAATATGATGGCTGGTCATACAATGATGAAAGTTTTCGGGGGCTTTGTAATTAGCCTTGGAATAGTTGGTGGATGGCTTCCACTAAGTTTTTCGGTTGCGTTAACAGGTTTGGAGATCTTAGTTGCTTTTCTTCAAGCTTATGTTTTTGCAATCTTAACCTGCATCTATTTAAATGATGCATTAAATTTACACCATTAATAACAGAGGAGGATATAATGGAATTAGAAGCAGCAAAAATGATCGGAGCAGGTTTAGCAGCAATTGCTTTAGCTGGAGCCGGTGTTGGTATAGGAATAATTTTTGGAAATTATTTGTCTGGTGCGATGAGAAATCCATCTGCAGCACAAAAACAATTTCCTAACCTGCTTTTAGGTTTTGCACTTGCAGAAGCTACAGGATTATTTGGATTGGTAGTTGCATTAATCATTCTTTTTGCGTTTTAATTTAATGGTTAAAAAAATATATTTTCAGTCAATATTTTTTAGTTTCTTTTTTATTAAAGAAGCTTTTGCAGCTGAAAGTGGAGGTATGCCTCAATTAAATCCAGAGTTTTGGGTTTCTCAAATTTTTTGGTTAATACTTACTTTTGGGATTATGTATTTAGTTTTATCTAAACTAATACTACCGAAAATTAGTGACAACTTAGAATCGAGAAAATCTCAAATATTAGAAAATATTGAGGCTGCTGAGAAACAAAGAGAAGATAGTGATGCTAAACTAAAAGAATATGATGAAATTATTTCTAAAAGCAAACTTGAAGCTAGTAATATTTTTAATCAAGCAAGGGAAAAAGCGCTGAAAGATATTGGTGCAAAAAGAGAAGTTCTTGATAATCAAATTGATACTGAAATTACTGAGGCTGAAAAAGAAATAGATGCACTAAGAAAGAATGCACCAGATAAAATAAATAAAATAGCTATTGAAACTTCATCTGGGTTATTACAAAAACTTATTGGAGCAGAAGTAAATAATAGTAGCATATCTGCAATTGTTGACGATCTATCTAAAAGAAATGGAGATAAATACTATGGCAATTGATGCAACATTTTGGGTAGCTGTATCATTTATTATTTTTTTTGGAACATTAGTTTACCTTAAGATACCTCAAAAAGTTTCTGCAATGTTAAATAAAATAATATCTGATATAAAAAATGAGATTGATGAAAGTGAAAAATTAAGAACAGAAGCAAAAATACTATTAGAAAACTCACAAAAAAGATTAGATTCAGCTTCATCTGTTAGCAAAGAAATTCTTGAGAACGCCAAAAAAGATGCAGATAGATTGATAATTGAAATGAATGATAAGTTTCATAAATCATCAGAAATTAAAAAAAATTTAGCTGAAAATAAAATAAGTCAGATGAAAGAGGCAGCTTTAAAAGAAATTAAGGACGCATCAATTAAAATTGCCGTGGACTCAGTTAAAAAAATAATAACTACCTCTGTCGACAAGTCAAAATTAGACGCTGTGTTCCAAAAAAATTTAGATGAAACTAAACAAGAGTTAAAAAAAATTAACTCATAATACACTTACAATTTTTCAAAAAAGCTATAAATTATTAAAATGAACTCTATAGTCATTGGATCAGGATTTGGTGGAATCGCAGCAGCACTAAGACTTAAAGCAAAAGGGCATAAAGTAAAATTAATAGAAAAACATCCAGACCTGGGTGGTAGAGCAAGGGTTTTTAAAAGAAACGGATTTATATATGATGCTGGACCAACAGTAATTACCGCACCCTACTTAATTAATGAATTGTTTGAGTTATTCAATAAAGATCCAAAAAATTATATAGAATTAACACCACTTAAAATTTGGTACCAATTTATTTTTGAGGATAAGACAAAGTTTAATTATTCAGGCGACGAAATAGAAATGAAAGGCCAAATTGAGAAGCTTAACAAAGAAGATGTAAATGGATATGAAAAATTAGTTAATTTTACAAAAAAAATATTTGATAAAGGTTTTTTAGAACTTGCAGATGTGCCATTTAATAAACCTTTTGTAATGATACAGCAATTGCCTGCTCTCTTAAAACTTAAAAGTTATAAATCAGTTTACTCACTCGTTTCATCTTATATTAAAAATGAAAAATTAAGAAGAATGCTTAGCATGCATCCTTTACTTGTTGGGGGAAATCCTTTTACCACTACTTCTATTTATGGCTTAATTCTTTATTTAGAAAAAAAATGGGGAATACATTATTCAATAGGAGGAACTGGAAATATAATTAAAGGTTTTGAAAAGTTAATGAATGAGGTTGGTATTGAAATAATAAAAAACAGTGAAGTAACAGAAATTATTGCAAAAAATAATAAAATAAGTGGTGTAAAATTAAACAATGAAAACGAAATTAATGCAGATAATGTTGTTTGTAATGCAGATCCACCAGCATTTTATGAGAAAATGTTAAGTAAAAACAAAGGGAGTTCCATGTTGTTTAATTGGAAAAAAAATCGAATGGAGTATTCTATGGGTTTATTTGTTTACTATTTTGGCACAAAAAAAATTTATGAGAATGTTGAACATCATACAATAAAGTTTGGAAACAAATACAAGGAACATCTTGATGATATATTTGATAAGAAAAAATTAAATAATGATATAAGTTATTATCTTCACAGACCCACAGCAACTGATAAAACTATGGCTCCGGAAGGAAATGATTGTTTTTATGTTTTAGTGCCTGTTCCTAACAATCAATCAAAAATAAATTGGAAAACCGAGGGTGAAAAAATGAAAAATCTTGTAATTGAAAAAATAGAAAAAGACTTAATGCCAGATCTTAAAAAAAATATAGTTGAAGATTTTTATCTAACACCAGACTACTTTGAAAAAGAATTAAATACAAAATTTGGATCAGGGTTTTCAATTCAACCTAAATTTACACAATCCGCATATTTTAGATTTCATAATAAATCAGAAGTATATGACGGTTTGTACTTTGTTGGTGCGGGTACACATCCAGGTGCTGGAGTTCCAGGTGTTCTCTCTTCAGCAAAAGTTTTAGATAAATTATTTTAATGTTAACAAAGAATTATTTATCTATTTACGGAAAATCTTTCAACTGGGCAGGTTTTTTCTTACCTGAAAAAACATATAAAAAATGCTCTGCTCTTTATGATTTTTGTAGAGAAGCAGATAATATTGCTGATGATGAAAACAAGATTGAAGTAAAAAAAAATAATTTTATTAAATTTAAAAATAATTTTATCAATAAAAATTATGATGATCCAGTCATTAAAAACATGTGGGATCTTATTAATGAATTTAGTATTTCCACTAAAATTGTTGACGATTTATTTGAGGGTATTAATTCTGATATAAAGGAAAATGTTAAACTTAATTCAAAAAAAGAATTATTAATATATTCTTATAGAGTAGCTGGCACAGTTGGATTGATGATGGCTAAAATATTGAATGTTCACAAAGAACAATCTTTAAAATCAGCCATAGATCTTGGGATTGCTATGCAACTAACGAATATATCTAGAGATGTTATTGAGGATAAAAAAAATAATAGATTTTACATCAGTGAAAATTTTGATGAAATCAAGACCACAGTCAAGCTTTCAGAACAGTTTTATGAAAACTCTTTTTACTCAATAAAAGAAATACCATTAATTTTCCGATTTTCTATTTTAGTTGCAAGAAGGGTTTATAGAAAAATAGGATATAAAATTCTAAATAAAAAAAACATAGAAAATTATAAAAAGTCTGGAAAAATTTATGTTTCAAATATTGAAAAAATTATTGAAACTTTTTTATCTATTTTTGACTTAATTAAATTATCACTTTTAACTGGAAACGATGATAATATTAATCATGATCATAATTTAATTAATGAAGAAATAAATTTAAATGAAAGAATTTGATTACATAATTATAGGTGGGGGTTGTGCAGGTCTTTCATTGGCATATGAGCTGGAAATTTATGATAAATTAAAAGATAAAACTTTAGCAATCATTGAGCCAAGAGAAGATTATAAGAGAGATAAAACTTGGTCATTTTGGAAGGTTTTTTCGCATAACTTTGATGACTGTGTCAAAAAAAGTTGGAATAATTTTACAATCAACACATCAAGTGAAACGAAATATGTAAATTGCGAGCCTACGCCATATCAAACGATTGATAGTGGTATGTTCTATGAAAAAATACTTTCAAAACTAAAACTAAATGAAAATATTCAATTTTTTAAAAATATTGATCAAATAAATAAAACAAATTCATTTTTATTTAACAGTGTACCTAATTTTAAAAATAGTGAGAGTGAGTTGTGGCAACATTTTTATGGCGTAGAGATAGAAACACGAAAAGATTTTTTTGATGAGGAGATATTTAATTTAATGGATTTTAACTGTGATCAAAGAGATAGGGTGCATTTTTTTTATACCTTACCCTTTACAAAAAAAACAGCACTTGTTGAAACCACTTGGATATCAGAACTAAATAACAATTCATTAAAAGATTATGAGGAACAAATTGATGATTATCTATGTAATCATTTGAACCTTAGACAATGTGAAATACATTTTAAAGAACAAGGAGCCATTCCTCTTTTTAGGCAAAAAAATATTAACAAATTAAATGAAATTTACATAGGTGCAGCAGGGGGCATGACTAGATTAAGCACTGGTTATACTTTCTTGAATATTCAAGAACAGAGCAGATATATAAGAGAAAACATTGAAAATATTAAAAATGTTAATCTATACAAAATTCAAAGCAAATACGATTTTTTAGATAAAATTTTATTGAAAGTTCTTAAAAATAATTCAGCTGAGATGGGTAATATATTTTTTAAGGTTTTTAATTCTAAATCTATTACAGCAATTAATTTTTTGTCAAATAAAAGTAATTTTTTTGAAGATTTAGAAATTATCCTAAAAATGCCTAAATGGAAATTTCTTAAAGAAATAATTTAATATGAAACACAATATTAAAAAAATTAATTTAAATCATTCATTTATCTTTTTCTTTATTGTAAATATTTTCTCTATTTTAATTTTTAAATTTAATAATATAAATATTTCAACAATTTTGTGTTTGTTTCTTATTTTAACTATAGGTGTATCTCATGGTTCGCTAGATTACATAAAAGGAAAAAAACTTTTAGAATTATTTAATATTCAACGCACTTATCTTTTTTACCTACTCTACACCTTAATAGCCTTAGGAATTATTTTTACCTGGATACTCTTGCCATCAATAACTTTAATATTATTTTTAATAGTTGCTTCGTATCATTTTGGTAAAGAAGACACAGAATTTTTAGTTATAGATAAATCGTATTTAACAGAAATATTATATTTTTTTAAAGGTTTTTTAATTATTCTAGCCCCAATGTATTTTCACTTTCAGGACACAGTAAATATTTTTAAATTATTATTAATTGATAACGAGGTTTTTTACTCTATTCTAAGTTTCGTTGAAACTAATAAAATTATTGAAATTGGAATCTTTATAAGTACCACTTCTAGTATTTTCTTATTCTTAAATAAATTTGAAATAATAAAGTTTTCAATTTTTTTAGACTTTTTCTCAATAATAATCTTAAATTATTATTTACCTCCTCTTATAGCATTCACTATTTATTTTTGTTTTTTACACTCAATCAGACATTCAATTTCACTAGCTATAGAGCTAGATGGTAATAGTTTATTAAATGGATTTAAAATATTTGTGAAAAAGTCTATTCCATTGACAATTTTAACAGGTGTATTTTGCTTAATAAGCCTTTATTTATTAAATAGTGGAAATAATTTAGATAGCTCAATATTAAAAGTGATATTTATAGGTTTGGCGTCTTTAACCTTTCCACATATATTGCTGGAATATTTATTAGAGAAATATGAAAAATAAAGAATTGAAAATATTATTATCTGCACCTAGGGGTTTCTGTGCTGGTGTGGAAAGAGCAATTGAAATAGTAGAAAAATCTATTCAAAAATATGGAGCCCCAGTATATGTCCGTCATGAGATAGTGCATAATAAACATGTTGTTGATAATTTAAAAAACAAAGGTGCAGTATTTGTAGAAGAACTTGAGGAAATAGAAGACAAATCACGACCTGTAATTTTTTCAGCTCATGGCGTTCCCAAACAAATACCTGAGGATGCAAGTAATTATGAAATGACATATGTTGATGCAACTTGTCCCTTAGTATCCAAAGTTCATAGAGAAGCAGAAAATTTATTCAAAGCTGGATATCATATAATTTTAATTGGTCATAAAAACCACCCCGAAGTTATTGGAACTATGGGGCAACTTAATAAAGGATCAATAGATCTTATACAAAATGAAGAAGAAGCAGAAAATTATCAAACAGATAAGGATAAAAAGATTGCTTACATAACCCAAACCACATTATCAGTTGATGATACAAAAGAAATAATAAATGTTTTAAAAAGAAAATTTCCAAATCTTAAAGAACCAATGAAAGAAGATATTTGTTACGCAACTACAAACAGGCAAATGGCTGTAAAAGAAATTGCTAAAAATTGTGACATGTTTTTTGTTATTGGCAGTAGAAATTCTTCAAATTCAGTAAGGTTGGTAGAGGTGGCAAAAAAATCTGGTTGTGAAAATGCGCATTTAATACATTCTGAGAGTAAAATACCTTTTGATGAAATAGAAAATTGTAGAACTATTGGTATTTCATCCGGTGCCTCTGCTCCAGAAATTTTAGTGAATAATTTTATTAATGAGTTAAAAAATAATTTTTCTGTAACAATCGATGAAATAGAAATTATAAAAGAAAATGTGGTTTTCAAAGTTCCTAATAAGCTTAATTAAATGGCTGTATATACCAAGATAAGTAAAGAGGATATCTCAATAATAAATAATAATTTCAATATTGAAAAAGTAGTAAGTTTTCATGGAATTAAAAAAGGCATTGAGAATACAAATTATTTACTCAAATCTAAAAAAAAAAAATATATATTAACAATATTCGAAAAAAGAGTTTCTAAAAAAGATATTCCTTTTTTTATGGAATTAATGGATATATTAAATAAATCTAGAATAAGTTGCCCCAAACCACTAAAAACCTATGGTAAAGATTATCTAATTAAATTAAAGAATAAAAGCGCGTGCATCGTTTCATTTTTAGAGGGTAAAGACAAAAAATTATTAAATACAATTGATTGCTATGCAATAGGAAAATCTATGGCAAAAATGCATTTAATAACAAAAAAAATAAAATTAAATAGAAAGAATTCAATGGGAATTAATAACTTAGAACCCTTATTAAATAGTATTAAGTTTAAGTCAAAAGAAGACTCGAATTTAAAAAATTTTTTAAAAAATAACTTAAAAGATATAAGAAAAAATTGGCCAAAAAAATTACCAAAAGGTATTATTCATGGTGATTTGTTTATAGACAATATTTTCTTTAAAAAAAATAAACTATCTGGAATAATTGATTTCTACTTTGCAGCTAATGACTATTTTATGTATGAAATCGCTATTTGTATCAATGCATTATGCTTTGATAATAAAAAGAAAAAATTTGTGATGAACAAACAAAAAATAAAAAGTTTAATAAAGGGATACGAAAGTATAAAAAAAATAACGTTAAAAGAGAAAAATTCTTTAAATACTTTATGCAGAGGAGCTGCAATTAGATACCTATTAACTAGGCTTTATGACTTCTCAAATACGCCAAAAACAGCTTTAATTAAAATTAAAGACCCTAATGAATATTATCAAAAACTACTAACACATAATAATTTAAATACATTTAAGGACTATTTGAATTAATGATTACAATTTATACAGATGGCTCCTGTCTAACAAATCCTGGTAGCGGAGGCTGGGCTGCAATAATTAATGAAAATAATAAAAAAAAAATAATTAGTGGAAATGAAAAAAATACAACAAATAATAGGATGGAGCTATTAGCTCCAATAAATGCTTTAAAAAGAATTAAATCTGGTCCTAAAATAAAAATTTATACAGATTCTCAATATGTAAAAAACGGGATAACTGAATGGATTAATACATGGTTGAGCAACGATTGGAAAACCTCAAAAAAAGAGGATGTAAAAAATAAAGATTTGTGGATTGAATTATATAATTTGACTAAATTTTTAGATATCCAGTGGATCTGGGTAAAAGCACATGATGGAAATCCATTAAATGAAGAGGTTGATTTGTTAGCTAAAAGAGCTGCTAATTCAGACTAATTTAATAAAATTTTCTGCCGCTGAAATTTCACAAGTTCCTGTATCCTTCTCTTCTTGAAGTTTAATTACTTTCATATTGTCTACAAACATGGTGTATCTATTTGATCTTATCCCTAACCCTCTTCCACTTTTGTCTACAGCTGCACCTATATCTTTTGTGAAATTTAAAAAAGGATCTCCTAACATAATAATTTTATTATCAACATTATTTTCTTTTCCCCAAGCATTCATAACAAAAGGATCATTAACGGATAAACAAATTATATGATCTATTCCTTTCTCTTTAAATTTGTCATAAATATTAATATAGCTAGGTAGATGCTTTTTAGAACACACTGACGTATATGCGCCTGGCACACCAAATAAAATAACTTTTTTATTTTTAAAAAAATTCTCAATATTTTTTTTTGTTGGCTCTCCTGACTCGATTATAAAAACTTCAGAATTTGGTAATAAATCATTTTCTTTTATTTTCATTAGAGCCTATCTTTAATATGTTGTTTTACCTTTTCAACATCATTTTCAATGACATCATAGTTTTCTTTTTTATCTAAAATAAACATTAACTCACTAGGTAAATTAACATTAGTTTTTATAGCTCTGATAATTGCATCAGGAAACTTGGAAGGATGTGCTGTACCAAGCACAATATTATTTCCAATTAAATTATGCTTGTCAAATGCACCATATCCAATCGCTGTATGTGGGTCGAGCACAACATTAAATTGTTTATAAACAGAACTTATTATTTCTAAAGTCTCTTTTTCATTCATTCTTACAGATAAAAAATTTTCATTTATTTTATTAAGCTTTTTACTGTCTAATACGTAATTTCCAATCTCTTTAATATTCTTCATATCCTCTGATGTTTGAACATCATCTTCATTGTTTATGTCAAATATAAGTCTTTCAAAGTTACTAGCTATTTGTATATCCATGCTAGGAGATATAGTCTCAGAAACTTTTTCTGCTTTATAAGTGCCTTTTGATATTGCTCGGTGCAGTATATCGTTTTGATTAGTTGCTACTATTAGTTTATTTATTGGTAAACCTAATTTTTTGGCTAAATATCCAGCATAAACATCGCCGAAATTTCCAGTTGGAACCGAAAAATTAGTTGGTTTATCTTCATGCTTAACCAAGAAATAACTGTAAAAATAATAAACACTCTGAGCAATAATTCTCGCCCAATTAATTGAGTTAACTCCCGACATATTTATTTGATTTGAAAAATTTTTATCAGAGAACATGGATTTAACTAAATTTTGACAATCATCAAAATTACCGTTAACAGCTATATTAAATACGTTTTCAAATTTTCCGGTTGTCATTAATTTTCTTTGAACTGGGGAAATTCGATTATCTGGATGAAGCACAAATATATTTAAATTTTTTTTACCTTTTATTGCATCTATTGCAGCTGCGCCTGTATCTCCAGATGTTGCGACTACAATATTAATTTTTTGATTTTCATTACTTAAATAATATTCATAAAAATTTCCTAAAAGTTGCATTGCAATATCTTTAAAAGCTAAAGTTGGTCCATGGAATAATTCTAACACAGATCTGTCACCTATTTGGATCAGCTCAACTACATTATCTTTTCTAAAAGTAGAGTAAGATTTATCAATAATTTTACTCAGATCATTTTCGGACATAAAATTGCCGATGAAAGGATAAATAATTTTTTTTGCTAAATCTGAGTAATTAAGTGTTTTAAAATCTTTTATTTCCTCTTCACTAAATTTTATTAACGATTTTGGAATAAATAGACCTCCATCATCTGCAAGTCCTTTGACAAAAACTTCTTTAAATTCAAGGGTTTTTGAGGTGTCTCTTGTGCTTACATATTTCATTTAATAATTTTTTTTTCTAAAATATAAATATATTAAAAGAATTGAAATCGCCATAGAAAACCAAGTTATCGCATACTTCTTATGATTGTTTGATATTTTGGCTGTTATAACTTTTGGCTTTGGAACTTTATAATCTCCGCCTAAATAGATAATATATTTAGAAAATTTTTTTCCAGTAAATTTAAAAATATCCTCTCTATCTAATGTAAACCAATAATTCTTTTCCAAATCATTTTTAGGCTTAAATGAACTATATTTTGGTTGAAGCAATATTGTACCAATAATTTCATTTTGGTTAATTAAATTAATTTCTGGTAGATCTTTTTTTTCAAACGGTATCCATCCTCTATTTATCAAATAATTTTCATTATTTATTTTTATAAAATTTATTACTTCAAAACCAGGTTTTCCATTATCATTTAAATTATATAAATAAATTTGTTTGTCAAAATTAATTTCTCCAGAAGTTTTTATTCTTAAATAATTTTTTTTTTCAGCACCTGTCAAGTCTACTGGATCATTTTTTAAAGAGTTTTCGATTTGACTAATTAAATCTAATTTCCAGTTTAATCTATAAAGCTGCCAAAAACCTAATGACAATAAAACTGTAATTATAAAATATACAAACACTGAAAATAAAAACTTGTTTTTCAAAGTTTATTTCTAACTTCCCCAAATATAAATAGCAGCGAATAAGAATAACCAAACGACATCAACGAAATGCCAATACCAAGCTGCAGCTTCAAAACCAAAGTGATGATCTTTCGTAAAATGACCAAGTTTTCCTCTCCACAAACAAACAGCTAAAAATATTGTTCCAACTATAACGTGAAAACCATGAAAACCTGTTGCCATATAAAATACAGCTCCATATATATGACCTGAATAATCAAAAGTTGCATGATGGTATTCGTAAGCTTGCAACAATGTAAAAAAGAAACCTAAAATAACGGTTGCTGTTAATCCTTGAACAAAACTTTTTCGATCATCTTCAAGTAAAGCATGATGAGCCCATGTGACTGTGGTTCCTGATAAAAGTAAAACTAAAGTATTTATCAAAGGTATATCCCATGGGTCAAAAGTTTCTATATCTTTGGGTGGCCAAACATTTCCAACAAATTCATTTGGAAATAAACTAATATCAAAATAAGCCCAAAACCATGCAACAAAAAACATTACTTCTGAAGCTATAAAAAGCGTCATGCCATATCTGTGATGAATTTGTACAACAGGTGTATGGTGCCCTTGATGCTCAGCTTCTATCACGACATCTCTAAACCACATATATGCGCAGTATATTAATAAAGCTAAACCAAGATACATCCCCCAGGAAACATCATTATGCATATAAAAAATAGATCCAATAGCTAATACAAGGCAAGAAATTGAAGTAAAAATTGGCCAAGGACTTGGATCAACTAAATGATAATCGTGTTTTTTTTCAGCAGACATTTTTTTTATTATGATTTTTTATAATAATCTGTCGAGAAAAAAGTATAAGACATAGTTACGTCCTCTAAATTTTTAGTTGTTGGATCATTAACAAGCTCTGGATCTAAATAAAAAGTCATAACAAATGTTGCTTTTTCACCTGCTTTTAACTCTTGTTTCTCGAAGCAAAAACAACCTAGTTTACTATAATATTTTCCAAAACTGGATGGTGAAACATTAAAGCTTGCAACTCCATAGGTGGTATCTTTACCGTAATTCTCTACCTCAAATTCTATTTTATTTACTTGTCCTACTTTTACATCCATTACATTTGATTTAGCTTTAAAATCCCAAGTAAGATTATTTACATTTGTATCAAATCTAACGCTAACAATTTTATTAAGAACTACTTTTGGTGGATCTTTAGAAACTTGTGTTGTTCCACCAAAACCAGTTAATCTACAAAACGCGTCATAAAGTGGAACTGCAGCAAAAGATAATCCTAGCATAAAAATAAATATTCCTGCAAGTAAGATTGGAGTTAAAGTTTTGTTTTTAATCATATTTGTCTATCAAAAACTCCAACATTCAATAAAGTAAATAAAAATAAAAAAACCATAAATGCTAATATTGCAATAGCTGTTAAAATATTTTTTTTCTTTGTTTTTTTATCTGGTGTAATCATAAAATTTTATCAATAAGAAATAATACAAATACCAAAAATAAGTATAAAATTGAGTAACCAAAAATTGATCTAGCAATTTTAGCATCAAATTTATTTTTTTTAAAATTATAAAGTTTAAAACATAATATATTATAATATATCGTCAAAATTAATGATGGAATTAAAAATGCAAGACCAATAAATTCTAAAGTGTAAGGAAAAATTACAACAGGAAGCATCAATAATGAATAAATAAGTATATTCAATTTTGTACTTTCTATGCCGTTGGTTAATGGAAGCATCGGAACTTTTGCTTTTTTATAATCTTCAGATTTATATAGACTTAATGCCCAAAAATGTGATGGAGTCCAAAAGAATATAATCAGAAAAAAAGTTAAAGGTTCAATAGATAAAGAATTTGTTGCAATAGTCCATCCTATAACTGGTGGCAGAGCTCCTGATGCACCTCCAATAACAATATTTTGAGGAGTTTTTCTCTTTAACCAAATTG
Organism: uncultured Pelagibacteraceae bacterium; assembly: GCA_902628965.1. Classification (GTDB taxonomy): domain Bacteria; phylum Pseudomonadota; class Alphaproteobacteria; order Pelagibacterales; family Pelagibacteraceae; genus Pelagibacter. The sequence continues at coordinate 135,447 of CACOPB010000002.1, read as the reverse complement.
TGTAAACAAAAACATAAAATAAAATTGTAAATAACAATAATCCTGCTGATAGTCTGTTTGCAAAATAATCAAGTGCTATAACTGAAAATATTGATAGCGAAATACCAAATACTAATGCCTGATTTTTATTTATTTTACCCGTTGGTATAGGTCTTAGACAAGTTCTTGTCATTAAAGCATCAAGATCAGACTCATACCACATATTTAATGCGCCAGCGGCTCCAGCCCCGATAGAAACAAGCAAAATTGCTACAATAGCATCTTTTGTTGGAACAGCATTTGGAGCCATTAGCAATCCAACTGCACAAGTAAAAATTACCAACGACATAACCCTTGGCTTCATTAATTTAAATAATTCTGAAAGATTAAAAACGTCTTCTTGACTTAAACTTCTAGATTTTAATTTTGACTTAATCATTTTAATTTTAAAAAATCTTAATTGTTAACTTGCAGATTTTTCAACACTCTCCTCATCTTCAAACTTTGGTAATTCATCAAACGTATGAAAATTGGGTGGAGATGGTACGGTCCATTCTAAAGTTGTAGCACCTTCGCCCCATGGATTTTGTGCGGCAGCTTTCTTTTTATAAAAAGCGTAAATCAAATTAATAAAAAAAACCGCTAGACCAATGATTGATATATATGAACCAATTGAGGAAATATAATTCCAACCAGCAAAAGCATCTGGATAATCTGCATATCTTCTTGGCATACCTGCAAGCCCTAAAAAATGCTGCGGGAAGAACACTAAGTTTACTCCTATGAATGTTAACCAGAAATGTAACTGACCTAAAAACTCTGAGTATTCATAGCCACTCATTTTACCAAACCAATAGTAAAATCCTGCAAATATAGCAAAAACTGCTCCTAGAGATAAAACATAATGAAAGTGCGCAACAACATAATATGTATCATGCATCGCTGTATCTACACCAGCGTTAGCTAGAACTACTCCTGTTACACCACCAACTGTAAATAAAAAAATAAATCCTAAGGCCCAAACCATGGGTGTTTTAAATGAAATTGATCCACCCCACATAGTCGCTATCCATGAGAATATTTTTATTCCTGTTGGAACAGCAATAATCATTGTTGCAGCTAAAAAGTATGCTTTAGTGTCTGTACTCAATCCAACTGTATACATGTGGTGAGCCCATACAACAAAACCAACTATTCCGATTGCTACCATTGCATAAGCCATTCCCAAATAACCAAAAACTGGTTTTCTAGAAAATGTTGAAACAATATGACTTATCATTCCAAAACCAGGTAAAATTAAAATATAAACTTCTGGATGACCAAAGAACCAAAACAAATGTTGGAATAAAACTGGATCTCCTCCTGTTTGAGCATCAAAAAAAGCTGTTCCAAAATTTCTATCCGTTAAAAGCATAGTAATTGCTCCTGCTAAAACAGGTAATGATAATAATAATAGGAAAGCTGTTACTAATATTGACCATGCAAATAATGGCATTTTATGCAGCGTCATACCCGGAGTTCGCATATTTAAAATTGTAGTAATAAAGTTTACAGCACCTAGAATTGATGATGCACCAGCTAAGTGTAAACTTAAAATTGCAAAGTCCATCGCAGGTCCTGGTTGTCCTGCCTTCGATGATAAAGGTGGATAAATAGTCCATCCACCACCAACACCTGTCTGACCTGGAGGGCCATCCATAAATATAGACATAATTAATAAAATAAATGAGGTGGGTAATAACCAAAAAGAAATATTATTCATTCTTGGAAAAGCCATGTCTGGAGCACCAATCATAATTGGCACAAACCAATTTCCAAATCCACCAATCATTGCAGGCATTACCATAAAGAAAATCATGATAAGACCATGACCGGTTACCAAGACATTGTACAAATGATAGTTTCCACCTAAAATTCCATCACCAGGATGCATCAGTTCCATTCGCATTAACACTGAAAATGCGGTGCCGATTACTCCAGCAATAATTGCAAATATTAGATACATTGTCCCAATATCTTTGTGGTTAGTTGAGTAAGCCCAACGCTTCCAACCGGTTGGAGTATGATGATCGTCGTGTGACGCTGATTGTGTATACATTTTTATTTACTCGCTAGTTTTTTATATTGATCTTCTTTTATAATTTCTTTTGCAAATTTTACTTTCGCTTCTAATAACCATTCTTCATATTCTTCATCTGTAACAACTCTTACCTCAATTGGCATAAATGCGTGTTTAATTCCACAAAGTTCAGAGCACTGACCGTAGTAAGTACCAACTTTCTCAGCTTTAAACCAAGTTTCATTAATTCTACCAGGTACAGCATCTCTTTTTACACCAAACGATGGTAGTGCCCATGCATGTAAAACATCATTTGCTGTAATCATAACTTTAATAACTTTATTGACTGGAACAACCAATTCATTGTCAACAGCTAATAGTCTCGGTTGATTTTCTTTTAAATCTTTATCTTCAATCATATAGGAGTCGAAATATATATTTTGATCTGGATACTCATATCCCCAATACCATTGATAACCAATTGCCTTAACCGTTACATCTGCTTTAGGTATAGAATCTTGTGAATATAAAATTTTAAATGATGGAACTGCCATAACAATTAAAATTAAACACGGTATTAACGTCCATAAAACTTCAACAGCTACGTTGTGAGTCCTTTTTGACGGAATTGGATTTGCTGAAGCTCTAAATCTAACACATGCGTAAACCATCAAAAATAGAACAAATACACTTATCGCAATTATAATGGGGAGTAGTAAGTTATTATGAAAATTAACTATATCTCTCATAGACTCTGATGCAGCTTTTTGAAAACCTAATTGCCAATCAAATGGTTGATTGGCTAAAGCGCTTGAACTAATAAAGATTGTTAAAAATATATATAAAATTTTTTTCATTTTTTTACCCTATATAGAGCGTCTTTTAAAAAAATACACTTTTACTTTTAGCGACAAAATATCAAAAATTCGCGTAATTTATGATCGATAAAGCAGAAATTGCAGCCGTTTCACACCTCAATATGTTTTCATTAATTTTGATTGGCTGAACACCATTAAACTTAAGAATCTCTATCCTTTCCTCTTCAGAAAAATCTCCCTCTGGACCTATTATTACGCAAGTTGGTTTTGCTGTTAATTTTTTTAAATTTATTTTTGTATTATCAGTGTTGATATCTGTAAATATTAAATCCATTTCTTTGCTGAGAAAATTTTTTAGTTCCTGAGGTTCCTCAATTATTGGTACATTAATTCTATTTGATTGTTCGGCAGCTTCTATAATTACTTTTTCTAATCTCTCTTTATTTATCTTTCTAACGATTGTTCGATCAAAAATAATTGGCAAAAATTTTGTTACACCAAGTTCTGTAGCTTTTTGGATCATAAAATTAAAATAATTTGATTTTATTGGAGAGAAAGCCAACCAAAGCTCTTTTGTATTTTCTTTTTTTCTTAATTGCTTAGTAACATTAAATTCAACGATACTTTTTGAGATATCTAAAATTTTTGCTTCCCATTCACCACTATTATTAAATAAAGAAAAAGTTTCATTCTCCTTAACTCTCATAACTTTTGATACATAGTGGGATTGAGATTTATCAAGTTTGTCAGTCAAATTAAGAGATAAACTTTTTGGAAAAAATAATCTAATGTTACCCATATTGATAAGTTAGTTTATGGAAAATATTAAAGCAATAATTTTTGATGCATACGGAACTTTATTTGATGTCAATTCAGCTGCTGAAAAGTGTAAAGATAAAATTGGTAATAAGTGGGAAGGTTTTGCTAATTATTGGAGAACTACACAACTAGAATACACTTGGCTAAGAAGTTTAATGAAACGCCATAAGGATTTTTGGCAAGTGACAGAGGATAGTTTAGATAAATCAATGAAAGCTTACAAAATCGATTCTTCTATGAGAAATGAATTGTTAGATCTTTATAAAACTCTTTTGCCATTTAAAGAAGTACCAGAAGTCTTAAAATTATTAAAAAATAAAGATTTAAAACTTGCAATTCTTTCTAATGGCACTCCTGCTCTTCTTGAGCAATTAGTTAAAAGTAATAATTTAGAAAATATATTTGATAATATTTTTTCTATTGAAGAAGTTGGTATTTATAAACCAAATTCCAAAGTTTATGATATGCCAATTAAAGAATATCAAATTGATAAAAATGAAGTTGCTTTTTTAAGTTCTAACACTTGGGATGTGTCTGGTGGTGGGAATTATGGTTATAATTCTATTTGGGTAAATAGAAATCAAAATATTTTTGATAATTTAGATTATAATCCTAAGTATAAAATAAAAAATTTATTAGAACTATTGCAATTAATTTAAAGCGATAATTTGCCCATATTATATTATGGTTAAAAATATATCGTTCATTTGAAAGGAACAAATATGAGTGAAAAAAAAGAAATATCTTTTGAAATATATTCTGACTCAGAAAAAATGTTAGAACAAATAGTTGATAAATATGATCTTCCAGATACATCAAAAGCATTAAGATGTTTAATGGATTATGTTGAGGAAAAAGAAGACGATTGGGATGATATGTTTGCAACAATTCGTTGTAATAGATGTGGTTAGGAGTTAAGATAAACTTAAATGACAAATATTTTAGATTTATTAGGTAGAATATTTATATCAGTATTGTTTTTTATAAATGGAATTTTCAAAATTAATAATTACGAGGGTACAATTGAATGGATGGATAGCTACGGCTTACCTGGCATTATGATTATACCAGCAATAATTATTGAAATAGTTGCCCCTATACTTATCGTAATTGGATATAAAACAAAAATTGCTGCTACATTTTTATTTTTATTTTGTATTTCTACTGCTTTTATTTTTCACAATGATTTTAGTGATCAAATGCAATTAACGGCTTTTCTTAAGAATATTGCACTAGCTGGCGGCTTTATGTTCCTTATTGCAAATGGAGCACGAGGTTACAGTTTGGATAAAAGATAATATTGAATTGTAAAATATAATTACTATTTCTTAATTCTATGAAAACAATTGAAATAAGCAAAATTATAAAACCTATTCAAGCATCAGATGGTGCAGGTGTAAAACTTAAAAGAAGTATTGGTGTTGAACCAAATTATTTCGATCCTTTTTTAATGTTAGATGAATTTGGATCTGAAAATAGTGAAGATTATATTGCTGGTTTTCCACCCCACCCCCACAGAGGGATTGAGACCGTTACTTATATGTTAGCTGGAGACTTTGAGCATGAAGACAGTACAGGAGGAAAGGGAAGAATGACCGCTGGGGATGTTCAGTGGATGAAAACAGGAAGTGGAATAATTCACTCTGAAATGCCTGCAATGAAAGAAGGTAAGCTTCATGGCTTTCAATTATGGATAAATATGCCTGCTAAATTAAAAATGAGTAAACCAGAGTATATTTACATAGATGCAGATAAAATGAGTGTTCATAAAGATGGTGATAAGCAGGTTAAAGTCATAGCTGGAAAATTTGAGAAAGCAGAAGGACCGATAAAAGGACATAATGTTGAGCCTGTGTATTTTGATGTTGAATTAAATAAAAACAAAGAATTTAATTTTAACTTACCAGAAACTCATAACACTTTTATTTATTTAATTAGTGGTGAAGTAGAAATTGGAGAAAAAAAACATGATAATGTTAAAGATAGTACTTTAATTCTATTAACAAGGGGTAATAATTTAAATGTTAAAGCTATATCAAATGCAAAATTTTTACTAATTTCAGGAAAACCAATTAATGAAAAGATAGCTAGAGGTGGACCTTTTGTAATGAATACTAAAGCTGAAATCTTGCAAGCAGTTCAAGATTATCATAATGATACATTTGTAAAATAAATATGAAAGCTGTAGAAATTAATAAAACTGGTGGACCTGAAGTTTTAGAGATTAAAAATATTACTCTTGAGAAGCCTGACATGGATCAGGTTACTATAGAACAAAAAGCAATTGGTCTTAATTACATTGATACTTATCACAGATCAGGTTTATACCCATTAAAATTACCAATTGGTCTAGGCTTAGAAGGTGCTGGAGTAATCACTGAAGTTGGTGAAAATGTAAAAGATTTTAAAATTGGTGATAAAATTTCTTATGCAGGTATTCCTCTAGGTTCATATTGTTCACACAGAAATTACCCAACTAAAAATTTAGTAAAAGTACCAGAAAGTATTAATCTTGAGATAGCTGCAACTTTAATGACAAAGGGTTTAACAACTTTTTATCTTTTGCATAAAACTTATCCAGTAAAATCAGGAGAAACAATATTATTTCACGCTGCTGCTGGAGGAGTTGGTCAAATTTTTGGACAATGGGCAAAAAGTTTAGGCTGCACTGTTATAGGTACAGTTGGATCAGATGAAAAAGTAAATATCGCAAAAGAAAACGGTTATGATTATGTAATCAATTACAATAAAGAAGATTTTGCAAAAAAAGTTTTAGAAATTACTGGGGGAAAAGGTGTTCCAGTTGTCTATGATGGTGTTGGTAAAGATACTTTAAATGGATCTATTGAATGTCTAGCAGTCAGAGGAATGATGGTTTCATTTGGAAATGCATCGGGACCGTTGTCTGAAATAAATGTTCCTAAATTGCTTCAACCAAAAGGTCTTTATCTTGTAAGACCTTCAATGCAGCAATATCTTTCTACAAGAGAAGAGCTTGATGAAGCTTCAAAAATTTTATTCGAAAAAATTAGTTCTGGTAAAGTTAAAATTAAAATTTATAAAAAATACAAGTTAGAAGAGGTTGTAGAGGCTCATAAAGATCTCGAAGGAAGAAAAATTTTAGGTCCAGCGGTGTTAGTTCCTAATTAACATCAACATCCATATCTGACATATGAAGTTTAAGAGCATTCGTTGATATTTGAATTTCTCTTATAAAAAAAATAATAGATACAATCATGGATAGACAACAAGATCCGAAAATTACTCTAGCAAGAAAAACTTCATCCAAATAAAGGGCAAATACTGTAAGCATATTAAATAGAAAACCAAAAGACGCAAACAAGATTGTCCACCTTAAAAGTGTTATTCTTCCACTCAAATTAATGAACTGTTTTTTCCACTCTGGAGGGATATGTTTTTCATAAACATGTTCATCATGAAGCTGACGAATTAGTATACTCAAAGAATGAAACCTATTACTATAAACGCTCATTAATAATGGAATTGCTGGAAACATTAGTGCTGTGACTGTGTAATCTATATTCATACGAATCAATTTGATTATGAATCTAGCCTTTGTTATTTACAAGTAAAATATTATGAACCAAGTAAAACTTTTTATAGATTTAATCAGATTAAAAAAACCAATTGGCTATATGCTATTATTTTGGCCATGTGCATGGGGTTTAACACTAGCTTATGATTTTTCATCAGATATAAAAAAATATTTTTTTTATTTAATTTTATTTTTTTTAGGATCAGTATTCATGAGATCAGCAGGTTGCATAGTGAATGATATTTTGGATAAAGAATTTGATGCTAAAGTAATTAGGACAAAAGATCGTCCAATAGCATCAGGTAAAGTTACAGTTAAACTTGGTATTATATACTCGATCACATTGTGTTTTTTAGCTTTATTGGTCCTTTTAAATTTTAATTTATTTACAATAATTTTAGCTTTAGGCTCAATGCCTTTAGCCTTCACATATCCTTTGATGAAAAGATATACATATTGGCCACAATTATTTTTAGGTATTACTTTTAATTATGGTCTAATACTTGGATGGACTTCTGTTAAAGGCCAAATAGATATTGAGCCAATTTTATTTTATATCGGGGCCATATTTTGGACACTGGGATATGACACGATTTATGGATATCAAGATATTAAAGATGACGAAATTATTGGATTAAAGTCGACATCAATAAAATTTAAAGGAAAAGCAAAAAAATTTTTGTTCATATGCTATTTTTGTTTAACAGCACTTTTTTTAATTGGAGGATATTTAATGGAGTTTCATTATAGTTACTATTTATTATCTATTTTACCAATATGTCATTTATTTTTATATCAAATTAAAATTTTTGAAGCAAAGAATCCATTAAGTTGCTTAAAAGCATTTAAAAGTAATAATTTCTTTGGGTTACTTGTTTTTTTTAAAATTTTAATAATAAAGAATATCTTTTAATGAATAATACTAAAATTTATAAAAGACTTTATAAAGATTACTCAAGAAAATATTTAAATAAAATTTTTATTTCAGCGTTTTTTTCTATTTTTGTTGCAGCTAGTACATCTTCTATAGCTTGGCTTTTAGATCCAGCAATTAAAAAACTATTTATTGATAAAGATCAATCATTAATATTCTTAATACCATTCATGATCATTGTAGCATTTACTGTAAAAGGAATCTCTTTATACTTAGCAAAAGCAACAATGATAGATGTTGGGGAGTCAGTTAAAAAACAACTACAATTTGATATGGTAAATACCTTAATTGGGATAGATACCCAAACAATAGACCAAAAACACTCAGGTAAATTTTTATCAAATTTAACATATGATGTTACTCATATTACTAACCTATTGAGTAATGCAATTTTAACTTTATTTAAAGACTCATTAACACTCATTGGTTTGTTAATTGTGATGTTCACACAAAATTGGAAACTTGCTCTTATTTCAATAATAATGATCCCTCTCGCAAGTATCGCAGCAAAATCATTGGGTAAAAGAATGGGCAAAGTTGCTTCTGAAGCTCAAGAAAAATCGGGTTTTTTAACAACATATCTAGTTGAATTATTTAAAAATCATAAACTTATAAAAATTTTTCAAAAAGAAAAATATGAGAAAGATAGGGCTGATAAATATTTAGCTCAATTGAAAGAAAAAAGTCAAAAAATACAAACTGTATTTGTTAGAATGTCTCCAATTATGGAAACTTTAACTGGAATCATGATAGCAATACTAATTTTTTACTCTGGACAACTTATGGCTAAAGGTGAGCTTGATATAAATAATTTTTTTTCTTTTTTGGCGGCAATGATGTTAGCTTATCAACCAGTCAGATCATTATCAACACTAAATTTGATATTAAACCAAGGGTTATCTGCAGCCTCAAGAATTTTACCAATAATTGATCAAGAAAACAAAATCATAGAGATAAAAGATGCACAACCTTTAATAATAAAAAATTCCGAAATAAAATTTAAAGATATAAATTTTTCATATCAAGAAGATGAAGGAGAAACATTAAAATCTATAAATATTGATTTTAAAGGTGGGAAAATGACTTCTTTAGTAGGTCATAGCGGATCAGGAAAATCTACAATTTTGAACTTAATACCAAGATTTTATGATGCTCAATCTGGTGATATAATTATTGATAATCAATCAATATATAAAAGTACAATAAAGTCGATTAGAAAAGAAGTTTCAATGGTAAGCCAAGAAACAACTTTGTTTGATGATACAATAAAAAATAATATTAAATATGCAAATGAAAATGCTACTGATGAAGAAGTTTATGAAGTTGCCAAATTATCATTTTGTAACGATTTTATTAACAAATTGCCAGATAAGTTTGAAACATTGATTGGTGAAAATGGAGTAAGACTATCGGGAGGTGAAAAACAAAGATTATCCATTGCCAGAGCAATGCTAAAAAAAAGCTCAATTATACTTTTAGATGAAGCAACTTCGGCTCTAGATACTGAAACGGAAGCCAAAATCCAAGAAGCTTTAAAAATTTTAACAAAAGATAAAACAACAATTGTAATAGCACATAGGCTATCCACTATATTAAATTCAAACAATATTTATGTAATTGACGCAGGTAAAGTAGTTGATAATGGTCAGCACAATCAACTTCTAAATAATTCAGAATTATATAAAAAATTTTATGAAAAACAGATACAAAAATAATTATGTTTTATTTATATCAAATCTTCCTTTCAATTTTTTTGATAATATCTCCAATTATTTTAATCTTAAGAATATTCAATAATAAAGAAGATAAAATTAGATTTAAAGAAAAATTTAGTTTTACATCGACGAAAAAAAAAACAGGTAAATTAATTTGGTTTCATGGTGCCAGCGTTGGTGAATTGATGAGTATTGTGCCAATAATAAAATATTACGAAAAACAGAGAACTATAAGCCAAATTCTTGTTACAACTAGTACCCTTAGCTCTTCAAAAATAATTAAAAAATTTAATTTTAAAAAAACAATTCATCAATTCTATCCAATAGATCATTTTTTTTTTACAAAAAAATTTATTCAATATTGGAAACCAAATTTAGCAATATTTATAGAGTCTGAAATTTGGCCATGTATGTATAAAAATTTAGAAATTAAAAAAATCCCTATAATTTTATTAAATGCAAGACTTACTAAAAAAACCTTTAACAGATGGATAAAAATTAGTAATTTTTCGAAATCTATTTTCAATAAAATTACGATAGCTTATCCTCAAAATCGTGAAACTAAAAATTATTTAAAAAAACTCAATTTAAAAAAAATTTTTTCAATTGGAAATTTAAAGTTTACTCAAAATCCAGATGAAAAGTTTGAAGAAGTTAATAAAAAACTTAAAACTGAATTTAAAAAAAAAAGAGTATGGGTTGCAAGTAGTACTCACCAAAATGAAGAATTATTTTGTGCAAAAACACATATAGAATTGAAAAAAAAATTCAAAAACTTATTAACTATCATTATACCAAGACACGTGGATAGAGTAAAAGAAATATCAAAAGAACTTAGAGACCTAAATTTAAATGTAACTCTTCATACTTTAAAACCAAAAAATTTAGACAATATAGACATTTATATAGTAGATAGCTTCGGGGAAACAAAAAAGTTTCACAGGATTGCATCGTCAGTTTTTTTAGGAGGATCAATTATTAAACGTGGTGGACAAAATCCACTAGAAGCAGCAAGATTTGGGGCAAAAATATTGCATGGTCCAAATGTAGATAACTTTAAAGATGTTTATAAACTTCTCAAAAATTTAAATATATCGAAAAAAATTTACACACCAAAAAAACTTGCCTCATCAATAATTTTTAAAAAAAATAAAAAAATGGGTATAAAAATAAAAAATATTGGAGAAAAAATTCTACAAAAAACTATAAATGAAATAGATAAGTTAATTAGAGATGAATTTAAAAAAACCTAGTTTTTGGGATCTTGCAACCCCAAATATATTTGCATACTTGCTATACCCTTTATCTCTTTTAATTCAATTTATAGGAATTTTTTTTAGAATATCTAAGCCAAAAAAATTTGGAATAAAAACAATATGTATAGGTAACATATATGTTGGAGGAACAGGAAAAACTTCACTTAGTTTAAAGATAAACAAAATCCTAACACAGAAAAAAATAAGATCTTGCTTTGTTAAAAAATTTTACAAAAATCAATTTGATGAACAAAAACTCTTAGAAAAAAGTGGAAAGCTTTATATGTCATCTAAAAGGATTAATGCGATTAAAAATGCTGTGTTAGCAAAGTACGAAGTGGCAATTTTTGATGATGGACTTCAAGATAGATCAATAGCGTATGATCTAAGTATAGTATGCTTTAATAACATCAACTGGATAGGAAATGGAATGACACTACCAGCTGGTCCTTTAAGAGAAAATATTAAAAATCTTAAAAAATATGACTGTCTTTTTTTGAATGGAAATTTAGAAAATATAAATAATTTAAAAAATATAATCTTTAATATTAACCCAGAAATTAAAGTTTTTTTTGGTAAATATGAACCAACTAATTTAGATGATTTTGATAGAAATGAAAAATATATAGCCTTTTCAGGTATAGGTAATCACCAGACATTTATTGCTATGATTAAAAATTTTGGATTTAACATCATAAAAAATTTTGAGTTCCCAGATCATTATAAATATAAAAATGAAGACATTAAAAAAATTTTAATAGAAGCAAAAAAACTAAATTGTAAAATAATTACAACCGAAAAGGATTATTTAAGACTAGACGTTAACCTTCTTGATAAAATCAAATATATAAAGTCAGATTTAAAAATAATTGATGAGGAAAATTTTATCAAATTTATAATTTAAAAAAATGAAATATATTAAATATTTTACTCAATTTATTTTCGTGATTATAAGCTATTTAGTATTTAAACTTTTAGGACCAAATCTATCATCAAATCTAAGTGGTAAAATTTTTGAATTAATTGGACCTTTTTTTAGGTCAGAAAAAATAATTCATAAAAATATAAAAAAAGCTTTTCCAAATATTAATATCTCAGAGTTAAAAGTTACAACTAAACTAATGTGGAATAACTATGGAAGAGTTTTTGCAGAATTTATGTTCGTAAAAGATTTCAGATCTGGAAAGCTTGCTTCTAATATTAAAATAGAAGGATTGAATATTCTCAAAGATATAAAATTATCAAATAAACAAGTTATATTTATTTCAGGGCATTTTAGTAATTTTGAATTAATGGCTATGTATATTGAAAAGTCAGGTATAAATTTATCAGCAATATACCGTCCTTTAAATAATATTTTTTTAAATCGAATAATGGAGAGGGTAAGAAAAAAATATATTTGCAAAAATCAAATAAAAAAAGGAATTGGTGGTTTAAAAAAATTAATAAATTTAAAAAAAAAAAACTTTTCTACAGCGCTAATGATTGATCAAAGAGTGTCAGAAGGAATTTATGCAAATTTTTTTAATGAAAAAGCTTTAACAACAACAATTCCAGCTCAATTAGTTAAAAAATTCAATATTCCTGTAATACCTGTATTTATTGAGAGAATAGAAGGTATCAAATTTAGAATAACTATTAAAGAACCAATTAAATTTTCGGATCATAATACAATTGAAGATATAACTAGTGAGTTAAATAAAATTCTTGAAAAAATGATTTTAAATAAACCTGAGGACTGGATCTGGTCTCATAATCGATGGAAATAAATGTTACTTATTGTTACTTTTTTCCCTTTTTTTGGAAGCTTCTTTGTATGAATAATATGGTTCTTGTAGATCAACATTCCAATAAGTTAAGTCTTCAAGATTAATTTTTTTTCCTGAAACTGCACACTCAACAAAATCACCATCTGTAATAATCTGAAAATTATTTGGTAAATATTTTAATTTTGCTAATTTTTTTGTCATTTATAGTTTATATAGTTTTATATGAAAGTTGGAATATTGGGAAGTGGTGGTAGAGAACATGCCATTTGTGAAATTGTTAAAAACTCAGATAAAATAGACAAAGTTTACTGTTTTCCAGGAAATGCAGGTACTGAAAATGTTGCTGAGAATGTACAAATTGAATTAAACGATTTTGAAAGCCTAAAAAATTATATCTTAAAAAAAAATATTGATTTAATCATTGTTGGTCCAGAAAAACCTTTAGTTGATGGGATAGTTGATTATCTAGAGAAATATAAAATAAAAGTATTTGGTCCAAATAAAATTGCATCTCAACTAGAAGGGTCTAAAATTTTTACAAAACAACTTTGTCAAAAATATAGTATCCCGACCGCAAAATTTGGAATTTTTAAAAATAAAGATGATTCTAAAAAATTTTTAAAAAAATCAAAATTTCCTATTGTTATTAAAGCAGATAATTTAGCTTCAGGCAAAGGTGTTTACATTTGTAACAACGAAAGTGACGGTGAAATCGCGATAGATGAAATTTTTGAAGGAAAGTTCGGTAAGGCAGAAAATTTACTCATTGAAGAATTTTTAAATGGAGAAGAAATGAGTTTTTTTACTATTCATGATGGCAATATTTTTAAAAATTTTGGAACTGCACAAGATCATAAAAGAGTTTTAGAAGGTGACAAAGGAAAGAATACTGGCGGTATGGGAGCTTATTCACCTTCAAGATTAATTAATAATGAATTAGAAGAGAAAATAATAAATAGAATTATTAAACCAACAATGAAAGGATTATCAGATCTAGGAACAAATTATAAAGGTTTTTTATATGCTGGATTGATGATAGTTGATAATGAACCCTATCTTATAGAGTATAACGTTAGAATGGGAGATCCAGAATGTCAAACCATTTTGCCAAAATTAAAATCAGATGTTAGCAAAATTTTTTTAGCCTGTTGTGATCAAAAATTAAATAAAATTGAAATACAATGGCATGATAAAAAAAGTCTATGCGTTGTCGTATGTTCCAAGGGTTATCCAGACACATTCTTGAAAAATGTTGAAATCAAAAAATTAGATCAACTTATATTAAATAAAAATGAATTTTTATTTCATGCAGGAACAATAAGAAAAAATAAAAAGGTTTTTGCTGTTGGTGGACGTGTACTTAATCTTGTAAATATTTCAGATGATTTTAGAGAGGCTAAAAAAAATATTTATAAAAACTTAAAAAAATTAAATTGGTCTGAGGGTTTTTATAGAAAAGACATTGGTTATAAAGTTATTGAAAAATGAGAATTATCTCAGGAATTTTTAAAGGAAAAAAAATTGAAAGACCTCAAGATAATAAAACTAGGCCTTTAAAAGACTTAACAAAAGAGTCAATATTTAATATTTTAACTCATTCAAATAAATTTAAAATAAATCTCACTGAATCAAAGGTATTAGATTTATTTTCAGGTGTTGGATCTTTTGGGATCGAGTGTCTATCAAGAGGAGCTAAAAATGTAATTTTTGTAGAGAATTACAGCGAAGTTCTAAAAATTTTAAAAAAAAACTTAAATAATTTAAAGTGTAATAGTGTTTATAAAATCATTGAAAAAAATATTTATGATAATTTTTTTTTTAAAAATTTAGAAACAGATTTTGATATAATATTTTTAGACCCTCCTTACAAAGAAACTAAAATAGAAATTATTTTTAAAGCAATTAAAGAAAGTGAAATTTTATCTGAGAATGGGATTATAATTATGCACAGGCATAAAAAAGAAGAGGAAATATTAATCCCAGGTTTTGAAATTATTGAAAAAAAAACATACGGTATTTCAAAAATATTATTTTTTTCTTTTTTAAAGTAAAAGTCTTTTTGTTTCTGTCTTTATAAGCTCAACGGCTGGTTGGTCATAGGGGTCAACATTTAATAATCTTCCTATCAAAATTGTTTCTAATATAAAGAAACTAAATAGCTCACCTAAAGTTTTCTCATCTCTTTTTTTTATTTCAAAACTTCTAAAGGGTATTTTGTTTTTAAGAAAAGTATTTTCTGTAGCTTTTTTTTGAGCATAAATTACATCATTAATACTTTTATTTTTTAAAAAATTTTGAGAGCTCATTAAGGTACTATTATTTAATTTGTCAGATTTGTTTTCGTGCACGTAAAAAAAGGTAAAAAAATTGTTTTTAAATCCATCTAAATAAAGCTGCATCACACTATGATTATCTTTAGGCATTTTTGAAATAATTGGTAGCAAACCTTTGCCTTGTTTACCTAAACTTTCAGCTACTAATTGCTGATACCATTTAAATAAAGTTTCTGACTTTTCATCATAATTAATTATTATCGAATTATATTTTTTTTTTTTATATAGGTTTATTATAGAATCAACATTATTTACCAAAGTATTAAGAAATTTTTTATTTTTAACGAGTGTATCAAACTGTTTAAAATTATTAGAATTCAAACCCATTAATTCTGCAGGCAGCATACCAACTTCTGATAAAACTGAATATCTTCCTCCTATAAAATTATTATGATGAATAATCTCTGACTTTAACTGATTGGCTAATGAATAAAGAAAACTCTTTTTATTTTCTGTAATAAAAATATTTTTATCTTTTTTTTTTATTAATATATTTGAATTAACAATAGTTTCAATTGTATTACCTGATTTTGAAACTACTATATTAATATAATTTTTTAAATTGTTTTTAATTTTTGGTTTTAAATTATCAAAAAATAAAAAATTCTTTTTTATTTTATGTTTTAAAAATTCGTAGATTGCTTGTGTGCCAAGAGAGGATCCGCCCATACCTATAATTCTAAAATTTGTATATTTTTTATAGTTTTTAATTGTGTTTTTATTAAAGTTATTTTTATAATTTTTACTCAGCGAATGAAGTATAGAGTTATTTTCTTTAAGTAGTGATTTAAGTTTAGACTTAATTTTTAAAGAATTTCTTTTTTTGCTAAAATTTTTAAAAACAATATTCTTTGTTAGCATTAATTTTTCTTAATTTTTTCTAACAATTTGTTTTCAAAACTTTTATCAGTCTCAATCGAGTTTTCAGAAAAACTTGTATTTTTGTCTGAGTTAGTAACTAAATCTTTGATATTTCTGCTTGAATCGCTGACATTTTCCTCAGGTTCTGGAGAAGGTAAATCATTAAAATCTGGGGGCATTACAAGTGGGGATTTTTTTTCTACTAAAAACTCATCACTACTTTTCTTTTTTGGATTTGTAAAACCCTCTTTTAAAGTGGAGCAAGAATAGATTGATATTAACATCAGCATAACAATTAAAATTTTAAAGTATCTCATAAGTTAATTAATTCTTTTTACTACTATCAATATATTCTAAAGAAATCATAATTAATACGCCTAAAGTAATAAATATATCTGCTACATTAAATATAAACCAATGAAAATTTCCTATATGAAAATCTATAAAATCCGGAACAGCTCCATAAAATATGCGGTCATAAACATTTCCTAATGCACCTCCTAATATCATTAAAAGAGAGTATTTTTTAAGTCCATAACTCTTTAGAACCATAAAAAAAATTACTAAGATAATAACTAAAATTATAAAAGTTAATAAATTGTAAAAAATTTTTTCATTGAACGACAATAGCCCAAATGCAATACCTTCATTCAATATAAGACTAATATTTAAAAATTTTGATGAAAATATTTCAGATCCAAAAAATTTATTATCTAGAAAAATTACGTATATTTTAGAAAGCCTATCAAGTAAAAATATTGAAAAAACTAGTAATGAACTGATTATAAAACTTTTACTTAAAATTTTTTTAATCATTAGGGGTGTCTAGGACAAGGGCCCTCATTTATTTTCCAACAAACTGGACACTTAGTTCCCTTTGCTTTGCTAGTGATTGCGGTTGTCTCAACATCTTCATTGTAACTAACTTCAGCTTTTGAAGTAATGCACAACTCTGAAAAATCAATATTACTAGTTACCTTTTGTAATTTTTGATTTAAATTTATTTTTAAATCTGCCTCCAAGCTTGAACCTATTTCTTTAGTAGCTCTTTTTTCCTCAATACTTATATTGCAAATATTTCTAATTTTTATTAATTCACTCCATTTTTCGTTAAGTTTTTCGTTTTTAAATTTATCAGGATATTTATGGAATTTCTCAAGATGAATACTTTTTTGATCTTTAAACAATAAGTTAAAAATTTCTTCAGTTGTAAAAGATAAAATAGGAGCAAACCATTTTAATAGAGAGTTTAAAATTATGTTAAGAAGTAAAATAGTTGTTTTTCTTTTTTTTGAGTCCTTAGGATCACAATAAAGATTATCTTTTCTAATATCAAAATAAAAAGCCGATAAATCAACAGTACAAAAATTTAATAATTCTTTATATAAATTATGAAAATCATAATTACTAAAATATTTTTTAAAATTCTCATTTAGAGTATAAATTTTATGTAGCATTAACTGTTCTAACTCAGGTAACTCATTTATATCTAGTGTATCAAAATTAATTGATTCAAAATTGTCATTAATATTTCCAAGCAAGTATCTAAAAGTATTTCTAATTTTTCTATATGAGTCCGCGTGTTGATCTAAGATTGAATAATCTATTCTAAGATCTTCTGCATAATTTGAAGATGCTACCCAAATTCTTAAAATATCAGCACCATATTTTTTTAAAATATCTTCAGGTGCGATTACATTTCCTAGTGATTTTGACATTTTCAAACCTTTACCGTCTACGACAAAACCGTGAGATAGAATAGCTTCGAATGGAGCTCTACCTCTTGTCCCACAAGATTCTAGTAATGAAGAATGAAACCAACCCCTATGTTGGTCAGATCCCTCTAGATACATTGATGCTGGCCATTTTAAATCATCTCTTTTTTCTAATACAAATGAATGTGTTGAACCACTATCAAACCAAACCTCAACGATATCACTCAGTTTTTCATATTCATTTGCCTTGTATTTTTCTCCTAAAAATCTTTGTGGATCATCTGAAAACCAACAATCTGACCCCTCCTTTTCATAAATTGATGAAATATTTTCGATAACCTCATCATCAACTAAAATTTCTTTTGTTTTTTTATTTACAAAAATTGGAAGAGGCACCCCCCAAACTCTTTGTCTTGAAACGCACCAATCAGGTCTTGTTTCTATCATTGATTTTAATCTTTCTTTACCTTTGCCTGGATAGAAAGTTGTTTCATCGATGGCTTTTAATGCTTTGTCTCTAAGTTTGTGACTTTCCATTGAAATAAACCATTGAGGTGTAGCTCTATGAACAAGTGGAGCTTTGGATCTCCAGGAATGAGGGTAAGAGTGAACTAACTCACCATTAAATAATAAATTTTTTTGCTCTTTTAGTTTTTCAATTACAATAGGATTTGCTTTAAATATATGAATTCCCTCAAATAATTTAACATTACTCGTGTATTTTCCATCCCCATCGACTGTTTCTATCGCTTTAATACCGTTATTCAAACAAAGATTAAAGTCATCAGGTCCGTGACTAGGTGCGCAGTGAACTATTCCAGTTCCTTGCTCAGTAGTTACAAATCTAGCCTCAAGCATTGGAATATCATGATCATAACCAAGATTTAAAAAAGGATGACTACAAATAGTATTTTTAAATTCTTTACCTTTAAACGTGAGAATTTTTTTATATTCTTTTAATTCACACTCTTTAACGACTGATTCAAATAGAGCGTCTGCAATAACAATTTTTCTATTTTTAAAATCACCTTCGTCATTTATTTCTAAAATAACATAATCAAGAGACTCATTATATGCTAAAGCTTTATTGGCTGGTATTGTCCATGGAGTTGTTGTCCAAATAACTATTTCACTTCCAACCAAATCTTTTAAATTAGATGATTTAACTTTGAATGACGTATAAATTGTATCTGATTTATGATCTTGATATTCTACTTCAGCATCAGCAAGTGCAGTCTTCTCCACTGTTGACCACAACACAGGTTTAAAACCTCTATATAAACTTCCTTCTTTTAAAAATTTACCAAGCTCCCTAACTATTTGTGCCTCTGCATCAAAGCTCATTGTGGAATAATAATTTTCCCAATCTCCAACGACACCTAATCTTTTAAATTGGGTTTTGTGAACTTCAATCCATTTCTCAGCAAATGTTCTACATTCTTTTCTAAATTCAACTATTGGAACTTCATTTTTGTTTTTTTTATTTTTTTTATACTGTTCCTCAATTTTCCACTCAATCGGCAGACCGTGACAATCCCAACCCGGAACATAAATAGAGTCTTTTCCATCCATTTGATGAAATTTTACAATTATATCTTTAAGAATTTTATTGAGAGCTGTTCCCATATGGATATTTCCGTTCGCGTATGGAGGACCATCGTGTAGAACGAATTTTTCTCTACCTTTACTCTCGTTTCTTAATTCATCGTAAAGATTTATTTTTTTCCAATACTCAAGAATTTCTGGTTCTCTAGTAGGCAGGTTGGCTTTCATGGAAAAAGCTGTTTTTGGCAGATTTATCTGTGGTTTAGTCATTTAGTCTTTTTTGCAATATTTAAATCTTTTTTAATTTGAGCTCTTAATTGATTAACATTATTAAATTTTTTTTCTTTTCTTATAAACTTTAAAAACTCTACTGTTAAAAGTTTATTATAAAGATTTCCAGAAAAATTAAATAAATGAACTTCTAATAATAATTTTTTTTGATTAAATGTTGGTCTATATCCAAGATTAGCAATTCCTTTAAGATATTTATTGCTATTTTTTCTCAAAACCCTAACGGCATAAACTCCTGGTTTTGCTAAAACGTAATCATTGATGTCTATGTTGCAGGTAGGGAAACCAATTTTTTTTCCTATTTGTCTTCCCTTTTTAACTACTCCTTGTATCGCCCAGTTTCTTTTTAAAAGATTATTAGCTTTATTCAAAAGACCCTTTTCTAAAAGATTTCTTATTAAAGATGATGATACAATCTTTTTACTTTTAATTAATGGCTCAGGTTTAACAACTTTATAATTAAACAATTGTTCATATTTTTTAAGTAAATTAACATTTCCTTCTCTTTTATTCCCAAATCTAAAATTATTGCTAACAAAAATAAATTTAGAACTTAATTTTTTATTTAAAATTTGAGAAATAAAGTTTAGCGCTTTAGTTTTTGAAAATTTTTTATCAAATTTTTTTGTTATAACAAAATCTACTTTTAAATTACTAAGTAATTTAATTTTTTGATCAATATTAGAAAGACGAAAATTTTTTAACTTTTTATTAAAAAACATTTTTGGCATTGGATCAAAATTTACAACACCGATCTTTAAATTATATTTTTTCTTATATGTCTGTGCTAATTGAAATAATTTTTGATGCCCCAAATGCAAACCATCAAAATTACCTATTAAAATAATTGATCCTCTGTGTAATTTTTTGATATTAAAATTTGTATAATGTTTTACCATTTTAAGTCTGATTGAATAAAATTAACTATAGCCTCGTACTCTTTTGAAACATCTTGGATGCCTTTATTTTTTATTTCATTTCTATGTATTCCGTTACTGATTAATAAAGAATCATAATTTAAAAGATTTGCACCTTTGATATCAGTATTTAAATTATCACCAATTGCTAATATTTTTTTATTTTTATTGTCAGTTGACTGATTATAAACCTCTGGATGTGGTTTTCCAAAATACACTACTTCCCCACCCATTTTTTCAAAAACCATTGCGACAGAACCTGCACACAACTCTCTAACTTCACCACGATCAACAATTAAATCTGGATTTGTGCAAATCATTTTTTTGGCAACATGTTTTTCAAGTAAATCTTTATAAAACTTTAAATCCTTATCATGATTATCAAACAACCCTGTACACAATAAATATTCACTACCACTAATATCTTCACACTTATTTTGCTCAAATAAATAAAATAAATCAAAATCTCTAGGTGGACCAATGTGATAAAACTTCTTAGATAAGTAAGATGTTTTCAAATAATTTAATGCTGCCTCTCCTGATGTAAATACGTGATCTCTGAGTACTTTATCCATACCCATCTTTTCTAAAAAATTTTGAACAGTTTTATTTGGTCTTGGAGCATTTGTTAAAAGTACTAGCATTTTCTTTTTTTTTAAAAGTTCATTTAAAACAATTATTGCTTTTTCATGAAGATTAACCCCATTATGAACAACACCCCATAAGTCTATATAAAAAAGATCATAATTATCGGCAATTGATTGTAAGCCATTTGAATCTAAATTTTTGGTCATATTTTAAGGTATAAACCATAAAATCCTGAATTTACTAGCATTATTAATATCCTTAAGCCTTTCTGATCTTGAAATAGGCTGTGAAATATCTATATGAGGCTCATATTTATAAAGATTTATAAAGGAGAATTTATGAAGTTTAAACCGTTACATGACAGAGTTTTAATCGAAGTCTTAGATAGTAGTGAAAAAACTGCCGGAGGAATAATTATCCCTGATACGGCTCAAGAAAAACCTCAAGAAGGCAAAGTGGTTGCTGTAGGTGGTGGAGCAAAAACAGAGGATGGAAAAATAATTCCAATGGATGTTAAAGTTGGTGATAAAGTTTTATTTGGCAAATGGTCAGGAACTGAAGTCAAAATTAATGGTAAAGAATACAGCATAATGAAAGAGTCTGACATTATGGGTATTTCGGGTAAGTAATTTAATTTAAAGGAGAAAAATAATGGCAAAAGTTGTTAAATTTGATGCTGAAGCAAGAGCAGCAATGATAAGAGGTGTAAATATCCTAGCTGACACTGTTAAAGTAACTTTAGGACCAAAAGGTAGAAATGTTGTAATGGACAAATCTTATGGTGCACCTAGAATTACTAAAGATGGGGTTTCTGTGGCTAAAGAAATAGACCTTGAAGATAAGTTTGAAAATATGGGCGCACAAATGGTTAAAGAAGTTGCTAGCAAAACTAATGATGAAGCTGGTGATGGAACTACTACTGCAACTATACTTGCACAATCAATTGTCAAGGAAGGTGTGAAGTATGTAACAGCAGGTATGAATCCTATGGATGTAAAAAGAGGAATTGATGCAGCTGTAGAAACAGTTAAAGAAAGTCTCGTTGCATCCGCAAAAAAAGTGAAAGATAGCGATGAGATAGCTCAAGTAGGTACAATTTCTGCAAACGGCGATAAAGAAATAGGAACTATGATTGCTAAAGCAATGCAAAAAGTTGGAAATGAGGGAGTTATTACTGTTGAAGAAAATAAAGGTATTGAAACAGAATTAGATGTAGTTGAAGGTATGCAGTTTGATAGAGGATACCTGTCACCATATTTTATTACTAATAGTGATAAGATGACTACAGAATTAGAAAATCCTTTTATTTTATTACATGAAAAGAAATTAACTAATTTACAGCCAATGGTTCCTCTTTTAGAAGCTGTTGTACAAGCTGGTAGACCATTAATGATTATTTCTGAAGATGTTGAAGGTGAAGCTTTGGCTACTTTGGTGGTTAACAAACTAAGAGGTGGTCTAAAAGTTGTAGCAGTTAAAGCTCCAGGATTTGGTGACAGAAGAAAAGCTATGCTTGAGGATATCGCTATTTTAACAGGTGGTCAGGTTATATCTGAAGACCTGGGTATCAAACTTGAAAATGTTAAACTGGATGATCTTGGATCTTGTAAGAAAGTTAAAGTAGATAAAGATAATAGTACTATTGTAAATGGTGCTGGTAAAAAATCTGACATCGAAGCTAGATGTGCTTCTATAAAACAACAAGTTGATGAAACTACTTCTGATTACGATCGAGAAAAACTTCAAGAGAGACTTGCTAAATTAGCTGGTGGAGTTGCGGTTATCAAAGTTGGTGGTGCAACTGAAGTTGAGGTTAAAGAAAGAAAAGACAGAGTTGAAGATGCTTTGAATGCAACTAGAGCCGCTGTTGAAGAAGGTATCGTAACAGGTGGTGGGTGTGCGCTTCTTTATGCTGCTCAAGAACTTGATAAAGTTAAAGCAAAAGGTGATGATCAAAAAGCAGGTGTAGATTTGGTCAGAAAAGCATTGGAGTCTCCAATTAGACAAATTACTAAAAATGCTGGTGTAGATGGATCAGTTGTAGTTGGCAAACTATTAGAGCAAAAGAAAAAAACTCATGGTTACGATGCTCAAAGTGAAGAGTATTGTGATATGTTTGCTAAAGGTATCATAGACCCAGTTAAAGTAGTTAGAACTGCTCTTCAAGATGCTGCTTCAATTGCTGGATTATTAGTAACTACAGAAGCAATGATTGCTGACAAACCAGAGGAAAAAGATGCTGCAGGCGGAATGCCAGGTGGTATGCCTGGTGGAATGGGCGGCATGGGAGGAATGGGTGGAATGGGTATGTAATCCCCATTAATCTCAAACAAAAATTCAAAAAGGGCAGTTTTTACTGCCCTTTTTTTTTATCTATACGAAAATAATTAGTGATGAAGGAGTGATGAAGGAATGATGAAGGATTTGGTACTGTTATACGCGCATTTGAAAGTATAACGCTTATCTTATACTTGATAATAAACTATATATACGTAGCAACACTATGAAAAAAAATTTTATTTACTTTGGAAATTGTGAAAAAATTTTAAAAAGTTTTCCTAAAAAATCTATAGACTTAATAATTGCTGATCCACCATATAATTTAAGTAAAGGATCAATCTTAGAATTTAAAAATAATAAGCAGCAAAAAGGATTTGGTGGTAATTGGACTAAAATTATTGAAAGTTGGGATAATAAAGAATTAATTGAATACTTTCTCTTTACCTATAACTGGATAGAAAAATGCAAAGATGTTTTGAAAGATACTGGTTCTATGTGGATACATGGTACTTATCATAACATTGGAATAATAAATTTTATTCTTCAATTATTAGATATTGAAATCATTAATGAAGTAATATGGTACAAAAGAAATAGTTTCCCAAATTTAAGAGGTAGAAGATTAACCGCTAGTCATGAAACTATTTTATGGTGTCATACTGGAAAAAAAAAACGGAAATATTTTTTTAATTATGACTTTTCTAAAAAATCTTTTTTTAAGGAAGATTTTTTAAAATTCCAAAATAAACAAATGAGAACTGTTTGGGATATACCAAACAATAAAAGTAGAGATGAATTAGCATATGGCAAACATCCAACTCAAAAACCTGAACGATTAATTGATAGAATGATTAAATTATCATCAAAAAAAAATAATTTGATGCTTTGTCCATTTTCAGGATCAGGTACTGAATGTTTAGTGGCATATAAAAATAAACTGAATTTTATAGGTATTGAAAATAATAAAAAATATTTAAATATTTCTAAAAAAAGATTAAAAAATTATAAATAATTAATGCTTAAACAATTAAGTTTATTTAACAGTAGAACAAGTAAAGTTCCAAGTTTAGTTAAATGGACTGGCAGCAAAAGAAAAAGTGCTAAGCAAATATTGAAATATTTTCCTGAAGATATAAACAGATACTTTGAACCATTTCTTGGCAGTGGTTCTATTTTATATGCTGTTAGGGAATTATATCCAGACTGTAAAGTTTATGGGTCAGATATTTATAAACCACTAATAGACATATTTAAAAATGTATCAAAAAATCCTTTAAAATTAAAAAATAAATACAGACATGATTGGACTAAATTACAAAAAGATTTTCCAAATTTTTTTTATAAAAAAAGAGAACTGTTTAATAAAAAAAAAAATTTTCAAGATCTAATTTTTTTATCAAGAACTTGTGTAAATGGAATTATTAGATTTAATAAGAATAACGAATTCAATAATTCACTTCATTTATCAAGAAGAGGAATGAAACCAGATTTATTTGATAATATTGTTGATAATTGGTTCTTGAGAATTAAAAACAAATCTTATTTTAAGTGTTGCGATTATACTTCTATCCTAAATCATTTAAAAAAAGGCGATTTTATTTATCTAGATCCACCATATTTTCACAGCAAGAATAGATATATAGAAAATCTTAATAAGGATAAATTTTTTGGATTTATCGACGAATTGAACAAAAAAAATATTCTATTCGCTTTATCATTTGATGGTTCTAGGGATAATATTAAATTAAATGAAGAATTTCCAAAAAAATTATTTAAAAGAAAGATTAGCATCAACCAAACGATTTCTACTTTAAATAATGTATTAAATAAAAAGAAAAATAAATTTTCTGATAGTCTATATCTTAATTACTGAAAAATTTACTTGAGGGTTATTTTTTGTTAATTTTTTAAATTCATCAAATATTTCTGTGTCATTTGTAAAATAATTTAATATAATTTTATAGTTTTTGTCATAGTAAATTTCAAAAATTCCTGAAGTTTTAAAATATTTCATTCTTTGTAAAATTTCTTTGGTAGAAGATTTATTTAAAGCGTAATAAGCGACTGAACTTTTAAAAATTATTTTCTTTTCATAACTTATATCTTTATTATGAAAAAATTCTTTTTCGTTATATTTCTTAATGCAGTTAGGTTTATAACTTATTAAATTATTTACATATTTTACTAATCTTGCACCTATATTTTCCTCTAGATCTAATTGTTTGAATTTAGACTCTATAATAAGGGCAATTTTATTTTTATTTGAATCAAAAATATAAATATGGTCTGGTCTTTTGGTATTTGCCCCACTCACTCTAGGTAAGTTAGTCCATCTATAAATATTCATTTTGTCATCAATAAAATCTACATTGCTCCAATCACCACCTGGAGGATTAATCATGGACTCAAAAAAATTGTTTTTACAAAAATACTTAAAAAATAAAAATATAGAATTATCTATATCGTGTTCATTAAACTTATTTGTATAAAAAACAGAGTTAAATTTTTCATTTTTTTTCTGCTTTACTTGATCTTTTTTAAAAAAAACTTTATTAAAATTATTTGGGTAATTTACACTATCAACTAATAAAATATCTGAGATTTCCATTATTGATTTTATTAATCCATTAGTTTCTTTTGCCTTATTAGTATTTGAATTCAAAATATTCCAAAGAGATAAGGTTGCTGGTCCATAAATAATAGAAAAAATAGATGCTTGATTATTAAAAATCATTTTAATCAAAGGGTTTAAACCTCTATCAGGTCTCGCATCATCTCCTCTTGGTTTAAATCCTAATATGAAACATAAAATTAAATTTTCTTTTTGTTTAATTTTACTTATTTCTTTTTGCTTTAAATTATAGATTTTTTTTAGATCTTTTATGAAATCAATTTTCTTTTTATTAGGTATTAATACAAAAGGTAAATTTTTAGAAATAATAGAAATACCATATTTTTCTGATACTTTTTTAAGTTTCTTTAAAGTTTGTGTTGTTGGGATTGAAATACTTTTCTTCCAATCAAATTTATTAGTGGAAAAGAAATCATAAGTATTTTTTTTTTCCTGAAATAACAATTCAATGTTTTTATATTTATTTATATTATTCGCTTGCTGGTATAGTTTATGAAAATATTTTTTACTTTTATCAATAATGATTTCTCTATTTTTTTGTTTAACTTTATTTTCAATTATAATATCAAATAAGCAGTTTCTAAAATCTTGAATATTAGCAATATCATTGTATTGATCTCTAAATTCATTTGAAGAGTTAGAGTTCAACGAAAAAATAGGATAAAAATTTTTCTTAAATTTGTCCAAAAAATTAAGGTAACTTAAAATTACGACTGGGTTAGGAAATCGAATTGTTTTTTCATTTCTGTTAGCATCAAGTTCTTTACCTCCAAGTTCAATAACGTAAAAAAAATTAATTCCTGCTTCCGCAAAAGAAAAACACCTTCCTTGTCTTTGCCATGCCTGATTACCTGCTAATAAAGCATTAGAATATTCTATTGCAAATAATAATAACTCTTTATCTTTCTTCTTTTCGAAAACTATTACATCTGGATATTCGTTTAACTTAGCGTTAAAATTTTCTCTTATATAATCAATAGGGTTTTTTTTCCACTTATCATAATTTGGGAACAAATTAAGAATAAATTTATACTTATCATTTTCTATTATTATTTGTGGAATTAAAAAATTTGATTTTTCTGAAAATATTGAATTTTGAATTTCAAAAGTTTGCTGAATATTTTCTACAAATTTAAAACACTCAACAATATTATCGCCATAAATATTTAATTCTTTTTTAATCAAGATATTACTTTAGCAAAAATTTGAGTTAAGAATATAATTATTTACTTAATCACTACACCATGTGAATAAATCTGCATCAAAAGGTATGTTTCGAAATTTAAGTAAAATTTTATATTTTTCTAATCTTTCTTCTTTCTTAAATTTCTTTAAGTAGTTGAGTATTTGATCATAAGTCAAACCTTTTAGGTGTTTCTTTTTAACATCAACGTACTCTTCATAATCCATACCACATATAGAGAATTTTTTTTTTGGATCTATATGTTCAGCATAACTTATTCCGTCATTAGTTTCGCTAAGGACATCATAAAAACGAGCGATTTGATTATCTCTTTCAAAAAGAATATCTCTTCTGAAATCAAACAGTTCTAATTGTTGCATATTTTGGAGTTATTTAAAGTTTTAGAAATTAACTTTAACAATTAAAAACATAACTCTAAATGAAGGCAATTTTTAGACTTCAAACCTCAAATATTAGATTTATCTTTTGAATTGCTTTTGAATTGCTTTAAATAGTGATGAAGAGTGATGAAGGAATTTTCAAAATGTTAAGTAAATCAAGTATTATTAGAAACCAGTATGAGAATGTAATCCCTCATTTTCTCAAATAAATTATAAAAGGCCATCTCAGGATGGCCTTTTTTTTATGTGAAGTTTAATCATGTCAAAAAGATATAGCGGTAAATCATTTAAAGACTCTAGTGTTAAAAAAAAACCTAAATTGAGCTTTAAAGAAAAAAGAAAACTTAAAAAAGATAAGCAAAAAAAGACAAATTAATCCTGTATTTTGAAAATTATTCAAGCCAGTTATGAGTTTTTTTGAGTTTTAATATCCTTTTAAATATGTATAAGAGCCAGAATTCATGAGTAATAATATCAGAAATATCACAATCATAGCCCACGTTGATCATGGCAAAACTACTCTAATTGATAATTTAATGAAACAAAGTGGTTCATTTAGAGATAATGAGGTTGTTGATGAAAGATTAATGGACTCAGGTGAGCTCGAAAAAGAAAGAGGAATTACAATTTTAGCAAAACCTGCTTCAATTAATTGGAACAATTCAAGAATAAATATAATCGATACTCCAGGCCATAGAGATTTTGCTGCTGAAGTTGAAAGAGTTTTAAGTATGGCAGACGGTGCATTGTTATTAATTGACTCTGCGGAAGGTGTAATGCCTCAAACAAAGTTTGTATTATCGAAAGCTTTAAAACAAGGATTAAAACCAATTGTTGTTATTAATAAATTAGATAAAGCTGATCAAAGAGCTAATGAAGTTTTAGATGAAACATTTGATTTATTTGTTAGCTTAGATGCAAATGAGGAACAATTAGATTTTCCAGTTCTATATGCAAGTGGAAGATCAGGTTGGGCAGATCATGACGTCGATGGTCCAAGAGAAAATTTAAATCCTTTATTAGATTTAATTGTTGATCATGTAAAACCTGCTCAACTAGATAAAACTAAACCTTTTGCAATGTTATCAACGCTACTTTATGCAGATAGTTTTTTAGGAAGAAGTTTGGTTGGAAGAATTACACAAGGTACTGCGAAAGCTAATCAATCTATAAAAGCAATTAATTTAAATGGTGATAAAGTTGATGAAGGAAAATTAACTAAAATTTTTAGATATGAAGGAACTAAAAAAGTTCCAATAGATGTTGGAGAGGCTGGAGATATTGTAGTTGTTGCTGGATTAGAAAATGCAAATGTTGCTGATACCATATGTGACCTAGAAGTAGATGAGCCAATCCCTGCTACTCCAATAGATCCACCGACGATGTCAATTACGATTTCAGTAAATACTTCACCTTTAGCTGGAACTGAAGGTAAAAAATTAACCAGCACCCAGATAAGAGATAGATTGATTCAAGAAGCTCAAAATAATGTTGGAATTACATTTTCAGAAAATGAGGGAAAAGACTCTTTTGTTGTTAGTGGTAGAGGTGAACTGATGTTAGAAATTCTTTTAACTCAAATGAGAAGAGAAGGTTTTGAGATGACAGTTAGTCCCCCAAAAGTTTTATACAAAACTGATGAAAATGGAAAAAAACTTGAGCCAATTGAAGAAATTACTATGGACCTTGACGAGGAACATTCTTCAAAGGTAATTGATTCAATGAACAGAAGAAAAGGTAAACTAATAGAATTAAAAGATACTGGGACAAATAAAAAAAGATTAATTTTCCATGCACCTACGAGAGGTTTAATGGGATACACAAGCAGATTTCTTACACTTACAAAAGGAAATGGAGTAATTAACAGAATATTCCACAGTTATGGTCCTTTTGAAGGAGAAATGGAAGGTCGAAGAAATGGAGCATTAATCTCAATGGAACAAGGAAAGGCAGTTGCATTTGCAATATTTAACCTACAGGCAAGAGGAGAAATGTTTGTAACTCATAATGATGCTGTTTATCCTGGGATGATAGTTGGTCTTTCACCTAAACCAGGTGACATGATAATCAATGTTATGAAAGGTAAAAAGTTAACAAATATGAGGACTCAAGGTACAGATGAAAATGTTGTGCTTACACCCGTTAGAACAATGTCTATTGCTGAACAATTAAGTATGCTTAATACAGATGAAGCTTTAGAGATAACGCCAGACTCATGCAGATTAAGAAAAGCAATTCTTGATCCACATGAAAGAAAAAAAAGTGAAAAAGCTATAGCTGCTGCTTAATCAAAACTTTTATCAACTAAATAAAGTCCTAAGGCAACGCAAGGACCTATGCCAAATGCGAACAACAAAGTTCCAATCCCCACTGTACCTCCTAAATACCATCCGATACTAACAACTGAAATTTCTAAAGTTGCTCTTACAACAGCTATAGGAAAATTAGTTAATTTTTGTAACCCTATCATTAATCCATCTCTAGGGCCGGCTCCTAAATTTGATACCAAGTAAATACCCCCACCTATTCCAACTATGATAACAGAAATTATTGCTAACAATAATTGATGAATATAATTTGATGGTGTTGGAACATATTTGATACAAAGATCAATCATAATTGCAATAATTAAAGCATTAAATATTGTACCCATCCCTGGTTTTTGGCCAAGAGGGATCCATAAAATTAAAACAGCAATACTTATTAATAATGTGATAGTGCCAATACTTAAATTAACATTTAAGGAAATACCTTGGGCTAAAACACTCCAAGGAGAAGCTCCTGTGAATGAAACAATTAACAATCCCTCACCCAACCCAAATAAAGACAAACCAAAACATAAGAAAAAAAACGTAGAAAACTTTGGTTTAAAATTAAATGGTTTTTCTGAGCTCCATTTTACTTTTGGAATTTTTTTTATTTTTAAAAACATAATTATAATAGCTATATCTATTAATGAAAAATTCTAATATTGTAACTAGCAAATGAAAAAGTTTGCAGTTATTTTGCTTATTGTATTTTTCTCATCAATTTCTTATTCTCATATAGGTCATTATAACAAATTTGACAAAATAGAAATGGAGATCTTAAGAAATGATGAAGTAATTGGGTATAACAATTATTATTTTAAAAGAGATGGTGAAAAAACGATTGTAAAAAATCAATATAAATTTGAGGTAAAATTACTATCTGCAACAATATTTAAAGTAGAGGGATATGGAGAAGAAATTTATTTGAAAGATAATTTAATATCTTTTCAATCAAAGACACTTCAAAATAAAAAAAAAAAATTTGTAAACTTAAAACTAGATAAAAATAATAAAAAGTTTGACATCAAAGGGTCCTCATATTCAGGTGAGGCTTCTATAAAAAATATTATTGGAAACTGGTGGAGTCATAGAATTTTACAAGCAGAAAGCCAAATAAGTCCTATTTCTGGAAGTATAAAAGAACAAATAGTTACTTTTATTGGCAAGGAAAATATTTCAATTAATAGCAAACAATACGAAACAGATCATTTCAAACTTACATCTAAAGATATTTCTCTTCCTGAAGATAAAAAATTAAATTTTGATATTTGGCTTGATAAAAAAACCTTACTTATTGTTAAAGTATCATACGAAAGAATGGGAAATTGGAAATATCAATTAAAAAATGTTGAATAGAATTATTTATTAATTTTTTTAAAAAGATCGTTTGCACTTATCCATCCATCCTCTACTCTAGGGCCTACGAACCAATCTGCACAGACACCTAAATTTAATTTAGTATTCCAATAACTTTTAACTTTTAATGATCTAGAATTTGAAGAATACTTCCAACCATGATTTAATGAAGTTAATATTTTTGTTTTTTTAATTCCAGTAAGTTTAAAAAATTGATCAATTAAAATCTTTGAGTTTTTTTCTTTATTTTCTCTATTTTTATTTATTCTTTTATTTGCCCATTGGTTTGTGCTTTGTAAAGTCCATAAATCATTATTACTTTTAAATCTTTTTTTACTATTTTCTTTAGCCACCCAACCTAAAATTTCATTATTAAATAAATAACTTGATACGTTTTTGTTAGTTTTTTTTATTTCAATCATGACTGTAATATTTGCATCCATTTTTATTTTTTGTTTGACGAATGGATCCTTAATGAATTTTTTTGATAATTTTTTTAATTGCGGAAACGGACAAGTTAATATTAATTTATCATAATATTTTGTTTGGTTGTTCTTAAAATCTAATTTCCATTTATTTTTGATATATTTAATTCTCTCTAATTCGCTTTGAAAATTACATCTTATATTCTTTATTAAATATTTGCTAATATCGTTGTTGCCTTTGTAGCCAATTATTTTAACATGATTTTTATTTTCTTTTTTTAATTTATTTAAAAAAATATGTTTGCCAGTCCATTTTTTAAGGATTTTTTTTTTACATAAATCTGTAATAAATCTTTTAAATTGAATTGATTTTGGAGAAATATATTGTGCACCATGGTCAAATCCTTTTGACTTATTTAATCTTTTAAAAGAAGATCTACCACCTGGACCTCGAGCTTTGTCATAAATGTGTACAGAATTTTTTTTACTTAATAAATTAGCTATTGTTGCTCCAGAAATTCCAGAGCCAATGACACAATAACTGCTCATTTTCCTGCAACAGTCATTCCTTCTATCATCATAGTAGGTGAATTGACTGAATATTCAAATTCTAAATCATTAGCTAAAATTATATTTTTAAACATATCCTTAAAGTTACCAGCAATTGTTATTTCATTTACTGGATATTTAAATTCTCCGTTTTCAACTAAAAAACCAGTGGCACCTACTGAATAATCTCCTGTTACTAGGTTAGATCCGTGACCAATAGTTTCGGTAATATAAAGGCATCTTGAATTTTTTTTCATAAGATCTTCGTAACTTATATTTCCGTTTTCAAAGTAAAGATTGGTGGTTCCACCACTTCTTCCATTTGATTTTAAATTCAATTTTTTTCCATTGTATGTGTCCACAAGATAATTTTTAAGTATTCCATTTTCTATAAGTTGTAATGTGTTTGAGTTTACACCCTCTGAGTCAAAATTTTGAGACCCCATTCCTTTAATTATGTCTGGTTTATCAATTACATTTATTGAATTTGCAAAAACCTGTTGATCAATTTTATCTTTTAAAAATGAAGTGCCTCTCGAAATTGCAGATGCAGATATTGCACTTGCAAAAGTACTTAACATTCCTTTTGAAATTCTTTTATCAAAAATTATGCTTATCTTTTCGCTTCCAATTTTGTTGGGACTCAATTTTCTTATAGTTTCATTTGCTGCCTTATTGCCAAGATCTGTTGCTTGCTTAATATCAGATAAATGACGTTTACTAGAGAATTCGTAATCTCTTTCCATGCTATTTTCATCTTTTGCAACTGTTACACAAGAAGCGGTAAAAGATGAGGTTTTATAGCCATCACAAAAACCTTCACTATTAGCTAGGACAAAATTAGATTTATTTTCGGTAAAACTAGATTCTGTATTTATGATTTGATTATCCGATGAGGCAGATTCCTCTAAATCTTTTAAATATTTTATTTTTTTATCGTTTTCGAATCTTGTCTCATCATACAAATCAAGATTGCTAATTTGTTTAGCTAATAAATCTTTATCTGGCAAAGAATTAAATTCGTCCTCTGGTGTAATCTTTGTAGTTTCAAAGCACTTTTCTATTAAAGTTTTTATGTTTTCATCTAGTAAATTTGAAGATGAAATTGAAGATCTTCTTTTACCTAAATAAGTCTCTATACTTAATGCCAATCCATCTGATCTATCTGAGGCATCTAAGGATTTATTTCTAAAATTAACTGTTTCTGAAATTGAGTGACCTACTGTAACACTTGCATCAGTTGCTCCCATTTTTTTTGCTAAATCTAAACAGTATGAAGCTTTCGATTTTAGAAATTCTTGATCCTTAATCATAATGCTTTAAAGTTTTGTTCCGCCAACCGTCATTTTATCGATTAAAATTGAAGGTTGAGCTACTCCTACAGGAACTCCTTGTCCAGCTTTTCCACAAGTTCCTATACCAGGATCCATCATCATATCGTTTCCTACCATTGAAACTTCTTTAAGTATTGATGGTCCATCACCAATTAGAGTTGCTCCCTTAATTGGAGAACCAATTTTACCATTATTTATTTCGTAGGCTTCTGTGCAATTAAATACAAATTTTCCTGAAGTAATATCTACCTGTCCTCCTCCAAAACTTACTGCAAAGATACCTTTATCAACAGATTTTATCATTTCATCTTGAGTTTGATTGCCACTTAACATCATTGTATTTCTCATTCTTGGTAAAACAATATGTCTATAATTTTCTCTTCTCCCAGAACCAGTTGATTTTGTATTCATTAATCGCGCATTATGTCTGTCTTGCATAAAACCTTTAAGAATCCCTTTTTCAATTAAAACTGTTCTTTCAGTTGGGGTTCCTTCATCGTCAATAGTTAAACTTCCTCTTCTATTATCTATTGTTCCATCATCTACAATTGTTACTCCTTCACTAGCAACTTTTTGACCCATAAGATTATGAAATGCTGAAGTTTTTTTTCTATTAAAATCTCCTTCAAGACCATGGCCGATTGCTTCATGAATTAATATTGCTGGCCAACCAGGCCCTAAGACTACCTTCATTTCCCCAGCAGGTGCGGGTTTACTTTCTAAATTAACTGACGCTATTCTTAGAGCTTCCTCACAAACATGTTTCCAATTATCATTTTTTAAATAATCATCATAAGATTGTCTGCCACCAATACCATAAACACCTGTTTCTTTTCTGCCATTTTTTTCCAACATTACAGATACATTAAATCTTATTAATGGACGCACATCAGTGATCACTTCTCCACCCGATCTAATAATTTCTATCGATTTTTGCTCACCAGCAAAACTAGCTGTAACTTGTTTTACTGACCCATCTTTTTTTCTTAAAAAATCATTTACTTTATTTAAAATCTCTAATTTTGACTTCAAAGTTTTTTGTTCAATTGGATTGATATCTTCATACAATTTCTTGTTTGTTTTTGGTATTTCATGATTATAAGTACCTTTAATTGATTTCAGAGTTGACTTAAGATTTTCTGATGAACTTTTTAATGAGTCTTTTGATATTTCATTTGAATATGAATAAGCAACAACCTCGTCCGAAATAGCTCTAAATCCAAATCCTAAATCAGAACTATAATTTGAACTCTTAATTTTGTTATCATCAAGTAGAATTGACTCCGATTTAGATTCCTCTAAATACAACTCACCATCATCACAATTTTTTAGGGTTTCAGATACTATTTTATCTGTATCTTGTCTTGTTAAATCAGATTTATCAAAGAAAATACTCATACACCCTAAATAGTGGTTTGTTGATAATTTTCAACTGATCATTTTACGCATGTACAATTTCTTACTAAAAGTTAATTATTGTCAAATGAGGGTATATTTTAATAATTCTTGTAAAATCTGTAGGTCAGAAATTAACTTATATAAAAAAGAAAATATCAAAGATATCGACTGGATAGATATAACTAATAACTCAGATGCTGAAAAAGAAACATCTAGAAATGATAAAGAATTGTTAAGAAGACTACATGTTAAAGAAAATGGTAAAATTATTCAGGGCGCAGAAGCATTTCTTTATGTTTGGAAAAAAATTCCAAAATACAAATTTTTATATAAATTTTTTAAATTACCAATAATTTTCACAATCTTTAAATATGGGTATGAAATGATTGCTTTTTTTTTATATTTAAAAAATAAAAAGCAACTCAAAAACTAAGTTAAGAAAAATATTAAAAATTCGCTCAGTAAAGACATAGATAGCAAGAACATTATTAATAAGATTGAGTACATCAGAGTTATAACTCTATTTCTTTTTCTCCTCAATCTAACAAAAGTTTTATCATCAAGATCTGAGATATCTCTTTCACCTATAACTGGATAATCATAACTCCATCGCCAGGTAGACTGACCTAACCTAGAGTCAAGACTATTAAAATATCTTATCCATGCTAGTACATATCTAAATATTAAATACAAAATGATCATTAATGCAGATGAAAATAACATTTTAAATGATACTTAATTATTTAAGATAATTTAATTGATATTTTTGGCTCTTTTTCTTCCAATTAGTTGAGTAAGTGCGTCAACCATAGTATCTGAAGCCTTAAATATTTCATTATTTTTAAACTCATGAGAAATATTTTTTTCTGGATTGGTTTTATCTTCAATAACTATTCCTTCATCTGGTGAATTATTTTTTATATAAATTAATAAAAGCCATTCGTCATCTGAGGCTTCATCCCATTTAACAAATATTTCTCCTGTTTCAAATCTCCTGTCTATACATCTAAATATAGACATATGTCTTGTTATGTGTCTTTTGTTTAATTGAAATACTAAACTGCTAGC
Organism: uncultured Pelagibacteraceae bacterium; assembly: GCA_902628965.1. Lineage (GTDB taxonomy): Bacteria > Pseudomonadota > Alphaproteobacteria > Pelagibacterales > Pelagibacteraceae > Pelagibacter. The sequence continues at coordinate 99,357 of CACOPB010000002.1, read as the reverse complement.
ACTTCTGTAAAAGCTTTCAAGAGCAAACTCAATTTTCTGTCTAGCTAAAGTATATTCTTTTTCTTTTTGTAAAAGTGTTTCTCTATCTTCATCTCCTTGAATTTTAACTCCTAAAGCCTCTACTCTTTCTCTAATTTTTTGATCTCTTATAATCCGATATTTTTCTTTTAATTTTTCTATTCTTTGTTGTAAGCCAGCATAATCCTCTCTTTTTTCTCTTAAGGAGATTTTTTCTAATTTTTCTAATTCTTTAACCTCTCTAACTCTAAACTTTTCAATTTGCTTATCTAATTTTAATTGTTGTAAAAATTGCTTTTGTTTTTCTGCTTGTTCAATTCTTAAAAGAGCTTGTTCTTTTCTTAAGAATAATTTTATTTCTTTTGTTCTTTGTTTTTCTAATCTGATTTCATCTTTTAGAGCTTGTTCTTTTAATTTGACTTTTAATTCAGCCTCTTTTTGCTTTTCTTTTGCAGTTTCAATCTTTTCTAATCGTTCTTTTTCTTGTTTTTCTAATTTTAACCTTCTAGCTTCATCTTTTTTTAGAATTTTATACTGTGAAATTGTGTCTGCTATTTTATCAAAAAATGCCTGGATATATTTTTCGAAACCAAAATTTAATCTAAACTTAAATTCGGGCTTTAAGGAATTTTGAAAGTTAACTACCTTTAAAAGAAAATCTGGTTTTTTTGGTATAGTTGATTTAAACTTTTTTGAAATCTTTCTTGATTTTTTTAGTTTTTTTGATTTTTTTTGTTTTTTATTTTTTTGATTTCTTCGATTATTAATTTTTTTTACAGATTTGTTTTTAAACTTAAATTTATTTGACTTTTTAAATATTTTTTTTACTTTTTTTTTTGTTTTTCTTTGATTTTTAGAAGTACTTTTTTTTAAATTTTTTTTCTTTTTTTTCATTTTAAGGGAATTAATTTCTACCAATTATTTATTGATAAATATAGTCTCTTGTAACAGGTGTAGAAGAATAATTCTTTGTTAATTGAAATTGGTATACAACTTGATCACCCCATTTAAATGCCATCTCACAACCAGCAAGATAAAATTCCCACATTCTAAAAAACCTTTCATCGAACATTTCAATTATTTTGTCTTTATTTCGAATACAATTTTCTTTCCAATGTCTTAGTGTATGTGAGTAATGAAGTCTTAAAACCTCAATATCTGCAACGATTAAGCCTGCTTTTTCAATTGGTGTTGTTACCTCACTTAGACTCGGAGTATAACCTCCTGGAAAAATATACTTAGTGATCCATGGATGTGGATCTCTTGGTGGATTTACTGATCCTATAGTATGAATTAATGACACCCCGTCATCTTTTAAAAGTTTTTCAACTTGTGAAAAAAATTTTTTATAAAATTTTCTTCCTACATGTTCAAACATTCCAACACTGACTATTCTATCAAATTTTTCATTGAGCTCTCTATAATCCATTAACTTAAAGTCTAATTGATTTTCTAGATTAAGTTCTTTTGCTCTTTTCTTACAGTAATTAAATTGGTTTTCTGAAAGTGTAATACCTGTTACTTCGCAGTTTGCACTTTTTGCAATATCTATTGCAAGAGAACCCCATCCACATCCAATATCTAAAACTTTTTGATTTGGTTTTATGTTGAGTTTTTTTATTATGTGTTGAATTTTATTATTTTGAGCAGTTTCCAATGTATCTGTTTCATTTTTAAAATATGCACATGAATATTGTCTTTTAGAATCTAAAAACAAGTCATAAAGATCATCCGAAATATCATAGTGATGAGAGACATTCATTTTAGATTTTTTTATGAAATTAAAATTAGTTAAATATCTATAAGAACCTCTTAATCTATTAAGTATATAGCTAAAAAAATTTAAGTCTCCTCTTCCAAAATTCATCAAAGAAAGATCCAAGAAATCAGTTAATGTTCCATTTTCAATAGTTATTTCGCCATCTGTATATGCTTCACCAAAATATAAATCTGGATGAATTAGTAACTTATAATGAAGATTTTTATTTAAAATTTTTACTTTTATAGGGTTTTCACTTTTTGGATTTCCAATAATGTAACTTTTTGAATTAGCATCAACTAATATAAATCCATCTTTTTTAAAAACATTATTTAAAAATCTAGCTAATTGCATTTTATGCTGCCATCAAAGATTTAATTGAAAAATTGAGTCTTTCTAATTTTTTAATTAATTCTTTTTCACTTTTTGCATCTAGAACTCTTAAAGGGGGTAATAAATTTTCATAAATACTATCTTTTTTTTTATAAAAAGTATGTAAAGCTGAGATTAGATTATACTTTTCAAACTCATTTCTCACTTCACATAATTTTACATTTTCAGTTTGTTCATTACCTGCATTAAAATCTTCATAAACCTTTCTAGCAATTGATGATGTAGCATTACAAGTTGCTGTAATTATTCCTGAACATCCTAACTCAAGACCTTTAAATAGTTTTGATTCAGAGCCAGGCATAACAGAAAAATTCTCTAATTTTAAATTTTCAAAAAGATTATAAGAACTATCCTTTACTCCAACTATTTGATTTGGATATTTTTTTACAAGCTCCTCTACACATTCTACACTAAATTTATATCCACATAATTTCTCAAAATTGTAAAGAATAATTTTACTGTCAGGAATTGCCTCAACAATTTTGCTATAAAAATCTATCACCTCATTGTCTCCATACTTGTAATAAGCAGGAGGCATAATTAGAAAGTTTTTGAAATCAAGTGATCTTGCCACTCTCATTAAATTAATAGTTTCTCCCAATGAATTTAAACCTGTGCCTATAATGTATTTATCTTTATATTTATTTACAGCTAGTTTATTTAATAAATTTATTTTTTCTGAAATTGGTATGAGTTGAGCTTGTCCAGTACTACCAAAAATTGCAGCACCATGGCAACCATTTTCAATTACCATTTCAGCATGCTCTATTGTCTTTGCTATATTGAGTGTTAAATCATCATTTAACACTGACATAGAAGCTGAATAAATGCCTTTAATTAAACTCATATATTTTTTAAAAACATATAATAATTCAAAAAAAAAATGAATAAAAAATTATGAAAACTGGAATTTACTTAAGCTATGTAGGTTTGGGCGCAAATTTACTTCATCTATCTTATTGTCACCAAATAGCAAAAAAACACGGTCCAGTTACAATCATCACACTCTGTAAAAATTTAGAAGAAACTCTAGTTGATGATCCTCTAATTGAAAAAGTATATTATTTAGAAAAATATAGTAAAAAATTTATTGATATATTTAAATTAAGCAAGATTCTTAAAGAATTTAATTTCACAAATTTATTAATTTTTTATCCAAGTATAAGAATTTTCTTGGCTGCAAAAATTGCTGGAATTCAAAAAATATATGCTTACAAATTTTTTAAAAAAAGAAAGTTACATTTAGTTAATGCAGCAAAATTACTTACTGAAAAATTTCTTGATATTAATAATTGCCAAACAGAAACAAATTTTTCAATTGATAATAAAAAAATTGAAAAAATTAATAATGAATTCAAAAACATTTTTAAGATAGTTATTGGTGCCGGATCCTCAGGTCCGACAACGAGATGGGGATCAGATAACTTTGCTAAACTTATTAATAAACTCAATGAAAATGGTGATTATGTATTTTTTATATTATGTGGGCCAAATGAAAAAACAATAGAAGATGAAATTATAAATAAATTAAATAAAAAAAATTATGTTAAATTAAGTGATAAAAAAATCATTGAAGTTGTTCCATATTTATGTGCTTGCAATATGTATGTGGGAAATGACTCATTTGGATCTCATATTTCAGCACAATCTGGAAAAAAAAGTATCGTTTTTTTGTTAGACTCTCCAAAGGCTTATACTGATTATAGTAAAAATTTTTTTAGATTGGTCCCTGAAGGTTTTAATATTAACGACATAACACACAACACCAAAGCTGATCCAAATTTAATTTTAGTGGATAATGTTATAAAAAAAATTAAAAGTTTAAAAAATTAACTTAAATCTCGAAGTACGACCTCTTTAGCCTCATTAACAAGTGCTGATAATCTTGATGTTTCAGGGGATACATCAGGATGAATTTTTTTTTGTATTTTTTGATAGGCTCGATTAACAGTCTCTTTAGAAGGTTTTTTATTAATGTCTAAATTTAAGATTTTGTATGCTTCAGATAAAGACAAAGTTGATGAGTTGTTACTTTGATTTTGGTTAAAAGAAAATCTTCCAGAATTTCTTAAAGTTTGAATAAGCCTATAAAGAGAAAGCAATTGAATCAACGATAAACCTTTAAGTTTAACTAAAGCAAGACTTGCAAGAGTTAATGGCAACGTGAGTAGAAATTTTCCACCAATAGCAAATAAAACTGCTAATAAAGCCAATAATAAAATTGTTATCAACCTCACTCCTTTTGACATTTTTTTTGGAGAAATATTTGACCACCATCTTAATAAAAAATATAAGATGACTAAAATTACAAGTAGATAAATAATAATATTCATATAATTCCTTATTAAATGAAAGTACCACAACTTAAAAAAAAACTAGAGATAAAATCTTGTCACAATATTGATTGGGAAGACAATTATAGCTGGATTCATCAAGATAATATTTTGGAAGTTCTAAAAGATAAAAGCAAGTTAGATCCAGAAGTGAAAAAATATTTAGAAAATGAAAATGCTTACACGGAACACCATTTAAAAGATACAAAAGAAATTCAAAAAAAATTATTCGATGAAATTAAAGGAAGAATTAAATTAGAAGATGAATCTTTACCCTATAAAGATCATACTTACGAGTATTGGACAAAAACTACAGCAAAAGGAAATTATTCAATAAAACTAAGAAAAAAAATTGGCTCTGAAAAAACAGAAGAAATATGGAATGGTGATAAAGAAAAAGAAAATCTCAAAACTGAATATTTTGGTGTAGGAGATTTAGAAGTAAGTAATAATGACAAGTATTTAGGATACTCTTTAGATCTTAAGGGTTCTGAATATTATACAATTTATTTAAGGGATATAGAAACAAACAAAATTATTTCAAAAAAAATTGAAGAAACAGCAGGAGGAATAACATTTAGTTTAGATGATAAATATATTTTTTACTCAAAACTTGATGAAAATCATAGAGCAAGGACAATATACAGACATAAGATAGGAGATTTTGATGGTGAAGATGAGTTAATATTTGAGGAGAAAAGTGAAGCTTTTACAGTAGGAATTGGAAAAAGCTCAGATGAAAAATATTTTTTTATAAATACTTCTGACCATAATACTTCAGAGCAATATTACTTTAGATCAGATGAATTAAATCCATCTCCAAAACTTATTATTAAAAGAGAAAGAGGTGTTCTGTATTCTGTTAATTCATGGGATGATAAATTTTATAATCACACAAATAAAAATGCTGAAGACTTTAAAATTGATATTTGTGACAATTTAGAAAATCAAAATTGGAAAACATATATTCCAGCAAAAGATGAAGTTTTAATTGGTGGATTAACATTTCTTAAAAATTGGATTATTCGTGGTGAAACATCAGATGCACTAGATAAATTATTTGTCAAAAATATTTCTACAAATATAGAAGAAGAATTAATTTTTTCTGATGAATCTGTTTATGTTCCAGGTGTAAGCTTAACTCAAAAAGATAGAAATACTGATGAAGTTCATTTAGGATACTCATCACCTAAAACTCCTTCTAGAGTATTTAAATATAATTTAGCAACAAAATCTAAAGAACTTGTTAAAGAACAAGAGATTCCATCTGGTCATAATAAAGATGACTATATTGTTGAGAGAGTTCAGTTTAAATCTCATGACGGAAGAATGGTTCCATTAACAATTACTAGACACAAAAAAACAAAAATTGATGGGTCTGCTAATGTTTTATTGTATGGATATGGGTCTTATGGAAATTCTATGTCCCCAAGTTTTTCTTCTACAAGATTAAGTCTTATCAATAGAGATATAATTTGGGCTACAGCTCACATTAGAGGTGGAATGGAAAAAGGTATGAAGTGGTGGAAAGAGGGAAAATTAACAAACAAAAAAAATACTTTTGAAGATTATATTTACGCAGCAAAATATTTGATTGAAAAGAATTATACGTCAAAAGGAAATATTATTGGAATGGGTGGATCAGCAGGAGGATTATTGATGGGAGCTGTAGTCAATCGATCTCCTGAATTATTTTTAGGAATTATTATGGCTGTTCCTTTCGTAGATTCTTTAACAACAAATCTTGATCATTCTTTACCTTTAACTGTGGGAGAATTTGACGAATTTGGAAATGCTAAAGAAAATAAAGAACACTTTGATTATATTTTTTCATATGCACCCTACAACAATATTAAAAAAATGGATTATCCACATATTTTTATCACAACAAGTTTAAGTGATAATAGAGTTTTATTTGATGAACCCGCAAAATTCACAGCAAAACTCAGAGACTATAAAACAGATAATAATTTGCTTCTTTTAAAAACCGAAATGAACGCAGGCCATGGTGGAAAATCAGGAAGAGATGGAGCAATAGAAGAAATAGCAATTGATTATGCTTTTGCTCTAAAAATTTCCAAAAAATTAAAAAGTTAATTTGTTAATATCTATTCACTACCTGCAGGGACAGGTTCAAGTGTACCATCAGGATTAACTTTACCACCCTCAGGCATCGACTCTAAAGCTTCTTGCACAGATATTGCTGAACCATCAGCACCTCTAATTACAGCTCCATCATCTAATGAGGATTGAATTTCAGAAACTGCTTCTTGTAAATCGTTACCTAAGGCCTCTGCTGCAGATCTAATTTCTTTTGTTGGTAAATCATCTACTATACCAGTTGTCAAATCTTTGATATCATTAATATTATTCACAACATCTACTCCCTCTCCGACTGGTTTTGTTGATCCTGGATTCATGTATTCTATCATCGAACAAGTTGATGACCCACATGGTAAAATAGGAGCATTCTTTCCGTTTTGAATATATTCATTAACCATATCTGACGGAATTGCTCCTGATGCAATTAATTCATAAGCTTGTCTATCAGTTAAAGAGTTCATCACTTTTGTGAGCATCACATTATCTTTAACTGAGCTCATTTTCATTTCTCTATCTGCTTCTTCAAAGACATATTTTAAATCTCCAACTTCACAATCAGATGTTCCACAGGCAAGTATAGGAGCATTGTTACCATTTTTGATGTATTCATTTACTAAATCTGAATTTATTACACCACTAGCTAATAAACCATAAACCTGTTTATCACTCATAGAATTCATAACATTCGATAAATTTTCATTAGATTTAATTTCACTCATTTCCATTTTTCTATCTTTATTTTGTGCAATTGTATCTCTTGGGTCCCAGGCACCTTCCTCAGCATATCCCAGATCATCACCTCCTCCTATTTCACCTAAAAGATTTTTAAGTTCTTGCTCCAGCCTAGCTAATTCTTTTTCAGCATTTTCATAAGCTTTTCTTGCTTCCTCTGAAGCATTTTTTGCTTTTTCAGCTGCGTCTCTTGCAGCTTTAGCAGCCTTTTGAGCAGATTCTGCTTTGGCCACTGCATCTTTATATTCTTTTGAGGTTTTATCTTTAATTTGATCTGCTTTAGCTTGAGCATCTTTAGCTTTTTGTTCTAATTCTTTTGCTTTGTTAAGTGAGTTTTCAGCCTCTTTAACTGCTTTTTCGGCATTTTCTTTAGCACGCTTAGCAACCTCAGTTGACTCAGTCACAACTAATCCTGTCACATAAACATCAATTTTCGAAGTATCTAATTTAAGCTCTTCGCCTGTAACATCAAACAATCTAGAGCCCCATTTAGAATAAAATTTATCTAAAATAAAATCTATATTTTGATCAATACAATCTTGATTACAAGGACCTTTGTTTTCAGGTCCACCTAAATAATCCTCAATTGCATATCCAAAATGATACAAATCAATAACTGAATTTTTCGCATCTAAAGCAAATTTATCTATTTTAGCTTGATCGGTGATGCCTAATTTTGTAGCTCTTTCTCTTACAAGTTTTTCTGTATCTGAAATTGCTTTCTCTACTTCATCAACATCATCTGGATTTATAGATTTTTCTCTATTCTCCATTGCATATTTTAAAGCTCCAAGTCCAGTTACGTAAAACTTAATAGCTTTCTCATCTCCTACATCTCCTAAGTTTCCAGAAGTAAAAAAGTCTGCTTCAATTGTACCAAATCTATCTTTCATCATTTTTGATAACACCTTATCCATTTCTTCTTCAGACAATCCTTTTTGAAGAAGAGCTTCTCCTGTCTGATAAGCAAATTTTAAACTACTAAACATTGTATCGAATGTGTTATTTGAAATCTCTTCTGCTTCCTCTTTTGAGAAACCTTGATTTAAAGCTTCTTGTAAAACTTTATCGGCTGTAGACTTTGCTGAAGATCTTAATTCTTTCTCATCATTCGGGTCTAATGTTCCAAAATCGGTTGCAGCCTTTTTTGCCATTGCAACACTTATAAGCCATGTATCAATATTGCTAGTTTTATTTTCTTTACTCTCGTTAAGTCCAAATCCTAAATTATTCATCCAATCACCATATTTATCCTGTAGAATTTCAAAAGATTTTTTTGAAGCTTCACTATTTGTCATACCTTGGGCTTTAAATTTTCCAAATGCATTTGATTGTAGAAATTTCATATCTCCATATCTGACCATTGCATTATGACCAAGTATATTTGCCTCTTTCTCTGATAAACCTAATTCTTTCGCCTTTTTAACAACATCAAATCTTAACATATCTGCAGGGTCCATTACTGCTGATTTAAACCCACCTGGTTTTTCGAATTTTCTTCTAGATGCTAAACTTTCTAATCTTAAAAAATCTTTATTAGAAATATCTTTAATATTTTTTGCTGAAACACTTTTATTATAAATAGTTTCTAAAGAATTATAATTTTCATTAACTCCTTGAATTGAACCCTCAATTTTCTTAATTGCATCTTCAGTAGATTTCAACCAACTTTTCATGTCATTATATTTAAAGGTAGCTGATCGTGCTTCTCCCGCTGCTTTTTTTGCTTCTTTTGCAGCCTCTTGAGCTTTTTCTAAAGCTTCTTTTGCTGCTTTTGAAGTTCGATCGGCTATTGAATTTGCAGTTTCTTGAGCTTTTTTAGCTTCCTCTTGAGCTTCTTCTGCTGCTTTTACTGCTGCATCTCTTTGTTCTCTAGCTTTTTCAGCATTTTCTCTGTCACTTTTTGCTTTTTCGATTAAATTTTTTAACTCTTTAACTTTTGGATCATCTTCTGGATTACTACCTCCATCTTTTGGTAAACTTATTTTTTTTATATCATCTTTAATCTGTTTAACATTTTTTGAACTAACACCTGCCTTTTCAAGATTTTTTTCAATAGAATTTAAAGTTTTCTGGCTTAACTCTGGATTAGAATTTGTAGCTTTCAAAATATCTTTAAAGTTTATTGTATCAACCCCAAGATTATTTAAATTATAGCTAATTGAATAAACATTTAGACCCTTATCAGACAATGACTCTAATTGTTCTACAAGTTCTACTAACTTTTCATTTTTTGACTTTTTCATTCCATCGGTGATCATTTTAATTTTTTTTAAATCCTCAGGATTTATTTTTGTAATATCAATATTAGACATATCGGAAGATATTTCTTGGGGTACTAACTTTTGGATATCAGAAATAGATCTTGAAATAAAATCAAGAGTATTTTCCGTATTCTCAAGATCCCCCGATAAATAAGTTTCTTTGATAAACTCATTTGCTACTTTTAATTCATTAATTGCCTTATCAATGATTTGGGACTCTGTATTTTCCGAAGTTTTTAACTTCTCAGATTTTTTTATAATTTTATTAATATCTTTAGTGAATTTTTTGTATGCTTTATCTAAATTTTTATCCAATTTTTCATTGGCTAAAGTTAGTGAGTTTTGCAACAATATCAAAATAAATAATAATATTTTAAAAAGTTTCATAATTTATTTTTTTTTTATTTGATTATATAAATTTTCATTATCATAATTTTTAAATTCTAAATTAAATTTTGAAACAACAGATTTATAATTTTCTAAAAATTTTTTTCTTAACTTTAATTCCTTTGAAATTTTTTGTTTTTTAGGAGTTCCCATGCTTAAAAAATCTGCCATTATTGAATATACTTCAATTGCATCCTCCACCGATGTATTTAAATCCATACCTAGAGCTTTTCTCATTTTTTCTCTTGATTTATTTAATTTTATTAGTTGAATAACATCTTTAGTTTTCTTTTTTTTGGTAGGCCAATTTTCTAAAAAAATTTTTATACTTTTCTCTTTTTTTCTTAAAGTATTAAGATAATAAATTTCAAACAAAGCCATACCTATTATCTGGTTACCTGGGTTTTTTAAATTATATATTTCAGATTTTGCAAACACTTCTGACATTTTTTTTGTTGATTTGTTTCCAATACATGAAAACTTTTTACAATTTTTAAAGAATTCTTCTCTAAAGCTTTCAGGATATCTCTCTGGTTCTTTAAAACTTCCAAGTAATTTTATCTCTTTCAAAACATCATCTTCACCAATAATGATAGATTTTTCTATATTTTTATTCTGATCTGTATTAGAAGACTTTAAAACTTCATTATTTTTTTTTGACTCATTTTCTTTTTTTTCTGACTCTTTTAGTTTTTTTTGTTCTGCTAGCTCTTTTTTTAGCTTTTCAATTTCAAGCTCTTTTTCTAAAAGTTTTATTTTTGTTTCTAATTCCTTTTGTTTATTTGATGTCTCATCTCCTTGAGAAATGTTAAATAAGCTTAGTGTAAAAAAAACAATTAAAAATAATTTTTTCATAATTTTAAATTAAAATTTTTTGAATAAATTTAAAAGTAGAATTTTTTGACTGTTTTTCAAACAATTTAGGTCTTGAAAAAAATAAATTAATTACCACATAAACTAGGTGAGTTGCCTAATGGGGCTTACAAAAACAAACTTGCTTAACAAAGGAGGATATTATGACAAGTAAGGATCTATCTATATTTAACTCACTTAGACCTTTTTCAATTGGTTTTGATGACATGTTCGACCAATTTGAAAATATGTTAGGAAATGGGAATTTGACAATGCAGTCAAATTATCCACCCTACAACATCCGAAAGACTGGCAAAGACAAATATGCAATTGAAGTAGCATTGGCTGGCTTTAGCAAAAAAGACGTTGAGGTTGAGTTCGAGGACAATTTATTAACCGTAAGAACAAAACAACTTAATAAGTCTGAGGACAGTGATGTTAATGGAGAAATTATTCATAAAGGTATTTCTCAAAGACAATTTGCAAGATCATTCACTATAGCTGATGATGTAAAAGTTAATGGTGCTGAGCTTAAAGATGGTCTTTTAACAATATCTTGTGAAAGAATAATTCCAGAACATAGAAAAAAGAAGCTTATTGAAATTAAATAAGTCTTAAACCTTGCTTGTGGGGATTTCTCCCCACAAGTTTAAATTAATTATTTCTTTGCCATTATAGCATTTAAAACAAATGCTAGTAATCCAGCAGGTATAAGTCCAGTTGTTAACAGAAGTTTTAAACTTATTCCAAAATCTGGAATATTTTTCACAAAGTCTGGTAACAATGACATTCCAATTCCAAAAGATAAAGAAAGAGCTAAGATTAATAAATTTCTTTGATCCATTTCTGACCTTGAAATCAATTTAATACCAGCAGCTACAATCATACCAAACATAATAATTGCTGCTCCACCTATCACAGACTCTGGCATAGCTGCAATTATTCCACCTAATTTTGGAAATAATCCCATAAGAACCAAAACTATTCCAGCTATAGTTCCAACGTGTCTACTTACGACTCCTGTAAACGCAACTAGTCCAGCATTTTGCGAATAAGATGTATTTGGCATTGCATTAAATATTGCACCAAATGCTGTACCGACACCATCTGCCATGATTCCACCTGATATCTCTTTATCTGTTGCTTCTCGTTTAGCACCACCCATTGTCGTAGCACTTATATCTCCAATTGTTTCAATTGTTGTAACAACTGACATAAACAACATTAGAATTATTGCACCCGGTACAAAATCAATTCCATATTGAAGTGGCATTGGAAATGCAAACCATGATGCAGATGCAATTTTGCCATAGTTAACCATTCCTAGTGCTGCTGCAACTATGAAGCCAGCTACTATTCCGATCAAAATTGAAGCTGCAGAAGCCATTCCTTTGCCTCTAAGATTAAAAAAGATAGCAACTATGAACACTGAAGCAGCAACCGTTAAATGATTTGCATTTGCAAAGATTTCAGGTTTATTATTCATTAACCATCCACCTCCACCAGCATACATAAAACCAACCTTAAGCAAACTAAATCCAATCATTAGCACAACTATACCTGTCACTAATGGTGGGAATAGATGCCTTATTGGTTTTAAAACTTTTCCGATAAAAATTTGGAAAATTCCTCCAATGAATGCAGCTGTAAATACTGCGCCCAACCCTGCTGCTTTAAATGGTAGCATTATAGGTATAAATGCAAAACTTGTTCCTTGAACAATAGGAAGTCTTGCACCAATTTCTTTATATCCAACAGTTTGAATAATTGTTGCAACTCCTGCTACAAACAAAGCCATTTGAATCAAAAATATTTTTTGTTCAGGCGTTTGACCAAAAACTCCAGCTACAATAATAGGAACAGTTATATTACCAGCAAACATTGCTAGTACATGCTGAATCCCTAAAGGTATTGATTTATTTAATGGAAGCTTTTTGTCTGGACTGTTTGTAGAGCCCACTTTTGTTTTTCTTGAAGCCATATAACCTCCGTCGTTAACTTAATAGACGTTACATTATTGGCTAGGAATTAATATAAAAAAACTGATTAGTTTAGAACAACTCGACTATAAGATAGTAAAAAAAACCTATAATGAGCAAATTTATTTCCAGCTATAAACTTTAAAAACACCCGTTTGAAACAAAACCCACAACTATATTATCTGAATTTATTTCAAACCTTCGTTCACATGGAACAAGGTATTTTTTACTATTATAAACTAGCTCAAAATTCCCTTTTGCATTTTTAAAGTCTTCATCTGGTTTTCCAAGTTCCATTTGAAGTTCACTCGCCGATTTTCCAAGAAATTTGCTTAATTTTTCATTTTCCTTTTCTACAATTGCATCTGTTTTATCTTTAACAGTTTGACACCCTGAAAAAAAAATTAATATAATTACAAGACTTATTGCTGATTTTAATTTTGACATAAGTTTAAATTAACATTTTTTGTTAAATAAATTATTAACTTTTAAGTTGTATAAATAATTTATTTCTTATTACTTTTAAGTTTAATTATAGTAACAATTGTGTTCTTTATTTGATGGTTCAAGCATATGAATGAAAAAGCCCTAGAAAAGATACTAAATATATTTTCAAAAGAAGTTTTACCCTTAACCGAACATGGTGTTGCTAAAGGTAGTAAAATATTTGGTGCCGCAATAATTAAAAAAGATGATTTATCACTTGTAGTTGTAGAAACAAACAATGAAATAGAAAATCCATTGTGGCATGGTGAGATGCATACTCTTAAAAAATTTTATGAATTAGATGCAAATACAAGACCAAAAGAAAAAGACTGTATGTTCTTAAGTTCACATGAGCCTTGCAGCATGTGCTTGAGTGCAATCACATTTTCTGGATTTGATAATTTTTATTATTTATTTCCGTATAATGCCACAAATGATGAATTTAATATTCCACATGATTTAAAAATACTTAAAGAAATATTTAAAATTAATAATGGAGAATATAATAAAGAAAATTCCTACTGGAAAAGTCATAATATAAATTTACTTATTGAAAATTTACCTACTTCAAAAAAAGAAAATATTATAAATCAATTAGATGAAATTAAAAAAAAATATCGAACATTATCAAATCAATATCAGGAAAATAAGGATGGAAATTCTATACCATTAAATTAATTAATGAATACAAACCTTAAAATTTCAAATGTAACTAAAATATATCCTGGGTGTGTTGCAAACGATAATGTTTCACTCGAATTTAATAGTGGTAAAATTTATGCTCTTCTTGGAGAAAATGGTGCTGGAAAATCTACACTAGTTAAAATTCTATCAGGTGTAATAATGCCTGATGAAGGTAAAATTTATTTAAATGAAAATAATCTAAAGCTTAATTCACCATTAGATGCAAAAAAAAATGATATTGGAATGGTCTTCCAGCATTTTAACCTTTTCGAAACTTTGTCTGTATTTGAAAACTTAATAATAGACTCAGACGAACAAAGAGAAGGTTTAAGAGAAAAAATTGACTCCATTATGAGAAAATACAATTTTTCAATTGATCTTGATATACCCGTTTTAAATCTTTCAGCGGGTCAAAAACAAAAAGTAGAAATAATTAGATGTCTAATAAGAAGTCCTAAAGTTTTAATTATGGATGAACCCACGTCTGTATTAACAGAGCAAGAAACAAACGAACTATTTCTATCTTTGAAAAAATTTTCAGAAGAAGGAATTTTAATTATTTATATCACTCATAAACTAAAGGAAGTTATGGAGCTTTGCGATGAAGTTGCTGTAATGAGGAGAGGAAAGTTAGTTTCTGTAAGTGAAATAAAGAATGAAAACATTGAATCACTCGCAAACAAAATGGTGGGTCAAAACTTAAAAACTATAAAGAAAAAAAAAGAGAAAACTTCATCAGATCAATTAATAAATATTACAAATCTTAATTTTATAAGCGAAGATCCTTTTGAAACAAATTTGAATGATATTAATTTTTCTGTTAATCGGGGCGAATGTTTGGGAATTGCTGGCATATCAGGAAACGGCCAAAGTGAATTATTTCAGGTTTTAAGCGGTGAAATAATATCAGACAAGAATTCTATAGAATTTAATAAAAATTATATTGGAGATTTAAATCCTCAAGAGAGAAGAGAATATTTGATGGCCTTTTCTCCGGAAGATAGACTTGAACAAGCTGCTATTCCACAAATGGCAATTTTTGAAAATGTAGCTCTAAATAATTTTAAATCCTCAAACTTTTTTAATAATGGATTAATCAATGAAAATAAAATTAAAGAACATTCAAAAAAAATAATTTCAGACTTTAATGTTAATACAGACAACATAGAGTTAAAAAGCCAATTTTTATCTGGAGGTAATCTACAGAAATTAATTATAGGAAGAGAATTAATCACCTCTCCAGATTTATTAATTTGTTTTAATCCAACATGGGGACTAGATGTTGGAGCAATAAATTATATCCATGAAACATTGATTAAAATTAATGAACAAAATAAATCAATCATATTAATATCTACAGATACTGATGAGTTATTAAAATTAAGTGATAAAATTTCAGTAATTCATAAAGGGAAATTATCAAAAATTATGGAAGCTGATGAAGTCACCTCTGAAAAACTTGGGATATTAATGGGAGGAGGAAATTGATTAAAATTGTAAAAAGAGATCAGCCATCAAAAGCTATATTTTTCCTTACACCTGTTTTAGCGATTTTTTTGACCTTAGTAGCAGGTGGTTTAATTTTTTATATTCTAGGTTTTAAACCTTTTGAAGCTCTTAAGTTTTTTTTCATAGTTCCAGTTGCAGATATGTATGGATTCAGTGAATTACTCTTGAAAGCCACTCCGCTTTGTTTAATAGCAATTGGTTTATCATTTTGTTTTAAAAGTAATAATTGGAATATTGGAGCAGAAGGTCAATTGACCTTTGGAGCTATAGTTTCTGGAGGTGTTGCATTGTTATTTTATGAACAAGAAGGATTTTATATTCTTCCAATAGTTATTTTAGCTGGAGCAATTGGTGGTATGCTATATGCGTCCATACCTGCAATTTTAAAAACTTACTTTAATACAAATGAAATTTTAGTAAGTCTTATGTTGGTATACGTTTCGAAATTAATTTTGGATTATCTTGTCGTTGGCCCTTGGAGTAATCCAGAAGGATTTAATTTTCCTGAAACAAGACAGTTCAGTGATTCTGCAAGACTTCCCTTATTATTTGAAGGACTAAGAATTCATGCAGGTATATTTCTAGCTTTAGTAGCAGTTGTTATGAGTTGGTTTGTTTTCTATAAAACATATTTGGGGTTCCAAATGAAAGTTTCAGGTTTTAGTTTAAAGACAGCAAAATATGCTGGGTATAAAGGTAAAAAAATGATTATCTTGGTTTTTTTAATAAGTGGTGCTTGCGCAGGTTTAGCAGGAGTTGGTGAAATAACTGGACCTATCGGACAGCTTCATAGAGAAGTATCTCCAGATTACGGTTTTACTGCAATAATTGTAGCGTTTTTGGGACGTTTACATCCTGTTGGAATAATTTTTGCATCTCTAGTTGTTGCAATTACTTATCTGGGTGCTGAAACAGCACAAATATTTATGCAAATTCCAAAATATACTGGTCAGGTTTTTCAAGGAATGATTTTATTTTTTCTTCTTGCTTCTGACTATTTACTCTTTTTCAAATTTAAATTTATAGGTTCAAAAAAATGATCATCGATATAAATTTTGTTGGGCTGATAATTGCATCAATTATGGCCTCCGCTGTTCCTTTAATCTTAGCGTCTTGTGGTGAACTTATTACAGAAAGATCTGGTGTTCTAAACCTTGGTGTTGAAGGAATGATGATCATTGGAGCTATTTCAGGCTTCGCACTAATGACTGTTACAGGAAGTTTGATTATTGCAGTTTTTGGCGCAATGCTAGCTGGTGTTTTAATTTCAACAATTTTTGCATTTCTTACCCAAACATTAATTACAAATCATGTAGCAACTGGTTTAGCTCTTACTATTTTTGGAATAGGAATTTCTGCGATGATTGGAAAAAATTTTGTGGGTATTCCTGGAAAAGAATTTCCCGTTCTGTTTGAAAGTTTAAAAGACACAATACCACTTTTAAGTCCAATATTATTTGGACACTCAATAGTTTTTTATTTTGCTTTTGCCCTTCCCTTCATAACTAGTTATTTTTTAAAAAAAACAAAAATTGGATTAATAGTAAGGGCCGTAGGAGATTCTCCCGAATCTGCATCTAACCAAGGTATAAATGTTAAGTTAGTTCGTTACGCTTGTATACTATATGGTGGAGCTATGTGTGGCCTTGCAGGTGCTTATTTATCAATGATCTATACTCCACAATGGATTGAAAATATGACAGGTGGTAGAGGATGGATTGCTTTAGCACTAGTTGTTTTTTCTACATGGAACCCAATTAAAATTTTAATTGGAGCAATGATTTTTGGTGGATTAACAATTATTCAATTTCATATGCAAGCAATAGGTGTAAGAATTCCTGTTCAATTCCTAACTGCCCTACCCTATGTTGTAACAATAATAGTATTAGTTGTAATTTCTCGCGATAGTAGAAAAATTAGGTTAAGTACTCCAAGTTCATTGGGTAAATCGTTTTATAAAGACAATTAATTATAAAATAATTATTTTTTTTTAATTAATTTAATTTAAGCTTCACGTAATTAAAAATTAAATAGGGGAAATAAATTTATGCATAAATTATTTATTCGTTCTTTCGTCTCTTCTTTAGTTTTTTTGTTTACATTAACTGTTGCTGCAGTAGCAAAAGATGTTAAAGCAGCATTCGTTTATATTGGTCCAACTGGTGACCATGGATGGACGTATCAACATGATGTAGGTAGGAAAGCTGTAGAAGCTGCCGGATTTAAAACAACTTACGTAGAAGGTGTTCCAGAAAGTGCTGATGCTGAAAGAGTACTTAGACAATTAGCAAATTCTGGCCATGATGTTATTTTTACAACTAGTTTTGGATACATGAATCCAACAAACAAAGTTGCAAAAGAGTTTCCAAACGTAAAATTTGAACATGCAACAGGGTACAAAAGAGAGCATCCAAATGTCGCAACATATGCTGCTAGATTCTATGAAGGTAGAGCAATCTTGGGAACAATAGCCGGTTCAATGACAAAATCTAATGTTATCGGTTATGTAGCATCTTTTCCAATTCCAGAAGTAATAAGAGGAATTAACTCATTTACTTTAGCTGCTCAAAAAGTAAATCCAAATATCAAGACTAAGATTGTTTGGGCATTTACTTGGTATGATCCTGGTAAAGAGGCTGAAGCTGCTAAAGCTTTAATTGATCAAGGTGCAGACATTATTGCTCAGCATACTGACAGTACTGCAATTGTGCAGATTGCTGAAAAAGCAGGAGTCTATGCATTTGGTCAAGCAAGTGATATGGATAAGTTTGCTCCTAAAGCAGTATTGACTTCAGTTGAAAATAATTGGGGACCTTACTATGTAGAAAGAGTTAAAGCTGTAGCGAATGGAACATGGAGTCAGAAAGATACATGGCATGGTATTGGTGACGGTATGGTTGTTATATCTGATCTTGACCCTTCTATTCCTAGTAATGTTCGATCCAAAGTTAAAAAACTTCAAGCTGATTTGGCATCAGGTAAAGTTCATGCTTTTACTGGACCTATTTACGACCAAAAAGGAAATTTAATGGTTGCTGAAGGTAAAACTGCTGATGATGGAATGCTTGCAGGAATGATGACTTATGTAAAAGGTGTTGAAGGCGATATACCTAAGTAAGTTAAACTTTCTAAAAATTTTAAAAGGCCAGTTTTATAACTGGCCTTTTTTATTTATGGTGTCTTTTTTTTATTTCTTCAATTCTAAGCTCTTCGTAAATCTCAAAAGGCTGTACAATCCAAGGATCTCCTGAAAGTCTGTTTGCACAAAAATCTGGTTCAAATGTTGATTTCTTTTTTTTAAATAAAGTTGCAGTTTTTATATCCTCAATTTTATCTTTAATAGGTTCATATTTTCTTAACCAATCTATACTTTTGTTAAATGTAATTCCTGTATCTGACAAATCATCACATAAAAGTATTCTGCCACCCATATTAGGTGCAATAGAACTCATTTCTCTTGAAAACACAATATCACCTTGCTCATCCTCTACACCCTTACCACTATATGACTCGACAGCTAAATAAGCACATTTCAATTTAAAAATTCTACTTAAAACATCTATCATTGGTGCTGCTCCTCGCATGATACCAACTAGGATTGTAGGTTCATATCCACTTTCATGGATTTGGATTGCTAGTTTTTCAACCGTCTGATTGTATTCATTCCAACTAACAATTAATTTTTCTGTCATAATTTGTATATTTAATTATTTAAATAATAAAACTAAAACTGCAAGAACGATAAGTCCGATTATTGAGGAAATTAAGAAATACAACTTATGAATGTTTCTTCCTCTTAAATTGAAATAATGTCTAGCAACTGCTGTAATTACTCCTATTGCAACTAAAATTAACCAGTT
Source organism: uncultured Pelagibacteraceae bacterium (assembly GCA_902628965.1). Taxonomy (GTDB): domain Bacteria; phylum Pseudomonadota; class Alphaproteobacteria; order Pelagibacterales; family Pelagibacteraceae; genus Pelagibacter. Next base: position 79,998 of record CACOPB010000002.1, on the reverse strand, counting down.
ATACTTATGATAGACCAAAAAACTTGAATGCCCCGAAAGCATTATAAATAGAACCAGAAAAGTTGAGTAATTATTGTGAATGGATCTTTGTTTAGCTGCTAAAGATAAGCTCATATCAAATTTTTCACCTCTCTCACTACTGCTAATAATATTCATTTGATTAGGTATAATTACTGTAAAAACATTTCCAAACATATTGGTACCTATAATCAGTCCAACACTTAAAATTGCAAATTTTGGACCAAATAATTTAGTCAAACCAAAAGAAACAGCAGTCAGTAAAATAATTGCTATAGAAATAAATAATACATTATTTTCGATCAATTTAGATTTACACAAACGATCATAAATAAACCATGCAACAATCAATGATAGAAGTGAAATAATAATTGCATAACTAGGAGGCATTAACAAAACACGTTTATCAACCATTAATACACCTGCGTTATAATAATAAATTACAACTAACAGCAACATTCCAGTTACAAAAGTTAAATAACTTTGCCATTTAAAAATTACAAGTCTATTTAAATAATCCTGTGGTGGTGATGTTTTTAATCTTGATAACTTGTAAAAAAAACCAGAATGCATCAGATATCCTTCACCATCTACATCATCACTTGTTATGTTTTTATTTAAATTATTGTCTAAGTAATTAAACAAAAAACTATTACCTACCCATAAAATAGCGAACACTACATGGCCCCATCTTAAAATTACTTCTAACCATTTAATAGTATAAGGTAAAAATTCCATCAGTATTTTATTTTATCTACTTTTTTATCCCAAATTTCAAATGCTTTTAGAGCATCATCTCTAAGCATTTGTGTCATTTTTATTTTTCTATCATTTATTTTTTTAGGAATCTCTAAATAAATAAATGAATCATCAAAATCTATTTTTTTTGCGTCTTCTCTTGTATTTGCATAATATATTATATCTAATCTTGACCAATAAATTGCGGAAAGACACATTGGACAAGGTTCGCAAGATGTATAAATCTCGCAACCTGATAGATCAAAAGTATTTAATTTTTTACAAGCTTCTCGAATTGCCACAACTTCACCATGAGCAGTAGGGTCATTTGAAGAAGTTACTTTATTAGATCCTTCTGCAATAATCTCATTATCCTTGACTATGACACTTCCAAAAGGCCCACCAATAGTATTTGCACTATTTATGGAGAGTTCAATGGCTTTTGCCATAAATTTTTTTTTATCTTCCATTTGGTTTTTTTAATTTTTGTTTAATTTTATTAACACTCATTAAGATTCTCTCAGGAGTTGCTGGCGCATTAAGTTCGGGCGCAATTTGGTAATTTCCAATTGAAGCAATTGCATCTTTAATTGCATAAAAAACACTCATTGCTAACATCAGCGGTGGTTCACCAGTTGTCTTGGCTTTATTAACAACGTTTTCTTTATTTATACCTTCTTTGTAAATCTCCACATTAAATTTTTTTGGGATATCACTAACTGCTGGTATTTTGTATGTTGATGGAGAAAATGTTGTAATTTGTCCATCTGATTTCCAATTTAGTTCCTCGATTGTCAACCAGCCTTGTCCTTGTACAAACCCACCTTCAATCTGACCTAATTCAAGTGCTGGATTTATTGGTTTTCCAGCATCATGCAAAATATCAACTCTTTCTAATACATTTTCACCAGTTAGTGTGTCTATAGTTACCTCTGAAACAGCTGCACCATAACAAAAATAGTAAAATGGCCTACCTCTAAATTTTTTTTTATCAAAATTAATTTTTGGTGTTGAATAAAAACCTGAAGATGAAAGAGAAATTCTATTTAAATATGCCTCTTGAATAATACTTTTAAATTCAAATTGCCTATTTCCAAATATTACATGTTGATCTTTATAAACTGCTTCCTGATTATAAATTTTATATTTTTTCTTTATAAATTTTTCTAAATTTAATTTAATTTTTGCTACTGCATTTAACGCTGCTGCTCCATTTAAATCAGTGGTTGATGATGCAGCACTTGCTGATGTATTTGGAACTTTAGATGTAGTGGTGGATGAAATATGAACTAAATCATAGGGTAATCCTAATGAATTTGCTACTAATTGAGCTATTTTCGTATGAGTTCCTTGACCCATCTCTATACCTCCATGGTTCAAATATATACTTCCATCTGTATAAATATGAACAAGTGCTCCAGCTTGATTTAAGTGAATTGTTGTAAAAGAAATACCAAATTTTAATGGTGTAATAGCAATGCCTCTCTTTTTAAATTTATTTATCTCATTAAATTTTCTTATATCAGAATATCTTTTCTTATAATTTGATTTATTTTCTAAATTTTTGAATAATTCATTAATAACATTATCCTCAATAGTCATTCCATAATGAGTTACATTCTTTTTATCTTTTTGATAAAAATTTTTTTTTCTAACTTCAAGTGGATCTTTTTTTAAATACCTTGAAATATTATCTACAACATTCTCTATTGCCATCATTCCTTGGTTGCCACCAAAGCCTCTAAATGCAGTCGAGGTTGGGATATTTGTCTTACATAAATTGTTTACCACCTCAATATCTGAAATATAATATGCATTATCTATATGAAGCAAGGCTCTTTCATTTATTGCAGCTGATAAATCAGGCGACATTCCACAATTTGAGGACAAATTTATTTTTAATCCTTCTATAACTCCTTCATCATTAAAACCAACTTCATACTCAGAAAAAAACTCATGTCTTTTGCCAGTTAAAATTATATCATCATCTCTATCTAATCTTAATTTCACAGGTTGTCCTGATTTATTAGCCAATAAGGCGCAAATACAAGCTGTCATGAAATTTGTTTCTTTTCCACCGAAACCACCTCCTATTCTTCTTACTTCGACATTAATTGAATTACTTTTTTGATTAAACATTTTTGCAATTAATTGTTGTGTCTCTGAGGGGTGTTGTGTTGAGCTGTAAACTAAATAATTATCATCCTCTTTCGGAATTACAAAAGCTGCTTGACCTTCTAAATAAAAGTGTTCTTGACTTCCTGTTGTAAAGCTACCTGTTAAAATATTTTTAGATATTTTTATTTTCTTTGAGGCATTACCTCTTTTTATTTTTCTAGGCTTAAATAGGAATTGTTTTTTATTTAAAGCTTCTTTTATTGTAATTATAGGTTTTAAATCTTTATAGGTAACCTTAGCTTTTAACACTGCTTTTCTAGCTAATTCTGTTGTTTCAGCTGCAACTGCAAACAAGGGTTGGCCATAAAACTCAACTTTGTTTGTTGGAAAAATAGGGTCTCCATCAAAAACAGGCCCTACATCATTTCTACCAGGAATATCACTTTGAGTAACTACTGAAATAACACCTTTGCTATTTTTTACTTCAGTTAAATCAATTTTTTTAATTATTGCGTGTGCTTTTTTACTTAAACCAATTGCACCGTAAATTGTATTTTTTGGTTCAACAATATCATCGGTATACTCAGCATATCCACTTACATGTTTGTAAGCACTATCGTGTGGTCTTATATCTCCAATAATATTATCTTTACTCATTTAATTAACTCTAGTTAACTTATTAGAATTTATTTCTATAAAACATTTCATTAATAAATTTTTAGCTATCTCTAACCTATATTCTTTACTTGCTCTCATATCTCCAATAGGACTTAAATCTTCCTCTAGATAATTTTTTGCATGGTCAAAAGTATTGATATTAAGGGGCATATTTTTAAGAACTTTCTCACATGTCTTAGCTCTTTTTGGTATTGCTGCCATACCTCCATATGCAATATATGCCTCTTTAATTTGATTATTATTAATTTCAAAATTAAAAGAGCCGCAAACAGAGGAAATATCATCATCAAATCTTTTTGAAATTTTAAATGCTTTAAATATATTTTTTTTAAATAATGGGATTTTAATTGATCTTATAAATTCTGTTTTTTTTAATTTAGTTTTCCTATAATCTAAGAAAAAATTATTTATTGGTATAACTTTTCGTTTATTAAAACTCTCAATTAAAATCTCAGCATTTAAAGACAACAAAATTGGTAATGAATCGCCGATTGGAGATGCTGTAGCAATATTACCTCCTATGGTACCTACATTTCTAATTTGAACAGAACCATATCTCTTTAATACAGAGTAAAAATCTGGATAATATTTTTTTATTTCGTTTTCAAACTTAATTAAAGGAGTGGCTGCACCGATTTCTAAATAATTTTTATTTACTTTAATAAAATCTAATTCTTTGATCTCTTTTAAATCTATTATAAACGGAATTTCTTTTCTTTCTTTTGTAACTTTTAAAGATAAATCTGTTCCACCTGCGAGAAAATTAAAATTAGAGTTATTTTTAATTATATTTTTTAGTTCTTTGACGTTCTTGGGAGAGAAGTAAACTTTATCATCTTTTTTAATAAAAATATTATTTGGTTTAATAGTTTTTAATAATTTTATAGTTTTATTTTTATTTTTACTAAACTCATCTATTTTATTTATCTTATTTAAACTTTTAGCAGCATCAATAATAGGTCTATAGCCAGTGCAACGACATAAGTTTCCTGAAATAGAGTCTGTTATTAATTCGCTATTGTAACTTTTATTATTCTTAAACATTGAAAATAAAGACATAACAAACCCTGGAGTACAAAATCCACATTGTGAACCGTGAAATTTCACCATTGCCTCTTGAACTGGATGAAGTTTTCCTTCTTTTGAAACTAAATCCTCTACAATCAAAAGTTGTTTACCATTCAAAGATGGTACAAAAGAAATACAAGAATTAATTGAACTATATTTTACGTCATTGCTTACTAGCTCACCTAAAACAATAGTACATGCACCACAACCACCTTCTGAGCATCCCTCCTTAGTTCCAGTTTTTTTTAATTCAGTCCTAATATAATTAAGAATTGTTTGATTTGGATCTGGGTTTTTAATTTCTAAAATTTTATCGTTTAAGAGGAACTTTACTGAATTTGATATCACTTAACTGCCTCTATAAGTAGAATAACTCCATGGAGATACTAATAAAGGTACATGATAATGTTGTGAGGGATCCGAAATACCAAATCTAATAATTACATCATCCAAGAATGGTACATCACTTGCTGATGATGTATTTTTAAAATAATCACCAATGTAAAAGACTAATTCGTATTTACCCTTAACAAAAGTATCTCCCTCTGCTAATGGAGAACTCGCTCTACCATCATCATTGAGTTTTATTGAAGTTATTTTTTTTCTTTCTGAATTATTTAAATAAAACAACTCAACTAAGATACCTTTTCCAGGTTTGCCTGAATATACATCTAAAACATGAGTTGTGAGCTTTGTCATAAAATTATAGTATCATTTAAATTTCAAACTTAAATTATTTAAAATTATATGAGAACAATAGATAACATTAACGATCTTAACAAGTCTGATTTTTTGTCAATATTTGGTAATGTTTTTGAAAAGACTGAATCTGTGGCTTTAGAGGCTTTTGAGTCTAAACCATTTAAAAATTTTGAAGATATTGTGCTTAAAATGTTAAATATTTATGAAAATTACGAAAAAAATAAAATTTTAGAAATTTTAAATGCTCATCCAGAACTTGCAGTAGCAAAAAAAATGACTTCAGAATCTATATCAGAACAAGCTTCAGCAAAGTTGAACCAATGTTCTAACGATGAATATGAGGAATTTAAAAAATTAAATTTAGAATATAAAAAAAAGTTTAATTTTCCTTTTATAATTGCAGTAAAAGGTAAAGATAAAAATGAAATTTTGAATAATTTTAGACAAAGATTACAAAGTGATGTAGAAAGTGAATTCCTTGAAGCAAAAAAACAAGTAAAAAAAATTGCAACCTTTCGTTTAAATGAAATAAATAAAAAATGAAAAAATTTATAAATGCGAAAATGATTAATTTAGCTGATCCTAGGATTGGATCTAAAATTATATACAAGACCGATGATTTTTTTGCAGCTGCTCATAGAATATTAAAAATTGATCCTCCAGTTTTTAAAGATGGATTATTTGATAAACATGGTAAATGGATGGATGGATGGGAAACTAGAAGAAGAAGATCAAAAGGTTTCGATTATTTAATTTTAAAACTAGGTAAGCCTGGAAAGATATTTGATATAGATATTGATACAACGCACTTCAATGGAAACCAACCTACCCATGCTTCAGTGGAGGGTTGTTTCAGTAAGAATAAACCAAGCAAAAAAACAAAATGGCGTCACTTACTTGGAAAAAAAAGACTTCGGGCAAATAGAAACCATAGTTTTAAATCACAAAATAAATCAATTTTTAATTATATAAAATTAAACATTTTTCCAGATGGTGGGGTTGCAAGACTTAGACTTTATGGAAAAATTGAAATGGAAAAAAACTTTTTAAATAAAAAAAATATTAACCTAACATCTGTTTTAACTGGTGCTTCAATTGTTGGTTGCAATAATGAACACTTTGGCAGAGCTGAAAATGTCATAGCTCCTGGTAAAGGAAAAAATATGGGAGATGGTTGGGAAACAAGAAGAAGTAGAGGAAAAAACTTTGATTGGCTCATAATTAAATTTGGAAAACCAGGCTTAATTAAAAGATTAGAGATAGACACTCATCATTTTAAAGGAAATTACCCAAATACTTGCTCAATTCAAACTGCAAATATTTCAAAAGATCTGTCTAATAAATCAATTGTAAATAATTCAAAGAATTGGAAAATTATTGTAAATAAATCCAAACTATCTGCTCATAAAAAACATATTTTTAAAAAATTCTTAATTAAAAGAAGTAAGGAAAATTATCTTAGAATAAATATCTATCCAGATGGTGGAATTTCAAGAATAAGAGCATTCGGAAATTTTGTGAAATGAAAATAATAAAAGCAAAAAAAATAACAAAAAAAAATTTTTCTAAATTTGGTCAATTAATAGATACGTCTAAAAAAAATCCTATAAATATTAATGATGGATATGCAAAACGATTTAATGATTTGATAAATATAGATACCTCAAAAAAAAATGGTAAAGCTATTGTTAGTATTTTTAAAGCAAAAAAAAGAAAATTTCCTATGAAAATTGATATGATGGAAAAACATCCTCTAGGAAGCCAAGCCTTTATACCAATGGATGATACAAAATTTTTAGTATTTGTGGCACCGCGGGGTCATAAACCAAATATAAATAAAATCCAATCCTTTGTGGTCCCAAAACAAACTGGGATAAATTACAATGCTGGTATTTGGCACTTTCCATTAATTTCTATGAAAAATATAAATTTTCTTGTTATTGATAGGAAAGGAAAAGGAAACAATCTTGAAATTTATAAATTTAAAAAAGAGAAGATTATTTTAAAAAAATGAAAAAAAAATACCCAAGAGATTTAGTAGGATATGGATCTAAAACTATCAAAGTAAAGTGGCCTGGTAATGCTAGGTTGGCTTTACAATTTGTATTAAATTATGAGGAAGGTGGAGAAAATTGTACTCTGCATGGTGATAAAACTTCAGAGGTATTTTTATCTGAAATTATAGGAGCAAAACCAATTAAAGGTCGACACTTAAATATGGAATCGATTTATGAATATGGATCTAGAAGAGGGTTTTGGAGAATTCATGATTTATTCAAAAAGAAAAAAATACCACTTACTATTTTTGGTGTTGGGATGGCACTAGAGAGAAATAAAGAAGTTTGTTTAGCAATTAAAAAAGCTAAGTATGAGGTTGCTTGTCATGGTTGGAGATGGATTGATTATCAAAATATATCAAAGAAAAAAGAAAAAAGTGACATGAAACTAGGAATAAAATCTATAAAAAGGATTTTTGGCACTCAGCCTGCTGGTTGGTATACAGGAAGATGTAGTGCTAATACTTTAGATCTAGTTATTGAAAATGGAAATTTTTTATACAGCAGTGATACTTATAGTGATGACCTTCCTTATTGGATAAAAAAAGGTAAAAAAAAACAATTAATGATTCCCTATACACTTGATAATAATGATATGAGATTTGCAACTAATCAAGGATTTAACTCTGGGGAACAGTTTTATAATTACTTAAAAGATAGCTTTGACACTCTTTACGAAGAAGGGAAAACTTCACCAAAAATGATGTCGGTTGGTTTACACTGTAGATTAATTGGCAGACCTGGGAGGATACAATCGCTTAAGAAATTTATAAATTATGTTTTAAAATTTAATGACATCTGGATTTGTAAAAGAGAAGAAATAGCTAACCATTGGATTAAGAATTATAGCTAAGTGTTGCTATTGTTCGGCACTTATAGAAACATAATGAGCAACAGCCTCTATTTCCTCATCAGTTAAAATACCCTCCATTGCGGGCATCACGCCTATTCCATTTCTAACAGCCATAAGAATTGTTTGAACTTGAGGTCTTATTTGATTTAAATTTGGACCAATATCAGCCATTGATCCAGCGTCTGAGAGGCTATGACATGCAGCACAATTGCCAGCTTCAAGGAATACCTCTTTTCCCTTATTAAATAAGTCATCAGCATTAGAGTGCACACTTGATGCAAATATTAAAAATAATAGAGTGCTACAAAAATTTAAAAATAATTTTTTCACTTAAATTTGGTATCATAATTAAAAAAAATTAAAAAGGAGAATTATGAAAGCATATTGGGTTGCAAACTATACTGAAATAAAAGATGCGGAAAGACTTAAAAAATACGCTGTAAAAGCTAAAGAAGCAGTTGAAAAATATTCTGGAAGAATATTAGCAAGAAGTGCAAATAATATTACTCTGGATGGTAGGGAGATGGTTAGAGTTGCACTTGCAGAATTTCCAGATATTGAAAGTGCTAAAAATTGCTATAATTCAGAAGAATATGTAGAAGCTAGAAAACATTTAGAAAACAATGTTATTAGGGAACATATAATATTTGAGGGAATGTAAAATAAATTATTTTTTAGGAAATAATTTAAATGAATGTATGTCAGAAACAATTTTAAAGAGTGCCAATTCCTGGATAGAAACTAAAAAAAAAGTAGTTTTAGCTACTGTAATAAAAACTTGGGGTTCATCTCCATGCCCTATTGGAAGTAAAATGATTGTCAATGAAAAAGGTGACTTTCTAGGTTCTGTTTCAGGAGGGTGTGTTGAAGCCAGTATTATTAATGAGTGTTTAGAATTAATTAAAAATAAAAATTCATTTAAAAAAATTCATTTCACTGTAGAAGATGAAAGCGCATGGAGTGTTGGTCTTGCATGTGGTGGAGAGTTAACAGTATACATAGAGCAAATTAATTAATGAAAACTAAAATACTTAAAGAAATTATTAAAAGGAATTCATTAAAAGAAGATTTTGCAGTACTTACAAACTTATCGACTGGCAATAGTGAAATATTCAACTCAAAAAAGTCATTAGGTAATGAATTTAAAAATTATGAGAATAAAATAAAAAATTTCTATAATTTAAAAAAAAATGGCATAATTGATGGAACACAAATATTTATACTTAATTATATTAAACCGGTAGAAGTAATAATTGTAGGTGCAGTTCATATAGCTCAATATTTAATTGATTTATTAAAGAATTTTAATTTTATAGTTACAATTATTGATCCAAGAAAATATTTTACAACACAACAAAGGTTTCAAAAAGTCAAAATTATTAATGAATGGCCAAATAATGCCTTAGAAAAAATTAAAACGAATAAAAATTTTGCATTAATAACTTTAACACACGACCCAAAAATTGATGATCCAGCATTAAGTTATGCTTTAAAAAATAAATTTTTTTACATAGGCGCTTTAGGAAGTAAAAAAACCCACGAAAATAGATGCAAACGATTAAAGGAAGCAGGATTTGCCGAAAAAGAAATTAGATCAATACATGGTCCAATAGGTATAAAATTTGGAGGTAAATCTACTCCTGAAATAGCCTTATCGATTGTCGCCCAATTAGTCTCTGAAACAAATAAAATATTATTGAACTCTAAAAATTAAAAATTAAAATTAATTTATGAAAAAAGGTTACTGGATAAGTTTATACTCAAAAGTTAAAAATAAAGAAAACTTAAAAAAATATTCAGAAGCTGTAATCCCTGTAATAAAAAATTTTGGTGGAGTACCTCTTATTAGAGGCGGTAATCATAAAGTTTATGAGGGTGAGGAATTTATTAGAACAGTCGTATGGGAATTTCCAAGTTATAAAAAAGCAATTGAATGCCATGAATCTGCGGAATACCAAGCTGGATGGAGTTTAGCTAAAGATACCACGATAAGACATATGCAAGTCATTGAGGGTTTTAGTACTGAATAGGTTCAGGATCTATACTTCTCCATAAATACCAAGTCGCAACCGAGCAGTATGGAGAAAATCTATTCTTTAAAAGCGATACAAATTTTTCAGGGGGTAAATATTTTTTTTTATAATTTTTTGATATAGCTCTTAGTAGTCCAATATCTTGAATAGGCCAAATATTTGGTCGGTTATAGGTAAATAACAAAATCATTTCTGCTGACCACCTACCTATCTGTCTTAAATTTGAAAGATATAAGATAGCATCTTCATCGTTCATATTTTTTATAATCTTTGGATTAAAAGTTTTGTCTAATATTTGCCTTGAAAGACTTTTAATACCTAGGGCCTTTAATCTACTCAACCCACAACTTTTTAATTGGACAATTGTTAATTTATTCACATTTTTTGCATTTATTTTGTTTTTACATTTTTTTTTAAATTTAATAAAAACTGCATTAGCAGCTGCAACACTTATCTGTTGACCAATAATACTTTTACATAAGGAATAGAAAACGTCTTTTCTAGATTTTAATATAATCTCTGAAGGCGATTTATATTTTTTTATTAGTGCAGACATTACTTTATCTTTTTTTGAAATGTATTTTTTTGCATAATTCCAATAATTTGGCGATTTAGTCATGTCTGGCAACCGATAATTGTTTTTTCAAGGACATTTCTCTTCTAAAAATTATAAATGAAGATAAAATTACTAAAACTGCTCCCATTAATGTTTTAATAGTGGGTATTTCATCCCAGACTAAATACCCAAATATTATGGCAAATACCAAAGCTAAATATTTTAAAGGACTTACTAAGCTGACTTCGGAATATTTATATGACTGTGATAACCACAAATTAGCAATACCTCCAAGAATACCTATAGATGATAATAAAATAAGATCAATAAACGAGGGTATAATCCACTGTTGATATAATGAAAAAAAACTAAATATCAAAATTGAGAATGAGAAAAAAAAACTAATTAACCAAACTGGCTCTGTTGAAGATAATTTTCTTATAGCTATTGCGACGTATGAAAGTCCTAAACAAAAAATTATTGGATATATATAATAAATATTTAATGAACTAAAACCTGGTTCACTTATAATTATTATTCCAATAAATCCAACAAAAACTGCTAACCACCTATAAAAACCAACTTTTTCTTTCAATAAGAATATAGAGAAAATTGTAGTAAAAATTGGCGAGGCAAACGAAATGCTTACCACTGTTGCCAGGGGTAAGTTTCTCAAAGCCACAAATATAGATACGATTGCAATAAGTCCTGCTAGACATCTCTTTATATGAAGAGCTGGTCTTTCAGTTTTATAAAAGTCAAAAAATCTTTCTTTAGGAATTAGAAACAAAATTGGAATAATTCCACAAAAACCCCTAAAAAATAATACTTGTCCAACAGGATAATCATCAGACCATTTAACAATGACGTCCATTAGCGAGAATGAACAAACAGATATAAACATATAGAAAAAGCCTAATTGATTTTTTGAAAACATATGATTAAGTTTAAATTATATAAGGCATTTATCAATGGAAATAGCAATTTTAGGATTAGGATGTTTTTGGGGACCTGAAATAAAGTTTAGTAAAGTTGATGGTGTAATAAAAACAGAAGTGGGTTATTGTGGAGGTCATAGTGCTGAAACTAATTATAAAGAAGTTTGTACCGGCACGACAAATCATGCAGAAGTGGTTAAATTAGATTTTGATCCTAAGATTATATCTTATGAAAAAATCCTTGAATATTTTTTTGAAATTCATGACCCTACAACTTTGAATTCCCAAGGACCAGATTTTGGAACTCAGTATAGAAGCGAAATATTTTATTTAAATGATCAGCAGAAAAATATTGCTGAAAAAATGATAGAAAAAGAAAATGTAAAATTATCAGGAAAAGTTGTAACAAAAACTTCTTTAGTTAAAAATTATTGTCCAGCTGAGGAATATCATCAACGATATTTGGAAAAAAGATAAAATGTCCTTGGTCGACACTGATTGGTTAGAAAATAATATTGAAAAAGTAAAAATTATTGATTCAACTTGGCATATGCCTCAAACTAAAAGAAATGGTTTTGAGGAATATGAAGAGGAACATATTCCAAATGCCATTTTTTTTGATTTAGATAAAAATTCTAAATTAGATACTGATTTGCCTCATATGATTACTGATCCTAAATCTTGGGAAAAAATAATGGGTGACATGGGAATAGAAAATAATGATCGAATTGTAATTTATGATAACTCTGATGTAATTAGTTCTTGTAGATGTTGGTATAATTTAATTTATTACGGACATAATCCAAAACTAGTTCATGTATTAAACGGCGGACTAAGAAAATGGAAAAAAGAAAACAAAGCTACAAATAACCAAAAAGTGACCAATAAAACTTCTAAATATTTATGCAAAGAAAATAATGAACTTGTTAAAAGTAAAAAACAAATTGATGAAAATATTGAAAAAAAAGATTTTAATGTGGTTGATGCAAGAAGCAGAGAAAGATTTGATGGAAAAGTTGCTGAACCTAGAAAAGGTTTAAGAAGTGGCTCAATTAAAAATTCTTTTTGTCTTCCTTTTTTTGAATTAATTAATGAGGACCATACTTTTATAGGTAAGAACAAAATTAAAGAAAAATTTGACTCCCTTAATTTTGACTCTCAAAAAAATATAGTATTTTCATGTGGTTCAGGAGTAACAGCAAGCGTATTGGCTCTGGCTTATTCTTTAATAAATGATAAATATATGCCGACAATATACGATGGCTCATGGTCAGAGTATGGAAAGATCTAATTAATGAAAACATCTACAAAAGTCACAAGTATAGTAATTATATTTTTTCTTATCATTGCTACTGTAATTATTGGTAGAACAATGATTGGAAATCATTTCAAAAAAAAATTTAGTAAAAGACCTCCTCCAGGAATAATAGTAACTACTACACAAGAAAGAGTTTTTGAAAATATTATCAGTACTTATGGAACAGCAACTCCTATTCAGACTCAATCATTTAAAATTGAAAAATACGAAATACTAAAACCAATAAATTTTAATCAAAAGGTTAAAAGGGGAGACGTAATTGCTGACCTTAAAAATAGAAAAATAATCGCAAAATTTGATGGGGTTATTGGAAAAAGAGAATTTTCCGAGGACATAGAGGTTTCAAAATCTTCTATATTGATTAATCTTGAAGATACTAGCTCAATATATTGCGATGTAGATATACCTGAAATTTTTGTTCCATTTATTAAGGTTGGTTTACCAGTAGATATTAAGTTTTCTGGATACAAGAATAAAATTTATTATGGTGAAGTTGACTCTTTCGCAAGCAGAATCAGTGAAGACACAAGATCTTTAGCAACCAGGATCAAGATGGATAACTCCTCTGGAGAAATACTACCAGGATCTTTTCTAGAAATTTCAATTAAGTACGATGTAAGAAATAGTTTAAGTGCACCTGACACAAGTACAATAGTCGAAGGTGAAAATATTTTCATTTATAAAGTTGATGAGAAAAATAAAGTAATGAAAACAAAAGTAACTATTGGGGATAGATATTTGGGTTTTGTAGAAATATTAAATGGATTAAGTAATGGGGATAAAATTGTTGCTGAAGGAACAAAGAAAGTTAGACCAAATTTAACAATCAGACCTATTGAAAAGGGTGCTAAAAAGAAAAAAGAAAATTCTAGCTGGGGTAAAAAAAATAAATCAAAAAAAGCTGAAGAAAAAAAAGGTAAATTTGATTGGTTAAAAAATATATTTAAAAAATCTGAAAAAGAGAAAAAGTAATTAAATGTTTATAACTGAAGTTAGTATTAAACGACCTGTTGTAGCTTGGGTCATGTCATTAATCTTAATAATTTTTGGTATATTTGTTTTTTCTGAGCTTCCAGTCCGAGAACTCCCTGATGGTATCCAGCCACCAGTTGTTCAAGTTAAAACAGATTACAAATCTGCCTCGGCGGAGATAATTGATGAAGAAATAACTCAAAAACTTGAAGATGTAATTGGTGGTGCAGAAGGTATTAAAAATATAGACTCTAATTCTTTAAATGGAACAAGTAGAATTGATATACAATTTAATACAGATATAGATTTAGATGACGCTGCTAATGACATTAGAGAAAGAGTGGCGCGTGTTGTAGATAATCTACCAAGTGAGGCAAGTGCACCACAGATCTTAAAACAAGCTGCTGGTTTTACAACTACTATGTGGGTAGGTCTTTCTTCTCCAACATGGAGCGATCTAGACTTAGGAGATTATGCTGAAAGATATCTACTTGACGCATTTTCAAGTGTTCCAAATGTTGGAAGAATTTTAGTTGGTGGATTAAGAGAACTTAGTGTCAGAGTTTGGATAGACCCAATAAAATTAGCTGCTAATAATCTTACAATCCAAGAGGTTGAAAGAGCTCTTAGAAATGAAAATATTAACCTACCAGCGGGTACACTGGAGGCGAATAACAAAGATTTAACTTTAAATATCGATAAATCTTATACTAACATAAATACAATAAAACAGCTGCCTCTTAGAAAAAATAAAGAAAAAGTAATAATACTTTCGGATGTCGCAAATGTTGAATTTGGTCCTGTTTCAGAAAAAACTTTATTTACTGCACAAAGAAAAAATGCAGTTAACTTAAAAACTGTTGGAATTGGTATCTACGCTAAAAGTGGAGCCTCAACAGTAGAACTATCCAAACAAATAAAAATTAAAATAAAAGAACTTAATAAATCTTTACCAGATGGATTAAAATTAGAAATAGCATTTAACAGAGCAACTTATATTGGTGCTGCAATTGAAGAGGTCTATAAAAGTTTAGTTATTGCATTTATTTTAGTTGTTTTGATTATATATCTTTTCCTTGGCAATCTTAAGGCCGTAATAGTACCTGCCGTAGCTTTGCCTGTAAGTATTGTTGGATCATTTCTTGGTTTATATATATTTGATCTGTCAATAAATATCTTTGTTCTATTAAGTTTTATCCTCGCAATTGGAATAATCACAGACGACTCTGTAATTATGACTGATGCAATTTATACTAGGATTGAAAATGGTGAAACACCATTAGTTGCAGCATACAAAGGTTCTAAGCAAATTACTTTTGCAATAATCGCAACCACTTTAATTTTAATTGCTGTTTTTTTACCTTTAATTTTTATAAAAGGTATTTCAGGAACATTATTTAAAGAAACAGCTATCGCACTTTCTTTTTCTATAGTTGTCTCGTCTTTTGTTGCATTAACTTTATCACCAATGCTTGGAAGTAAGTTTTTAAATAAGAAAGAAAAGATAAATTTCTTTGTTAAAAAATTTAATAATGGATTTAAGTCTTTTACTAAATTTTATATAAGTTCTCTTAGTTATTGGATCAATAAGCAAAAGACTATTTCAATATTTATTATCTTAATTATTGCTGCATCTGGATATCTTTTTAGTTTTTCAAAAAAAGAGTTGTTACCAATGGAAGATAGGGGTGCTTACTTAATAATTGGATCAACTGATGAAGGGAGTTCCTTTGAGTATACTCAGGAAAAAGCACAAATAATTGAGGGTAGAATATTGAGGTTACTACAAGCTGAGAATAGTCCATACGAAAGACTTATAATGAGAGTTCCAGGTTTTGGTAAATCAGCAACAACATATAATACTTTTATTATAATTGCTTTATTAGATGAATGGAAAAATAGAGAAAAAGATAGTCAAACAGTATTAAGAGAAGCAATTGGACAGGTAGTATCAGTTCCAGAAACTTTTGCTTTTCCAATTTCTCCACAATCAATAAGAGTATCTAGTTACAATAAGCCTGTTCAAATGGTAATTTATGGATCTAACTATGAGGAATTGGAGGAAATTCAAAATAGTGTCTTAAGAGAATTAAGAAAAAATAGAAATATGTTTAGAATTGAAAGTGATTATACAAAAAATAAACCAGAGGTTAAATTAATAACAAATAAAAACAGAGCAAATGATTTGGGGGTTTCTACTGAAAATATAGGTAGAACTTTAGAAACTCTTTATGGGGGAAAAAGAGTAACAACTTTTAGTAAAGAAGGTAGAGAATACCCAATTATTTTACAACAATATTTAGCTGATAGAAGAGATAAAGATGGGTTGTCAAAAATTTTTGTTAGATCTGAAACAACAGGAAAACTAGTTTCTGTAGCAAGTCTTGTGGAATTTAAAGAAAAGGGAACTGCTGAAGCACTTCCAAGGTATAACCGTCAAAGAGCTGTTACAATTTCTGCCGCGCTTGCAGAAGATTATACTCTAACAGAAGCAATAAAATACTTAGAAGATATAATGATTAGAGTTGCTCCTCAAAATCAAATCACTTGGAAAGGAAAATCTGAAGAGTTAAAAGAAACAACAAATGAAATATATTTAATTTTTGTGCTAGCTTTAATTACAGCTTATTTAGTAATGGCAGCAACATTTAACTCCTTTATTCATCCATTTATTATTATTTTAACTGTTCCATTAGCTGTATTTGGTGGATTAGTATTTATTTTATTTTTAAATAGTTCAGTAAATATTTTCTCTCAAATCGCCTTAATAATACTCATTGGTATATCCACAAAGAACAGTATTTTGATTGTAGACTATACCAACCAGATAAGAACCACTGGTGTTAAAATCCAGGATGCTATTATTAAAGCGTGCCAACTAAGAATTCGACCAATTATAATGACTTCACTTAGCACTATGATAGCAATGCTTCCATTAGTTATTGGAAATATTGGCCCAGGTGCCGGTGAAGGCTCTAGATTAGCTGTGGGTTCTACAATTTTAGGAGGAATGATTATTTCAACCTTCTTTACTTTATATGTAACTCCAACAATGTATTTGGCTCTTGCGAAAAATACTAAGCGAATTGATGCAATTGATATTGAATTAAAAAAACAGCTAAATTAAAAAATAATATATTTTGACGTTGATAAAGAATTTTTGCATTCTGATAATTGCTGCTTATAAATATTTGATTGTTTCTCAACTATTTTTGCTAAATTAATAACTTTTTTATTATTTTTATAATTTTTATAATTACCCCATCCTTCATGATAAGCAATATACTGCTTGAAAGCATCTTTTTTTGAAACTTTTAGAATTTTTTCAGTTTTATTGGTATACCAACCAATAAAATCTACACTATCTTTAAATCTTGTTCTGGTGGCAAGTTTATTCCCAGTTTCTTCTTTATATTGTTTCCATGTTCCTTTTACAGCCTGTGAATACCCAAAAGAACTTGATGGTCTCTTATAAGGGACTACTTTAAATAGTTTCTGTCTAGGAGGTTTTGCTAACCAGTCAAAACTGGACTCCATTTTTATAATTGCAAGCTGTAAATGAACTGGGGTTCCCCATTTTTTTTCAGCTTTTTTAGCATGTTTGTACCACATGTATTTTTCATTAAATATAGAACAACTATCTGATGTATTTTTAGGAACCGATGAACAACCCGAAATTAAAATAATAAAAACAAATAAAAAATTAACTTTTGATATTTTCATTTTTTTTAAATAAATAAATAATTATTGTTATTATAATTACACCTACTAAATTTCCAAATAAATCAGAAATTTCAAAACTTCTATTAGGTATAACGTAGTGCAGTATCTCAAGCGTTATTGATAAAGATATCAAATAAAAGGTAAGAGTTATAAATTGAGACGATTTATTAAATGTGAAATAGCCAACAACAGAAAACAGAACAAACGCATACAAGTGATTAGTTGAGACTATAAAATCTGCTGTTATCTGTGGTTGTAATTTACAATCATCGTATAGAAAACAACCAAGTAAACTGCCAGGATATAAATACAAAAGTATTAAAAAAAAATTGAGTAAATAAAAAATAAATTTATGTTTTGAAAAGAAGTATATCATTAGTAATATAGTTTTATTTATCAAATTGATCTAAAAGATAAACAAATGAGTTATTTAATTTTAGTTAGACATGGCCAAAGTGTCTGGAATCTTGAAAATAAATTTACTGGATGGGTAGATGTAGATTTAACAGAAAATGGAAAATCAGAGGCAAAAAAAGCTGGTCAACTAATAAAACAAGAAAATATTGAAATTAATCTTTATTATTCATCCTTTCAATTAAGAGCAAAAAATACTTTAAAAATTATACAAGAGGAATTGAATGATTTTAAAAAAGTAATAAGCGCATGGGAATTAAACGAAAGACATTACGGTTCTCTGACTGGATTAAATAAAGACGAAATGAAAGTAAAACTTGGAGAGGAAAAAGTTCGTCAATTTAGACGTTCTTGGGATCTTAGACCTGACCCTTTAGATAAAAACAATCCATATCATCCGCTAAATATTGAAACTTACAAAGAAATTCCTTTAGAAAAAATTCCTAACACTGAGTCACTTGAAGATACATATGAAAGAGTAATAAAATTTTATAGCAAAGAGATAGAATACAAAACAAGTGAAAATATCCTCATTTCTGCTCATGGAAACTCTATTAGAGCTCTTTGCAAACACTTGTTTAATTTAGATGACAATGAAATCTCTAAACTTGAAATTCCTACAGGGAACCCCCTTTTAATTGAATTAGAAAATAGAAAAGTTTCTAATTGCAAATATCTTGATCAAGAAAGGGCTAAAGATCTTTTAGTTTTTTAAAAACATCTAGATCAGTTAGATGATAAAAGTCTTTTTGGCTTTCATACCCAAATAACTTCTTTTGATCTAATAAATTATTCCAAATTTCCAAAATTGAGTAATTTTCTATTTTCTCTTTAATAAATAATTTTTTATTAATTATTTGACAACCAATGTAAATAAATTCTTTTTCAGATTCTTTATTAATTAAATTTTTTTTTAAACTAAAATCTCCTTTTAATTTTTTATCAAAACTTAATTTTTTATTTGTTAAAAGAAGAATATTTTCTAGGTTTTTGGAGAAATACATTTCTTCCATTTTAATTATGTCATCTTTATAATTGTTGCTCCAAAATGTGTCTGGATTAAAAATTATAAAATCATTTTTATTGGAATTTTGGATCATATTTTGAATACCTCCACCTGTGTCTAAAATATGTTCACCATCCTCAATTATTTTGATATCCATATTAAAATTTTTACTGTTTATAAAATCTGAAAATTGCTCTTTTAAATAAAAAGTATTAATTAAAATTTCTTTAATACCTAGTTTTTCAATCAAATTAATACATCGTTCTAACATACTTACATCTTTAATCTCTAATAAGGGCTTGGGTGTATTTAAAGTAATTGGATTTAGTCTTTTACCAAAACCTGCACATAAAATTAATGCTGTATTTATTCTCACAACTCTACCTTACAAATTTTGGAAAATCATTTTTTAATAGCATCATCAAATTATGAAATTCATTTTGCTCTTTAATTCTATAATTAATCATTTCCCAAGCGTAGGGAATTAACTTAAGGTATTTTTTTTTGTTATCTCTAACAGCTAAACGCATAAATATACCAATTATTTTTAAATTCCTTAAAACAGATAATATTTCAAAATCTTTTTTAAATTTCTCTAAATCAATTTTTTTATTTGTTTTGACGTAAAACTTAAATACTTTCTCCTTAAATTCATTAGATGTTTTTAATCTCACATCGTCAATTAAGGATGCCAAATCATAAGCTCTATTGCCAATTAGTGCATCTTGACTATCAATTACTGCTATTTTTTTATTACAATACATTAAATTTGAAACATGAAAATCTCTATGAACAAATGTAACATTTTTATAATTTAATTTTAATAATAAGTTTTTTATCTCCAATTTAAATTTTTTTTTAAATTTAATATTTTTTAATTTAGATAATATCTTTGGTGCATACCAGTCACAAAAAAGTTTAGCCTCATCAAATAAAATTTTGTTATTATATTCTTGAACTTTATATAATTTGTTTTTAAAATTTTTTACTTTTTTATCTTTTATTAGTTGTATTTTATTTAAAATTTTTATGATTTTTTTAAAAATGATAAATTTATTATTATTTTTTTTTTTTAAAATTTGAAATAAGGTTTGGTTCCCGAAGTCATTTATTTCTATATAATTATTATTATAATTTTCACTTAATAAATTTGGTGCTAAAATTTTATTTTTTACTAAAATTTTGTTTATCGCATCATAAATTAAAAGATTTTTTAACTTTTCTTTCTTTGATATTACGATAATAGATTTATTTTCTCTGTTTCTATAAAATTCTCTAAAAGATGCATCACCTTTTATTTTTTTCAATTTTGCTAAGCTTTTCATAAAAATAAGTTTTAATTTAAACCTTTATATCCACACTTCTATCATTTAAATCATTTAAATAATTGAAAGTTAAAGCTATAAATTTTATATCCTTTGTATCAGCTATTAACTGTGGCCATTCTATAAGTGTTATTAACTTATTATCTTTTTCAAAAATATCTAGATTTTTGACATCTTCTTTTTTATTAATTCTAAATAAATCATAGTGTTTTATTCGTATATTTTTTACTTGATACTCATGTAATAAATTAAATGTAGGGC
The DNA here is from genome assembly GCA_902628965.1 of uncultured Pelagibacteraceae bacterium. Lineage (GTDB taxonomy): Bacteria > Pseudomonadota > Alphaproteobacteria > Pelagibacterales > Pelagibacteraceae > Pelagibacter. Next base: position 59,220 of record CACOPB010000002.1, on the reverse strand, counting down.
TTGTAATTTCTGTTTGTGTTAAATTATTTATTTTTTGATACTCATTTATAAAATATTTTACAAATGTAGTTTTACCAACACCCATTTCTCCATATAAAAAAATAAACTCACCACCTTTAAGATATTTTGTAAATTTTTTAGCTAATTCCTTAGTAAGCTTCTCTGAAGTAATATCAATTTTGCTATCTTTAATAGCGATAGGCATCTGGTTTGAAAGGACCTTCTGTTTCGACACTTATGTAATCTGCTTGCTCTTTTGATAACTTTGTTAGTTTTGCACCTACCTTTTTAAGATGCAAAGTTGCTACTTTTTCATCTAAATGTTTTGGTAGTACATAAACTTTATTTTCATAGTTTTTATGGTTATGCCAAAGTTCTATTTGAGCAATAACTTGATTAGTAAATGATGCGCTCATTACAAAACTTGGATGTCCAGTTGCGCAACCAAGATTAACTAATCTTCCTTCAGCTAAAAGAATAATTCTTTTACCACTAGGTAGCTCAATTTCATGCACTTGAGGTTTTACTTCAGTCCACTTATAATTTTTAAGAGCTTCAACTTGTATTTCATTATCAAAGTGACCAATATTACATAAGATAGCTCTATCCTTCATGTCTCTCATGTGATCTGCAGTAACTATATCTTTGTTACCTGTTGCTGTTACAACGATATCAGCTCTACCTATAGCCTCCTCCATTAAGACCACCTCATATCCTTCCATTGCAGCTTGGAGAGCACAAATTGGATCTGCTTCTGTAACTAAAACTCTAGCACCACTTTGTCTTAAGGATGCAGCACTTCCTTTTCCAACATCTCCAAAACCAGCAACAATTGCTATTTTCCCAGACATCATTACATCAGTAGCTCTTCTTATCCCGTCTACCAAACTTTCTCTACATCCATATAAATTATCAAATTTTGATTTTGTGACAGAATCATTCACGTTTATTGCTGGAACTAAAAGTGATTTATCTTTTTCCATTTTATTTAGTGCTTTTATTCCAGTTGTGGTCTCTTCTGAAACACCCTTAATTTCTTTCATTAAATCCTGATATTCATTGTGCATGATAGCTGTTAAATCACCACCATCATCTAATAACATATTGGGCTTCCAATCTGGTTTTCCCTCTATAGTTTGTTTAATGCACCATAAATATTCTTCTTCGGTTTCGCCTTTCCAAGCATAAACAGGAATACCAGCTTTAGCGATGGCTGCAGCTGCATGATCTTGAGTTGAAAAAATATTACAGGAAGACCAACGAACTTCAGCACCTAATGCAACTAAAGTTTCGATTAGTACAGCCGTTTGAATTGTCATGTGAAGACATCCTATAATTCTTGCACCCTTTAGTGGTTTTTCTCTAGAATACTCTTCTCTTAAAGCCATTAAACCAGGCATTTCACTTTCAGCTATTGATATTTCTTTTCTACCAAATTCAGCTTGAGCGATGTCTTTTACTTTATAATCTTCCATGGCAAGCTTTATACAGCTAAGTATTTATTTATCAAGTTATGATTAAACATTGGGAAATCTTATCTCTATCATGGCTCCTTCTTTATCAACACGATTAGATGCTACAATTTCACCATCGTGGAGTTCAACCAAATTTTTTACTATATTTAAACCTAGACCTGAATGTTCTCCAAATTTTTCAGGTCTATTACTATAAAATCTTTTAAATATTCTTGATGTATCTTTTTCTTTAAATCCTTGGCCTTCATCAAGAATTTTGATCGATATTTTATTTTTTTCATTAATAGAAACATCAACAAAAACATTACCACCATCTTTACTAAAAGATATTGAATTATCTAATAAATTTGCAATGATTTGTTCAATTCTATTTTCTATACCATTTATTAAGTATTTATCTTTTCCATCATTTTTATATTCAATTTTTATTCCTTTTTTCACTTGATGAATATTATTATAATCATCAACAACAGATTGAATAATTGGTTCAACATTAATTTTTTTCATTTTTTCTTTACTTAAAGCTACTTCATCCTTTAACATTTGTGAATAATCAGTAATTAATCTTTCTATTCTTTGTACGTCGTGACTAAGTATATTCAATAATCTATTTCTTTGTTCATTATCATTTGTGTCTTGTAAAATTTCTGATGCACTTTTTAAAGATGCTAATGGATTTCTAATCTCATGAACTAAATCTGTCGAAAAGTTTTCTGCATGGGTAACTCTATTTTGAAGTTCATTTGTCATATCCTCTAAAGAATTAGATAATAGTCCCAGCTCATCATTCCTGTTTTTAAGATTTTCAATACCTAGTTTGACTTCACTTTTTTCTTTAATACGAATTGTGTAACCAACTAGATTTTGTATTGGTTTAATAAAATATCTGCTTAACACAAAAGAAAAAATTAATATTACAAATCCTACAGATATAGCTGTTCTTATCACAAATGCTTTTCTCTCATCTATCGCTGTCTTTATTTCATTAGCGTTTTCTGTAATAGCTATATAACCAAGATTAATTTCGTTCTTTGTAACATTCTTAATTGTTGTTACTTTAAATTGATTGAAATCCTCTTGCGTAAAAGTATAAGGAGCCCCAAAATCTTCAGAGCTAGAATATATTGTTAATATGTCTTTAAATGAAACAGGTTTTTTTTCATCTATTTTTATATTTTTTTCCTCAATTTTTTTTTCAGTATCCTTGGTATCTAAACTTTCAAATTCAATTTTATCAAGTCTTGCTGAGAAAGATCTTGGATCAAGATCTAAGGTATCAGTATCTCCAATAAGGTTTAGTTGATCATCAAAGAATATTACTCTATCAAGATTTTGAAAAATAAATCTTGTGGAAAATAAAAAACTTCTAATATCATCAGATTGAAATTTCACATCCAACCTCAAAATATTTTCTATAGTATTGTTAATAATGTTTGTGTGATTTTGAGATTTTTTTTTTATTAAACTTGGTTGAATATTACTGAGATATATAAATGTAAATAATCCAATAATTGTAAAAATTACAAAATTTATAAATAAAAATTTCTTTAATATAGAGAGGGTTTTTAAGTATTTACTAAACATTAGCTAACATTCCATCTATATCCACTACCATACCTAGTTTCAATAGCTGAAAAATCAGGGTCTACTTTTTTAAATTTTTTTCTAATTCGTTTTACGTGACTATCAATAGTTCTATCCTCAATATCTGTGTCTTCTCTGTAAGCAATATCCATTAGCTGAGCTCTTTCTTTTATTATCCCTGGCCTTTTTGCTAATTCCTTCACAATTAAAAACTCTGTTGTTGTCAATTTATCAGGCAACTGTTTTCCATTCCATTCACACTCGAGTTGTGAGGGATCTAATTTTAACCTTCCATGAGATATCAGGCTTTTATTTTCCTCTAGAAAATTATTCGAATCTTTTTTTCTTAATTGTACCCTTATTCTTTCAATCAAAACTTTAATGGAAAAACCACCTGACTTTTTTACAAAATCATCTGCACCCAATTTTAAACCTAGTAATTCGTCAATTTCATCATCTTTAGATGTTAAAAAAATTACTGGTAAAGAAGTTTTTTTTCGAAGTTTTTTGAGTAATTCTTCTCCATCCATCTTTGGCATTTTTATATCTATGACTGCTAAGTCAGGGGGCATTCTGGTTAAACCAATTAATGCACTTTCACCATCAATGTATGTTTGAACTTTAAAACCCTCTTTTTCTAATGCAATACTTAAACTTGTTAAAATATTTCTATCATCATCTATCAAAGCTATTGTTTGTTTTTGCATAAATCAGTTTAAAAATACTAAATTGTCCTAATTTGGGCAATGTTATAAATTTAATGAAGTATTCCCCAATTATCTCCAACATTAATATCAACTGTTAAAGGAGTTGAAAAAGAGTGATAATCACTTTGAGCTACACTAGTCATTTCTTTCTCAATTAATTTAATCATTACTTTTTCATCTTTTTTTGGGATTTCAAAAATTAATTCATCATGAATTTGCAAGAGCATTTTTGAATTTGAGTTTTTTTGCTCTGATAATTTCTTATCTAATCTTATCATAGCTAATCTCATTACCTCAGAAGCAGAACCTTGTATGGGTGCATTAATTGCAGCACGTTCTTGAAAATTTCTTACATTAAAGTTTTTATCATTAATTCCATTAAAGTGAGATCTTCTTCCAAAAATATTATTTACATATCCACTTTTCCTACAAAATTTTATTGTATTATCCATATAAACCTTGATTTCTGGAAACTTTGCAAAATATGAATTTAAAAATTCCTCAGCTTCATAATTAGAAACATTTATTTGCTTAGCTAATCCATATTGAGAAATTCCATAAATAATTCCAAAATTAATAGCCTTAGCCTTTCGTCTGTGGTCTTGATTCACTTTTTTAATATCAATATTAAATATTTGGCTAGCTGTTAAAGAGTGAATATCCTCTTTATTTTTAAAAGCTTTTTTCAGCTCTTTTACATCTGCTATGTCTGCTAAAATTCTCATCTCAATTTGATTGTAATCCGCAGAAATTAATAGGTGCCCTTTTTTTGCAGTAAAAGCTTTTCTTATATCTTTCCCATCTTCTGATTTAATTGGTATATTTTGTAAGTTAGGATCACTAGATGCTAATCTTCCTGTCGTTGTAGCGGCCAACAAAAACGAAGTATGAACTCTTTTTGTATTTGGGTTTAAATGTTCGGGTAAAGCATCTGAATAAGTATTTTTTAATTTTGAAACTTGCCTCCAATCTAAAATTAATTTTGGAAACTCATGACCTTTGAAAGCTAAATCCTCTAAAACAGTTGCACTTGTTGCAAAACTTCCTTTTTTAGTTTTCTTTAATCCAGCTATTTTCAAGTCATTATAAATGATTTCACCTAATTGCTTTGGGGATGCGATATTGAACTCTTTTTTAGAGATTTTAAATACTTCTTTTTCAAGTTTTTTGATTTTTTTTTCAAATTTAGATGAAAGAGATTTTAAAAACTTACTATCAATTTCAACTCCTTCTATTTCCATAAATGCAAGAATTTTAATTAATGGCTTTTCAAATATTTCATAAATATTTATCATTTTCTCTGATTTTAAATTTTTAATGAATTTCTTGTATAATCTAAAAGTAACATCAGCATCTTCAGCAGCGTAATCTTTTGCTTTATCTAATTCTACTTCACTAAAATTAATTTCCTTCTTACCTGTGCCTACTATATCTTTAAAAGAAATAGTTTTATGTCCTAAATGAATTTCTGATAAAATATCCATATTATGTCTATTTTTTCCTGCATCCAATACATAAGACATCAGCATTGTATCTTCCATTGATGAAAGAGTTATTCCACACTTATAAAATACGATAAAATCAAATTTTATATTTTGACCTATTTTTTTTATACTAGGATCTTCTAATATTTTTTTTAATTTTTTAATGACTGCATCTTTTTTAAGGCACTTGGACGACTTATGACCAATTGGTATGTAACATGCTTTTCCAATTTTAGAACAGAGAGAAATACCCACTAAATCTGCTTGATGAGGATCTAATGAGGTGGTTTCCGTATCTACAGCAACTTCACCAACTTCCTCTGCCTCCTCTATCCATTTATCAATTTCGTCTAAGTTATTAATTAAATAATAATTCTTATTATTTATCGTTTGTTGTTTTTCTAGATTTTGAGTTACAATCTTATTACTTTCTAGCTCAGGATTTCCATAAGCAGAAATTGCAGAGCTTAACAATCTGTTAAATTCCATTTCTCTTAAAAATTTGTATAGTTTATCTTTGTCTATATTTTGCAATTTAAATTCACTTAACTCTCTGTTAACAGGAGAGTTATGATCTAGTGTTACCAGTTTTTTACTTATTAATGCTTTATCCTTATTCTCTATTAATGTTTCTCTTCTTTTATTTTGCTTAATCTCACTAGCAGATTTTAGTAAATTTTCTAAAGTGCCATATTTGTTAATTAGCTCTGCAGCTGTCTTAATACCTATCCCGGGAACACCAGGAACATTATCACTACTATCTCCTGCCAAAGATTGTACATCAATGACTTTTGAGGCATCTACTCCAAACTTTTTTAAGACATCATCATCAGTTATAAATTTGTTTTTCATGGGGTCAAAAATTCGAACACCTTTTTTATAAAGTTGCATTAAATCTTTATCTGATGAGACAATTGTAACCTTTGCACCTTTTTTTAGGATTTGATCGACATATGTGGCTATTAAATCATCTGCTTCATAATTAGGAAGATCCACAGATGGTAAATTGAATGCTAGGACTGATTTTCTTATATATTCAAATTGAGGGGCCAAATCATCAGGCGCCTCTGACCTATTAGCTTTGTAGTCACTATAAATTTCATTTCTGAAAGTTTTTCTTGCTGAATCGAATATTACTGCAAAATGTGTTGGTTTTTGCAAGTTTTGATCAGATTTTGAGTCCTCTAATAATTTAAATAACATACTACAAAAACCACTTACAGCACCTGTTGGAAGTCCATCACTTTTTCTAGTCAATGGAGGCAAAGCATAATAAGCTCTAAAAATATAACCAGAGCCATCAATCAAATAATAATGATCTGTTTTTTGAATTTTATTCATGAAGTAATATTAAATATTATAATGATAATATATTCTGTATATAAAAAAATTTACTTTCAATTATTTTAACAATTATAAGTAGATTATTTTTTATATTTTGAGTATTATTTAACAATGGAACTAACAAAAAATCTCACACAAGCTAAATTATTTAAATCTCTGGTTGTTATTGTCCTTGGTTCAATAGCACTAACTATATCAGCAAAGATCAAAATTCCTTTCTATCCAGTTCCTATGACTATGCAAACATTTGTTGTATTATTTTTAGGAATAAGCTTAGGGCATAAAATTGCACTTGCTACAATTGGTCTATACTTAATTGAAGGAATTGCAGGTCTACCTGTATTTTCAAATTCACCTGAAAAAGGTGTTGGGTTAGTTTACTTTACAGGACCAACCATGGGTTACTTAATTGGTTTTTTAACAGCTTGTTATTTAGCTTCTAAAATAAAGATTGATGATAATTTTTTCATTATTTTATTTAAGTTACTTATCGCAACTTCAACAATCTATATTTTGGGTCTAATTTGGCTTGGAACATTGATTGGATGGGATAAGCCAATTTTTGCTTTAGGTGCAAAACCATTTCTATTAGCTGAGATTTTTAAAATTATGCTTTTAGCTCTTTTGACTAAGCAAATAATTAAAATTAAAAAATTTATCTAGGTGATCTCTTAGAAAGAATTCTTTGAAGAGTTCTTCTGTGCATTTTAAGTCTTCTGGCTGTTTCTGAAACATTCCTATTACATAGCTCAAAAACTCTGTGTATATGTTCCCACTTAACTCTGTCAGCCGACATGGGGTTTTCTGGTGGGGCTGCTTTTTTTGCAGGATCTGCCAATAATGCTTTCTCTACATCTTCCGCATCAGCAGGTTTAGCTAAATAATCTATAGCACCTTCTTTGATTGCAGCTACTGCCGTTGGAATATTTCCATAACCAGTTAACATGATAATCCTACTATCACTATTTGAAGACTGAATTTCTTTTACAACCTCAAGTCCATTACCATCTGCAAGTCTTAAGTCTACAACAGCAAAACCAGGTTTTTTAGTTTTTACAGATTCAACTCCCTTTTGCACACTCTCAGCTTGAAAAACCTCAAATCCTTTTTTTTCCATAGCTCTTGCTAAACGCTCACGAAAAGGATTATCGTCATCAACAATCAACAATGACTTATTCTCAAAATCACTGAGATTCTGGAGTTTTGCTTCTTCTTTCATAGTCCTTATATGGGGTCTCTGAAAAATATTACAATACATGAATTTTAAGCAAAAATGACTTGAATTATTTGCTTTACTTTAGTTTTGTTTACTTTATATGCCAAAAAATATTAAAGTTTTTTTTAAAAAGACTTTTTTTTATTAAATTTTTTTTGGAGGCATTTAAAATGCAAAAATTTAAATCAGTTGAAGAACTAGTAAACCAACTGAAACCTGAAAAACCAGTTTACTGTATAAGAAAGAATTCTATCAAATCTGCGGTTAAATTTTTCTTAAACAAATTTCCAGGTAAAGTTTTATATGCAGTCAAAACCAATCCACACCCTGAAGTAATCAAAACAGTGATTGAAAGTGGAATTAAACAATTTGATGTTGCGTCAATTGAGGAAATTAAAAATATTAGAGCCTTTAGCAACACAGCTAAATGCTCATATATGCATACAGTTAAAAGTAGAGAAAGTATAAAAGAAGCATATTTAAACTATGGTGTTAAAACTTTTTCATTAGATACCAAAGATGAACTTATTAAAATAATTGAAAGTACAAACAATGCTAAAGATTTAGAATTGTTTGTAAGAGTTGCCGTTTCAAATGAACATGCTGAAATTGATTTATCAAAAAAATTTGGTGCTTTAACTTCTGAAGCAATAGGTTTGTTAAGGCTAGTGAGACAACATGCTAAGAAGATTGGTCTAAGTTTTCATGTTGGTTCACAATGTATGCACCCAATTTCTTATTCAAAAGGAATTAGTGAAATTGGAAATATAATTAAAAAGACAAAAATTATTCCAGATTATATTAATATAGGTGGAGGTTTCCCTACAATCTATCCTGACTTAATTCCACAATCTTTAGATAGTTATTTTAATGAAATAAATAGGAGTTTAGAAAATTTGAAGCTTAAAAAACTTCCTGAAATTATTTGTGAACCTGGTAGAGCTATTGTTGCAGAAAGTGGCTCAACAGTTATTAGGGTTAATTTACGTAAAAAACAAAAGCTTTATATTAATGATGGTACCTACGGTACTCTTTTTGATGCGGGTACACCAAATATTGTATTCCCATCTAAAATGATTAAAGAAAATTCTAATAAAATAATTTCAAAAAAATTAACTGCTTTTGATTTCTTTGGACCAACATGTGATAGCATGGATTATATGAAAGGTCCCTTTTTACTTCCAAACAATATAAAAGAAAATGATTATATTGAACTTGGTCAACTTGGTGCATACGGATTGACATTTAGAACTAAGTTTAATGGTTATTACTCAAATGAAATTTACGAAGTTGAGGATAATCCAATAATGACAATGTATGATAAAGACATTAATAAAGCTAACTTGGTAGCTTAATGTCAGGTCAAAAAAATCCAGGTCATAACAGTAAAAAAGATTTCTTAAAAAACCCTGTTGAGCACATCGATATAACTTCTTTCGACTCTAGAAAAATTATATCCTCGATGCAAAAAATGTCATTTGTTTCTAGAGAAACAGCAAATGCAGCTAATATTTATAACGAGATGCTTAAAGATAAAGATTGCACAATTTTCCTTACCTTAGCGGGCTCTACTTCGGCAGCTGGATGTATGAATATTTATAAAGATTTAGTAAAATATAATATGGTGGATGCAATCGTTGCAACAGGTGCTTCTATAGTAGATATGGATTTTTTTGAAGCTCTTGGTTTTAAACATTATCAAGGTTCACAATTTCAAGATGATACTGAGCTGAGGGACAACTATATAGATAGAATTTACGATACCTACATAGATGAAGAAGAGCTTCAAATGTGTGATAAAATAATATGTGAAATCGCTAATAATCTAGAAGCAAGAAGCTATACTTCAAGAGAGTTCATTTATGAAATGGGAAAATATTTAAAAAGCAACTCAAAGAAAAAAGACTCTTTAATTGAAACCGCTTTTGACAACAATGTTCCTATTTTCTGCCCTGCTTTTACCGACTCGAGCGCAGGATTCGGGTTAGTTATGCATCAAGAACAAAATCCAAAAAAACATATGACTATAGACTCAGTTAGAGAATTTAGAGAACTAACAGAAATTAAAATCAAATCTAAAGGTTCTGGATTATTTATGATTGGTGGTGGTGTGCCTAAAAACTTTATTCAAGATACTGTTATTTGTGCTGAACTATTAGGAAAAGATGTAGACATGCATAAATATGCTGTTCAAATTACTGTTGCTGATAGTAGAGACGGTGCATGTAGCAGCTCCACATTAAAAGAAGCAAGCTCATGGGGCAAAGTAGATATTACGAAAGAACAGATGGTATTTGCGGAAGCAACTAGTGTTTTGCCATTAATTGCTAGTGATGCTTATCATAAAGGTGAATGGAAAAATAGAACAAGAAAAAACTTTGCAAAAATTTTTAAATAAAATTGAAATATCTCTTAAATAAAAACGGATTTTTAGGAATTGATAATAAGTTTAGCTTTAAAGAAAAAGCTGTAATTGTTCCATTTGGATTAGAAAAAACTGTCAGTTATGGAGGAGGAACAAGAAATGGACCTAAAGAAATAATAAAAGCATCTCATCAAGTTGAGCTATATGATGAAGAACTTAACTGCGAACCTTATAAGAAAATAGGTATTAAAACTTTAAAACCATTTAAAATAGACAAAAATATTAAAAAAGCCCTGAATAAAATCTCAAAAATTAATAAAGAGATTTTAGATAAAAAACTTTTCCCAATGACTTTAGGTGGAGAACATTCAATAACACCTGGATGTATTAATCCTTTTACTAAAAAATACAAAAATATTTGCCTTTTGCATTTTGATGCCCATGCAGATTTACGTCAAAGCTATAATGGAGAAAAATTTTCACATGCCTCAGCAATTAGAAGATGTCTGGATTATAAAAATGTTTCTTTAATTTCATTTGGGATAAGAAATATCTCAGAAAGTGAAATTCCATTTTTAAAAAAGAATTCTTCAAGAATAAATATATTTTGGGCAAAAGATAAAAAAAAATGGAATTTGTCTAAATTTAAAAAACTAATTAAAAACAAAACTGTTTATCTAACATTCGATGTAGATGGATTAGATTCAAGTATTATGCCTGCAACGGGTACACCTGAACCAGGAGGGCTTTTATGGGATGAAACATTGGATATAATAAGAATTGCAGCAAAAAACTCTAAAATTGTTGGTGCAGATATTAATGAGCTGGCTCCAATTAAAGGATTTAATTCTTATAATTTTCTTGTTGCAAAATTAGCTTATAAAATTTTGTCTTATAAATTTTTATATTAAACTTTAATTGGTTTAATAATTTTCAATAACATTCTGAATGGTATCAACATTATTATAGCAACTAAAATTTTTACTGCTAAATCTCCAAGAGATAAAGTAACCCAAGGCACCCCTGTTGCATAAAATGATATTGAAAAAAATAAAAATGTGTCGACTGTTGATCCAATCAAAGATGAAGTAAGTGGTGCAACAAACCACTCTTTTTTTCTTAATCGATCAAAAATTTGAATGTCCAACAATTGAGCAGTAATAAAAGCAACCCCCGATCCAATTGCAATTCTAACCGAGATTAAATCTGCAAAATCAGTTGAGAATAACAATGTAAATATAATTCCTATTAAAAAGCCCAAGTATACAATTTGCCTTGCTATTAATTTTCCATACGACCTGTTTGCTAAATCTGTTATTAAAAAAGCTATTGGGTAACTAAAAGCTCCATAAGTTAAAATCTCATTTAATCCAAAATAGTTGATTGGGAACTGAACTAAATAATTAGAAGATAGTACAACAACCCCCATCATTATTGACAGAGTGATAAATAATTTGTTCATTAAGCTGATTTAGCTACAGGTTTCTTTTTAAAAGGAGATTTAATTAAAACTACTTTTTTTAACTTTTTTAATCTAGGAGATAAATTTTTATTTTTTACAGTTTTTAAAAATTCATCAAAACTACCTTTTTTGTCAACTGACCTTACACCTGAGTTACTTACAGTAAGTTTTAAACTTCTTCCAGTAAGCTCACTTGTAAATTTTACTTTCTTTAGGTTAGGTAAAAATCTTCTTTTAGTCTTGTTGTTAGCATGACTAACATTATGACCTTTCATTGGAATTTTACCGGTAAGTTCGCATTTTTTTGACATAATAACAGTGCCTATATAAGGGGAGATATTGAAAGCGTCAAGTTTAATACATTTAAGAAACAGTTTTATTTCCAACAATTTCTGTGAAATTTTTGACACCATCTCTTATTAGTAATTCTTTTAGGTCTTTTTTAATCATGCCAGCAATATTGGGTCCTTGAAATACCATGCCTGTATACAACTGAACATAATCTGCTCCTAATAAAAATTTATCATAAGCTGCTTTACCTGAGTCAACGCCGCCCACTCCAATTATTTTAATTTTACCTTTAATTAAATTGTAGAACTTACTTATTAAAAGATTTGATTTTTTTTCAATAGGTTTTCCAGATAAACCACCTTTTTGATGTCTCTGTATATCTTGAAGTTTTTCCCGAGAAGCTTCAGAAGTATTTGAAATTATTATTGCGCTTATTTCATTTTCTAAAAGTATTTCTGAAATTAAGTCAATTTGATTTTCACTTATATCTGGTGAAATCTTTACAGCCACAGGAATTTCAGATTTTAATTGTTTTTTTTTCTTTGAGACAGATTTTAATAACTCTTTCAATTTATTCTCTTCATGAAAATTTCTTAGATTTTCAGTATTTGGTGAAGAAATATTAATTGTAATATAATCTGCAACTTCAGAAAATTTTTCTAATCCAATTAGATAATCATTTAATCTATCATTAGAATCTTTGTTTGGACCTACGTTTACACCTAGTACACCTAGTTTTTTATTAGATTTTATTCTGTTTAATATTGTATCTGATCCATGGTTATTAAAACCTAACCTATTAATTAATGCTTGATCTTCAACCAATCTAAATACCCTTGGTTTTTCATTCCCATATTGTTTTAATGGTGTAACTGTGCCTACTTCAACAAATCCAAAACCCAACTTAAATAAAGGATTGTATACCTCAGCATTCTTATCGAAACCTGCTGCAATCCCTATGGGATTATCAAGATTTTGATTAAATAGTTTTGTTTTTAAAATAGGATCATTTTTGTTTTCATCAAATATATTTGAAACTAAATTAAGTTTGAGCGATTGAATTGCTAAAAAATGTGCTCTTTCAGGATCAATTTTAAATATTAATGATCTTAAATTTGAATACATTATTTCAATTTACTAATTATCAACTCTTTTGTTTCGTTAACACCAAAAAAACTTATAAAAAAACCCATTCTAGGTCCATTTTCATCTCCAAATACCACTTCATAAATTAATTTAAACCAATCTCTTAGGTTTTGTGCATACCCATTCTCTTTACCTGTTGAATATATTAATGTTTGTATATCCTCAGGAGACATCTGATCATTACATTGTTCTAAAGTTTTAACTAAAGCTTGTAGAGCTAATTTTTCATTTTCAGATGGATTTTTATATTTTTTTTGAGCCTTAATAACATCATTAAAATACTTAATTGCATAACTAACTAGTCCATCAAAAATTGGAAAGTTTTTTTCATGAATGTTAGATTTATATTTTTTAACAAACTTCCATAATAAATCTTTATTATCAGCATTGCTTGTCTCAACTAAATTCAACAACATAGAAAAAGACATAATCATTTCTTCTTTTGGAATATTGCCATTATGAACATGCCAAACAGGATTCATTACCAATTGTTGTTCTGTTTGTTTTTTTGATTTTTCAATATTATCAAGATACTCATCTACAGCTTTTGGCACTATTTCATTATAAAGTTTTTTAGCTCTTTTTGGGTTTTGATACATGTATAAAGATAAGCTTTCAGGTGAAGCATATTTTAACCACTGGTCGATGGTAATACCATTTCCTTTAGATTTTGAAATTTTTTCACCCTTTTCATCAAGAAATAATTCGTAAGCAAATCCAGATGGATGTTTTTTACCGATTAAATTTATAATTTTAGTTGACAAAATTGCACTCTCAATAAGGTCTTTTCCATACATTTCAAAATCTATATCTAGAGCATACCATCTCATTGCCCAATCAACTTTCCATTGTAATTTACAATTTCCATCCAAAATACTAGATTCTAATTTTTTACCCTTATTATCAAAAATTATTTTAGAATTTTTTTTATCAATTTCTATAACTGGAATTTCGAGAACATGACCTGTATCTGGACAAATTGGTAAAAAAGGACAGTATGTTTGTTGACGTTCTTTGCCTAAAGTTGGAAGTATAATATTCATTATACCATCATAATTTTCTAAAATAATTTTTAAAGTTGGGTTGAAAAAACCACCTTTGTATAAAGATGTTGAGCTTTTAAAACTGTATTTAAAATTAAAACTATTTAAAAAATCTTTTAACATTTCATTATTATGTTCTCCAAAACTTGTAAATTTTTTAAATGGATCTGGAACTTGTGTTAATGGTTTATGTAAGTTTTTATTTAGCAATTCCTGATTAGGAACATTATCAGGAACTTTTCTTAGACCATCCATATCATCAGAGAAAGTAATTATTTCTGCTGGTAAATCTGTAAGTTGCTTTAAAGCATTAACCATCATTGAGGTCCTTGCAACTTCCCCAAATGTTCCAATATGAGGAAGGCCACTTGGGCCATATCCTGTTTGAAGAGTAATTTTACCTTTTTTATCAATAAATGATTTTCTCTCACGAAGCATTTTTTTTGCTTCAACGAAAGGCCAAGCACTTGTTTTGTCTAAAATTTCTTTTTTAATCACGAATATATCTTTTATAAAAATCTTAAATTGGCGATTTTATTAATTCTTATAGAGTTGAAATTTATTTACCATAAAATAATGTTCTTTCAAAATGTCTAATTATAAAACTGTTTTTTTTACACTAGGAATTTTGCAAATAATTTTAGGGATCTCAATGTTCATCCCAATAATTGCTCAATTTATTTATTCAGAAATAGATTCATCATTTTTTGGTGCATCTATTGTTACTATAATTTTTGGATCATTATTTTTTCTTTCAAATCTAGACCACGACAAAAAATTAAATTTGCAACAAGCATTTTTATTAACTGCCTTGTCATGGTTAAGTATTGCTATTTTTGGATCTTTACCATTTATATTTTCGACTATTGAACTTTCAATTACTGATGCTTTTTTTGAAAGTATGTCTGGTATTACAACAACTGGATCAACAATTATTTCTGACTTAGAGAATACACCAAAAGGTATTCTATTATGGAGAGCAATACTTCAATGGTTGGGGGGTATTGGTATAATTGTTATGGCAATTACCTTGATGCCTATAATGAATGTTGGTGGTATGCAATTATTTAAAATTTCTAGCAACGACTCATCTGAAAAAATTCTTCCTAAATCAAAAGAAATAGCTTTAAGACTTATTTATATTTATTCAGGCCTAACTGCTCTTTGTGCATTATCATATTGGATATTTGGAATGGGAAAATTCGATAGTTTAACTCATTCTATGACTACCATAGCTACAGGTGGATTTTCTAATTATAATCAATCTATAGGATATTTTGACAGTGTTCCTATAGAGATATCATCAATGATTTTTATAATTTTAGGAAGTATTCCTTTTATTACATATATTAAATTTATTAATGGTAATAAAAAAATATTTTTAAACGATATTCAAATCAAAACATTCGTTAAAATAATAATTATAAGTATTATTATATTATCAATTTATTTATTATTTAATAATAACGGAAACTTTAGTTTAAGATCTATTTTTTTTAATACAATTTCAATATTGACTGGAACAGGTTATGTAAATGCCGAATTTGATGGTTGGGGAAGTTTTCCTATAACAATATTTCTTGCATTAATGTTTATTGGGGGCTGTGCTGGATCAACTACTTGTGGTGTTAAAATTTTTAGAATTCAAATTCTATATTTATTTATATTAAATCAATTAAAAAAAATTATATATCCAAAGGGAATATTTATAATTAAATACGATCAAGGATCTGTTGATGATAAATTTATTGCGTCAATAATTTCATTTATTTATTTTTACTTTGTTATTTTTTTTATTTTAGCTGCATTATTATCATTAACAGGTCTCGATTTTATAACTGCTATCTCTGGAGCAGCAACATCAATATCAAATGTTGGTCCAGGTTTGGGTCCTATAATTGGGCCTAATGGGGATTTTTCAGCTTTACCTGATATTTCTAAATGGATCCTAACTGTAGGTATGATTTTAGGTAGACTTGAGTTGTTTGCAATATTAGTATTGTTCTTACCATCTTTTTGGAGAAATTAATTATGTCTGAAACAAAGAAACAAACATGGCTTGATTCTCTTGCAGTTTATAAAGATATTCGAATGGTAAGAATTCTTTTATTAGGTGCAATAAGTGGTTTCCCATGGGTACTAATTGCAAGCAGCTTAAGTCTTTGGCTTAAAGAAGAAGGTCTTAGTAGATCAACAATTGGATGGGCAGGTTTAATTTTTGGAGTATACGCATTCAATTATTTGTGGGCTCCCATTATAGATAGAATTCAAATTCCAATACTAACAAAAAAGTTAGGTCATAGAAGAGGCTGGATAGTTTTGATGCAATTAATTATTTTGTTAAGTCTTGTTGTTTGGAGTGTGATTAATCCAACCGAAAATTTAGCTTTATTAATTACTGTAGGTTTAATTATTGCTATCGCGTCGGCAACTCAAGATATAACTGTAGATGCATTAAGAATTGAACAGATAAATGAAAATGAAGGAAAATCAATGGCTGCTGGTGCTGCTATGGCTGTTGTTGGCTGGTGGACAGGTTATAAATTAGGTGGAGTTGTTGCTTTATTTACGGCAGAATTTTTTGAAAATCTAGGGGTAGCTGACTACTGGCAAGCTACTTTTTTAATTTTAGGTATTTTAATAATTTTAATGAATATTGGATTAATGTTTGTTCATGAACCTATAGAGACAAACAGAGAAGCAAAACAGAGAGAAACAGACAAATTAATTGAAGGAAAACTTGGATCTAGCAATATTATTACAAACTTTATCGCTTATATTACAGGAACTATAGGCGGACCTATTATTAGTTTTTTTAGAAAAAATGGTTTTGCCATTGCAGCTGGAATTTTAGGATTTGTTTTCTTGTTTAAGATAGGTGAGGCATTTATGGGAAGAATGTCTATTGTTTTTTATAAAGAAATTGGTTTCTCCAAAGGTCAAATTGCAATTTATTCAAAAGGTCTTGGTTGGATAACTACAGTTGTATTTACTTTGTTGGGAGGAGTAATGGCCATGAGAGCTGGAACAATTAAAACTATGTTCTTTGCTGGTGGGTTAATGGCTGTAACCAATCTTTTATTTGCAGTTTTAGCATGGACTGGAAAATCAGAAATTTTATTTGCAATTGCGGTTATAGCTGATGATATCACAGCAGCTTTTGCAACTGTAGCATTTGTTGCATTTATATCATTACTAGTTGATAGAACTTATACAGCCACACAATATGCATTACTTGCTTCAATTGGTACTGCTGGTCGTACTACTTTAGCTTCATCCTCAGGAGCTTTAGTTGACTGGTTAAATGGAGATTGGGGAACATTTTTTGTTCTAACAACTATTATGGTGATACCTTCGTTGATTTGTTTGTGGTTAATTAAAAACAAAATTAAAATTGGTGCAAAATAATTTTTACTTCATAGGTAATTTTTCGAATATTTATAAAAGTCCTTCCATAAGATCTGAAGTAACTTCACAAATTATATATGGTGAAAAATTCAAAATATTAGCAAAAAATAAAAATTGGATAAAAATTAAAATTTTATTTGATAATTATAAGGGGTTTATAAAAAATTCAAAATATATAGAAAAATTTAGCTCCAATTATAAAGTTAGTTCACTAAAAGCAAAGATTTATAAGAAACCTGGAATTGGAACAGGCAGTTGGCTTCCACTTGCATCCAAATTATCTGTATTTGAACAAAATAAGAATTACGTAAAAATTGAGAAAAATAAATGGATTAAAAAAGTAGATATTAAAAAAATAAACCATAAAGAAAATAATTTTACAAAAGTATTTAAAAAATTTCTCGATGTAAAATATGTTTGGGGTGGAAAAACATTTAAAGGTATTGATTGTTCGGCCTTATTGCAAATATTTTATTGTTATAATAATTCGTTTTATCCAAGAGATACAAAAGATCAGATCAAATATACAAAAAAGAATTTAAAAAAAAAAATATTTAAAAAAGGAGATATTATTTTTTGGAAAGGTCATGTTGCAATTTGTTTGAATTCTAAACAACTAATTCATGCTTATGGTCCAGAAAGAAAAGTAATTATTATGCCAATTATAGAAACAATTAATAGAATTGAAAAAACTGCCAAGCTAAAGGTAAAAAAAGTATCTAAAATAAAATATTAATTTCTTCCAAAGTCAGGCTTGTCTATATCTTGTTTTAATTTGATGATTTTTGACCTTACTTTTTTAGTCTGAATAAGTTTCTTTATGATAGACTTATTATTTTGTGAATTAATATCTTTTTTAAATTTATTTAAATTTTTAATAAATAAATCAATCGCTTTTGAAATATTATTTTTATTGTTAAAAAAAATATCTCTCCACATGATTTCATTTGACGCTGCAATCCTAGAAAAATCTCGTAATCCACCAGCGCTATATTTGATTAGGTCATAATTTTGTTTTTTCTCAAAATCTTGTGCAGATTTCACCAGATTATAGGCAATTAAGTGTGGTAAATGACTAGTAATAGAAAAAATTTTGTCATGTTTTTCAGCGCTCATAACAACTACTTTTGATCCAATTTTTTTCCAAAACTTAGTTAGAATATTTATATTATTTTTTTTAATATTTTTTTCTTTAATTATTATGCACCATCTATCAGTAAACATATTTTCTTTACCATGCTCTGGTCCACTGACCTCTGATCCAGCTATCGGGTGACTTTGAATCCAACGAATACCTTTCTTTAAAAATTTATTTATAATTTTAGAAGTTTCATTTTTTGAAGAACCAATATCTGTAATCAATGTTTTCGATGGTATAAATTTATTAATTTTTAAAATAATATTTTTGTATTCACTCATTGGTGTACAAAAGATGATTAAATCGGAATTACTTGTACCTTCTTTTAATGATTTAACAATTGTTCCAGGTAATTTTAATCTTTTTATCTTAGCAATATTTGATTTTGATTTTTCATAAATAAATATTTTTTTCGCTAATTTTTTTTTGCTAATACGCCTTAATAAAGATGAACCTAATAATCCACAGCCAATAATTAAAATATTTTTCATTTTTTCAATACTTGCTTAATAACACTCATAAATTTTAAGTTTTCTTTTTTAGATCCAATAGTTAACCTTAATTTATTCTTTATATGATAACCATCTTCTGTTGATCTTAAAATAATTCCCTTATTTTTAAGTTTTTCATATAGAAATTTTGCTGAATATCTGCATTTTTCAAAATTAAGTAACAAAAAATTTGCTGAAACTGAATTTGAAAAAATATCATATGTCTCAAGAAATTTCTTAATTTTTTCAGAATATAATAAATTATGTCTAATCGATTTATTTATGAAAGCTTTATCCTTTAGTGACTCGGTGGCAGCTAATTGAGCAATACCATTTACATTAAATGGTGGTTTTATAACATTTAGCGCATTAACTATTTTTTTTGATCCATATCCCCAACCTACTCTCAGAGAAGCTAATCCAAACATTTTAGAAAAAGTTCTAAGGATGAAAACATTGTCTTTATTTTTAAACAAATCTAACCCAGATGAATAATCTTTGTTTTTCATATATTCCGCATAGGCATCATCTATAACTAGTAAAATTTTTTTATTTAATCTTTTTCTTAATTCTAAAACTTCTTTTTTTGCTAAGTAAGTTCCTGTAGGATTGTTTGGGTTAGCTATAAACACAATTTTAGTTTTTTTTGTTATTTTTTTTAAAATTTCATTTACTGAAACTGTAAAATTAATTTCTTTTGCAAACACAACTTTTGCACCTACAATTTTTGAGTAAATTCTGTACATTAAAAAACTGTACTCTGGTACTACAACCTCATCTTTTGGTTTTAAAAACAACTGACAGAGCATTTGAATAACTTCATCTGAACCTGCTCCACAAATAATTTTCTCAGAATTACATTTATAAGTTTTAGATATTGCTTTTCTTAAATTTTGAGATTTTCCATCTGGATATTTATCTAAATTCAGATTTTTATTTGATATTATTTTCTTTGCTTTAGGGCTCATACCTAAAGCAGACTCATTTGCAGAAAGCTTAATTACGTTCTTAAGTTTCTTAACTTTTGATTTACCAGGCTTATAAGCCTCAATTTTAAATTTTTTGAATTTTGGAGTTATCATTTTTTTTAATTTATGTGCTCTTTATAGATAAAATTACAAAATTTTATAGAGAATAAGAGGATTTTTTAAAAAATTGACATAATAAATAAGTTCTAGTAAAAAAATTATGCGCTGATTTAACTGAATTGCGAGCGCTTAAAAAAAACCGCTAAAATAGTTTTTTTTCTCACAATTCGAAACAGTCAAAAACTATGAATACTGAGAAAAACATAAAAACTTTAATTATAAAGAAACCACTAAAATTAGACTGTGGGAAGACTATAAAAGATTTTCCGATAGCCTATGAAACTTATGGTTCACTTAATTCAAAGAAAGATAATGCAATATTAGTTTTTCATGCTCTAACAGGAGATCAATTTATAACCGGAATAAACCCTGTAACTAATAAAGAGGGTTGGTGGAGTTATGCAGTAGGTCCTGATAAAGCTATCGATACGAATAAATATTTTGTTATTTGTTCTAACGTAATTGGTGGATGTATGGGATCATATGGACCAAGTCATAAAGATCCTGATCAAAAAATTTTTGGAACAAATTTTCCCGTTATTACAATTAATGATATGGTGAATGCTCAATATAATTTACTTGATCATTTTGGTATTGATAAACTTTTTTCTATAACTGGTGGTTCAATGGGAGGTATGCAAGTCCTTCAGTTTATCAGCAACTTTCCTGATAAATCCAAAACAGTGATACCGATAGCAACGACATCTAGTCATTCAGCTCAAAATATTGCTTTTAACGAACTAGGTAGACAAGCTATTACAGCTGATAGTAACTGGAAAGATGGGAATTATACATCAAACGATACTAATCCCGGAAAAGGATTGGCAGTAGCTAGAATGGCAGCTCATATTACTTATTTATCTAAAAAAGGTTTGCAGGAAAAATTTGGAAGAAAGTTACAAGAAAGAGAAGATCTTAAATTTGGATTTGACGCTGATTTTCAAATAGAAAGTTATTTAAGATATCAGGGCTCAGTTTTCGTAGATAGATTTGATGCGAATAGTTATCTTTATATTACTAGAGCTATGGATTATTTTGATTTAGCTAAGCAATTCAATGGTAATCTTTCAGAGGCATTTATAAATACAAAAGCGAAATTTTTTATAATTTCTTTTACTTCAGATTGGCTTTATCCAACCCAAGAAAACAAAGATATTGTGATTGCTTTAAACTCAATAGGAGCTGATGTTGGATTTGTAGAAATTGAGTCAGATAAAGGTCACGACTCCTTTTTGCTAGATGTTCCTGATTTCTTAAATGCACTTAAAAACTTTTTAGATAAATCTTATGAAGAAAATTAATTATGAAAAATGAATTTCAAGTAATAGCGGATTTAATTGAAAAAGATAAGAAAGTTTTAGATGTGGGTTGTGCTGATGGAACTTTAATGAAATTTTTAAAAGATAATAAAAACATAAATATAAGAGGATTAGAAATTTCAAAAGAAAAAGTGCAAGAATGTATCGGAAAAGGTTTAACTGTAATTGAGGGAAATGCTGAGAAAGATTTAAAACAATTTCCAGACAAATCGTTTGATTATGTTGTTTTAAGTCAAACACTTCAAGCTTTTCTTAATCCTGAATTAGTTTTAGATGAACTTTTAAGAGTTGGAAAAAAAGCAATAGTTACTATTCCTAATTTTGGATATTGGAAAGTAAGGTTTCATTTATTATTTAAAGGTACAATGCCGATTACAAAAACATTACCAGATGAATGGTATAATACTCCAAATTTACACATGTGCACTATCAAAGATTTTTTCTATTTTGTAAAATCAAAAGATATAAAGATTTTTAAATCACTCGCATTAAACAATCTTAATACATCGATAATAAATGAAAGTAATTTAGGTGTTAAAAATTTGTTTGCAGATCTTGGTATATTTTTGATAGAAAAATAAAATGCTTATTGAAATTATACCTTGTCTTCAAGACAACTATAGCTATTTAATAATAGACGAAAGTAGCAATTCTGCGTGTATTGTAGATCCCAGTGAGGCTGAGCCAATAATAAATTTCCTAAAAAATAAAAATATAAAATTAAAATACATTCTTAATACTCACCATCATTATGATCATATTGGAGGAAATCTAGAATTAAAAAAAAAATATGGATCAATTGTTGTGGGTTTTAAAGGAGATTCGAAAAGAATACCAGAGATAGACATATTGTTAGAAGATAATCAAATATGGAAAGCTGAAAACTTTGAAGCTAAAATTATGCATATACCTGGACATACTTCAGGCCATATTTGTTTTAATTTTTTTAAAGAAAAATTAGTTTTTGTTGGAGATACTCTTTTCTCACTTGGTTGTGGAAGAATATTCGAAGGTTCTTACGAAGAAATGTTTGAATCTTTAAACAAAATTAAATTATTACCAGGAGATACAAAAATTTATTGTGGGCATGAATACACTCTTAACAATGCAAAATTTTGCAAAAAATATGACTCCGAAAACAAAGATTTAAAAAAAAAAATAGAAAAAATAGAAAAATTAAGAGAAAATGGAATTCCTACCGTACCCACAACTTTAAAAGAGGAATTGGAGTGTAATATATTTTTAAGAGCAAAAGATGTTAAAACCTTTTCAAAATTAAGAGATTTTAAGGATAATTTCTAATTAATTCGGCTTGACTAAAGGCTGGCTACAACTATATTGCGGTAACTTAAAATTAAATCATACTATGTCATACGCAGTAATAAAAACAGGTGGAAAACAGTATAAAGTAAAATCTGGAGAAATTCTAAAGATTGAAAAACTACCAGACTCTAAACCTGAGACTAAAATAGAGTTTAATGAAATCTTGGCATATGGTGATGATAAATCAATTGAAATTGGAACTCCAAATGTTGAGGGCGCAAAAGTAGAGGCTGATTTAATTAAAAATAGCAAAAATAGAACTATTTTAATTTTCAAAAAAAGAAGAAGACAAAATTCAAGAAGAAAAAATGGGCATAGACAACAATATTCTATGATAAGAATTAACAAAATTTTTTCAAAAGATGGTAAAGTGTTATCAGAAGCTGAAAAAATTTCTAAAACTTCAAAAAAAGAAGAAGTTAAGGAAGCAGTAAGCAAATAGTTATTAGGTAAATTATGGCAACAAAAAAAGCAGGTGGATCATCACGAAACGGACGAGATAGTGCCGGTAGAAGACTTGGTGTAAAAAAGTATGGTGGTGAAACAGTAATTCCTGGAAACATAATTGTTAGACAAAGAGGAACTAAGATTTTCCCAGGTGAAAATGTTGGTATGGGTAAAGATCATTCAATATTTTCAGTTGTTAAAGGGAAAGTTGTTTTTAAAAAATCAAAATCAGATAGAACTTTTGTTTCTGTAAAGCCCAATTAATAGTACAACCAATTAAAATAGATGTTGTATTATGAAATTTCTCGATCAAGTTAAAATTTATATTAAAGCTGGAAACGGCGGAGACGGATCTCCTAGTTTTAGAAGAGAGAAATATGTTGAGTTTGGTGGACCAGATGGTGGGGACGGTGGAAAAGGTGGATCAATTATTTTAAAGTCAGAAGAAAATTTAAATACCCTTATTGATTATCGATATCAACAACACCACAAAGCTGAACGTGGAGAAAATGGTTCTGGTCAAAACCGAACAGGAAAAGGTGGTGAAGATTTAATTTTAAAAGTTCCTCTAGGTACACAGGTATTTGAAGAAGATAACAAAACTCTTCTTTTTGATTTTAATAAAAAAGGTGAAGAATATGTTGCGGCTGCTGGTGGAAAAGGAGGTTTGGGAAACACAAGATTTAAAAGTTCTACAAATAGAGCTCCAAGAAAATTTACTAAAGGCACTATCGGAGAGGAATTTACAATATGGCTTCAATTAAAAACAATTGCTGATATTGGTATTATTGGATTGCCAAACGCAGGAAAATCAAGTTTGTTAGCAGCATTAACAAACGCAAGTCCAAAAATTGCAAATTACAAATTTACAACTATTAATCCAAACCTTGGCGTGGCTTCTTACGATGATAAAGAAATTACCATTGCAGATATTCCAGGATTAGTTGAAGGTGCTCACGAAGGTATAGGGTTAGGGATACAATTTTTAAAACATATAGAGAGATGTAAGTCTTTACTGCACTTAATTGATGTCACCAACTTAGATCTGAATGAGTCTTATAATCAGGTGAAAAATGAATTAAAAAGCTACAGTGCAAAGTTATTAGAAAAAAAAGAACTAATTGTGCTTAATAAAGTCGATTTGATTGATGAGGAAACAGTAAATGAAGTTATTGATCATTTTTCAAAGGGTAAAAATTGTGAGATTATGACAATGACAACTCTGGAAAAAGAATCTGTATCAAAAATTAAAGCAAAACTTTTGTCTTATGTATCTTAAAAACTCTAAAATAATTGTTGTCAAAATTGGGTCATCTCTTCTAGTTGATCTAAACAAAAAAATTAGGAAAAAGTGGTTATCTAGTTTTGCAAAAGATATTAAAAAATTAAGAGATAAAAATCAAAAAGTAGTTATTGTTAGTTCTGGTGCTATAGCTTTGGGCTGCAAGAAAATGAATTATAATAAAAAAAATATTAAATTAGATAAGAGTCAAGCTATTGCTTCTATTGGGCAAATAGAGCTGATGAATTTATTTTCACAAACTTTCGCAAAATATAAATTAAATATTTCTCAGATTTTGCTTACATTAGAAGATACTGAGGAAAGAAGAAGATCTCTCAATGCAAAAAGAACTTTTGATAATCTTTTTGAACTTGGTTTTATTCCTGTGGTCAATGAAAATGATACTATTGCAACGAGTGAAATAAAATACGGAGATAATGACAGATTGGCATCTAGGGTTGCGCAAATTACAAACGCAGATGCGTTAATTTTATTATCTGATGTTGATGGTTTGTATACAAAAAATCCTAAAATTTTTAAAGATGCTAAACTAATTAGGAAAATTGATGATCTAAAAAAAGATCTAAAAAAAATTTATATTAAAGGTGTAAATGAATATGGAAGTGGTGGTATGTATACAAAAATCGAAGCAGCCAAGATATGTCAACTTGCTGGTACAAGTATGGTTATTGCGAATGGACTATATTCAAATCCTATCTCAAAAATAATTGAAAAAAATAACTGCACGTGGTTTAGTCCAAAAATTTCAAAGTTAGATGCTAGAAAAAAATGGATAATAAGTTCTGTAGCACCTAAAGGAGCTTTAATAATTGATGATGGTGCCAAAAAAGCATTAAAATCTGGAAAAAGTTTATTAGCAGCAGGAATTAAAAAAGTCTCGGGGAAATTTAACAAAGGTGATCATATTAAAGTATTAGATAAAAAAAATAATGAATGTGCAAGAGGGTTAAGTTCTTTTGCCTCTGATGAGGTGACTAAAATTATGGGTCATCACTCTAATGAAATTGAAAAATTATTAGGCTATGTTGCAAAATCAGAAGTTATTCATAAAGATGATATGGTGGAAATTTAAATGATTAAATATATGAATTTAATTGGAATAAAAGCTCGAAAAGCTAGTGGATATAAAGTTACAACTAAAGTAAAAAATAAAGTCTTAAATGATTACGCGAAATTAATTAAGAATGAAAGAAAATTTATTATCAATCAGAATTCAAAAGATATTAATTACGCAAAAAAAAAAGGATTAAAAGAGAACTTAGTCAAAAGACTTCATTTAAATGAAAATAAATTAAATGGAATTGTAAATTCTATTTTAAAAATAGCTAAATTAAGGGACCCTATAGATAACACTTTAGGCAAATGGAAAAGACCAAATGGTTTGGATATAAAAAGAGTATCAATACCAATTGGAGTTATTGGTGTTATTTATGAAAGTAGACCAAATGTAACTTCAGATGTTGCTAGTCTTTGTTTTAAATCTGGAAATGTAGTGATTTTGAAAGGAGGCTCTGAGGCTATAAATTCTAATAAAGCTTTAGCTAAGTTGTTTAGAAAAGCACTTAAAAAAAATAAAGTTGATGAAAACTTTATTCAATTTATCGACTCAAAACAAAGGAGGCTTGTGGATATTATGCTTTCTAAAATGAAAAAATATATCGATGTCATCATACCTCGTGGTGGAAAAAATTTAGTTAAAAAAGTTTTAGAATTATCCAAAGTACCTATAATTGGGCACTTAGAGGGACTTTGTCATACTTATATAGATAAAGATGCAGAATTAAAAATGGCTAAAGAAGTTGTCTATAATGCTAAATTAAGAAATACAAGTATTTGTGGTGCGACTGAAACTATTCTTATTCATAAAAATATAGCCAAAAAATTTAGTAATCCTATTTTGCAGGCACTTGAAAATAATGGTTGTAAAATAATTGGTGATAAGATTTTGAAGAGTTATTACAGAGGTCAAGTATATCCTGCAAAAGAAAAAGATTGGTCAACTGAATATTTGGCATCAATTGTATCGGTTAAAGTTGTAAAAAATTCTGAAGAGGCAATTAAGCATATTAATACATATGGGACTATGCACACTGACTCCATCATTACAAAAAATAAAAAAACAGCAAAATATTTCTTAAAAAATGTTAAAAGTTCAATTGCAATGCATAATACCTCAACTCAATTTGCTGATGGTGGTGAATTTGGATTTGGTGGAGAAGTTGGAATTTCTACTAATACACTACCACCAAGAGGTCCTGTAGGTTTAAATCAATTGATTTCATATAAATATGAAATCACTAGTAATGGTAAAATAAGAAATTAAATTGAATAAAACAAAAATAAAAATTGGTGTATTAGGTGGATCGTTTGATCCTGCTCATAAAGGACATTTGGCAATTTCCAAGGAAGCAAAAAAAAGATTTAAACTCAGAAAAGTTATTTGGGCAATTACAAAAAAAAATCCATTTAAAATAGAGAGCAAGACATCTGTTGCTGACAGAATTAAATTTTGTAAAAAAATAATTGGTACAAATTCATTTATTAAGGTTAAGTTTTATGAAAAAATTATTAAATCAAATAAAACTATAAATTTAATCAATCATTTAAAAAAAGATAAAAACATTGAAATCTATTTTTTAATGGGTGCCGACAACCTTATTAATTTTCATAAATGGCATAAATCTAAATTAATTTCACAAAAAAGTAATATTCTAGTTTTTGACCGACATGGGTATAAAAAAAATTCTTTAAAATCAAAGACATTTAAGCAACTTAGTAAAGCCAATCTAGAGTTTATTGAGTTTAATAAAGTCAACATTTCATCTTCTCAATTAAGAAAAATTTGATAATCTAAAATCAATTAATGGACAAAATTTCAGACTTAAAAGAAATTGTAATTAACACACTAGATCTCAATAAAGCTCAAGACATTGTAACTATTAATCTTAAAGACAAAAGTTCTATGGCTGATTACATGATCATAGCAAGTGGAACTTCATCTAGACATATCCAATCCTTGTCGGAACAAGTTTTAGAAAAACTTAAAAATAATGGTGTAAAAGACTCAAGAATTGAAGGTAAAGAAAGTGGAGAATGGAAACTTGTTGATGGAATTGATTTGATTGTTCATATTTTTCACCCAGAAAAAAGAAAATTTTATGAATTAGAGAAAATTTGGTCAGAGCTAATTCCAAAAGAAAAAGTGATGATATGAAAAAATTTAAATTTTTATTATTAATTTTTTTCTCTATTTTTTGCTTAAATAAAACAGTTATTTCAGCTGAAATTGATATTTATAAAAAAATCGATCTCTTTGGTGAGGTTTTAGAAAAAATTAATAAAGAATATGTTGATGAGTTCAACCAATCTGAAAGTATGGACTCTGCAATCAATGGACTTTTACAATCTTTAGATCCTTATTCATCCTACATGTCACCTAAAATATTTGATGAAATGCAAACAGAAACCAGTGGTGAGTTTGGTGGATTAGGAATTGAGGTTAGCATGGAGGCTGGTGTGGTAAAAGTAATTTCACCAATAGATGATACACCTGCATCCAGAGCTGGATTAAAAGCTGGTGATTACATAGTAAAAATAAATGATGTTCAGGTTCAAGGAAAATCATTAAGTGAAGCTGTTGATTTAATGAGAGGACCTGTGGGTTCCGGAATAGAGTTAACAGTAAGACGAAGAGGTGAAAAAAAGGCGTTAACATTTAATATAATAAGAGAAGTTATTCAGGTTCAATCTGTTAAATCTGAAATTATAGATGAAAGTATAGGATACCTCAGGCTTACTTCATTTAATGATAACAGCAGTGATCAAATAGAAAAACAAATAAAAAAACTTAAAAAAAATAAAAACTTAAATTCATTTATTTTAGATTTAAGAAATAATCCTGGAGGTCTTTTATCTCAAGCAATAAAAATCTCAGATTTTTTTCTAGAAAATGGGGAAATAGTTTCAACAAAAAGCAGAAAAAAATCTGAAAATAGAAAATGGTTTGCAAAAAAAGGAGATATTACTGATGGAAAAACATTATTGGTTTTAATTAATTATGGTTCAGCATCTGCATCTGAAATAGTTGCTGGAGCTTTAAAAGATCACAAAAGAGCAATTATTATTGGTGAAAATAGCTTTGGTAAAGGTTCGGTTCAATCAATTATTCCTCTAAAAAATCGTGGAGCTATCAGATTAACTGTTGCAAAATACTATCTTCCCTCTGGAAAATCTATTTCTGAAGTAGGTGTTAGACCAGATATAGAAGTAAATGAAGAGGGTGATGATTTTAGAATAAAAACTGATACTGATAATCAATTAAACTACGCTATTAAATTACTTAACGGATAATATGAATAAAAATTTTAAAGATTTGCCACTGAGAAGTGGGGTCGGAATAGTATTATTGAATAACCAAAATAAAGTATTCGTTGCAAAAAGAATTGATAATCCCAAAAATTTTTGGCAAATGCCTCAAGGTGGTGTTGATGAGGGAGAAGATAATTTAAAAGCTGCATTTAGAGAACTAGAAGAAGAAACAAGCATCAAAAGCGTAGAACTTATAAAAGAGCTAGAGGGTACATTAACCTATGATTTACCTGATAGATTACTAGGTATTATTTGGAAAGGTAAGTACAAAGGTCAAAAACAAAAATGGTTTTTAATGAGATTTATTGGAAATGATAATGAAATAAACATAAATACATCTAATCCAGAGTTTTTGGATTGGAAGTGGATTGACTTAGATTTAATTACTGATGTAGTTGTTGATTTTAAACATCATGTTTACAAAGAACTTAAAGAAAAAGTAAAAAAATTAATTTAGAGTTTTTAAAACTTCAACTTTTTGATCTGCTAAATATTTAGATTGATCGTTAATATCTTTTTTATTAGCCTCTCCTTCTGCCTGTTTAAGTAAATCTTGTTGCTTTGATTTATCCATATCAGCAAGATTAAAAATTGTACTTGTTAAAATAGATAGATTGTTATTTTTGAACTCAACAATACCATCTTCAACATAATAATTTTCATCACCTGATTTCGATAAAATCTTAATTATCCCAGGTTTCAAAAAAGAAATAATAGAAATATGATCCTTCAATATTCCCATCTCTCCTTCAAAAGCAGGGACCACAACTTCTGAAACATCATCTTTTACTAAAAAAGATTTTTCAGGATTTACTATTTCAACTTTAAACTCTTCGCTCATTAAGCAGCAGCTTCTTGTTCCATTTTCTTAGCTTTTTCTATAGCTTCTTCAATTGTTCCAACCATATAAAAAGCAGCTTCAGGTAAATGGTCATACTCACCTTTACAGATTGCATCAAAACCTTTGATAGTTGAGTCAAGATCAACAAGTTTTCCTGGAGAACCAGTAAATACTTCTGCAACAAAGAATGGTTGAGATAAAAATCTCTGGATTTTTCTAGCTCTTGCTACAACTAGTTTATCTTCTTCAGATAACTCGTCCATACCAAGAATAGCTATAATATCTTGTAATGATTTATATGATTGTAATATTCTTTGAACATCTCTTGCTACTCTATAATGCTCATCTCCAACAATTCTTGGATCCAAAATTCTTGATGTAGAATCAAGTGGATCTACGGCAGGATAAATACCAATTTCTGCAATTTGTCTTGAAAGTACAGTTGTTGCATCTAAGTGAGCAAACGATGTCGCTGGAGCAGGATCTGTTAAATCATCAGCAGGCACATAAATTGCTTGTACAGATGTAATTGACCCTTTGTTTGTAGTCGTAATTCTTTCTTGTAGGTTACCCATGTCAGTAGCTAATGTCGGTTGATATCCAACAGCAGATGGAATTCTTCCTAACAAAGCTGAAACCTCTGATCCTGCCTGAGTAAATCTAAAAATATTATCTACAAAGAAAAGTACGTCCTGACCTTCTTGATCTCTGAAGTATTCAGCTACAGTTAACCCTGTAAGTGCAACTCTTGCTCTTGCTCCAGGAGGTTCATTCATCTGTCCATAAACTAGAGCAGCTTTTGAACCAGCTCCTTCTTTTTTAATTACTCCAGATTCAATCATTTCATGATAAAGATCATTTCCTTCTCTAGTTCTCTCTCCAACTCCCGCGAAAACTGAAAAACCACCATGAGCTTTTGCAACGTTATTGATTAATTCCATAATTAAAACTGTTTTTCCTACTCCTGCTCCACCAAATAATCCAATCTTTCCACCTTTTGCATAAGGCGCAAGCAAATCAATAACCTTAATACCTGTTACAAGTATTTCAGTTTCTGTTGATTGGTCATTAAATTCAGGTGCAGCTCTATGAATTGGCCAACTTTCTTTAGTCTTAACCTCACCTCTTTCATCAATAGGTTCCCCAATTACATTTATAATTCTTCCAAGTGTTTCAGGTCCAACTGGAACTTGAATAGGAGCATTAGTATTAGTAACTTCATCACCTCTTTTTAATCCTTCAGTAGCATCCATAGCAATTGTTCTAACAGTGGTTTCACCTAAGTGTTGTGCTACCTCTAAAACTAGTCTGTTATCTCCATTTTTACATTCCAATGCTGTTAAAATTTCTGGTAGTTCACCATCAAATTTCACGTCTACTACCGCTCCAATAACTTGTGTGATTATTCCTTTGCTCATAATTATAAACTTTCTGCTCCTGATATTATTTCTATTAGTTCTTTTGTAATTGCTGCCTGACGACTTCTATTATATTCGATAGTAAGTTTGTCAACCATTTCACCTGCGTTTCGGGTTGCATTATCCATTGCACTCATTCTAGACCCTTGCTCGCTAGCTGAATTCTCTAACATTGCTTTAAATATTTGAGTAGAAATATTCTTTGGCAATAAATTGCTTAAAATTTCATCTTCATCTGGTTCAAATTCATAACTTTCTTCTGAACTATTTTCTTCTTCATCATTATTTAAAGGGATAATTTGCTGTGCTTGAGGAATTTGAGTAATTACATTTTTAAATTGATTGTAAAAAATTGTACAAACGTCAAATTCACCTGCCTCGAATTTTTCAATTACCATTTTCCCAACTTTGTCAGCATCAAAATAATTTGCGTTTTTAGACTCTTTTAAAGAAATATTTTCAATTATTTTGTCACCATAAAATCTTTTTAATTGATCATTTCCTTTTGAGCCTACTGTAATAATTTTTATTTCTTTACCTTCATCTAAAATTTTTGCAAAATAACTTTTAGCTTTTTTAATAATATTAGAATTAAATCCACCACATAAACCCCTATCTGAAGTCATCACTACACAAAGATGAATTTTTTCTTGACCAGTGCCTGACAATAACTTTGGTGCATTTTCTTTATCAGATATACCATTTGATAAATTCAAAATAACATTATTCATTTTTTCAGAATAAGGCCTTCCCTTCTCAGCACTTTCTTGAGCTCTTCTTAATTTAGCTGCTGCAACCATTTTCATAGCTTTAGTAATTTTTTGTGTAGACTTTACACTAGCTATTCTTTTTTTTAGGTCGTCTAAACTTGCCATATACTATTAAGATTTAAAATTTCCTTTTAATTGGGTGATTACCTCAACAAGTAGTTTTTCTTTATCTTCCTCAAGTTTTCCTGAACTTAAAATTGATTCTATAATTTCAGGCTTATCTGATTTACATTTTTCAATAATCTTACTCTCAAATTCAGCAACGTCTTTTAAATCAATATCATCCAGATAACCTTTTACTCCACAAAATACTGAAATGACTTGTTCTGCTACAGTCATGGGTGAATATTGTTTTTGTTTTAAAAGTTCAGTTAGTTTAGAGCCTCTATTCAAAAGTTGCTGAGTAGATGCATCTAAATCAGATCCAAATTGAGCAAAAGCTGCCATTTCTCTGTATTGTGCTAGCTCTAATTTCATTGAACCAGAAACTTTTTTCATCGCTTTTGTTTGAGCTGATGAACCAACCCTAGACACTGATAAACCTACGTTAATTGCAGGTCTTATACCTTGGTTAAATAGTTCTGTTTCAAGGAAAATTTGTCCGTCTGTAATTGAAATAACGTTAGTTGGAATGAACGCGGATACGTCTCCACCTTGTGTCTCAATAATTGGCAGTGCTGTAAGTGATCCACCACCATGTTCATCACTTAATTTAGCTGCTCTTTCAAGTAATCTACTATGAAGATAAAATACATCTCCAGGATAAGCCTCACGTCCCGGGGGTCTCCTTAATAACAATGACATTTGTCTATAAGCAACTGCTTGTTTAGACAAATCATCATAAATTATTAACGCATGCATTCCATTATCTCTAAAATACTCACCCATAGTACAACCTGTGTATGGTGCTAAGAATTGTAAAGGAGCAGAGTCAGATGCAGTAGCAGCAACGATTGTTGTGTATTCCATAGCTCCAGCTTCTTCTAGTGTTTTTTGAATTTGTCTTACTGTTGATCTTTTTTGTCCAACTGCAACGTATATACAGTACAGTTTTTGTTTTTCATCACCAGATTCATTGATTTTTTTTTGATTAATAATTGCATCTATTGCAACTGCTGTTTTGCCAGTTTGTCTATCACCAATAATTAATTCCCTTTGCCCTCTTCCAATCGGAACTAGACTATCAATTGATTTAAGACCAGTTTGCATTGGTTCACTCACTGATTGTCGTGGAATAATACCAGGTGCTTTAACTTCCACCCTACTTTTTTTAATACCTTTATCTAATGGTCCTTTTCCATCAATAGGATTTCCTAAACCATCAACTACTCTTCCTAATAATTCTTTTCCAACTGGAGTATCAACAATATTACCAGTTCTTTTTACTACATCCCCTTCTTTAACATTTCTATCATCACCAAAAATTACGACACCAACGTTTTCACTTTCCAAGTTTAGAGCCATACCTTTTGAACCATCTGCAAACTCTACCATTTCACCAGCTTGAACATTGTCCAAACCATAAATCCTAGCAATACCGTCTCCAACTGATAAAACTTGACCAACCTCTGTGACTTCCGCTTTATCACCAAAATTTTTAATTTGTTCTTTTAATATTTTTGTAACTTCTGAAGGATTTATTTCCATTTATGCCTCTATCATTCTATTTTCGATTTGTTGTAATTTATTTTTAATTGAGGTATCGACCATAGTACTTCCAACTTGTACTACTAAACCTCCTATTAAACTTTCGTCATGTTTGTAGTTTAATTTTATTTTTGAGCTAAAATTTTTTGTTAACTCTTCTGTAATTTTTGCAATTTCATCATTTGATAATGATTTTGCTGATTTTAATTCTGCCTTAAGCTCTCCTCTTTTTCTTGAACAAATTTCAATAAAGCTTTTAAGTATACGCTCAATAAAAAAGAAACGTCTTTTTTGAATTAAGAAACTTAAAAAATTTTTAAATAAAGACTCAAATTTATTATTTTCAGAGATTGTATTGATTACTTTAAGTAAATCTTCTTGGCTTGTGGTTGGATCTTTAATTAAATTAGAAAAATCTTTACTTTGATCAATTAAATTAAGAATAGATAAAGACTGATCTTCGATCTGACTTAAAAGATTGTTTTCCTCTGAAAGTTCAAAAAGCGCAAGAGAATACCTTTCAGCTGAAGTTATTGAAAATCCGGTGTCTTTACTCAACTTGGTTCCTCTATAATGTTGAAGATTATTTATAAATCACGCCCTAAATAGCATATGACCCTTATGTCTTCAAGTAGCGGATTCGTAAAAAAGGCCTCTTTTTTGCGGTTAATTGAAGTTAATTGGGTCGACATCAACTGAAAGTTTTATTCCAGAAGAAAATTTATATTTTGGAATAATTTTTGCAAGAGAGCTTTGTAGTTTCATAGATTTTAAGCCTCTAATTAAAAATCTAATTCTAAATTTTCTCTTTAATCTAAACAATGGAGCATTCACCGGCCCTAATATTTTTCCTTCTATTTTGTTTTCAATAAAATTTTTAAAATTAATAGCTTCTTTTTCTAATTTAATTTCATTATCTCCCGTTAAGATTAAAGAAATAAACCTTTGAAATGGAGGTAGTTTATTTTTTTTTCTTATCTCCAGTTCTCTTTCTAAAAAAATATCTGGATTTTTACTTGTAATTTCTGAAATCATCTTTGTATTATTTTCATAAGTTTGAAAATATACGGTTGCTGGCTTTCCTGTTCTTCCTGCACGTCCTGAAAGTTGATGATAAAGCTGTAAATTTTTTTCTGCACCTCTTAAATCATGTCCTTGAGATGAAAGATCAATATCAACAACTACAATGCAATTTAAGCTTGGAAAATGAAAACCTTTTGAAATTAATTGGGTTCCAACTAAAATATGTGTTTCATTATTTATAATTTTACATATTTTTTCTTTAGAATCTTTTTTATTCATTGTGTCACTTGAAAAAATCTCTATTTTTTTTCCAGGAAATTTTCTTTTTACCTCTTCTGAAATTCTCTCAACACCAGGACCACTAAAAATAAATTCACAATTACCTTCTTTTGTACAATTTCTTTTAAGATCAGATTTGTATCCACAGTAATGGCATAACAGGTTATTTTTATTTTTATGATAAACTAGATTGATACTACAATTTGGACATGTAAAACTTGTAAAACACTTATTACATAAAACATTTGGAGAAAAACCTCTTCTATTTAAAAAAAACAAAACTTGATCTTTTTTTTCTAAATGTAAATTAACTTTTTCAATAATTTTATTTGATAGCCATGACTGTTTTTCAAGTTTTGTATTATTTAAATTAATAATTTCATAATTAGGTAATGCTGCGTTTTGATATCTTTCATTTAATTTAGAAACCTCGTATTTACCTTTTTTAATATTTTCAAAAGTTTCTATAGAAGGGACAGCAGTAATCAAATTGATTGGAACGTTTTCAAAAGATGCTCTAGAGATTGCCATATCACGAGCATTATAAGTTATACCTTCATCTTGTTTAAATGATTGATCATGTTCCTCATCAACAATTATCATTCCTAATTTTTTAAATGGTAAAAATAATGAGGACCTTGCACCAATAATTATTTTTATTTTACCGTTAGAAACACCACTCCAAATTAATTCTTTCTTTTTTTTTGAAATACCCGAATGCCAAACCGCAGG
The DNA here is from genome assembly GCA_902628965.1 of uncultured Pelagibacteraceae bacterium. GTDB lineage: Bacteria > Pseudomonadota > Alphaproteobacteria > Pelagibacterales > Pelagibacteraceae > Pelagibacter. The sequence continues at coordinate 23,508 of CACOPB010000002.1, read as the reverse complement.
TTTGAAACCAAAATATTCTATAAATTTTTGTTCAAACTGACTGGTTAGACCTATTTCTGGTAATAAAATTAATCCTTGAAAACCCTTCTCTATCAATGGTTTTAATGCTTCAAAATAAACTAAAGTTTTTCCTGATCCAGTTGTGCCTTGCAAAACATGAACTCTAAATTTTTTATTTGAAATATTCATTTTTTTTAGAGATTTATTTTGATCACTAGATAGCTTGATTAAGTTTTGTTCAATTTTGCTATCAAATATTTGATAAAGTTGAGTTTCTTTGTTTTCTACCGCATTACTACTTAAAAGTACCAACTTTAATGCCATACCCTTTGGGATAAGATTATATTCTGCAAACCAATTTAAAAAATTTATTGTATTTTTTTTTAACGGAGTAACGTCTAATTTCTTGATTACATTTTTAGTCTTAAAATTTTTATTATTATTTTTTTCAAATTCGTCCCAAACAACACCGGTAATTTTTAATTTTCCAAAAGGTACCATTACATAATCACCAACTTTAAGATTTAAACTACTTTCATAAGTAAATGGATGATTAAAAATATTTGGTAAAAGAATCGGATATTTCATATTTTTATAATATGAAAAAAAATTAAGAGTGTATTGCTCTTTTATCTACTGATAAAGCGGCTTCTTTAACTGCTTCAGAAAACGTTGGATGAGCATGACAAGTTCGGGCGATATCTTCTGCACTTGCACCAAATTCCATTGCAACACCGATCTCTGCAATTAATTCTCCTGCATGAGGTCCAATTATATGTGCACCTAATACTTTATCTGTTTGCTCATCAGCTAAAATTTTAACAAAACCTTCTGCATCATCTATGGCCTTAGCTCTTGAATTAGCCATAAAAGAAAATTTTCCTACTTTATATTTTTTATTTAATTCTTTTAACTGCTCCTCAGTGTTACCGATTGATGCTACTTCCGGTGTTGTATAAATTACTCCTGGGATTGTATCGTAATTTACATGTCCAGATTGACCAACTATGTTTTCTGCAACTGCTATACCTTCGTCCTCCGCTTTATGTGCAAGCATTGGACCAACAATTACATCACCTATTGCATAAATATTTTCAACGGTAGTCTTAAAAATTTTATCAGTTTTAATTCTATTTCTTTCATCAAGATCTACTCCTACAGACTCTAAATTTAAACCATCTGTATTAGGTTTTCTGCCAACAGAGATTAGAACAACATCACAATCAAAATTATTTTTATTACCATCTTTATCCACAGTTGATACCACTGCACCTGCTGCATTTTTTTTAATTGTTTCAACTTTATTTTGCATATTAAATTTCATTCCCTGTTTTTTTAAAATTTTCATAAATTCTGATGAGATTTCTTTATCCATTCCAGGTGTAATATGATCTAAAAATTCAACAACATGCACCTCTGCTCCAAGTCTTGACCATACAGATCCCATCTCTAATCCTATATAGCCTCCTCCTACTACAACCATTTTCTTAGGTACCTTTTCTAACTTTAAAGCACCTGTTGATGAAACAATTGTTTTCTCATCTATATCTATTCCTGGTAACGAGACTGGAACTGATCCTGTTGCAATAACTGTTTTTTCTGTTTGGATGATAGTTTCTTTATTTTTATCATCCTTTATTAAAATTTCATTTTTAGATTTAAAACTTCCGTGTCCTTTAAAGTAAGTAACCTTGTTTTTTTTCAAAAGAAATTCAACACCTTTTGTAAGAACAGTTACAGCTTTATCTTTGCTTTTCATCATTTTTTCTAAATTTAATTTTACATCACCAACTTCAATACCTTTGTTTGCTAAGCTTTTTACTTTGTGAAATTCTTCAGACAGATTAAGTAAGCTTTTTGATGGGATGCAGCCAACATTTAAACAAGTACCTCCTAAAGACCCTCTAGACTCTATACATGCAGTTTTTAACCCTAATTGAGCAAGTCTGATTGCACAAACATAACCACCCGGTCCACCTCCTATAACTACAGCTTGAAATTTTTCTGACATTTAAATATCTAAAAACAACCTTCTAGGGTCTTCTAAGTTTTCTTTAATCATTTTAAGGAAAGATACAGATTCTTTTCCATCAATAATTCTGTGATCATATGATAATGCTAAATACATAATTGGTCTTATTTTTATTTCACCGTCTACAACAACAGGTCTTTCAACTATATTATGCATGCCCAACACTCCAGATTGAGGCAAATTTAGTATTGGGGTTGAAAGCATAGACCCATACACGCCTCCATTACTTATTGTAAATGTTCCTCCCTGAAGATCTTCAATCGTTAGCTTTCCATCTCGCGCTTTTTCTGAAATTTCTTTAATATTTTTTTCAATTTCAGCAAATGATAATTCGTCTGCATTTCTTAAAACTGGAACAACCAAGCCTTTTTCTGTTCCAACAGCAAAACTAATATTGTAATAGTTTTTATAGATAATCTCATCTCCGTCAATTTCAGCATTCACTGCAGGGAAATTTTTTAAAGCAACTACACATGCTTTTACAAAGAAAGACATAAATCCTAATTTTATCCCATAACGAGATTTGAAATCCTCTTGATTTTCCTTCCTCATTTCCATTACGCTACTCATATCAACCTCGTTAAATGTTGTTAAAAGAGCGGCATTTTCTTGAGCTTGCTTTAATCTTTTTGCAATAGTTTGTCTCAACCTAGTCATCTTAATTCGTTCTTCTTCACCATATTGAATTTTTCTTTCAGACGGTTTTGGATTTGCACCCATCAAACTTATTAAATCTCCTTTTAAAACTCTCCCATCTTTTCCTGAACCTTGAATTGAATTAATATCGATATTATTTTCAGTTACTATTTTTCTCACTGCTGGAGACAATGTTGGATTAACATCTCTTTTTAGAGCAACATCTGATTTAACTTCCTCAGTTAAAACTAGAGGTTTCTCTTTGGGTGTTTCTTCAAATACTTTTGGTTCTTTTTTATTTGCATCTAATTTTATTACATTGCTCTCTTTAGGAACAATTTGCTCTTTCTTTACCTCTTCTTTCTTTATTGGTGTAGATTTAACTGCTCCACCATCTGCTGATACAGAACCTAATAATGCTCCTACTTCAACAACTGATCCATCTTGTGAATTTATTTCTGTTAACACGCCAGAAATTGGAGATGGCACTTCTAAGTTTACTTTGTCTGTCTCAAGTTCTACAATTGGTTCATCTACTTTAACTGTATCACCGGTGTTTTTTAACCATTTTGCAACAGTCGCTTCTGTTATACTTTCACCAAGAACTGGGACTACTATTTTTTCACTCATTAAAATTAATCAAATACCTTATTAATTATTTCTTGTTGTTGAGAATTATGCCTTTTGGCATATCCTGTTGCAGGAGTTGCGTCTGGGCTTCTTCCTATATAAGAAATTTTATTATTATTAGCCTTTAAAGTGTCTAATGTCCATTGGATATAATCTCTAACTGAAAACCAAGCACCCATATTTTTTGGTTCTTCTTGGCACCAAAAGAATTTAGCATTTTTAGCATATGGTCTTAACTCTTTAATCAAAGCTTTAACTGGAAATGGATACAATTGTTCAATTCTATACATCACTACATCATCTCTTTTAAGTTTTTCTCTGGCATCTAATAAATCAAAATATACCTTTCCTGAACAAAGAATTACTTTTTTAATCTTTGAACTTTCTTTAAGTTTAATAAATCCTTTAGACTTATGATCAATAGCGTGATCCCACAATACTCTATGGAAAGTATTTTTTTTGTTAAAATCTTCTAAATTTGAAACACAATATTTATTTCTTAATAATGATTTTGGTGTCATTATGATTAATGGCTTTCTGAAACTCCTATGCATTTGTCTTCTTAAAGCATGAAAATAATTTGCTGGTGTTGTGCAGTTCATTACTTGCATATTATCGTTTGAGCATAGTTGTAAAAATCTTTCTAATCTAGCTGAAGAATGTTCTGGTCCTTGTCCTTCATATCCGTGGGGTAACAACATTACTATACCTGATGCTCTATTCCATTTTCTCTCACCAGATGCAATAAATTGATCAATTACAACCTGAGCACCATTTGCAAAGTCACCAAATTGCGCTTCCCAGAGAGTAAGGGTATTCGGCTCTACTAAACTATAACCATATTCAAAACCTAAAACCGCAAGTTCAGATAAAAAACTGTCAACTACCTCAAATTGCTTTTGATTTTTAGAAATATTATTGAGAGGAATGTACCTAGAATTATCTATTTGATTTCTTAAAACAGAATGTCGTTGACTAAATGTTCCTCTTCCAGAGTCTTGTCCTACAAGTCTAACCGGATATCCCTCTTCCAGCAAAGATCCAAACGCTAAAGATTCTGCTGAAGACCAATCGATTCTAGTACCTTTTTCGATACTTTCTTTTCTGGCATTAAATATTTTTGAGATAGTTTTATGTATATTTTTTTCCTCAGGAATGCCATTTATTTTATCTGAAATTATTTTTAATTTATTTTCATCATAACCTGTTATGCCCCTTTTATCTTTACCTCTTTCAGGTTTATATCTTGACCATGTTCCCTCAAACCATTCTATTTTAGGTTTATAATCTTTTGCACTTTTATATTGTTCATCAAGTAAATCTTTAAACGATTTAACATTTTGATTTAATAATTCTTCAGTAATAGATTTTTCGTTTACTAATTTATTTCCATAAATTTTGTAAACACTGGGATGAGATCTAATTTTTTTATACATTAAAGGTTGAGTAAATGAAGGCTCATCTCCCTCATTGTGTCCAAATCTTCTATAACAAATTAAATCTACTACAACGTCTCTATTAAATTTTAATCGAAATTCTGTTGCTATTCTAGTTGCATAAACAACTGCTTCCGGATCATCTCCATTTACATGAAGAATTGGTGCCTCTACCATTTTTGCAACATCAGATGGATAAGGTGAAGATCTGGCAAATCTTGGGCTAGTGGTAAATCCTATCTGATTATTAACAATAATATGAATTGTTCCTCCAGTGTTGTGCCCTGGTAATCCAGACATTGCAAAACATTCTGCTACAACTCCTTGACCAGCAAAGGCTGCATCCCCATGAATGAGAATAGGTATAACTTTATTTCTCTCTTTATCTTTGTGGAAAAATTGTTTGGCTCTTGTTTGTCCTAAAACAACTGGGTTAACAGCTTCTAAATGAGAAGGATTATCTGTTAAACTGACATGTACTAAATTTCCATCAAATTTTCTATCAGACGACGCTCCAAGATGATATTTTACATCTCCAGCGCTATCTTCAGAATCGGTACTAAACTCACCGGCAAACTCATTAAAAATTTTTTTGTAAGATTTTTGTAAAACATTTGCCAAAACGTTAAGTCTGCCTCTATGAGACATACCTATTTTAACTTCTTTTATATTATTTTGGCCACCGATTTTTATTATTTGTTCAAGAGCAGGAATTAAACTTTCACCACCATCTAAACCAAACCTTTTTGTTCCCACATACTTTTTAGCTAAAAATTTTTCAAATCCTTCTGCCTGTACTAACTTATTTAAAATTGCCTCTTTACCATTTTTTGTAAATTGAAGTGCATTTTTATCTTGCTCTATTCTGTCTCTAAACCACTTTCTCTCAACTGGGTTTGAAATATGCATGAACTCATAACCTATTTTTCCACAATAGGTCTTTTTCATAAACTTAAGTATTTCTCTTATATTTGCATATTTAAGATTGATTACCCCATTTAGAAAAATTTTCTTATCGTAATTTTCTTTTTTAAAACCGTAAAAATCTGGATGGAGCTCATCTAAATATTCTGACTCTCTCATTTCTAGAGGATCAAGATCAGCTAATAAATGTCCTCTTAGTCTATATGCTCTAATTAATGCTACAGCACTGATAGAATCTTTATTTGAATCAGCAAGTAATTGAAAATTAAATTTTTCTGAAGTGTCTAATTTAACATTATCAAAATCATTTTTATCTTGTTCTTCTATTTTTTTTTGTAATTCATCAATATTAATCTTTTTTTTAGTAGGTCCCCATGATGGACCATTAATTTCTTTTGCTATAACATTTAATTCTTCACCAATTCCCTCAAAATAATTTGCCCAACTTTCTGGAAGATCAGCATCTTTATTAATAAACTTTAAATACATTTCTTCTATAAACGCACTATTAGATTTGTTTAAAAATGAAGTTTTTTCGAAATCAAGATTTTTTGATGAAGACATCTTATTTATTTAATATATCCCTCTAATATTTTTTTTCAATTAGACAGTTTATTAAATAAAGTTTTTCCAATAATTGATGGTGATTTAGCAACTGTAATACCACATTCTTCCATTTTTTTTATTTTATCTACAGCTCCACCCTTGCCACCTGATATAATGGCGCCAGCATGCCCCATTCTCCTTCCTGGAGGAGCTGTAATTCCAGCTATAAATCCAACTATTGGTTTTTTAATCTTATGATTTTTTATAAAGTTAGCCGCTTCTTCTTCGGCTGTTCCTCCAATTTCACCTATCATTAAAATAGATTCTGTTTCATCATCATTTAAAAATAATTCTAAACAATCTATAAAATTTGTTCCATTAATAGGATCACCACCTATACCAATACAAGTTGATTGACCAAGTCCATTTTCAGTTGTTTGGGCTACTGCTTCATATGTCAATGTTCCTGACCTCGATACAATTCCAACACTTCCTCTTTTGTGAATACTACCTGGCATGATACCAATTTTACATTCATTTGGTGTAATTATTCCTGGACAATTAGGTCCAATTAATCTGCTACTTGATCCACTTAATTTTTGTCTGACTTTTAGCATATCCTGAATTGGAATTCCCTCTGTTATACAAACAATAAGTTCAACTGATGCATCAATAGCTTCAATGATTGCTGCTGCAGCAAATTTAGCAGGTACATAAATCATAGTTGCATCTGCTCCTACTTCATCTTTTGCCTCTAAAACGCTATTAAAAACTGGTCTGTCTAAATGTTTTTGTCCACCTTTCTTTGGAGTAACTCCACCAACAAGATTGGTTCCATATTTTATAGCTTGGTCTGAATGAAATGTTCCGTGTGAGCCAGTAAATCCCTGACAAATTACTTTAGTATTTTTATTTACCAAAACCGACATTTTATTTTATCGCCTCAACAATTTTCTTAGCAGCATCATCTAAATTTTCTGCAGAAATTAATTTTAATCCAGAATTATCAAGAATTTTTTTTCCTTCTTTGAAATTTGTGCCTGCTAATCTTACAACTAAAGGTACACTAATATTAATTTCTTTAGCTGCATCAACTACTCCTTGGGCAAGGACATCGCATCTCATTATTCCTCCAAAAATATTAATTAAAATACCTTTAACATTTTTATCTGAGAGAATTATCTTTAATGCAGCAGATACTTTTTCTTTGGATGCGCCACCGCCCACATCTAAAAAATTTGCTGGCTCTTTACCATACAATTTAATTATGTCCATTGTTGCCATCGCTAATCCTGCCCCATTCACCATACAGCCAATACTTCCATCTAACTTGATATATGCAAGATCATGCTTACTAGCTTCTATCTCTGTAGGATTTTCCTCATTTAAATCTCTTAATTCAATAATTTCTGGATGCCTGAATAAAGCGTTAGAGTCGAAATTAACTTTTGCATCTAAACAAACAATTTTTTCCTCTTTTGTCAAAATTAATGGATTTACTTCAACCATGTTTGCATCAGTACCCACAAACATTTTATATATTGATTTAATTAATGTTATTGCTTGTTTTTTTACATCTTCATTTAAATTAAATATATTAATTATTTTTTCACAATCTGACTCTGAAATTTCATCACCCATATCAACTTTTGTAGTTATAATTTTTTCAGGTGAACTGCTTGCAACTTCTTCAATATCTATCCCTCCTTGGTCACTTGATATAAATGCAATTTTAGAACTTGCCCTATCAACCAGACACGAAAGATAAAATTCTTTATCTATATTTGATGACTCTTCTACGTATAATCTTTTTACCTCTCTACCATCAGGGCCAGTTTGATGAGTAACTAGTGTTTTTCCTAGTAATTCTTTAGCTGCTACTGCTAGCTCATCAATAGAGTTTAAAATTTTTACACCTCCAGCTTTTCCTCTACCTCCAGCATGGATTTGTGCTTTAAGTACATATTTTTCAGTTTTGAGTGCTTTTGCTTTTTCAATAAGTTCATCAACATTATGCGCAAATACTCCTTCAGGAACTACAGCTCCATATTTTTTTAATATTTGTTTAGCTTGATGCTCGTGAATGTTCATTATTATGCAGATAAATCAGGATCTATTTTAGATGCAGCTTCCCATAAAGCTTTTACAGCATCTATTGAATGCATAAATTCTTTTTTTTCTTCTTCATATAAATCAATCTCTTCAATTTTTTCTACACCATCTTTTCCAATGACAACAGGAACACCTGCATAAACATTTTTCACACCGTATTCTCCATTTAATTGTACAGCGCAGGGTAATAGTTTTTTCTGATCATTCAAATATGCTTCTGCCATTTGAACACCTGAAGCTGCTGGTGCATAAAAAGCTGATCCTTTTTCTAAATATTTAACTATTTCCGCACCACCATCTCTTGTTCTCTGATTAATTTCCTCAACTCTTTCTAAAGAAATCTCTCCATCCTTTACAAGATCCATCAATGGTTTACCTGAAATTTTTGTAAATCTTGGCATAGGAACCATAGTGTCACCATGACCACCCATAACCATTGCCTCAATTTCTCTTACTGGCACATTTAGTTCTAATGATAAAAATAATTTAAGTCTCGAACTATCTAAAATACCTGCCATACCAACAACTTTATTTGATGGCAAACCTGAAAATTTTTGAAATGCCATAACCATAACATCTAAAGGATTGGTGATACAAATCACAAAAGCGTTAGGAGCATTTTTCTTTACCCCCTCAGCAACTTGTTTGATAATTTTTAAATTAATTCCAAGAAGATCGTCTCGACTCATTCCAGGTTTTCTTGGAACACCTGCTGTAATTATAACTACATCTGAATCTTTTATATCCTCATAATTATCAGTTCCTGAAAACCTAACATTGAAACCATCTACAGATGAAGATTGTGCAATATCTAATGCTTTTCCTTTTGCAATACCACTAGCTACATCAAATAAAACCACTTCATTTACTAATTCTTTTGTTCCTATTAAATGTGCAAGAGTTCCACCAATTTGGCCTGCACCAATTAAAGATATTTTTGTCATTGATTTCCTTTATTTCATTGTTGGCATTACAAATTCAGCATTTGATCGGACACCTGAAGGCCATCTAGATGTTACTGTTTTTAGTTTAGTATAAAATTTTATTCCTTCCATGCCATGCATTCCACTATCTCCAAATATAGATCTTTTCCAACCACCAAAGCTATGAAATGCCATTGGTACTGGAATAGGCACATTAATTCCAACCATACCTACTTGAATTTTACTTGCAAAAGTTCTACCTGCATCACCATCTCTTGTATAAATACTAACCCCATTTCCATACTCATGATCATTGATTAATTTTGCAGCTTCCTCAAACGTTTTTACTCTAACAACTGATAATACTGGACCAAATATTTCCTCTTTATAAATTCTCATCTCTTTATTTACATGATCAAATAAACATCCACCTATATAAAAACCATTTTCGTAACCCTGAAGTTTTAAACCTCTTCCATCAACTACTAATTTTGCTCCTTCCTTTACACCTAAATCAACATAACTAGTAACTTTTTCCAAATGTTCCTTGGTAACCAAAGGCCCCATCTCAGATGTTTTGTCCATTCCAGGACCTACTTTTAAAGCCTCAGCTTTTTTTGATAATCTTGATACAAGCTCATCTCCAATATCTCCAACTACAACAGCAACTGATTGAGCCATACATCTCTCACCAGCTGAACCGTATGCTGCACCCATTAAACCATTAACTGCACTATCTAAATCGCAATCTGGCATTACAACTAAATGATTTTTAGCCCCACCTAAAGCTTGAACTCTTTTTTCATTTTTAGCTGAATTTTCATAAATATATTTTGCAATGGGAGTGGAACCCACAAAACTAACAGCTTTGATATCTTTATTTTCTAAAATTGCATCAACAACTTCTTTATCGCCATTTATAACGTTAAACACACCGTCTGGAACACCAGCTTCAGAAAGTAATTCGGCTAATCTCAAAGGGCAAGATGGATCTTTTTCTGAAGGTTTAAGAATAAAAGTATTTCCACAAGCTATGGCTATAGGAAACATCCACATTGGGACCATTGCTGGAAAATTAAATGGAGTAATTCCAGCAACCACACCAAGTGGCTGTCTAATAGAATAACTATCAACATCTGTACCTACATTTTCAGAATACTCGCCTTTTAACAAATGTGGAATTCCACAAGCAAATTCTACAACCTCTAGTCCTCTTGTTAAGGAACCTTTTGCATCCTCATAAACTTTTCCATGTTCTGAAACAATTAGTTTTGTAAGTTCTTCAGAATTTTTTTCAACTAACTCCTTAAACTTAAAAATTATTCTCGCCCTTTGAAGTGAAGGCTTTAGAGACCAAGTTTCAAACGCTTTTTTTGCTATTTCAACAGTACTATCCAAATCACTCTTACTTGCAAGTCGTACTTCGGAAGCTTGTTCTCCAGTAGCTGGATTAAATACTTTTCCATTCCTATTTGATGAACCTGAAATTATTTTTCCATTTACAAAGTGTTCAATTAATTTCATGAATATGATTTTTTAAAGCAAAATTCTTAATTAGTCTATTTAAACATTAGCAGTTGCTAGCATTTTTTTTATTTCTGCAATCGCTTTTGCAGGATTTAAGCCTTTAGGGCATGCACTTGTACAATTTAAAATAGTATGGCACCTGTAAAGTTTTAATTCATCTGCAACTTTTTTTAATCTCTGTTTTCTATCTTCATCTCTACTGTCGATTATCCATCTATAAGCTTGTAATAGAACTGCTGGACCCAAATATTTATCACCATTCCACCAATAACTTGGGCATGATGTAGAACAACATGCACACATAATACATTCATAGGCACCATCTAATTTTGCTCTATCATCTTTAGATTGATAAATTTCATTTGTTTGTTTTGTTGAATTGTTTTTTAACCAAGGTTCAATTGACTGATATTGTTTATATAGGCCATCTAGATCTCCTATTAAATCTTTTTTAACCTTTAAATGCGGTAAAGGATAAATATCAATGTCACCTTCAATTTCTGAATGAGATGTTGTACAAGCGAGCCCATTTTTTCCTCCCATATTCATAGCACAAGAACCGCAAACTCCATGAGCGCAAGATCGTCTATAAGCTAAAGTAGGATCAATTTCGTTTTTGATTTTATTTAAAATATCTAACACTTTAGATGGACAATTGTCCATATCAACTTCATATGTATCTATTCTTGGATTTTCCTCTGTTGTTGGATCCCATCTATATACGTTAATTTTTCTTAGATTTTTAGAACCAGTTTTATCTTCAAAGTATTTGCCTTTTTTAACTTCTGAATTCTTAGGCAAACTAATTTGAACCATTAATATACTCTCTCTTGAGGTGGAAAATATTGAACTTCATTTGTTAATGTTGACTTGTGTACATCTCTATAACTAATCTTTGTGTTTTTTCCATCACACCATGCTAATGTATGTTGCATATATTTCACATCATCTCTTTTAGGATAGTCGTCCCGTGCATGTGCACCTCTGCTTTCTTTTCTATGGTATGCTGAATCTACAGTTGTTACTGCTTGTCTTATTAAATTATCAAATTCTAACGTTTCGACTAAATCTGTATTAAATACCAAAGATCTATCTTTAACAGATATAGAATCCATGCCATCATAAGTTTTTCTAATCTCCTCAACACCCTCTTTCAAATTTTTTTCCGTTCTAAATACAGCACACTTTGATTGCATAGTTTTTTGCATTGAAAGTCTTAATTCTGCAGTACTATTATTTCCATTAGCATTTCTTAATTTATCAAACCTATCTAAACATTTTTGAGTTTCAGCTTCAGGTATTTCTTCATGCGGTGTTCCTGGTTTTATTAATTCAGCAGCTCTCTTTGCTGCTGCTCTTCCAAATACTACTAGATCAATTAATGAATTAGATCCAAGTCTATTTGCACCATGAACAGAAACACATGCTGCTTCACCAATAGCCATTAATCCAGGCACAGTTTTTTCTGAACCATTAACAGTTAAGACCTCTGCTTTATAATTTGTAGGAATACCTCCCATATTATAATGAACTGTTGGCACGACTGGAATTGGCTCTTTTGTGATATCTACATTTGCAAATAATCTTGCAGCCTCTGTTATTCCTGGCAATCTGCTTTCAATAATTTCTTTATCTAGGTGATTTAAATTTAAATGGACATGATCGTGTTCTTTTCCAACTCCTCTTCCCTCATTAATTTCAATTGACATAGACCTGCTTACAACATCTCGAGATGCTAAATCTTTTGCATTTGGAGCATACCTTTCCATAAACCTCTCACCTTTAGAGTTTGTAAGATATCCTCCTTCTCCTCGTGCGCCTTCTGTTATTAAAGTACCATGGCCATATATACCCGTAGGGTGAAATTGTACAAATTCCATGTCTTGTAATGGCAGACCTGCTCTTAAAACCATTGCATTTCCATCACCAGTGCATGTATGTGCAGATGTTGCTGAATAATAAACTTTTCCATATCCACCAGTTGCAATAATTACTGTGTGAGCTCTAAATCTGTGTATAGTCCCATCATTTAAATTCCAAGCAATCAATCCTTTACATTCACCATTTTTCATTAGCAAATCTAACGCGAAGTATTCTATAAAAAATTCTGTATTATGTTTTAAGGCTTGACCATAAAGTGTATGCAAAATTGCATGACCAGTTCTATCTGCTGCTGCACAAGTTCTTTGAACGATGCCATTACCATAATTTTTTGTCATACCACCGAACGGTCTTTGATATATTTTTCCTTCTTCAGTTCTGCTAAATGGAACTCCATATTGTTCTAATTCTAATACAGCTTTTGGTGCCTCTTTACACAAATACTCAATACTATCTTGGTCACCTAACCAATCGGCACCTTTTACAGTATCATACATGTGCCATCTCCAATCATCTTCACCCATATTTCCAAGAGATGCTGAAATACCACCTTGTGCGGCTGACGTATGACTTCTAGTTGGAAATACTTTTGAAATACAAGCTGTTTTTAATCCAGCTTCACTAAGCCCTACAGCCGCTCTTAATCCAGAGCCCCCGGCTCCGAGTACAACAACATCGTACTCATGTTCTATGATATTATATTCTTTCATGTACCTAAGTTAGATATTACAATAATTGTAATTATAGGAATTACTATAGCAAAAAAATTCAGCGCTTTGTTTGCGGCATTTTTGATTTTTTCATCTTTAATATAGTCCTCAAAAACCTCACTTATGCTCAAAGCTGAAAAAAAATAAGAAAATATCAAAAATAAACCTATTAAAATTTTAGATGACTGAGCTGTTAAAAAACCAACTATTTCAAAATGTGTTTTATCATAAAAGTTTACTAAATTTACTATAAACCAAAACATTAAAGGTAATAGAATCAATGAACTTATTCTTAGAAAAATCCACTTTTTTGTTGCTGGTATCATTATACAAAGCCTCTCCCTAAAAAATAAATTAATATAGTTAAAATTATTGATCCAAAAATAACAAATAGTCCAGTAACTTTTGTTGTTTTTAATTCAAATCCATAACCGTAATCCATAATTAAATGTCTTATCTCACTTAACATTTGAAAACTAAATGACCAAGTTATACCAATCAAAATAAATTTTCCTAAAAATGTTTCTAAAAAATTCTTAATTATTTGATAGTTGGTTTCGCCTAGAAGCATGAAAGCAAACCAGAAACAAATTAAAGTAATTGCAAAAAAATTTATTATTCCTGTAATTCTATGTGAAATTGATACCAACGAAGAAATGTGCCATTTATAAATTTGTATATGTGGAGATAAAGGTCTATTTTTCATTTCCTTAATTTGATTTAATTATTGTTTCTGCAATTTCAACCGAATTAAGTGCAGCACCTCTTAATAGGTTATCAGAAACTATCCATAAGTTTAAAGAATTAGGATTTGTTTTATCTTCTCTAATTCTAGATATATAAGTTTCGTCACTCCCAGTGGCATCAATTGGAGTACTATAACCACCGTTTTCCCTTTTATCAATTACCTTGCATCCTTCTGCGTTATTTAGTGCATTTCTCACTTTTTCTAAATTATATGGTTTTTCAAACTCAATGTTTACAGATTCAGAATGTGACACTAGAACTGGAATCCTCACACAAGTTGCTGTAAGTTCAATTTTATTATCTAAAATTTTTTTTGTTTCTTTCACCATTTTTAATTCTTCTTTTGTATAACCATCTTCTGCAAATACATCTATGTGTGGAATAATATTAAATGCAATTTGTTTGGTAAAATTTTTTGAATCAATTTTTTTTCCTTCTAAGTACAATTTAGTTTGTTCAATTAATTCATCCATTGGAGCCTTACCACCACCTGAAACAGATTGATAAGTTGAGACCACAACTCTCTTTATTTTAAATAAATCATGAAGTGGTTTGAGTGCAATAACAAGTTGTGCTGTTGAACAATTTGGATTAGCAATTATATTTTTCTTCATTTTTTTTATATCAGATCCATTTACTTGTGGAACAATAAGAGGAACGTCTGGATCCATTCTAAAAAAACTTGAATTATCAATTACTATAGTATTTTTAGCTGCATTTTCTGCATACTTTTCTGCAATTTTTCCTCCAGCTGCAAAGAAAGTTATATTTGCTTTTGAAAAATCATAGTTCTCCAAATTTTCAATTTCATATTCTTTGTCTCTAAATGTGATTTTTTTTCCTGCACTTTTTTCTGATGCTACTAAATACAAGTTATCAAACTTAAAGTTTTTTTTATCAAAAACTTCAAGAGTTTTTCTTCCTACATTACCTGTTGCACCTACTATAGCTATGTTCATGTTTAAGAGCTTTTATACTAAATAAAAGGTAAATCGCAAACTTTACCGGTACAATTTTGGCTATTTATCTTGGCTTTTACGTCTTGATCAGTATTCCAGTAGTCTTTTTTCATCATAGCGATACCAATAACTTTTTTAAAATGAGGCGAATAACAAGCTGATCTCAATTCTCCAATTATTTTATTATTTTGATCGGTCAAATCTAACGACCCTGTAAGACTAATCTTATCTATATCAAACTTTACTCCCATTAGTTTTTTTTTAATTCCATCTGCTTTCATTTGTTTTAGTTTTTCTTTTCCTAAAAAATCGATATCACTATCTACATTAATGTATTTATCAAATCCACACTCATATGGATTATCTCCATTATCCATATCATTTCCGTATGAAAGTAATCCACTTTCAATTCTTTCAATTAAGTTGGGACATCCTGGTTTAATATTAAATTCTTTTCCAATTTCAAAAAGATGATCATATAATTTTAATCCTGAGTCATTATGCTCAACATAAATTTCATAACCACCTTGTTTAGACCATCCAGATCTTGCAATTAAATGTTTATCACCACCAAATTCGAAATAATCAAAACCAAAGAATTTTAAATTTACAATTTTATCTCCAAAAACTTTTTCCATCAGATTAAATGACTTAGGGCCTTGTACTGCCATTATATCAACATCGGGTTCAATAATTTTAACATCAAATTTATTTCCTATTGCTAGTCCTTTAGCAAATAATATTACATCAGAATCAGCAAGAGAAACCCACCATTTGTTTTCGTTTAATCTCAAAACTACTGGATCATTAATGAGCCCTCCATTATCGTCAATTATTGGGCAATAATAACATCTTCCATCTTTTGATTTTGATAAATCTCTACAGGTCATTAATTGAACTAATTTTGCAGAATCTTTTCCAGAAATTTCTACTTGTCTTTCTGCAGCAACATCCCATACCTGTACATACTCTTTTAAATGATAGTAAGAGTCTTCCAATGTACCAAATGCAGCGGGGAGCAGCATATGATTGTATATGGTGTAAGCTGTAACACCTTGTTTTTCAATTCTTGAAGTGTAAGGAGTACCTCTAAGTCTTCTTGATTTTGCTATTGAATAAGTTTTCATTTATTTAAAAATTCTAAGACCTTGTCTCTCATTTCAAATGCTTTTTCAATCATAATCATATGACCACATCCTTCAATTACATGTACTGTTGGGTTTTTGACTAAATTAGAAAATTTTTTACCTGCCTCTAAATTTACCATTTTATCTAAAGATCCAAAAATAAATAAACATGGGCATTCTATTGATTTTGCTGCGTCAGTTCCATTTTTATAGTTGTTACAAGCAACAAGGTCGACTGCTAATATTTCTCTAATATCTCTTGGAGACTGAATAATTTTTTCTACAGGATTACCTCCAATGAATTTCTTTGATCCTTCATATCCCCACTTCATCATCAATTTAACTGCATCAGAGTCTCCGTTTTTTGCTAAATCAATTAAATCTAAATGAACAGGCATTTTATTAGAACCACCAATAAAAACTATTTTTTTCAATCTATTTTTATATTTTGATGCGTACTCAAGTATTTCCAGGCATCCCTGAGAATGTCCAATTAAAGTCAATTTTTCTAAATTTAATGAAATAAATACTTGTTCTAACCAATCAGCAATTTTTTCAATTGTGTCAAGACAAGGACCATCAGAATTTCCATGGCCTGGTAAATCTACAGATAAAACATTAAAATTTTTATTGGAAAAGAATTGTTCTGTTAAAGACCATACTATGTGGGAAAGACCACTTCCATGAAGAAATACAAGAGTCTCTTTACCAAGATCTATTCCCTGTCCAGCATCTGAGGCATGGATGTTTTTATTTTCAATCTGAAAAATCAAAATTACCTAAACTTGTTTTCTTAATTCAAATTTTTGTATTTTTCCTGTCGAAGTTTTTGGCAGTTCACAAAAAATAACTTTTTTTGGAACTTTAAAACCTGCCAATGTCTCTTTACAAAAATCAATTAATTCTTTTTCGCTAACTGGTTTATCTTTGACTGCTTCAATAAATGCACATGGTACTTCTCCCCATTTTTCATCAGGTTTTGCAACAACTGCAGCAATAGAGACAGATGGATGTTTAGAAAGAGTATTCTCAATTTCAATTGAAGAAATATTTTCTCCTCCAGAAATAATTATATCTTTTGATCTATCCTGGATTTTTATATATCCATCAGGATGCATTACAGCTAAATCGCCACTATGAAACCATCCATCTTTCATAGCTTTATCTGTCGCATCTTTATCTTTAAAATATCCTTTCATTACCACATTTCCTCTAATCATGATTTCACCAATTGTCTTTCCATCTTTAGGGACTTCCTTCATTGTTTCAGGATCTAAAATAGTTACTCCTTCAGTGTTTGGATATTTGACACCTTGTCTTGCTTTAATTTCATTTTGCTTTTCTTCATCAAAATCATTCCACTCATCATTCCAAGCACACTGAGTAACATGCCCGTAAGTTTCTGTTAAACCATATACATGCATTACTTCGAAACCAAGAGCTTTCATTTTCTTAAAAATTATACTTGGAGGAGGAGCTCCAGCAGTTAGTACATAAACTTTTTGTTTTAATTTTTTTTGTTCGCTCTCAGGTGCTCCAGTAATCATATTTAATACTATTGGTGCACCACCAAAGTGAGTGATTTGATATTCATCAATTAGTTCAAAAATTTTTTTAATATCTATATTTCTTAAGCAAATTGTTCGACCATTAAGCATTGGAACTGTCCACGGATAACACCAGCCATTGCAATGAAACATTGGAACAACTGTCAAAAAATTTAATCTGTTTGGCATATTCCAGGCAACTGAGCTTCCTGTTGACATTAAATATGCTCCTCTATGATGATATACTACCCCCTTTGGATTTCCTGTAGTTCCTGATGTATAGCTCAATGATATTGCTTGCCACTCATCCTCTGGCATTTCCCATTGAAAATTTTCGTCACCTGTATTTAAAAAGCTCTCGTATTCTAAGTCTCCAATTTTTTCTAATTTAGACTGATCAGCATATTCATCATTAATGTCAATTATAGTAATTTTCTTGTTTAGAGATTTTAATGCTTTTTTTACTTCTCCATGTAATTGTCTATCTACTACTAGAACCTTTGCTTCACTATGATCCAAAATGTAAGAAATTGTTTTAGCATCTAATCTTATATTTATAGTATTAATAACTGCACCCGTCATTGGTACTGAGTAATGTGCTTCAAAAATTTCTGGTGTATTAAATGCCAAGAATGAAACTGTATCACCTTTTTTAACACCAATTTTTGACAATGCGCTAGCAAATTTTACAACTCTTTTATAAACTTCTTCCCAAGTATATTTTCTATCCTCATAGATTAAAGCTTCATAATTTGGATAAATTTCTTTTGCTCTTTTTAAAAATGTTAACGGAGTTAGTGGTACGTGATTAGCTTTATTTTTATCTAAATTTGTATCGTAATGGCTCATTCCTAGTTAAATTTAAAATTCATAATGTTTGAACTTCCAGAAATTGCGGATTTGTAATGATACTCAGCTCGAGGTAGAACTTTATCAAAATAAAATTTAGCAGTATTTATCTTGTCACTATAAAACTCCTCATTTGTATCGAAATTATTGAAACTTACATCCAAAATTTTAATCCAGGAGTAAGCAATTGAGATATATCCTAAACTTTTTAAATAGTCATTTGCTGCAGCACTTACATCATCTTTTTCAATTTTATTTTTATCCCCTATCCAGTCTGTAAACTTAGACAATATATCTAGATAATAATTTAATTCTTTGGAAAATGTTTTAACTTTTCCATTTTTAGACTCACATTCAGATTTAACCATTTCTAAAAACTTATTAATAATATCACCATTTTTATTAAATAATTTTCTAAATACTAAATCCGCTGCTTGCACTGAATTTGTTCCTTCATAAATAGGAGTAATACGATTGTCTCGATACAACTGTTCTATGCCTTGATCTTTCGTATAACCGTATCCACCGTGTATTTGCATCGCATCGCTTGTGATTTCCATCGCTAAATCAGTAAATAATGATTTAACCACAGGTGTCATTAATGAAACATAATCTGAAGCATCATGTTTAATCTTTTCATCTGGATGATAAAGACTTACCTCTGTTTGTTGAGACAACCAAAAACATAAAGCTCTTTCACCCTCAATTATTGATTTCATATTCAGTAAAGTTCTTCTAATATCTGCATGTTCAATAATAAAATCTGCTCCATTTGAAGATTTAGAATTATTCGTTTTTCCTTGCTTTCTCTCTTTTGCGTAAGCAAGTGAGTTTTGATAGGCAATTTCAGAAATTCCTAAACCTTGAATACCAACAACTATTCTTTCTAAATTCATCATAGTAAACATGGCACTAAGACCTTTGTCTTTAGTACCGATCAAATAACCAGTTGCATCATCAAAATTTAATACACATGTTGCTGAACCTTTAATGCCCATTTTACTTTCAATAGATCCAGTTGAAATACCATTTCTTGGACCAACACTACCGTTTTCATTAACAATATATTTTGGAACTAAAAATAAACTAATGCCCTTAGTACCAGAAGGAGAGTCGGCAGATCTTGCTAAAACTAAATGAATGATATTTTCAGTTAAGTCGTGGTCGCCCGAAGTTATAAATATTTTTTGCCCACTAATTTTATACGTGTCGTCAGACTGTTTAATCGCTTTAGTTTTTAATAAACCTAAATCTGTTCCACAAACCGGCTCTGTTAAACACATCGTACCACTCCATTTACCTTCAACAATTTTTGGTAAATATTTGTCTTTTATTTCATTTGATGCGTGGTGATTTATACAATTATAAGCACCAATACTTAATTCACTGTATAATTTAAATGATAGACTTGCTGAAGATAACATTTCATCAAAGAATGCGCTTACAGTTTTTGGCATCCCTTGGCCACCATATTTAGGATCACAAGACAACGATGTCCAGCCATCTTCAATATATTTTTGATATGCTTCTTTATATCCTGGAGGAGTTCTAACAATACCATTTTCTAAAACAGCTGGATTTTCATCTCCTGCTTTAGCAAGTGGTAAAATTAAATTCTGATTTATCTTAGCCGCTTCCTCCAAAATATCTTTTACCAAGTCTGGAGTTACCTCATTATACTTCTCAAGCTCATTATAATTTTTATTGTCTCTTAATTTTTCAAAGAGAAACATCATATCTTTTACTGGAGCTGTATAACTTGGCATTTTTAAACCTTAGAATAATTCCTTTTTTATTGCAATTTTGAAATTATCGCATCACCCATTGCTGAAGTAGATATTTCTTTCATTTTATCTGACATTATATCTTTAGTTCTTAAACCATCGTTTAGAACGTCTTGAACTGCTTTTTCTAAAATATCTGCTTCTTTATCAAGATCTAGTGAATATCTTAATGCCATTGCAAAGCTTAAAATTGAAGCAATCGGATTTGCAATACCTTTTCCAGCAATGTCTGGAGCAGACCCGTGAATAGGCTCATACATTGCTCTCATCTCACCATCCTTATTTTTTGCACCTAAAGATGCAGAAGGTAAAAGGCCTAATGATCCAGTTAACATTGAGGCTTGATCTGACAACATATCTCCAAACAAATTGTCGGTTACAATCACATCAAATTGTTTTGGATTTCTCAAAAGCTGCATAGCACAATTATCTGCCAACATATGACTTAATTCTACATCTTTGTATTCTTTATCATGAAGCTCTTGAACTTCTTCTTTCCACAACTGTCCAGCTTCCATTACATTTGATTTTTCACAAGAAGTAACTTTATTTGATCTTTTTCTAGCTAAATCAAAAGCAATTCTTGCTACTCTTGAAATTTCACTAGTTGTATAAGTGTGAGTGTTAATCCCTTTCCTTTCGCCATTCTCAATTGGCTTGATACCTCTTGGTTCACCAAAATATATACCTCCTGTTAACTCTCTAACTATCATTATATCTAATCCTGAAACCACCTCTGGCTTAAGTGTTGAAGCATCAACTAATTGTTTAAAACAAATTGCAGGTCTTAAATTTGCAAAAAGTTTTAACTCTTTTCTAAGTTTTAATAATGCTCTTTCAGGTTTTTTTGAAAATTCTAGATTGTCCCATGTGGGGCCACCAACTGCTCCTAGCATTATCACTTCACTTTCTAAAGCTTTATAAAAAACCTCATCAGTAATTGGAGTGCCATGTTTGTCGTATGAGCAACCGCCTACAAGTTCTTGATCGATTTCGAAATCTAAAGATTTTTTATCATTAAACCAGTTTATGATTTTTTTAACTTCACTTATTACCTCTGGACCAATACCGTCGCCTGGGAGTAAAAGAATTTTTCTTTTTTTCACTTTAATCATTCATAATCCATGGCTTTTCATTTTTTAAATGATTTTCAAATATTTGAATTTTATCTGATTTTTTTAATGAAAGTGCGATATCATCTAAACCTTCAATCAAACATTTTTTTTTGAAAGGGTCGATTTCAAATTTAATCTCATTGTTTCCATAAACTATTTTTTCTTCTGAAAGATCTATGGAAATCTCTTCTTTTCTTTTAGCATACTCAGATAGCTCCTTTATTTTTTCTTCTTCTAAAATTATTGGCAATATTCCATTTTTAAAACAATTATTATAAAAAATATCTGCATAACTGGAACTAATTACACAAGTGATGCCAAAATCTAACAATGCCCATGGAGCGTGCTCTCTAGAAGATCCACATCCAAAGTTATTTCCAGCTATCAAAATTTTTGAGTTATTATATGGAGCTTTATTTAAAACAAAGTCATCTATTTTATTTCCATTATCATCATATCTCATTTCAAAAAAAAGGTTTTTTCCAAGTCCAGTTCTTTTAATTGTTTTTAAAAATTGCTTTGGAATTATCATATCCGTATCAATATTAACTATTGGTAAGTATGCGGGAATACTTTTAAGAGTATTAAATTTTCTCATTTAATTTTGGTACTTTCTAACATCGTCTAGATTTCCAGAAATAGCTGCTGCTGCTGCCATACCTGGGCTTACTAAATGAGTTCTTCCACCTCTTCCTTGTCTTCCTTCAAAATTTCTATTAGATGTAGATGCACATCTTTCTTCTGGTTTCAGTTTATCTGCGTTCATAGCTAAACACATTGAACATCCAGGCTCTCTCCATTCAAACCCTGAATTAACAAATATTTTATCCAATCCCTCTTGCTCTGCTTGTTCCTTAACCAATCCTGAGCCAGGAACTACCATGGCATGAACATGTGAAGCTATTTTTTTATCTTTTAATATTTGGGCCGCCTCTCTTAAATCCTCAATTCTGCCATTTGTACAACTACCTATAAAAACTTTATCAATTTTAATATCTGTGGCGGCCATATTAGGCTTTAAGCCCATGTAATCTAGCGCCCTTTCTAATGAATTTTTTTTATCTTCATCTTTTTCATTTTTTGGATTTGGAATATTTCCATCAATAGTTATTACATCTTGTGGAGAAGTTCCCCAAGTAATCATTGGTACAATTTCATCAGCTTTTAAGCTCATCTCTTTATCAAAATTTGCGCTAGAATCTGTTTTTAAACTAGTCCAATATTCTACTGCTTTTTCCCAATTTTCACCCTTAGGAGACATAGGTCTATCTTTTAGATAATGAAATATTTTTTCATCAGGTGCGATCAATCCAGCTCTTGCACCACCTTCTATTGTCATATTGCAAATAGTCATACGTTGTTCTACACTTAAAGTTTCTATTAGATCTCCAGCATATTCCAGAACACACCCCGTTCCACCTGCTGTTCCTATTTTGCCAATAATTTGAAGAATGACATCTTTTGAAGTTACACCCAAAGGCAATTTTCCATTAACATTAATTCTAAAATTTTTAGCTTTTTTCTGTACTAATGTTTGTGTAGCCAATACATGTTCGACTTCTGAAGTCCCTATTCCAAAGGCCAGCGCTCCAAATGCACCATGTGTAGCGGTATGACTATCTCCACAAACAATAACTGTGCCTGGTTGCGTGAAACCTTGTTCTGGACCTGTTACATGAACAATACCTTGCCTTTTATCATTCATACTAAAAAGTTGTACTCCAAACTCTTTGCAATTTGCTTCTAAAGTTTCTACCTGTATTTTTGAGTCAGTATCAGCAATTCCTTTTGTTCTATCTGTAGTTGGAACATTGTGATCAGCAACAGCTAAAGTCAACTTAGGATGCCTAACTTTTCTATTTGAATTTCTTAAACCTTCAAAAGCTTGTGGACTGGTTACCTCATGTACTAAGTGTCTATCAACAAACAATAATGCTGTACCATCATCTTGTTGATCTACTAGGTGATCTTTCCAAATTTTGTCGTAAAGTGTTGTGGCCATTGAAAAAATATTATTTTTTCT
>CACOPB010000001.1 GCA_902628965.1 uncultured Pelagibacteraceae bacterium | reverse complement strand
GACCACCACTTTCTTATTAAGTTTCTAAATGGATTAAATAATTTAAAGACATAAATAATTGTAATTGGAAGTAATATAATAAATCTTAATAAAGTTTCCAAACTTCTTGAAGATCTATATTTCAATGCGTTATACTTATTTCTTTCAATTGCAATGAATTCATATTTACTTTTTTGATTTAATATTAAAAGAATATTTTCAAGTGTTAAAAATATACTGGGCATATAATCGTGGTACATCCAACTTAACATGTATCCAAAAGCTGGTTTATCATTACTTAAAATTAATGTACCTTTTTTTGTCAGCAACTCATCAATTTTAAATAAAAATCTTTTTTGATCTTCACAATAATTAATATTACTTTCAGATATAATTAAATCATAATTACCAGTTATTTTTTTAAAATCATTCTCATTATTGAAATCAATTTGAATAGCATTCAAATTCAGATATTCTTTCATTGCTGAAACAGATTTTTGAGAAAATTCTGTAATAGTTACATCTGAATATTTAGATAAATATTTTGCAAAAATTCCAGGTCCTCCACTTAAAATTAATATTTTTTTATTTTTATAATTAATCTTATTTTTTTTTAATCTTTTTAATTGTCGTCTTAAAGTTTTAAGATATTCTTTAATATCATTTTTTTTTAATAATTCAGAATATACGTCATAAGGTATAGTTGAATCTTTTTGAGTCTCTTTTGAAAAAACTAAAGATTTATTTAATACAGTCCATCCAGTTAATTTATTAAATAATTTTATTAAAAAAATAAAAATTTTTTTATCAAAAAAAATTTTTTCGTTATCTTTAGAAAACTGATTGCCGCATTCATTGCAAATGAAATAAGTTCTTTTGTAAAAACTAGTGCTTGAAAAATCTTGATTACAAGGATTTTTTAAGCAATTTAATTTAGTAAATTTATTAATATTCAATTTTATACTGTTATTCCAAATTATTTCCTATTGAAATTAGCCTCACAGATTTATTCTTGTTAATTATATATCTAAATGGATCTATAACTATTGAACCATCGGGAAAACTATAGTTCCTAAATATCTCATGTTTTGTTCCAATAAAATAAGTGGCTTTATCAAATTTAGGTTCTTCTTTATCAACGAAAGGATCATATGAATTAATTTCAATTTCTTTGTTTTTTTCTTTTAACAAATTTAATAATAAAATTGATGGGCTACCTGTTAGAATATTTGTTTCAGGTTTAAACGATTTTCCGAGTATAAAAATTTTTTTATTTACTAAATTTTCAAGAACTAAATCACTCAGCCATTCACTCTGTTTCTCCCTTTGCATCATAATGTTTTCAAACCAATCTGTACTAAGATTAAATTTTTTTGCGAGCCATGATAACGCAATATTATCTCTAGGATGACATCCACCTCCATCACCCATTCCACCTGTCAAATACGCATCACTTATAATTCTTTTGCTTGCGAGTCTTAAACCATTTGTAACATCATCTACGTTTGTATTTGGTAAATGGTGGCACATTTCCATTACAGTATTTATAAAACCAATTTTTGTAGAAATATAGGTGTTGTACGTAACTTTTATTAATTCTGCATTTTCAATTGTAGTTTTAAAAAATGGAGATCTATGAATAGTTTTATAAAATTTTTCTGCTGTATCTGCTGCTTCAGGATCATCAACACCAAAAAGAACAAATTCAGGAAACATAAAATCCTTCATTGTTGTTCCCATTGCAATAAAAAAAGGATTATAACAAAGTTTTGTATGAGGACCCAATAAGGGTTTGATTTCTCTTCTTATCGTTCCGGGTAAAACTGTAGAAATAATAATTACAATTTTTGATATTTTTTGCTTCTCGATTTCTTCTGATAAAGATTTCATTCCTTTTATTAGGTATTCATAATTAAAATCAACTCGTTTATTAGGAATTTTAGTTATACCTTCGTATAAAGGATCATGGGGTGTTTGAATAGGAACAAATATAATATCTGATTTTTTTACAACTTCACTTATACTAGTAAACTCAATTTTTGATCTATCTAAGTGTTCTTGAGCCCATATTTCTTTATATGGAATTTTTTTAGCATCTATTATCGATTTTACGTTTTCTGAAATATCATAACCACATACTGTGTGACCTTTTGATTCAACTGCTAATGCTACAGGTAAACCTAGTTTTCCAAGTCCAATAAATCCAATATTCATAATTTAATGAATAATTTATATACACTATTTAAAAATTATTCAAAGCTTTAAGATAATTCAAATTTTCATCTAAGTATTTTTTGTTTAAATTAAATTTTTTTATTATAAATTTTAAATGTTCAATATTTTCTTGGTTAGATATTTTTTCTAGCAACTCTGATAAATTATGGTAATAAATAGCCCTTTTGCTAAATTCTCCAAGTGGATCATGTATTTTTTTTAAAATAATCTTTTTATCTGTAGAAGTTATATCTCCAATTATTCCTGAGCCTGCAAATATAAATGGTTTTTTGTCATGCTTGTGTATTGATAAAAAGAAATCACATTGTTTAACTAAGTCTTCATATAAAAAAGTATTAACAAATTTTTTGTAATATAATACTTCGATATTTTTCTCAATTAGTAGATCAATAAAATTTTGATCTACGTTTGAAAAATTTCCAATAAAAATAAGTCTTAATTTTTTACGCTGTTTTTCATTTAATTTTAAACAGGCATCTAAAAGTAATCTATAATTTCTTCTCTGATTATCGTAAGAACCAGGAATTCCTATTGAATATTTGTTAGATTTATTTTCAGTTTTAATTAATTTTGCTGAATTTTTACTGTATAAAAAAAAACATTTGTTTTTAAATTTATTATTTGTAAACTTATTAAAATAAACCAGTTGTGTATTTGATTCAAAAATACACTTATCTGCAAACTTTAAGGATAAATATCTAAGCAAATTAGAGAAAGAAGTAATTAAAATGCTAACAGGGGAAACATTTCTATTTAATTGAGTTTTAATGAATTTTTTCCAATTTTTTGAAAGTAAGAAATATCTTGTATTTCTTATTTGTAAAACTATTTCTTTTTTAAATAAACAATAAAAATAAAAACAAATTATATTAAATATAAACTTTAAATAAGTATTTTCTGCTCCAGTGCTGATATGAATTAAATCATATTTTTTATTTTGAAAAAATAAATTAAGGAAAAAAAAATTTTTATTTTTTAAATCTATTACTGGATATTTAGTAAAGTCTCTAAATAAATCATTAATCATTGGTTTATCCTCAGAAACATTTAAAGCCAAAGTAATATCAAAATTTTTTTTTTTATAAATTTGGCATAAATCGTCTAAAATATGATAGTGATTTGATCCTTCAACTATTAATACTGATTTAGACATTGTTAAATTTAAAATCAACCATTTCTGATATTTTTAAAGAATGAAGAACTTTCAATTAAATCCTCATATTTCCCTTCATCAACAATTTTACCTTGGGAGACAACAAATATTTTATCAGCTTTTTTTATTGTCTCGGTTCTATGTGTAATTAAAATTAATGTGATTTTACCCTTCAAATCTAAAATTGTATTGATGATTTTGTTTTCAGTATAGTAATCAAGTGAACTTGTTGACTCATCAAAGATAATTATTTCTGGTCTTCTATACAGGGCTCTTGCTATGCCTATTCTTTGTTTTTGACCCCCACTTAATTTAATTCCTCTATCACCACATTTGGTATTAAATCCTTGGGGTAAAGATTTTATATATTCATAAATATCAGCTTTTTTTGTAACTTCCTCTAATAAAACATAATTTATATTTTTTGGATCTTGACCAATTGTTATTACCTCCTCAATGGTGTTATTTCCTAAATAAATATCTTGTGGTACATAACCAATTTTATTTCTAAATATGTCATCGTTAGTGTGATTTATTTCTCTATCATCAACCAATAAATGTCCTGTGTGAGGTTTGTGAAGTCCAGTTAAGATATCAACTATTGTAGTTTTACCAGAGCCTGTGGTACCGCAAAAACCTACAAACTCATTTTTTTTAACTTTTAAATTTATATTATTTATAGCAAAATTTGATTTTGAGTATTCAAAATAAACATTTTGAATTTCTATATTTTTTTTAAAAATAATTTCGTCTCTTTCAGAATAATTTTTAAATTCTGAATTAATAAATTTATTTTTAGATATGAATTCAAATTCATTTTTAAACTCTAAAACAGCATGTTCATTTGATCTTATTGCGACTATATTTTGATAAATTATATTAATAGCTGGTAAAATTTTAACTGCTGCAATTGCAAAAAAAGATAATTTTGTGATTATTATTGAAAAAGAGGAGCCGGAAAAAGTTAAAAATATAACAGCAGTAATTACCCCTAAAAATAAAACAAGCTCCATGAAGTATCTTGGTCCAATATTGATTAAATGATTTTTTACAAATATTAATGCTAGGTTATTTGATGCAAATGAATGACTTTTTTTTAAAAAAATTTTATCTTTAATAAAATTTAAAAATTTTATATTGCTTAATGACTCATAAACATATTTCATTTTTGCTGACTCATATGTTGTGATTAATTCACCATGTTTTTTAATTTTTTTTTTAATTAATTTAAAGAAAATTAAATAAAGAAAAGTTAAAATTACAATTGCAAAAATAGAAAAATAAAAATCAACCATTAAAATAGTTATTGAAATAATTAACGTCATAAAACTTTGAGTTATTAAAAGAATATATGCTGACAAAATATTGTTTTTAATTCTTGGAATTAAATTTGTAATATTTGATAAAAGTTTAGATATTGTATTTTGTACATGAAAAATATATTTACAATTTAAATAATAGTTAAAAACCTGCTGTTCAATTTTTTCTCCAAAATTATTTGAAAACTTTGACATTATATAAACATTAAATAAACCCAAGCACATTGAGGAAACAACACCAAATATACTTAATATTAGCAAAGCATTTCTAAAAGACTCATAACTACTAAACAAAAAAAAATTATAAATATTTAATAAAATACTATTTGTATAAATTAAATTCGGATCTGATAAAATTGCAATTAAAGGAACTATAATTGAAAGTCCAAAAAATTGAAAAATTGAACTTATAAAAGATACAAGAATTGTTAAAATAAATTTTCTTTTGTCCTCTAAGTCGAATATAGAAAAGAGAATTATTAGATTTTTCATTCAGTAAATAGTATGTTATTTGAAGTTGTTATATAAACTAGATAATTATGATTAACAAGAGACACCTCCTAAATCAACTTAATGCCTTTAATTATTTTAAAAAGATAAGTGATTCAGAAAGAAAAAAAATTCAAAAATTAGATTACCTTATTGCACATCGAGAGGATGGTTTAGGATCAAAATTGATGAACTATCTAAACGTTTTAAGACTTAGTAAGAAACTTAACAAAAAGATTTACATCTATTGGAATGTTGAAAAAAAATCATCTTCAGAAATTATCCATAATTATAAATCAGGATATGAAATATTTGAAAATCTACAAAATTTAAAAATCTTAAAAAAAGATAAGGAAACTTTAAAAGGAAATAATAAATGGATTTCAGATTTTAGATTTTGGTATTTTAAAGATGAAAATTTAATGAATGTAATAAACGAATTATGTACATTAGCTAAATCAATAAAAATAAGAGAAAATCTTTCTTATAAATTAAAAAAAATAAAGGATGGAAAATTTGAATATGGAATTCACTGTAGATCTCTTGATATTACGGCTACTGAGCAAAATATAACAAAAAACAAATACTATCGTTGGTATCTTAGAGATGGCCTAAATGTTGGAAAATGGTTTCCTGAAGAGTTAATTAAAAAAATCATTAAAAGAGAAAAAAAAAAATTTTTTGTTATATCAAGTAATAAATTATTTTTAAGAGATATTAAAAAGTTGAAAAATGTAATAACTAATCCACTTTATAATAAAAATGAAAAAGAAATAAATAAAGTAATTTTAGATATGTACCTTTTGGCAAAATGTAAAAAAATAGTTTGTAATCCAATGAGTGGCTTTTCACTATTTTCAGCACTAATTTCAAATAATTATGTTTATTTTCCAACTGATTTTGTTTCTCCAGAAGAGATTTATTTTGAACAAAATAAAATTATTGCAAGTCAATATTATAAACTAAGATCAATAAGATTTATGTTTATTAAAATAATTAAGTTAATTGGTGAATTATTGTGCTTTAATTTTGTTAGAAACATTAAAGATTTATTGAAAAAAAAAATAAATTAATAATTATTTTTGTACTTTTTTAAATTCTTTTTGAATACCTTTATCAATTCGATAATTCCACTTTCTAAACTTTTTTTTGCAGCAAAACCCTTCCTTTCAATTTTATCATTACTTACAAAATAATCTCTCTTATCTGGATCTTGTTGGTTTAAGATTTTAGTAATTTTTACTTTAGGAATAAATTTTTTAATTTTTTTAGCTAATTCTAGCTTTGTAATATTTGCTGAAGAAAGTCCCATATTATATACATTATTTTTCAATTTGTTAAAATTTTGAATAGAAAAAATTATACCATCAACAACATCATCTATATGTATAAAATTTCTTCTAAAACTACCTTCAAATATTTTTAAAGCATTTGTACTCATAGCTGTATATACAAAGTTATTCACAAGTAGATCTGTTCGCATTCTAAAAGAATAACCAAAAACAGTTGCCAACCTAAAACAAACACAATTTTTTCTTTTCATTACAAGTTTTTCGGACTCATTTTTAGTTCTTCCATATAATGATACTGGATTAAGTGGAGAATTTTCATCGCAGAATTTGTCTTTTTGACCAATTCCATAGCCTGAATTGCTAGTAAGATAAATTAATTTTTGTTTTTTTTTTGAAAATTTTATAATTTTCTTAATTGCATTAACATTCGTATCTACAGCAATTTTCTTTTTTTTGTCACATAAAGGAGCACCAACTAATGCCGCAAGAGGAATTATATAATCCATATTTTTTACTATTTTTTTAACAATTTTTTCATTTCTAATATCACTCTTACTAAAGTGGAAATTATCAAAACTTATTAGATGGTCCAAAGAGTCATTTGAATAAAATTGTAAATCGACAATAAATACATTGTAACCTAAATAAACAAGTTTTGTTGCCAACTTTGAGCCTAAAAAACCAGCTCCACCAGTAATTAAAATATTCATTTTTTTCATATTTTATTTTTTTTAATAACTTTAAGAATATTTGTTTTTTTTTTAATTAAAAAAGTTTTTGCTAAAATTTTCTTTCCTAATTGCAAATCTGTTTCCTGGTCACCAAATAAATACATTTTTTTTTTATCAATTGGCCATTTCTTATTTAGAATTTTTATCATTCCTGTGTTTGGCTTTCTAAGATTAAAGTGGAATTTTGAAGAATAATTTTTGCTTCCTTTAAAATAGGGTGCAATAATATAATCATCAATCATAGCTCCATTTTTATATAATTTTTTATCCATCCAATCATGCAATTTTTTTACATCAGAAACAGAATAATAGCCTCTCCCTATACCAGATTGATTTGTTATTACAAAAACAAAATAATTCTTGTCATTTAACAGTTTGATCGATTTGATAACATTCTTTCTCCACCTAAATTGATTTATTTTATGAACATAGCCAAGGTCTTCATTTATAACACCATCTCGGTCAAGAAAAACTGCAGGTCTTTTAAAATCTTTCATAATTTTTTTTGCAGTTTTTAAATCGTTTTTAGTTCCTATATCAATAAATATATTAAAATCATTTCTAACATCACTTTGTGCTTTATTTTTTTTAATTAAATCTTGTATAAAATCATTCTCTAAAGAATAATATTTATTTTTTTTTTTATTTTTTAAAAAAGACTTGTCTAAAATATATAAACCTGAATTAATATATTTAGAATTTATATTTTTTTTTGAAAGACTAATTATACGATTTTTTATAAATCTGACACCTCCATATTTAGTATTTTTTTTTTTAACTAATGCCATTAATAATTTAGAACTTTTAGGATTGAATTTTTTTATAAAATCAAAATAATTTATATCTAAAAATGTATCTCCATTTACTAATAAAAAAAAATTATCTAAATATCTATAAGCATCTACTAATGCGCCTCCCGTCCCTATAAGCTTTTTTTCTGACTTGCAAAAAATTGTTGTATTTTTAATTTTTTTTAGGTGATATTTTTTTTTAAATAAATTTGATTTATAACCTGTTAAAAGAATAATTTTTTTAAACTTATACTTAACAAGATGATTTATAATATGGTCAATAAAGCTACTTTTATTAATTTTTAACAAAGGTTTGGGAATACTCTTGGTTAAGTTACCCAACCTTGTTCCGAGGCCACCACATAAAACAACAGCTTGCTTGACCTCAATATTATTTTTCATTTTATCTTAGCAAGTATTTTCTACTATCTCACAAATAATATGACCAATTAAGATATGCATTTCTTGGATCCTATCTACTCGAGATGCTGGAACTTCTAAAACTATGTCTGATAAATTTCTGCTTTTATTTTTTAAACCAGTTAGCAAAAATGTTTTAATACCTTTTTTTTTTGCGACTTTAATTGCTTCTTTAACATTTTTACTTTTACCACTAGTTGAAATTGCAAATAAAAAATCTCCTTTAACTCCAACTGCTTCAATTTGTTTAGAAAAAATTTTATCAAAACTAAAATCATTAGATATTGAGGTAATTGTAGAAGTGTTTGTGGTCAAAGAAATTGAGGGAAATGGTTTACGATTCTTTAAAAATTTTGAAACAAGTTCTGCACATAGATGTTGACTATCACCAGCCGAACCTCCGTTTCCACAAAATATAATTTTTTTCTTATTTTTAATTGTTCTTGTTATATCGTTAGAAATTTTCAAGATTTGATCAAAATATTTTTGATCATTTAAAATTCTTAAATTATTAATACTATCGTTAATATTTTTTTTGATTGTATTAAAGTTTTTTTTATTTTTCATTTTTGCGTTACATTTTTGATTTTAGACCTCTACACTCTTTAAGCAATTTATCAACAGATTTAGAAAATTCTACTTTTGGTTTCCACCCTGTATGAGACATAAATTTTTTTGTATCTGCTATTTGTAA
Organism: uncultured Pelagibacteraceae bacterium; assembly: GCA_902628965.1. Lineage (GTDB taxonomy): Bacteria > Pseudomonadota > Alphaproteobacteria > Pelagibacterales > Pelagibacteraceae > Pelagibacter. Next base: position 290,059 of record CACOPB010000001.1, on the reverse strand, counting down.
GGTAACATCATTCGGTCTTAAAAGTTTTTTATCAACTTTTGTTTGAATTTTTTTTGATGATCTTTTAATTAATTCTTTTAAATAATTTTTAACAGAAATAATTTTATTGCCACCAATATTATAAACTTCACCAATTCTACCTTTTGTTGCTGCAAACCAATAGGCATTCATTGCATCGTCTATATCTATAAATGTTCTTATGCTATTTAGGTTACCATGTTTTAGTGTTTTTTGTTTACCTTGTTCTATATTGATAATTTGATTTGCAAACGCTGTTTGAAATAAATTAACTCTTCTTGCATTTGTATATGAAAACATTCTTGTAATAATTATTCTCATGCCAAAGGATTTATAATAAATTTGCGATATTAGATCCTGAAATGCCTTAGTCGCAGCATAAGGATTCGCGGGATTAAATCTTTGTATTTCCTTCAATGGTATATCTTTCTTTTTTACATTACCATAAACTTCCGAAGTACTGCAAATAATTATAATTGGATTAATTTTCAACTGCCGCACAGCCTCAAGTAAATTTACAGTAATTGAATTATTATTTTCAGAAAATTCTATAGGTTTATCAAATGATCCTCTTACATCTGCATTTGAAGCAAAATGAAAAATTACATCAGGTTTAATTTTGGATAAAATTTTCTTTGTTTGTTTATAATTTGTTAGATCAAGTTTGAATAATTTTATTGATTCTACATTTTTCTTTAATAATTCATAAAAACCTTTAGATCTATAAGATCCAAATATTTTAGTGTTTGAAGAAATAGAACTAATTTTTTCGGCAAGATAACTTCCACCTGATCCTGTTACTCCGGTTATAAAACATTTTTTAAAAATTCTCATTATTGATTCTTAATTGAATTTAATATTTTACATATTTTGAGAATCTTACTTCTTTTCAAAGAAGGATAATTTCCAATATAATAACCAAAAAAATGAATATGATCTACATTAGGAAATTCAGATAATTTATTTTCATTTAAATATTTTTTTAAATAAGGTTGTCTTAATTGATTGCCTCCTCCTGCATTTCCCCTTCTAAACTCAATCTTATTTTTAATCATTAATTTTTCAAATTTATCTCTTAATTCAAAATTCTTATCTTTTAATACCACTGGGAAGGCATAATTTGAAACTCCGTCTAAATTAAAATCAGTATAAAAAATAGATTTATCTATATTTCTTAAAAAAGTAGAAAAATTTTGATTTCTTTTTTTTATATTTTTATCAAGAGTTTTTAATTGGTTGAGGCCAATTACGGCTGGCATTTCAGTATTACGTAAGTTGTATGCTGGATATAAAAAAATAAATTTTGGAGATAAATTTTTATTTTTTTTTATTAACATTTTCTCAAATTTTTTATTACCACATTCTCTTACCATCCCATGAGATCTAAGCATTCTTGCTAACTCAAAAACTTTTTTATTATTTGAGCAAATCATTCCACCTTCTATAGTAGTCATATGGTGCGCATAATAAAAAGAAAAATTTGATAATAATCCATAACTTCCAAGTTTTTTATTTTTGTAAGTGGCACCATGTGATTCACAAACATCCTCTATAAGTGCAATTTTTTTCTTTTTAAGCACTGAGAGAAGATTTTGAGACAGGCCATTAAATCCTTGTATATGAGATAAAAATATAGCCCTAGTATTTTTGTTAATTTTTTTAAAAATTTGATTTTCATCCATACATAATGTTCTTGGATTAATATCAACAAAAACTGGTTTAAAATCATTTTGTATTACAGATGCAATATCTGAAACCCAGGTCAATGTCGGCACTATAATTTCACCAGCTCCAAATAGAATTTTTGAAATTAAAATTGATAGTAAATTAGCGGAGGATCCAGAGTTAACAAAAACACTATACTTTACTCCTAGCCATTTTGACCACTCCTTTTCTAGTTTTTGTACTTGAGTTGATTGGGTGAATATTTTTTTTTTATTGTTTTTAATAAACTTTAAGAGTGAATCTATATCATCATTACTTATATTATTATCCATCAAAGGGTGAAAAAATTTACTCATTTGCTTGAGTCAAATATAATTTGTGTTCCCTTATTTTCAAATAAAAATGGAATAGTAGTAAAATTATTCATTTTTTTTAAAAAAAAGGATCTTTTTTCAAATGGAACATAAAATAAATAAAAACCCCCACCTCCAGCACCAAGAATTTTACCACCTAGAGCTCCGCTTTGTTTAGCCTGATTATAGACTTCGTTTAAATATTCGTTTGAAATATCTTTATGAAGATTTTTTTTTATACTCCAAGAATAATCCATTAATCTTCCAAATTCATGAGCATCATTATTTTTAATTATTTTTTTTGCTATTTTTGTACAATTTAAAATTTCTAAAATGTCCTTTTTTTTTGTTGTTGAAATTGATTTAACAAACTTCTTTGCAATATTACTTGAAATTCTCTGTTTTCTCGTAAAAAGTAGGACAAGATTTTTGTTTAATTCTTTATAAAAAGTTTCATTTCCAATTTTTTTGCATTGAAAATTGTTGTTTCTAAAAAATTTAATGTTGTTAAATCCACCAATTGCTGTTGATACCTGATCTTGAGATCCTACTGTCTCCTTTAAAATCTTTTGTTCAAAATTAATACTTTCATTTGCTAAATCTACATTCTTTTTTTTAATACCATGTAGTCTATTTATTGTATTTAACATACCTACTATAAAACTAGATGATGACCCAACGCCACTTTTTGATGGTAAATCACCATCATAATGAATTTCTAAATGTTTTTTGACTTTTTTGTTTCTTAATACTTCTTTTACAACTTTATGTTTTATCTCATTTATAGATTTAACCTCCTCAACCTTTGAATAAGCTATTCTATAACTATGATCAAAAAATTTTGGTAGTTCCCTGCAAGATATATAGACATACTTATCAATTGTTGAAGAAATAACTTCTCCTCCATATTTTTTATACCAATTAGGATAGTCTGAGCCTCCACCAAAAAATGATATTCTATAAGGAGTTTTTGAAATTATCATAATCCAAAAATATATTTGGTTACTTATTTTTAACTAGTTTCTTTATTTTATTTGTAATATTTTTAATTGATAAATTATTTTTATCTAATAGTTTTTCTCTTCCTAAATTTTCATACATAAATTTATCTGGTAAAGAAAGACTATGTAAATTAATTTTATATGAATTTTCTGATATTATCGACTCCAAACTTCCACTTGCTGTTTGTTCATCAATGGTTAGAATTTTTTTATAATTAGAAATTATTTTCTTTAATGCAGTTGGAAAAGGTTTGCATCTAATTAGCTCAATAATATCGACATCTTTTTTTTGATTTTCATTAAGCTCTAAAAATGATTTTAAAGCTCTTTCTAGAATTGTTCCATGAGATATAACAAGTACATTCGATTTATTATTTTTTTTAATATAACGATAACCTTTTTCAATCTCGACTTTATTTACTAATTTTTTAAAATTAGTACTTGCTTTTCTATCAAGTCTCACAAATACGGGTTTTTTAATTCTCAAAGTATGTCTGGCAATCATTTCTGCTGTAGCGGGATCTGAAGCTGTATATATATAAGCATTTGGAAGAGATCTCAAACAAGCAAGATCTTCAGTTGAATAATGAGTTGGACCAGAATTTGCATAACTTAATCCAATGCCAGTCACAATTGAACAAACATCCAAGTTCATTAAACAAGTTGCTGTCTTGTGCTGTTCAATACACCTAAGAGCTAAAAAAGGTGCCATTGCATAAGCATAAACTTTTGCTCCTTCAAGTGCCATTCCACACGCAAAATCAATCATATTTTGCTCACAGATTCCTAAATGTAAAAATTGACTTTTTAAATTTTGCCTAAACGCATCTAATGCTGGAGCACCAAAATCTGCACTCAAAAAATAAATTTTTTTATTTTTTTTTGCAGCTTTATAAATTTCTTTGATAAAAGCGTCTCTTTGAAATTCTTTATTATTTATTTGCATAATTTTTTTTCAAATCTAAATGAATATTATAAAATTGTTTTTTTGTAATTGGGTTCCAATAGTGCCATTGGGCCTTACCCTCCATAATTTTAAAGCCTTTTCCTTTTATAGAATTTACTATGAGACATTTAGGTTTTTTAATATTCTTAAATTTCTTAAACTTTAACTCTAGTTTTTTAAAGTCATGAGCATTACATTCTTCTGTATAAACTCCAAAGCTTTTAAATTTTTGGCTTAAGCTTCCTAAAGAAAGGCAATCTTTTGGATTGCCCAAAATAATGTTGTTATTTACATCTAAAATTATTGTTACATTATCTAGTTTCAAACTTGATAATAAAAGCAATGCTTCCCAAGTTGAACCTTCGTATAATTCACCCTCACTAATAACCACATACACATCTTTTTTAATCTTATTTTTTTTTGCATAGTAAGCTATACCTGTTCCATACCCTATGCCGTGGCCTAGTGATCCAGTTGCAGTTTTTATTCCAGGAATACTAATGTTTCCAAACATTTTTAATATTGATTTCTTAAAACCCCAGTTATCCCATTCTTTTTTATTAATAATCTTCAAATCCTTTAGAATAGGGTATTGACCAACTGTTGCGTGGCCTTTGCTAACTATTAAATCATCTAATGGAGTAAATATTTTATTATTTTTTTTTACACGTATAAATTTTCCAAAATAAAGTACAATTAAAACATCTATAATTGAAAAGACAGATCCAGGATGGCCTTCTTTTAAAAGATAAAATTTATCTAATAGCTCTTTTCTTATTTGATAAGCTTTTTTTTGATAGATATTTTTTGACATTAATTAATACTTTTCAGTTCCGATATACTAAAAAAATTAAATTATCAAATAAAATATAATTTATTAAATAAAAGCTCGATTAAGTGTTTAAATTATCCTCCACTATTTTTCTCTTGAGCTTAATTTTCGACATTTGTCTTATATTTTCAACAGCTTTATCTCCAAATCTTTTTTTAATTCTCTGTAAGAATTTTGGATTAAGGTGATAATTAATAAATGCATCATCTCTAAGTTTTAAAATTTCCCATGGTTTAAGTTTTTCTGTAGGCAAGCATACGGTGTCATATGCATGAAATGAGTATCCCGAATAGCTTTGGGGGAAATCAATTCCTTTTTCAATTCCTTCTTTATATAATGCGCTACCTGGTAAAGCCATTGCAGGATAAGTATTCCATCCTGAGGTACAAAGTTCTACGCTTAAATCATAAGTTTTTTTTATTGTTTCATAGTCGTCACCAGGTAGTCCGTACATATAATTGGCCATTATATCAATGTCAGCTTCATGAACTTGATCTATTATTTTTCTTACGTCAACATCTTCAAACTTACCTTTGGCCACTTCAAGTCTAACTTTTTTATCTCCGCTCTCAATCCCTAAACACAACCATTTTATCCCTGCCTTTCTTACTTCTGACAGAACTTTTGGATTTTTTACAGTGTCTATTCTAGAATATGCCCACATTCTCAAACTATCATCATGATTTAATTCAGCTAATTTTTTACACAATGGTAAATAGTATTTTGGATTTAGTAAAAACATTTCGTCTGTAATTCGAATTGTTTTAACTCCCATTTCAATTAATTTTTCAAACTCTTTAATAATAAAATCTGGAGTCCAATATCTCATTCCACTGTAATTTGAGGAAACTCCAATTTCATCTTCATTATTTCTATTAATTAAATTTATCATACAAAAGCTACACTTAAATTGACAACCAAGTGATGAATGGAGTGCTGCATAAGGAGTTCTTTTTTCTTCATCATACTCAGCATGCCACATTGGGGCTCGATACAAATCTAAAGGTCTAACTTTATATGGTAGAAGATCCCAAGCATAACCAGGTAAGTCTAAATCCATTCTTTCATTAGGCACTACTTTTTCTGGTTTATTAAGTATAATTTTTTCTTTATCTCTGAAAGCAATTCCATTTATATTTTTAAGTTCATTGCTATTAAAATTTTTTAAGCTTAAAACATTTTTTAACGCATAAACACCCTCATTTGTAAAAACAAAATCTATACTTTTTTCATCTTCTAAAGCTTTAATTGGTAAAGCTTGTACATAGGAACCAATATAAGAAATATATAATTTATCATCTTTGGACTTAATAAATTTACTTAATGTAATTGCACCTTCCATATTAGTAGTGCCGGCATTTACATTTTGACCATATACTACAAATACTACTAATCTTGGTTTTAAATTTTTTAATCTTTCATATATCTGTTCTTCATTAATTTCCTCTGCATTGGCATCTATAATAGAAACTTCATAACCAAAATTTCTCATAGATTGTGATAAAAGTAGGGACCAGGTTGGTGGCTCTATTGAGGTATACTTTGACTTTAGAGATTGATAATTATTTCCAACTGTAGGATTTATAAAAACTACATCTAAAGGTCTATTTAAATTCATTTCTAAGTTATGATTAATTAATATTCATATAATACGCAAATATTAATATTATTCTATAAAATTATATTATTTATAATTTTTATATTAATTATTAAAAATGAATTTTATAAATTCTTTGTAAAATCTTTGATTGATGAAAAAAATATATTTTTTTTATTACTTCTTAAATACTTCATGCCGAGCTTGTAATTTAAAGAATAATATGAATGTGGACAATAATCTTCATAAGTAAATATTAAATTATTTTTTTTTGGACTTAAAAACTTAAATGCATTAGATATATTTCCAATAAAAAAATCTGGTATAAAATTAATTTCTTCAACAGGTTGGTTAGAATCTATAACATTAAATTTAAAATTTTGATATCTTTCAAGAATAGGATTGTTATCAAAAGATTTATTCCAATGAGGATGTACTTTAAAATAAATAGAATAATTTTTTTGTCTTAATTCTTCCAACAAAAAATTAAAATCATTTATAATTTTGTTAGCTTTAAAGCTTTTAAAAAAGAAAATTGACTCTTGATAAAGAATAACTACACTTTTTTTTATATTATGATTTTTTTCTAACGTTTCATTGTAGTTTTTAATAATTTTATTATTTAGATTATCATCCAAGTTTAAAATCATCTCATTTTTAAATTTTTTAATTTTTATGGTTAAATATCTTCCATCCTTTGTTAATATCATTCTATATTTAGAACCAGATAAAAAATTATAAATATTAAAAAAAATAAAGATACTTGGTTTGTAAAATAAATAATTAATCTTCTTTAATTTATTTAAAAAAGGTTTGTAGTCTTTCATCCACCCATAATAATCAAAACATATTATTCTAAAATTTCTTAAGCTTTGAATAAAGAAAGGAATATCTTTAGAACAATGACCACCAAAATAATAAATCACCTTTAATTTTCGAAATTTTTTAAAAAATAAAAATAATTTAATTTTATAAATTATTAATCTTAACACGATCAATAAAGCTTTAACTAAAGCAACAAAATTTACTTTATTTGAAACTGATGGAATTTCAAAAGATAAAAAAACACAATTAAAATTTTTTTTTTTAAGATTTTTATAAATTTCCTTATCGGCAGTTACAAAACATGTTTGATTAAAAAAATTTGACTTTTTGTATAAATATTCTGCATAAATGATTTCACTAAAGGATGAGATAATTATTATTCTTTTTGCATCAAAATATTTTTTCATTTTAAGAATGTCTTAATTAAATTGATCTAATTTATTTAAAATAACTTTGAATAAATATTGTCTCCTTAGAAAAAAAGATTTATTATTATCTTAAATATAAATAAATTTACTGCAATTTGCACTAATCAAAAATTAAATGTCATTTAAAAAAACTTTTATAATAGGTGAAATTGGAATAAATCATAACGGAGATTTAAAAATAGCAAAAGACTTAATTCTACTAGCAAAAAAAGTTGGATTTGATGCTGTAAAATTTCAAAAAAGAACTCCTAATATTACTACACCAAAGAGCAAGGCGGAGTTAATGAGAGATACGCCTTGGGGAAAAATTACATATCTTGAGTATAAAAAAAAAATTGAGTTTGAAAAAAAAGAATTTGATGAAATAAATAAATTTTGTAAAAAAATAAATATAATATGGTTTGCAAGTCCTTGGGATATTAAAAGTAATAATTTCTTAAAAAAATATAAACTTAAATTTAATAAGGTTGCATCTCCAATGCTGACAAATATAAAACTCGTCGAAGCTATCGCTAAACAAAAAAAATTTACATTTATTTCAACAGGAATGAGTAAAATGAATGATATAGAAACTGCAGTTAAAATATTTAAAAAAAACAGATGTAAATTTAGTATTATGCACTGCGTGTCTGCATATCCTTGTAATGATCAAGATTTAAATCTTAAATTAATAGAAACTTATAAGAAAAAATTTAAAGTAGATATTGGTTACTCTGGACATGAAAAAAGTGTTAGTCCAAGCCTTATGGCGGTGTGTTTAGGGGCCAAAAGTATAGAAAGACATATCACATTAGATAGAACAATGTGGGGAACAGATCATGCTGCCTCATTAGAAGAAAATGGTATGAAAAATTTAGTAAGCGTAATAAGAAAATTTGAAACAGTTTATGGAGATGGAAAAAAAAAATTTCTACCTATTGAAAAATTAAAACTTAATGAAAATAAATACTGGTGAGAAAAAAAGTAGCTTGCATAATACCTGTAAGAAGCAATAGCAAAAGAATCAAAAACAAAAATTTAGTAAAAATCAAAGGGATACCTTTAATAAAATATATTTGTAAAAAAATTATTAAATCACTAAAGATTGACGAATTTTTTATTGCTACTGATGATGTTAAAATTTATAACGCAATAGGAAATTATAAAAATAAAATTAATTTTTTTAAAAGATCAAAAAAAAGCTCTACTGAAAATGTAAAATCAGAGGTTGTAATTCAAGAGTTTGTAAAAAAACATAATGATTTTGATATTATTGTATTTGTTCAGGCAACAAATCCTTTCATTAATAATGCACACTTAGATAAAGCTTTATTAAAATTTAAAAAAGAAAAGTTTGATAGCCTTTTGTCAGTGGTAAAGAGTCATAGTTTTTTATGGAAAAATAAAAAATTTACATATTCTTTAAATTATAACTACAAGAAAAGAAAAATGTCTCAAAATTTAAATGGCTATTTCATAGAAAATGGTTCTTTTTACATCTTTTATAGAAATAATTTTTTAAAATATAAAAACAGATTGCATAAAAAAATTGGTACGTTTGAAATGGAAAAAAAGTCAATGATCGAAATTGATAATTATGAAGATTTAGAATTGGTTAAAAAATTATTAAATTAAATAATTATCCTAATAAGAAACTACGCTAACTGATATATAATAATTTTTAGAAAAAAAAATGTTTAACTTAACATTCTTATGTTATTCATATTTAATTTAGAATAGGCTTTTTTTAGATATAAAAATTTTTTATTCGTCATGATAATTAATAACAGTCCTAATCTTATTTTTTTCTAATTATAAAAATTTTTTTCAGTGCATAAATCAAGCCAATTGAGCTATTAGTACTGGTCAGCTGCACGCATTACTGCGCTTCCACATCCAGCCTATCAACGTGGTGGTCTACCACGGCTCTATGGGAAGAACTTGTTTTGAGGTGAGTTTCCCGCTTAGATGCTTTCAGCAGTTATCTCGTCCATACTTAGCTACCCGGCACTGCAGCTGGCGCTACAACCGGTCCACCAGTGGTATGTTCAACCCGGTCCTCTCGTACTAGGGTCAACTCCTCTCAATTCTTCTACACGCATAGCAGATAGGGACCGAACTGTCTCACGACGTTCTGAACCCAGCTCACGTACCACTTTAATTGGCGAACAGCCAAACCCTTGGGACCTGCTCCAGCCCCAGGATGTGATGAGCCGACATCGAGGTGCCAAACACTGCCGTCGATATGAGCTCTTGGGCAGTATCAGCCTGTTATCCCCGGCGTACCTTTTATCCGTTGAGCGATGGCCCTTCCACTCAGAACCACCGGATCACTATGACCGACTTTCGTCTCTGCTCGACTTGTCAGTCTCACAGTCAGGCAGGCTTATGCCATTGCACTCTACGAACGATTTCTGACCGTTCTGAGCCTACCTTCGCACGCCTCCGTTACTATTTGGGAGGCGACCGCCCCAGTCAAACTACCCACCATACAATGTCTTGATGCCGGATGACGGCAATCAGTTAGATACCAAGAAAAACAAAAGAGGTATTTCACTGGTGACTCCACAAAAGCTGACGCCTTTGCTTCAATGTCTCCCTCCTATGCTAAATATGTTTTTCCTAATACCAATGTAAAGTTGCAGTAAAGGTGCACGGGGTCTTTCCGTCTAACTACGCGAACTCCGCATCTTCACGGAGAATTCAATTTCACTGAGTTGATGTTGGAGACAGCGGAGAAATCGTTACGCCATTCATGCAGGTCGGAACTTACCCGACAAGGAATTTCGCTACCTTAGGACCGTTATAGTTACGGCCGCCGTTTACTGGGGCTTCAGAAGTTAGCTCTCACCAACCGCATTAACCTTCCAGCACCGGGCAGGCGTCAGACCCTATACATCCACTTACGTGTTAGCAGAGCCCTGTGTTTTTGATAAACAGTCGCTTCTCCCTGGCTTGTGCCACCCTCTTATAGTTGCCTAAAAAAAGGTCTTCCTTATCCCGAAGTTACGGAAGTATTTTGCCGAGTTCCTTCAACATCATTCTCTCAAGCGCCTAAATATACTCTATTAATCCACCTGTGTCGGTTTAGGGTACGGTCTTATGATGGAGCTATTTCTTGGAACCTTTTCGCGGCAAGCTCAATCCATTAAGAACTTACAACTTACAAGATCCGTCACTACCATCTGGTTAAGGAATATTAACCTTATTTCCATCGACTACGGCTTTCGCCCTCGCCTTAGGTGCCGACTAACTCTGCGCGGATTAACCTTGCGCAGAAACCCTTGGATTTTCGGCGAAGAAGTTTTTCACTTCTTTTATCGTTACTTATGTCAGCATTCGCACTTCTGATACCTCCAAGATCCCTCACGGGTATCCCTTCACAGGCTTACAGAACGTTCCGCTACCAGTTATAATTTTCGAAAAAATTATAAATCCACAGATTCGGTATATGATTTTAGCCCCGTTACATCTTCGGCGCAGAAACTCTATTAGACCGGTGAGCTGTTACGCTATCTTTAAAGGATGGCTGCTTCTAAGCCAACCTCCCGGCTGTTAAGGAATTTCCACATCCTTTCACACTTAATCATAATTTGGGGACCTTATCTGGTGGTCTGGGCTCTTTCCCTCTCGACCATGGACCTTAGCACCCACAGTCTGTCTGCTGAAGAACAACATTTAGCATTCGGAGTTTTATTAGGTTTGGTAAGAATCTCTTCCCCCTAGCCCATTTAGTGCTCTACCTCTAAATGTCTATTTATTCAACGCACTACCTAAATAGTTTTCGCGGAAAACCAGCTATCTACGAATTTGGTTGGCCTTTCACCCCTTACCACAAGTCATCCAAAGACTTTTCAACGTCAACTGGTTCGGTCCTCCGGTAAGTGTTACCTTACTTTCAACCTGCTCATGGTAAGCTCATTCGTTTTCGGGTCTAATTCATTAAACTAAATGCCCTATTAAGACTTGCTTTCGCTACGCCTACACCTAGATGGCTTAAGCTTGCTTAATAAATTAAGTCACTGACCCATTATACAAAAGGTACGCCGTCACTCTAAAAAGAGCTTCGACTGATTGTAGGCATGCGGTTTCAGGTTCTATTTCACTCCCCTAATAGGGGTTCTTTTCACCTTTCCCTCACGGTACTAGTTCACTATCGGTCACTGAAGAGTATTTAGGCTTAGAGGGTGGTCCCCCTATATTCGAGCAGGATTTCACGTGTCCCGCTTTACTCAAGAATTTTGTCAAACATTACTCATACGGGACTATCACCCTCTATGGTTAGCATTTCCAAACTATTCAAATTTTTTTAACAAAACTACTGGCCTAATCCGCGTTCGCTCGCCACTACTAACGGAATCTCAATTGATTTCTTTTCCTCTGGTTACTTAGATGTTTCAGTTCTCCAGGTTGTCTCTTTAAACCTATGTATTCAGTTTAAAGTACCACATAAAGTGGTGGGTTTCCCCATTCGGAAATTTTCGGATCAAAACTTACATACAGCTCCCCGAAACTTATCGCAGTATATCACGTCCTTCATCGGCTTTCAGTGCCAAGGCATCCACTACACGCCCTTAAACGCTTGATTTATGCACAGAAAAAAATTCTGTGTTGAATCAAATTTTTATTTTGAACATTAGCTAATAACATTACTAACGTTCGGATATAGATATTGATATTAATTATTATTTTTATTCACAATTTTTATAACTAAGTGTTTTGGTGGAGGATAGCGGGATCGAACCGCTGACCTCCTGAATGCAAATCAGGCGCTCTCCCAGCTGAGCTAATCCCCCATTGATCTAATTTTGGTGGGCCGAGAAAGACTCGAACTTTCGACCCCACCCTTATCAAGGGTGTGCTCTAACCAACTGAGCTACCGGCCCCCATGCAAGAGAAACACTATATTTAAGAAGAGAAATGAGGACGGTCAACATTAACCTGTGTATTATTTTGAATGAAATTTTAATTTCACTCATCCTTAGAAAGGAGGTAATCCAGCCGCAGGTTCCCCTACGGCTACCTTGTTACGACTTCACCCCAGTCGCTGACTATACCGTGGTCAAGGGTTTTAAACCTTGCCTTAAGGTAGAACCAACTCCCATGGTGTGACGGGCGGTGTGTACAAGACCCGGGAACGCATTCACCGTGGCACGCTGATCCACGATTACTAGTAATTCCAGCTTCATGCACTCGAGTTGCAGAGTGCAATCCGAACTGAGGTATCTTTTAAGGATTTGCTTAACTTCGCAGTCTTGCTTCCTGTTGTAGATACCATTGTAGCACGTGTGTAGCCCAACACGTAAGGGCCATGAGGACTTGACGTCATCCCCACCTTCCTCCAGCTTATCACTGGCAGTTCTTTCAGAGTGCCCAACTTAATGATGGCAACTAAAAGTGAGGGTTGCGCTCGTTGCGGGACTTAACCCAACATCTCACGACACGAGCTGACGACAGCCATGCAGCACCTGTGTTTCGTCCGGCCGAACCGAAAACTTTAATCTCTTAAAGTCGCGACGAACATGTCAAGTGTTGGTAAGGTTCTGCGCGTATCTTCGAATTAAACCACATGCTCCACTACTTGTGCGGGTCCCCGTCAATTCATTTGAGTTTTAACCTTGCGGTCGTACTCCCCAGGCGGTGTGTTTATCGCTTTCGCTGCGACACTGAAAATAAATTTCCAACGTCTAACACACATCGTTTACGGCATGGACTACGAGGGTATCTAATCCTCTTCGCTACCCATGCTTTCGTTCCTCAGTGTCAGTAATGATCCAGAAAGCTGCCTTCGCAATTGGTATTCTTTCTAATATCTACGAATTTCACCTCTACACTAGAAATTCTGCTTTCCTCTATCATACTCTAGCTGAAAAGTTTTGATGGCAGTTCCAGAGTTAAGCTCTGGGATTTCACCACCAACTTTTTCAACCACCTACGAACTCTTTAAGCCCAGTAATTCCGAACTACGCTAGGTCCCTTCGTATTACCGCGGCTGCTGGCACGAAGTTAGCCGGACCTTCTTATTCGGGTACAGTCATTTTCTTCCCCGACGAAAGAGCTTTACAACCCAAAGGCCTTCTTCACTCACGCGGCATCGCTGCATCAGAGTTTCCTCCATTGTGCAAGATTCCCCACTGCTGCCTCCCGTAGGAGTTTGGGCCGTGTCTCAGTCCCAATGTGGCTGATCATCCTCTCAAATCAGCTATTGATCACAGTCTTGGTAGGCCATTACCCCACCAACAAACTAATCAAGTGCAGGCTCATCCAATGGTGCATAAAGCTTTCTCCGTAAAGACTTATCCAGTATTAGCACAAGTTTCCTCGTGTTATTCCAGGCCAAAGGGCAGATACCCACATGTTACTCACCCGTCTGCCACTAAGTATTGCTACTTCGTTCGACTTGCATGTGTTAGGCGTGCCGCCAGCGTACGTTCTGAGCCATGATCAAACTCTCAAGTTTAAAAACGGCGCACACTAGCTTCCATATAAATTCTAAGAATAAAATTTATATGATGTTGAAGTGTGTACGACAAATTTTGGTAACCTTAACCGTCCACACTTCTCTTCTTAAATTTTTACTTTTTAAATAGCTAATTGAGCAAAAAGGCTCAATAATCCTCACTTTTTTATTGCATATACAATAATTTTATAGAGAAAGTTCAGTGCTTATAGGCTAAAATTAAAGGAAATCAAGCATTTAAGATTAAAATATTAAAGAAAAATACCCTATTTTAAAGGGTTTTTTTTGATTTTTACCTACCTCTAAACTAATAATTGAAAGTCTTAAATAATTTAATGTTAAAAAAATTAAAAAATAAATTCAAAAAAAATTTTGAGATTTCTGGATTAATTATTTTGATTATGATTTCTATCATATCAACTACCTACTTTAACTATGAAAAAAGTTTAAATAATAAAACTTATAATAATTTAATAGATAATATTTATTTTAAAAAAACATTAAATCACATAGTTGAGAATCTTGATCCAAAATATAAAAAAATTAAACATAAAATTAAATCTGGTGAAACATTCGATAAAATTTTAGAAAATTATGACATTGAAAAAAAAGAAATAATAAAAATTAAAAATTCACTTAAAAAGAAAATAAATCTTAATAAACTAAACACAAAACAAATAATTTTTTTTAAAATAGATAAAACTGATAATCAAATTGAAGAATTTACTTATCAAATTTCTAATACACAAAAAATTTTCCTAAAAAGAGATATTGAAAATGATAATTTTAAGGATGAAATTTTATCAATCAAATTAGAGAAAGAGATAATTTACAAGGAAAATATAATATTACAGAGTTTATACAATGCTGCTACTGACGAGAGAATACCAGCAAATATAATAATTGAGTTTGCGGGGATTTATGGATTTCAAGTAGATTTTCAAAGAGATATTAGAAAAAAAGATAAATTTCAAATTATGTACGAAACTTTTTTAAATGAAAAAAAAGAAATTGTTGAAACTGGAGAAATTCTTTTTGCAAATTTAGAAATAAGTGGACAAGATAACAGTCTATACTTTTTTGATAAAGAAGGTAGTGAAGGTCACTATGATAAAAATGGAAAGAGTGTAAAAAAAGCATTGATGAAAACGCCCATAAATGGTGCAAGACTTTCATCTCCTTTTGGAATGAGGAAACATCCTATAGATGGTTTTAATAAAATGCATAAAGGTACAGATTTTGCTGCACCTATGGGAACACCTATAATGGCATCTGGTGATGGAATTGTTAAAAAAGCTGGATGGTGTGGTGGTGGTGGTAATTGTGTAAAAATTAAACACAATTCGACTTATCAAACTGTATATGCACATATGTCAAAATTTGCACGAGGCATCAAATCTGGAGTTAGAGTAAAACAAGGTCAAACAATAGGTTATGTGGGCTCTACAGGAAAATCAACCGGACCACATTTACACTATGAAGTAATAGTTAACGGAAAAAAAGTTAATTCTCAAAAGTTAAAACTTCCATCGGGAAAAATTTTAAAAGGGAGTGAAAGAAAATTATTTGAAACAAAAAAAATTAAATTAGATGTTCTAAAATCAGAAAAAATAGTAGGATTAAATTAGTTTACTTCTACTTGAGATTTTGTACTTTTTGATATCTTTGTTTCTTCATTTGCGGCATCAACCACATCTTTCTCTGATACTTCCTCAAAATTATCATTATTACCCAATTTATTGCTCATATCTTCATCTGACTTACTCTCTGATAATTTTTCTCTTTTAAAACTCTCTCTTTCATTCAAAATCCTTGTAAAGTGATCTGCGTGTTGCAAATAATTCTCAGATAAAATTTTATCTCCATTTGATAAGGCTTCTCTTGCTAAATCATTATATTTTTCAATTAATTTTGGTGCATTATGATTATTTCTACCAGGTGCTTTTCTCTTAAAGTTATCATTGTTAGAAAAATTTGAGCTAAATTTTTGTCTATCTCCATTAGTCTTAAAATTTCTCTCATTTCTTCTATAGTTATTCCTTCTATTATTGTTGCTGTTATTTCTAAATGTTACCATAATATAATTTTGTTATATTTTTGTACTTATTATGCATCTATCGTTTTGTGCGATATCTTTAAGAGTACTGTTTATATAAAAACCTTTTTTACTTAATAAATTAATTACTTTATTTTTTTGATCAAATCCAATCTCTAAGACCAATTTACCATTTTTTTTTATCAGTTCAGATGATTTTTTTATTACTTTTCTGATTTCTGACAAACCATCTAACCCACCATCTAATGCTAGTTTTGGCTCAAACTCAGCAACATCCTTTTCCAAATATTTTATTTTAGACTTTTTAATATAAGGAGGATTAGAAACAATCAAATCATATTTACCTAAATTGAATTTGTCAACATCTGATTTATATAATTTTAATCTAGAACTTACTTTATGATTAATAGCATTTATTTTACTTATATTTAGACATTTTTGACTAATATCTATCCCTGTTCCGTTAAAATTTATTCTCTCTTTTAAAATTGATAGAAGGATACATCCTGAACCAATACCTATGTCTAAGATATTAATTTTGTTTTTTTGTTTTGTTAAATTTAATATATTTTCAACAATTAACTCTGTATCTGGCCGTGGTATTAAAGTGTCATGTGTAACATAAAACTCTGAATTCCAAAAAAACTTCTTATTAGTTATATAAGCAACTGGATGACCTGAAGATCTTTTTTTAATTAAGCGATAAAAATAATTTAAATCATTTTTGTTAAGATGATTATTGGAGTTAAGTAATATATATTTTCTATCCTTATTTATTGTTTTTGCCATTAAAATTTCGGAGTCTAATTGTGAACTGGATATTAGTTTACTCTTTAAAATTTCAGAACCTTCTTTTATTGCTGAATTAATATTCATAAATTATTCTAAATTACTTAGACTTTCTTCTTGTGCTTGCAGAGTAAGTGACTCAATCATTTCATCAAATGCCTCACCCTCTAAAAATTCATCTAGCTTATGTAGTGTCAGATTAATTCTATGATCGGTTACTCTTCCTTGAGGAAAATTATAAGTTCTTATTCTTTCAGACCTATCTCCTGTCCCGATTTTAGTCTTACGATCTTGAGATCTCTCTTGATCTATTCTAGATCTCTCAAACTCATAAAGGCGGGCTCTCAAAATTTTCATACCTTTTGCTTTATTTTTATGTTGTGATTTTTCATCTTGTTGAGATACAGATAAACCAGTTGGTATATGCGTAATTCTAACCGCACTATCTGTTGTGTTTACAGATTGTCCACCTGGTCCTCCCGCTCTAAATACATCAATTCTTAAATCTGTATCATTTATTTTCAAATCTACCTCTTCTGCTTCAGGCAACACAGCAACTGTCGCCGCTGATGTATGCACCCTTCCTTGTGTTTCAGTATCTGGAACTCTTTGAACTCTATGAACCCCACTTTCATACTTTAAAGTAGAATAGATATTGCTGCCTTTTATGGATGCAATAACTTCTTTTAAACCTCCTGCATCACTTCTTGATATTGATATTAATTCTAAGGACCATTTTTTTTTATGACTTACTTTTTCATACATTTTAAACAAATCTGATGCAAACAAACTTGCTTCTAATCCACCTGTTCCTGCTCTTATTTCAATAATTGCATTTTTTTTATCTGCTTCATCTTTTGGTAACAAAAATAATTTAAGTTTTTTTTCATTAGCCTCATATTTATTTTGTAAATCTATCAACTCAAAATCTGCCATCTTTTTTAGCTCATCATCAGCAGAACCATCATTTAATATTTTCTCTAATTCTTCTTTTTCAGTTTGAAAAGAAATGTAATCCTTAGCGCTTCCAACGATCTCATTTAAATCTGAATATTCTTTTGATTTTTCAGCAAATAACTTTTTATCTAATCCACCCGTAGATAAATCTTTTTCTATAGATGAATGTCTTATTATTAATTGCTCAACTGTTTTTAGGGGTATCATAATTAGTTTTCAAGTTCAGATGCTCTTTTCTCTACTTCACTTACAACCTTATTAATTATGTCCTCAGTTAAAACTTTTTCATTTTGAACACCAGATAAATAAAGCATGTTATTTCCTTTCCCCCCTCCAGTAATTCCAACATCAGTCATTGCAGCTTCTCCTGGTCCATTAACAACACAACCAATAATTGATAATGTTATTGGTGTTTTTATATGAGCGAGTTTCTCTTCCAAAATTTTAACAGTATCGATAACCTGGAATGCTTGTCTTGCGCAAGAAGGGCAAGAAATGATCTTTACCCCTCTACTTCTCAGATTTAGTGACTTTAGTATTTCATTACCTATTTTTACTTCCTGAGTTGGATTGTCTGAAAGTGAAATTCTAATAGTATCTCCAATTCCATCCATTAATAAACTTCCAAGACCTATAGATGATTTTATGCTACCAGAAACAAAACTTCCCGCCTCTGTAATTCCAAGGTGCAAGGGATAATCTATAACTTTGGATAGTTGTCTGTATGCTGCTATCGACAAAAATACATCTGATGACTTGACACTTATCTTAAAATTAAAAAAATCTTTGTCTTCTAGGATTTTAATATTTCTAATAGCACTTTTAACTAAAGCTTCTGGACAAGGCTCTTTAAATTCCTCTAAAATATCTTTTTCTAGAGAGCCTGCATTTACTCCTATTCTTATTGAACAATCATTATTCTTAGCAGCTTTCAATACCTCATGTATCTTTGTTTCGTCCCCAATATTTCCTGGATTAATTCTTAAACAACTAGCACCATTTTCTGCTGCCTCTATGGCTCTTTTATAATGAAAATGTATATCCGCAACTACTGGAATTGATACATGTTTTATTATTTCTTTTAATGCAAGTGTTGAACTTTCATCAGGACACGAAACTCTTACTATATCAGCTCCTTCTTCAGCTATATCATTAATTTGATTTATAGTTGCTTTAATATCTGTTGTTAAAGTATTCGTCATTGATTGAACAGAAATTGGATGATCACCCCCAATCTTGACTTTTCCAACATTTATTACTTTTGTTTTTCTTCTTTTAATATCTCTAAAAGGTCGTACACTCATTTTAATTAATCTAATTTAAATTCTTTATGTAAAGCAGCTATTGCTCTTTTAACATGCTTAGCTGAAACTAGAACTGAAATTTTTATCTCAGAGGTGGAAATAACCAAAATATTAATTTTTTTTGAGGCAAGTGCCTGAAACATCCTGTAAGTTATACCTGGTGTCGTTATCATGCCAACACCAATAATTGAAACTTTAGAAACACCTTTATCAAATGATAATTTTTTGAAAGATATTTTTTTATTTTGTTTTATTAATTTTTCTGTTTTTTTTAAATCCTCGGCTTTTATTGTAAATGTAAGATCTGTCTCTTTTCCATCTAAAGAAATATTTTGAATCACCATATCTACATTTATAAAATTTTTAGATAGCGGTTTAAAAATAGAGGCAGCAACACCAGGTCTGTCTTTTACTCCTATAATTGTAATTTTAGCATCATTTTTTGTTGATGAAATTCCAGTGATAATTTGGTCACCAAATGCTTTTTTAGAGTCTGTTATTAAGGTTCCAGATTTTAATACGAATGAAGATCTTACCTTAATATCAATCTTATTTAACTTTGCATCCTGAACAGACGTAGGCTGCATTACTTTTGAACCAAGAGATGCCATTTCTAACATCTCATCATAAAAAATTTTTTTAATTTTTTTTGCTTTTTTATAATATCTAGGATCAGTAGTATAAACGCCTTCTACATCTGTATATATTATGCATTCATCAGCTTTAATAAACTTTGCAAGCATAATTGCCGTTGCATCTGATCCACTTCTTCCAATTGTTGTAATTCTTAAATTTTTGCTTACACCCTGAAAACCTGTGATTATAGGTATGCCTCCAGACTTAACATATTTATTTAATTCTTTAATGCCTACAGAATAGATTCTTGAACTTGAATGAGGACCATCTGTTAAAATAGGTAATTGCCAAGAGGTCCAAGATCTTGATTTAAAACCATTATGTTTCAATCTACCTGCAATAAGCGCACACGATACTTGTTCTCCAGTAGAAACTAGCACATCATATTCTGCTCTATCAAAATTGTTACTAATCAGTTTAGATTTATTCACTAATTCATTTGTCACACCACTCATTGCCGATGAAACAACTACTACTCTATTTTTTTTCTTTTTATAAAAAGCAATTATTTTACATACCTTTTTAATTCTATCTATATTTCCTACAGATGTTCCCCCGAATTTTAATACGACTGTTTTCATGCTAGCTTTAATTATTAATATTTAATAAATAATGGATAAAATACATCTAAATTATTATGTCAACTATTTATCTATATGACTAGTGTAAATAAAAAAGAAATAGAAAAATTTTCTAAAATGGCTGATGAATGGTGGGATCCAGAGGGTAAATTTAAACCACTTCATAAGTTCAATCCAACAAGAATTAAATATATTAAAGAAAGTATTATCAATAATTTCAAAATAAGAAATAAATTCAAATCTTTATCAGGAATAAATATTTTAGATATTGGATGTGGTGGAGGATTATTATCAGAGCCAATGTCAAGAATGGGTGCTAATGTAACAGGCATTGATGCATCTGAAAAAAATATAAAAATTGCAAAACTTCATTCAAAAAAAAATAAACTAAAAATTAAATATTTATGTTCATCACCTGAAAAACTTAAAATTACAAAAAAATTTGATGTTATTTTAAATATGGAAATTGTTGAACATGTAGAAGATGTAGATTTTTTTCTTAAATCCTGCTCAAAACTTTTAAAAAAAAATGGGCTGATGTTTGTTGCAACAATAAACAGAACATTTAAATCTTATGTTTTTGCAATTGTTGGAGCAGAGTATGTTTTAAGATGGCTACCTATAGGTACACACGAATGGGAAAAATTTGTTAAACCTGAAGATCTTGAAAAAATTTTAATGAAGTACGATATATCTCTCAAAAAAATAGATGGTATGAATTTTAATATTATTAAGGATGAATGGAGTCTTTCCAGAGATTTATCAGTAAACTATATAGGAAAGTTTATTAAAAACTAATTTTCATTTTCATCTATCCAAGGAATAATTTGGGCATCTATACCCTCTTCTTTTAGTTCTTTTAAATCTTTCTGAGATGTATTTCCATAAATACCCTTTGATTTTTTTTTATTATCATAATGAATAGATCTAGCCTCATAAGCAAAATTATCACCAACATATTTAAAATTTTCTTTAATAAATTTTTGATAACCAATTATAGTTTTTTTTACTTCATTATATTTTTCAAAATCTATTTTTTTATCTAATTTTGATTTACTACTAATTAATTGAGGGGCCATAATTGTTTTTTCAACTTTAAATGAATTACATTTATGGCAATTTAGAAGTTTTTTCTTTTTCAATTTTTCATAATCCCGTGAAGATGCAAACCAGCTATCAAACTTTAAATCACAGTCTTTACAAAAAAGTTTATATTTAATCATAATTTTTAAAATGGTTATAAAATTTTATTTTTCAACACTTTAACTTCTGTAATCTGCATTAATTTCAATATATTTTTTTGTTAAATCCATTGTATAAACTGTGAAGTTTTTCTTTCCCGTAAAATTTTCAATATTTATCTCTATATTTTCAGATTTCATGTAATTTGCTATTTGTTTTTCATCATAACTTTGATTTAATTTTCCACCTTCTATTATTATAATATTCCCAAACTTAATTGATAATTTATTTAAATTAATTTTAGGACCTGCTTTACCGATTGCCATTATAACTCGCCCCCAATTTGGATCTTCTCCAGCAATCGCTGTTTTTACTAATGGAGAATTTGCAACGGACATGGCAATTTTTTTTGCATCTATCTCATTTTTACATTTATTAACATTTATTGTAATCAATTTTGATGCTCCTTCACCATCTGAAACAACTCTTTTGGCTAAATTCAAAAGAACATTATTTAAAGCTTTATCAAAATGTTTAATTTTATTTTCACTGGCACTTTTTACTTGAGAATTTTTTACTTCATTAGTCGCAAAAATAGTTGCCATATCATTGGTACTAGTATCTCCATCACAAGAAATAGCGTTAAATGTATTAGAAATATTTTTTTTTAACAACTTTCCTAAAATCTCATTGGATAAAGTTGCATCAGTAAATATATATGCTAGTGTTGTAGCCATATTTGGGTATATCATTCCTGATCCTTTAGCTATTCCATAAATTTTTACTTTTTCAGTTCCAATATGACATTCCTCCATAGCTAATTTTGGTTTCGTATCTGTAGTCATCATCGCAAGCGCTGCCTTCATCCAAATAAATTTATTTTGGGTATAACGAATTTTATTTATTAAATTTGGAATATTATTTAAAATTTTTTCATATGGAAAAATTTCTCCAATAGTACCAGTACAACCAAAAATAATGTTTTTTGAAGAAATTTTCTTTGGATTGTGCTCGTCTTCTTCTTGTTTTTTATTTAATTGTTTTGCAGTGAAATCTGCTATTTTTTTTAAACTTTCATAACCTTGCTTTCCAGTGAAAGCATTGGCATTTCTTGTATTTACAATAAGAGAATATATTTTTTTTGGTCTTTGGTTAATATTCCACTTTATGTTTTCAGATACTATTTTTGACTGGGTATAAACAGAAGCGTAATTAGCACCTTCTCTAAAATAGAACATTGTTAAATCATCTCTGATATCTTTATATAAATTTGCAGATAAAACTGAAATTGCAAGACCATCTAGATGATCTAGGTCTTGAAAATCAATCATTTTAGTATTTTTTGATTGAGATGATAAAAAATTAGTTAAATTAATTCCCATATTGTTTAAATTATTTATTTAATACATATATTAAACAATATAAGTAAAGAATAAATCAAATAGTAATGTTTAACCCATTAAATTTAGTAACAAAATTTATTAAATCTAGTAATCAAAAAGAGCTAGATAAAATTGGTAAAATTGTTGAAAAAATAAACTCACTAGAAGAAAGTTTTAAAAATTTAAATAACGCAGATTTCCCTAATAAAACAAATGAATTTAAAAACCAGGTAAAGGATGGAAAATCTTTAGATGAGTTGCTTCCTGAAGCTTTTGCTTTAGTCAGAGAAGCGTCCAAAAGAACACGAAAAGAAAGACACTTTAATGTTCAGTTAATTGGGGGTGTGGCTTTACATCAGGGCAAAATTTCTGAAATGAGAACTGGAGAAGGTAAAACTTTGACCATAACACTTGCTGCTTATTTAAATTCATTAAGTGGCAAAGGTGTTCATATAGTAACTGTAAACGATTATCTTGCAAAAAGAGACTCTATAGAAATGGGAGAAATTTATAATTTTCTAGGTCTTTCATCTGGATTTATTAACAACAATCAAGATGATGTTGAGCGTAAGAAAAATTATAATTGCGATATTACTTATGCAACTAATAGTGAATTAGGTTTTGACTACTTAAGAGATAATATGAAATTTTCTGAAGATCAAATGGTTCAGAGAGATCATAATTTCGCAATAGTAGATGAGATAGACTCATGTTTGATTGATGAGGCAAGAACACCTTTAGTAATTTCTGGGGCAGCAGAAGATAAAACCGCTCAATATCTAGCAATTGATAAACTAATTAGAATCTTAAATAATAAAGACTTTGAAATAGATGAAAAAGAAAAGAACATATTATTAACAAATGATGGAATTAATAATGTTGAAAAACTTTTTTCTAACGCTGGTATTTTAAAAAATGATAACTTTTATGATCCAGAAAATTTACATTTGGTGCACCATGTCAATCAAGCTTTAAGAGCAAATCATTTATTTGAAAAGGGGAGAGATTATATTGTTAAAGATGGAAGTCTTAAAATTATAGACGAACTTACTGGAAGAATTTTAGAAGGTAGACGATTTGGTGATGGCTTGCATCAGGCATTAGAAGCTAAAGAAAAAATTCAAGTACAGGCTGAAAATCAAACTTTAGCTTCAATAACTTATCAAAATTATTTTAAACTTTATAAAAAAATATCTGGTTGCACTGGTACAGCTGTTACAGAATCTGAAGAGTTTTTTGAAATTTACGATCTACCTGTTGTTGTTATTCCAACTAATAAAGAAATGATCCGAAAGGATTTTAACGATTTAATTTTTAGAACAGAAAAAGAGAAGAATAATGCAATTATAGAAAAAATAATTGAAAAAAACAAATTAGGTCAGCCTATTTTAGTATTTACCTCAAGCATTAATAAGTCTGAAATTTATTCAAATTTATTAAATCAAAAAAAAATTAAACATGAGGTTTTAAATGCAAAAAATCATGCAAATGAGGCTGAAATAATTGCAAATGCAGGAACAGAAAATTCATTGATAATCACAACAAGTATTTCTGGAAGAGGTGTTGATATTCAACTTGGTGGAAAGAAAGGTTCAATTCCAGAAGACCAACTTCAAAAAAATAAAAATAAAATTAAATCCTTAGGTGGTTTATTTGTAATTGGCACAGAAAGAATGGAATCTAGAAGAGTAGATAACCAAGCTAGAGGAAGGTCAGGAAGACAAGGAGATGAAGGCAGTTCTGTATTTTATGTTAGTTTAGAGGATGATTTGATGAGAATTTTTGGATCAGAGTCTATGAATAATATGTTGGAAAAACTTGGACTTAAAGACGGCGAAAGTATAGACCATCCATGGATTAATAAAGCGTTAGAGAGAGCCCAGCAAAAAGTAGAAGCTAGAAATTTTGATATAAGAAAAACACTTATAAAATTTGATAATGTTCTTAATGATCAAAGGCATGTTATTTTTTCTCAAAGAAAAGATGTGATGAAGAGTCAAAATATTTTTGATTATTCAGACAGTTTTTTGAAAGAAATATCTGACGATTTAATAAAGTTAAAAATTTCAAATTTATCCAACCCTGTAAGCAATGAATTTAATAACAAAACTAAGCAGATAGTTGGAAAAAGTTTTGAAGAGAATGAGTTTAGGGATTTAATTGAGGCGAACGATAAAGATTTTAAAGAAAAGATTGCTAATAAATTTAAAGAAACTAGAAACGATCGAATTAAACTTCTAGGTGAAGATAATGCAAAAGAAATCGAAAAAAGAATTTTTCTTCAATCAATTGATTTAAATTGGAAATCACATATTCAATATTTAGAACAACTTCGACAAGTAATTGGTCTTAGATCTTATGGTGGAAGAGATCCATTAATTGAATATAAAAAAGAGGCATTTGAGTTATTTTCAAATCTTCTAGAAAAATTAAAATTAGATTATGTAACTATTTTAATAAACTTAAAGGTTGTACTTGAGTCAAGCCAGGACAAAGAAGATAAAAAAAATGAAACATCAAAACAAATTTCAAATAATAAAAAAATGGGAAGAAATGAACCATGTTTCTGTGGATCTGGTAAAAAATTTAAGCACTGTCACGGTACTAGATAAATTTAAATTAACATAAAAAGAATAAAAGAAATTAAAATTAATCCACCAACAATTGCTGATAACACTTTTTTTGATTTTAAAATTTTATCAAAATTATTTTTCCTAATAGTTAATGTGCTAAAATCTTCTGTGCTAGTCATAAAACCGTCGCTTCTTCCAATTTTAAGAAATTTATTTTTTCTCTCATTTATTATTTCTTCTGGAGATGATTCATAAAAATAATTCAAATTTTTTGTCAAAGCTAGTCTGACATTGCTTAATATTATATCTCTATCTCTATGTGCGCCACCTATAGGTTCCTCAATTATTTCGTCAATTACTTTTAAATTTAGTAAATCTTTAGCTGAAAGCTTCATTGCTTTTGCGGCATCGAGCATTTTTTTTGGGTCTCTCCAAAGAATAGTTGCGCATCCTTCTGGGGATATTACCGAGTAAATTGCATTTTCTAACATAAGAACTTTATTTGATGAGGCTAATGCTATTGCCCCACCAGAACCACCCTCACCAATAATTATCGCAATTGTTGGAACCTTAAGTTCCATGCAGCACTCAATTGATTTTGCAATAGCCTCTGCCTGTCCCCGTTCTTCAGCTCCTACACCTGGGTATGCTCCTGGAGTATCTACAAAGGAAATTATTGGAATATTAAATTTATTTGCTAAATTCATTAATCTTATTGTTTTTCTATAACCTTCAGGCCTCATCATTCCAAAATTTCTCTCAATCCTACTGTCTAAATCTTCTCCTTTTTCTTGGCCTATCACTAAAACAGATTTTCCATTAAATTTTGCAAATCCAGTTAAAACTGATTTATCCTCTCCATAGTATCTATCTCCAGATAGGGAAATGAAATCATCAAACAAATTATCAATAAAGAATTTTGCTTTAGGTCTATCTTCGTGACGGGCAACCATAGTAGTCTGCCAAGGATCTAGATTGGAATAAATCTTTTTTAATTTTTCATCTATTTCATTTTGGGTACTTGAAATTTTTTGTGTATCCACTTCTGATAATCCCTCTTGATTAAAGGGATCTTTTAATTTTTCTAGTTCGTTTTCTAGATCTTTAATTTCTGTTTCAAAATTTAGGTAACTTTTCATATTTTATTTATAGTGAATGGTTAAAATACAAAAAAGGCAATAAAATGATATTAAAAAACGTGTAATTCTTATTAATTGACTTAATTTTCTTAACAGATACAAATCAATGATCGGGAGAGACTATTTTTAGCGCCGAAGGAGCAACCACCCCGGAAACTCTCAGGCAAAAGGACCGATTAAAGCATAACACTCTGGAAAGAGAATAAATTCCGCCGAAGGAGTAAAGCTCTCAGGCAAAAATACAGATGGGGTACGAATTAAGGTGCTATGCAAGAAAAATACATTAAAATTAATAATTTAAAAGTATCTGAGAAACTATCAAACTTTGTTAATGATGAATTATTAAAAGACACAAATGTATCAGCAGAAAATTTTTGGTTAGGTCTTGATAAAACTCTTGATGAGCTCGCACCAAAAAATAAAGAATTGATTATATTTAGAGAAGAATTACAAAAAAAGATAGATGATTGGCATATAAAAAATAAAAGTAAAGAATTTAAGCCAGATGTTTATAAAAAATTTTTATTAGAAATTAATTATCTAAAAGAAGAGGGACCTAATTTTAAAATTGAAACTAAAAATGTTGATGAAGAAATTTCAAGTATAGCTGGACCTCAGTTAGTTGTGCCCGTCATTAATGCGAGATATGCGCTAAATGCAGCAAATGCAAGATGGATGAGTTTATACGATAGTCTTTATGGTACAGATGTAATTGAACAGTCTGAAGATAGCGTATCCGAAAGGTATGACCCTTTGAGAGGTGAAATGGTTATAAGATATGGAAGAAATTTTTTAGATAAGTACTTTCCGTTAGCGGGATTAAGTTGGAATAAAATTACAAGTTTTGCTGTAAAATATGGGAAATTAAAAGTTTTAAAAGGTGCTGATATTTTTGATTTGAAAGACGAAAATAAATTTGTTGGGCACAGAGGTGAAAGCGATAATCCATCAGCAATTATTCTAAAGAATAATAATTTACATATAGAAATTCTAAAAGACTCCAGAGCTTTTGCTGCTCAACAAGATCACGCGGGTATTAGTGACATTATACTAGAATCTGCAGTGTCTACAATTTGTGATAATGAAGATAGTGTAGCAGCAGTCGACTCAGAAGATAAAATTATTTGTTATCGAAATTGGTTAGGACTAATGAAAGGAGACCTCAAATCAAAATTTGAAAAAGAAGGTAAATTATTTGAGAGAAAATTAAATCCACACAGAAGCTATATCTCAAAAGATGGTAAGGGTTTAAAGTTGCATGGTAGAAGTCTTTTGCTTGTAAGAAATGTTGGTCATCTAATGACTAACCCCTCAATTTTGCTAAGAGACGGAACTGAAATACCTGAAGGTATTATGGATGCATTTATAACTACAGCAGCTGCATTACATGATATTAAAAACAAAAATAATTCGAGAACTGGATCTATTTATATCGTGAAGCCTAAAATGCATGGTCCAGAGGAAACGGCATTCACAGATTTACTTTTTTCTAAAGTTGAGGAAGTTCTTAATTTACCTAGGTACACTTGTAAAATTGGTATTATGGATGAAGAAAGAAGAACATCAGCAAATTTAAAAGAATGTATTAGAAGTCTTAAAAATCGAGTTTTTTTCATAAATACTGGTTTCTTGGATAGAACTGGTGACGAAATGCATACATCGATGGAAGCTGGTCCTATGATTAAAAAAGGTGAAATGAAATCATCTAAATGGATTACTGCTTACGAAAATAATAATGTTGATATTGGTTTAAGCTGTGGTTTTTCAGGTAAAGCTCAAATAGGAAAAGGAATGTGGGCAATGCCAGATAAAATGAAAGATATGATGGAACAAAAAACAGGACATTTAAAAGCAGGCGCAAACTGCGCGTGGGTTCCATCACCAACAGCCGCTGCTTTACATGCTCTTCATTATCATGAAATAAATATTTTCAATGAACAGGAAAAGTTAAAAGATAGAGAGCCAGCTAAGCTTGATGATCTATTAACAATCCCAATTGCGAATAGACCTAATTGGTCTATAGAAGATATAAACAAAGAAATTTCCAATTCTGCACAAACTTTATTGGGTTATGTGGTGAGATGGGTAGACCAAGGTGTAGGTTGCTCTAAAGTACCTGATATTAACAATATTGGTTTGATGGAAGACAGAGCAACTCTTAGAATTTCATCTCAACATATAGCCAACTGGATTCATCATGGTATTACAACAAAAATACAAGTAACTGAAATAATGAAAGACATGGCTAAAATAGTAGACGAACAAAACAAAAGTGACCCACAATATATTAAGATGAGTGATGATTACCAAAACTCTGTGGCATTTCAAACTGCATGTGATTTAGTATTTAAAGGTAAAGAGCAACCTTCAGGTTACACTGAGCCGTTACTTCATTTAAATAGGTTGAAAAAAAAATCTACTATGAGTTCGAAACCAAATTAGATCTATTTTTGAAGGCAGAAAATAAAGTCCCATCATCTAAACTTTCAATTTCTCCACCGACAGGTAATCCTTGTGCTAACTTAGTAACTTTAACATTCAAATCTTTTAAACTATCTTGAATATAATAAGCTGTTGTTTGACCCTCAACAGTTGCACTGGTTGCTAAGATCACCTCTTGAATTTTATCTCTATTAACTCTTTCTACTAATGAATTAATTAATAAATCTTCTTTTCTTTGGCCAACTGATGAAATTGTTCCACCTAAAATATGAAAATAACCCTGAAAAATATTTGAGTTTTCAATTGACCATTGATCTGCAATATCCTCTACAACACAAATTTTATCATACTTTTCTTTTGTATTTTCACAATTTAGGCACCCATTTGAATTTGACTTTAATGCACCACATGAATTGCATCTAACTACATTTTTATAAACCTGTGCCAATATATTTGCCATAGGTTTTATAAGTTCGTCACGATTATTTATTAATTTTAAAACAATTCTTTTTGCAGATTTGGGACCTAACCCTGGAAGTTTCGAAATTAATTTAATTAATTCTTCTATCTCACTGATGTTTTGCATCTATTATAAAGGCCATTTAAAACCAGGAATTCCAAAACCTCCAGTTGCTTTTGAAATTTCCTCAGTTGTTTTTGATTTAAGTTGAGATTTAGCACTATTATGTGCTGCAACAATTAAATCTTCAATTATAGTTTTGTCCTCTTTCATAATTTCATCAGATAACTTTATTGTTTGCATCTCTCCCTCTCCATCCAATGTTATCTTTACAGAATTTGAGCCCGAAACTCCTTCAACTCTAATTTCCTTAATCTTTTGTTGGCTTTCTTTCATTTTGGCCTCAAGTTCTTTTGCTTTATCTAAAATTTTACTAAAATCAGTCATTATCAACCCCATCTTTGTTTGAATTTATATCTATTAATTCAGCATCAGGAAATTTATCCATCACACTTTTAAATATTTCTGAATTTTTCATTTCATCCATTAACTGTTTTTTTATGTTTTTTTCTTTATCTTTTACTGAAATTTGCCCTTTTAATTTACTAAACGTAATAATCCATCTTTCGTCAGTCCATTCAAAAAGCTTTGATGATAAATCTCTTACAAAGTCTTTATCTAAACTTTCATTAAAAGATATTTCAATTCTATTTTTTTCAAATTTTACAAGGTTTACATTTTTTTCTAACTCGTATTTAAGTTTGATCTCTTTTTTTTTTGAGCAAATTTCAATTAAATCCTCAAATGCATTTATATTAATTTTATGTTCTGCTTTAATTTCTGTCTGGACTTCTGGTTTGGTTTTTTCTTCCTGTGCAACATTTTTAATTTGATTTATTGCTTTAGAAATTAATTCACTTTCTGTATTCTTTACTAAATTTTCACTCTTCAACTGAGCCTCAACATTTTCAATTTTATTTTCAAGTTTTACAGAACTTAAATGCATTAGTCTTACTAAGAACATCTCAATTGAAAGGTGCTGATTAGAAACTATGTCTATCTCCTCGAGAGAAGAGATAGCAAATTGCCAAAACAATATTAGTACCTCTGTATCTATTTGATTTGATAAATTTTTAATTTTAGAAAATTCTTCATCATTTAATGAAAAGTTTGTACTTTCTAAAGTTAAAGAATTAATATTTTTAAAGTAGTAAAGTAACTCTAAGAAATCATTAATAAAAACCTTTGGTTCAACACCTTGGTCATAAATTTTTCGGTAAATACTTATTACTTTTGTTTCTTCACCTTTTAAAATTAACTCAAACAAATCAATTAATTGAGATTTATCAAAATATCCAAAAATTTTCTGAGCTGAATTTAAGTCTAATTCTTTTCCTTCATCCAAGCTTAATAATGCTCTATCAAGCAAAGACAAAGAATCTCTAACAGAACCCTCAGAAATTTTGACTATAAGCTTTAAAGCATCGTCGCTTATTTTTCCATTTTCCTTGTTCTTAATTTTTTTAATAAACTCCAATAATTCTGAGGATTTAATTCTAGATAGATCAAATCTTTGACATCTAGATACTACTGTAATTGGAATTTTTTTAATTTCTGTAGTTGCAAAAATAAATTTTAGATATTCTGGTGGTTCCTCCAAAGTTTTTAATAAAGCATTAAATGCTTGTTTGCTTAACATATGAACTTCATCAATAATGAAGATTTTATATTTAGCCGAGGTAGGCCCATATCTTGAAAATTCGATTAAATCTCTCACATCATCTACACCTGTTTTGCTTGCCGCATCCATTTCAAGCACATCTATATGACTAGACTCACTTATAGATTTACAGCTTTCACAAAAGTTTTCTTTGCATAAATTATCTATACCATTTGAACAATTAAGTGCTTTTGCAACAATACGTGCTGTTGTTGTTTTTCCTATTCCCCTTATTCCAGTGAACAAATATGCATTAGGAATTTTGTCAGCTTTAATCGAATTGGTAATAGTTTCTGCAACAACCTCTTGACCAATAAGATCATCAAAAGTTTGTGGTCTATATTTTAAAGCTAATACTTTTGAGTTATTATTCATATATCTATAAGGAGACTAGAACCTGAATAACTGTCTCTACGACTGCTTCCGTTAAGATCTGGTCGGGTTCAAGCAGCATCCACCTCTAGCCTCCGAAACTATTATAGCAGTTAAAATTTCTAATCTACAAGAAAAGATTCTTATTTTTTTTGTCTCAAGTTATCTGCTTCGAAAACACCTAAAACGTGAAAATCCTCACAATGTAGACCTAGCTCTTCAAGAGATTTCTGAACTTTTGGATCTTCGATGTGTCCATCCAAATCACATAAGAAAAAATAAGAATCGAAACTATTTTTTTCTGGATAACTTTGTAGTTTAGTTAAATTTACACCATTAATAGCAAAACCTCCTAGTGATTGATAGAGGGCAGCTGGTTTGCTTTTCAATTTAAATAAAAAAGAGGTTATGTAAGTTTTATTTTTAAATTCTGGTTGAGAAATATTTTTTCCCATAACCAAAAATCTTGTCAAATTTCCACTTTCGTTCTCTATATTTTTTTTAATTACTTCTAAGCCATAAATTTTAGCACTTAATGAAGATGCTATAGCTGATTGCTTAACATCTTTCATTTTAGAAATCATTTCAGCAGATCCTGCAGTATCTGCTCTAATATGTTCTGCTAAATTATTTTCTTTTATAAACTTTGAACATTGAGATAATCCTTGAGCATGAGAATACACCTCTTTAATATCTTTTAATTTTGCTCCAGGCTGTCCTAATAAATTATGCTCAATTTTTTGAAAATGCTCTTTATAAATATTTAGCCTATGTTTAAATATTAAATATTCAATTCCAATGTTACCAGTAATTCTATTTGACTCTGGAATTATAATTCTGCTATCTGGCTCTTCAGATGCTTTGTTAAAACAATCATCAAAAGTTTTACAAGGCAAGATTTCTGCTTGAGGATAAATTGAAAGAGCTGCTAAATGAGAATATGCACCAAACGTTCCTTGAAAATAAATTTTACTCATCAATTCTTATATTCCATTATTTTTTTCAAGGCTAGGTAATCTTCCTCTGTATCTATTCCTATTGAAGATGATTTTGCAAGTGAAACATTGATATCAATATTATTATCTAATGCTCTTAATTGCTCTAACCGATTTTCTATTTCATTTTTGGATTGTCTTAGTTGAACAAATTTTTCGAGTGTATCTTTTGAATAACAATAAACTCCAATATGATGATAAAGATTATCTATCTGCTCAGATTTTCTCAAAAAAGATATACCCTTTGGAAAATTGTTATCCCCCAGAGTATTTTCAGTAATAACCTTTACAATATTTTCATTTCTTAAGTATTTATTATCTTTTATTGTTGCAGCAAGGGTTCCTATATCAGCTGAATTTTGTAACATTTTATCATTCAAGCTTACTATATCTTGAACTTCAATTGCTGGTTCATCACCTTGTAAATTCATGATGAAATCAACATCTCTGATATTTGATTTTTTAAGTGCCTCATGAATTCTATCAGTTCCTGTCTTGTGTTTATTGCTAGTTAAAATAGCATTGAAACCATTTCTGTTAACATCGTCAATAATTTCTTGATCTTCTGTAGCTACAATCACATCTCCAATGTTAGCATTTTCCGCTTTTTTAGACACGTGTGAGATAATTGATAAACCATTTATTTTTAACAAAGGTTTACCTGGCAGCCTAGTTGCGGACATTCTAGAAGGTATAATTATTAAAGTTTTCATTATATTTTAAATTATTATACTCATTAAATAACTATAGAGGCAAATTTATACACTAAATTTTAGCTATTTTTTGTTTTATCATGTTATACGTTCCTTAAATAATTTAAAAAAATGGATTCATTTGAAATAAACAAAATAGTTGCTGCAGTTCTAATGGTTGCCTTACTTGTAATAGGTATAGGAAAATTATCCGATGTTATATTTCATGTGGAAAAACCTGAGACACCTGGTTATTCAGTTGAGGTGGAAACCGTTACTACCACATCTACATCTGGTACGACTAAAGAAAAAGATATAATTGATATAGCAGCTTTAATGGCAATGGGAGATGTTGCGCATGGTGAAAAAGTTTTTAAAAAATGCGCAGCTTGTCATTCAATTGTTAAAGGTGGAAAGAATGCTATAGGTCCTGCGTTATATAATGTTGTGGGAAGAAAGGTTGGAGTAATTGAAGATTATAAATATTCGAAAGCGTTAGTAGCATATGATAAAAATTGGACCTTTGAGGAATTAAATGGGTTTTTAATTAAACCTGCTAAATGGATTAAGGGAACAAAAATGGCTTATGCAGGTCTTAGGAAAGAAAAAGATAGAGCTTCTGTAATAAAATATCTAAATGAAAATTCAGATAGCCCTTTGACACTACCTTAATTTTCTAAAACAATATAATAGAATACTTTTTTGCACGTGAACTCTGTTAAGTGCTTGTTGCCAAACATGAGATTTTTTACCTAAAAAAACATCTTCACTTACCTCATCACCACGAGGTAAGCAATGTAAGAAAATAGCATTATTAGATAATTTCATTAATTTTTTATTAATTTTAAAATTTTTGAATGCTTTTATTTTTTTTTTCTTATTAACTTTATCATTTAAAGAAATAACTTTATCTGAAAAAATTACATCTGCACCAGACACTGCTTTTTTGACATCATTATAAATATAAATTTTTTTATTATTTTTTTTTACCCATGCTCTAACTTCTTTTCCTGGTTCAAATTTTTTAGGACAGCCAATACTTAGTTTGAAAGAAAATTTTACTGAAGCTGCAATTAAACTATTCAAAACATTATTGGAGTCACCTATCCAGCAAATATTTAATTTTGAAATAGGTTTCTCCTTTATTTCCTCAACTGTAAAAACGTCAGATAAAACTTGAGTAGGATGAGATGAAGGACTTAAACCATTAATTACAGGTATTGATAAATATTTTGCAAAATTTTCAACCTTTTTATCGTTATCAGTTCTAAGCATAAATCCATCACCGTAGGTTGAAAGAATTTTAGCAGTATCAGCAACACTTTCTCCACCTTGACCCAAATGAAGTTCATTAGATCTTAAGGTCAGAGTACCACCACCCAGTTGTTTTATAGCTAAATAAAAGCTTAATCTAGTCCGTAAACTAGATTTTTCAAACATTTGAATTAATAATTTTCCTTTTAAAGGTGCGCCCTTATCTACCTCTAATATGTTAAGTTTTTTTCTTAAATTTTTTCTTTTCTTGGCATCAGTAATAATCTTTCTAAGGTCTTTTGCTGGTATATCTTTTAAATTAATGAAATTTTTCATATTATTTTATCTGTGAACAGACTTTATCAATAATTTTAGTTGCTAAATCTATTTCATTTTTTTTAACATTTAATGGAGGTAAAATACGAACAACATTTTCTGCTGCTCTAATAGTCAATAACTGATTATCTATCAATTTTTTTATAAATTCAGTTTGATCTTTATATAACTGTATCCCAATCAGAAAACCCCTTCCTCTTATTTGCTTGATTACATTTGGGTATTTTTTTTGAATTTTATTTAGTTTAAGCAAAAAATATTTTGATAACTTTTTTACATTATTTAAAAATTTCTTATTTGATATAATATCCATCACTGTATTTCCAACAGACATGGCTAAAGGATTTCCTCCAAAAGTTGATCCGTGACTTCCTGGGACCATTCCTGAGGCAACTTTTTTATTCATAAGAACTGCACCTATTGGAAATCCTCCTCCAATACCTTTGGCGATAGGAACTATATCTGGCTTTACCTTTGATTGTTCAAACGCAAAGAAGTCTCCACTCCGACCTATGCCACATTGAACTTCATCTAAAATTAATAATATTTTTTTTTCATTACAAATCTTTTTTAAATATTTAAGACATTTGTCAGGAATAGGTTTTATACCTCCCTCACCGAGTATAGTCTCGACCATTATTGCTGCTGTAGTCTTTTTTATTTTATTTCTTATGTTTGGAAATCTAGGTTTTGAATCTCTAAACTCAATATGATCAAAACCAGGTACTTTCGGTCCAAAACCATCTGTCATTTTTTTCGATCCACTTGCATAAATTGCGGCAATAGTTCTGCCATGAAATGAATTTTTTATACATAAAATTCTGTTTTTATTAGTTTTGCCAATAGAATAAAAATATTTTCTTGCTACTTTTATTGCCGCTTCTGTGGCCTCTGCACCACTATTTTGAAACATTACATAGTCAGCAAATGTTTTTTTACACAAATTCTTAGCTAATTTTTCTCCCTCAGGAATTTGAAATGCATTAGATACATGCCAAAGTTTTTTTGATTGATCTTTTATAGTTTTTACTAATTTAGGATGAGCGTGTCCCAAAGAATTTACAGCTATACCTTGGACAAAATCTAAG
Organism: uncultured Pelagibacteraceae bacterium; assembly: GCA_902628965.1. GTDB lineage: Bacteria > Pseudomonadota > Alphaproteobacteria > Pelagibacterales > Pelagibacteraceae > Pelagibacter. The sequence goes on along the minus strand of CACOPB010000001.1, from coordinate 253,997 downwards.
TATTTTTTGTTGTCAGTTGAATATAGAAAACTTCCCTTTCCATATTTGAAGGCAATTTTCTTTCTATTATAATTTTTTGCTAAATAACTCATAAATTTAATTTGTTTTATAAAGTTTAATTATTAATACAAGTTGGGATTGAAAATATATACATACTTACTAATTAAATTTATTGTTGATAAGTCTCATTTTTTGATTGTTTAACTTAATTCTATATCAGTATATTGTTGTTTTAAATAAATAAGATACAAGATATTGATTATGAGTTGGACTGAGGAAAAAGTAGAAAAATTAAAAGAACTTTGGGGTAAAGGTAATACTGCAAGCCAAATTGCTGAAATAATTGGAGGTATTAGTCGAAATGCAGTTATAGGTAAAGCTCATCGTCTAAACTTGTCAGCTAAGATAAAAACTAGAACAGCTACGTCAAATCAAGATTACGATAATTCAATTAGTGAAAAAAACACTCCAATAACAAAGAGAGGTCGTAGAAGTAAATTCAAATCTTTAATAATTGAGAAAAACTTTGAACCAGAAAATCCAAAGCAATTAGAGGAGCTTGATGAAAACTCTTGTAAATGGCCCATTGGTCATCCTGACGAAAAATCATTCTATTTTTGTGGAAGATCCTCTTTAAAAGATTTTTCTTATTGTAAATTACATCTATTATATGCTTACCAACCTAAAGGTAAAAAGGATGAAGCTATAGAAAAAGAAGAAGTTCCAGAATTTATTGAAAAAAAAATACAATCTGCTTAACTTAATTAGACTTACTGTCTAATTTATTTATTGATGAGTATTTTTCTGTAGAGAATTGCCCTCCTTCTCTCCACATGTAGGAATATTTTTTAACCTCTTCGTCAAAATATTTTAAACTTGGTGTTCCAATTTCAAAATTAGTTTTGTATTTTCCTGAAGCAATATTGTCATATTTTAAAAGTCTTAGTTGATCTCTCGTAAGAAGGGGTTTTGGCATTATTTCAAAAAATCTAGCAGAAAATTCAGCAATTTTTAATGGAAAAGGTATCAAAATTCTTTTTTTTCCAATCGATCTCAATAATTTTTCTATAATTTGCTTAAAAGTAATTGTTTCTGGTCCCACACATTCAATTATTTTTGAATAAATATTTTTTGAAATTACATCATAAATAATATCAGTTAAATCAGAGCAGTGGATTGGAGAAAATTTTGTATTCCCGTTGTAGTAAAGCGGAAAAAATGGAAGTCTATTTAACAAAGTCATAAAGTTTGTAGTAAAGTTATCATCCGATGAATAGACTACAGATGGTCTAAGAACAGTTGCTAAAGGAAAATTCTTAAAAATATTATTTTCACCTTCAAGCTTACTGGTCGCATAATTTGAATCCTCAGCTTCATTTATGCCTAGAGCTGATAAATGTATGAAATGTTTTAGATTATATTCTTTAGAAAGTTTCGCTAATATTGAGGGAAATATAGAGTGAATGTTTTTAAAAGAATTTCCTTTTTTCTTCTCAAATAAAATTCCAATTAAATTTACACAAATATCTGATTTTTTAAATAACTCTCTTATTTTTTTTTCATCAAATATATTGGCTTCTACTATATCCATATAGCCAGCGTTTGCTTGGGTTTTTATTATATAGCTTTTTTGATGTAAATTTCTTGTAACTACCGTGACTTTATAATTGTTCTTAGTAAGCTTTCTTATTAAGTTTCTACCAATTTGACCACTACCACCAAAAATTAGACAATTTTTTGCTTTCATATATATATAATTTAAAATGACTAATAATATTCAATTACACAAAAATGATCTACCAGATGATTTGAAATTAGGCAATATAATAGCTGTAGATGGAGAATTTATGGGTTTAAATGTTAGGCGCGATCCATTATGTTTAATTCAGATATCTTCAGGAAATTCAGATGCTCATATAATTCAATTTGATAGAGACAATTATAATGCACCAAATCTAGTAAATTTATTAAGTGATGAAAAAATAACAAAAATTTTTCATTTTGGCAGAGCAGACATGGCTCATATCAAATATTATTTAAAAACAGAGACAAAAAATATTCTAGATACAAAAATCGCATCAAAATTAGCAAGATCCTATTCTGATAATCACTCTTTAAAAACCTTAATTAAAGAATTTATTAATATAGATATAAGTAAACAATTTCAAAATTCAGACTTTGGTGGAGAGCTTACTCCTGCTCAACTCAAATATTGTGCAAACGATGTAATATACCTTCATAAAATTCATGAGGAGCTTGAAAAAATACTTGAGAGAGAAAATAGAATAAAACTTTATAAAAATTGCTTAAAATTTTTAAAAACTAGAGTTGACCTTGACTTGGCTTTATTTAGGGATGATATTTGGTCCCATTAATGAAAAAAAATAAATATATAAGTGAAGCAAAAAACGTAATTAATTTACAAATTTCAGCCCTTCAAAAACTAAAAAAAAGTATCAACAGCTCATTTAATAAAGCGGTAACTCAAATAGCAAAATGTAACTCCAAAATAATTTTATGTGGTGTGGGTAAAAGTGGAATTATAGCATCCAAAATCTCGGCAACATTATCATCAGTTGGCACTCCCTCATTTACTTTAGCTGCGAGTGAAGCATCGCATGGAGATCTTGGTATGATTTCAAAAAAAGATATTCTAATTTTAATTAGTAATTCTGGCAAAACTTCTGAATTAAAAAATATAATTCAATATGCTAACAGAAATAAAATTCTATTAATAGGAATAGTCTCTAAAAAAGATTCTATTTTATACAAAGCATCAGACATCAAGCTTCTAATTCCAGAAGTAACTGAAGCAGGTGGGATAGTCCCCACCTCAAGTACAACAGTACAACTTGCTCTTGGTGATGCTTTAGCAATAGCTGCGATGAAATATAAAAAATTTGATAAACTAGATTTTAAAAAATTACATCCTGCAGGTAGCCTTGGAGCACAACTAAAAACAGTTGAAGATTTAATGATAACTGGCAAGAAGATACCTTTTGTAAATGAAAATATTTTAATGAGTAAAGCACTAAAGATACTAAGTGACAAAAAATTAGGAATTCTAATAGTTACAAATAAAAATAGAAATACGATAGGTATAATTACCGATGGTCAAATTAGAAGATTTAGTCAAAAAAATTTAAATTTTCAATCACTATTAGTAAAGAAAATCATGACAAAAGAACCTTACTCAATTGATAAAAATGAATTAGCAGCAAAAGCATTATCTTTAATGAATAGTAAAAAAATTACATCCTTAGTTGTTAATGATAAAAAAAAACCATTAAAAACTATAGGTGTGATTCATGTTCATACAATTTTGAAATCAAATATTTCTTAAATGTCAAAAAAAAAGATTGTAATTTTTTTTTTAATAATATTTTTTATTTCTGCTTCTCTAATTCTGTTTTTTAAAAACAATTCAATTAAAGTGCAGGAAACAAAAATAAATCAGGACACTCAGGTTAATGAGGAGCAATATAATTCAAATATAATAAATAATATAAAATATGTTTCAAAAGATGCAAAAGGAAATGAGTATATAATTGAAGCCTCAAAAGGAGAAATAGATTACTCAAATCCTGACATAATTTTTCTTGATAATGTTAGAGCTATAATAAAATTAAATAACTCAAAAAATATTACTATCTCATCTAATTATGGTAAGTATGATTCAAATAACTACGATACAATTTTCACAAAAAATGTGATTATAAATTATTTAAATAATAAAATTACTGGAGAATATTTAGATTTTTCTTTAAACAGAAATTCAATGGTAATTTCAAAAAAGGTAATTTACACTAATGAAAATAATATTCTAAAATCAGATGTTATTGAAATTGATTTAGAGACAAAAGATACGAAAATATTTATGTATGAAGACACAAAAAAAGTGAATATAAAAAATAAAAATGGGAATAATTAAAAAATTTCGAATTAAATCATTTAAAAAAGTTAATTCAATTATTGAGTTTCAGAATGTTTCATTAGCTTACGGTGAAAGAATGATCTTAGAAAATATAAGTTTTAAAATTAATGAAGGCCAAATTTTTGGAATGCTTGGACCAAATGGAGTCGGGAAATCTACTATATTTAACTTAATTACAGGCTTAGTTAATCCTAGAAGTGGAAAAATTTTAATTAATGGTAATGATGCAACAGAATATCCTATTTATTTAAGAACAAAAAAATTTAATGTTGGATACGTTCCTCAATATGGTGGATACTTTAATGATCTTTCGTTATATGACAATTTAAAAGCAATTAGTGAAATAGTAATTGAAAAGAAAAACTACAGAATTGAAAGAATTAATTATTTAATTTCAAAGTTTGAACTGGACAATTTGAAAGATATAAAGGCTAAATTTTTATCTGGTGGACAAAAAAAAAAATTAGTTATTGCCTTATCACTTCTTAGCGAACCAAAAGTTCTTTTATTAGATGAATGTTTTGCAGCATTAGATGTTTTAACTATAAAAATGTTGCAAGAAATAATAGTAAATTTACAAAATGAGAATAATATTACCATTTGTATTTGTGATCACCAGGCTAGAGATTTATTGGCTTGTGTAGATGTTGCGATGATTTTAAATAATGGTAAAATAATTGCACAAGACTCACCTTCAAACCTAGTAAATAATATTAATGCAAAAAATGCTTACTTTGGTGAGAATTTTAAGTTTAACTAATTTTCAATGTCAGGCTTGATAGTATTAAAAGAAAAAATTAAAAATTTTAATAAAAAAATTACTGTTAGCGGTGATAAAAGTATTAGCATAAGATGGGTTTTATTCTCCTCTCTTTCCGAAGGTGTCTCTAAAGCAAAAAATTTATTAATGTCAGAAGATGTTTTGGCAGCTGTCAAGGCAGTAAGAAAATTTGGAATAAAAGTCAGTTTAAAGAAAAATGAATGTAAAATTTATGGAAAAGGTATGAATGGATACCAATATAAAAAAAAAATTACAATTAACGCTATGAACTCAGGTACTTTGGGAAGACTTTTGTTAGGTTTTTTAATAGATACACCTTACCCAATTAAATTAATTGGTGATAAAAGTTTATCAAAAAGAGATTTTAAAAGGGTGACAGACCCTTTGAGTAAATTTGGTGTAAAATTTAAACTTAAAAAGAATAAAAATTTACCACTCACAATTTTTGGATCTAAAGTATTGAAGCCAGTAAATTTTAAAGAAGAGAAAGGATCAGCACAATGTAAAAGTTCAGTCATCTTTGGAGGGATGAAAACTGATGGAACCTCTATTATTAAAGCTAAAAAATCAAGGAATCACACAGAATTATTATGTAAATATCTTAATTTACCTATTTCAATAGAAACTAAAAAAAATTACGACGAAATTAAAGTAAGTAAAGTTAACAAAATAAAAAAACTTAATTATAATATTCCATCTGATATTAGTTCAAGCGCATTCTTCTTGGTTCTTGTTTCTTTACTAAATAATTCAATTCTAGTTATAAAAAATGTAAACGTAAATCCTTCTAGAATAGGCATAATTACTATTTTAAAAAAAATGGGAATAAAAATTTCTTTTAATAATCAAAAAATTTATAAGGGTGAAAAAATAGCTGATATAAAAATTAAGAGTCCTAAGATTATAAAACCGATAAATTGTCATCCTAGTTTGAATAGTGGAGCTATAGATGAATTTTTAGTAATATTTTTAGTTGCAGCAAAAGCAAATGGTGTTTCATATTTTAAAAATTTAGATGAGTTAAATCAGAAAGAAAGTCCTAGATTAAAATGGGGTGAATATATTTTAAACCAAATGGGTATTAAGACAATTTCAACTAAAAATTCTATTAAAATATTTGGCAATCCTAAATTAAATTTAAAAAAGAAAATTACTATTAAAAATTATTTAAAAGACCATAGAGTTTTTATGACTTGCGTAATTGCTGCATTATCATTCGGAGGTGAGTGGAAAATTTATGATAAAGATTCAATAAGAACTTCTTTTCCAGAATTTTTAAATATAATTCAAAAATTAAAAAAATGATTAAAAGAAAAAATATATTAAAAATAGCGATTGACTCTCCTGCAGCAGCTGGTGCAGGTACCATAGCAAAATCAATATCTATTCATTATAATCTATTTTATTTAGATACGGGAAAAATTTATAGATTTATTGCATATTTAAAATTAAAATACCCAAAAAAATTTAATCAAAAGTTTATTAAGTCTAAAATTAAATTACTTTCAATGCGAGATCTCTCAGATAAGAGGTTATTATCTGATGAAGTGGGTATTGAAGCATCAATTATTTCTAAAGTCAAAGGCATTAGAAAATTAGTACATTCCTTCCAAATAAACTTTGCTTACAATCCTCCAAGAAAATATCGAGGCTCGTGTTTAGATGGAAGGGATATTACTTATAAAATAATTCCCGACGCTGATTTTAAATTTTACATCACAGCTAATTTAAAAACACGCGCATTAAGGAGATATAAGGAATTAAATTTATTAAATAAAAAAATAAAATATCAGGAAGTCCTTAAAAGTATTAAAAAACGCGATAAAAGTGACTTTAATAGAAAAATATCACCACTGAGAAAAACAAAAGATTCACTATTGATTAATACGACAAACCTTACTAAAAGGGCATGTTTTTTAAAAATAAAAAAAATAATAGATAGGAAAATTATTAATTAATGGAAATTTACAAAGATCTTTCAAACCCAGCGTCACAAGAATTTGAGAAACTCCTAAATAGTCAACTTTCAAAAGTTCAAATAGAAGAAGGAAAAATAATAGAAGGTAAAATTAATAAAATTACTGAAAAATTTGTTTTTCTTTTTGTAGAAGGTTTAAAATCAGAGCCTGTTTTAGATATAAACGAATTAAAAAGCATGGGTTTATCTGAAAAAATCAAAATTGGAGAAATTATTCCAGTACTTTTAGAAAAAATCGAAGATAAACATGGTGAAGTTTTAGTTTCAGCTAGCAAAGCACAAAAAATTAAAGGGTGGGATAAATTAGTTGAGGCTTACGAAAAAAATGAACCCATAATGGGAAAGATTACTTCAAAATGTAAGGGTGGATGTATTGTTGAGCATATAGATACTGGTTCATTAATGTTTCTCCCTGGATCTCAAATAAGTGATAAACCTTTAAAGGATATAAGTCATCTTATGAATGAACCTCAAAAATTTGCTCTAATTAAACTGGATAAAGTAAGAGGTAATGCATGTGTTTCTAGAAGAGAGATTATTTCATCATTTAAAAAAGAGGATAAAGCAAAAATTATTGAAAAATACAAAGTTGGAGACATTATTAAAAATGCAGAGGTTAAAGGGTACAGTTCTTTTGGATGTTTTTTTCATGTAAATGGCGAACTTGATGTGTTGGTTCACCTTCAAGAAATATCTTACTCTAGAGTTAACCATCCAGACGAGGTTTTCACAATTGGTGAAAAACATGACCTAAAAGTTATAAGTGTTGATAAAGATAAACTGCAGGTGGGTTGTTCTGTGAAACAATTATCTCCAGATCCGTTTGAACATATTGAAAATTATGAATTAAACAAAATCTATAAAGTAAAAGTTGTTAAGTTGATGGACTTTGGCGCATTTTGTGAATTAGAACCAGGTTTAACAACATTACTTCATTCAAGCGAGATTAGCTGGACAAAAAAAAATCTTTCTACAAAAAAAATGTTTAAGCTGGGTGATGAAATAGATTGTGTGATCACTGAAATTGACAAAGATAAAAGAAGAGTAGCAATCTCACACAGACTTACTCAAGAAAATCCATTTGAAGTTTTCGAGAACAAATATCCAATTGGAACAGTTGTAGAAGGTGAAGTAGTTAATAAAAATGAATATTCTTTATTTGTAAAAATTGAAAATCTGGATATTGATGCATTTTTACATTGTAATGATCTAACCTATCAAAATAATGGTGAGGAAGAGTTAGCAAATTATAAAAAAGGTGACAAAATTAAAGTAAAAGTTTTAGAAATCAAATCATCTGAACAAAAAATAAGAGTGGGTTTAAGACAAACACAACCAGATCCATTTGACTGGTTTAATGATAAGTCTAAAAATCAAATTATAACTGTTAAAGTTATTTCTACTGATAACAAGGGTTTAACAGTTAGACCTGAAGGTTGCGAATTGGATTTTTTAATCAAAAAATCTGCTATAGCGATAAATCCAGCTGATGCAAGACCTAGCAGATGGACTGGTGGTGAAAAGCTAGACTGTGCAATTGCAGATATAGATTTGAATAAGAGAAAAGTAACATTAAGCATAAAACTTTTAGAAGAAATTGAAAAAAAAGAAGCTTTAGAAAAATATGGATCTGAGGGTTCTGGTAAAAATCTGCCTTTTTCATCCTTATCTGATGATCTAAAAAAAAAAGAAGAAGAAAAATAATTAGAGAATAAATAAATTGGCTATTGTAAAATCAAAGCTTTTAAAACAACTCTCCAATAATTATCCCAATTTCTTAAAGAAAGATCTAGAAAAGTTCACTAATATCATTTTAGAGGAAATAAAAAGGGCTCTGAAAAGAGGTGATAGAGTGGAGCTTAGGGATTTTGGTATTTTCTCCACAAAAATTCAAAAAGCCAGAATTTCGAGGAATCCAAAAACCGGTGAAAAAGTTAATACCCCAGAAAAAAAAACAATTCACTTTAAAATGTCTAAAGACTTGTTTAAAAAATTGAATAATAATGAAGAATAGAACTATTTTTGTTGCTTGTGATACTTCAAATCTAAATAAAATTAAAAAAATAATTAAACAAACAAGAACAAATAAAATTAGTATTATTCCAAAGTTTGGTCTCCAATTTTTTTACTCTAAGAAGGGTAGAAAATTCTTAGAAGAAATAAAAATAGACTTCTGGCTAGATTTGAAAATAAATGATATTCCACAAACAGCCTTATCTGCAATTGATAGCTTAAAAGATTTAAAAAAATGTAAATACATCACTGTTCATGCAAATGGAGGTTTAGAAATGCTTAAAGCAGTGAAGATAAAAGCAAAAAAAATAAATAAAAATTTAAAAATACTGGGAGTAACAATCTTAACAAGCCTTAATAGTAAATCACTTAGACAAATAGGTTATTCTAAAAAAATTAAACAATTAGTTATGAAACAAGCCAATCTTATAAAAAAATCAGGTTGTGATGGAATAGTATGTTCTGCCCAAGAAGCTATGATGGTTCGAAAAAAGTACAAAAATTTATTAATAATAACTCCAGGAATAAGATTACCAGGAGATAGTTCTAATGACCAAATGAGAGTCATGACACCAAAAGACGCTTTTAATAATAAGGTTTCAGCTATTGTTATAGGAAGATCTCTTACAAAAGGTAATATAAAAAATAATACAATAAGACTCCTTGATAATCTCAGCAAATGATTAAAGGATGTAAAATTTGTGGAATAAAAGATCCAGATACTCTAAACTTTATAATTAATCATACATATCCTCCAAAATTTGTCGGTTTTATCTGTAATTATCCAAAGAGTCCCAGATATGTTGCTCTTAAAGATCTAAAAAAATTGTTAAATGTTGAAAAAAATAAAATTAAATTTGTTGCTGTTTTGGTAAAACCTACCGAAGAAATTTTAGAGCAAATAAAAAATTTACCTTTTGATTATTATCAACTTTACGATTGCTCTGCAGATGAAATTAAAATTATTAAACAAAAATATAATAAAAAGATTATTACAGCATTAACAATTAAAGATGAAGCTGATGTTATTAAATATAAATTATTTACTGATGTAACAGATATTTATTTATTTGACAGCAAAGGTTATGAAAAAAGTCAAGGATTTAACCATAAATTAATTAAAAATATCAAGCTCAACAAAGAATTGATGTTAGCCGGCAATATTAAATTCGATAATAATCTTAAGAATTATGAAAAAAATGTTGATTTTTTAGATTTATCTGGAGGCCTAGAAACTTCTGGATTAAAAGATAAATCCAAAATAGAAATTTTTTTAAATAATATAAATAAAATTCAAAATGAAACTTAAAAAAAAAATTCCATTAATTGACCAACATGATGGTTACGGTTTTTGGGGGGGTAAATTTGGAGGAAGTTTTATTCCTGAAACTTTAAAAAAGCCTGTGGAAGATCTGACACGGGAGTTTTCAAAATTAAGAAATAATAAGAAATTTTTAAAAAAAAGAGATTATTATTTTAAGAATTATATAGGGTCACCCACATCATTTGTAAAATTGGAAAACTTATCTAATCATTTGGGTGGTGCTCAAATATGGGCTAAAATTGTATCGGAGGCTAATGGTGGTGCCCATAAAATATATAATGCGACTGTTCATGCCTTAATTTGCAAGGCCATGGGTAAAAAATATATAGTTGGTGACACTGGTGCCGGTTATGCTGGTAAAATGTTAAGTATGGCTGCAAAGAAATTTGGTCTCAAATGTAAAATTTTTATGGGTGCAAAAGATATCAAGAGACAAAAACCAAATTGTGATGCTATGAGAAAAAATGGTGCTGAAATCGTTCCTGTATATTCAGGCAGTCAAACCTTGGTTGATGCAGTCAGTGAGTGTATGAGATATTGGGTATCAAATTGTGATACTACACACATGTGTGTTGGAAGCACAGTTGGTCCAAATATATTTGTAAAAATTTGTGGATGGAGTACAGCACAAATTTCTAGAGAATTAAAAATACAAATCATACAAGAGTTCAAAAAAATTCCAAAAAAAATTAAATTAATTAACTGTGTTGGTGGTGGAAGTTCAGCATATGGGTTTTGGAGTGAATTTATAGATTTTAATAAATCTCAAATAGAGTTAGTTGGTGTAGAGGCTGGCGGTCCAAAAAAATCCAAACTTCATGCTGCTCCTTTAAGTAGAAATGCTAAAATTGGAATTTTACATGGTGCAGCTTCTTATGTTTGTCAAGATAATGAAGGTCAAATAAATGACACTGAATCAATTAGTGCTGGATTGGATTACCCTGGTGTAAGTCCAATACATTGTTTTTTAAAAGATACACAACGAGCTAGATACACTTACGCAACTGATGAAGAAGCGCTAAAAGCACACGTCATGGTAACTAAATTTGAAAAGCTTAATCCAAGTTTAGAACCTAGTCATGCATTTGCAGAAGCAATTAAAATTGCCCCAAAATTAAACAAAGACACAATCATAATCGTTAACTCTTGTGGTGATGCTAAAAAAGATAGAGATATTTTAAGAGAAAGATTGGGTTAAAATTAATGATCTCATTAATCAACAAGGCTTTCTCAAATGCTAAGAGCGAAAATAGACCAGCCTTACTGACTTATACTGTTGCTGGAGATTATAACAAAAAAAAATCTTTAGAAATACTGAAATCGATTTCAAATTATGCAGATATCTGTGAGTTAGGTTTTCCACACAACACTCCAATAGCTGACGGAGGGCAAATACAAACCAGCGCTTATCGAGCAATCAAAAATGGAATTAAAATTAAAGATGTATTCTCGATCGTAAAAAATTTTAAAAAAATTAAGAAAAATAAGCCTATTATACTAATGGGTTATTACAATATGATCTATCAATATAATGAAAATAAATTTTTAGAAAAATGCAAAAAATCTAAAGTGGATGGTTTAATAGTTGTTGATTTACCTTATCCAGAAAATAAAAATTTTGCTTCTAAATGCAAAAAAAAAAAAATTAATTTCATTCAATTGGTTTCACCAACTACTTCCCATATAAGATTAAAAAAGATTATAAAAGATTCGCATGACATGCTTTATTATATAAGTATGTTATCTACAACTGGTGGAAAGCTTAAAGTATCCCCAAAAAAAATATTAGAAAAATACAACAAAATAAAAAAACAAAATAAATCCAAAAATGTAGTTATTGGTTTTGGAATTACGGAAAAAACCATCCGATCTCTTAAAAAAGCTGATGGTTTGGTGGTTGGTAGTGCAATTTGTAAGGAAATTTCTAAATCAATTGAAAAGAGACAAAATGCGGTCACAAATGTTACTAATATAGTTAAAAAACTAAAAAATAAAATTAAATGAACTGGATAACTAAAATTATCAAAGCAGGTGAAAAAATTAAAACTGCTATACGTGAAAGAGCTACAAAAGAGGATATTGCAAAAAGTGATTGGACGTCATGTTGTAAGGGTCCAATTTTAAAAAAGGAGTTAGAAGAAAACTTATGGGTTTGTCCAGATTGTAAGCGTCATCATAGATTAAAACCACATCAAAGATTTGATATATTGTTTGGAAAAAATAATTACGAAATTTTTAAAACCCCAATCCCTAAAGATGACCCACTAAATTGGACAGATTCGAAGTCCTACAAGGAAAGATTAAAAAACGCCAGAAAAAAAACAGGATTAGAATGTGGAATGATGGTTGCTTCTGGAACTATAAATAATATTAAAATTACAGCTGTAGCATCTGATTTTGATTTTTTAGGTGCTTCAATGGCAGCAGCAGAAGGTGAAGCTTTTTTATATGGAATACAGCATGCGATAGAAAATCAAACACCTTTTTTATGTATTAGCGCTGGTGGAGGAATGAGAATGATGGAAAGTTTAATATCATTATCTCAAATGACGAGAACAACGCTTGCAATTAATGAATTAAAAAAAAATGGACTTCCGTATTTGGTTTGTATCACTGATCCAACAGCAGGAGGTATAACCGCATCATACGCTATGTTAGGTGATATTCATATTGCAGAACCAGGAGCTTTAATTGCATTTGCAGGTGCAAGAGTAATTCAAGGAACTGTTAAAGAAGAACTTCCTGAAGGTTTTCAAAAAAGTGAATATGTTGAAAAAACTGGTTTTGTAGATTTAATCGTTGAACGTAAAGATCTCGCATCTAAAATTGGAACTTTATTAGCAATATTGTTAAAGAAAAATTCTGATATAAGTGCTGAACAAAATGAAACTTCAGAAGATAGTCAGTCGCTTACAAGAGCTGCATCCTAAAGAAATAGATTTAAGTCTAGATCGTATTCAAAGTCTCTGCAAAAAAATAGGCAACCCTCAAGATAAAATCAAAGCAATTTCAATTGTTGGTACTAATGGAAAGTACTCAACTATCCAAGCAATGTTTTCTATTTTAAAGGAAGCAAATTTCAATTGTAATATCTACACTAGTCCTCATATTAAAAGTATCAATGAAAGGTTTATTTTTAATAATGAAGAATTGAATGATGCAGATTTGGCAAATTTACTTGGAGAAGTTGAGGAAGCTAACAATGGTGAACCAATTACTTTTTTTGAAATACTGACTGCAGCCTATTTTTTAAAAGCATCTCAATACCCAGATAATATCAATTTAATTGAAAGTGGATTATTCTTTAGATTTGACGCTACTAATATCTTAAAAAATAACCTTGCTAGCGTTGTAACATCTATTGGCCTTGATCATTTAGATTGGCTACCTGAAAATGAACAAACTGTTGAAAAAATTATTTTTGAGAAAACATCAAGCTTATTAAACTCAAATATTATAGTTGCAAAACAAAGTACTAATAAAATTAAAGAAAATATTAAAAAAACAATTTCAAATAATAGATCAAATAAGTTTTTCCATAATGAAAATTATAGTTTTACAATGCAAGAAAATGACTTCTTTTATTATGAAGATCAATTTGGGGGAATAAAATTACCTATGCCAAATGTTAAAGGTCAATTTCAATTAGAAAATGTCTCAACAGCAATTGCAACCCTAAGAATTTTGAAAGACTTAAAAATTAAAGATGACCACATTAAAAAAGGTATTTTAAAAATAAATTGTATTGCAAGATTACAAGAAATTAAATCTGGAAAACTTAAAGAGCTTGTAAAAGATAACAAACTTTATGTTGATGGATCTCATAACCCATTGGGAGCAAAAGTTTTGAATGAATACTTGGAAAGTTTAGATTGCAATAAACACATCATTCTTGGAATGATGGCTAATAAAGATCATAATGAATATATGAGTTTCTTTAAGGATATCTCTACATTGACTACAATAGATATACCTAATCAACCTAATTCAATTAAAGGAGAAGAGCTTAAAGATAAGCTAAACAGCTTTTCAAATATAAATTATAAGGAAAGTATAGAAAATGCTATAAAGTCAATCCCAGTAAAAGAAAACGATATAATCCTGATTACTGGATCGTTATATCTTGCCGGTGAAGTTTTAAATTTAAATTAGATATTTTTATCTAAAAATTCCTTCATGTGACTTTCGGGAACTCCACCAACTTTTCTATCTACTTCAACACCTTTTTTATAGATAATAACTGTTGGAACACCTCTGATACCTGCTGCACTTCCAGTATTTATTCCACCATCTTCAACATCAGCATAATAGAAACCAGCCTTATCTTTATATTCATCAGATAACTTATCCATTACTGGTTTTAGTGCCTTACATGGACCACACCACTCAGCTGAAAACTGGATGACTGAAACATCTTCATTTTTAATTTTAGTATCAAAATCTTCGTCTTTAAAATTTGTAAGCATAATTCCTTTCTATTAATTAGAGCATTAAAGTCAACTAGGCAATTTCATATTTTTTTTCTATAGACATAATAAATTCATTTATTTCATCTAATTTTTTTAGTTCCTCTTCATCATCTCGATTTGATGCTTGATCTCTTAAGGTATCAATTTCTTGATAGGCCATTCCTATAGTTTGCCACTTTTCTCTATTTTTGCTTAAAATTCGTCTAGCAATTTCACTTTTTATATTTTTATATAAATCTGGTGGCAAAATATGCGGTGCTTCTTGATAAATAATTTTTTGCCCAAACCAACTACATCTTTTATCTTGAAACTTATCCAACATTCTTAATTTATCTTCCCAAGAAGAACTATGCCAAGTTTTAAATAATTGGGTGTCTTTATTGGGAATGAATTTTTCATATAAAGTTTCTTCAGGCAACATATCTTCCTGGGTTTGAGTTTGAGCTTTTTCTTCAGCGGCCTCCCTATTAATGATTTGAATATTTTTACAAAAATTTTCACTATTTCTAACCATTTTTGCTCTTTTCTGGATTGTTTCTAAATCTAAGTCAGCATATGCCTTCTCTTTTAATGCAAACTTTTTATCTAAAACTACAGGAGCTTTGTTGGTTTTGATTACTCTAAGTGCTTTTGGACTAAACTTTTTTAAATAAACTTTAAGATCATTTATTGATAAATTTAACAAAGGTTCAGGATCTCTTCTTAAATCAAATAAATATCCCCAAGATGCATATGATGGATGAAAACAATGATCTGGATGTAATGTAGAGACAAGATACATCATATTTTTTCCTTTAACATTTTCGAAAATTGAATAAATCCCCTCACTTTTTAAGATAGTTTCAACGCTATTTTTTGTAGATGTGCTTAAAAAATTTTCCCAATTGTCTTTATGTTTGTCTTTTATAATTCTTAGAATTTTTAAGCTTGTGAATGCATCATGATAAGCAGTGTGTTGTTGGGATGTATCAAATCCTTGTTGTCTAGCTAGACCTTCTAAAGCTAGACTTTCATTTCCAGCTTCTGTTAATTCAGTCTTTAATGTTTCAGGATTCAAGGTTTGTGCTACTCTTGCAACATGTAAACCGTCATGTTCTTTATTGGGTGATGAATGTGTAATGTAAGGATATCTATTCCCTTTAAAAAAATTAAAATGAAACATTCGTCTATCAAAATTTAAGTTACTCCAACCCATAAACAATGCTGGACCAGCTTTAGAGAAAAAATTTTCTACTGCGCCTAAAAAATCGTAATGCGAGTAATTGCCTTTAGTAAGTAAATCAATACTTGTTGAATTAACTAATAAGGCCTTTGCACTTGGAACCTCGCCCTCGGGCATTCTGCCACGAATATTTAGCTTACCAATTTCTTTTAAGTTTTTATCAACAACTACAGCACCTACTTCAATTATTGAGCCCCAAATTGTACTATTTGTTGTTTCTGTATCGTAAATTACTATTTTATCCATAAAATCTTAAGTTAAATCCGATAGCTCATTAAATTTTTTTAATCTTCCCAAAAACAAATTTTGATAAACAATTAAATCATGCCCTTGAATTTTAAACTCTTGGAATAATTTATCTACTGTGCAAACCAAAATTACACAAGAAGTGATATTGGAGTTATACACAATGTTATGTGCTAATGAATATGCACTTGTTTGAAGAAGCCATGAGTCTATATATTCAGCCTTTTTAGGTTTATTACTTTGTTTAAAATCTATTATTGTTTCTTTTCCTTCATAAACCCCAACACAATCAGCAGTACCTGCATACTTCTCTGGGTAATAAAGAGTGCATTCAACACCCCAAATTTCATCCAATCTATTTTTCAAACCTTTTTCTATAATTTCTTTAGCCATTAATTTGTATTGTTCATTATCTTCAAAAAAACTTAAATTTTCTCTTCCAAGTAAATAGGACTCTAAATAGTTGTGCATTTGAGAACCTCTACTACTTGCTGCTTTTGTAATTGCCTCAGCCTCTTTTTGCCCAGTTCTTTCTCTCCAATTTGCTAATGCTGCTTTATCTTCTTCAGATCGAGTTGCATCTAAAATTGAAGTGACACTTGGTAATTTTGTTTCCCCTAATAAGTATCTTCTAATGCCATCAACTGTTGCTCTTGATGATTTTGGATAATCATATTTTTGATTCCACTGCATGAGATTTCTTATAGACGTTATTAAGGAAAAAAAGAAATTAATTTTTAAGTTGCCTATTTGGTTCAACAAATTTTTCCACGTTTTCAGTTTGTACAGCTTTCTCAACCTGCTCGGGATCTTTAATATTTTCTAAGGTTCTTGAAATTGATCTTGCATCCGTTCCAAATTTATCAACAACTCCCATAGCATCTTCTAATTTTTTTCTAAGAACTATAATGTTGTCAAAATGTTTAGAAAATCTTGTACTGATAGTTTTTAAATGATTATAAATTTCCGTTGCACCTTTTTGTACCTTCAATGATTGAAATCCCATATGTAAAGACTGTAAGTAAGCAGAAAGAGTATTAGGTCCACATATTACAACTTTATATTTTTTCATTAACTCTTGAGTTAATAATTCTTTTGTACTTGGATCTTGGTATTCAGTTAACTCTTTGTATAAACTTTCTGTAGGAGCATATACGATTGCAAAATCAGTAGTTTTTGGTGGAACAATATATTTTTCATTAACACTTTTAGCTTTCGCTTTAAACGCTGAGGCTAATTTTGCTCTAGCATCTGCTACAGCCCTTTTGTCTTCCACGTCATGACCATCGGTAATTGCTTTGAATTTTTCTACTGGAAAATGACTATCAACAGGAACCAAAACATCTCCTTGAAGCTTTATTGCAAATTCAACATTTTCACTGGTGTCCTCTTTCATTTTAACATTCGTCATAAATTGAGAGGCTGGTAGTAAATCTTTAATTAGAGCATCTAAGCTAAATTCTGCAAGAGTTCCATATTTCTTAACTCCAGCTAAAATTTTAGTTATCCCCTCTTGGCTTTGATTTAATAGTTGAACTTGTTGATTAAAATTACCGACCTTTTCCTCTACCTTAGTTAAAGTTTCAGTCATTTCTTTAGTAACCCCAGTTGATAGATTATTAAATGAAGTCGACATTGCACCAAGTGAGCTATTGATTGTAGTGTTTAAGGTATCTTTTAAACTTGATATTTCTGATTTTAAATTAGTTATTTCCTCAGCTTCTTTGTTTTCATTTTCATCTTTTGGCTTAGTTTTTAAATTTAGATAAAGAATAGCTAAAACGCCGCCTAATAACAAAACTAGTAAAATTAACAATATATTATCCATGATTCTAATTTTTTATTTTATCGTAAATATTTGATTAATGTATTTAAATATTTAAAAATACTTTATAGAACTAATTTTAGTATTAAAAACATTCTTTATTATTTGTGTTATTGTTGCACTTTATGCAATTATTAGAAATCTAGATATTATCAAAATTATACTAATTTATTGGAAAGATTTAATTTTTAGAAAGTAATTTTACAATTTTTTTAAGACCCATTTTATTATTGGATGACTTAGAAATCATCATACAGGCCTCTGATCTTAATATTTCTCCATCCTTTAATATACGTAGATTGTTTGCTTTTAACGTTTCTCCGGTAGAAGTGATATCTGTAATTATTTCAGATGAGCCTGTAAAAGGATAAGCTTCAGTTGCACCTAAACTATCAATTAATTTGAATTGGGTAACGCCCTTTGAAAACAAAAATTCCCTTGTTAAATTTGGATATTTTGTTGCTACTCTTAATCTTTTCTTTTTCTTATCTTTAAATTCAAATGCAATTTCTTCTAAATCTGCAACTGTTTGTACATCTATCCACGGATCAGGAATTGCGACTACTAATGTAGCCTTACCAAAATCATATCTTTTTAAAACATTAATTTTTTTTTGAGTGTTAATTTCACTTTCCTTTAATAAATCAAAGCCAGAAAAACCTATGTCCAAAGATCCGTCTCCAAGTCTTTCGATGATCTCTCTTGCATGAAGATATAAAATCTTAATATTTTTAAATTGTTTTATAGATCCTAAAAGATCTCTTTCTCCTCTTTCAGAGATGAGATTTAATTTATTTTTTTTAAAAATATTTAAAACATCTTTTCTAAGTCTACCTTTGCTTGGAACTCCAATATTTAAAATATTTTTTGTCATTAGTAATTTAAATTTAAAGCAGCACCTACTGCTGGAGTTTGTTTTTTTGATCCTAAGTCTGAAATTAGACCATCATAACGACCACCATTAATAATATTTTTTAATGAGTTTTTAGATTTAATATCAATTTTAAAAACCATCCCAGTGTAATATTCTAATTGTCTTCCAAAGGATGCTGAAAATACTACATTTAATTTTGAAACCTTGTTATTAGAAATTGGAAAATATTTTTGATCTACAGCTAAATTTATTCTGTTTTTTTTAAAAAATTTATTTAACTCAATTGCTGCTTTATTTATCGGACATTTAATTTTTAGGAAATCTTTTATTATTTTTGATACATTTTTTCCTTTACTTGCTCTTCTAGGATCTTTTATTTTCTGATCAAATCTTTTTAATATTTCACTAATTGTTCGTCCTGCGACAACATTTGACAAATCTTCTTTAAGCATTTTCACATAACGCTTTTTATCTATTTCTACAATTGTTGGATCAACATCTGAATTAGTTTCTAATCTTTTTAATAAATCATTAAAATATTCCTCTCTCCAGAAATGCCTAGATAATCTTAGCTTCCATCTCTTTGGGATGTCTAATTTTGATATTAACAAATTAAATATTTCAACATTTCCAATAGTGAGTGTACCTGAAGAATATTTTATATTTTGAAGTGATTTAAGAGATGTATTTATAATTTCTTTATCGTCATTTTTTTCATCCTTTGACCCTAAAATTTCAAATCCAATTTGATTTCTAATGATTGAGTCTTTTTTGTTTTGCGATTTTCGATAAGCTTGACCGCTATAAAAAATTTTTTCCTTACCTTTTAAATTATTTTCTAAATATCTTAAACAAGATGCAATTGTTAAATCTGGTCTTAGACATAACTCACTTCCATTTTGATCGGTAAAAGAGAAGATAAACTTTCTAAAATTTTCTCCTGATCTTTGAACAATGTGATTAGCCTCAATTACTGAGGGTAAATCAATATATTTAAAACCCTTAGATTTTACCGATCTAAGGATATTTTCAGATAAGTTTTTTGACTTCATCGATTAAATTTTCTTTTGGAAATGTTTTATTATTTTCACCCTTAACACCTTTAAGACTTTTTATAGTGACTGTATTTTCATTAAATTCATTTTCACCACATATAATTGCAACATCCAACTCACGTTTATTTGCTAGGGTTAATTGCCTGCCTAAATTTTTCTTTGTATCTAAAAAAATTTCAGCATTGATATTATTATCTCTTAATAGATCTAAAATTTCATAATAATTTTTAAGATATTTTTCATCCATTACACAAACTAAAACTGGTTTTTGACTATCTACTTTTATTTGATCCAATTGCATCAAAGCAAACAACAATCGATCCACTCCAAAACTAATTCCGGTGCCTGGAATATCTACACCTTTAAATCTTGAGATTAATTTTGCATAGGCTCCTCCAGAACAAATACTACCTATATCAACCTCTTTACCTTTGTTATTTGTAACTTTAAAATTTAGATTTGTTTCAACAATGAAATCTGAATAATAAGCCAATCCCCTAACAATTGTAAAATTTGTTTTGATCTGATTTAAATTTGAACTGTAACCCAATACTTCAAATACTTGTTCTAATTCCTTTATACCTTCTTGAGACAATGGATTTTTTAATTTTTCTTTTAATTCTTTTAAATCTTTAATTTTTAGAAAATTAAGTATTTCAGACGCTTGTTCATCGTTTAAATCTGCACCCTTAGTGATTGCACCACTTATATCTTTTCTCTCTTTTTTAAGCAGATCTTCAACACCTTTTAAACCAAACCCTGGTTTATCTAATTTATCAATTGCCCTAATTACTTTTACTTGTTTTTCTTCTGATATTTTTAAATCATCAATTAATCCTTGAACTATTTTTCTGTTACTAACGTTGATTGTAAATTGATCTTTTTTTAGACCACAATCTAACAAAGTGCTTGATATTAAATTACAAAGCTCCGCATTTGCTTGCGCAGGATTAACATTTCCCACAATATCAAAATCTGCTTGCATAAATTCTCTGTATCTTCCATTACCAGCCTTTTCATTTCTAAAGACATTTTGAATAGCATACCTTTTAAAGATTGATGGAAGCTCTTGATTATTTTGTGCAACAAATCTAGCCAGTGGGCTTGAAAGATCATACCTAAGAGTAATGCTTTTTTCTCCATCCTGAAACGAGAATACATCAGACATAGGATTAGCATCATCTTCTGCCAAGAAAGATCCTATATTTTCACTAATCTCAAACGAAGGGGTTTCTAAAGCCTCTGCTCCAAATTTAATAAAATTATTCTCAATAGCTTTTAAAAGCTTTTTTTTGAGAAGAAGTTTTTTATCCCAACGATCTTCAAATCCTGAAGGTAATCCAGGAATTAATTTTTTTTCTTTATTCATTTTTTGGTACCCGGGCTGAGAGTCGAACTCAAACTTAAAGTTCCACAAACTTCCGTGCTAACCATTACACCACCCGGGCTTATCCTCTTTGTTTTTATCTTATTTTATGTGGATTTAAAATTATAATATAAATAAATAGCCTACTGGCTATGAAAACAGTTTCTGTGAGTACTTCTAAAAGTCTTTCTGTATGTAATATTTATATTCATGAGCAGTCTTTTAGACAAAAAAAATTAATATTCAAGGTCTAAATAGAAAGAGGACGTTTATCTATTTGATAGATAAAACGTCCTTTTAAATAATTTCTAAATTAGTCTATTTTTTTTAAATTAACTGCAGAAGGACCTTTGGGACCATCTTCTAATGTGAATTCAAGTTTATCACCTTCATTGAGATATCTCATACCAGCAGCTTTTACCGCTGAAGCGTGAACAAAGGCATCTTTTTCTTTATCATCTCTTTCAATGAAGCCATATCCCTTTTTACCATTATACCATTTAATTTTTCCTTGTAGTGTACTCATCTTATTTCTTAGTCCTTTTGTTATTTATTATCTTTTAAAGGTAATTTCTTTTACAATTATTTCAAGATGAAACTTTATGGTGGTGGCTGAGGAAGGATTCGCACCTCCGACACAAGCCTTTTCAGGGCTCTGCTCTACTCCTGAGCTACTCAGCCTTATTTATCCCCTAAAGATAATTCTTCCTTTAGTAAGATCGTAAGGTGTCATTTCAACTGTCACATTATCACCTTGGAGAACTCTAATTCTGTTTTTTCTTAACTTACCAGCTGTATGGGCAGTAACAGTATGTCCATTTTCTAATTTTACTCTAAACATAGCGTTCGGAAGTAGGTCTATCACTGTACCTTTAAATTCCAGTAAGTCTTGTTTTGACAAATTTATTTTCTCCTTATTCGTTTTACTACAGATTGAGCGTGTCCAACCAACCCTTCATAATTTGCAAGTGTTATAACTGATGGTCCAAGACTTTCAATACCCTTTTTTGATAAGTTTATGTATGAAATCCTTTTATAAAATTCATTTACACTTATACCGCTTGAGTATTTTGCAGAACCATTAGTTGGCAACACATGGTTTGATCCAACATTATAATCTGTCATTGCCATCACTGCATATTTTCCTAAACATATTGATCCTGAATTTTTTATTTTTGGAACTAACGATTTATAATTTTTAATATTTAATTCTAAATGTTCTGGTGCAATTTTATTTATTACACTTGTTATTTTAGCTTCTGAAGAAACATACATAAGAATTCCATTATTAATTAAACTTTTTCTTGCAACAGAAGCTCTTGGAATTTCTTTTAATTGTTTAGTAATTTCAATTTTTACTTTATCTAATAAATCTTTATCTTTTGAAATCAAAATACATTGTGCAAGAATATCATGTTCAGCTTGTCCAATTAAATCACTTGCAACCCACTCAGGATTTGAGAATTTGTCACAAACGACAGTCACTTCTGAAGGACCTGCAGTCATACCTTCAATTCCAACAACACCAAAAACTTCTTTTTTTGCTGCCGCAACATATGCGTTTCCTGGACCAACTATTTTATGAACCTTTTTAATTTTTTTAGTCCCATAAGATACTGCTGCAATAGCAGAAGGCCCTCCGATAGAATAAATTTCTTTTATTTTGCATTTTTTTGCGGCGTATAATACGGCTGGATTTTGTTTTCCTTTATGGCCTGGATTAATCATAACTATTCTCTTAACGCCTGCAACAATTGCTGGAATAGCATTCATCAATACACTTGATGGGTATGAAGCAGTAGAACCAGGAACATAAATTGCAACGGACTCTAAAGGGACATATTTATATTCAAGTTTGTTTTTTAATTTATCTGTGTAAGAAATATTTTTAAATTTTTGAAGTGAATGAAATTTATAAATTCTATTATAAGCTATATCGATTGCTTTCTTTACTTTTTTATCAAGTGAATTTATAGATTTTTTTATTTGTTTTGAGCTTGGAATAATTATATTGTTTTTATTAAATCTTTTCTCGTATTTTAATAATGCTTTATCGCCATTTTTTTTTACATCTTTAATTATATTTATTACAGAAACAGAGTCTAATTGAATTTTTTTTTTTCTCTGTAAAAGCAAATTCTCTAATAATTTATCAAAATTTTTTCTTTTACTATTTAATATCTTCATAACTATTTAATTTCACTTTGATCCTCTAGTCTTGCCTCAATAGTTTCTGTAGTTAAAGCAATATGGGCATTGTTATTAAAAATAAGATTTATTTCATAAACATCGTTATTTTTCAAATAATCTATACCTATTAGTTCTAAAACAGTCTCTTGATTTGATTGATCAATGTTCTTTGATCTTACTTTATCAACAAAATCAAACCTACAAATACTATTGATTTTTTTATCTTCCTGATCACTTTCCAACTTGGTTCTTTCAATTGATAATAAAAAAACCTTATTTGATGCAAGATATTTTATATCAGCAATTTTAACCTTAGCACCTGAACTACAAGCTGAAATCATTTGTAGCCCTTCTTGGTCACTTGCTATTATTTTTGCTAAATATTTATTCACTATTTTAATCTTTTGATTTTAACGCCTATTTTTTTTAATTTATTTTCTATTTTTTCATAACCTCTATCTAGGTGATAAATTCTGTTAATAAATGATTTGCCTGTAGAAACTATCGCTGCTAGAACCAAAGCAACAGAAGCTCTTAAATCACTAGACATTAATTCGGCACCAATGAATTTAGTATTTCCTTCTATTGTAGCAGTATTATTTTTAATATTTATTTTTGCTCCTAATCTTTGTAATTCTGCAACATGCATAAATCTATTTTCAAAAATACTTTCAGTTATTGAGCTATTGCCAACTGCTTTACACATTAAAACCATCAATTGTGCTTGAAGGTCTGTAGGAATGCCTGGAAACTCTTTAGTTTTGATGCTTTTTACTGATTTTATTTTTTCAGGTCCTTTAATTAAGATTTTATTTTCACTAATTTTAATTTTGGCACCAACTTTTTTTAGTAATTTTATTTCTGTATTAATAATTTTAGGATTTAAATTTTTAATCTGTAAATTACCTTTTGCAAGTGTTGCTGCTACACAAAATGTACCTGCTTCTATTCTATCAGCCATTACAGAATATTCAGTTTCATTTAAAGTATTTACACCTGTGATTTTACAAACTCTTCCTGTCCATTTTATTTTCGCTCCAGCTTTATTTAAAAAATTTGTAAGATCTTTAATTTCAGGTTCTATTGCGCAATTTTTTAAAACTGTTTTTCCTTTGGCCAAACATGCTGCTATTATAGAATTTTCAGTCGCCCCAACACTTATATCTGGAAAATTTATAGTTGTTCCGCTAAGTTTTTCTTTTGATTTTGCAAGAATATATCCATCTTTTAATTCATATTTCATACCAAGTTTTTTTAATGCAGTTAGATGATAATCAACCGGTCTAGCACCAATTAAACATCCACCAGGTAAAGAAATTTTAGATTTATGGTATTTTGAAATAAGTGGACCTAAAACTAAAATAGAACCACGCATTGTTTTAACTAAAGAATAACTAGCAAAAGTTTTCATATTTTTTTTATTTATAATTTTTGCTGTTTTTTTATCTCTTGATAAAATTATTTTAGAACCAAGAGACTTTAATAAATTTAACATTGTATTAATGTCTCTAACTCTTGGTAAATTTTTGATAACTACAGGTTTATCAAACAATAATGTTGCAGCTAATATCGGTAGGGATGCATTCTTTGAACCTGAAATTGAAACATTACCCTTGATTTTACAAGGGCCATTAATCAGAAATTTATCCATAAATTACTTTTTAATCTTAGCAACTTGAATTGTAGTTTGGCCCTGATATTTACCGTTCTTTGATTTATAAGTTGTTTCTGGTTGAGTATCTGATTTGAAAAATAAAAATTGTGCTATCCCCTCGTTTGAATAAATTTTTGCAGGATTAGGTGTTGTATTACTTAGCTCAATTACTATATTGCCCTCAAATTCATTTTCAATTGGAGTAACATTACAAATAATTCCTATTCTTGCATAAGTACTTTTTCCAACACAAATACATAAAACGTCTTTTGGTATTCTAAAATATTCAACTGTTTTAGCTAAAACGAATGAATTTGGTGGGATAATACAGTGTGGTCCTTTTCTTTCTATAAAGTTATCATCAGAAAAATTCTTTGGATCAACCAAAGAACTATTTACATTAGTAAAAATTCTATATTCATTGGAGATTCTTACATCATATCCCATACTACTTAATCCATAAGAAATTTTTCCTTCAGAAACTTGATGATCTAAGAACGGTTCTATCATATTGTGCTCTTTGCACATTTTTTTAATCCAGGAATCAGGTTGAATCGACATTATTTATTTTTCTTTTTATTTTTTTTTTGGAAAATTTTTCTTTTCTTCAAATTTTTTCTAAGCGCCAAACTTAAACGCTCATTTTTTTCTTTTGAACTCATTCTTTATTTGGGTTAGTCAGGAAATCTAAAGAAATCGGTTTGTTAGGATCCAATGCAGGTGTTTTTTCCTCTTCTTTTTTTGGGCCTTCTTTAGCTAAACGTTTAGCTTTTTTTTCTGCAAGCTTTTTCTCTCTTTTAGCTTGCTTTTCCATAAGCTTGTTACCTTTAGTTGATTTATAATCGTAATGAATTCCCATAACATTTTCCTAAAATAGATATAAATCATATTAATCAAAAAATTAAGGCAATAATTTGAAAAAAATGCTTTATTATCAATAAAATACAATTTGTCTCTAAGCTCCTGTAGTTAAATGGTATAACAAGTCATTGGTAATGACTAGTTCCCTGGTCAGTACAGGGTGGGAGCACCACTAATTTCTATAAAAAAACTTTCTCAAAAATATCGTAATCAGAATTAAAATAAAGAAAGCTATGATAGGAATATAAATATCAGAAGAAAAAATAATATCGATTATACCAGGGGCTGCTATGTTTTGATCTATAACTTTTTCTAAACCACTACCAATGGAAACTACTAAAAAAATTTGTGGAATAATTCCGATTATCGTAGCAAAAAAAAAGTTTACAGCACTAACATTAAATAGAGTTGGCAAAAGACAACTTAGCTGCCAAGGTATCCCACCTATAAAACGATAAATCAATAAGTAAATAAATTCTGATTTTTTAAATTTAATTTCTAGGTTTTGAAATTTATTTAAAAATTTTTCTCTAATTAATTCTTTTAAAAAATAATTACCAAATATATATAATAATGTTGCACCAATACTTAATCCTATAACAACAAGCAAAGTGCCGATCCATTTTCCAAATATAAACCCACCTATCAAAGCGGCAGGGCTACCAAAGCCAAGCAGTGGAAAACACCAAACAATTGTCAGCACTAAAAAAATTATAGAAATTAAAAATAAGTTTGAATTTTTAAGTTCAGCAAAATAAGCACTGTTATTTTTTATAAAATCATAGGATGTAATCTCTTCAAGACTAAATTTTGAAAAAAAGAAATACAAAAATAAGCAAATAATTAACAAATAAGATAAGCCAATAAATAATTTAATTTTTTTTGTATTTTCCATGATTCTTCTTATTTTAATGCTTAATCTTCTATTTGCTATTTTAATTATTACTAATATAAAGGTGCGAAATTATTAAAAAACAATATCAAATCTAATTATGAAAAGAACTTACCAGCCCTCAAATAAAAAAAGAGCTCGAAAACACGGTTTTCGTTCAAAGATGAAAACTAAAGGTGGAAAGAAACTTTTAGCTAGAAGAAGAGCAAGAGGAAGAAAATCACTAACTGTTTCAGTTTAAAATAATGAAAAGCAAAATTATTGCTCTTTCAAAAAATGAGGAATTCAAAATCCTTTTAAGACAAAAAAAGATTTCAAACAAATATGTATCAATTTTTTTTGGAAACTTACCTAACAAGGATAAAAAAAAATTAAATATTTCTTTTTCGGTAAAAAAAAAGATAGCAATAGCTGTGAAACGAAATAAAATTAAACGAAGGCTTAGACAAATATTTAATGATGGAATTAAAAAAAATTTAATAAAACTTGAAAAATCTGTTCTTGTTATTGCTCATCCGGCCATGCTAAATAACGAATACAAAAATATAAAAGAAACCTTATTTAAAGATTTTGAGAAAATAAAATGAACATATTTACTTTAATTTTAATTAAATTTATAAAAGCTTATAAATATTTAATTAGTCCATTATTTGGACATTCTTGTAGATATTTGCCAACATGTTCAGAATACAGCATAGATGCTTTAAAAGAATACGGTTTTTTTAAAGGCTTATTAATTAGTATAAAAAGAATTTTATCCTGCCACCCAATAAAATTTTTAGGGGGTGGAGAAGGGTTTGATCCAGTTAAAAAAGAAATGAAGGATAATAAATAATGGAAACAAGAAATATAATTGCTGCCATAAGTCTATCAGCTGCTGTAATTATATTATACTCGCTATTTTTTGCACCACCTCCAGTAACGAAAGAAAATTTAACTGAAAAAACTAAGACTGAACAGAATTCAGATGCACCTAGTCTTGATCAAAAAGAAAATGTAAGCGAAATTTCACGAGAAGAAGCATTACAACAAAGTGAAAGAATTCAATTTGAGAATCAAAGTATTGTTGGATCTATTTCGTTAAAGGGGGCTGCAATAGATGATCTAACTTTCAAAGAATATAATGTTAGTTTGGAAAGCGATGAAAAAGTAAAATTTCTTGCACCACGAAGTTCTAAAGAAGGCTATATAATTGAAAGTGGTTTTATAACTACTGATAAAAATATCGATATTCCAAATGCAGATTCAATTTGGTCAGTTTCTGGAAATAATAAATTAACTGATCAATCTCCTATAAAACTAAGTTGGACAAATGATCAAGGGATCACTTTTGAAAAAGAAATTGCATTAGATGATAAGTTTTTATTCACAATAAAACAAAGAGTTATAAATTCTACTGATAAAAACTATGATTTCTATTCTTATGGACAGATTATAAGAAATCAGATCCCAGAAGGTATAACTGATTTTTACATTCTTCATGAAGGTCCAATCGCTACATTAGATGAAGAATTAATTGAGGAAGACTATGACGATATTGAAGAGAAGAAATTCTCAAGAATTGCTCAAAAAGGATGGTTAGGAATTGGAGATAAATATTACATATCAACACTTATTCCACCAAGAGAAAAAGAATTCAAAACTACAATGGATTATAAGAACAAGTATAGAATAAACTTTGTTACAACAGAACCATTAGAGTTAACTGGAAATTCTTCTATAGAAGAAAATTTACAAGTAATTGTAGCAGCAAAACGAGTTGATGTGATTGATGGATACGCAGAGTCTTTAAAAATTGATAAATTTGATTTAACAATTGACTGGGGTTTTCTATACTTTTTAACTCGCCCCTTGTTCACTGCACTAGAGTATTTCTTTAAAATATTTGGTAACTACGGACTAGCAATCATTGCTGTTACTGTTTGTATTCGACTGGCGTTTTTTCCTTTAGCTAATTTTTCTTTTAGAAGTATGGCGAAGATGAAGCAGTTACAGCCTGAGATGGTAAGACTTAAAGAAGTGCACAAGGATGATAAAATGAAATTGCAACAAGCAATGATGGCTCTTTATAAAAAAGAAAAAGTAAATCCTATGAGTGGTTGCTTGCCCATCCTCGTCCAGATCCCTGTATTCTTTGCTTTATATAAGGTTTTATTTGTAACAATAGAAATGCGTCACATGCCTTTTTATGGTTGGATCAAAGATCTCAGTGCCAAGGATCCCACTTCCATATTCAATTTATTTGGATTGCTTCCATACGATGTTCCATCATTTCTAGTTATTGGAGTATGGCCCGTCGCTATGGGGGCCAGCATGTGGTTACAACAGAAGTTAAACCCGGCTCCGACAGATCCAATGCAAGCAAAGATATTTATGTTTTTCCCATTATTCTTAACTGTAATACTTGCTCCCTTCCCAAGTGGATTAGTTATTTATTGGACGATTAACAATATATTGACTATGGGTCAACAGGTTGTGATAATGAAACGCACAACGGTTAAAACTGCAACCTAATAAAAAAATAATAAATGGATCTAGAACAAATATTGCCTAAAGATGGGCCACCAATTAATGAAGTAACTAAATATATTGAAAAGTACAAAAACGATTTAATAGTAATTAAATATGGTGGAAACGTTTTAATTGATAGAAACGTTTTTAATAATTTTATAACTGATCTTAGTGTTTTAAATAAATTAGGCCTTGCAACTATTGTAATTCATGGTGGTGGGCCTAGAATTAAAAGAGAGCTAGACAAATCAAATATTCAATCAAAATTTATAAGGGGACTAAGGGTAACTGATAAAAATATTATTAATATTGTTGAATCTGTTCTGATTGATTTTAATGATGACATTGTTAATTCTTTAAAAGACAAAGGAACAGAGGCGATTTCTATTCACACAAAAAATAATAATATTATAAAAACTATTCCAGAAGCAGAAGAACTAGGATTTGTAGGAATACCAAATGAGATTAATAATGAGGAAATACTAAATATAATTAATCAAAATAAAATTCCTATAATTTCACCATTAGGATTAGGTATAGAGAACCAAACTTATAATATTAATGGAGATACGGCTGCTATGGCAATAGCAAAATCTTTAAAATCTAGAAGACTACTGTTAATGACTAATGTAGATGGTGTTCTAGACAAAAATAAAAAATTAATAGAAGAAATTTCTTCATCAGAAGTTTTAGAAATGATTAAAGATGAAACTATTACAGAAGGTATGATACCTAAAATTAATGCTTGTTTAGATGCAGTTAATAATGGTGTTACTGCGGTGGGTATAATTAATGGTACGAAACCGCATTCATGTTTATGGGAAATCTTCTCTGACAAAGGATCAGGAACGTTAATAAGAAGATGAAAGAATTAAAAAATATTAAGAATATTTTATTTGATTGTGACGGTGTGTTATATGCTGATCTTGAAGGTGTATTTGGACAGGTCAGTAAAAAAATGACTCAATATATATCTAATAAGTTAAATGTGGATTTGAAGGAAGCTAAGGAGCTACAAACAAATTATTTTCATAAATATAATACAAGTCTTAATGGTTTGATGATACATCATGACATTCCACCAAGAGAATTTTTAGATTATGTTCATGACATTGACTTAGATTTTTTAGAAAAAGATACAGTTTTAAGGGAAGAGTTAGAAAATATTAATCTAAAAAAGTATGTATTTACAAACGGAAGTAAAGAGCATGTTAAAAATATCACAACTCAATTAGGCATTGATGACCAATTTGATGGTGTATTTGATATTGTTGATGCTGAATATAGTCCAAAACCTGCAGCAAAGGCATTTGATCTAATGGTTGAGAAGTTTAAAATTGATCCATGCGAAACCCTCTACATTGAGGATATTGCAAAAAACTTGTCTATAGGAAAAGAAAGAGGAGCAAAAACAGTTTGGTTAATCAATAACGAATATTGGGGTAAAAAAGAATCCAATAAGAGATATATTGATTACAAAATAGAAAATCTTTCTTTATTTTTAAAAGAAATAAGGTTATTAAAAAACTCATAAAATTATGAGTATTGAAAAAATTATTAATGAATCTTGGGAAAACAAAGACCAAGTAAATCAAAATTCAGATAAGTCCTTAAAAGATGCTGTGAATCAAATTATTGACGATTTAGATAGTGGAAAAGCAAGGGTTGCTGAAAAAATCAATGGAGAATGGGTTACTCATCAGCATCTTAAAAAAGCTATCATGTTAAGTTTTAGAATGTATCCAATGGAAAATTTAAATGGTCCATATAGTAGTTGGTATGATAAAGCACACTTACTGAAAGGAAAAACAGCTGGGTGGACAAAAGAAGATCATGAAAAAGCTGGTTTTAGAATGGTACCTAACTCACCAGTAAGAAAAGGATCATTTGTTGGAAAGAATGCAGTTTTGATGCCTTGTTATGTAAATATTGGAGCGTATATTGATGAGGGCACTATGATGGATACTTTCAGTCGTGCAGGAAGCTGTTGTCAGATTGGAAAAAATTGTCATATCTCTGCAGGCTCTGGGATTGGGGGCGTTTTGGAACCCGCTCAAGCATTACCAACAATTATTGAAGATAATGTTTTTGTTGGGGCGATGTCAGAGGTAGTCGAAGGTGTGATAGTTGGAGAAGGCTCTGTATTAAGTATGGGTATGCTAATTACACAAAGTACTAAAATAGTAAATCGGGCGACAGGCGAAATTACTTATGGAAAAATTCCTCCATACTCAGTTGTTGTACCAGGTTCTTTACCTGATAAAAAAAATCCATCTGCGCCATCTTTAAGCTGTGCAGTGATTATTAAACAAGTTGACGAAAAAACAAGATCAAAAACATCAGTTAACGATCTTTTAAGAGATTAAATATGCCAACAATAAATGAATTACAATTAGCTAAAGAGCTAATAAGATTTCCAACAGTTAAAACTGAAGATAAGGGGATAATGAAATTCTTATCAAAAAAATTAACTGCTATTGGGTTTAAATGCACAATAATAAAATCAAAAGGAACTGGAACAAATCCTGCTCTTAATTTATATGCCAGATATGGCAAGTCAAAACCTCACATTATGTATTTAGGTCATACAGATGTTGTTGCAAATCTAGATAATTGGAAATTTCCACCTTTTAAAGCTGTCATAAGCAAAGGGTATCTAAACGGAAGAGGTGCTCAAGATATGAAGGGAGGTGTAGCTTGCTGGATAAGTGCAGTAAGTAATTTTATAAAAAATAATAAATTTAAAGGATCTATTTCAATCATTATATCTGCAGATGAAGAAACTACCGGTTATGGATGTCCAGCAGTTATGAAATACTTAAGAAAAAAAGGTGAAAAAATTGACTTTTCTATAGTCGGAGAACCATCTTCAAATAAATCGGTTGGAGATGAAATAAGAATTGGAAGACGAGGTTCTATGAATGGAGTTATAACTGTATATGGTAAAAGTGGTCACTCTGCATTTTATGGCTCTTATATAAATCCTTGTACAGCTTTAGCTAAAATAATAGCAAAATTAAAAAGTGCTCCTTTAGATAATGGAACTAAATACATGCCACCATCTAATCTAGAATTTACTAAAATGGATGTTGAAAATTTATCTGAAAATGTAGTACCTCAAACTGCAAGTGCAAAGTTTAATGTGAGATTTAATACTAAATACAAATCAACTGATTTAAAGAAAAAACTAAATAAAATAATTAATTCAGTTGCAAAAAAACAAAAATGTACGGCTAAAATAGAGTACAGGGTAAGTGGTGAGGCTTTTTATACAGAGCCAAATAAAGATATTCTTATGGTTAAAAATGTTATCAAAAAGGTAACAAGACTTTCAGCTAAATTAAACTGTAGAGGTGGAACAAGTGATAGTAGATTTTTAGGATCAATACCGAGACTAGAACTTGGTTTAAGAAACAACAGTATTCACCAGGTCAATGAAAGATCATCAATTTCAGATTTAAAAAAATTAACCTTAATTTATTCTAATATTTTAAAGAATTACTTTAAGTGAAAACTGGATTAATCACATCAGATACATCTCAAAATCATGATACAGGTCCTGGTCATCCAGAACAAATAGCAAGAGTATCTGTGATAGTGGATAATTTTAAAAAACTTAATAATAAAAATCTTATATGGAAGAAACCATCTAAAGTTTCAGATGATATTATTTTAACCACTCACAAAAAAGATTATTTAAATTTAGTAAAAAATTCTTTTCCAAAGAAAGGTTTTTCTTCACTTGATGGTGACACAATCATTTCGCCTGGAAGTGAAGAGGCAACTTTTGATGCAGTGGGATCAATAATTACTGCAATTGATGGAGTAGAAAAAAAAGAATTTAGAAATGCATTTTGTGGTGTTCGACCTCCTGGACATCATAGTTCACAAAGCAAAGCTGCTGGTTTTTGTATTTTAAATTCTGTAAGTATTGGTGCTAATTATTTATTAAAAAAATATAAATATAAAAAAGTTGCTATAGTGGATTTTGATGTTCATCATGGTAATGGAACACAGGATATTTTTTATGAAAATGAAAATGTTCTTTTTATATCAACTCACCAATATCCTTATTACCCAGGAACAGGATCTGAACAAGAAAAAGGCAAATTTAACAATATCTTTAATATACCTTTGCCAGCTGGCATAAGTTCAGAAGAATATTTAAACGTATTTGACCGTGTACTAAAAAAATTAGAGGAGTTTAATCCAGAATTTATATTAATCAGTGCTGGATTTGATGCACATGAGGATGATCCCCTTGCTCAATTTAATTTAAAAACAGAGGATTATTTCACTATTACCAAAAGAATATTAGAGGCTTCTAAAAAATTTTGTAATGGGAAAGTTGTATCAATTTTAGAAGGCGGTTATGACCTCAATGCACTTCGAGATAGTAGTAAAAGACATGTTGATGCTCTTTTAGAATTTAATTGATAATTCTTTAGAAAACTCTAAATAAAAAATCTTCATGAAATTATATAAAATAAAAAAATCTGGCATTGATAATAAAGGTAGAGGACTTTATGCAACGCGTGACATTAAAGAAGGAACTAAAATAATTGACTATATTGGAAAACTGATAACAAAAAAACAAACTCAAGATTCTGATAAATATGACAATAATAAACCAATATATTTATTTACAATAAATAAGAGATATGACCTTGATGGAGACTTTCCTTGGAACACTGCAGGATTAATTAATCATTCTTGTGATAATAATTGCGATTATGATGGTAAAGGACTAAAAATTTGGGTGAAAGCAATCAGGGATATTAAAAAAGGTGAAGAGTTTACATGTGATTATGGATTTGGTTATGATGAAAACTACAAACAATTTCCTTGTAAATGTAAATCAAAAAATTGTTGTGGCTATATTGTAAGAGCTGAGTCTAGATGGCGAATAAATAAAAAATTTGCTATGAGTAACAGAAAAATTTAGTAAAGAACTCTAAATAAAAATAAGCCACTTGGCGGAGCTGGTGGTGCACACAAAATCCTTTTTTTTGATTTAAATCTCTTTTCAAAAGTTTTCAAATCCCATTTAGTTTCTCCCAAATATTTTAAACAACCAACCATGGACCTAACTTGATGTTGTAAAAATGATTGAGATCTAAATTGAAATTCAATCTTATTTTTAGATGATTTTATTTTAATTGATTTAATTGTCTTAATTGGACTTTTAGCATTACAGCTTGAAGATCTAAAAGTTGAATAATCATTGGTTCCTAATAATTTTTTGGCCCCCTTTTTCATTAATTCTAAATTTAACTGCTTTCGAACATGCCACGCTCTATTTTTTTCAATTATTGGTTGGCTTATTTGATTAAAAATAAAATATTTGTAAATTCTTTGTTTTGCTGAAAATCTAGCATGAAATTTATTGTTTCTTTTTTTAACATTTTTGATTGCAATGTCTTTTAAATTTAAAAAATGATTTATTGATTTTAAAAATTTAATTTTATCAATTATTTTATTTTTACAATCAAAATGTGCAGATTGCTCAAATGCATGAACGCCTGCATCAGTTCTTCCTTGACCGTGTAAAATAATCTTTTCTTTTAACAATTTTGATAATTTTTCTTGAATTAATCCTTGAATAGTTGGACCTTTTTTTTGGATTTGCCATCCTCTAAAATTTGTACCTACATACTCAATAAGTATTTGGTATCTATTCATTATAAAAATGAACCTTTTTTAATTTGTGTTCCTAAAACAAATTCGCCAATACTTTGTGCCTTTTTTCCCTCTCTTTGTATTTCTTTAATTTTAATTGATTTTTTATCTCCACATGAAATTTCTAAATAATCAGATAAAACCTCACCTGGTTTTCCTTGTGTTTGTCCAATTTCTGCTTTTAATATTTTATACCTTTCACTATTAAAAATAAAATAAGCCCCAGGAGCTGGATAAAGTCCATTGATTTTACCAATTATAATTTTTGCATTCTCTTTCCAATTTATTTCTCCCTCTAACTTTTGAATTTTTGAGGCATATGTAGCTAATGAATGATCTTGTTCTATAAATTTAGCATTATCCTCATATATATCATCTATGTTATCTAAGATTTTCTCTGCTGCTAGACTCGAGAGCTTTTCACTAACATCTTCGGCATTTAAATTATCTTCTATATTAATTTTATAACTGTTACATACTGGTCCTGTGTCTAGTTGCTCCTCTATTTTCATTATACTAATTCCTGTCTCTTTGTCTAAATTCATAATTGATCTTTGGATTGGAGCGGCGCCTCTCCACTTTGGAAGGATAGATGCATGTATATTTATAAAACCTTTTTTTGTTAGATTCAAAAATTCTTTAGGAATAATTTGACCGTAAGCAACTACAATTGCTAAATCTACATCAAGTGATTTAAAATGTTCTAGTTCATCTTTATTTTCTTTAAGAGAATTTGGAGATCTAATTTTTAAATTTAAAGTTTCAGAAATTTTTTGTACTGGAGATTTATTAATTTTTTGGCCTCTTTGAGATTTTTGTGGAGGCTGAGTGTAAACACACTCAATTGGATATCCATTTTGATATAAAGATTTTAGTATAGGAACAGAAAACATTGGAGTTCCCATAAAAATAATCTTTCTAGCCATGACTAAACTATTACTCTATTAGGATTTTTTTTATTTTTTGAAATTTTTTTTATTATAATATCTCTTTTCAATTTAGTTAAATGATCAATAATAAGTTTACCATCTAAATGGTTAATTTCGTGTTGAAGGCATGTTGATAATAAACCATCACACTTAATATCTTTTAATTTTCCATCTAAATCAATATATTCAACCTCACAAATTTTTGGTCTTTCGATTTCAATAAAAGTATCTGGTATAGATAAACACCCTTCCTCATATACTGAAGTTTCATCACTGATTTTTTTTATAACAGGATTAATAAAACATAATGGGTTTTTTTTTTCTTCTTTTGTTGAAACATCAATGACTAAAATTCTTTTTAAAATACCAACTTGGACTGCTGCAAGGCCTATACCGTTTGAATTATACATAGTTTCAAATAGATCATTTACTAGTTTTTTCTCACTCTCACCAACATTTTCAATAGGATCTGAAATTTTTTTTAAAACTTCGTTTGGAACAGTAATAATTGGTTTAATAGTCATGTAAGAGATAGATAAACTAATTTTTAAACTTTTAAAGGAAGAACTTTTAGCAATAGTTTATTTCTAATTAGATCAACATTTAATTGGTTTAAAGTATTAATAATAAAATAAACAGTATCTTCATCAATATTTTCAATTTTGTCAGGTCCAATCACCTCAATTATTCTCAGCAATGCAGCACCAATCTCATTATTATCTATCATTGTTTGAATATCGGCAGGCATTTCTGATTGCTTTACCTCATATAGACGGTCATATTTTTTTGAAATTTCAATTCCATCAGATTTAAGCGCCTCTAAAAAAATTATATCTTTTTTTGATAAAAAATATTTTTTATCTTTTTTAATTTTCTTTAAAAATTTATCTAGGTCCTCTTCAATTTTAGATTTTGCATAGTCCCCATTAAAATAATTTATAAGTTTTGATTGATGTAAAATTTTACTATTATATTTAATCTTTTTATCTGCTGTCTCTTTCTTATTTAAATTACTATTATAAAATGTTGTAAAATTTGAGGGTACTTCCGTAACATTAATTTCACTTAAAAATTTTTTTAATTCTAAATCAAAGGCATCTCCAATATCATCAGATATAAATAGATCTTTTAACAGCTTAATAAATTCTAGTTTAATTTTTGGTTCTTCTACTAAGAGGGTCCGTTGATATAAAAGAGCTCTTCCCTCGATTGGAGATAGAGATTTATATGCCTCTTTTGCGTTTAAAAACTGATTTATATTAAATTGAAATTTTTTATAAAAATCGAACAACTCTTCCTCAGAATAATTTTTATCATTAACAGCCTTTTCAATTGTATAAATTTTTTCTATATCAGTAATTTCTATATCTTGAATTTTATAGAGCAAATTAGCAGCTGAAAGATATTTCCAAATTATTTTAGGTGTATCTTGACTTGGTTCGTAAGAAAACTCAGGGTTAGTTCTGTGTGCTAAATGAAAATCTAAAATTGAGTTTACTGATATTTCTTTATCTACCTCATCTAGATATCCAAATAAATAATTTATTTTATTTTCATAATAATTATCCTCAAAACCTAACTCTTTTTTTAAATCTAAGATTAGTTGTGCCTCTTCATTTTTTCCATAATTGATTAAACAATATAAATTAAATTTAGATAGATATTCATCTTGGATAGGTTCCTTATTTTTAGAAAAAATCTCACAAGATTTTTTTACATTTGATTCTGATAAATAACTATCAACTAAATATCTTGTTAAATTTGGATGCATATTTATTATTTGATTTTTAATTAAATATTCTTCTATTAATTCTAAGTTTGCATCTTTTATTAACCAGTCAGATTTAAAGCTCATAAATTCTTGCTCAGTAATGTTTTTGGTTGGGGAATAAGCATTGGTTAATAAAGATACATGCATTATGTCAGATGCATCCTCTGAGAGATTTAACTTATTAATATTCTGAAATAAATTTTTTAATTTAGTTCCATCAGAATTTGACCACATATCCATACTCAGGCCGTATTCGCTGGGATCGTATAATCCAACAATTTTAATTTCTTTTGATGAAAATTCTTTATCAAGTTTAACTATATCTGTTTGTTTATTTGTTTGTAGCTCGTAAACACTATTCTGGTTATTTCCTGAAGTATTTTCACTTGAAATATTTGTTTCTGAAATAACTTGATTATCTTTTTTTTCTATATTCCAAATATCAATTGGTTTTTCTTCAGCAAGCACAGGTATAAAAAAAATAAGACAAACTAATTCAAATGAAAGAATTTTCTTATTTAACGATTTTAAAATTTTCATTTGGAATAATTTTTTCAATTTCTTTTTTAGGTGCAGGAAAATCAATTGTACTAAGAAAAAAAATAATCCCTAAAATAACCCCTAATCCAATTATAGATTTAATCACAAGTCCTATGATACTTGCTTTACCTGAACTTGTGTTTTTAATGAATTGCATATACTTTTAGTTAATTTCAAATTAAGACATATTTATGTTTTTTCAATAAAGAAACTTATGGAATCAAAAGAAAATCTTGTTTTTTTAGGGATGATGGGTTCGGGCAAGAGCTCTATTGGGTCCTTAGTAGCTAAAAAATTAAAATTAAATTTTGTTGATATCGACAAAGAAATTGAGAAAAATTTAAACATTACAATAAAAAAAATTTTTGAAGTTAAGGGTGAGGATTATTTTAGAAAAATTGAGGAACAGACAACTTTAAAAAAGCTTAAATTAAACTCTACTGTGATTTCAATTGGTGGTGGAGCTTTTACAAATAATAATATTAGGAAAGAAATTTTAAAAAATCATTTGTCTTTTTGGCTAAATTGGGATGATAAAATATTGTTAAATAGAATTAAAAATAGTAGAAAAAGACCAATAGCTATTAATGCAACAGAAACTGAGTTGATTAATTTAATCAAGAAAAGGTCCAACATTTATTCTAAAGCATTATATGAAATAAAGTGTGATAATCTTACTAAAAGTGAAATAGTAAATAAAGTTGTAGAAATTTATGAAACAAACTAGATTAAACATAGTAACTAAAACTGAAAAATATCCAATAATTATTGGATCAAATTTAACTTCAAGCGTATCAAAAATTTTTAAATTAAATTCAATAAATTTTGATAAATGTTTAATTGTTGTTGATAAAAATGTTCCAAAAAAATTTATCTCAAATATTAAAAAGTCTTTAAAAAATAAAAATATTTATGTGTTATTTTTTAATGCCAGTGAGAAAAATAAAAATATTAATAGCGTTAATAAAATTCTAGAAGTTTTGTTAAAT
Source organism: uncultured Pelagibacteraceae bacterium (assembly GCA_902628965.1). GTDB lineage: Bacteria > Pseudomonadota > Alphaproteobacteria > Pelagibacterales > Pelagibacteraceae > Pelagibacter. The sequence continues at coordinate 214,894 of CACOPB010000001.1, read as the reverse complement.
AAAAACTTTTCAAGAAATGATGTTTTAATTTCTTTAGGGGGAGGAATTACAGGCGATGTAAGTGGTTTTGTGGCTAGTCTCTTTAAAAGAGGCCTAAAATTTGTAAATATTCCAACAACTCTTTTAGCTCAGGTTGATTCATCAATTGGTGGCAAAACTGGAGTTAATTCTAAACATGGTAAAAATTTAATAGGGAGTTTTTATCAACCATCATTAGTTCTCTCGGATATTCAATTTCTTAAATCTTTGTCAAAAAAAGAAATAATTTGTGGATATGGAGAGATATTGAAGCATTCTTTAATTGATAATAAAAAATTTTTTAATTTTTTAAATAAAAATCTTAAAAAGATTTTAAGTCTTTCATCTCCATTTATTGAAAAAGCAATTTATGAAAGTTGTAAAATCAAAAAAAAAATAGTTGAAAAAGATGAAAAAGAAACAGCATTAAGAAAGGTGTTAAATTTTGGCCATACATTTGCCCATGCTTATGAGGCAGGCTTAGGGTACAGCCATAAACTGAATCATGGTGAAGCTGTGATACTTGGGATGAAATCAGCACTTAGTTTTAGTTTTAAAGAAAACATACTTGGTAAAAGAGAATATAATTCAATTATAAATCATATTGATAACTATGATTTACCCTCTTCTATTAAAAAATATTTTTCTATAAAAGATTTAAATAAAATTTTAAATTTTATGATTAAAGATAAAAAAAATAACTCTGAGAAGATTAATTTAGTTTTATTAAAAAAAATAGGCAAGCCAATTTTCAACAAACAATACTCAAAAAAAAAATTAAGTTTGTTTCTAAAAAAATTTTTAACTAATTAAAATTTGGATTGAGTGAATAAATTCTTTTAATTCTCGATCTAAAATCTTGTAGATTTTTTTATTACTTTCAATTTTACTCATTTTTTTTAGTTCTTGAGAAACAATAATTAATTTTAAATGATATTTTCCTTCTTGATTTCCTTTATGATTTTTATGAAGAAAAGATTTATCTTCAATATTTATACTTTCAATATTTATTTGATTTAATAATTTATTTTTTACAATTGTAATTAACTCATTTATATTCATATATATTATTATATATCATGAAAAATATTTGCGACTGGAATAATTGTAATGAAATAGGTGAATATAAGGCACCAGTTGAAAAAGATAATAGTAGAAAATTTAGAATGCTTTGCCTGGAACATGTCAAAGAATTTAATAAAAATTGGAACTATTTTTCAGGAATGAATGACGACCAAGTAATGGATTTCTTGAAATCTGATATGACTTGGCACAAACCCACACAAAGCTTTAGCTCCTCAGATAATTTTTTTAAAGTATTGTGGAATACAACTTTAAGAGATGAGCTTGATAAAGAAAAAATAAATGGAGATTATAATCATATGCGTCAATTTAAATTTGATCATAAAGATATAAAAGCTTTTGGAATATTGGGAGTTTCTGTGGGTTTAAAGTGGAAGAAAATACAGGATAAATTCAAATCACTTGTGAAAAAATTTCACCCTGATATGAATTCTGGAAATAAAAAATACGAGGAAAAACTTAAACTTATAACATTAGCTTATACACAATTAAAAAATACCTATAGAGAAAAAATTGACACCAAATCTTAACACCGAACCAGATATTAAAGTTTCACTAAAACAAACTTTTGGAATTGATTCAGAAATGGAAGTAGATGCATTTTCTAAAAAAAATGAATATGTTCCTGAAATCGATAAAAACTATAAGTTTGATAGAGATACTACTTTAGCCATTATCTCAGGATTTGCTTTCAACAAAAGAGTTTTAGTTCAGGGATATCACGGTACTGGTAAATCTACTCACATCGAGCAAATAGCTGCAAGATTAAATTGGCCTTGTATCCGAGTAAATTTAGATAGTCATGTAAGCAGAATAGACTTGATTGGAAAAGATGCGATTGTTCTTCAGGATGGTAAACAAGTAACTCAATTCAATGAAGGTATTTTGCCATGGTCAATCCAAAATCCAGTTGCACTTGTTTTTGATGAATATGATGCTGGTAGGCCTGATGTAATGTTTGTAATTCAAAGAGTTTTAGAAGCTGAAGGAAATTTCACATTATTAGATAAAAACAAAGTAATTAAACAAAATAAATTTTTTAGATTATTTGCTACCTCAAATACTGTTGGACTTGGTGATACTACAGGTCTTTATCATGGTACGCAGCAAATTAACCAAGGTCAGATGGATAGGTGGAATATTGTTACAACACTAAACTATCTTAACTTAGACAAAGAAATGGATATTGTGTTATCTAAAAATAAAAATTTAAATAATGCAAAAGGAAAAGAAAAAGTTGCCAATATGATAAAAGTGGCATCTCTTACACGTAAAGGATTTATAGCAGGAGATATATCAACAGTAATGAGTCCAAGAACTGTATTACACTGGGCTGAAAATTCAGAAATTTTTAAGGACACTGGTTACGCCTTTAGAGTAACTTTTCTAAATAAATGCGATGATATTGAAAAAAATACTATCGCAGAATATTATCAGAGATGTTTTGGAGAAGAATTACCGGAGTCTTTGATTAATATTCAAATTTAAATGAGTTCTAAAGAAATTAATTTAAAAGAAAAGTTCAGAATTGCACTAAACTCAACAGCAAAAGTAATTTCGGATGATTTTGACTCAAATAAAAAAAACTTTGAAGACAAAAAAACTAAAGATGTTGTTTCATTAGAAATTAATAATCTTACTAATCCTAGTGACTTTATTAGACTACGTGCAGAGACTGATTCAAGTGCTCTTAAAAAAAAATTTTCTAATGAATTGATTTATAAAAAAAACTTACCTAGCAATAGCTCATATAGAGCACTTTATAATATTGCTGAAAAGATTAGATACGAAGCCCTTGGTGGTCAAATGCTTAAGGGTATAGAAAAAAACTTTCATGAAAACTATTCACAAATAATTAATCGTAAAAGAAAAGATCAATTAAAAACAAAAGAGGATGTGCCTGTAGCAGAGGCTTTTGAGCTGTATATGCTTAAAAACTTTCACAAAATAAAGTTAAATGCTCTGACTTCTAGAATGTTAAATTTTTGGGAGAAAGATTTTGAAAATACTATTGAAAAACATAGGGAATTTTTAATGAATAATCTAGAGAATCAGGACACTTACTCTTCAAAGTTTTCTCAGATATTGGAAGAAATGGATATTTTTCAAAACGATGAAGATAACGAGAAAGAGGAAGAAAACCAGGACCAAGGCAAAGACAATCCATCAAATGATGAACAGAACAGTGATAATGAAGATAATAAAGACGAAAACAATGATCAGGAAACCCAAGCCTCTCTAGATGCTGATTATAATATTGATGAATTAAACTTAGATGAACAACTCAACGAAGTTGAGTCAGACGAAAAAAGTTCAGAACAAATAGTTAAAAAAAATATAGATAATATAGATCTTGATTACAAAATATTTACAACACAGTATGATGAAATAGTAAAAGCTGAAAATTTAGAAAATGCTGATGAAGCAACTAAACTTAGAAAAAGTTTAGATCAACAGCTAATTGGTTTCCAAGATATTATTACAAAATTAGCAAATAAACTTCAAAGACAATTACTTGCTAAGCAAAACAGAGCTTGGGAATTTGATTTAGAAGAGGGGTTATTAGATAGTTCTAAACTTCCAAGAATTATAATGGATCCTTATAATTCTTTATCTTTTAAAAAAGAAAAGGACTTAGATTTTAAAGATACGGTAGTAACTTTATTAATAGATAATTCTGGATCTATGAGAGGAAGACCAATTACTATAGCTGCTATATGTGCAGATATCTTGTCAAGAACTCTAGAAAGATGCTCAGTAAAAGTAGAAATTTTAGGTTTCACAACTAAAAACTGGAAAGGAGGACAAAGTAGAGAACTTTGGACAAAAAACTCAAAACCTAAAACACCAGGTAGATTAAATGACTTAAGGCATATCATATACAAAGGTGCAGATACTCATTGGAGACAAGCAAAAAATAATTTAGGGTTAATGCTTAAAGAAGGCTTACTTAAAGAAAATATTGACGGAGAAGCAATATCATGGGCATACAATAGAATTAAAAAAAGGAAAGAAGAAAGAAAAATTTTGATGGTAATTTCTGATGGGGCACCTGTTGATGACTCAACTCTTTCTGTGAATTCTGGAGACTTCTTAGAAAAGCATTTGAAAAAAATTGTAAAATTTATTGAAAATAAATCTAATATTGAGGTTCTAGCGATTGGAATAGGTCACGATGTTTCGAGATATTATGATAAAGCAATTAAAATTACCGATGTTAATGAATTAGGCGATGTTATGATATCTCAATTAAGCTCATTGTTTGAAACAAAAAAAAAATATCACTAGATATTAAATAATTCTCTATTTTTCCATTTAATATTAACTTCGGCACCACTTCGAGTTTTTGAATTTCTACAATTTACTGAAGCAAAATTTTTCTCTAACAAAGTTTTTCCAATAAATAATCCTAAACCCAAGCCCTCCTTTGACTTGTCGTTAGTATAATTTGATTTTAAATAAGGTTCTCCAATTTTTGATATGATATCTCTAGGATAACCATTACCATCATCCTCTACGGTAATCTCTGTTATTTCACTATCACTTTTTAAATTAATAAAAATTGTATTTTTTGAAAATTTGTTTGCATTTCCAATAAAATTTCTTAATCCATAGACAATTTCTATAGATTTACTTATTTTTTTTGGGTTTGAGTCTTGGTCAAAATTAAACACAAACTTCTTTTTACTAATTTCTTTAAAAGATGAAATAATTTCATTTAAATAATCTCTAATATTTATATCTTTATCAATAAATTCATCTTCTTCCACAGGGTTTAAAGTCAAACGTTTTAAAATTTTGTTACAACGATCAACCTGACTATTTAACAATTCTATGTCCTTTTCGATATCCTTATGACCCTTAAATTGTTTCATTAAATCATGAGCAATTATAGTTATTGTTGAAAGTGGGGTACCCAAGGAATGTGCTGCAGCGGCAGCTTGACCACCTAAAGATAAAAGTTCATGCTCTTTGGCCATGACTTCTTCCATTTTTCCCAATGCTTCTTTTCTTAATCTAGATTGTGTACCAAATGTCATTGCAAAGTAATTTAAAAATACTAAAGCAACAATCAAAGAAGTTGGAATAGAATAGTAAAAATAATGATTATTATGAAAATCACTATTTATATTAATTGGTAAATCTTGATAATTAAAAGTTAAAAGTATAATTATGATTATTGTTAAGAGTACTAGTAACGTATTGGTTTTAAGGCTTAAGTTTGACGAAGAAAAAACACTTGGTATCAATATAAATATTATAAATGGATTGGTTATTCCCCCAGATAAATAAAGAAGAACACCTAACTGTAAAATATCAATAAGTAAGAATAGAAAAGCAGATCTATCTGAAAGTTGTGTTTTTTTGTAAATAAAAATTAAATATAAATTACTTAATATTCCAAGAAATAAAACTATATTTGATGTAATAAAGTCAAAATTTGAATTTAGAAAAAAATATACAAAATTTATTGCAGCTAATTGCCCTATAATTCCAATCCATCTTAAAGTTATATAAGTTGATTTTTTAAAAGAATGATATTTTGAAGTTTCAAAAAACTTCATTTTAAATGTCAAGATTTCGAACATTTATTGCATTAGAAACAATAAAATCTTTTCTTAATGCCACATCATTACCCATCAAAGTATGAATCAAACTTTGGTCTTTTTTTAAATCTTTAGAGTATCGTACTTGCAGTAAATTTCTAGTCTCGGGATCCAATGTAGTACTCCATAATTCTTCAGGATTCATTTCTCCCAACCCTTTAAATCTTTGAATATTCATTTTTGATTTTTCAAAATCAAGTGCTTTAAAATAATCTTTTGAACCTTTTTTTATTTTTTTTAATTCTTTATTATTATTTATTATGTAGTCTTCTAGCTCTTTCTCATCCTTAATATAAATACCTTTAGAACCTTTATTAATTTTAAATAATGGAGGTTGCGCTAAATAAACATGGCCATTTTCAATTAATTTATTAAATGGTTTATTATTGAAAAAAGTTAAAAGAAGAGCTCTTATATGAGAGCCATCTACATCAGCATCGGTCATTATAATTATCTTTCCATATCTTAAATCTTTTAAGTCAATCTCTTGTGCTTTTGGGTCCAAACCTAGAGCATTAATCAAAGTAACGATTTCATTTGAAGAAATCATTTTGGACAAAGCTTTGGTTCTTTGATCGGAACCATTTCCATTACCGTTACCATTTTTTTTAACATTAAAATCTTCAACATAAGTGTTAAGTATTTTCCCCCTAAGCGGTAAAACCGCTTGATTTGATCTATTTCTTCCTTGTTTAGCAGATCCACCGGCAGAATCTCCCTCTACAATAAACAATTCAGTTCCTTCTTGTTTGCCAATTTGACAATCAGCTAATTTTCCAGGAAGGCCACTTAATTCAAGGGCTCCTTTTCTTCTTACATTTTCTCTTGCTTTTCTAGCAACATCTCTGGCCATTGCGGCTTGAATAACTTTAGCTAAAATAATTTTTGCAACAGAAGGATTTTGATCAAACCAAATAGATAACTTTTCATTTACTAATGTCTCTACAATCATCCTTACCTCTGATGAAACTAGCTTATCTTTTGTCTGGGATGAAAATTTTGGATCAGGAATTTTAGTTGAAAGTACACAAGTTAGACCTTCCTTGATATCATCACCTGAGATTGCTAGTTTATTTTTCTTTAGCAAATTATTTTCATTAGCATATTTATTAACCACCCTAGTTAGTGCGCTTCTAAATCCCAACAAGTGTGTTCCACCATCTTTTTGATAGATATTATTTGTGTATGAAAATATATCTTCTGAATATCCAGCATTCCATTTTAAAGAACACTCTAATTCTATATTATTTTTTTTTCCTTCAATATAAATTGGTTTTCTAAATAGGTCATTTCCATTTTTGTTTTGTAACTTTTCTCTTTTCTCATCTAAAAAATCCACGAATTCTAGAACGCCACCATCGTATTTGAACTCTGATATTTTTTCTTTCTTTTGGCTTGCATCTATAAATATTATTTTTATTCCTTTATTTAAAAATGCTAATTCTCTCATCCTTTTAATCAAAATATTAGAACTAAATTTTACTGAAGAGAAAATTTCTTTAGAAGGTAAAAAAGTTATTTGAGTTCCAGTATTTTTTGCCTTTCCTACCACCTTTAAGGGAGCTTTGGCTTCACCATTTTGAAATTCAATGTAGTGTTTTTTTCCATCTCTAAATATCTCTAGCTGTAATTTTTCTGAAAGTGCATTAACAACTGAAACACCAACACCATGCAGTCCGCCAGAAACTTTATATGAGTCATGGTCAAACTTACCACCAGCATGAAGTTGAGTCATAATTACTTCTGCTGCTGATTTTTTTTCTCCTTTATGTATATCAACAGGAATACCTCTTCCATCATCATTTACTGTAATTGTTCCATCAAAGTTAATTTTTACGTTAATATTCTTACAATATCCTGCTAATGCTTCATCAATAGAGTTATCAACAACTTCGTAGACCATATGATGTAAACCAGTTCCATCATCTGTATCTCCAATATACATACCTGGTCTTTTTCTAACCGCTTCAAGACCCTTTAAGACCTTAATGGAGTCTGCTTGATATGTGTTTTTATTTGTCATTTTTTAAATTTTGGAAAAAGAAAATTATAACATTTTTTATAAAAATTGCTGATTTATCTTACTCAGACAACATGAAAATACTTAAATTAATGTTGATAAATAATGCTTATTTAATGGCGGAGAGAATGGGATTCGAACCCATGAAAGAATTGCTTCTTTACACGCTTTCCAAGCGTGCGCCTTCAACCACTCGGCCACCTCTCCAAACTTTAATATCTAATTATAATTTATATGATATTTAACTGAATAATGAAAATATTTGATTGTTTTACTTTTAATGATGAAAATTTAATCCTTGAAATAAGACTAAATGAAATGAACAAATATATTGATTATTTTATAATAGTTGAATTTGGGGAAAATCATCAAGGAGGAAGAAAAGGTAAAAAAATAGATGAAAAAATTTTAGAAAAATTTAAAAACAAAATTCGATATATATATGTTGATAAATTTAATAACAATTTAAGCTCCTGGCAAAGAGAAAATTTTCAAAGAAATTACATCCTAAATGGCCTCTACGATGCTATGGATGATGATATTATTTTAATTTCTGATCTAGATGAAATTCCAAATTTAGAAACAATAAATTTTAATAATATTAAAAATGATATTTATGCATTTAAACAAATTAATATAATGTATAAATTTAATCTTGTAAGAGATTTTGATTGGATAGGTACTAAACTGTGTAAATTAAGAAAATTAAAGTCTCCACAATGGCTAAGATCTTTGAAGACGCATAAGAGATACAGTTATTTAAGGATAGATAAATTTTTCTCAAAAAATTATGTTTTCAATTTTAAGATAATTGAAAATGGAGGTTGGCATTTTGGATGGATTAGAAATATAAATCAAATTATTGAAAAAATAAATTCATTTGCACATATAGAATTTAATAATAGTAAATTTAAAAATAATAAGTATATTAATGAATGTATTAATAATAATATTAATTTTTTGAATACCAGTGAAAAATTAGAAGAAATTCATATAAATTTGCTTCCTGAATATCTGGTTTCAAATAGAGAAAAATTTAATTCTTATTTTAAATGAAAATATTTATTACAGGTATAGCTGGATTTCTGGGAAGTCACCTTGCAAAAAGATTACAAAATTTAGGACATGAGATCTTTGGAAATGATAATTTAATATTAGGAGAATTAGAAAATCTTCCAAAAAATATTAAATTTTATAAAACAGATTGTTGCGATTACAATCAAATGGTAAAAAATCTTGAAGGTATTGATATTGTATACCATTGTGCGGCTACTGCACATGAAGGATTATCTGTTTTTTCACCAAACTTCATTACTAAAAATATATACCAAGCTAGTACCTCCGTAATAACTGCAAGTATTGTGAATAAAGTTAAAAAATTTATTTTTTGTTCGTCAATGGCAAGATATGGAAATCAACAAACACCATTTAAGGAAAGTATGCCTGCTAAACCTGAGGATCCTTACGGAATAGCAAAAGTTGCTTCAGAAGATACACTAAAACTTTTATCAGAAGTTCACGGCATGAATTTTAATATTGCGGTTCCTCATAATATTGTTGGTCCAAATCAAAAATATGATGATCCATTTAGAAATGTAATGTCGATTTTCATCAATAGAAATTTACAAGGTGAACCATCAATAATTTATGGTGATGGTATGCAACAAAGATGCTTTTCATATATAGATGATGTAATTTTTTGTTTGGAAAAACTTGCATTAGACAAGAATATAAATAAGGAAATTGTAAACATAGGTCCTGACGAAGAAACAACAACGGTTTTAGAACTATCAAAACTTGTTGCAAATGAAACTGGATATAATGGCCATCCTATATTTGTAAAAGATAGACCAAAAGAGGTAAAATTCGCTTCTTGTAGTTCAGACAAGGCTAGAAAATTGTTAGGCTATGAGACTAAAACATCATTAAAAGACTCTATAAAATTCACTACTGAATTTATTAAAAAAAGAGGAATAAAAAAATTTAATTATAATTTACCTATAGAAATAGATAATCACCTTACACCTGAAACTTGGAAATTAAAAAAAATTTAGTTTTTATTATTATATGGTCTGTAAAAAGATTTTTTTAACATATAGGAATTCAAAAGACCTAGAAATCTCATCTTATATTGCCATTTTTTTTTCTCATTATTAAAAATATAATAATAGGTAAATTTAAATCCAGAGCTTATAAAATTAGGCAAAGTTTTCAAAAAACTATAGAAATAATTATTATGTTTCTTGTAATAATAAAAATTTGACCACATCCAGTGCCAATTTCTTGACTTTTCCATCTCTAAATCATAACCACCATGAGACTGATTTCCTAAATGATTAACCTCTACATTAATCTCTAGAATATTATCTCCTTGATCTATGATTCTTTTACATAAATCTATTTCTTCTAGGTATAGAAAAAAATTTTCATCAAAATACTCACCTTTAAATTTTTTTTTATTTAATATCATTGCCATTCCAGGAACATGATCGACTTTTTTAACTTCAACGTTATCTTTGTTTTGTTTATAAACTTTATCTTTTTCAACTATCTGTGGAGCTGCAATAGCAAAATCTTTATCTTTTAAGATAGAAACAATTTTTTCAAAACTTTCATTTTTAAGTTTAGTGTCTGGATTGATAATAAAAATATAATCTGTAGTTGATTTCAAAATTCCAAAGTTATTTGCTTTTCCATAGCCAAAATTTTCTGTCATAATAACACATTCAGTATTACTATAATTTTTTTCTATTTTTTTTTTTAGATCAACATCACCAGAATTTTCTATAACTATTTTTCTAGTTTGTTTTGGTAAATCTTTTAGACAATCATCAATAACACTTCCGCTTCTAAAAGTAGTTATAATAAATGTGAAGTCTGATGATAACATATATAGTTTTTTTTTTATTTTTAGATTTTAATTAAGTCAATAATTTCATGAACAGAGTTTTTTTTGACAAAAAACATTGTTACACCAATTATATTTATTAATTCATAATTTTTTTCTTTTAAAAAAGTTATTTTTTTCTTTTTAATTTCATTATTTAGATCAAATGAATTATCTTCTATCGTAAAAAGAAATGGATTAATCTTTCCAAAATCAATTCCCATTAATACTTCAAGTTCATTTCCTTCTGTATCTATATTTATATAGTCAACACTTTTAATATTTTTCATTTTCAGAATTTCACTTAATTTATAGCTTTGAGTTTTAATTTTTTTTTGTTTATCATGAAGTGAAATTAATGAATTTTGTTGGTTAATTGGTGAATTTTCATAATAATAAGTTTCACCATTAAAATCACTGACCGCACAATTAATATTTATGTCATTTGGTCTTGCCATGTTGAAAAGATCAATTGATGATCTACTTATGTCTAAATTCATCCCATTCCATTTTCTGCTATATAAACTATAAGTTAAAGAACCTTTGTAGGGATGATATGCGCCTATATCTATATAAAACCCTTTTTTAATTTTTTTTAATATTCTGCTTACCATTACGTCTTCAGCAAATTCAGCATAATGTGAATTTGGCTTTTTATTTTTATAAATCTTTTGGATTTTATAAAGCCAATAAAAAAATTGATTTTGTCTAAATTTCAAATTTTTTCCTTTTTTTATTTTATTTTTCCTTACTAATTTTTAATACCCCTATAAAAGCTTCCTGTGGTATTTCAACTCTACCAAATTGTTTCGATCTTGCTTTACCTTTTTTTTGTTTTTCTAAAAGTTTTCTTTTTCTATCAGTTGCACCACCACCATGTATTTTAGTCAGTACATCTTTTTTAAAACCTTTAATTGTTTCTCTAGCAATAATTTTACCTCCTATCGCAGCTTGAACTGGAATCATAAAATTATGTCGTGGAATTAAATCTTTAAGTTTTTCACAGACTTCTCTCCCTGTTTTTTGGGCAAAATCTTTATGTATCATCATTGCAAGAGCGTCAACTGGTTCACCATTTACTAATATTCCGAGCTTTACTAAATCTCCCTCTCTATGTTCAATTATTTCAAAATCAAAACTTGCATAACCGCTGGTCATTGATTTTAGTCTATCATTAAAATCAAAAACAACTTCATTCAATGGTAACTCGTAATTCACTACAGCTCTATTACCTGAATAACTTAAATTAGTTTGAATTCCTCTTTTGTCCTGACACATTTTAATTATTGAGCCTAAATATTGATCAGGAGTAATGATTGTTGCTTTTATCCATGGTTCTTCAATATATTTTATTACAGTTGGATCAGGTAAACTTGAAGGATTTTGAAGATCAATTATGTTTCCATTATTAAGGTGAACTTTGTAAACAACACCAGGTGTAGTTGTTAATAAATTAACATCAAATTCTCTTTCTAGTCTTTCTGTCACTATTTCCAAATGAAGTAATCCTAAAAATCCACATCTAAAGCCCAAACCTAAAGCAGATGATGACTCTGGCTCAAATGAAAAACTTGCATCATTCAATTGTAATTTAGCTAGACCGTCTTTAAGTTTTTGAAACTCAGAACTATCTACTGGAAACAGCCCACAAAAAACCACCGGCTTACTTGGTTTAAATCCTGGCAAAGCATTTTTTAAAGGTTTTGAAGCATCACAAATCGTATCTCCAACTTTTGTTTCAGACAAAACTTTAATTCCTGTTGTAATAAATCCAATTTCACCTGTTTTTAGTTCATTTATATCTACTGGCTTTGGTGTAAAAACCCCAACTTTTTCAACAATATACTCTTGATTGGTAGACATCATTTTTATTTTCATGTGTTTTGAAAGTTTGCCATCTATCACTCTAACTAAAATTACTACTCCTAGATACGTATCGTACCAACTATCAACCAATAGACATTTTAGATCTGCGGAACTTTCTCCTTTTGGAGCTGGTAAAGTTGTAATAATTTGCTCTAAAATATCTTCTATTCCTTCTCCAGTTTTACCTGAACATGGAATTGCATTTTCAGTATCAATTCCTATAACATCCTCGATTTGTTTTTTTGTTCTATCTAGATCTGAAGCTGGCAAATCTACCTTATTTAAAACAGGTACAATTTCATGATTAGTATCAAGCGCTTGATAAACGTTTGCTAAGGTTTGAGCTTCTACACCTTGAGTACTATCTACAATTAAAATTGAACCTTCACATGCATATAACGATCTACTTACTTCGTAACTGAAATCAACATGGCCTGGGGTATCAATAATATTTAAAATATAATTTTTTCCATTTTTAGCTTTGTAATTTAATTTTACGGTTTGAGCTTTGATTGTGATCCCTCTTTCACGTTCAATATCCATAGAATCCAAAACTTGAGCCTTCATCTCTCTCTCAGTTAATCCACCGCAACTATGAATAATTCTATCAGCTATAGTAGATTTTCCATGATCAATATGCGCAATTATTGCAAAATTTCTTATATTATCAATTGTACTCATTATTTTTTTTAGGAACGGATTTTAGCACCAGTTTTATTTTCAACTGTTTCTATTATCAAATTATTAATTTTCTCTAAATCATTATCTGTTAATGTTTTTTCTGATGATTGAATAGTAACACTTATAGCAACTGATTTTTTATTTTCAGGAATATTTTCTCCCGCGTAAACGTCAAATACTTTAATGTTTGAAATTAAATTTTTATCAATATTTGATATGACACTTACTAAATCTTGTACACTTATTTTTTTATCAACAATAAATGCAAAATCTCTCTCTGATTTTTGAAAGTCAGATACTGAATATTTTGTTTTTTGATTTTTTAAAGGTTTTTTTGGCAATTTTAAATTATCTAGAAATATTTCGAATCCTATTAAAGACTCTGTTTTAATATCTAACGTTTTGATAATGTTTGGATGAATCTCACCAAAATATGCAGCTACCTTATCTTTTCCCTTATTTAAGAATAATCTACCTGATTTTCCTGGATGATAATAATTAGGGCTTTCATCATCAATATAAAATTTTTCTGAGTCATAACCAGCTTCTACCAAAGTTTGTATAACATCTCTTTTAATATCAAAAACGTCTATATTTCTTTCTTTTTCAATCCATGAAAGTCTAGATTTTTTTCCAGCTGACAAACCACAAACAACTGTATTCTGTTCTCCAGGTTTTGAACCATAAAATATTGGACCTATTTCAAATATTGATAAATCTTTAATTCCTCTATCTAAGTTTTTGCTCATATACATTGCTAAATTTGAAAAAATAGAATTTCTTAATACTCCCAATTCAGAGCTAATTGGATTTACAATTTTTATTTCTTTACTGGCTTCTTTAAAATGGTCATTATATTTAGAGTCTGTAAAAGACCATGTAATTGCTTCCAAATACCCTTTGGATGCTACTGCCCTTTGAAGAAAATGAAATAACTTTTGAGTTGGATTTAAGGTATTTTTTGATCTTTCTTTAATAGGATTTTCTATTTTTATTTTTTCATAGCCACTAATTCTTACAAGTTCCTCAACTATATCAATTTCTTGAACAATATCTGGTCTCCAAGATGGAACTGATAATTTAAATAATTTTTTTTCTTTTTTTAATTTGAAACCAAGCTTTTCTAAAATGATTATCATTTCTTTGGTTGAAATTTTAAAACCAGTAATTTTTTCGAATGTTTTTGGTTCAAATTTTATTACTTTGTTTTTATAAGTTTCAATTTTTTGAATATCTATTTTACTAATTTCACCACCACAAATTTCCTTAATTAAAAAAGCTGCTTTATTTAATCCAATTTCGATTGATAACTGATCAATACCTCTTTCAAATCTAAATTTAGCATCTGTATCGATATTCAATTTTTTAGCTGTTTTTCTAATTGATCTTGGATCAAAATAAGCCGACTCTAATAAAACATTTTTTGTATCTAACTCTGTACCAGATCTTGTTCCTCCAATAATTCCTCCTAAACCTAAGACACCTTTGTTGTCACTTATTACACACATTCCATCATCCAGTTTATAATTTTTATTATCTAGGGCAGTAAATTCTTCTCCTGATTTTGAATTTCTAACAATTATTCCCTTATCAATTTTATCAGCATCGTATGCATGCAAAGGACGATTAATATCAATCATGACATAATTCGTAATGTCTACAATTGCAGATATTGGTTTTTGACCTATAGAAATTAATTTATCTTTCAACCATTGAGGACTTTCTGTATTTTTGACATTAGTTATCAAGCAACTACCGAAAGATAAACAGCCTTGATTTTTTTCTTTTGTTATTTTTACTTTTAAGGTTTGTTTTTTATTAGATTTAATTTTTTTATCTTTTTCTGGTTTTAAATTTCCAAAACCTGCGGCTGATAAATCTCTCGCGATCCCCCTAACACCAAGACAGTCTGGTCTATTTGGTGTAATTGATAAATCGATAAGATTAGAACTTGCTTTAGAAAAATAACTTTTTCCAATATTTTTTGCATATTTTGATGAAGACAATTCAGTGATCCCATCACTTTCGTCTGATAAATTCAACTCAGATTCAGAACAGAGCATTCCATACGATGTAACATCTCTTATTTTAGCCACAACAAGTTTAGTTTTGTTTTTTGGAATTATTGCGCCTGGTGGGGCATATATAGTAAGAAGGCCCTTTCTTGCATTTGCAGCACCACAAACAACTTTTTTGATTTCTTTATTACCAATATCAACATCACAAACTTTAAGTCTATCTGCATTAGGATGTTTCTCTGTTTTTATAATTTTTGCTACCTTAAATAAATCTAATCCTTCTGATAAATTTTCTATACTCTCAACTTCAAGACCTATGTCTGTTAGTTTCTCAAGAAGTTTGTCTTCCCTAGCACTTATTTTTAAATGATCTTTTAACCAATCATATGTAATCTTCATCTGCTTAAACCTCTGTAATTTGAAGGAACATCAAGTGGATCAAAACCAAAATGATTAAGCCATCTGTAGTCACAATCAAAAAATGCTCTTAAATCATTAATGCCGTATTTAAGCATTGCTAATCGGTCTATACCTATGCCAAAGGCATATCCTTGATATTTATAAGGATCTACTTTTACATTTCTCAAGACATTAGGATGCACCATGCCACAGCCTAAAATTTCTAGCCACTTATCTCCCTCTCCAATTATTATTTTGCCATCTTTTATCTCATAGCCAATATCTACTTCAGCAGAGGGTTCTGTGAATGGAAAATGACTGGGCCTAAATCTCATTTTAATTTTTTCGACTTCAAAAAATTCTTTAATAAAATAATTCAAACATCCTTTCAAATGCCCCATATTAATATTTGTATCAATATGCAAACCTTCTACTTGATGAAACATTGGTGCGTGTGTTTGATCACTATCAGATCTATAAGTCCTACCAGGAGCAATAATCTTAAATGGAGGCTTGTCATTTAGCATGGTTCTGATTTGAACTGGTGAGGTATGAGTTCGTAATAAAACCTCTTTGTTTTCATCCAAGTAAAATGTATCATGCATATCTCTTGCTGGATGATTGTCAGGTGTGTTTAAAGCAGTGAAGTTGTTATATTCATTTTCAACATCAGGACCTTCCTCAACACTAAATCCTATTTCAGAAAAAATAGATGAAATTTCATCAATAGTTTGTGAGACTGGATGAACTTTTCCTCTAACGAATGGTCTTTCAGGTAAAGTTATATCAACTTTTTCTTTTTCTAATTTTTCGTTTATTTTTTTTCCCTCTATCTCATTAATTTTAGAAATGATCAAATTCTGAAGTTCTTCTTTAGCTTGATTTAAATCTGATGCAAATTTTTTTCTATCAGTCTCTGGAATTGACCCTATTGTTTTAAATTTTGATGATATTAAACCATTTTTACCAAAGAGCTCAGTTTTGATTTCATTTATTTGATCAATACCTAAATCATTTTTAAGCTTTGATATAAACTGATCTCTAATATTTTTTATCTCTGACATATTAGTAGATTATTTCCTTAAGAAATAAAAACAATAGCGAAGATTAATTTAAAGCTGATTGAGCTTTTTGTACAATTGTTTTAAATGCTTCTGGGCTATCATAAGCAATTTCAGCAAGAATTTTTCTGTCTATTACAATACCACATTTACCTAATCCATTGATAAATTTTGAATAAGTTAAGCCTTCAGCTCTAACTCCCGCATTGATTCTCTGTATCCACAATGATTTAAAATCTCTTTTCTTATTTCTTCTATCTCTGTAAGCATATTGCATAGATTTCTCCATAGCCTGCTTAGCAACTCTAATAGTATTTTTTCTCCTGCCCCATTGCCCTTTTACAGCTTTTAAAACTTTTTTATGTTTTGCTTTACTTGTTACGCCTCTTTTAACTCTCGCCATTATTAACCTCTTAAGCTGTAAGGCATATATGACTTAACAATTTTTCCATCTTGCTTGGACAATGTTGTAGTGCCTCTTAGTTTTCTTATTTGTGAATTCGTTCTTTTAATCATGCCATGTCTTTTACCTGCTTGAGCAGAAATAACTTTACCCTTTGCAGATATTTTAAATCTTTTTTTTGCTGAGCTTTTTGTTTTTAGTTTTGGCATAATTCTGCGGACTTATACAAAGAAAGATATAATTTTACAACCTCTATTAAAGCTTATAAAGGCTGAATTACCATGATCATTTGCTTGCCATCAAACTTGGGATGCAACTCTACCTTACCGATATCCTTCATATCCTCTTTAATTTTACCCATTAGTTCATTTCCTAGATGGGAATGCTGAAGCTCTCTACCTTTAAATCTTATAGTGAATTTGACCTTATCTCCTTTAGCTATAAATTTTTTTGCATTTTTTACTTTAAATTCATAATCATGAGTTTCAGTTACAGGTCGCATTTTTATTTCTTTTAAAGAAACAATTTTTTGTTTTTTCTTTGCAAGATTTGCTTTTTTTTGAGCATCATACTTATATTTACCCATATCCATTATTTTACATACGGGAGGGTTTGCATTAGGTGCTATTTCAATTAAATCTAAACCTTGATTTTTTGCCATGGAAATAGCTTCATTGGTATTCATCACTCCAAGATTTTCTCCATCACTTGCTATAACTTGTACATCAGGAGAAGAAATTCTATTATTAGATCTTGGACCTCTATCCTTAGTTCTTCTTTGAAAATAATTTTGTTTGAAATCTGCCACTTAGTTTGATGATGCTTTATTAAAAGCAGAGAATGTTTTTAAGAATTTATCTATACCCATATTTTCTTGTTTATTAGAATCTAATCTTCTAATCGTTACTGAATTGGAGTCAACTTCTTTTTTACCACAAATTAACAAAAGCGGTATTTTTTCTAAAGAATGATCTCTTATTTTATAATTTAAATTATTATTTTTTAAGTCTACTGCAGAACTAATGCCTGCATTTTTAATTTTTTTAGATACTTCAACTGCGTAATCATTAAATTCCTCTGAAATAGGTATTACCATTGTCTGCAAAGGAGACAACCAAAATGGAAATTTTCCTGCATAGTTTTCAATTAGAATTCCAACAAATCTTTCTAAAGAACCAAATAACGCTCTATGTAACATAACAGGAGTTTTTTTTGTTCCATCTTTATCAATATATGATGCATCTAATCTTCCAGGTAAGTTTAGATCAACCTGTAATGTTCCACATTGCCAATCTCTACCAATTGCATCTCTTAAAACAAATTCAATTTTTGGACCATAAAATGCTCCCTCACCCTTATTAATACTATATTCTAACTTGGAAGCTTTAACTGCTTCAAGCAAAGAAGCCTCTGCTTTGTCCCAAATTTCATCACCTCCAACTCTTACTTCAGGTCTATCTGCATACTTAAGAATTACATTCTCGAAGCCTAAGTCTTTATAAATATCTAGAATTAAATTAGTTACCTCTAAACATTCACTAGTGATCTGATCTTCAGAACAAAATATATGTGCATCATCTTGAGTAAATGCTCTTACCCTTAATAATCCATGTAAGGCTCCAGATGGTTCATACCGATGTACTTTTCCAAATTCTGCAATACGTAAAGGAAGGTCTCTATAACTTTTTAAACCTTGATTAAATACCTGAATATGTCCTGGACAATTCATTGGCTTAATTGCAAATACTTTTTCATCTGGTGTTTCTGAAGTATACATATTTTCTCCATATTTTTCCCAATGCCCAGATTTTTCCCACAGTTGTCTATCTAATATTTCTGGAGTGTTTACTTCTTTATAACCAGCAGCGTCTTGTCGACTTCTCATATAGTTGATTAATTTCTGAAATAAAGCCCATCCTTTTTCATGCCAAAATACTGATCCAGGACTTTCTTCTCTAAAATGAAATAGGTCCATTTCTTTTCCAAGTTTTCTATGATCTCTTTTTTCAGCTTCTTCAATTCTTTTTAAATAATCATCTAATTGTTTTTGATTTGCCCAACTTGTTCCATAAATTCTTTGGAGCATTTCATTATTTGAATCTCCTCTCCAATATGCTCCTGAGACTTTCATTAATTTATAGGCCTTACCAATTTTTCCAGATGATAATAAATGAGGTCCTCTACATAAATCATACCACGTGTCACCATGATGATAAACAGAAAGTTCTTCATTTCTTGGAATACTTTCAATTATTTCAGCTTTATATTTTTCACCGATTTTGATGAAATGGCTAATCGCCTTTTCTCTTTGCCAAACTTCTCTTCTTGTTTTCACATCTTTATCAATTATTTCTGACATTCTATTTTCAATCTTTTTTAGATCATCAGTTGTGAATGGTTCCTTTCTAGCAAAATCATAATAAAATCCATTCTCAATTACTGGTCCAATAGTTACTTGAGTACCAGGATATAATTCTTGAACAGCCATGGCCATTATATGGGCTGTATCATGCCTAATAACTTCTAGTCCTTCAGGGTCTTTTGAAGTAAAGATTTTTACAGAGCTATCTTTGTTTATTTCAAAATATAAATCTTTAAGCTCACCATCTACACTCATTATAAGTGCTTGTTTAGCTAGTGATTTGCTAATTTTTTCAGCTACTTCGAGTCCAGTAACTTTATTGGGAAAATCAATATTGTTTCCGTTAGGTAATGTAATAATCGGCATTTAATTTAATAATCTTTTATACTCTGAATAAGTAGAAAAACACATTTTTTCAACATTAAATTTTTTAACTATGTTTTTTCTTCCTTCAGTACCAATTGATTTTAACAATGTTTCATCTAAAAAAAGAAGTTTTAAAATTATTTTACTCAAAGATTTAGCATTTCCTGCTTCATATAAAAAACCTGTCTTTTCATCTATTATTGTTTCATTTGAGCCACCAATATTACTTGCAATAATTGGTATCTCCATTGATTGTGCTTCAACAGCAATTCTTCCAAAAGCTTCTGGTTCTGTTGAGGCAGAAACTACAATGTCTGATACCTTATAAGCCAAAGCCATATCTTTACAATGATCTATAAATCTAATTTGCTTTGACAACCTATATTGTTCTGAAAGTCTAATTAACTTTTTCTTATATAAATCTCTACCTTGATCACTACCCAAGATAACAGCATAAAATGCTTCATAACCCAATTCTATATTAACTAAATTGACTGCCTCAATAAAAACTTCTTGTCCCTTCCAAGATGTTAATCTCCCTGGCAAAAGAATAATTTTTTTATCTTTTTCTAGATTCCATTTCGTTAGTAATTTTTTTTCATCAGACTCAAATTTTGTTGATGGATCAAAATAATCAACATTAATACCTCTAAAAATAACTAACAATTTTTTATTATCATTTAAATATTTAGAATAATTTTGTTTAATATGTGAAAATATAAAATTTGAGCCTGCAATTATTAAATCAGATCTTGTCATAATTGAATTATAAAATTTTTTTAAATTATTTTTAAAATTGTATGTCCCATGAAATGTTGTAACAAATTTTCTACGAGTTAGTTTCGTTGCTAATAAGCATGACCAAGCTGGAGCTCTACTCCTTGCATGGACTATAGAGATATTATTAATTAAAATTATACCAATTAAAATTATAGCATTTATTAAAATTAATAGTGGATTTTTGCTATTTACTGGCAACCTAAACACCTTTACTTTTTTTTTATTTACAAATTTTAGTAATTCGCCACCGCTTGTAACAATAAAAGATTTACAATTGTTTTCAGGCAAGTAATGAGCGATATCAAAACAGCCTGTTTCAGCTCCTCCATAACCTAATTTTGGTATTACTTGTAAAACTTTTAAATCAGATGACATTTGATATGATTATATATTAATAGACAAAACTTATAAATAATTATGGCAAATTTCAAATTTCATAAAATATCAAATACAAAGAAAATCAGACATATTGCCAAAATTTTTAGAAATAGTTCTTTTATAGTTTTTTTACATGGTTTTATGTCAGATCTTGAGGGGGAAAAACCAAATGCATTTTTAAAGTTTGCCAAACAAAATAAGGTTAGTTTTTTGGCACTTGAATACTCCGGACATGGAAAATCTTCAGGTAAATTTATAAATGGAAATATTTCGAAATGGAGTAAAGAGACTTCTATTTTAATAAGAAAATATGTAAAAAGAAAAGACTTTATATTAATTGGTTCAAGTATGGGGGCATGGATTTCTCTTAATCAATTTAAAGTTTTTAAAAAACAAATTAATGGATTTTTGGGTATAGGAGCTGCTCCTGAATTTTTAGAAAACTTAATGTGGAAAAAATTTACTAAAAAAATGAAAGACGAAACAATTAGAAAGGGTATTTATCATTTAAAACATGGAAATTATGAATATCCAATTTCACTTCAGTTGATAAAAGATGGGAGAAAAAATAAAGTTTTGAATAAGAAAATTAATTCAAATATTAAAGTAACAATGGTACATGGTGAAAAGGATGAGGTAGTCCCCGTTTCTTATTCAAGAAAGATTCTAAAATTGTTTCCAAAAGCAAAAAAAAAACTAAATATTATTAAGAAAGGTGATCATAGTTTATCAAGTAAAAAAAGGTTAAAGGTAATTTTGAAAGAACTTAGTTTGTTAATTTAACTAACTTTTTTAACTTGTTTTTTTAATGTTATAGGATTTTTTAGTTTATCTAGCATTTCTTTTGGACATACTTGAATAAAATTATTAATTTCATCATCAAAACTTTCTATTAATTTTTTAGATAAATCTGATCCAGTTTCTTTGAGATGCTCATTAATTAGATTTTTTAAAAATTCTTTCCAGTAATCTGTTTCTACATTTTGCCATACGACTGAGTCAGGATTTACTTTTTTTTCAAATTGTTTTTTTTTATCATAAATAAATGCCATACCTCCAGTCATTCCTGCTGCAAAATTATCGCCAACATTTCCTAATATTACAACTGTTCCACCAGTCATGTACTCACAACCATTTGAATCGCAGCCTTCTATAACTGTTATTGCACCTGAGTTTCTTACCGCAAATCTATCTCCTGCTAAACCTGCTGCAAAAAGTTTACCGGATGTAGCTCCGTACAAAACAGTGTTACCAATAATAGTATTTTCATTTGAAATTAAATTACTCTCATCTGACAGTTTTATTGCTATTGTTGCACCTGACAGGCCTTTTCCAACATAATCATTAGCATCTCCTTTAAGTACTAGCTTCAATCCTTTTGTAGAGAAAGCACCAAAAGATTGTCCTGCTGATCCTTTAAAATTTAAAGTTAAAAAATTTTCACCTAACTTGTCATATCCATATTTTTTATAAAGATGGTGTGAAATTCTAGTTCCTACTGCTCTATTTGTATTTTTAATTAAATATTCTTTTTCAATTTTTTGCGAATTATCCAATGCTGTTTCTATTTCTGGCCAAATTTCCTGATCTAAAGTATCAGGGACTTTATTTATTTCTGTACTCTCGCAATATCTTTTATTGTCCCCTGGATCTGCTTGAACAAACAATGGGTTTAAATCTAAGTCATCTAAATTAGGAGAGGCTTTATTAACTTGCATTAACAAATCAGTTCTTCCAATTATTTCGTTAAGTGATTTAAAACCAAGTTCAGCTAATATTTCTCTAACTTCTGAGGCGATAAAAGTGAACAAGTTTACTACTTTGTCAGGTGTACCAGTAAATTTTTCTCTTAATTTTTCATCCTGAGTACATACTCCAACCGGACATGTGTTTGAATGACATTGTCTTACCATGATGCAGCCCATGGCTACCAAAGCCGTTGTTGCAACACCATACTCCTCTGCTCCCATCATTGCAGCAATTACAACATCTCTTCCAGTTTTAATTCCACCATCAGTTCTCAAAGTTACTTTGTGTCTAAGATTATTTAATGTTAAAACTTGGTTTGCCTCCGTTAGGCCCATCTCCCAAGGTATTCCAACATACTTGACACTTGTTTGTGGTGTGGCGCCAGTTCCACCATTGTGACCTGAAATTAATATTATATCAGCCTCAGCTTTAGCTACTCCTGCAGCAATTGTACCTACACCCGATGATGCAACCAATTTTACACCTATACGAGCTTTTGGATTTATCTGTTTTAAATCATAAATTAATTGAGCCAAATCCTCTATTGAATAAATATCGTGGTGAGGAGGTGGAGATATTAAGGTAACTCCAGGGGTAGAATGTCTTAATTTTGCAATTTCATTTGTTACTTTAAAACCTGGTAGTTGACCTCCTTCTCCTGGTTTTGCTCCTTGGGCAATTTTTATTTCAATTTCATTACAGTTATTTAAATAATTAATAGTTACTCCAAATCTTGCTGAGGCAATTTGTTTTACTCTTGAGTTTGCGCTATCACCACTTTGCATCACTTTAAATCTTTGCTCATCCTCACCACCTTCTCCACTACAAGATGCTCCTTTTATTCTATTCATTCCGATTGCTAGAGTTTCATGAGCTTCTTTTGATAATGCACCATGAGACATGCTACCACTTCCAAATCTTTTTAATATGTTTTGAATTGGTTCAACTTCTCTTAAATCTATAGAAGAACCTAATTTCTTTTTTCTAAAATCAATTAAATCTCTTAAATTTATAGGAGGTAGGTTATAAATACCTTCAGCATATTTTTTATATGCTTCATAAGAGTTTGACCCAACTGCACTTTGTAGTAAATGAATTAATCTTCCTTGGTATTGATGAGTCTCACCATTTTTTCTGTATCTATAAATACCACCAATTGGAAGAACCGTTTCTGAGCTTTCAAAAGCCTCTTTATGAATTTCTCTAATCTTTTTTTCTATTCCAGTTAAACCAATTCCAGAGATTTTTGAGGTAACACCAGGAAAATAGTCATCAACTACAGTTCTACTTAATCCAACAGTTTCAAAATTACAACCACCTCTATAAGAACTTAAGACTGATATACCCATTTTTGACATTATTTTTAATAGTCCTGCATTAACTGACTTTATGTATCTCTCTACACAATCATCAAAACTAAATTGTCCAAATAGTTTTTTTGAAAATCTTTGGTGCAAACTATCAAAAGCTAGGTAAGGGTTAACCGTTGTAGCACCTACTCCAATTAGTGTAGCAAATGAGTGTGTGTCCATCGCCTCTCCTGATTGAACATTAATAGAAACATAACCTCTTAGTTTTTTATTAATTAAAAAAGTATTTACAGATCCAACACATAAAAGCATTGGTATAGGTAATTTCTGATGGGATATCTCTTTATCACTAAGAATTAATTGTGTTACCCCTTGCCTTACAGCTATTTCGGCTTCCTTTTGAATTCTATCAATTGCGTCAGATAAACTTTCATCTTTTGAAAAGCTACAATCAATCATTACAGAATTTTTTCCAAAAAAATTAATAAATTTTTCAAATTGAGAATTCGATAAAATAGGACTATTAAGAACGTAAATATTTTCTTTTGTTAAGGTATCAAAATCTAAAATATTCCCCAGATTTCCAAAACGAGTTTTAAGACTCATAACTTTATTTTCTCGAAGTGAGTCGATAGGCGGGTTTGTTACCTGGCTAAAATTTTGTCTAAAAAAATGATAGAGTGGTCTATATTTATCCGATAATACTGCAAGTGGAGTATCATCACCCATTGAGCCGGTTGCTTCTTTCGCATCTTCAGCCATAGGGTGTAGAATTAGCTCTAAATCCTCTAAACTAATTCCAAAAGTATATTGTCTTCTTCTTAAAGCTTCGCCCTCAAAAATATTTTTTTCATTAGATATTGTTAATTTTTCGTCCAGATCAATAATTTGAGAATTGAAATGTTTAAATTCTTTAGCTAAATAATCTTTTATTTCAGTATTTGAAAATACCTTGCCTTTTTCAATTCTAATACCTAAAATTTCACCTGGACCTAATCTACCTTTTGATAAAATTTTCTTCTCATTTAATTCGATCATACCTGTCTCAGATCCAGCGAACAACATTTTATCTTTTGTAATTGCATATCTTAATGGTCTTAAACCATTTCTATCATTTGCAGCAATTACCCATTCATTATCAGTTGCGGCTATGGCGGCAGGTCCATCCCAAGGTTCCATTGTGCTATTTAAAAAATTGAATAATTGTTGATGATTTTTTGGTAATGTCTTATTTTTTTTTGACCAAGCGTCAGGTACTAACATTAATTTAGCTAATGGAGCTGGTTGTCCTGATTTATTTAATAGTTCAAAAACATTATCAAGTGCCGCTGAATCAGAAACACCTTTTTGTATTACAGGTTTTAAATTCTCAATATCATCAAATAAAGGACTGCTCATTTCTTGTTCATGAACTTTCATCCAATTTTTATTTCCCTTATATGTATTTATTTCACCATTGTGAGCAATTGCTCTAAATGGTTGAGCTAAACTCCAGCTAGGAGCAGTATTAGTGGAAAATCTTTGATGGAAAATAGCGTATCTAGAGATGAACCTTTTATCTTTCAAATCCAAATAAAAATCTGAAATAGCTTCAGCAAGATATAAACCTTTGTATATAATTGACTTAGAACTAATTGAACAAATATAAAAATTATTTAAAGATAATTGAAAAGCTTTTTTCTCAATTTTCTTTCTAGTTTCGTAAATTTTTCTTTCCAGATTTTTATCAAGTAAATTTTGGTCATTTGATTTAAATAGTACCTGTATAATTTCAGGCATAGTTTGAAGAGCTTTTTGTCCTAGAATTTTTGGATTTACTGGGACCTGTCTCCACCCATAAATACTAAAATTATTTTTGGTTAGTTCACTCTCCACAATTGTTTTGCAGGTTTCTTGCGCTGAATAATCATTTCGTGGCAAAAATATCATACCAACGCATATTTCAGCGTTATCATAATCATGTCCCGTAATTTCAATCTTCTCTATAAAAAAATCTTTAGGTATCTCAACATGTATTCCTGCTCCATCTCCAGTTTTACCATCTGCATCAACAGCGCCTCTGTGCCAAACAGCTTTAAGTGCTTCTATTCCATGCTCTACAATTTCTCGAGATTTTTTACCCTCTGTAGAAACTATTACTCCAACCCCGCATGCATCGTGCTCCATTTCCTTTGAATAAACATGATTTTTTGAGAGAAGTTCTAAGTTTTTTTTATAATTTTTCATTATGCAACTTTTGTCTTTTTAATATCTAATTCTTGTAAATAATTTTTCATAGAAGCAGCTGCTTCTCTTCCATCTTTAATAGCCCATACAACAAGCGAAGCTCCCCTGACTATATCTCCAGCAGCAAACACTCCCTTTAAATTTGTTTCCATTGTGTCAAAATCTGTTTTTATTGTTCCCCATTTAGTTACTTGAAGTTCTTTTGAATCAAACAAGTTTGGTAAATCTTCGGGATCAAAACCAAGTGCTTTAATGACCATGTCAGCTTTAATTTCAAATTCAGAACCTTCTTGAATCTCAGGTCTTCTTCTCCCTGACTCATCAGGCTCACCTAACTGAATTTGATCAACAACTAAATTCTCAATTTTGTTTTTACCTTTGAACTCTTTTGGACTTGATAACCATACAAATTCCACACCTTCTTCTTCTGCATTGGCAACCTCTCTTGATGAGCCTGGCATATTTTCTTTATCTCTTCTGTATAAACACTTTACTGATTTTGCTTTTTGTCTTACAGATGTTCTGACACAATCCATTGCTGTATCACCTCCACCAATTACAACAACATCTTTACCTTCAGCGTTTAAAATTCCCTTATCAAATAATTCAACTTTATCTCCCAACCCTTTTTTATTTGAAGCTGTTAAAAATTCCATTGCAGGAAAAATATTGTCTAAATCGTTTCCTGGTAAATCAACTTCTCTTGGTTTATATACTCCCGTCGCGATAAGTATTGCATCATGTTTCTTTCTGAGTTGATCTAATGTTGCATCTTTACCAACTTCAAAATTTTGAACAAATTCAATTCCACCATCTTTTAAAAGTTTTGTTCTTCTCTCGACTACATGTTTTTCTAATTTAAAATTTGGTATTCCATAAATTAAAAGTCCTCCAGCTCTATCATAACGATCATAGACTGTTATTTTGTACCCATCTTTTCTTAATTGCTCTGCAGCCGCTAATCCAGCTGGTCCAGCTCCTATAATTCCAACACTTTGATCTTTCTCAAATTTTACTGATATTGGTTTAACCCAACCTTGTTCCCAAGCATTATCTGTAATATATTTTTCCATAGAACCAATCGTAACTGTTCCATGACCAGACTGCTCAATGACACAATTTCCTTCACATAATCTATCTTGGGGACATATTCTTCCACATACTTCTGGCATATTGTTAGTGCTTTGGGACAATTCATAAGCTTCTTTCAATCTTCCCTCTGCAGTAAGTTTTAACCAATCAGGTATATTGTTACTTAATGGACAATGAACCTGGCAAAATGGGACACCGCACTGCGAACATCTACTTGATTGTTCTTGAGCTTTTTGAGTTAAAAATTCATCATATATTTCGTTAAAATCATCTTTTCTGTTATTGACCTCTCTTTTAGGGGGCGTTTGTTGACCTATCTCAACGAATTTTAACATTTTGCTAGACATAATTTTTTTTTTTTTCGGCAAATTATACATTGATTTTATTAGTTAAAGTATTATTTAGGTCAACTATTATGACCTTTTAATTACAATAAATAGCATAAAACGTAAGTATTTTAAAAATTGCATACCAAGTATGAATAAATCGAATTGTTTGAAATGCCATTTTTTTAAGCTACGAAGACTCGATGTTTAAAAATATTATAGAAATCTTAATTCTCTCTGCAATTCAAGGAATATCAGAATTTCTACCAATAAGTTCTTCAGCTCATTTGATTTTGGTTTCTACATTGTATGAATTCAAATCAAGTTCTCTTTTAATTGATATAAGCCTTCATTTAGGATCGCTTATAGCAATTATTTATTTTTTTAAAAATGAATTATTTGGAATACATAAAAATAAAAGAATTTTAAACTTAATTATACTAGGGTCTATTCCGTTAATAATTGTTGGATATATTCTTTATAGTACAAATTTAATTTATAATTTAAGAAATTTAGAAGTCATAGCATGGACTACTTTAATATTTGCAGTTGTATTGTATATTTCTGACAAAAGTAGATTTGATAAAAAAATTTCTTCAAACTTAAACTTCCAATCAATTTTATTTATAGGTATTTTTCAAATTTTATCTCTTATACCTGGTGTTAGCAGAGCAGGGATTACTATCACAGCTGCAAGAATTTTAAAATTTAACAGAGTAGACTCTAGTAAAATATCTTTTTTACTTTCAATACCAGCATTAGCTGGTGCGAGTGTATTAAGCTTAAAAGATGTTATTGAACAATCAATTGAATTTAATTACCTAGCTGCTATAGCAGTTATATCTGCCTTTATTTTTTCTTTTCTTACAGTTAAATTTTTTTTAATTTATATAAATAAATTTTCGATGAACGCTTTTGTAATTTATAGAATTATAATTGCCTTAATATTGTTTAGTTTAATTTATTAAGCATGTTTCTTTTTAATTAAAGGTAGTAATTGAGATAAAAGAACTCCACACAGAATAAAGAAACATCCAAGTAAATTATTGATATCTAAAATTTGATTTAAAATAAACCAAGCAGCTATAGTAGCAAATACACCTTCTAGTGAAAAAATTATTGCAGCAGGAGCTGGTGTAATATTTCGCTGAGCATAAATTTGCAATACAAATGCAAATCCACCAGATAATATACCAGCGTATAAAATTGAATAAATTTCCTTCAAAATATTATTTAAAATAAACTCCTCATAAATAATTCCAATTATAAATGAAAAAATAGCCACTATTAAAGTTTGCACTGCTCCTAGTGTAAATGGTAGATTGTATTTTGTTACTATAACTCCAGTAAAAATTATATGAGTGCTCCAAAATAAAGCTCCAAGCACAACTAATGTATCTCCTAATCTTACAGTTGCATCATGAAAATTTGTTAACAAGTAACCTCCAATCAAACATAGAATTACAGAAGGCCAAACACTCCAATGCATCGACCTTTTTCCAAATATAAAAATGATGATTGGTACCATAGGAACATAAAAAATTGTAAAAAAGGCAGCATTTGCAACGTCTGTGTAGAGTAGAGCAACTTGTTGCAAAGCAGAACCTAAAAACAGAGACAATCCTATTAAAAATGAATAATTAATGAAGGTGTTTTTGTCTAATTTAAATTCTGTTTTAAAATTTTTTAGTTCAAACAAGATTACAAGTGGAATTATAGCAAGAAATCCAACAAAAAATCTCACGGCATTGAATGTGAAAGGACCAATGTTATCCATACCAGTGTCTTGAGCTATAAAAGTTGTACCCCATATGAAAGTGCACAATAAAGCACTAAATAAAGAGATAGATTTAGACATTTCTGATTAGACGGCTAGTTTATAAGCAAAATTTTTACCTAAATTTTCTTTAAGATCATTGTTAAATCTAGCTGCTTCAGCTCCATCAATAATTCTATGATCATAAGATAAAGAAATTGGCAACATAGTTCTAGTTTGAAACTTTCCATTCATAAAAATTTGTTTTTTTTCAGATCTACCTACTCCTAATATAGCAACTTCTGGATAATTAATTATAGGTGTAAAAAATGAACCTCCTATACCACCTAAACTTGTAATTGTCATTGAACCACCAAATAACTCTTTTTTATGAATTTTCAAATTTCTACAGAGTTCACTTACTTCTTTTAACTCTTTACTTATTAGAGAAATTTTTTTGTTATTTGCATTTCTTATTTTTGGAACCATTAATCCATTTGACGTATCAACTGCTATCCCAATATGGTAATATTTTTTAAAAGTCATTTTTCCAGTCTCAATTTCATCGATAGAAGAATTAAAAATAGGAAATTTCCTAAGAGATACTACTAAAGCCTTTATTACAAATGCTAGAGGTGTAATTTTAATTTTTTCTCCAGTATAAATATCTGTTAATGAACTTCTAAATCTTTCCATCTCAGTTATGTCGGCTTCATCGTGATTTGTAACATGGGGAATTGTTGTCCATGAATTAGTAAGATATTTTGATGATATTTTTTTTACTCTTGGTACGTCTTTAATTTCTATTTCACCAAAATCAGAATGTTCAAATTCGTTTTTAATTTTATCTGGTTTACTATCTTTTACTACATCATTGTTTTTTGAATTAGATGAAACAAATTTTTTAATATCGTCTTCAACAACTCTGCCATCTTTCTGACTTCCCACGACTTGATTAATATTAACACCAAGTTCTCTAGCAAATTTTCTAGCTTTTGGACTTGCAGATGAAATGTCTGAAATATTATTTTTATAAAATGTTTTTTCTCGGATTTCAGGTTTTATTATCTCGGTTTTTTTTAACTTTTTTTCAATTTCTGGTTTTTCTTTAATGTTTTCCTTTATAACTTGAGAGTTACTCTCTATAATTAAAATTAAGTCGCCCTCAGAAACTTTGTCTCCTACTTTTATTTTTAAACTTTTAATTTTACCCTCAAAATTTGATGGTATTTCTACGCTAGATTTATCACTTTCAATTGTTATTAGAGCATCATTTTTTTTAATTGATTGACCTTCTGAAACTAATACCTCAATAACCTCAACATCTTTAAAATCTCCAATATTAGGTACTTTAATCTCAGTTTCTGACATTTATAATTTAGTTGGCATTGGTTTGTTACTATCAATATTATATTTCTTCATTGCATCTTTTGCATATTTAGAAGTAATAAGCTGTTCTTTTGCCAAAATACTTAAACCATAAGCAACCAAATGTTCTTTATCTACCTCAAAAAATTTTCTTAAATTTTTTCTTGTATCACTTCTTCCAAAACCATCCGCTCCTAATGAATAAAAACTTTTATTAGTATAAGATCTGATTTGATCTGAATTAATTCTCATATAATCAGATGCAGCCATAATCGGACCCTCTGTTTGGCCTAAGCATTGCTCAACATAAGATTTTTTAGGTTCTTTATCTGGGTTCAAAAGATTATATCTTTCTACTTCCATTCCATCTTTTCTTAATTCATTAAAACTTGTTACACTCCATATCTCGCTATCAATTTGATAATCATTTTGTAAAATCTTTGCAGCAGACATCATTTCCCTTAAGATTGTTCCTGATCCTAAAAGTTGGATTTTAGTTTTTTTGTATTTGTTAAATTCTTTTATTTTATACATTCCCTTTAGAATGCCTTCCTCACAATTTTTATCTTTCGGCATTTCTGGGTGTGAGTAATTTTCATTCATTGTAGTAATATAGTAAAAAACATTCTCATTTTTCTCGTGCATTCTTCTTAGACCTTCTCTAAAAATTACCGCTAATTCATAATGAAATGTAGGATCATAAGTTACACAATTTGGAATAGTTGATGCAATTAAATGACTATGCCCATCCTGGTGTTGTAAGCCTTCTCCAGCTAATGTTGTTCTTCCCGCTGTCGCACCCACCAAAAATCCTCTAGCCTGACTATCTCCAGCTGCCCAAGCTAGATCTCCTACTCTTTGAAAACCAAACATTGAATAAAAAATATAAATTGGGATCATTTCGATATCATGATTAGTATATGCAGTGGCAGCAGCAATCCATGAAGACATAGCACCTGCTTCATTGATACCTTCCTCTAAAACTTGACCACTTTTATCTTCTCTATAAGAACTTAATTGAGCTGCATCCTCAGGTTCATATTTTTGTCCTTCATGCGCATAAATCCCTATTTTTTGAAAAAATCCTTCCATACCAAACGTTCTTGCTTCGTCAGGAATAATAGGAACCAATCTAGGAGATATATTTTTATCCCTTAATAAATTTGTTAACATTCTCACAAGTGCCATAGTAGTAGACATTTCTTTTTCACCAGTTGACACTTTCATGAAATCGAAAATATCTTTTGAGGGTGCTTTGATTGGTTTAGCGAAAGTTGAACGTTCTGGTAAATATCCACCTAATTTAATTCTTTTTTCTTTTATGTATTTTATTTCTGGAGATTTTTCGTCAGGCCTAAAGTATTCAATATTTCTCACCTGTTCATCTGTTAAGGGAACATCAAATCGATCTCTATAATACATCAAGTCATCAACATCTAATTTTTTAGTTTGATGAGTAGTATTTACACTTTCTCCTGATTTTCCCATTCCATAACCTTTTATAGTTTTTGCAATTATCACTGTTGGGCTTCCCTGATGTTTGGTCGCTTTATCATATGCAGCAAAAACTTTGTGAGGATCGTGACCACCTCTATTAAGTCTCCAAATATCTTTATCTGACATGCTTGAAACTAATTCTAATGCTTCAGGAGATTTCCCAAAAAACTTTTCTCTTACATAAGCACCATCTCTTGCTTTCATTGCTTGGTACTCACCATCTACTGTCTCGTTCATAATTTTTATTAAGTCACCAGTTTTATCATTAGCAAGCAATGAATCCCAATATGACCCCCAAATGACTTTAATTACATTCCAGCCGGATCCTCTGAAACTTCCCTCAAGCTCTTGAATAATTTTTCCATTACCTCTAACTGGACCATCTAATCTTTGAAGATTACAATTTATTACAAATATTAAATTATCTAAATTTTCTCTAGCAGCTAATCCAATAGCTCCCATTGACTCAGGCTCATCCATCTCCCCATCGCCTAAAAAAGCCCAAACTTTTCTTCCTTCATCTTTAATCAAACCTCTATTGATTAAATATTTCATGTACCTAGCTTGATATATAGCGAGCATGGGACCTAACCCCATAGATACTGTGGGAAACTGCCAAAATTTTGGCATTAACCATGGGTGTGGATATGACGATAGACCTCCAGGCTTTACCTCTTGTCTGAAGCTATCTAATTGTTTCTCACTTAATCTGCCTTCTAAGAATGCCCTTGCATACATTCCTGGAGCACTATGTCCTTGAAAGTAAATTAAATCTCCACCAAATTTGTTATTTTTTGCTCTCCAAAAATGATTCATCCCAACGTCATATAATGTTGCTGCAGATGCAAATGTACCAATGTGTCCACCAAGCTCAGGATATTTTTTATTTGCTCGAACTACCATTGCTGCTGCATTCCATCTAATTAACGATCTAATTCTTCTTTCAATATTTTGATCACCACTAGACTTTACCTCAGCCTCAGGAGGTATTGTATTAATGTATGGTGTATTTTGAGTATAAGGAATATTTGCTCCTTCACGATAAGCTTTATTAATTAATTCTTTTATTAAAAAATGGGCTCTTTGGTTTCCATCTTTGGAAATTACTGCAGATAAAGACTCCAGCCAATCTTGAGTTTCAAGTGGATCAATATCAGAACCATTAACAACTTTAATTGTAGATTGTTTTTTCTCTACTATTGGTTCACTAATAATTTTTTTTTTCTCTTTTTTTTCAGCCATTGCTTCTTCAGCTTGTTTAATTATATTTTCTGTATCTTTTGGTAGAGTGCTTTCTGATGATGTTTTTGATGATGATGTAAGATTAAGCAATAAATCTCCTTTAGAAACTTTATCACCAACTTTAACTGCTAAACTATCTACTTTTCCAGTAATTGTAGAAGGGATTTCAACGCTTGATTTATCACTTTCAATTGTAACTATTGGGTCATTTTCTTTAATTTGATCACCAGGTTTTACAAGTATCTCTATAACCTCAACATTTTCAAAGTCACCAATGTCAGGAACAAGTAATTTTTCGCTCATTTTTAAAAAGTTTTATATACCCAAAAAAACATTATTGGATTATTATTTTATCACATTAATAAGGTTTTTTCGTTAATCTTATATTTTTATTGTACAAAAAATAAAAAAATAAATGATTATTAAGCTTTTTAGCTTCTCTCAATGCACATAGCTATTCCCATGCCACCACCAATACAGAGTGCCGCACAACCTTTTTTTTTATCTTGCCTAATCATTTCATGAATAAGAGTAACCAAAATTCTCGATCCAGAAGCTCCTATAGGATGACCTAGAGCAATTGCACCTCCGTTAACGTTAACTTTTTGCTTAGGTATATTTAATTCTTTAATTACTGCAATACTTTGTGCTGCAAAGGCTTCATTAATTTCGAATAAGTCTACTTCATCTATTTTCCAATTTGCTTTAGATAAAGCTTCTTGAATTGAAGGTATGGGTCCTAGTCCCATTAATGAAGGCTCAACCCCACAAGTAGCCCAAGATACAATTTTAACCAATGACTCTAATGATTTTTTATTTGCTTGCTCTCTAGACATTAAAACTAAAGCTGCAGCACCATCGTTTATACCAGAGGAATTTCCTGGTGTTACAGTCCCATTTTCTTTGAATACTGTTTTTAATTTTTTTAAATCATCTATAATTAAATTATCTCTAGGGTGTTCATCTTTTTCGAAAATAAATTTTTTATTACCATCTTCAATTTGTAATTTAATCAGCTCATCCTTAAATTTATTTTCACTATAAGCTATTTCTGTTTTTTTTTGAGAATTTAAAGAAAAATTATCTTGTTCATCTCTTGTAATTTTATACTTCTCTGCAACATTCTCAGCTGTGACACCCATATGATAATCATTAAATGAGTCTAGAAGACCATCTGTTATCATTGTGTCTATTAATTTATTCTCAGAAAATTTTTTATCTTCTCTGTAAAAAATTGCATGAGTTGCTCTAGACATATTTTCTTGACCACCTGCAATTACAATTTGGTTTTCTCCTAACTTAATTGATTGATATCCTGAAACAACAGATCTTAATCCAGATCCACAGACTTGATTAACGATATGAGCAGGTATTGAAACCGGCACTCCAGCACCAATTGAAGCTTGCCTAGCAGGGTTTTGTCCAAGCCCAGAAGTTAAAACGTGTCCCATAATTACTTCGTCGATCTCCTCTGTATCTAATTTTGATTTATAAATTACTTCTTTAATTACTATTGATCCTAATTTTGATGCACTAAGATTTTTTAGCGAACCTTTGTATCTTCCAATTGGAGTTCTTAGAGCTGAAGTAATTACAACATCGTTAGAGTTTTTGCTCATAAAGTAATCAACATAATATTTTATAAGTTAAATTACATCAAAAACTTTGATATATGGAATATATTATTTAAATGGACCGCTGGCCAAATTGGATAAGGCGCTCGGCTACGAACCGGGAGATTCCAGATTCGAGTTCTGGGCGGTCCACCAAACAGGAAAAAGAAATGTTTAATTGGCTTTTAAAAGCATCTTTACAAAAATCAGTAATTTATTTTTTTATAATTATTTTTATTATTTTATTAATTTTAACTTTTGTATTATAAAAAATTATGAGTATAGAATTTGAGCAAATAAGTATTAAACCAGGATTTATGAAACACAATGGAGGTGTTTTATTTAGGTCTATTTCAGAGACGGAATACGAATTTAAATCTATAGTTAATGAAAACCATTTAAATGCTGCAGGAATAACTCACGGAGGTTATTTATCTGCATTAATAGATGCAGGATCGGGAACGGCTGCATATAGAGCCGTTGGAAATGCTCCATGTGTAACTATCTCTTTAGATATAAAATTCATAGGTGCTTCAAAAGTTGGAGATGAAATTATTGGGCATACAAAAATTTTGAAAAAAACAAATACACTTGTCTTTTTATTTTGTCAGCTAAGATGTAATGATAAAATAATTACTTCTGCATCTGGTGTATGGAAAATTATTAAAGTCAAGCCTTCTAATTTAGGACCAGGTGGATAATTCTACTCTTTTCTTTTTAAGTTAAAGTATCCAAATACTAATAAAAATAATATTGCTATTGGATAAACGATATTTTTGGATGGTCTATCTGAATTTTCAATTTTAAATTCACTTATATAGTCTCCCATTTCTAAACCATTTTTTTTTGCTTCTCCATTCCATTTCAAATTATCAACAAAAATTTTATCATCTTGTTTCAATAATGTGACTCCATAGTCCTCTAAATTAAATTTATCCTCAAAAGTATTTTTTGATATTACAAATAACTTATATCTTTCTCCATATAAACTAGGCCTTGTTATTTTAATTTGAATTTCTTTTGTTGGGTCTAATTTTATTGAATTAATTTTAGTAATATCTTCATAATTATATTTTGGATAAAATTTATTTAAAACAAAATCAGGTGATAACAGAGAAATAGAAATAACTAAAAAAATAATTATTTCATACCATTTAAGCCTATTAACGAACCAGCCTTGAGTGGCAGAAGTAAAAACTAAAATTCCAATTAAAGAAGTAACAATTACAATCAATCCATGCCAAATATTTTCAATACCAATAAGTAAAAGTTCATGGTTAAATAAAAATACAATCGGCAAAATTCCTGTTCTTAAACTATACCAAAAAGCCTGTACTCCTGTTCTTAAAGGATCTCCACCAGATATTCCTGCAGCAGCATAAGAGGCAAGTCCTACAGGCGGAGTTACATCAGCCATTAAACCAAAATAAAAGACAAATAAATGAACTGCAATCAACGGAAATATAAAACCTGAAGCATTTCCAACATCTACTAAAACAGTTGCCATTAAAGAGGCAACAACAACATAATTTGCAGTTGTTGGTAAGCCCATTCCCAAAAGTAAGCATAAAATTATTGTTAAAAACAATAAAATAGTAACGTTATCCTTGGCTATAGATTCAATAACTATGATTAAATTAGTACTTAAACCAGTGGATCCAACAGCTCCTACTATAATACCTG
Source organism: uncultured Pelagibacteraceae bacterium (assembly GCA_902628965.1). Lineage (GTDB taxonomy): Bacteria > Pseudomonadota > Alphaproteobacteria > Pelagibacterales > Pelagibacteraceae > Pelagibacter. Next base: position 178,103 of record CACOPB010000001.1, on the reverse strand, counting down.
CAGTTGCGATTGCTATACCAACAGCAACCATATTCAGAGCACCTTTTTCAAAACCAACTATTGTTTGATTAAACCATTCTTTAAGAGCATCTTTTTTAAATTCGTTTTTTATTAACAAATTTATTAAATTTACTAAAATCAAAGTAATTGTCGCATAAAAAATTGAATAAGAGGCAGTAAATCTTAAATAAACCAAAGTATAAATTAAAATAAAAATTGGTATTAAAAAATGTATTCCAGATAAAAAGGTTTTTTTTAAATGAGGAACATCTTCATCGTCCATTCCTTTAAGATTTAATTTTAAAGCTTCTAAATGTGAAATATAGAATAATGCTATATATGAAATAATTGCTGGTAAGAAAGCATGTTTTACAATTTCAAAGTAAGTTACGCCAATAAAACTTGCCATTACGAATGCTGCCGCCCCCATGACAGGTGGCATGATCTGACCATTGACTGATGATGAAACCTCAATAGCACCAGCTTTTTCTTTTGAAAAACCAGTTTTTTTCATAATTGGAATAGTAAATGTTCCAGTAGTAACTGTGTTTGCAATTGAAGATCCTGAAATTAATCCAGTCATACCTGAACCTAATATTGCTGCCTTTGCAGGTCCTCCTCGCATTTTTCCAACCATTGCAAAAGCTAGATCTAAAAAATATTTTCCACCGCCAGCAGTTTCAAGCAAAGCACCAAATAACACAAATAAGAAAATAAAATCTACTGATACCCCAATCGGAATTCCAAAAATTGCTTCTTGATCAAGCCACTGGAAACCTACAAGTCTATTTAAAGATAAACCACCATGAGATATTATTTCAGGCGCATATCTTCCAAAGTATGAAAACAACAGAAAACAACCAGCAATAATTACCAAAGGTAAACCAATTGCTCTTCTAGTAGCCTCTAAAAGAATTAAAATTCCACATCCTCCCAAAATCAATTCTAACGGAAAATTTAATGTTTCTGATATCTTCAGAGTTAAAAGAACACCCCCTCTTTCAACTAACTGATCATAAAAAAAATAAATATAAAGACAAGATATCGCTCCCATAAAACTGATCAAAACATCAAAAAATGAAATTTTTTTACTTTTAGATATTGGATAAATTAAAAAAGCTAAAGTTAAAGCAAAACCTAAATGAATTGCCCTTGCTGGCAAACCCTTAAACATTCCAAAATTTAATATAAATGGAAATGGTGAAGCGTACCAAAGTTGAAATAATGACCAAATAATTGCTACTGCTGAAACAATTTTCAAATGAAAACCAGTAATATTTCTGGTCGGTGACAAGTCTTCACTTATTTTATTTTTAATTTTACTGCTTATTGAGTCGCTCATTAAAATTATTCATACCATAAAAAAAAGGCCCGGTAAAAATTACCAGGCCTTTTCAATTAATGAAAATTGGATTACATTAACCCAGCTTCTTTATAGTATTTTATTGCTCCCGGATGTAATGGGGCAGATAAACCATCTTTAATCATGTTTTTCTTTTCCAAGAATCCAAATGCTGGATGTTGTTTTTTGAAATCGTCAAAATTTTCCATTACAGCTTTTGTAACTAAATAAACAAGCTCTTCAGAAACATCTGCAGAAGTAACAACAGTCGCTTTTACACCAAAAGTTGTAGCATCTTTTTTCTGACCTGTATAAGTTCCTTTAGGTATTACTGCTTGTGCATAATAATCTGCACCATCAATTAAACCTTGAACTTCAGAGCCTGTTAAATTAATTGGAGATGCTTTAGCTGCACAAGTTGCTGCTTGTTCCATAGCACCGTTTGGAAATCCAACAGAATAACCAAATGCATCTATTTTTCCGTCGCATAGCGCTTTAACTTGTTCAGAAGAAGTGAGTTCAGTTGTTGATTTAAAGAAACTATTATCAACACCCATTGCTTTCATCAATTCTTCCATAGTTCCTCTTTGACCTGAACCAGGATTACCGATGTTAACTACTTTTCCTTTTAATCCAGCAAAATCTTTAATTTTTGCTTTTTTTCTAGCCCAAATTTGAAAAGGCTCATTGTGAACTGAGAAAACTGCTCTTAAATTACTAAATTGTTTTCCTTCCCATTTACTAGATCCATTAACAGCATGATACTGCCAGTCTGATTGAGCTACACCAAATTGGAATTCTCCAGCTGCTATCTGACCAATATTGTAGTTAGATCCACCAGTTGATGGAGCAGTACATCTATAAGCTTTAGCTGTACCTTTTTTTCTACCATGTTCAGCACTAATTGCTGATTTGTGAAGCATTTTACATATAGCGTTCCCTGTTTGGAAATATACTCCTGTAGGACCGCCCGTACCTATCGTAAAGAACTCAGCTGATTTAGCAACAGTTGTCAAAGTCAATGATGCAAATAAAATCAGTAAAGCACTTGATATAGATGTGATTATTTTTTTCATTGTTTACCCCTCTATTTATATGTCTTTATTTTTATAATTTTATTTTAACAAAAAATTATCGTAGGTGTACAGAGTGATTTTACAAGTTTTCTGACCAATTTTTTAGTTTATTAACACCTTCTACTACTTTTGGCGCAAACTTATTAATTAAGTTTTCATCAATTTTTTTTGTTTCATCAATATTGTTCATAAACTCTTGTCCATCAAAATCTGTGAAACTTAACCTTGCTAACATTTTATCTGAATTAAACCCAAAATCAGAACCTGGTAATAAAGCAACTCCAGTATTATTTAATATATCCTTACACATTTCTGATGAAGTTTTAAATTTGTTATTTAAAAACTCTGGCATTAAATAAAATCCTCCATGAGGTTCATTAATCAATACCTTGTTTGATTTTAAATTTAAAAAAACATATTTACCAACTGCACTTAAAATATTTACTGATTTTGAAATATAATTCGAATGATCATTTTCGTAAGCTTTGATTGCTGCATATTGAATAGGTGCGCTCACAGCAGAAAAAGTTTCACTAGCTAATACTTTGATCATATTTTTTATATTAATCAATTCATCTGGAATTATAAAATAACCAAGTCTCCATCCCCCCGCACCACACCATTTACTAAGTCCAGTACTTATAATAGTTTTTTCAGGACAATAACTTGTGATAGATTTAAAATTTTTTGAAAATGTTAATTCTGAATATATTTCATCTGATAAAATTATAAGATTGTATTTTTTGGCAATTTCTGAAATTTCTTCTAGTTTGTTACAAACCTGTCCAGAGGGATTATTTGGTGAATTTAAAAATAATAAATAATTTTTATCTTTATTTTTTAAAATGATTTTCTCAATTTGCTCTCCAGTAGGAAACCAGTTGTTTTCTCTTTCTGTTTGAAGAATTTGAATTTTATTTCTCCCTAAAATAGCTTGTGGTGCATATGAAACCCAACTAGGTGCTGGCAATATAATTTCACCATCAAAAATCACATGTAATAAAAACATTAGTTCTTTAGATCCTGGTCCAATTATTACGTTGTTCGCTTTGTAGTTATAATTTTTCTTTTTAGATGAATATCTTGCAACAGCTTGTCTCAATTCCTCAAGACCCTGTATAGGTAAATACTTATTTTGATAAGCATTATTTTTTAATTCTTCAACAACATCATAAGGTACTTTAAATGGTGATTGTCCGAAACCAAATTTATAAATTTTTTTACCTTGATCTTCTAATTTTTTTGAAGTCTCATTGATTAAAAGTGTGGATGATGGCTTTAAATTTTTAACTAAATTTTTTAACATTAAATTATTTTATTATTATAGGATTAAACTTATTTATGATATTCTCACTAAGTTTAAAAAGAAAATGAGAACTTTTTACCCTCCGATTCGGTCATGTTTTAGTCTATTTTTGTTCTTTAGCAGTAACAATATCTGGTAGGTAAAAAAAAAGAAACACAAAAGATAGAAATGACTAAAAATAAAATTACAGCTGTTCTCGGTCCTACCAATACAGGTAAAACCCATCTTGCTATCGAAACTATGCTTTCTTTTGAGAGTGGTATGATTGGATTTCCACTTAGATTACTTGCAAGAGAGGTATACGACAAAGTAATCAAGAAAATAAGTTTAGATAAAGTTGCACTTATAACTGGAGAAGAAAAAATAATTCCATCTAACGCTAAATATTTTTTATGTACAGTAGAGTCTATGCCAATTGACAAACATTTAGAGTTTGTTGGTGTGGACGAAATTCAAATGTGCTCTGATCACGAAAGAGGACACATTTTTACTGACAGACTTTTAAATATGAGAGGAGAAAAACTTACAATGCTAATGGGCTCAAGTACCATTAAAAATATTATTTCAAAATTAGATGGAGATATTGAATTTATAAATAGAGAAAGACTATCTAAACTTACCTACGCTGGTCATAAAAAAATATCTAGAATTGACAGAAAAACAGCAATCATTGCGTTTTCTGCAGAGGAGGTTTACGCCATTGCTGAGTTAATAAGAAGGCAAAAGGGTGGTGCCGCTATTGTAATGGGATCACTCAGTCCAAAAACAAGAAATGCTCAAGTTGAATTATATCAATCTGGAGATGTTGATTTCCTAGTTGCAACAGATGCAATTGGGATGGGAATAAACATGGATTTAGATTTTGTTTATTTTTCAAATGTTAAGAAATTTGATGGAAAAAAATTAAGAAGATTAAATCTATCTGAAATAGGTCAAATAGCAGGTAGAGCTGGCAGATACCTCAACGATGGTAGTTTCGGTATTACTGGAGATTGTAAAGAAATATCTCCAGAAGAGGTAGAATTATTAGAAAATCATAAATTTGAGGAAATTAGAACCTTGTTTTGGAGAAATTCGAATCTTAATTTCAACAACCAAATTAGTTTGATTAAAAGTTTAGAAGAAAAACCTCAGGTGGAATGGCTAAGAAAAATTCATGAATGTGAAGATGAGAAGGCATTAAAATACTTTTTGAAAGATCAAAAAATTTTTAACAAAGAATTTAATAAGGAAACTTTAATGCTTTTATGGGAATGTTGTCAAATACCTGATTTTGTAAAAAAAACTTACGGAAATCATTTTGAAGTTATTGGAAATGTATTTAAATTTTTGACCAATAAAAAAGGACTAATTTCTGAAGATTTTATGAGATTACAGCTCATGAAACTTGATAAATTAGATGGAAATGTAGATTCTTTATCAAATAGAATTGCAAATGTTAGAACTTGGTCATATGTTTCGAATAAAAATAATTGGGTAGAAAATCAAAGTTATTGGATAGAAAAAACTAAATATTTAGAAGATAGACTTTCAGATAGATTACATGAAGAACTTACAAAAACTTTTATTGATAAAAGAGCGAGTGTACTCGCTAGAGGTTTAAAACAAGATATGGAATTTAAAACCGAAATTTTACAAAATAATGATGTTAAAATTGACAACCAATTTATTGGAAAGATAAGAGGGTTAAAATTAGAACTAGATCTTAAAAAAGGTGCTTTAGAAACCGATATTAAATCTTTAAAAAAAGCTGCCAGACAAACTATTGGTCCAGAATTACAAAAGCGTGTTCAATCAATAATTGATACTGGATTAATAAATTTAAATGAAGATTTTAAAATTTACTGGAATGATTTTCCAATTGCCAAATTAACAACAGGTAATGACTATTTGAATCCTAATTTTGATTTAATAATTGATGATATTATTGAACAAAACACAAAACATAGGTTAAATGAATTTATTAACAAATGGATACATACAAAAATAAATACCGTTCTTAAAAGTTTAATAGATTTAAAAAATATAAAAGAGAATAATTCATCAATTAAAGCACTAGCTTACCAACTTTATGAAAATAATGGAGTATTAAAAAGAGAGCAAGTTTCTGAATACCTAAAAAACCTAGAACAAAATGAGAGAAAAATTCTTAGAAACCTTGGAGTAAAATTTGGGAGATATCATGTTTTCCTTTATCAATTAATTAAACCAGAAGCAGTATCTTTGCGAACATTATTATGGAAAAATTTTCATCAAAAATTTCATAATTTAAAACCACCTATATTTGGTTTAAATTTCTTAGAAGATAAAAAAATAAAAAATAGAAATTTTATGCTTTTGTGTGGTTTCGAGAAATTTGACAATTTTTTTGTAAGAATTGATATTTTAGAAAGATTATTTGTAGTAATAATAAATTCTAGTGCAAAAGAAAATTCTGAAGTAAAATTAGTCCCAGAAATGTTAAATCTTTTAGGATGTAACAAAGAAAATTTCAAAAAACTACTTCAAAAAATGAACTATAAAATATTTGATAAAGAAAATGAAACTTTTTTTAAATATAATCCTACTAAGAAATTTAAAAAAATTACTACAAAAAAAATCTCAAATGAAAATCCATTTAAAATATTAAAGAATCTAAACTTAAGTTAAAATGTTTTTTAAAAAAAAAGAAATAAAAAATAATAATTTTCTTACAAAAGTTTGTGCGCTATTAATTCATGCTGCTAAAATAGATGAAAATTACACAGATAAAGAGGAGGAAATTATTAAAAAAACTCTTAATGGGCTTGGTATAAAAAATGAAAATATTTCTAAAACTATAAAAGAAGCAAAAATAATTGAAAAAAACTCAAATCAAATTTTAGATTTTACTCAAGAGGTTAAAGGTTTACCTGAGCAAGATAAAATTAAAATCGTAGAGGCTCTGTGGTCTATAATTTATTCAAACAAAGATGCTGATTTATATGAAACTAATTTGATGAGACGACTTGCGGGTTTACTCTATATTGACAACAAAACTATGGGAGATATTAAAGAAAGAGTAAGAAAAGAAAACTCAGAATGACATACGTTGTAAATGACAAATGCATCAAGTGTAAGCACACTACATGCGTTGATGTTTGTCCAGTTGATTGCTTTTACGAAGGAAAAAATATGCTTGTAATTAGACCGGATGAGTGTATAGATTGTGGCGTTTGCGAGCCAGAATGTCCAGTAGACGCCATCAAAGCTGATACAGAGCCTGGTAGTGAAAAATGGTTAGAGATCAATGCAAAGTATTCTGAAATTTGGCCAAACATAAGTGAGAAAAAAGATCCACCACCGGATCATGAAAAATATACAAATGAAGAAAATAAGTACGAAAAATATTTTAAAGAAAATCTTTAAAGGTAAAAAAGATAAAAAAGTAAAAAAAAAAGTTTCTAAAAAGAAAGTTGTAAAAGCTAAAAAAGTTAAAAAAGTAATTTCCAAAAAAACAAAAAAAATAACTAAAAAGGTTTCTAAACCAATTAAGATTAAAAAAATTATTAAAGTTAAAGAAACATCGGCTGAACAAAAAGTAGATAATTTACGTATTTCTAAAACAAACGAACTAAAGCCAGAAATAAAAAAAGTCAAAAAACAAGAAACTGAAAAAAGAGAATACAAAATTAAAGATCATGTTGTTTATCCAAAACATGGTGTGGGTCAAATTACTGAATTTAAAAAAATTAATATTGGCGGAATTGATGTTGAAACGTATGTTATCAAATTTGAAAAAGACAAAGCTAATGGAATGGTCCCTGTAAATAAACAGTCTCACTTAAGGCCACTAGCAACTATCAACCAAGTTAATAAGTGTATGTCAATATTAAAAAGTAAACCAAAAATTAAAAGATCAATGTGGAGCCGAAGAGCACAAGAATATGAAGCCAAAATATCTTCTGGAAAAATATATGAATTAGCTGAAGTAGTTAGAGATTTAAATAAAGGTGACGATCTTATGGTTGATCAGTCCTATAGTGAAAGACAATTATTTGAAAAAGCCTATGAAAGAATTTTATCTGAATTTCAGATTGTTTTAAATGTTTCACTTGAAGATACTCAGAAAAAATTAGATAAAGCGCTAAAAAGAAATTTAGGTGGTCAGCCCCAACCAGTGACAACCGCAAAAACTCCAACTAGTGAAATACCTGTAGACGAGCCAATTTCTGATAACGAGGAACCAATTGATGATTAAAAAAAAAACGCCTCTCACACTTACTGTAATGAGAAGCGTTTTTTGTAAAGAATACTAAGTTATTATTTTCTTCTTCTTTTTTTTGCTTTTTTCTTAGCTTTTTTTTTAGCTTTTTTCTTAGTTTTCTTTGCCGCTTTTTTTCTTTTCTTAGGCATCTTTAGCTCCCTTTTTTAAGTTGAACGAATCAAATTGATTCGTTGTTAACATATTTTTATTTTTTTCTATAAGTTATGTCAATTCTTTAATTAAAAGATAAATTTTAAAAAAATATTTTTAATTTTTTATTTTTAATAAAACTTTTTTAATTAATTTAGTTAATGTTTACGCGGTAAATAAACAACTTTATTTTAATAACTTAATAAAGATTTTCTAGCTGATTTTTATACTTTTCAGTAACTTTTTTTCTTTTTACTTTCATTGTCGGTGTCATTAAACCGTTTTCAATAGAAAAATTTTCATCTATTAATTGAAACTTTTTTATTTTTTCCAATAAAGTTAATTTTGTATTTATTTTTTCAATGACTTTGTTTATTTTTTCTTTTTCGTTCAAAAAATCTTTATTAGGTACAATTAAAGCAACTAAAAAATTTTTTTTATCTCCATAAACCATGCATTGATCAATTTCTGGCTCATTTGTAATCATATTTTCTATTTTAGCTGGTGAAATATTATCTCCTCCAGCACTTACAATAATATCTTTTTTTCTATCGGTAATTTTTAGATAGCCATCATCTGGATCTATTTCTCCAATATCACCGGTATGAAGCCATCCATTAATTATTACTTGTTCAGTTTCTTCTTTTTTATTCCAATATCCCAGCATTACATTTTCACCTTTAACTAAAATTTCTCCATCCTCTGCAATTTTAACCTCATTCCCTTTAAACGGAGGTCCTACGGTTTCCACTTTTATTTTATGTATTGGATTACAGCTTACTACAGGAGATGTTTCCGTTAACCCATAACCCTGAAGAGTTGGTAGTCCTATGGCATTTAAAAATTCTCCTATTTCTTTATCTAGAGCACCACCACCTGAGACAAAAGCTTTTAAATTTCCACCAAACTGTTTTTTTATTTTTTTTCTGACCAATTTATCAACTATAAAATTGAGTAATTTTTCAAAAAATGACATTTTTTGATTTAATAGTTTTTTTCTTCCCAATCGAAGAGTTGCTTCTATTAATTTTGCTTTAAATCCTGTTTGTTTTTTTAAATTTATATTTATTTTGTTGTAAAGGTTTTGATAGAACCTAGGAACTGCTGTCATAACTGTTGGTTTTGCTTCAGATATATTATCTAAAAGTTTCTCTATTTTTTCTGCATAAAAAACTTTTGCTCCAACAGCAATTTGTAAAAACTGAACACAATGTTCATAAGAATGAGAAAGAGGAAGCCAAGTTAAAAATACTGGTCTTGAAGTAAATAATGGCTGTGTAATTTCACATGCTCCTACGAGATTATTTAAAATTCCACCATGACTTAAAATTACTCCTTTTGGATTGCCTCCAGTCCCAGAAGTATAAATAATACATGCGGGAGAGTTTCTTTTTAATTTATTATTTTCAATTTTATCTTCTAGTAATAAATTATTTTTTAGAATTGAATTAAAATCTAAATATTTTTCTTTGTTAATTACATTTAAACTATTTATCACCTTAGCTTTTTCATCCAAGGTAATAACTTTTTTTATAAAGTCTTTTTCATTAATTGAATTATTTAATTTCTTTAACATTTCATTATTTGAAACAACAACTAAGCTAGGCTCACAATCTTCTATCAAGTACTTATAATCATCTTCAGTGTAAGTTGTATATGCCGGAACTGTAATTCCACCAGCTACCATAATGGCTAAATCAGAAACAAACCACTCGGGTCTGTTTTCTGAAACTAAAAGACATCTATCGCCTTCTTTTATATTTTCTTTAATGACTTTTGATAATTTTAAAATATTCTTTTCGGTTTGTTCCCATGTATACGTTTTTTTATTGGTTGGGTTTAGCCATTCTAAAAAAATATCTTTTTTATTTTGTTTATTTGCTTGATTAGCAAATAATTCGACTAAGTTATTTAAATTTTCTAAATTCATAGTTACTTGGTGGGCGAAGAGAGAATCGAACTCTCACTTCTTGCGAAACACGATTTTGAGTCGTGCGCGTCTACCAGTTCCGCCATTCGCCCTAGGTATTCAATTAAATTATATTTAAATAGTATAAGAACTAAATTTATATTAAAACCAAAAAATGTTTCAAACGCTTTACAAAAAATGTTTAGAATTAGCTGCACATAAAAGTTCTAATTTTTATTTAGGGTTTGTTTCTTTTATAGAAAGTTCTTTTTTTCCTATACCTCCAGATGCAATGATAATTCCAATGGTTATTGCTAGAAAAAAGGAATATTTTAAAATATTTTTGATAGCATCAATATTTTCAGTTCTAGGTGGAATATTTGGGTATTTAATTGGATATTTATTTTTTGATTTAGCAATGTATGTAATCGAATTTTATGGATATCAAGATAAAGTTGAAAATTTAAAATTCAGCATGTCCCAAGGTAGTGGATTCCTCGCATGGCTGAGTATTCTTTTTTTGGCTGGCTTTACACCATTACCTTATAAAGCATTTACGATTTCAAGTGGCTTAATCGCTTTTAATCTTCCTGTTTTTATAATTGTTAGCTTAATTTCAAGAAGCCTTAGATTTTTTATAGTTGCCTTTTTATCTTATAAATTTGGAGAATTATTTACAGAATACATGGAAAAACATGGATCAAAATGGTTCACCATAATTGGAATTATTATAGTTATAATATTTATTATTATTTATTTATTTTTTAAATTTAATGGTTGAGATTAACAAAACAGTTACCTTAAAATTAATTTTTTTAATCAGCATTATTGCTTTATCTTCAGCATTTTTTATTGAATATGTTTTAGGTCATCAACCTTGTAACTTATGTATTTTAGAGAGAATTCCATACTTAATGGCTATAATAATTATTGTACTAAATTATAAATTTATTCATCTTGAAAAATATTTCATACTTTTGCTTATCTTGGTTTTTTTAGCTGCTACAATTTTATCTTTATATCATCTAGGTATTGAACAAGGTTTCATTGAGGAATCGTTAGTTTGTGATTTAAAAAAAGGGTCAGATTTAGTATCTAAAGAAGATATATTAAAACAATTACAAGAAAAAAATATAAATTGCAAAGATGTGACATTTAGAATTATAGGATTATCGCTCACAAGTTATAATACTTTGATTTCTTTGCTAATAACTATTAGTAGTTCAAAGATTTATATAAACTATGACAAAAATTAATAAAAGAAGAGTTGAAGAATTCATAAGAGTTGACCACGCAGGAGAACGTGGAGCGGTTAAGATTTACGAAGGGCAATTGCTAGCTTTAAATACTTTTGTAAAAGATGAAAATCTTAAAAAAACTATTGAAGAAATGAAGGTTCATGAAAAAGAGCATTGTGAATTTTTTGAAAATGAAATTAAAAAAAGAAATATAAAACCAACTAAATTTTTACCTTTGTGGGATTTATTAGGTGTTGGACTAGGATTTGGATCAACTTTACTTGGAAAAAAAGCTGCAATGTTATGTACTGCCTCTGTTGAAGAAGTTATAGATGAACATTACTTAAATCAAATTAACCAGCTAGATAAGAGTGAGAAAGATTTAAAAAAAAAGATTTCAAAATTTAGACAAGATGAAATAGACCATAAGGATATTGCGTATAATGAAGGTGCAACAAAAAAAGGACCCTATTTATTGTTAGATAAAATTATTAAAACCGGCTCTAGAATTGCAATAAATATCTCTGAGAAAATTTAAGCCTCTAACTCTACATCCCAATATAGATAGTCCATCCAGCTTTTATGTAAGAAATTTGGTGGAAAATGTTTACCATTTTTATGTAGATCCTCTGTAGAAGGTCGATAAGGTTGCTGATATAATTTCATACCTGAATTTTTTAATAATTTTCCTCCTTTTTTTACATTGCAGGCAGAACAAGCTGTTACGACATTATCCCAATTAGTTTCGCCCCCTTTTGATCTAGGTAATAGATGATCAAAAGTTAACTCCTCATTGCTTCCACAATATTGACAGGAAAACTTATCTCTTAGAAACACGTTAAATCTTGTAAAACTTGGCTTGCTTTGAGGAACAATATAATCTTTTAATGCGATTACACTTGGTAATTTCATATTAAAAGATGGACTTCTTATAGTTCTATCATAATTACTGACAATAATAACTCGATCAAGAAAAACTGATTTAACTGTATCCTGCCATGACCATAAAGATAAAGGGTAATAACTCAAAGGTCTGTAGTCAGCATTAAGTACTAATGCTGGACACTTTTCTAATGAAACATTTTGTTCAATAAAGCTATTCATTTATTTAATTTTAACTTAGTTAAACAAATTTATCAATAATAAGAGATGTTAAATTTTTTTTAAGATAAAATTTAAAGCTGTACTTGATGCCTCAATCGGAATATTATGATCACAATTTTTTATTAATAATGTATCAACTTTAACATTATTTCTAATTAAAAAATCCTTTGCTTCTAGTAAATGCGTTGATGAGACAATTTGATCTGCTTCACCGTGTATAAGTAATGTTTCAGTATTATTTTTGATTCTTTTTTTCAAATCTTTTTGATTAATTATTTTTCCAGAAAAACCAACTATACATAAAAATTTTTCTTCAGATGTAAGACCAACATTTAAAGACATCATGCAGCCCTGACTGAATCCTGATAAACAAATTTGATTATTTGATAACTTAAACTCTTGTTTTATTTCATTAATTAATTTTTTTAAAACTTCTTCGGCTTTAATTGATTGCTCTAATATGTAATCAGAGTCTTCTTTAGTTAAATCAAACCACTGGTAACCTGAAGGATTTATAGAGCATGGTTCATGACCATTAGGACAAATAAAGATTGTATTAGGCATATGTCTTTTCCAGTTTAAAGAAAGCATGCTTATATCCTTTCCATCGCCTCCATAACCATGAAGTAAAATAACTGCATTTTTGATTTCTACATCATTTTTTGGTTTAATAATTATTGAATCTAGGCAAAATGTCATAGTAGATAAATTATGTTTTTTATGTCAAAACACAATCTATAATAAAAAAATGATTTCAGGAATATTAGTAAAAGTTTTATCAATTGCTCTTTTGATAGCTGTTGGAGTAGTTCTAATTTTAGGTATAGGGACTCTTTTTAAGGGAGGAGAGACAAGTAAAAAATATTCAAATAAATTAATGCAGTTAAGAGTTATTTTGCAGTTTATTGCTATTATTGCTTTAGTTGGCTTTGCTTATTTTTTTAAAAATTAATTATATTTTTTTATCCAACTAACAAAATTTTTATCCTCAAAATCAATTGAACCTATTATTCTAGCAAATTCTTGACCCTCTTTATTTATTAAAATTGATGTAGGGACACCTCTTAAAGAAAAAATTTTTGCTAATGTAGTAGGTGGATCAAAATAAGATTCGAAATTTTTAATATTAAAATCTTTAAAAAATTTATTAACTTTGTTTGAATTTTCTTTACCAATATTGATTGCAAAAATTTTAATTTTATCCAATTCTGGATTAGCTTGAAGTTTGTCTAACGATGGCATTTCTTCTTTACAAGGTTCACACCAAGTTGCCCAAAAGTTTAATACCAATAAGTTGCCTCTATATTCATTGATATTAATTTTTTGATCTTTTTTGTCTATAAAAATAACATTATCATATGTTTTTGGTACTTTATGTATAACAATATTTTTAATTCCAGGTAGTTCTTCAGCTACAACATTTGTTATCAAAAAAATAAATATTATTAAAAATCTCATGTTAAATAGGTATAATTAAATATCATGGCAAAAAATAAAAACAACCAAGCAATCTGGAACACAAGAATAAAAAAAAAGGTATCAAGTTTGTTTCAAAAAGTCGGTAATTCAATAGATATTGATAAAAGACTTTATAAAGAAGACATTCAGGGATCGATTGCTCATGTTGAAATGCTTTTTAAACAAAAAATAATTTCATTTAAAATAAAAAATAAAATTGTTTATGGGTTAGCAAAAATTGATAAGGAAATTACAAACAATAAATTTGAGTTTAATAAAAAATATGAAGATATTCATATGAATATAGAAAAGAGACTTTTTCAAATTATAGGTGAAGAAGCTGGCTATGTTCACACTGGAAGATCAAGAAATGATCAAGTTATTACTGATTTTAAAATTTGGATGAAAAATTCAACTAACGAAATAAATGATAATATTAATAAAGTTATTAAGAGCACAATCAAATTAGCTGAAAAAAATGTTGAGACTATTATGCCTGGATTTACACATCTTAAAAATGCCCAAGCTATTTCTTTTGCACATTATTTAATGTCTTATGTAGAAATGTTTAATAGAGATAAAAAAAGATTTTTAAATAATTTAAACAGTTTAAATGAAAATCCCTTAGGTGTTGCGGCATTAGCCGGAACATCATTTAATATAGATAGAAATTATACAACTAGAAAACTTGGTTTTAAAATACCCACAAATAATTCTATTGATACAGTTTCGGATAGAGATTTTGTATTGGATTTTTTGTTTGCTTCATCTGTGTGTGCTATGCATATTTCTAGAATCGCTGAAGATTTAATTATTTGGAATTCTGATGGTTTTAACTTGATCAATTTATCTGATAAAGTTGTTACAGGATCATCAATAATGCCACAAAAGAAAAATCCTGATCTTCTTGAGTACTTGCGTGGAAAATCAGGGAGTGCTTATGGAAATTTGTTATCGATGCTTACAATTTTAAAAGGCTTGCCATTGTCTTATTTTAAAGATTTACAAGATGATAAAGAGATTGTTTTTAAATCTAATGATAATTTAAATAATTGTTTAAAAATTTTTGATGAAATACTAAAAAATTGTAATCCAAATAAGAGTAAAATGTTAGAACTTGCTAATTCTGGATACACTACAGCAACTGATTTAGCTGACCATCTTGTAAAAAATCACTCAATGTCTTTTAGAAAAGCATATCAAAAAACTGCTGCTGTAGTTAATTTTGCTGAAAAAAGAAAAAAAAAATTAAATGAGTTAACTTTAGAGGAATTAAGAAAAATTGAACCTAAACTTAAAGATGACGTATTAAAAGTATTTAATTTAAAAAATTCAATTAATTCGAAAAAATCTTATGGTGGAACTTCTTTTGATAATATTAAAAAAATGATAATGAAATATAAAAAAAAAAATGATTAAGAAATTTACTATAATTGTATTGTTATTTTGTACAGTTATTTCTTGTGGAAAGAAAGGTGATCCTAAATACGTAGATCCGGATAAAAAAGCAGAAATAAAAGAAATTTCAGTTATCTTAGCTTAATGAAATACATAAACAAAAAATTAACAATAGAAAAAATTAATCTTCAAAAAATTGCTAATAAATTTGGAACTCCATTTTATTCTTACTCCTATTCTAAATTAAAAGAAAATATTAATAATTTTAAAAAAAACTTCAGATCTTTTTCACCACTTATCTGCTTTGCAGTTAAATCCAACACAAATGTTAACATAATTAAAGAAATAAAAAAATTTGGGTTAGGTGCTGATGTTGTTTCAGTAGGAGAATTGATGATGGCACTTAAAGCAGGAATTAATCCAAGCAAAATAGTATTTTCTGGTGTTGGTAAAACAACAAGTGAAATCGGCTTTGCTATTGATAAAAAAATTTTGCTTATTAACGCTGAGTCTTTAAGTGAAATAAAAGAAATAAATCGAATAGCAAAATCAAAAAATAAAAGAATAAAAATTGGTGTAAGACTAAACCCCAACACAGATGCAAAAACATTAAGTCAAATATCCACTGGGAAAAAAGAAAATAAATTTGGTGTAAACAAAAATACATTCTATGAAATTATAAATTATTGCAAAAATTCAAAAAATATTGATTTAAAATGTCTAAGCGTACATATAGGCAGTCAAATTTTAGACCATAAACCCTATGAAAAAATGCTTAAAGCGGTTAGTCGAATTCTCAATAAAACAAATCATAAATTTGAATTTATAGATTTAGGTGGAGGCATGGGCATTACTTATACTGATAAAAATAAAAAACTTAATTATAAAAAATACAACACTGCTATCCTTAAATTTTTAAGAAAACATAAAGTTAAAATTATATTTGAGCCAGGTAGATCAATTATTGGCGATACCGGTACATTGGTGTCAAAAATAATCTATATAAAAGATAGTGGGAGTAAAAAATTTATCATTTTAGATGCCGCAATGAACGATTTAATGAGACCTGCCTTGTATGGTGCATTTCATAAAACCTTACCTGTTATAAAATCTAACAAAAAATCTAAAAAACCATATGAATTTGTAGGTCCTATTTGTGAAAGTACAGATAAATTTGTTACAATAAAAAAGTTTCAAGTTTTGAGAGAAAAAGATTTAATAGCAATATGTGATGTAGGAGCTTATGGAATGTCACTTAGCTCAAATTATAATTTAAGACCTAAACCAATAGAATTATTAATAAAGGGATCAAAAATTAAAGTAATAAGAAAAAGACAAAAGCATAAAGATATAATTTAGCTTTTGACAAAAATGATAAGAAACTTTTTATTTTCAATATTATTTTTCACTGGAATCGTTTTTATTTCGATAATTTTTTTACCATCATTTTTTTTGCCAAAACAAATTGTTTTAATGGGAGGTAAATTGATGGGCCATTGGGCCAGTTTTTGTTTAAGATTTGTTCTTTCAGTAAAAATTTCAATCAAAGGAAGGGAAAATATTATTAATAATGAAAAATTTTTTATAGCAGCATCTCATCAATCAATGTTTGAAACTTTTTATTTACAAACAATCTTTAACTCACCTATATTTATTCTAAAAAAAGAATTATTGTTAATCCCAATATTTGGTTGGTACTTAAAAAAAATAGGATCAATTTCAATAAAAAGAAATAAAATTACAAAAGATAACTTGGGTTTTTTTGATGATATTTCAAAAATGATAACTACTTCTAACAGACCTTTAATTATTTTTCCTCAAGGAACTAGGGTTCTTCCAAATGAAAGACCACCTTTAAAAAAAGGCGCTTCGAAAATTTATGAACAGCTAAATATTACTTGTCAGCCAGTTGCAATTAATTCTGGGTACGTGTGGCCTAAAAAAGGAGAAAAAAAATCTAATAGAACTATTACAATCTCTATTCTAAAACCAATTCCTTCTGGATTAACAAAAGAAAACTTTATTCAAATTCTTGAAAACAATATTTATTCAGAGTTAGACTTAATTAATTAGCCCTTCATAGGCATAACAACAAAAATACTATCAAAATCACCTGGATCTTTTATTAATGCTGGCGAGCCAGTGTCATTAAAGAAAATTTCAACTCTATCTCCATCTAGTTGTGAAGCAACATCTATCAAATATCTTGAGTTAAAACTTATCTCTAAGTCATGATCAAACTTAACACTTAAAGTTTCTCTACCGTCACCACTGTTGGTATTATTTACGGAAAGATCCAGAGTGTCTTTAGATAAATTGAATTTAACTCCATCTTTTTTATCTAATGAAACAGATGCTACTCTATCAACAGAATTTAAAAATAATTTTAATTCTATTTCTAATTTTTTTTGATTATTTTTAGGTATAACTTGAATGTAATTAGGAAATTTTCCATCAATAAGTTTTGAAATTAGAATACTATTATTTAATTCAAATTTTATTTTTGATTTAACATTTGAAACTTTTACATCTCCGTCATAGCTATCTAATAAAGAACAAAGTTGAAAAATTGTTTTTTTTGGTAAAATTATCGGATCAAAATCAATTTTTTCCTCTAATCTAATTTTTGAAATAGACATTCTATGACTATCAGTAGCAACTGCTGTTAAATAGTTTTTATCTTCAACTTCTGTTTGATGTAAATATATACCACTTAGATAATGCCTTGTTTCATCATTAGAAACTGAAAATTTACACTTATTTAGTAGTTTCAAAAGTTGTTTTGATTTAATTATAAATTCATTTTGATTAAAATTTTCATCTGTAAGTGGAAACTCTGTTGCACTTATACAATTCAAATTAAAAATAGATTTTTCAGACTCTACTTGTAATTTACTTATATCTGTTAAAGAAAGATTTATTTTTTTTCCTGAGTTAAACTTTCTTATAATATCATACATGATAGAGGAAGTTGTGGTTGTTTTGCCCTCTTCTAAAATTTCTACATTGTTCAATTGATGTATGAATATTAAATCTAGATCAGTTGCTGTAATAGTAAGTTGTGAATTACTCGCATCTAACAAAATATTTGAAAGAATTGGCAGTGTACTTCTTTTTTCAATGACACCTTGACAATAATTTAATGCTTGCTGAAGGTCTTGTTGATTAACGTTAAATTTCATTTTCTTTATTATATAAAATCTGGTTTTTTAATTTGTTTATATTATCAACCATCTCAGGATCTTTTTCTTTTATCTTTTCAATAGTTTTTACTGAATGAATTATTGTTGTATGGTCTCGATTAGAAAATTCTCTTCCAATTTCAGGCAATGATTTAGAAGTCAAAATTTTAGTTAAATAAATTGCTGTTTGTCTTGGTCTTACTAAATATCTTGATCTTCTAGATGATAGCATTTCATTTTTGCTGATTTTGAAAAACTTACAAACAATTGTCTGAATTAGATCTATTGTAACCTTATTTTCTGCTAAATTTAATAAATCCTTTAAAACTACTTTAGTTTCAGCAAGATTTGGGACTTTGTTGTAAATTCTTGAAAATGAGACAACTCTGTTTATTGCACCAACTAGTTCCCTTACACTTCCACTTATTTCATTACTTATAAAATCTTGAATTTCTATGGAAACTTGAAATTGTTCGGAATACAAAGCATTCAATTCTTCAGTTTTTTTTTCAACTATTTTTTTTCTTAGCTCAAGGTCCGGCTTTTGAATATCGACAACTAATCCACCAGAAAATCTTGATTTAATTCTTTCTTGTATCCTTGATAATTTGTTTGGTGCTCGATCAGCTGATACAATTATTTGAGATCCTTTATCAAGTAATGCATTAAATGTATGAAAAAACTCTTCCTGCATAGCCTCTTTTCCACTTATAAACTGGATATCATCGATTAATAAAATATCTGTATTTCTAAAATATTCTTTGAACTTAACCATGTCGTTTGACTTAATTGATTTTACAAACTGATACATGAAACGTTCGGCAGAAATAAACATTACTCTATTATTTTTTTTAAGCTCTAAACCTATTGAATTTAATAAGTGAGTTTTTCCCATTCCAACACCACCGTAAATATAAAGTGGATTATAATGAGATATATTTTCTGAAACTTTTAAAGAAGCTTCGTAAGCTAGTTTGTTACTTGAACCTGTTATAAAATTATCAAATCTTTTATTTGGATCAATTCGATTATACTGAAGGTAAGAATCTTTTATAAATGAAACATTTTCATTAGAATTATTATCTTTAATATTATTTTCTTTTAAAGCGATATCTTGAGATTTTTGAACTATTTTGAACTCAATTCTAATAATGTCTTTTTTATATACTTTAATTATTTGTAATATTTGGTCTAAATACCTTGATGTAATCCAGTCTCTGATAAATCTTGTTGGAACTGATAATAATAAATAATTATTAAATTCCTCTACAAAATAAATCTTTTTTAACCAGCTCTCATAAACTTCTAAGCCTAGTTTATTTTTCATTTCATTCTGCACTTGCTTCCATTCAAAGCCTTCGGACGAAAAATTGTTAATATTCTTTGTATTTGTTAATTTGTTCATAACTTAAGGGGAATTCTCAGTTAGAACTATTTAAAAAAATTTGCAACAAGTTAATAATGAAATTTAAAAAAAAATAAAATCTACGATTGTTATTTATATTTTAAAAAAATATTTCTTAATTTAAAATAAATTTAAAATTATAAATTGAATCAAATGTAGATTGAATCAAATGTAGATTGAATGACTATAATTCATATATTTACTAAATCTAAATATAGTAACTTAAAACAAAACTTAAATATATAATGTGGATATCAGGAGTTGTTTAAAAAATTTAAACTAACGTTTAGATTGCAGCAATTTTTTTTGTAATTCTAGAAACATTTCTAGAAGCATTCTGTTTTTTTATTACTCCTGATTTTGCAATTTTCATCAACTCAGAGTTTAACTTTGGTAAAAATTTAAGAGCTTCATCTTTCTTCTTACCATCAATTAGAAGGTTCATTTTCTTAAGAGCGTTTCTAAACCTGCTCTTTCTAGCTTTATTTACTGCTGTTTGTCTAGAAATTCTTCTAATTCTCTTAATTGCTGATTTTGTGTTTGCCATCTGCGCAGGGGTATAGCTTGAGAATTTATAGTGGTCAACAAAATATTTAACTATTTTTGACAAGAAATACAAAAAAAAGTTGATCTATTTGATGTTATTTTTTTTTTTATAATACCCTTACACTGTGTACGCTTACAATCAGTACCATCTTGTTGATAAACTTTAAACTCCTTTTGAAAGTTACCTTTGTTACCTGAGATATCTTTAAAATCTCTAATACTTGAACCACCTTTGTTAATTGCTTGTTGAAGTATTTTCTTGGAATTTAAAATAAGATTTAAACATTCATTTTTATTAAGTCTTTTTGCCTTTTTAAATGGATTTATTTTACTAGCGAAAAGAATTTCACTTGCATAAATATTACCTATTCCAGAAACAAATCTTTGATCAAGTAAAAAACTTTTTATATCCTTATTTTTATTCTTAAAATAATTAACTACATAATTTAAGTTAAATTTATCACTAAAGGGCTCAGGTCCCATTGATTTAAATCTTTTTTCTAAATCTAGATGATTTTTGACTATTTCAAAAAATCCAAAACGTCTTGGATCATTATAAATTACTTTAAAGTTATCAAATATAAACTCTGCATGATTGTGTTTTTCAGGTAAAAAAGGTGAATTATAAAAACTAGTGTTTGTAAATTTTATAGGCTTATTCTTATCAAGAATATGGATTGTTCCTGACATTCCTAAATGAATTAAACAATAATCCTCATTTTGAAAATGAATGATTAAATATTTAGAAAATCTACTAACTTTAATTATCTTTTTATCTTTTAAAAAACTCTCGAAATCACCTGGTATTTTAAACCTTAAATTCCTATTTCTTATTAATACTTTTTTTATGCTTTTTTTTTTGATCTTTTTGTGAAGAGATTGTCTAACAATTTCTACTTCTGGTAATTCTGGCATTTAATACTATATTCAATATATATTTTTTTATGCAACAAAATCTTCAAAATAAAAAAGGCCTTGTAGAAAATGTATTTAATCAGGTCTTCAATAAATATGACTTGATGAATGATTTTATGTCTATGGGTGTTCATAGATATTGGAAAAAAAGTTTGATTAACATGATGAATCCAAGAGATAAGAGAAAACTAATTGATGTTGCGTGTGGGACGGGAGATGTTGGAAAGTTATTTTTAGATAATACGAATAAAGAGTCTGAAATTACTTGTGTAGATCCCAATAAAGGCATGATTGGTCAGGGAAAACAAAAATTATCTAATTATAAAAATATAAAATGGGTTGTTTCGCCGGCAGAAAAATTACCTATAGCAGACAACTCATTTGATTATTACACTATTAGTTTTGGGCTCAGAAATACAAAAAATTTAAATAAAGCACTTTCAGAAGCCTACAGAGTTTTAAAACCTGGTGGACGCTATCTATGTCTGGAATTTTCTAAGATTCAAAATTCAAATCTTGATTTTATATATAAAAATTATTCAAAACTAATTCCTATTATTGGTCAGTTTGTAGTTGGAGAAAAAGAACCTTACGAATATTTAATCAAAAGTATTGAACAATTTATTAATCAAGATGAATTAATAGAGTTGATGGAAAAAAATAACTTTCATAAATGTTCTTATAGAAACCTTTCTGGTGGTATTGTTTCAATTCATAGTGGTTGGAAAATTTGATGATTAAAAAACTTATTACTTTATTCAAATTAGGGAGAAAAATAGCAAAATCAGATATTTTAAAAATTGCATCAAAATTTAAAAAACCCCCTTTAGCTGTAACAGTATTATTCCAAATTTTATCTATTTCATTTGAAAAAAAGGAACAGAATAATTTAATTGAAGATGATGGTGAAAGACTATCTAAGTCATTAGAATCTATGGGGACAACTTTCATTAAACTTGGACAATTTCTTGCTACTAGACCTGATATAATTGGAGAAGAATTATCTTTAAAGTTAGAAAAACTTCAAGATCGATTACCTCCTTTTTCAATTCATGAAGCTAAAGAAATTATTAAAGAAGATCTTGGAGTTGATGCATTTAATTCAATAATTGATTTAAGTGAACCAGTTGCTGCTGCATCAATTGCACAAGTTCATAAAGCAAAAATAAATGACAATGGAACAATTAAAGATGTGGCAATAAAAATTTTAAGACCAAATATAAAAAAAATATTTAATGAAGAAATAGATGCAATGATGTTATTTGCATTTATTATTGAGTCATTTTTAAAAAAAACAAAAAGATTAAAACTTGTTGAAGTTGTTTTTTTACTTAAAGAAATAACTAATCTTGAAATGGATTTAAGATTCGAAGCTGCTGCAGCTAATGAATATGCTGAAAATACCAAAAATGATGCTGGATTTAAAGTTCCTGAAATTTATTGGAATTTTACTAGTGAAAATGTAATGACTTTGGATTGGATAGATGGAATTTCAATAAGAGAAGCTGAGGAGCTAAAAAAGAGAAATTTAGATACTAATAAAATAGCTGAAGATATTATCCAACATTTTTTAAGACATGCTGTAAGAGATGGTTTTTTTCATGCAGATATGCATCAAGGAAATATTTTTGTTGATAATAGTGGCCAAATTGTACCAATAGATTTTGGAATTATGGGTAGATTAGATAAACTTAGTAAAAGGTTTTTAGCAGAAATTTTATTTGGATTTATTCAAAGAGATTATCGTAAAGTAGCTGAAGTTCACTTAGTGGCTGGATTAGTTCCTAAAGAAGTGCCAATTGATGATCTGGCTCAAGCTTTAAGATCAATTGGTGAACCTATATTTGGTCAAGAAGTAAAAGATATTTCAGGAGGTAAATTACTCAAACAATTGTTTGATGTAACAGAAAAGTTTAATATGCAAACTCAACCTCAATTATTAATGTTGCAAAAAACTATGGTTGTTGTTGAAGGTGTAGCGAGAAAATTAAATCCAAACACAAATATTTGGACAACTTCAAAGCCTGTACTAGAAAATTGGCTTAAAGAAACAAAAGATCCAATTAATAATTTAAATGTAACTTTAAAAAATACATCTGAAGTTATTAAACGTTTACCAGAATTTCCTGAAATTATGGATAAAGCAAATCAGGCATTAACGTTTTTAGCTAGCGGTCAGATTCCACAAAATTCAAATTCATATACCACTTTAAATAATAAGAAATCAGAAATGATAGCATTTAGAAATCAATCTATTATTGGTTTATTACTTCTTGTAATTTTTGGCCTTATAGTATTTTAATTCCGCTAATGAAAAATTTGTTAAATAAAAAAATACTATTTATTATATGCGGAGGAATATCTGCTTATAAAAGTCTTGAAACAATTAGGCTTTTTAAAAAGAATGGAGCAGAAATAAAGACAATTCTTACTAAAAGTGCAAAAGAATTTGTAACTCCACTTTCAGTAACATCACTTTCTCAAGGTAAAGTTTATAGCGATTTATTCAGTGTAGAAAATGAAGCTGAAATGGATCATATATCACTTTCAAGATGGTCAGATTTAATTTTAATTGCACCAGCGACGGCAAATACAATTTCAAAATTAGCTCAAGGAACAACTGATGACTTGGCATCTACTGTGATTTTAGCATCAAATAAAGACATTATTTTAGCACCAGCAATGAATGTAAGAATGTGGGAACATCCAACTACTAAAATGAACTTAAAAAAATTAAAAGAGTTTGGATATAAACTAATTGGTCCAGAGGTTGGTGATATGGCATGTGGTGAATATGGAGAGGGTAAAATGTCGGACCCATCAATAATTGCCGAAGAAATTGATAAATATTTCTTAATTCAAAAAAATAACAAAAAATTTAAAGCATTAGTTACAGCAGGGCCAACTAATGAATATATAGATCCAGTACGTTTTATTACAAATAAATCAAGTGGCAAACAAGGATATGAATTAGCAAAATCATTATCCAAAAAAGGTTTTGATACAACATTAATATCGGGTCCAACTAATCTTGAAATAACTAAGGATATTAATCTTATAAAAGTTGAAACAGCAGATGAAATGTTGGTTGCTACTCAAGAAAATTTACCCGTTGATGTAGCAATTTTTTCTGCTGCAGTAGCTGATTTTAAAATTAATAAAAAGTATGAAAATAAGATTAAAAAACAAGAGAGCCTAAACTTAAATTTAGAAAAGAATATAGATATACTTAATTATGTATCTAACCATAATTCTATGAGACCTGAACTTGTGATTGGATTTGCAGCTGAAACCAATGCGATTGATAAAAATGCAGAAGAAAAATTAATCAAGAAGAATTGTGACTGGATAATTTCCAATGATGTATCAAATAAAAATATAGGATTTAATTCTGATTATAATGAAGTAACAATTCATTACAAAAACAAAGATGCTAAAAAAGAAAAACTTTCTTACAAAAAAAAATCTGGAATTTCTGATGAAATAGTTGATAGAATAATTGATCAATTAAATTAATGGCAAAAGTTCTTATAAAAAAGTTAGACCCTGCGGTTGAATTACCTGCTTACAAAACAACAGGTGCATCTGGCATGGATTTAATGGCATTATTAAATGAGCCCATCAATCTTAAACCAAACTCTTCATGTTTAGTTCCAACAGGTCTTTCAGTAGCATTTTCTAGTGATTTCGAAATCCAAATAAGACCAAGATCTGGTTTAGCTGCAAAAAACAGCATTAGTGTTTTAAATACACCTGGAACTATTGATAGTGATTACAGGGGAGAAATAAAAGTAATCCTTTTTAATCACGGAAAAGATAATTTTTTAATAAATAATAAAGATAGAATAGCACAAATGATTTTAACTCCTGTAATTAAAATGGATCTTGAGGAAGCTGATGATCTCCCAGAGACAGTTAGAGGAGTGGGTGGTTTTGGCTCTACTGGAAAATGAGCAAAAATTTAAGCAAAAAAGAAATAGATAAATATTCTAGACAAATAATTTTAAAAAATATAGGTCCATTAGGACAAAAAAAAATTCTAGATTCAAAGGTTTTAATAATTGGAATGGGTGGTCTAGGATGTCCAGCAGCTGATTTTTTAACCCGATCTGGCATTGGGAAGCTAGGAATTGTTGATCATGATATCGTTAGCCTATCAAATATTCATAGACAGAGTTTATATGATGAAAAAGATTTAAATTACTCAAAAGTTATAATTGCCAAAAAAAAACTAAATAGAATAAACCCAAAAACAAAAATAAATCTTTATAACTTTAAAATGGATAGAGTAAAATTTGAAAAAATAATAAAAAATTATGACTTAATTATTGATGGTACTGACAATTTTGAGAGTAAATTTTTAATAAATGATTTAAGTTTAAAATATAAAAAATATCTTGTGACTGGAGCAATTAGTAAATTTGATGGTCATATTTTTACTTTTGATTTTATTGATAGAAATACTCCTTCTTTACGAGATTTTTATCAGGAGGACGTTATTACTGATGAAATATTAAATTGTGAATATGAAGGAGTATTGGGACCAGTAGCAGGAACAATTGGGACAATGCTAGCTAATGAAGTATTAAAAAAAATATTAAAAGTTGGTCAAAATTTAAATGGATTTATTCTTATTATAGATTTATTAAATTTAAGCTTTAGAAAAGTTAAATTAAATAAAACAAAAAAAAGTGAAAATAAAAAACTTAATAAATAATATTTTTATATTCTCTCTTTTAATATTCTTTATTACCTCAAGTAATGCAGGAGAAATATTCGTTTCTCTTAAAAAAAATAAAGTAAATGTTCGCTATGGACCAAGTTTTGAATCTGATATTAAATACGTTTATAAAAAAATTAATCTTCCATTAAAACAAATTGATAAAAAAGAAAATTTCAGGCGAATTATAGATTTAAAAAATAATAGTGGATGGATTCATATTTCACAGTTAAAAAAAGGTAATTCAGTAATAGCCACAAAAGATAAAGTTTTATTTAAGAAACCTATATCTTTTGCTAAGCCAATTGCTCAAATTAAAAAAGGAAGATTACTAATAGTAGAAAAGTGCGAGCAGAACTGGTGTAGAGTTTCATCAGAAAAATTAAAGGGATGGATAAAAAAAGAGGGTATCTGGGGGCTAAAATAAATAAAATCAGTGGCTGAAGATGATATGTCTTCTTTATAGGATTAAAAAGATTGGTTAGTAATCAACAACCTATTAGTCTTAATTTATTAAATTAACCAATCCGTGAAATAATTTAATAAATACTAAATATTTTTTTGTTCACAAACATCCTTTATTACTGGAGTATTAGCACAGTCTAAACATTTTGTTTTTTGAACTATACATCCATCATCAAGGATTTGTACATCAACAATTTTATCACATTTTGAACATGTTGATGAAATTGTTAACCCACATTTTTTGCAATTATAATTTTCTGTCTGCATATTTAAAATTTAATTATAATCAAAATTAATTCAATCTTTATCAATGAGAATGATTATCATTCGCTCATTTTTTTTGCGAATGATTATTATTCTCTTTCATTAATAGTAATTTAATTTCTGAAATAATAAATTTATCAAAAATTTATTTTTTTGATTTACTCGCCCACCACTTATCTAAAATAAAGTACCATATAGAGTTTGCAATTGGTTCAACTATTGCATCTGTTAATGCAATCATAAAAGATACATCTGCAACTAACATTAAAACTGTAATTGCAATTAAAAAATGACCGATTGTATAAATAATTGTTCTTAATAACGAACCTTTATTATTTTGATAAATATTTCCTGCTGCTTTAAATATACCGTTAGTAATTTCCATTATTGTTTAAAAGGGCTCTCTAGTACACAGGCTACGAGATGTATTCTTGCTTGCTCACCACCATTAAAAAAATTATGATATTTTGTGTTATTTGTTATCCAAACATTACCATCTGCAGGTAAATGTTTGGCTACATTTTCTATTACCATAGAACAACCTTTGTTAGTTATAATTGGCACATGCAATCTACATTCAGGATCCTTGTGCCAGCTAAGGGTTGACCTTGGTTCCTTCAACAAAAGCCTTATTCTTCCAAGCTTAAACCTAGAATTTAATACCTCAAAAACCTCTTTAAAGTATGTTTTTTCAAATTCAGGAACCAACTGGGTATATTTACTCTCATCAATATCAATGTCTCTAGCTACTTCTTTTCCAGTATCGTCGGCAATAGTCCAATATTTTCCTCTTATATTATTACCATTAATAGAACTTTCATCATTAGGAATTTGATTAACAGGTATTGCGCCAAAATGTGTTACACCGGGTGAATTAAATTTCTTTTGTTTTAATATCTTTTCTAAATCTATTCTCAACCTAGAAATATCAAATTTTAAATTTGGAACTTTATAAAAATCCTCAAAACTAACTGTTGTCATTATTGATATCTTTCCTGTAAAAATATTAATTTAACTTTAAATCAAATCTATCTGAATTCATAACTTTGACCCATGCGGAAATAAAATCCCTAACAAATTTAGAGCTTGAATCCTCACAGGCATAAACCTCTGCCAAAGCTCTAAGTTGAGAATTTGAACCAAAAATAAGATCAACTCTTGTTGCTTTCCATTTATTTTTTTGAGTTTTTCTATTTTTACCTACAAAAGTTTGTTCAGTTTTGTCTTCTTCTTTCCAAGTAGTATTCATATCCAGTAAGTTGACAAAATAATCATTTGTAAGAACGCCTGGTTTATTTGTAAAAACACCATGGTTTGAATTATCATAGTTAGTACCTAACACACGCATTCCACCTACGAGGACAGTCATTTCTGGAGCAGTAAGTCCCATTAATTGAGCTTTATCTATCAACTTTTCTTCTGCAGATACTATTGAGGCACCACTGTTCAAATAATTTCTAAAACCGTCGGCTTGTGGCTCCAATAAATTAAATGAATTTATGTCCGTCTGATCCTGTCTTGCATCTCCTCTCCCTGGCGAAAATGGAACATCAACTTTATGGCCTGCTTTTTCTGCGGCTGTCTCAATACCAAAGTTACCAGCTAAAACAATTAAATCAGCCATAGATACACTCTTTTTTATCGTATCAAAACTTTTTTTAATATTACTTAGTTTTTTAAGGATCTTTGATAATTTTTTTGGATTATTCACTTTCCAATTTTTTTGAGGCTCTAACATTATTCTTGCACCATTGGCTCCACCTCTTTTATCTGATCCTCTAAAAGTTGATGCTGAAGCCCATGCTGTAGAAACTAAATCTGAGACAGATATCTTGGATTTTGCAATTTTATTTTTTAAATCTTTTATGTCTTTTGATTTTAATTTATATTTTGGTTTGTCAATTGGATCTTGCCAGATTAATTCTTCTTTAGGTACATCACTTCCTAAATAACATGCTCTTGGACCCATATCTCTATGTGTCAGCTTAAACCAT
This sequence comes from uncultured Pelagibacteraceae bacterium, assembly GCA_902628965.1. Classification (GTDB taxonomy): domain Bacteria; phylum Pseudomonadota; class Alphaproteobacteria; order Pelagibacterales; family Pelagibacteraceae; genus Pelagibacter. The sequence continues at coordinate 149,406 of CACOPB010000001.1, read as the reverse complement.
GCTCTTGCAAAAGCATCATGAAATTCTTTTGGATTTTCGTGAAAATGTTTTGTTATAGGTCCATAACTTGGGTCTACTTTCATTGAAATGTCAGTTGTTTGCATCATTGGAGGATGAAACACGTTTTTCTTATGTGCATCTGGGACCATTTTAATTTTTTGCCCATTTTTCTTAGGTGTCCATTGATGAGCACCAGCTGGACTTTTTGTAAGCTCCCAATCATGTCCATATAAACAATCTAAATACCCCATATCCCATTTAGTCGGGTTTTGAGTCCAAGCACCTTCAATACCACTACTAATAGTATCAACACCTTTCCCTGATTTATAACCGCTATTCCATCCAGTTGATTGATCTTGAATTCTTGAGGCTTCAGGATCAGGACCTTTAAAATCCTCAGAAGCTGCACCATGCGATTTACCGAAAGTATGTCCACCAGCAACTAATGCTGCAGTTTCATAATCGTTCATAGCCATTCTCCCAAAAGTTTCTCTTATGTCATGTGCTGCAAGTTTTGGATCTGGATTAGCATCAGGACCTTGGGGATTTACATATATTAATCCCATATGCGATGCTCCTAAAGGCTGTTCTAAGTCTCTTTTTCCACTATATCTCTCTACAGCAAGCATTTCTTTTTCAGATCCCCAATAAATATCATCTTCAGGTTCCCAAATATCTACTCTACCAGCTCCGAACCCAAATGTTTTAAAGCCCATTGAATCTAAAGCTACATTTCCCACTAAAATGAACAAGTCTGCCCAAGAAATTTTTTTTCCATATTTTTTTTTGATTGGCCATAAAAGAAGTCTGGCTTTATCTAAATTAACATTATCTGGCCATGAGTTTAGAGGTGCAAACCTTTGATTTCCAGTACCAGCTCCACCTCTACCATCTCCAGTTCGATAAGTACCAGCTGCGTGCCAAGCTAATCTAATAAATAAAGGACCATAATGGCCATAATCTGCAGGCCACCAATCTTGGGAGTCAGTCATTAATTTTTTTAAATCTTTCTTAAGTGCCTTATAATTGAGTTTTTTAAATTCTCTTGAGTACATAAAACTATTATCCATAGGATTTGTTAAATTTGAATGCTGACTAAGTATTTTTAAATTCAAACTATTTGGCCAGAAATCTCTAACTGTTTGACCTCTTCCTGCTGTAAATTTAGCTGGAGTACCCGCTCCAGTAAATGGACACTTACTTAGTTCATTTGACTTAAAAGATTTAGACTTATAGTTTTCGGTACTCATTTTTCTCCTTTTAAATAATTATTCTAGACCTCTAGTTTATAATGATTCTAAAAAATAATGTCAAATAGATTAGAATGATTTTAATGTAACTTCGTTAATCTTCTAATTTTACAAGAACTTCAACAGATTTTATTTTTTTTCCAGGAATTGATTTTTGGATATTGATTGGTCCAATGTCTTTATTGTCAAGATCAATTAACTTTTCAGCTTTTACATCATAAAAATGATGATGGGCGGTTGTGTTTGTATCAAAGTATGTTTGGCTCGAATTAATTGGTATTTGTTTTAAATAACCTTTTTTTTCAAAAGCATGAACAGTATTATAAACTGTAGCAACTGATATTTTATTATCCGTTTGTAAATGTACTTTTTTTGTAAGATCGTTGACTGTAAAATGAAATGTTTTGTCTGTTTCAAACAAAACTTCGCATATTTTTATTCTCTGTTTTGTAGGTCTTAGACCAGAATCTCTTAATTTTTTGATATATTTGTCTAAAATTGACATGTTAATTATAATTATTCTAAACTATTTCTATATTATAATTGCCTTAAATCAAGTATTAAGGGAGCTCAAATTATGAAAAAAAACTCATACTCTTACGATGATCTAATAACTTGTGGAAATGGGGATCTTTTTGGACCTGGTAATGCAAAATTACCTCTTCCACCGATGCTAATGTTTGACAGGATAACAGAAATCAATGAAAATAATGGTTCATTTAATAAAGGCTCTTTAAAAGCTGAATTGGATATTAAAGATAATTTGTGGTTTTTTGATTGTCATTTTAAAAAAGATCCAGTTATGCCAGGATGCTTAGGTTTAGATGCCATGTGGCAACTAGTAGGATTTTTTCTGGGATGGCTTGGGAATCCAGGAAAGGGTAGAGCTTTAGGGGTAGGTACAGTAAAGTTTACAGGTGAAGTTTTACAAACTGTAAAAAACGTAAGATATGAAATAGATATGAAAAAAATTATGTCTCCAGGAGGAACAACCGTTGGACTTGCAAATGGTGTAGTTCTTGCAGACAATAAAAAAATATATTCAGCAGATAGCTTAAAAGTGGGGTTATTTAAATAATGAGAAGAGTAGTTATTACAGGTTTAGGTATAGTTTCTTGCTTAGGAAACAATCAAAATGAGGTTTATCAGTCATTATTAAATTCAAAGTCGGGAATCTCTTTCGCAGAAGAATATAAAGAACATAATTTAAAAAGCCATGTTCATGGAAAACCAAATATTAAACTAGAGGATCATATTGATAGAAAAACAATTAGATTTATGGGTTCAGGCTCAGCTTATAATTATATAGCTATGAAAGAAGCTATTGAAGATTCTGGATTAGAAGAAAGTGAAGTAAGTAACTTTAAAACTGGTATCGTAATGGGTTCAGGAGGACCCTCTATAGAAAACGTAATTCTAGCAGCAGATAAGACTAGGGCAAAGACTCCAAAACTTATGGGGCCCTTTATTGTTCCCAGAACAATGGCAAGCACAGCGTCTGCAACTCTTGCTGTTCCTTTTAAAATTAAAGGGACTAATTATACAATGAGTTCTGCTTGTGCAACAAGCGGTCATTGTATTGGAAATTCTATGGAATTAATTCAAATGGGTAAACAAGATGTTGTTTTTGCTGGAGGAAGTGAAGAAATTCATTGGGCAATGACAGCAATGTTTGATGCAATGACTGCATTGTCTTCAAAATATAATGATACACCTGTATCAGCTTCAAGAGCTTATGATAAAACAAGAGATGGATTTGTAATTGCTGGTGGGGCAGGTGTTCTAGTACTTGAAGAATACGAACATGCCAAAGCACGAGGGGCTAAAATATACGCAGAATTAAATGGTTATGGAGCAACTTCAGACGGATATGATATGGTAGCCCCATCAGGTGAAGGTGCTGTTAGATGTATGAAAATGGCAATGGCAACTGCTAAAAATAAAATTGACTACATTAATACTCACGGAACATCTACTCCAGTTGGAGATATAACTGAACTAAATGCTATTAAAGAAACATTTGGTGATGACATTCCAAAAATAAGTTCAACAAAATCTTTATCGGGTCATCCCCTAGGAGCCGCTTCTGTACATGAAGCCATCTATTGTTTAATAATGATGAAAAATAATTTCATAACAGGATCAGCAAATATTACAGATATGGATGATGATGCTAAAAAATTTCCAATAGTTGCAAAAACTGAAACTGGTACAACTTTAAACACCGTAATGTCGAATAGTTTTGGTTTTGGTGGAACAAATGCTGCTTTAATTTTCGAAAAGGTTTAATTATGAGTTTGATGAAAGGTAAAAAAGGATTAATCATGGGCGTTGCCAATGAAAGATCTATTGCCTGGGGTATATCTCAAAAACTTGCTGAGTCTGGAGCGGAGCTAGCATTTACGTATTTAGGTGATGCTCTTAAAAAAAGAGTAGTTCCTTTAGCTGAAAAATTAAATTCAAAAGTGACATTCAGCTGTGATGTTGAAAAAAAAGAGAATGTAATAAAATTATTTGAAGATATTAAATCAAAGTGGGGTAAAATTGATTTTGTAGTTCATGCAATAGCTTTTTCAGATAAATCAGAACTATCTGGTGAATATTTAGATACAACTAGAGAAAACTTTTTAAAAAGTATGTTGATATCATGTTTTTCATTTACGGAAGTTGCTAAAGAAGCTTCAAAAGTAATGAAAGAAGGTGGAAGTTTAATTACTTTAAGCTACGAAGCAAACAAAGCTATTCCAAATTATAATGTAATGGGTGTCTGTAAGGCTGCTTTAGAGTCTAGTGTTAAATATCTTGCAAGAGATCTAGGTAGTAGAGGCATAAGAGTAAATGCGATAAGCGCAGGGCCAATTAAAACATTAGCTGCTTCCGCTATTGGAGATGCAAAATTCTTATATAAATGGAATGAAGATCATTCATTGCTTAAAAGAAATGTAGATATACATGATGTTGGAAACTCTGCATTATATCTGCTAAGCGATCTCGCAAACGGTGTTACAGGTGAAATTCACTATGTAGATGCTGGGTATAACAAGGTTGGAATGCCAGATCCTAAAAATATATAATAAAATATAGTTAAATTTAGTTAAAGATACATGAAAGGATACAGATTTATTACTGATGATGATACAGATCGATTTTGTAATCGTGTAACAGAGGCATTGTCGAATGGATGGAAATTATATGGTGAGCCTAAGATGACATTTGATAAAAAAAGAAGCGTAATGCGTTGTGGTCAAGCAGTCATTAAAAATGCACCAAAGAAGAAATACTCAAAAAAAATTAACTTATCATCATTATAAAAAACCCTCAAAAAGTAATTTCTGAGGGTTAAGAATTTTTAATTAAGTGAATTATTCAGCAGCTTGTTTCATAGAAAGCTTAACTTTACCTCTGTCAAAACCAATCACTTTAACTTTAACTTCATCGCCTTCTTTAACGACGTCAGTAACTTTTGCAACTCTCTTATCTGCAAGTTCCGAGATATGAACCAGTCCATCTTGTTTTCCTAAGAAATTAACAAATGCACCAAACTCCATAATCTTCATTACTTTACCTGAATAAATTTTATTCAATTCAGCTTTTGCGGTTATGTCTTTAATCATTTGCATTGCGATGTTTCTAGATTCTTCATCTGGCGCAGCAACTGTTACTACACCTTCGTCATTTACATCTACTTTTGCACCTGATTTTTCAACGATCTCTCTGATCGTTGCACCACCTTTTCCAATGACTGCAGCAATATCTTTTTTATCAACATTAACTTGTTCCATTTTTGGAGTGTGTTTTCCAACATCAGATCTTGAAGCTGATAGAGCTTTATTCATTTCACCTAAGATATGAACTCTTCCATCTTTCGCTTGGCTTAATGCTTGCTCCATGATTTCAAATGTAATACCTGTAATTTTGATATCCATTTGAAGAGAAGTAATTCCATCTTTAGTTCCAGCAACTTTAAAATCCATATCACCTAAGTGATCTTCATCACCTAAGATATCTGATAGGACACTAAAGTCATCACCTTCTTTGATTAATCCCATAGCTATACCTGCAACTGGTTCTTTAATCGGTACTCCAGCATCCATTAATGCTAAAGACGTTCCACAAACAGTAGCCATTGAAGAGGAACCGTTAGACTCTGTGATCTCAGATACTACTCTAAAAGTATATGGAAATGCTTCTTTTGTGGGTAATGAAGAATTGATCGCTCTCCAAGCTAATTTGCCATGACCAATTTCCCTTCTACCAGTTCCAATTCTTCCAGTTTCCCCAACTGAAAAAGGAGGGAAATTATAGTGAAGCATAAATCGTTCTCTTTGTAATCCATCTAAACTTTCAATTCTTTGTTCATCGTCGGATGTTCCTAAAGTTGCAACTACGATTGCTTGAGTTTCTCCTCTAGTAAACAATGCAGAACCATGTGCTCTTGGTAAAATACCCACTTCACATTCGATAGGTCTTACATCAGATAAACCTCTTCCATCAATTCTATTTTTATTTTTTAGAATATCAGTTCTAACAATTGATTTTTCCAGATTTTTTAATTGGCTGTTAACATCAAGATCTGTATATTTTTCATCTTCCTCATAAAGCTTTTTAGCTTTATCAGTAATCTCTGAAATCTGATTTGATCTATCTTGTTTATCTCTTGTTGCAAAAGCTTTTTTAAGATCTTCTGTAAAAGTTTCTTCAAGTTTTATCTTAACTTCAGATAAATCTTTTTTCTCAATTGCCCACTCTGGCTTTCTACATTCTTTTGCAAGTGCCTCAATCATTTCGATTACTGGAACAAAACCTTCATGTCCAAATTTAACTGCATTTAACATTTCTTCTTCTGTTAAACCATTAGCTTCAGACTCAACCATAAGTACTGCATCTTTTGTTCCAGCTACAACTAAATCTAATTTAGATTTTTCCAATTCAGTTTTAGATGGGTTCAATACATATTTTCCATCAATAAAACCAACTCTAGAAGCTCCCACAGGACCCATAAATGGCATTCCTGATATTGCTAGTGCTGCTGATGAAGCAGTAATTGATAAAATATCTGGTTCATTTTCTTTGTCATATGAAATTACTGTTGGCAATAACTGAACTTCATTTTTAAATTCATCAGGAAACAATGGTCTAATTGGTCTATCAATTAATCTAGAGATTAATGTTTCACTTTCAGTTGGTCTTGCTTCTCGTTTAAAATATCCACCTGGAATTTTTCCAGCTGCATAATATTTTTCTTGGTAATTTACAGATAATGGAAAATAATCCATATCAGGATTTACTTTTTTTGCTCCAACTACTGTTGCTAGCACAACTGTCTCTCCACATGTTGCAATTATCGCACCGTCTGCCTGTCTTGCTACTTTACCTGTTTCTAAACTTATCTTCTTTCCTGCTACTTCGATTTCCTTCTTATATACGTTAAACATTTCATTTCCATTTCGTTTCGTTCGTTTCGTTCCATTCCGTTCTATCTATCTTGACTTCTATTTTCTTAAATTCAATTTCGACAGTACATTTTTGTAAGAATCTATTTTATTTTTCTTTAGATATTCTAACAATTTCTTTCTTCTATTTACCGCTCTCAACAATCCAACAGATGAATGTTTATCTTTTTTGAATTGCTTAATATGCTTAGAGAGAGTTTCAATTTTTTCAGTTAGCAAAGCAATCTGAATCTCTGAAGACCCAGTATCTTTATCGTGCATTGCTAATTCTTGTGCCTTTTTATTCATGCCTCATTCTTCCTATTTATTTGTTTGTTTTATTAAGTTTTCTATTCTTTCTGCATACTCGAAAGATTCGTCTTTTCTAAAAAGTAATTTTGGTAAAAATTTCATAACCACTTTTTGCGATAAAATTTTTCTAATTAAAAATGAGTATTCTTTTAAAACGTTAATTGTCTCTTCTGCATCTTTTCCTCCCAAAGGAAGAACATATGCTTTAGCGATTTTTAAATCTGGACTCATTCTAACTTCAGTAACTGTTATAGTGTTCGTTTCTAAATTTGGCACCTTAGCCTCATTTCTTATAAAAATCATGCTTAAAGACTGCTTAATCATTTCTCCCACTCTAAGCTGTCTTTGAGATATTGGTTTTCCTATTCTATCTACCATTAAATTGACCTTTCCGTAGATGTAACACTAAAAGCCTCTATTGTGTCATTTTTTTGGAAATCTATATAATCTTTAACCGTAATTCCACATTCTTGACCACCACTTACCTGTTTTACTTGGTCTTTTTCTCTAAATATTGTCGAAACTTTTCCAGTATAGATAATAGCACCATCCCTAATAATTCTTACATCTGATGTATTATTTATTTCACCCTCGGTCACTTTGGAACCAGCAACTTTTCCAGCACCTGAGACTTTAAATATTTCTAAAATTTTTGCTGTACCAGTAATTTTTTCTTGAATATCAGGCGCCAATAATCCTGACATTCTTTGCTTAATATAATCTAAAACTTCATAAATAATATTGTATGAGGATATTTTTAGTTTCTCATTTTCAGCAAGTTTTTTTGCTTCTTTGCTTGGTTTAACATTAAAAGCTATTAATACAGCATTTGAAGCTTTAGCTAATGTAACATCTGTCTCAGTTACCATTCCAATATCTGCTAAAATTATTTTAGGTTTAACTTCATCATGTTTGATTTGACTAATTGCATTTTTTATTGCCTCTGATGATCCATGTACATCAGATTTAATAATTAAATTTAATTCTTCTGTGGATTTATCTGAAAAAGCAGAATCTTGAGTAGCAAAAGTTAGAGGATTTTTACCGTCTTTACTTTCTTGAGCTCTATTTTCACTCAATATCTTAGCTTCTTTTTCTGTATCCAATACAATAAAATCATCTCCAGCTTTTGCTGCACCATTTATCCCTAAAATTTCAACAGGTGTTGAGGGTAAAGCCTCACTAATATTTTGACCTTTATCATTAATAATAGCTCTAACTTTTCCCCATTTTAAACCACTCACAAAAAAATCACCTCTCTTAAGTGTTCCAGTGGTAATAATTATATTTGCAACTGGACCTCTGCCAACATCAATTTTTGACTCCAAAACTATACCTGTAGCTTTAGATTCATAATCTGTTTTGAGATCTAAAATCTCTGCTTGAAGTATTATGGACTCTACTAGCTTATCCAAGTTTTGTTTTGTTTTAGTCGAGATTTCAACCATTAAAGTATCACCAGATAAATCTTCGGCAATTAATTCGTGCTCTAATAATTGATTTTTAATTTTCTGAGGATCTGCATCTGGTAGATCGCATTTATTTATAGCTACGACTATTGGAACATTTGCAGCTTTAGCGTGTTTAATAGATTCAACGGTTTGAGGTTTAACTCCATCATCTGCAGCAACCACTAATACAACTACATCAGTTAATTTTGATCCTCTTGCTCTCATTTCAGTAAAAGCAGCATGGCCCGGTGTATCAATAAATGTTAATTTATTATCTTGGCTTTCAATTTGATAAGCGCCAATATGCTGAGTTATCCCACCAAATTCACCTGATACTACATTTGCACTTCTAAGCACATCTAATACTGAGGTCTTGCCATGATCAACGTGTCCCATGACTGTAACTATTGGAGGTCGATTTTTTAAATTTTCAGTCCTCGCAGCTTTTATTTTTTGAATTATTTCCTCTGCTTTTTCCTCTCTAATTGGGTTGTGACCAAATTCTTTTACTAAATACTCAGCAGTATCTGCTGCTAATGTTTGATTGATAGTCACTGTAACTCCCATACCAAATAAATGCTTAATTACATTACTTGATTGTTCAGCCATTCTATTTGCCAGTTCTCTTACTGTGATCGCTTCAGGAATATTAACATCTCTTTTGATTGGTTTTAGATTCTCTTCGTAATCTTTTTTTGAAGCATTTTTAATTTCTTTTTGTCTGGCTCTCTTAACAGATGCCAAACTTCTTTGTTTTGCATCTATTTCATCACTTAATGCCCTCGACACTGTTAATTTTAATTCTCTTTTCTTTGTTCCAGCTTTTAAAGTCTTTTTATCTTTGTTTTCATCATCTCCTTTAAGTCTTTTAGTAGCTCTTTGTTCTGCTAATTTTCTCTTCTCAAAATCATTAGTTATTGAAGGTGATTTAGGATTAAATGAAGTTTTTAATGGAGCTCCTCTGTTAAATGTTTGGGTCGTTCTTGTTTTATTAGTCGTAGATCTAAATGAACCACCTCTACTAGAAAATTTTCCAGTTTGCTTTTCGATTACTACAGAATTTTTACCCTGAGTTTTAGCAATCTCAATATTTTTGATTGATTTTTTGGCAGAGCCAGAAATTGTTAATTTTGTTTTTTTTTCCATACCTCATCACTCAATCTTTATAAATTATATTTCGAGCAGACATGATTAACTGATCTGCTTCATCTTTTGATAAAGCAAAATCTTCCAGATAACCTTGAATTTTAACCCTCTCACCTTTGACAACATCATAACCACCTGTTAATTCATCGGATGCTAAATCTGCGAAATCTTCTAACGTTAAAATTTTTTGCTCTCCAAGTGTTACTAGCATGCCTGGTGTCAAACCTTTTAGGTTTATCAAAGAATCCTCTAATCCTAACTCTTTGATTCTTTGAGAAATATCTTCTTGGTCCTTTTCATGAAACTCTTTGGCTCTTTCTATTAATGCTTTAGCAGTATCTTCCTCAATACCCTCAATTTTCATCAAATTTTCAGCTGAACTGTCTTTTATATCATCAATAGTTGAAAAACCTTCAGCAACAAGTAATTGACCTAAAGTTTCATCCAACTCTAAATTTTTTACAAAATTTTCTGTTTTTTCTTTGAATTCCAACTGCCTTCTTTCAGAATCTTCAGCATCTGTCATTATATTAATTTCGTAATTTAAAAGTTTTGTTGCAAGTCTAACATTTTGACCTCTTCTTCCAATTGCCTTACTTAAATTCTCCTCAGTTAAAATTACATCAAGTTTTTTTCTTTCAGCATCTACATTTACTCTTTGAACTTCTGCAGGAGACAATGCATTTGATACTAAAATTGCTGGATCCTCAGACCAATTAACTATATCGATTTTTTCACCTTGGAGTTCATTCACTACAGCCTGAACCCTAGAACCTCTCATACCCACACATGCACCAACAGGGTCTAAAGATGTATCAACTGCTTTCACACATATTTTTGCTCTACTCCCAGGATCTCTAGAAGATGATTTGATTTCAATTAGTCCGTCGTAAATTTCTGGGACCTCCTGAACAAAAAGCTTTTCCATAAATTTAGGATGAGCCCTAGATAAAAATATTTGTTGTCCTCTTTGCTCTCTTCTAACATCATAGCAATAAGCTTTAATTCTATCACCAGCTTTAATATTTTCACGGGGTATTAACTCATTCTTTTGGATAATTGCCTCTGTTCTTCCTAAATCAACAATCACATTTCCAAATTCTAATCGTTTAACAATACCACTTAAAATTGAGTCTTTCTTATCAATAAAATCATTAAATTGTCTTTCTCTCTCCGCTTCTCTCACATTAAAGCTGATAACTTGTTTTGCGGTTTGAGCAGCAATTCTGCCAAAATCAAATGAAGGGAGTGGTTGCAGCACTTCATCACCAATAGACTTGTCTTTGTTTATTTCATTTAAACTTATAGCGTCCTCTAATTTTATTTCTGTGTTTGCATTCTCTGGATTTTCAGCTATCACTAATCGTCTGAATAGTTCAATATCTCCATTATCTCTATTAATAGAAACCTTAATTTCATTTTCTTGACCAAATTTTGATTTAGCTGCTTTAGCAATACCCGTTTCCATAGAACTAATAATTAGTTCTTTATCTATCGATTTTTCTAGTGCCACAGCTTCTGCAATCCGTAATAATTCGAGTTTATCTGCTCTTTTGTTTAACATAATTTTGCTTACTCCAAAAAAAAATGGGCTTAAGCCCATTTTGTGAAATTCAATAATGTAGGTGCAATATAGTAAAGTTTTTTTTTAATTCAACAGAAACTATTTAGAAAAAACAATTATTTTATCAGTTTTTTCCCATGAAAATGATCCATTTTCCTCAGGGGGTCTACCAAAATGACCATAGGCAGCTGTTTTTTCATATATTGGTTTATTTAAATTTAACATTTCTCTAATTCCTCTTGGGGTCAAATCAAAATTTTCTTTAATCTTTTCGACAACAAATTTATTTTTATCTAAATCATTATCAAATAAATTTACATAAATGGACAAAGGTTTTGATACACCAATTGCATAAGCTAATTGGATTAAACATTTTTCAGCAATTTTTGATCCAACAACATTTTTAGCAATGTATCTTGCCGCGTAAGCTGCTGATCTATCAACTTTAGTTGGATCTTTTCCTGAAAAAGCCCCACCGCCATGGGGTGCAGCTCCACCATAAGTATCAACAATAATTTTTCTACCTGTTAAACCACAATCTCCATCTGGACCACCAATTACAAAATTTCCTGTTGGATTTACATAAAACTCATCCTCATTAAAACCATCGAGAAAATTCTCAGGAATAGATTTTAACATATAAAATCTAAGTAAATCTCTAACTTGCGATTGATTAACATCTGGTGAATGCTGTGAAGAGATAACTACAGATTTTACTTTTGAAGGTTTTCCATCAACATACTCGAATGTTACCTGACTTTTTGAATCTGGTTCAATACTTTTTAATTTTCCTGATTTTCTATCTTCAGCCATTAATCTTAAAATTTTATGAGAATAGTGAATTGGCGCTGGCATTAATACTTCTGTTTCATTACATGCATATCCAAACATAATACCTTGATCTCCAGCTCCTTCATCTTTGTTGCCTGAGGAATCTACACCCATAGCAATATCGGCTGATTGGGAATGTAAATGACTTTCTATTTTTGTTGCTTCTTTCCAAGTAAATCCCTCTTGGTCATAACCAATATCTTTTATACAATTTCTTACTTTTTCAATTAATTCATCTTTTTTAATTTCTGGTCCTCTTACTTCTCCAGCTAAAACAACTTTATTTGTCGTAGTTAATGTTTCGCAGGCTACTCTGGAATATGGATCTCTAGAAATAAAACTATCAACAACCATATCAGAAATTCTATCAGATACTTTATCTGGATGACCTTCGGAGACAGACTCGCTTGTGAAAAGATAATTTTGTAAATTACTCATTTTTAAGTTTCTTAAATGAAAATATTAAAAAAATATACAGTAAAATTATAAATCCAAAAATTTTATTTCCAAATTTTGCAAATAAAGTCATTTCTTTTTTTCTTGTCTTACTTAAATCTATATAGCCAGATTTATTCATATCAACTTTTTGCTCAATAACTCCCATTGGATTAATAATTGCTGTTGCACCATTATTTGCGGACCTTAAAACATATTTCCCACTCTCTACAGCTCTAAAAATACTGTGAGCAAAATGTTGGTCTGGACCAATTGATTTACCAAACCAGCCGTCTTCAGAAATATTTACAATATAATCAAAGTTACTGTTTGTGAAAATTTTACCTGAATAAATTATCTCATAACAAATAAGGGGTAATATTTTCACCGATAAATTATTATATTTAAGATCAATTATTTTTCTTTCTTCACCTTTAGAATATGATTGATAGTTATTAGTAATTGTTTTTAGACCAATACTTTTTAAAAATTTTTCAAAAGGTAAAAATTCACCAAAAGGAACAAGTTGAATTTTTTCATACGAATCTATTATATTTAGATTGTGATCAAAAATAGATAATGAATTAAAATATTTAATAGTTTTATTCTCATCTTCTTTGCTATTAATTCCAATTACAAGTAAATGATTTTTATTGAATTTATTTTCAAACAACCATTTATATTCTTTTAGTTGGTACTGTGAAATACCTGGAATTATACCTTCTGGCCAGATAAAAATTATTTTTTCATTTTTTTTAGTTGAACTTATTTCAATTAGTTCTTCTATTGCCGTTACAGGATCAATATTATCATAAAATCTATCTATACTTATATTTGAACTTAAAACTCTTATTTTATAATCAAGCTTTTTTGCTTGCTGAATATTAAATTTTTTTAAATTTTGTGAACCAAGTATATAAAATGATAATATTGTAATAAGTAATACTACACAAATACCAATATCTTTTTTATTTTTTCGTAAAATAAATACTGATGGGCTTGTAAATAATGAAATACAGAAAAGATTAAAGCTATAAGTACCTATAACTGAGGTAATATTTAAAATTTCGATTTGATTAGAGAAACTATAAGCAATTAAATTCCAAGGGAAACCGGTGAGTATTGATCCTCTTAAGAATTCTAATATTCCAAATATTAGAGAAAATAGAAAAAATGAACTCAAATTTCTATTTGGTTTCAGAACTACAAATATGTAAGCGACTAAACCGTAAAACAAAGCTAAAAAACCAGGTATTAAAATTATTGTTAAAGGTATTAAAAACTCAAAATTTTGATCGAAAGTTAACGATATTGAGATCCAATATAAATTACTTGCAAAATAACCAAATCCAAATAGCCAACCATAAAGAAAAAATATTTTTTTTTTCCGATAAAACTCAATTTTTTTTATTAAAAAAATATATAATAAGCTAAAAGTTAAAAAATTTATTACAAAATAATTGAATGGGGGCAAACTTAAGGAAGTAAGCATTCCTAATAAAATTAAATAACTTAATTCGATATAAAGTTTATTTTTCAATTTAATTTATTTTTGATTGCACAGATTTAAATAATAAATTTTCTTCTTTTAACATTTTGGAATAATCTTTATTTTTTTTATGATCAAAACCTACAAGATGAAGGAAACCATGTATAAATATTTTAATAACTTTTTCTTTAAAAGATTTTAAATCTTGTGATTTTGGTCTGTTTACATAATTATAGCTAATGATAATGTCTCCAAGATAAGTATTTTTTGATATTTTTATTTTTTTATCTAATGGAAAAGATAAAATATCAGTAGATTTATTTTTATTTCTAAAAACTTTATTTAATTTTTTAATATTCTTATTATTTGAAAGTAATAGTGTAAAGGTTACTTTTTTATTCAAAAATTTATATTTTTTTGGAAAAGCTTTACATATTTTATTAAAAAAAATATCCCTATTTTTAAGCCTTTTTGACCAAGCCTTCTCTTCAGAGAAGACATTAATACTAATCATTATGTGAATATGCTTTAACTATTTTTGAAACAAGTGGATGCCTAACTACATCAGAATGATCAAAATCAACTATCGATATTTCCTTTAAATGTCCAAGTAAATCTTTTGATCGGACTAAGCCTGACATACTTTTATTTGGTAAATCAATTTGAGAAGGATCTCCATTAACTACTATTTTTGAATTTTCTCCAATTCGTGTTAAAAACATTTTAATCTGTGTATCCGTAGCATTTTGTGCTTCGTCTAAAATTGCAAAGGAATTTTTAAGAGTTCTACCTCTCATAAAAGCCAAAGGTGCAATCTCTATATCTCCAATTTCAATCATTCTCTGTATTTTTTCGAAGTCAAATAGATCATATAAAGAATCATATAGAGGTCTCAGATAAGGATCTACTTTTTCCTTCATATCACCAGGTAAAAACCCCAATCGCTCACCTGCTTCTACAGCTGGTCTTGAAAGAATAATTCTCTCAATCTTTTTTTCTAAAAGCATAGTCAAGCCGACAGCTACTGCCAAGAATGTTTTTCCTGTTCCCGCTGGTCCAGCTGAAATTATAATATCACTCTCCCTCAAAGCTCTCACATAGCTTTTTTGTTTTTCTGATCTTGGAATTATAGATTTTTTAGGAGTTTTGATGATGTCTGTAATATTATTATTTTTTACTTTTTCATTAATCATAAAATTATCAACTGAAGAAAGTATATCTTTATTTTCTATACTTCCATTATTAATAAACTGATTAGCTAAAAATTGAATAGCATTTTTAATTTTTTCATTTTTTTCAGGGGTTGATTTGATCAAAATTGAATTTCCCCTTGAATATAAACTGCAATTTGTAATTTTTTCTAATTCCTGTAAATTTTTGTTAAATTCTCCAACAACTCCCATTAACAAATTATTATCATGGAATATTACACTTAAAGAACTGTTATCTGAATAAACAAATTTCAAGGACTGATCGATATTTTTTTTTGTTATCCCACTCAATTTCTAAGCAACCTTTTGATCCAAATTGTGTATAATTTCACCGAATAAAGTATTTCTGGTACTCTCTTTGATTCTTACTTGTACTATTTTTCCAATATCGCTCTTTTTACCATTAAAAATAATAGATGTCATATACTCAGATCTTCCAAAAGCTTTACTTTTATCATCAGTTAGGTTTTCAACTAAAACATCAACAATTTTATTTTCTAATGATTTGTTCATTTGAATTTGATTTTCAAATAATATTTTTTGAATTTTTTCAAGTCTCTCAACAGAAATTTTTCTCTCAATTAAATCTAAATTCTCAGCTACTGTTCCGGGTCTTGGACTAAAAATAAAAGAATATGAGTTAATAAATTTCACTTTTTCAATCAAGTTAAAAGTATCTTTAAAATCTTGCTCATCTTCACCAGGATAACCAATTATGAAATCACTTGAAAATTCTATCTTTGGATTAATTTCTTTTAATTTATCAAGAGTATTTAAATATTCCTCAATAGTATGTTTTCTATTCATTGATTTTAAAATTTTATTCGATCCACTTTGGACAGGTAAATGAACAAGTGGCATTAGCTTTTTTGAGGTTTTGTAAACCTCAATTAAATCCTCTGTCATATCCCTTGGATGAGAGGTTGTATATCTAATTCTTTTTATTTCAGGTAATTTTTCAATATTTAAAATTAGATCTGATAATCTATATCCCTCATTATCATAAGCGTTCACATTTTGTCCAAGTAAAATTATTTCTTTTGAACCATTGCCAGCTAAATATTTTGCTTCATCTAAAATTTGTTTAAATGGTCTAGAATATTCTGGTCCTCTTGTATATGGGACTACACAAAAATGACAAAATTTATCACACCCTTCTTGTATAGTTAAGAAAGATGAAACTTTGCCAGCTTTATTTTTTATTTTACTTAGATATTCAAATTTAGAAACTGCATCAAACTCAGTCTCCTCTATCTTTTTCTTTTTTCGTGTAAAATTTAAAATTGTATCGTTTATTTTATGATAAGCTTGAGGGCCTATGACTAAATCAATGTAAGGCTCTCTTTTTAACATTTCGTCATTTTCTGCTTGAGCAACACAGCCAGCAATAATTACTAATGGTTTTTTTTTCGATCGAAATATCTTTTTTACCCTACCAATTTCATGATAAACTTTTTCTTTTGCTTTATCTCTAATATGACATGTATTTAACAAATAACAGTTTGCATCTTCATAATGCTCTGTTTTATCAAAACCAATTTTTTTAACTGAGTCAAATATTCTATTTGAGTCATACTCATTCATTTGACAGCCAAAAGTTTTAATAAATATTTTTTGATTCATATTACTGGGATTTTTTTTTAATCCCATATAACTCAAGTTTATGGTCAACTAAAGTGTACCCGTATTTTTCAGCAATTTTCTGTTGTAGCTGATTAATTTCGTCATCGACAAATTCTATTATTTCTCCAGTTTTGATATCTATTAAATGATTATGATCATCATTTAATTCATATCTCGCTTTACCAGTTTTAAAATCATGTTTAGTTAATATACCTGCCTCTTCAAATAGTTTTACTGTTCTATAAACTGTAGCAATACTAATTTTTGGATCTATTTTTGAAACTCTATTATATAATTCATCAACGTCAGGATGGTCAGACTCACCATAAGCTTCTTTTGACTCCAATATGACGCGAGCTATTGTTCTTCTTTGATCTGTAAGCTTTAAACCTTTTCTTTGAAACTTTTGTTCTAATTGATCTGACATTTTTTAATTTTAACCCTAATAAGTAAGATTAATCAAATTTTTTTCAATTTTAAATTTTTCACACAAATTAGGGATATTTTCGTATTTTATGTCCTTTTCACCTTTAAAATCTTGGATACTATAACAATAATAATCGATATTATTAGTTAAATTAAATGCTTTAACTAGTGATAAAGAATTTCTAATACCAGCAAAACTACCAGGACCTCTATTTAAGTAAATTGTTTTAATATCTTTTAAATTTAATTTATGAAAATTTAAGAAATCATTAAGAATCAAAGTTAATTTTTCATAATTAATTTTAGTATTCTCTTTAGTAATATTATAAATATCATTATTAGTAATGATCATTAAAAAAATTTTTTCACCAGCTACATCAATTATTAGTTTACTCATAATTATTTTATTTTCTAACACCAGTTCTAAATCAGATGAAAATAATATCAAATACTATTCTAATGATGAAGGAATTCTATCAATAATGTATCATCGTTTTAATGAAAACAAGTATCCTTCTACCAATATTAAAATGGATATATTTAAGAAACATATAAGTATTATTAAGAACTCAGATTTTAATTTTCATAATCCAAATAATTTTGATGAAAAGTTTGATAAACCAAAATCAAAAAAAGAAATTCTTATAACTATCGATGATGCTTTTGAATCTTTTTATACTGAAGCATGGCCTTATCTAAAAAAAAATAAAATTCCATTTATTTTATTTGTTTCAACTGAACCAGTGGGAAAAAAAGGTTATATGAATTGGGAACAAATTAAAGAGGTTGAAAGTTATGATTTTACAAATATAGGACATCATTCTCATACTCATGAATATCTTATAGATGTAAGCAATGATGAGTTTATTTTAGATATTGAAACTGCTAATAAAATATTTCTTAGAGAACTTGGTTATATACCCGACTTATTCTCATATCCCTTTGGTGAATACTCTAAATTTATGAGAGACTATATATCTAAAAATTTCAAATATGCTTTTGGTCAACATTCTGGTGTTATTGATTTAAATAAAGATAAATTTGAATTACCTAGATTTCCAATTAATGAACAATACGGAGAGTTAAAAAGATTTAGATCAATAATAAATTATTTTCCACTTGAATATAAAAGAATACTTCCTGAGGAAAAACAATTATTCGAAAACACAAACCCTCCAAATTTTAAAGTTGAATTTTTTAAGGAGCAAAAAAATTTACCTAATATCAATTGTTATTCTAATGAGGTAGATGTTTGGGAAAAATCAAGAACAAGCTTTATCAACAACTCTTTAACGATTGAATTCAGAGGACCATTTAAACCAAGAAGAGGTAGAATTAATTGTTCTCTGAATGATAATGGAAAATGGAGATGGTTTGGAGTTCAATTCCCTATAAAAGTAAATGAAAATTAAATTAAACTTTCTAAATCTTTACTTGAAGGCAACAATCTCGCATCATCAAAATCTTTTAAATTATTCTGTTCAATAATTTTTTGTAAAACCTCTATATATTGGCTACCTGTTTCTGCGTATTTATCTAAATGTTTAGATAAAATTAAACTATCTAAAGGTTTATCTTGATTTCTAAGCTCTGTTCTTTCTTTTCTTAAATTCTTATATGTTGAGTGAGTATTTAAATTTCTTAAATATGCTCTTACAGAAAGCTGTAAACTATGGAATTTCATTACTTTATGATCTTTACCTTTATCAGCATTTTTAGGTTTTAATCCCTCTCCAGACCAGGTCCATTGACCGAATAAAGCATTTCCCTTTAATGCAAATCTTGAAGTGCCCCAACCTGTTTCTTTAGCAGCTTGAGCAATAGCTAATGAAACTGGTATTTCATCCATTCTTATTTTTAAAGTAGATAAATCATTTTTTCTTGCACCATATTGTTTATATTTTTTTTCTAACCATTTTTTTTCAATATCAGTATTGCTATTTTTATTTAAAATTGTGAATAATCTTTTTCTATCAACTCTTATTTTATTATTTTCCTTAACTATTAAAGGGAGAACAATTTTTATAAACATATCCTTTCTTTTTTTAGTATTGGATATATTTTTAATTTCATTCGGAAGAAGACCGATATCTATTGGTTTTACTAATTTTGTATCTCTTACATCCTTTAAATTATAATTTACCTCTTTAAATAACGAGTCAATCTCGGATGTTGTATATCTGACTAGATTAATTTCAGAATTATTCTCTTCTAAAATATCATATAATAATTCTCTCTCATCAGCATCTGCTGTTGCATCTTCCTCAATTAATTTATCTTGGTTTAAAGTATTATTCAAAATATTTTTTGAGTTATTGGTAAATTCTTTATTATTAAAATTTTTGTCAGCAAAATTAATAAATATAGGGGTTACATAAAAGAATGAAATTACAATAAAAGAACTTATGAAAAATCTTGAAACGATATTAAAGCTTTTATTTTTTAAAAAACCTGATTTTCTAATTTTTCTCATAAATTTTTACTGTATCGCAACAACCTCTTTTACCTCTGGCAAATAATGACATAGAAGATTTTGAACACCTTGTTTTAAAGTCATAGTTGAACTAGGACAGCCTGAACAGCTACCTTGTAATTGCACCTTTACAACTCCGTCTTTAAACTCTTTGAATTTTATATCTCCACCATCTCTAGCAACAGCGGGTCTTATTTTTTGCTCTAAAATTTTTACAATTTTTTCCTCAATTTCACTTAATTCTGAAGCTTCCTCTTTTATATTTTCATCAATTACAAACTCTTTACCGTCTGCGTAAAAATCATTTATTAGAGAAATTACAATATGTTTAATTTCCTCCCACTTAATATCCTCGTTTTTATTTACTGAAATAAAATCTTGACCTAAAAAAATACCTTCAACACCATTTATCGACAAAATATTTCTCACCAATTCATTTTGAATATCATCTTTATTTGTAATTTCATAGGGACCACTATTTGAAACTTTCTTTCCAGGAAGAAATTTCAAGGAATTTGGATTTGGTGTTACTTCTGTTTGAACGAACATAAATTATATATAGTGAATATTTTAAAAATTAAAACTTGATAATAAATTTTTTATTAAAAACCTACTATTTCTTTAATTCTTTCAATCTTTTTAGTGGCAATAATATTTGCTTTTTCAACTCCATCTAGAAGAATTTTATCTAAATAACTCTCATCTCCTAATAGTTTTTTAATATCATTAGAAATGGGTTCAATTTTATTTACAAGTTCTTCGGCTAGTTGTTCTTTAAATTCTGAAAAGTTTTTACCTGCAAAATTTTTCACTGACTGTTCTAATGTAGAATTAGTCAAGCTTGAATAAATTCCTAAAAGATTTTTTGCTTCTAATCTTTCATCTAGTTTTTTTATATCTTGTGGCATAGGTAATGGATCAGTTTTTGCTTTTTTAATTTTGTTTATTATTTGATCTTTATCATCTGTTAAATTTATTCTACTTAAGTCTGATAATTCTGATTTACTCATTTTTTTTGAACCATCTTTTAAACTCATTATTCTTGAAAACTCTTTTTGAATTAAGGGCTCAGGAACTTGAAGAAAATTTTCTACGTTAAAATCATTATTAAATTTTTGAGCTATATCTCTACATAATTCCAAATGTTGTTTTTGATCATCACCCACAGGAACATGAGTGGCATCATATAAAAGAATATCAGCTGCCATTAAAACTGGATAAGAATATAAACCAATACTAGCTTTTTCTTTGTCTTTACCAGCTTTCTCTTTAAATTGGGTCATTCTATTCAACCAACCCATTCTAGCAATACAGCTTAATATCCATGCTCCCTCAGCATGAGCAGCTACTCTGGATTGATTAAAAATTATACTTTTTTTTGGATCTATTCCACTTGCTATAAAAGTTGCAACAGTTTCTCTAATATTATTTTTTAATTCTTTTGGATCTTGCTTAACTGTGATGGCGTGTAAATCAACTACACAAAAAATACATTCATTATCGTTATCATTATTTAAATCTACAAAATTCTTTATAGCTCCTAAGTAATTTCCTAAATGAAGGTTACCTGTTGGCTGTACACCAGAAAATATTTTTTTACCCATAAAATTAATACTTTAATTTAATATCATTCATTTGAAAAGCTTTGATGAAATAACAAACAATTAAATAAAACAATAATCCCAATATAACAGAAAAAAATAAATATAAAGATTTAATTGATTGATTAAATGCTAATTCGTTTTGAAAAAAATTTAACAAAAAGTTAAAGAATAAACCCATCAAAATTGATGCAAAAAATATTTTAATAAATTTTATAAAAAATATTTTATTAAAAAAGAATAACTGTCTATTTTTTAAAAACAAAAATAACAAAATTGAGTTAAACCAAGATGAAATAGAAGTAGCTATTGGAATTATTATAAATCCAATTTCACTGAAATAATAAACACTAACAGAAATATTAAGTAATACTGAAATCAAAGAAATATAAAATGGAGTTCTAGTATCGTGATTTGCAAAGAAAAAACTTGAAAAAACCTTTATCAAGGCAAAAGCAGGAAGCCCTATTGCAAAATAATATAACGCTAAACTTGAGTTGTTCACTGAATTTTCATTAAAAGAACCGTATCCAAATAAGGCTGAAATAATTTGTTCTGATCCAATAATTAAAGCAATAGTCGCTGGAAGGCTTAGAAATAAACTTAACTCTAGAGCTTTATTTTGTATAAGCAAAATCTTATTTTTTTTTTTAGATTGAATATGTTTTGAAAGCTGTGGAAGTATAACGACACCAATCGCAATACCAGCTATAGCTAGGTTAATTTGATAAATTCTATCTGCATAATATAAATAAGAGACTGCACTCGCTTGAAATGATGCAATAATTGTTCCAATTAAAATATTAATTTGAGTAACACCAGATGAAAAAATACTTGGTAGAAGTTTTCTAAAAAAAAACTTTACTTTATTACTTGCTTTAAAATTAAAATTAAATTCAAGTAAGTGATATTTTGAGACATATTTATATAAAAATACTAATTGTAAAAAACCCGCTAAAGAAACACCATAAGATAAATAATAAACTAACTGATCACCTAAAAATTTAGAAAGTACCAATACTAGAATTAAAATAATATTCAAAATTATTGGAGCTGCAGCAGCAGCTGCAAACTTATTATGTGAATTTAGAATTGCAGAAAAAAATGATGCTAAACAAATAAAAAATAAAAAAGGGAAAGTGATCCTAGTTAAATTTATTGCTACCTCCATTTTTTCTAAATTACCAACGAAACCTGGGGCTATGATTGAAACAAATACAGGCATAAAAATTTCAATAATTATTGTTAAAAATAACAAACCTAAAAAAAGAAAATTAAAGATATCATTAGCAAATTTATTTGATTGTTTTTTACCTTTAGCTATTTCTGATGAATAACTTGGCACAAATGCTGCATTAAAAGTTCCTTCAGCAAATAATCGTCTGAAAGTATTTGGAATTCTAAATGCTACAAAAAATGCATCCGCTAACATTCCTGTTCCTAGAAAAATTGCTATTAAAATATCTCTTAAATAACCTAGCAATCTACTAATGATAGTATAAAAGCCAAATGTCCCTGTTGACTTAAGTAAGTTCATAAATCATATTAGTCTTAATTTTACCCCAATTGTACACTTATTGTTATCAGAAATGAAAAAAACAAAAATTAATCATTACACAGATAAAGAAGCCTTAGATTTTCATAAAGACAAAAAACCTGGCAAGATTGAGATTATTTCTTCAAAAAATATGACAACTAAGCGTGATCTAGCTCTGGCTTATTCTCCAGGAGTTGCCGCTCCTGTAAAAAAGATAAGTGAAAACCCAGAAGCAGCCTATGATTATACAAGTAAAGGAAACCTTGTTGCTGTAATAAGTAATGGTTCGGCAATATTGGGTATGGGAAATTTAGGTGCTCTTGCATCAAAGCCTGTGATGGAAGGAAAGGCCGTATTATTTAAAAGATTTGCAGATATCGATTCAATTGATTTAGAGATTGATTCTAAAGATTCAGAAGAAATCATAAATTCGATTAAAAATTTTGCACCTAGCTTTGGTGGAATTAATTTAGAAGACATAGCAGCCCCAAATTGTTTTATAATAGAGCAGAAATTAAAAGAAATTTTAGATATTCCAGTTTTTCATGATGATCAACATGGAACAGCAATCATAACAACCGCAGCATTGATTAATGCTTTAGATATTTGTGGTAAATCAATAAAAAAAATTAAAGTTGTAGTTAACGGTGCTGGAGCTTCAGCACAAGCTTGTACTGAGTTATTTAAAAACTCAGGAGTAAAATCTGAAAATATAATAATGCTAGACAGAAAGGGTGTTATTTATGAAGGTAGAACTGAGGGAATTGATCAATGGAAATCTAGATATGTAGCTAAAACTAAACATAGAACTTTAGTAGATGCTATTAAAGGTGCAGATGTTTTTTTAGGATTATCTGCAAAAGGTATTCTAAAAAAAGAGATGGTTAAATCTATGGCAAAAAATCCAATTATATTTGCTTGCGCTAATCCTGATCCAGAAATTACCCCAGAGGAAATTAATGAGGTTAGAAATGATGCAATTGTTGCGACGGGAAGATCAGATTACCCCAATCAAGTAAATAATTTAATTGGATTTCCTTATATTTTTCGAGGGGCTTTAGATGTTAGATCCAAAACAATAAATGAAGAAATGAAAGTTGCTGCAGCTAATGCAATAGCTAAGCTTGCAAGAGAAGATGTTCCTGATGAAGTGGTTGCAGCTATGGGTGGGGAAAGACCTCATTATGGAAAAGATTATATTATTCCATCAACATTTGATCCAAGATTAATAAGTGTAATACCATCAGCTGTAGCAAAAGCAGCAATAGAAAGTGGTGTTGCTAGAAAAAATATAGATGATTTTGAGGTTTATAAAGAACAACTCAAACAAAGGCTAGACCCAACGGTAACTATAATGCAGGGTATCAATTCATTTATTAAAAAAAATCAGAAAAGAATTGTTTTTGCAGATGGTGAAGATGAAAATACTTTAAAAGCTGCCATAGCATTTAAAAATTCAAAATTAGGTATTCCAATACTGGTTGGTAAAGAAAGTAAAATTAAAGAACAGATTAAAAATATTGGTTATAGCGAAGATTTTGACATTGAAATTGTTAATTCAAAAGATGAAGAAAAAAGAAAAAGATACGTTAAACATCTGTTTGAAAAATTACAAAGAGAACAAGGGTTATTAGAACGAGATTGTGACAGAATGATCAGAAATGATAGAGTTGTTTGGGCTACTAGTATGGTTGCCTGTGGCGATGCTGATGGTGCTGTAACCGGCAACACAAGACGATTTGGTGCTTCATTTGAAAAAATTAAGCAAGTTGTTGATGTAAGAGAAGGTGAAATTATGTTTGGATTAAACATGATTGTTCACAAAGGAAGAACTATTTTTGTTGGTGATACAAGTGTACATGAATATCCAACTTCTGAACAAATGGCTGAAATTGCTATATCTACAGCAAGAGTAGTTAGACTTTTTGGATTTGATCCAAAAGTTGCTTTTGTATCTCATTCTACATTTGGACAACCTCTTACTAGTAGAACAAAACATATTCGAAACGCGGTTGAGATTTTAAAAGAAAGAAAAGTAGACTTTGAATTTGATGGAGATATGCAGCCTGATGTTGCTCTTAATCCAGAGTATAAAGAACTTTATCCTTTTGCAAAAATAGTTGGTAAAGCAAATATTTTAATAATGCCTGGACAACACAGTGCAGCAATATCTTATAAATTAATGAAAACTATAGGTGATACAAAAGTAATTGGACCATTATTAATTGGACTTGGGCTTCCTATAGAAATAGCCCCTCTAAGATCATCAACTTCAGAAATACTCAACTTAGCATCAATTGCTGCTTATTCTTCCCAAGTAATTGACTACAAAAAATAATTATTCTCTTTGGATTCTTAAATCCTCAACAAGAATAATACTGGCAATTACATCTTCGACATCAAGTATTTCTTTTGCTTCACTTATAACTAAATCTTTTTCCTCTGAAGTTAGAGCAATTCCATAAATATAAATTTTTTTCTTATAGGTATCTATTTGATAATTAGTTGCCTTAATATTTTTATTAACAATTATAGCTGTTCTAAGTTGTGATGTTATTAATATATCTTTTGCAGATTGCTTAAAGTTAAACTCTTCCTTAATTTTTATATCATTTCTAACAGATCTAGCACCCTTAGTTTCCCATGCTAATTTTGTAATCATTAATTTTTCCTCTGGGCCATCTACTTTTCCAGTTACAAAAATTCTACCATCTAAAACTTTAGTTTTGATAGACAAAAGATATTTTTTATCTTTAGCCAAGATTTTTGCACTGATACTTTTTTGCATTATAGAATCATCAATTTGAGTGCCGACTGTTCTGGGATCTAAGGCAACTGAAACACCTGTTCCGAAAAGACCTTTGGAGCCAACTCCAACACATCCTGTTATAATAAAACTTACAAAGATATAAATTAATAATTTATTTTTCATTTTTTAATTCTAAACAATAGTTGTATATTTCTTTTTTAGGTACGTTAGTGCTCTGACTTAAAATATCAGTAATTTCTTTAGTAGATAATTTATTAATCATTTTTTTTATTATATTCATATCTGATTCAGTCAATTTTTTAGATAAATTTTTATTTATTTTTTTTTCAGAAATAACAACTGTAAGCTCACCTTTTGGTTCTTTTTTAAATAATTCCAATTCATCTATATTTTTTCTAATAAATTCTTCGTAGATTTTTGTTATTTCCCTACAAAAAACTATTTTTCTTCCAGAAAAGTTCTTTTTTATTTCAGGTATGATTTTGTTAATTTTTTTAGGAGAAATAAAAAAAACCAATGAATTTTCAAATTCTGAGAATTTTTTTAATTCATTAGATAATTGCTGTTTTTTATCTGAGAGGAAACCACAAAACAAAAATTTATCTGAAAAACCACTAATTGAAACAGCCGCAGCAATAGCTGAAGGTCCGGGAATAGGAAAAATTTTTATCTCATTACTAATGCACTCATTAACTAATATTGAGCCTGGATCAGAAATACTAGGGGTACCAGCATCGGATATTAAAGAAATTATATTTCCAGATTTTAGATATTCGAGAATTTTTACTACATTTTTTTTCTCATTAAATTTATGATTTGAAATTAATTTTGATTTAATTTTATATTTATCTAAAAGATTTTTTGAAACACGAGTATCTTCGCATAAAATATAATCTGATTGCTGTAAAATTTCGATTGCTCTAAAAGTTATATCTTTTAAATTTCCCAAGGGAGTTGATACCAAATAAAGACCATTTTCATACTCTTTTAATTTAAATTGTGGTTTTATGATCATAATTTAGCTTAAAAAATATTATAGTAGCATCAAAATGATTAAATTAATTAAAATTATTTATTTTATTTTTTTAAGTTACCACTCTTTGTTTTTTTTAGCCGTTAATGCTCAAGAAAAAATAAGAATAGGATTATTAGTACCTATGACAGGAGAAAATAAGGAAATTGGAGAATCAATCATTAAAGCAGTTGGATTAGCTGTCAAAGATATAGATAACGATCTAATAGAAATCTATCCAAAAGATACGGCAACTAAAGC
This sequence comes from uncultured Pelagibacteraceae bacterium, assembly GCA_902628965.1. Taxonomy (GTDB): domain Bacteria; phylum Pseudomonadota; class Alphaproteobacteria; order Pelagibacterales; family Pelagibacteraceae; genus Pelagibacter. Next base: position 122,582 of record CACOPB010000001.1, on the reverse strand, counting down.
TAACCAAACTTTAAAGTCAGCATTTGAATTAAGTGAAATGGGTATAGAGGTTGTTATAGGTCCAGTATTTTATGAAAGTTTAATTTATTTAGATGAAATGAGGGAATTAACTTTTTTATCATTAACAAATAAAACTTTAGATCTTCCAAAAAATGTAATCTCTGCTGGAATTAATTCTACATCACAATTTAATACAATAAAAAAATTTTTAGAAAAGAATCAAATCCAAAGAACTATTTTTTTAACACCAATCCAAGATTATGAATTTGAAGTTAAAAGAGGAATGAAAAATTCAAAAATTAAAATTTATAAAGATTATGAATATAATACAGAGCCTACCAAATTAACAAAACAAATAGAAGAAATTACAAACTACAGAATAAGAAAGCAAAATTTAGAAGATGAAATAAAAAGAATAAAAAATTCAAATGATCCAAATAAAGAAAAAAAAATAAAAAGACTGGAAAAAAGATACACTTTAGGCGGTTTAAATTTTGATGCTGTTGTAATTGCAGATTTCGATGAAAGTCTAAAAAGTGTATCTACATCACTTTTATATACCGATGTACTTCCTGAAAATAAATATTTTATAACTTTAAATCAATGGTTTGACGAAAGTTTATTAAATGAAAATGATATCCAGCCATTATATTACCCATCAATAAATAAAGGAAATTTTGATAGCTACAAAATAAAATACTTTAACGCATTTAATGAAGATCCTACACACTTATCTCTATTGAGTTATGATCTTGTTGGCTTAGTTTATTATTTGTCAATAAACTCTAAAGCAGAGAACCTAAATAAAATTTTTAAAAGAAAAAACTCCTTCAAAGGAAAAATTGGAATTTTTGATATCAAAAATAATAAAATAAATCATAGACTTAATTTTTATAAAATTGAGGATCAAAAACTTATAGAAATTTTTTAATTTTTTTAAAAGCTTCGTACCTATGATCCATCTTATATTTTTGAGATGGCTTCATTTCTCCAAAAGTTCTTCTTTTTTTTAACGGTATAAAAATTGGATCATAGCCAAATCCATTTTTTCCTCTTGGTTTATCTGAAATATGACCCTCAACTTTTCCTAAAACACAAACAATTTTTTTATTTAAATATGAAATAGAAAGTGCACAAATAAATCTTGCTTTAATTTTTTTATCTTTCCAATTTTTATCTTTTTTATTTAGCTCTCTGTAAACTCTTTTTATAGCTTTATTAAAATCTCCATGCCTCCCGCCCCACCTCGCAGAATAAATTCCAGGACTTTTACCCAGAAAATCTATTTCTAAACCTGAGTCATCTGCCAAGCATATTAATCCTGTTTTTTTTGAAAAATATTTAGATTTAATTAATGAATTTTCTTTAAATGTTTTGCCATTTTCAACTGGACTTTTAAGTTTAAATTCAGATGTAGAGTGTAATTTGATCTTTTTTGGTAATAAACTCTTGATTTCTCTAAGTTTCCCCCTGTTATTAGTCCCAATGAGTAATTTATTTATTTTTTGTTTAGACATCTAGAAATTACTCAAATCCTTACCATATAAGAAGCTATGGAAAAAGAGGAAAACCAAAATAGCACTTCTGTAAATCAAAACCAGGATACAGTAAAAGAAAATGAGAAATCTGAAGAAAACTTAGCTGAAGAAAATAAGCAAGAAACAAACCTAGAACCTAAAGAAGAAATCAAAGAACAAACGCCAGAAGAAAAAATTGCTGAACTTGAAGATAAAGTGGCAAGAACTTTTGCTGAAATGGAAAATCAAAGAAGAAGATTTGAAAAAGAAAAAGAGGATGCTTTTGAATATGGTGGTTATAGTTTTGCTAAAGAGGCATTAAATTTGATTGATAACTTAGATCGGTCGAAACATGTTCTTGAAAGTGACGATAAGTTAAAAGAAACTGAAGCATTAAAAAAGACACTAGAACATTTAGATATTATTAAAAAAGATTTAATCTCAATATTCGAAAAAAATAACATTAAACCTATTGATAGCCTTAACAAAAAACTAGATCCAAACTTTCATCAAGCAATGATGGAAATTGAAGATGATACAAAAGAGCCTGGAACAATAATTCAGGAAATTCAAAAAGGCTTTACTATAAAAGACAGATTACTTAGACCCTCATTAGTAGGAGTGTCAAAAAAAGTTACAATTAAAGAGGAAAAAACTGTGGAAAATCAGGAAAATTCAGAAAATAAATAATTATGAGATCAACTTGTAGTTTCACATTTAAACCCTATATGACGAAAGAGAGATATTAATATTATGAGCAAAATTATTGGAATAGACTTAGGAACAACAAATTCATGTGTTGCCATTATGGAAGGAACACAAGCTAAGGTTTTAGAAAATGCTGAGGGAGCAAGAACTACTCCATCAGTTGTGGCATTCACAGATGAAAACGAAAAATTAATTGGACAACCAGCAAAAAGACAAGCTGTTACAAATCCAGAAAATACTATTTTTGCAGTAAAAAGACTAATTGGAAGAAATTTTGACGACCCAACGGTAAAAAAAGATGTAGAGGCTGCACCTTTTAAAATAATTAATTCTGAAAAAGGTGATGCTTGGATTGAAGCTAAAGGTGAAAAATATTCACCTTCTCAAATATCAGCATTCATTTTACAAAAAATGAAAGAAACGGCAGAAAAATATTTAGGTCAGGCTGTAACAAAAGCTGTGATTACTGTCCCAGCATACTTTAATGATGCACAAAGACAGGCAACAAAAGATGCAGGAAAAATTGCTGGATTAGAAGTTTTAAGAATTATTAATGAACCAACTGCTGCATCCTTAGCTTATGGTTTAGACAAAAAACAAAACAAAAAAATTGCTGTATATGACTTGGGTGGAGGAACATTTGATGTTTCGATTTTAGAATTAGGTGACGGTGTTTTTGAAGTTAAATCAACTAATGGTGATACTTTTTTAGGTGGTGAAGACTTTGATAATGCTGTTGTTGATTACTTAATCACTGAATTTAAGAAAGATAATGGAATTGATCTTAAGTCAGATAAACTTGCTTTACAAAGATTAAAAGAAGCTGCTGAAAAGGCAAAAATTGAATTATCATCTGCTGAACAAACAGATATAAATCTACCTTTTATTACTGCAGATAAAACAGGTCCAAAACATATTAATTTAAAAATGACTAGAGCAAAACTTGAGGCTTTGGTCGAGGATTTAATTGCTAGAACTATGCCTCCATGTAAAACGGCTCTTAAAGATGCAGGAATTACTGCTAGTGAAATTGATGAAGTAGTGATGGTAGGTGGTATGACTAGAATGCCAAAAGTATTAGAGGAAGTTAAAAACTTTTTTGGAAAAGACCCTAACAAAAGTGTAAACCCTGATGAAGTAGTTGCTATGGGTGCTGCCATTCAAGCAGGAGTATTACAGGGTGATGTTAAAGATGTACTTCTATTAGATGTAACTCCATTATCACTAGGTATTGAAACACTTGGGGGAGTTTCTACAAAACTGATTGATAAAAACACAACAATTCCAACTAAAAAAAGTCAGGTGTTTTCAACTGCTGAAGACAATCAGCCTGCTGTATCTATTAGAGTTCTACAGGGTGAAAGAGAAATGGCAGCTGATAATAAAGCCCTAGGTAACTTTGAATTAGTAGGAATTGCGCCGGCACCAAGAGGAGTACCTCAAATTGAAGTTACATTTGATATTGATGCTAATGGTATCGTAAATGTTTCAGCTAAAGACAAAGGAACTGGTAAAGAACAAAAAATTCAAATCCAAGCATCTGGTGGATTAAGTGATGAAGAAATTGAAAAAATGGTAAAAGATGCAGAAGCTAATAAAGAAGCTGATAAGAAAAAAAGAGAGTCGGTTGATGTTAGAAACCAAGCAGATACTTTAATTCACTCTACTGAAAAAAATTTAAAAGAGCATGGATCAAAAATTTCTGATGCAGAGAAAAAAGCAATTGAAGATGCATCAACAGCTGTAAAAGAGACATTAAAAGGCGAAGATATAGAAGATATTAAGAAAAAAACTGAAGCTTTAGTTCAAGCTTCAATGAAACTTGGAGAAGCAATCTATAAATCACAACAAAGTGCAAAACCTGAGTCTGGAAAAGATGATGGTGGTGATGATGCAGGTAAAAAAGACGAGAATGTTGTTGATGCTGATTTCGAAGAAGTAAAAGACGAGAATAAAGAAAAAAGCGCTTAAACTGACATTTAATTGTCTGGGGTAATTTGATGGCTAAAAGAGACTATTACGATGTCCTAGGCGTTAATAAAAGCGCAAGCCCAGACGAATTAAAATCTGCATATAGAAAATTAGCTGTTAAATATCATCCTGATAAAAATCCTGGGGACTCTAAAGCAGAAGAAAAATTTAAAGAAGCTAGTGAGGCATACGGAATACTTTCAGACAAAGAAAAAAAGCAAAACTACGATAATTTTGGTCACGCTGCATTTGAAAACGGTGGTGGTAGACCAGGTGGTGGCTTTGGTGGTTTCAGTGGAGCAGATTTCTCAGATATTTTTGAAGATTTCTTTGGAGATTTTGGTGGTGGTGGAAGATCAAGAAGTAGAAAATCTAATAATAGAGGTTCTGACTTAAGATATGATTTATCTATCTCTCTAGAGGAAGCTTATCATGGAAAAAAACAAGACATTAAATTTTCAACATCAGAACAATGTGGTACTTGTAAAGGAAATGGATCAAAACCTGGTTATTCTCCAGATAGATGCTCATATTGTGGAGGTAATGGGAGAATAAGGTCTAATCAAGGTTTCTTTACAGTTCAGCAAACCTGTCCTCAATGTAATGGAAATGGCGAGGAAATTACTAACCCGTGTAGTGATTGCAATGGTCAAGGTAAAAAACAATCATCCAAAAGAATATCTGTAACAATTCCAAAAGGTGTTGATGATGGAACAAGAATTAGATTAGCAGGAAAAGGCGAAGCAGGAACAAGGGGTGGAGCAACGGGCGATCTATATCTGTTTGTTAATGTAAATTCACATAACTTATTTAAAAGATCAGACGAAAATTTATTTTTTGAATTTCCTCTTTCCTTGGCTGATGCAGCTTTAGGAACAACAGTTGAAATACCTACCATTGATGGTGGAAAAGCAAAAATAAAAATTCCTGATGGTACTCAAAATGGAAAACAATTCAGATTAAAGGGTAAAGGAATGCCATTTATGAGAAGAGGCGATTTTGGAGACTTATATGTTCAAGTTAAAACAGAGGTTCCTGTATATTTAAATAAAAAACAAAAAGAATTATTAGAGCAATTTAGAGAAATCGAAAACGATAAATCTAATCCAAGTATTAAAAAATTTTTTCAAAAAGCAAAAGATTTCTGGAAAAACTAAAAGACTAATCTTCTAAAAAAGGTTAATATTAGTTAAATGAAAAAAATTAATTTAGCTATTTCCGGTTGCATGGGCAGGATGGGTCAGCAATTAATTAAGTCATCAAAGAAAAATAAAAACTTTAAACTAGTTGCACTTACAGAAAATAGATTAATAAATAAAAAGTTTAATGGAGTTAAACCTGAGTTAAATTCTGACAAGGCTTTTAAAAAAATCGATGTAATTATTGATTTTACTGTACCAAATTGCACTCTTGAAATACTTAAAATAGCATCAAAACTTAAGAAAAAAGTTGTAATTGGTACTACCGGGTTTACTAGGAGCCAAGAAAATCAAATTAAAAAATATTCCAAAAAAATACCTATTTTAAAAGCTGGTAATATGAGTTTAGGTGTCAATTTATTAATGTATTTAACAGAAATGGCTTCAAAATCACTAAATGATGAATACTTAAGTAAGATATTTGAAGTACATCACAAACATAAGAAAGACTACCCATCCGGTACTGCCTTAATGCTTGGCAAAGGTATAGCTGATGGAAAAAATAAAAATTTGTATAATTTAATAGGTAAAAAATTCTTAAATAAAAAATCTTTCCCTTATGGAAAAAAAATTAATTTTAATTCAATTAGAAAAGGTGAAATTATTGGTGAACATGAAGTAAAATTCTCAAGTGGTAAAGAAATAATTACATTAAACCATGAGGCTTTTGATAGAGCCCTTTATTCAGATGGGGCTTTAACTGCTTCTAAATGGTTAATGAAAAAAAAACCAGGATTATATTCCATGAGAGATTTGCTTAACTTTTCATAATGAATGAAAAACAGAAAGCAAAAATTATCATTAAAACCCTAAATAAAATTTACCCTAAAGCGCCTGTTCCTTTAAAGAGTAAAAATACTTTTACACTATTAATTTCTGTGCTGCTTTCTGCACAATGTACTGATGTAAATGTTAACAATGTAACGAAAAACATATATCCAAAATATTTTAAGCCAGAACATTTTGTAAAATTAGGAAGAAAAAAAATTGAAAGATTAATCAAGAAAATCGGTATTTTTAGAATTAAGGCAAAAAGTATTTACTTAATGTCAAAACAGGTCTTAGAAAAGCATGGTGGTAAAGTACCTAAAACCTTTGAAGAACTTGAAAAACTACCTGGTGTGGGTCACAAAACAGCTAGTGTTGTGATGTCCCAGGGTTTTGGGTATCCAGCTTTTGCAGTTGATACACATATTCACAGACTTGCGCAAAGATGGGGTTTAACAAATGGAAAAAATGTAGTTCAAACTGAAAAAGATTTAAAAAGAATTTTTCCTAAAAAAACATGGTCTAAATTGCATTTACAAATAATTTTTTATGGCAGGGAATATTGTAAAGCAAGAGATTGTTATGGAATAAGTTGTCAAATATGCACTACTTGCTACCCAAATAGAAAAAAACCTGTTATTACCAAAAAAGCTTAATATGAAAATTTTAGGTATAGGTAACGCTATAATAGATGTCATCTGTAAGGTTGAAGATAAATTTATTGACCAAAACAATCTTACAAAGAGTACAATGAAGTTATTCTTTGATGAAAATGAGTTCAAAAATTTATTAAAAAATCTTAAAATTGAAAAAACTGTTTCTGGAGGCTCTGTAGCAAATTCTATAGTTGGGTTATCACAACTTGGTAATAAAGTTGGTTTCATAGGTAAAGTTTCTGATGATGAATTTGGTAGTAATTATGAAGAAGGATTAAAAAAAGAAAACGTAGAATATTTTTATTCTAAAAAGAAAGAAAACTTACCAACTGGAACATGTTTAATACTAGTAACCCCAGACTCAGAAAGAACGATGTGTACATTCCTAGGAACTGCGGGAAAAATTAATGAAGATGATGTTAGTTCTGAGGTAATTAAAAAAAGTGAGATGATATTTTTAGAAGGTTACTTGTGGGATGAAGGTAAGCCCAAAAAAGCATTCGATAAAGCTATAAATAATGCAAACAAAGTTGCTATGTCGCTCTCTGATCTATTTTGTGTAGATAGACACAAACCTCATTTTTTAAACTTAGTTAAAAATAAACTTGATATAACTTTTGCTAACGAACAAGAAATTACCTCTTTAATTGAGGCAAAAAATTTTAATGAGATTATTAATTTTTCAAAAGAACTTAATAAATTAGTTATTGTAACTAGAGGTGAAAAAGGTGCGGTTGCAATTAATGGTAACGAAGTTATTGAAAGTGACATACAAAAAAATCTTAAAATTATTGACCTTACAGGAGCAGGTGATCTTTTTGCTGCTGGATTTTTACATGGGTATATTAACAAATTATCTACAAAAGAATGTCTAGAAAAAGGTACTGAAATGTCATCTAAAGTAATACAACAAATTGGGGCAAGACTTTAAACTTAACTTTTCTTTCTCTTAAAGCTTCCCTTGCCTTTTTTGGGTCTAACTACTTTTGGTTTATACTTTTTAGTAAACAAGTCTTTAGCCATTGGATTTTTCTTATTTAATTTGATAGCCATTTTTTTTACTGACAATAAATCCATTATCATCAAATGTATTTAGTATTTTTTTTCTTAGTCGATAGATATGTGTCTCCACAGTGTGGGTTTCCATATCAGATTGATAACTCCATACCTTGTCTTGTAATTCATCAATGCTAACTGGTGTTTTTGATTTAGATAAATAAATAATTGTATTAATTTCTTTTTCTGTCAATTTAAGTTTAATGTTATTTTTTAGCATTTCTCTAGAATTTAGATCAATAGTGTAATTGTCTACTTTAACTTCAGACTGACTATTAAAATGTATTTTTAAGAATTCAATATTTATTTTTTCAACTAATTTAAAAATATTTATTGGTAAATTATCTAAAACAAATTGATTACCGGTGTGCGAGTATTTTTTGTTAGATATAATTAAATGATTATGCAAATTTTTTACTTTTTCATTTAAGGAATTTTCATTATCCACAAAGGTAATTTTAAAATTTAAATCTAGACCAAGTTCTTCTAGAATATGATATAACTCGTTAAACTTGTATATTATTAAATTCTGAGTATTCACAAAAAAGAGGATATGACAATTTTTGTAAAAAATAAACACACTCTTCAGATAGACGAATTTAAATTTAGGTGCTGTATTGGTAAAAAAGGCTCAACCAAGAATAAAAAAGAAGGAGATAAAAAAACACCAAAAGGCTCATTTAAAATTGGAAATCTTTATTTTAGGAAAGATCGTATAAAAAAACCGACAACTTTACTGAAAAGTATCGAAATTAAAAAAAATATGGGTTGGTGTGATGATATACGTTTTCCAAAAAAATATAACAAACTTATTAGAGTTGAAAAAAAAATCAAACATGAAAAATTAAAAAGAAATGATTATAAATATGATCTCTTGATTCCAATTAAATACAACTTTGAAAAAACTGTTACAGGTCTAGGTAGTTGCGTTTTCATTCATCTAACCAAAGATTATAAACCAACCGCTGGCTGTATTGCTTTAAAAGAAAAAGATTTTTTAATTATGCTTAAATTGATGAAAAAAAATACAAAAATAAAAATTTTTTAAGTTCTTTGACCAAAAATACTAGATCCAACTCTAACATATGTTGATAAATTTTTTGCAGCCACAAGATAATCTGAAGACATACCCATACTTAATTCTGCAAAACCTTGATTTTTGTTAAGTTTATTCATTTCTATAAAATAATCCTCCGGATCTATATTTACCGGAGGAATACACATCAGACCAATAACGTTTAAACCAATTTCTTTACTAAAAGAAACCAGTTGACCTACTTGATTTTTATTAATACCTGATTTTTGATTTTCATCACCTATATTGACCTGCAAAAATACTTTAATTTTTTTATTTATTTTATTTTGTTCATCTGAAATTTTTTTTGCAAGTTTCTCGCTATCTACCGAGTGAATGTAATCAAATATTTGTAAGGCAAATTTAACCTTATTTGTTTGTAATTTTCCAATCATATGTAATCTTATTTTTGAATTTTTTTTTTTAACCTCTGTCCATTTTTCTAATGCTTCCTGGACTTTATTTTCTCCATAATCGTTATGACCATATTCAATAAGAGGTAATATTTTATCAATTTTGAAAGTCTTAGAAACTGCAATTATTTTTGGATTATTATCAATATTTAATTTATTAAGATGCATTTTAATATTATTCTTTACATCTAATAAATTTTTTACGGTTTTATGCATATTAATTTGATCAATAAATATTACTTTATAAGTAATTTTGATACAAACATAATTGATAAACAGGATAAACAAACCACTATTATTTATAGAAATTATACCTCAAAAGTAATAGATGAAAAGCTCATCCTTAAATTAAAAAAATATTGTAAATTGAAAAAAGTTAAGTTTTATTTATCCAATAATGTTAAGCTTGCAATAAAACTGGATTTAGATGGCGCATACATTCCTTCCTTTAATAAATGCACAAAACACCTAGCTTATTCATTAAAGAGACAATTCAAAATAATTGGATCGGCCCATAACATTAAAGAAATTAAAACAAAGGAAATTCAAAAAGTTAATAGCATTTTCGTATCATCTTTATTCAAAAGAAACAAAAATTATTTGGGAATTAATAGATTTAAATTAATTTCTAATTTAACTAAAAAAAAAGTAGTTGCTTTAGGAGGAATTTCCGAAATAAATCTTAATAAACTAAAGCTTTTAAATAATTCTGAATTTGCTGGAATTTCTTTTTTTGAGTAAAAAAAAGGCCCCTAAAAAGGGGCCCTTTTATTAATTTTCTAAACTAAATTAGAATGCAAATGCAACGTTAAGGTCATATCCCTCAACATCGTATGCTGCAGTTGTGTTACCACCGATATTATCAGTTTCGTTCATAGCAATAGAGATAGAAACACCACCCATTGTGTATGAAGCTGAGAAACCTTTAGATTCTTGGTCAGTAGTTGAAGAACCTAGGTCAACTTCAGCAGTACCGTAAGAGATAGATAAATCATCTGACACAGCATATGAAATTGACATCAAAGTCGCTTCATCATCTTGTGTAGTATTTTGACCATCTACATCTGACATTTGGTAACCTACAGAGATAGGTCCTGAAGTGTATTTGATCCATAAAGTAGACTCATCGTTTGATATAGTCGTACTTTCATCAACTTCAGCCATTGCATATCCAATTGATAAACCTTCAACCATTTCTGGAGCTACTTGAATACCAAAGTCTGCGTAAGATCCGATATCAGCGTGTGAAGACTCACCAGCAGCAGCGTTAGCTTGAACGTAAGATGCGTGTACACTTACACCACTCATTGTAGGAGAGTCATATCTCCACAAGCTGTCACCAGCTCTACCGTTAATCATTACTACTTCGTTAGTTCCAGTAGTTGAAGATGTTGCATCATCGTATTCTGCTAATACCCATACTTCTTCATAAGCGTTAGGAGTCATATCATCCCAACCACTCATCACTGAACTACCACCGTGTCCATGCCAAGTTAATGTACCGAAGCCACCAGCAATTGATGTACTATAAGTATCTCCTGCTTGACCTTCTAACTCCATCTTTTGAGTAACAGTTAACCCACTATCAGTTTCACCTGAATATGAGAAATTAATACTGTCAGCCATGTAATAGCCTGAAGCTCTTGTTTCGTTGTCTGAAGAAACACCAACAGACGCTCCTCCAGAAACAGTCATTTCTGCATTAGCAGCAGAAAATGCAACTAGTGAACCAGCTAATGCTGATAAACCAATTTTTTTCATATTGTTCATATTAATTACTCCTTGTTTAATTGTTATTATTAATAATAAACATGGAATATCTACCACCTAAAACTCAAAAATATTGACCTATTTTCAATAAAATTGGATAAAAATTTGATAGTGTTGTATTTTTACAACATAAAATTCCAATAATACCAGAGCTTTTTTGACTATTAGATTTTAATATATACATTATAGCATTTTAAATTAAAAAATCCTTATGAAACTAAAATTAATTCAAAAATTTATCCCAATTTTGCTTATAATCTGTTTCATAAATGCTTGCAAAAGTTTACCTGGGGGTGATGCTTTAAAAAACCCCCCAAATCCCAAAGAGAGAGTAGCAAAAAACATAGAACAGGGAAAAGGCTTTAGACTATCTGATAGTGTGGCCAGAGGAAACACAAACTTTGAATTTGCTAGTTCAAATGAGTTATGGAGAGCTAGTTTGGATGTAATTGATTTTATGCCATTAACTTCTGCAAATTACAGCGGAGGTATAATTATAACAGATTGGTATTCTGATAACTCTAGTTCAACTGAGTCTATTAAAATAATTATTAGATTTTTAACTAATGAGATTAGATCTGACTCATTAGATATCAAAATATTTTATAAAACTTGCACGACTGTAACTAATTGTTTAATTGATGAAAAAGAAAGTTCTTTAAAAAATGAACTTCGAAAACAAATACTTAAACAAGCTGCAATATATAAAAGCCAATCAGATAAAAAAATTAAAAAATACGATACCCCACCAGATCGTACCAGAAAGTAAATAATTTATATTTTGTGGACAGGTACAATTTTAAATCTATCGAAATAAAATGGCAAAAGTTTTGGCAAGAAAATAAAACTTTTAAATCAAAAATAGATAAAAATAAAAAAAAATTTTACTGTCTTGAAATGTTTCCATATCCTTCTGGGAAAATTCACATGGGACATGTCAGAAATTATACAATAGGAGATGTGCTGGCAAGATTTAAATCTCTACAAGGATTTAATGTTCTCCATCCAATGGGATGGGATTCGTTTGGAATGCCAGCAGAAAATGCTGCCAGACAAAATAATTTGGATCCTAAAAGTTGGACTGAAAAAAATATTTCAAATATGAAGTCCCAATTAAAAAGATTAGGTCTTTCTATAGATTGGGATAGAGAAATATCTACATGCTCTGTTGACTATTATAAACATCAGCAAAAATTTTTTTTGGAATTATATGACAAAGGTTTGGTTTACCGTAAAGAACAGTATGTAAATTGGGATCCAGTAGATCAAACTGTTTTAGCAAATGAACAAGTTATTGAAGGAAGAGGCTGGAGATCTGGAGCAAAAATAGAAAGAAAAAAACTTAATCAATGGTTTTTTAATATTACTAAATTTTCTGATGAACTGATGAATAATTTGGACCAGCTTAATGATTGGCCAAAAAAAGTAAAAATAATGCAAAAAAATTGGATAGGAAAATCTTTTGGATCTGAGGTAAAATTTAAAATTGAAAGCAATAAACCTGTAAAAGAAATTAAGTGTTTTACAACAAGGCCCGATACTCTATTTGGAATGTCTTTTATAGCTCTGTCTGTAGATCATCCCATTTCTAAATTCTATGAAAATGATGAGGATTTTATTCAATTTAAAAAGGATTGTTCAAAGACTGGAACAACGGAAGAATCAATAGCTAATGCGGAAAAGATAGGATTTAAAACAGATCTAATTGCTATTAATCCTCTCAATGACCAAATCAAAGTTCCAGTTTTTTTTGCTAATTTTGTATTAATGGATTACGGATTAGGCGCTGTATTCGGATGTCCTGCGCATGATCAAAGAGATTTGGATTTTGCAAAAAAATACGATTTGAAAATAATTCCAGTTGTTACACCTGAAATTGAAAACAAAAGTTTTAATGTAGAAGATAAAGCATATACGGGACCTGGATATATTTTTAACTCTTCTTTTTTAAATGGACTTAGATGTCCAGATGAGTCGATAATTAAAACTATAGAATATCTCGAAAAAAAAAATTTAGGAGAAAAAAAAATTAATTTTAGACTTAAAGATTGGGGTATATCAAGGCAAAGATACTGGGGTTGTCCTATTCCTATTATTTATGATGAAAACAATAACGCTCACAAGTTACCAGATAATATGTTGCCAGTTGAACTACCTAATATCAAAAAATTAGAGCCGACTGGAAATCCACTAGATAAAAATTTTGAATGGAAAAATATTATAGTTGATGGAAAAAAATATGTTAGAGAAACAGATACATTGGATACATTTGTGGACTCCTCTTGGTATTTTTTAAGATTTTGCTCTCCAGACAACAAAGAATATGGATACGATATTGATGAGATAAAATATTGGATGCCAGTTGATCAATATATTGGAGGAGTTGAGCATGCAATATTGCATTTATTATATTCACGTTTTTTTATGCAAGCGCTAGCATATGAAAACAATGAATTTAATTTAAAAGAACCTTTCAAAGGACTTTTTACTCAAGGCATGGTGTGTCACGAAACATATAAAGATCACGACAATAATTGGGTAAGTCCTGATGAAATAACAACAATCAATGGAAAAAAATACTTAAAAAACGATAATACAAAAATAGTTACTGTAGGCCCATCTGAGTCAATGTCAAAATCAAAAAGAAATACAGTTGATCCTGAAAAAATAATTAACGATTACGGTGCAGACTCGGCTAGAATATTTATCTTATCTGATAGTCCACCAGAAAAAGACGTGCAATGGTCTGAGGAAGGAATATCTGCCTCTCACAAGTTTTTACAAAAATTGTGGAATTTAAATATTAAATTTTTATCTGAAATTAAGAAAAATCACACTAATGATAAAAGTGAAAATTTAATTAAGTTTACAAATCGATTTATAAAAAAAATGACAGAAAATTTAAATAATTTTAATTATAATATTATTATTGCAAATATGCATGAAATGTATTCATACTTAATAAAAGAATTGGAGAGTCCTTATAGTTCCAAATCTTTAATTGAAAACTATCAAAAAATTTTAGTCTCTATGATGCCTGTTGTGCCACACTTCACGAATGAGTGTCTTGAGATGATTAATGAAAATAAAAATATTATTTGGCCTGCATATGATGATAGTCTTATAGAAGAAAAAGAAGTACAAATTGTAATTCAAATTAATGGAAAAAAAAGAAGCCTAATAAAAGTTGATAAAAATATAGAAGAAGGAGATCTATATAAATTAATTATGCAAGATCAAAAAATTGTGAAATTTCTTGGAGAAAAAAAGGTTAAGAAAAAAATTTATATTAAAAATAGGTTAGTTAACTTAATATCTTAAATGAAAAATTATTTATTAATTTTAATTTTTATTTTTGTTTCAAATTGTGGTTATACGGCAGTTTATAAGAATCAAGAGACAGTTAATTTCAAAATAACTTTACAAGAAATGGAGGGGGACAAGTCAATTAATAATTTAGTTAAATCCAAATTGAGTAGATTTTCAAATAATGAGTCAGAAAATTTATATAAAATAAAAATTAATTCTATTTATTCAAAATCAGTTTTATCAAGAGATGCAACTGGAAAAGCTTCTAATTTAAAATTATCGACACTAATAGAATTTAGTATCAACCAAAATGAAAAAAAACAAAAATTTTCATTTGAAGAAAATTTAAATATTGAAAACTTATCCGACTCTTATGAACAAAATAAATATGAAGATATAGTTAAAAATAATTTAGTTACAACTATAGTTGAAGAATTAATAATAAAATTAAGCCTTATAAAGTGATCCTAAAAAACAGCGAATTAAATAAATTAAACTTTAAGGAAACAAAATACATACTGGTATATGGTCCTAATGAGGGTGCAAAAGAAGAACAAATAAATTTTATTAAATCTAAATCAAGAGTTGAACAAATACTTAAATACGATGAAAAACAAGTCCTAGAAAATACAGAAACATTTGCTAATCAGATCAATATAAAATCTTTGTTTGATAATGAAAAATTGATTATTATAAATAGAGCCTCAGATAAACTTTTTAAAATAATTGAAAAATTTACAGACAAAAAAGATACAAATATAATAATTATAAATTCAGGCCCTTTAGAAAAAAAATCCAAATTAAGAAATTTTTTTGAAAAAAAAAAAGAACTAGTTTGTATACCATCTTATTCGGATAATTTAGAAACATTATCAAAAATAGCTTCTAATTTTTTTAGGGAAAAAGATATAAATTTTTCTCAATCAAATATAAATTTTCTAATAAATAAATGCAATGGTGATAGGGGAATTCTTAAAAATGAGTTAAAAAAAATTGAATTGTATTCGCTGAACAAAAAAAAATTAGATTATGATAATTTAAACAAACTAATTAATTTAATAGAGAATCATAGTGTTGCTGAACTAATAGATAATTGTCTAGCGAAAAATAAAAAAAAAACTATCAATATTTTAAATGAAAATATTTATTCAAAAGAGGATTGTATTTTAATTACAAGAACATTTTTAAACAAATCAAAAAAGATTTTAAAACTTGCTAACGAGTATGAATATAATAAAAATATTGAGTTAACAATTTCAACAGCAAAACCTCCAATATTTTGGAAAGACAAAGAAATCACCAAACAACATTTGTATAAATGGACTCCTAAAAAAATAAAAAATCTTATTTATGAACTAAATACTATTGAATTAGAGATAAAAAGAAATTTAGATAATTCTATTAATATCATTAAAAATTTTATTTTAGAACAATCCTCTGATCATTCTAATAATTAGATTTAATAATATCAATAATCTTATTTAATTGATCTAAATCTTTATATTCAAAACTTATTTTACCCTTATTTCTTTTATTATTTTGTATGTCGACGTTTAAACCTATTTTGTTTGAAATAGATAATTCTAATGCAATAATATTAGAGTCTTTGGAAATTCGAGATTTTTGTTTTTTATTTTTAAATATTTTAACAAAATTTTCTGCTTGCCTAACAGAAAGTTTTTTTTCAATAATTTTTGATGCTACAAAACTTGCATTTTCTAAGCCTACCAGAACTTTTGCATGTCCTGCCGTTAATTTTTGAGTTTCAATTAATTTAATTACATCATCGGGTAAAGTAAGGAGACGCAAAGAATTGGTTATATGGCTCCTGCTTTTTCCGATGAATTTTGAGACTTTTTCTTGATCATAAGAAAATTCATCTATTAATCGTTTATACCCTTGTGCTTCTTCAAGAGGATTTAGGTCATGCCTTTGAACATTTTCTACAATAGCAAATTCTAAAGATTTTAAATCATCTGCTTCCGTGATGACAACTGGTACATTGTGATGACCAGCTCTTTGTGCTGCTAGCCATCTTCTCTCGCCTGCAATTATTTCAAACTTTGCTTTATCATTATTTAAATTTCTAACAATTATAGGCTGTATCATTCCTCTTTCTTTAATCGAATTGGTTAAATCTTCTAAACTTGCATCATCAAATATTTTCCTTGGTTGATACTTATTTGGGACCAGGTCACCAATTGATACTTGATTTTTTTGAATCTCATTTTTGGTTTCTCCAATCAACGATGATAGACCTCTACCCAACCCTTTTTTAATTTTATCCACTAAGCAGCACTCCCAATTTTTGACTCTTGACTAATAAACTCACTAGTAAAACTAAAATAAGATTTACTTCCTGGGCATGTTTTGTCATAGATTAACACTGGCATACCATGCGAAGGTGCTTCTGACAATCTAACATTCCTTGGTATTACAGTTGAATAAACTTTTTCATTAAAATAATCCCTAGCTTCTTTCTCAACCTGTGATGAAAGCTTATTTCTTTTGTCATACATAGTTAAAAGAATACCCCTGATTTTCAATTCTGGATTTAAACTTACTTTTATCCTTTCGATTGTTTTCATAAGCTGAGTTAAACCTTCTAAAGCAAAAAATTCAGTCTGAAGTGGCACCAATAGTGAGTTTGAGCTTACAAGTGCCATTACTGTCAACAAGCTCAATGAAGGTGGGCAATCTATCAAAACATAATCATATAATCCTCTAGAATCGTTTAAATATGCGGCTAATTTAGTCTTTAGTATAAAAGCCCTGTTACTATCATCAGCCGTCTCTACTTCTAATCCCGATAGATCTACATTAGATGTGATAATATCTAAGTTTTCAAACTGAGTTTTTTTAATCACGTCACTAATTTCTCTAGTCCCATTCAACACTCCATAAATTGTATCACTTGAGTTTTCCATATTGGATAATCCCAAACCTGTGGTAGCGTTACCCTGCGGATCCAAGTCAATTACTAAAATTTTTTTATCTATTTGAGATAAACCAGCTGCAAGATTTATCACCGTAGTAGTTTTTCCGACCCCACCCTTTTGATTTATGACTGAAACAATTTGCATTTAAATTTATTTATAATCCTTTTAATTTTTTTTTTTAATTTTTTTGATATTTATTAAAAATGAGTCTGTGCTTGTTAAACTTTTTTTTTCTATATACTCAAGTTTCCACTTTTTTTTAGAATTTTCAAAAATTTGTTTTCCACTCTTCCCCATAAAAAAAATTAAATTTTTATATTTTGAAAAATTTTCATATACTAAATCTAAAACCACAGGCATTGGTTTAAATGCTCTAGACATTATTGTTCCTGTTTCTAAATTTTTTATTTCAAAAATATTTTTTTGAAAAACCTTTGTGTTCAAATTTAATTTTTTTGAAACTTCCTTTAAAAAATGGCTTTTATGGTAACTTTTTTCATAAAGGTGCACATTCATGTTGTTTTTCATATTTTTTAGTATAATTGCCACGATTATCCCAGGCATACCCCCTCCTGAACCTATATCTGTGGTTGTATTGCTATTTAAATCAACAAAATCAATAATTTGTGCAGAATCTACTATATGACGTTCAATTATAGCTTTTTTTGATGCTGTATTTTGGCTGATTATGTTGATTTTTTTATTTTTTTCAAGAATCATGGATATATAGTTTTCAAAGTCCAAATATGTTTCACGTGAAACATTTAAGTGATTGATTCTAGAATAATAATTTAAAATTTCTTGATCCATTAAGCTATATGCTTAATAGACTTTCTTTTGACATGTGACAACAAAATATATACAGCGGCAGGAGTTATTCCGTCGATTCTTAGAGCTTGACCCATAGTTTTTGGCTTTATTTTTTTAAATTTTGCTTTTACCTCATTAGATAAACCTGATAGGCCGTCATAATTTATTTTATCTGGGATAATTAGGTTTTCATCCCTCTTAAATGCCAAAATATCTGCTTTTTGTTTCTTTAAATATCCGCTGTAATGAGCGTTAATTTCAACTTGTTCATCAATTTCTTTGCTAAAAAAAGGGATATCAGACCATATTTCCCTAATTTTATTCATATTTACACCTTTTTGAGTTAAAACTTCGCTAGATGATCTTAATATTCCATCTTTTGCTATTTTTATTCCAAATTTCTCTGCTTTAGATGGTGAAATCTTGGAGTCTCTCATTTTAATATTTATTTGACTGATTTGTTCAAATTTACTCATATATATGGCTTTTCTCTCATCGCCTATTAAACCAATTTCTATTCCCTTTGCAGTTAATCTTTGATCAGCATTATCAGATCGCAAACTCAATCGATATTCCGCTCTTGATGTAAACATACGGTATGGCTCAGCTACTCCTTTAGTCACCAAATCATCAATCATTACTCCAATATAAGCATCGGATCTATCAAGTATGAATGGTTCTAATTTTTTAACAGACAACCCAGCATTAATTCCTGCTATAAGCCCTTGTGCAGCAGCTTCCTCATATCCTGTTGTACCGTTAATCTGACCAGCAAGGTAAAGGTTGCTTATCTTCTTAGTTTCAAGTGTTAAAAATAGCTCCCTCGGATCTATATAGTCATATTCAATGGCATATCCTGGTCTTATAATGGATACATTTTCTAAACCATTGATATTATTACATATTTCTTGCTGAACATCAGCTGGAAGTGATGTGGAGATTCCATTTGGGTAAATTGTATGATCATTTAGCCCCTCTGGCTCTAAAAATATCTGATGTCGACCCTTATCAGCAAATTTTACTATCTTGTCTTCAATGGATGGGCAGTATCTAGGTCCAACACCTTTTATGCTACCAGAGTACATAGCACTTTTAGATAAGTTTTTTTCAATAATTTTATGAACCTTATTGTTCGTATAAGTCATACGACATGAAACTTGTTTGTTAATATTTTTTTTAGTTAAAAAAGAAAAAAAATAAGGATCATCGTCTGCAAACTGTTCTTCTAAATTTTCATAATTAATTGTTCTTGAGTCAAGTCGGGGAGGGGTTCCTGTTTTTAATCTTCCTATTTTAAAATTGTATTTTTCTAATTGTTCACTTAATCCTGTTGAAGGTTTCTCATCATATCTTCCAGCGGGTGTTCTTTCATTACCTATATGTATCAAACCATTTAAAAAAGTGCCCGTTGTGAGTATTAGCTTTGAACATAAAACTTTTTTACCTTCTTTAGTTATAAAGCCAGTTATTGTGTTTTTTTTAAAAATAAACTTTACTACTGGATCAGAAAAAATGCTTAAATTACAGTAATTTACAAGTTTTTCTTGCATATATTTTCGATATAATGATCTGTCAGATTGAGTTCTAGGTCCTCTTACTGCTGGTCCTCTGCTTCTATTTAATAGTCTAAATTGGATACCCGATTTATCTGCAACCTCTCCCATAACACCATCTAGAGCATCTATTTCTCTTACTAAATGACCTTTGCCCAAACCACCTATTGCTGGATTACAAGACATCTCTCCAATTGTTTCTATTTTATGAGTATACAAAGCGGTGTTAATACCTAATCGGGCAGAAGCTGCTGCCGCTTCACAACCAGCATGACCGCCACCTATTACAACAACATCAAATGATAAATCATTTTTCATAAGCTAAATTTATAACTGATTATTATATTTACAAGATCCGTATATTTTTGCTTAAATAAGCTATAATTATCAACGTTTTTTAGTAAAAAAAGGCCTAAAATCAAGGAAAAAGGGGTATTATTTACCTATACAAAAATCGTTGAAAATACTGCCTAATATCTCCTCTACATCGACTTTTCCAACAATCATACCAAGATGCCTAGTGGCTAATCTTAAATCTTCCGCAGCTTTATCAAAATCTTCAATATCATTTTTTTTATTAAAATCATTAAGATGCTCTAAACACTGTTCAAGATGTTGTCTGTGTCGTTCTCTAGTAATAAAAATATCATCGGTTGTCATAAATTTATTTTTTAAATTATTTTTTATTTTTGAAATTAATTCATCAATATTTAAATTTTCTTTAATTGAAATTAATACATGATTTAATTTTTTAATCTCAGAATCTATATCTCCCTCCAATAGATCTGATTTATTTATAACCAAAATCGCATTTTCATCTAATAAATTCTTCAAAACATCAGTAAAATCAAGGCTTTTTGCATCTACCACTACAAGCTTTAAATCAGCTTCTTCGGCTCTATTTAAAGATAATTTAATACCTTTTTTCTCTATTTCATCTTTAGAGTCTCTTATGCCTGCAGTGTCAGATATAATTACTGGATAACCTTCTATACTAAGATGAGTTTCAATTACATCTCTTGTTGTTCCTGCAACCTCTGAAACTATTGCAACATCTCTATTTGATAGATGATTTAGTAGACTAGATTTACCTGCATTTGTAGGTCCAAGAATTGCAATCTTAAAACCTTCTCTTATTCTTTCTCCAACCTTTTTATCATTTAAAATTTTTTCAATATTTTTTAAAACATCATCAGAACTTTTTTTAATTTCTTCTAAAATATCATTTGGCAAATCCTCATCTGGAAAATCTATTTTAGCTTCAACGTGTGATAAAATTTTCAAAAGTTTTTCTCTTAAAAAATTAAATTGATCTGCTGATTTTCCATTCATAATCTTAATTGCTTGTTGTCTTTGAATTTCAGTTTCCGATGAAATTAAATCAGCAATACTCTCAGCTTTAAGCAAATTTATTTTTCCATTTTGAAATGCAAGTTTAGTAAACTCACCTGGTTCTGCTAGCCGGCAATTTTTAATTTTTGAAATAGAAGTGTGAAGAGCATCAATTACGGCCTTACTTCCATGCACCTGTATTTCGGCCATATCTTCACCTGTGTAGCTCTCAGGCCCAGGAAACCAAAGTATTATGCCTTCATCAATTAGCTCAGAAGTGTTGATTTTATTGATTTTTCGGAGAGTTGCTACTCTTGGTTTTGGAACATTTTTGCCAGTTAGTAATTCAATTGCTTTAGCGGTTTCTTGTCCTGAAATTCTTACAACAGCAATACCAGATACCCCGGGTCCACTTGATAAAGCATAAATTGTCATTTGAAGATTATAGCTTCAAATTAAGGTACCTGTAAAACTTTAATTGTGATGATTAATTATTATGCTGGTTTATTCATTGAGTTAAAAAACTCAGCATTATTTTTTGTGTCTTTTAATTTTGAGTTTATAAACTCAATTGCATCCATGGTTCCCATTGGAGCGATTATTCTTCTAAGCACGTTCATTTTTTGTAAATCATTTTTATCAAATAATAATTCTTCTCTTCTTGTGCCTGATTTTGTTATATCAATAGCTGGATATATTCTTTTATCAGCAATTTTTCTATCTAGTATTGTTTCACTATTACCTGTTCCTTTAAATTCTTCAAAAATTACTTCATCCATTCTACTTCCTGTGTCAATTAAAGCTGTAGAAATAATTGTTAACGAACCGCCTTCTTCAATGTTTCTTGCTGCTCCAAAAAATCTTTTTGGTCTCTGAAGTGCATTTGCGTCAACACCTCCTGTAAGAACCTTGCCTGAGCTTGGTATAACTGCGTTATAGGCTCTTCCTAATCTTGTTATAGAGTCTAATAAAATAATAACGTCTTTTTTATGCTCTGTTAATCTTTTGGCTTTTTCAATAACCATTTCAGCAACTGCTACGTGCCTTTGAGCTGGTTCATCAAAAGTAGAGCTAATTACTTCACCTTTTACGGTTCTTTGCATATCAGTAACTTCTTCAGGACGCTCATCAATCAAAAGAACCATTAGGTAACATTCGGGATAATTTTTTGCTATCGAGTTCGCAATACTTTGTAAGATCATTGTTTTTCCAGCTTTTGGTGGAGAAATAATTATAGACCTCTGCCCTTTTCCAATTGGGCTAACTAGGTCAATTAATCTTGGGGTAAGATCTGGTTTTTTTTCAACTTTAGTTGTTTCAACTTCCATCACTAACTGCTTGTCAGGGTATAAAGGAGTAAGATTATCAAATGCAATTTTATGTCTCGCTTTTTCTGGTTCCTCAAAATTTATTTTGCTTACCTGTAGTAAAGCGAAATATCTTTCTCCTTCTTTGGGAGCTCTAACTGGTCCCTCAACTGTATCTCCAGTTCTTAATCCAAACTTTCTGATCTGACTTGGGCTTACATATATGTCATCTGGTCCTGGAAGGTAATTTGACTCCATTGCTCTAAGAAAACCGAATCCATCTTGTAATAATTGCAATACACCAACGCCGGTTATTTCCTCTTTTTCAGCAACCTTCTTAAGAATTGCAAATAATATTTCCTGTTTTCTTAATGTGCTAGCATTTTCTATTCCAAGTTCTTCTGCTTGGGTAATGAGCTGTTCAGATGATTTTAGTTTTAGTTCTTGAATGTTCATGATTATAATTTTGATAAGGACTTATCAGATAAGACTAATATATATACTCTTTAAAGTATTACAAGACAGTTAGTAAAATATAAAAAAAATAAGTAAAATAAAGGTTTTTTAAGCATTTTTAATAATTATTTCTAAGCTCTTTAGAAAAATCATCAACTTTTGACCAATCTGTAAATTCATATGATTGGGAGGTGTCTGTGGGGCCATTGGTAATGAACATAATAAATTTAATTATGTATTTATCAAAAAAATTGTAATTAGGGTAATCAACCTTGCCAGCAAACACGCTTATTTTATTTGGTTTCCATTTAGATATTTTCAAAAACTTATTAATATAGGGATTTGTTTCGGCTGTACTTTTTTCTAATTTTCTTGCAACAACATTAACTGAAAAAAAAGCACTCTTTTTTTGATCTAAAATGTTTTTGTTTAAATTAATAAATTTGTAAAGTTCTTTAGAATGTTTGCCATATCGAATGCTGGCACCGATTATAATTTTTTCAAAATTAAACAGGTCTACTTTTTTAGAATCCTCTAAGGAAAGAAGCTCTACTAAATTATCATCAGTTAGAAAATTTTTTATTCTTTCACAAATTATTTTTGTATGACCGTCTGTAGTTGAATAGATAATTAAAAATTTAGACATATTTTAATAGTTTTATGATTTATTCATCACTTGCTGTGGCATTTTCTCATAAAATTTTTTATCTAACTGATATTCTATATCCTCTTTATCTTGCGCCGAACCCTCTGCCTGTGTAAGTGTATATTGTGCAAAGTCTCTACACCAATCCTCTTTAGCGTTTAAACATTCTATTGGATATATATTTCCCCCCCAATCTTTGGCTTCATTTACAAGTTCATGACCTAGTTCGTCAGTAGTTTCTAAACAATCGGCAACAAAACTTGGAGAGTATATTGCTATTTCTTTTTTTCCTTCAGTAATTAACTTTTTCACTACGTCTTCAGTGTAAGGTGTTATCCACTCCTCAGATCCAAAACGGCTTTGAAAACTCATCATGCATTGTTTTGGATTAATATTTTTCAGATTATTTGTTATAAGACAAAACGTTTCGTAACAGTGCCTGTAATAATCATCGCCTTTATTAACTATTCTTCTTTTTTGCATACCATGAAAAGTGATTATTAGGTTATCAATTTTTTTTCCTTCTTGTTGTAGCTCATTAATTTTAGAATCAACTTGTCTCACAGAGTTATCTATAAACGCATGTGTTCTGTGAAAATTTGTAATAACCTCAAAAGTTGGGATCTTAACTCTTTTTGATAATTCCTTTGCTAGTGCGTCTATTCCTGAAGCTATTGTGCTTTCAGAATATTGAGGGAACATTGGTATAACCAGCAGTTTTGTTGCCCCAACACCTTTTTTTAAATCATTTTCCCAGCTATCGTAAACTTCACTTACATATGGAGGAGATAGAAGAAAAGCGTGGTTTACCTCAACATGCCCCTCGGGGTCAATTTTCTTTAATTCTTCTCTTACGTTGTTGGTAAACTCTCTTGTATTTGTAATCAGAGGAAAGCTATTTCCGTCCCAAATTCTTGCATAAAGTTTTGCAGATTTTTTGGGCCTGAAAGGCAATACAAAAAAGTTTAAAATTATTTTCCATAACCAAGGATTTATGTCAATCACTCTTGGGTCTCCTAAGAATTTTCTAAGATATTTTCTTAATGCTTTAGCTGTAGGCTCAGAAGGAGATCCAAGTTGAACAAATACAACTTTTGTTTTTCTTTTTGGGTGTGTGTAAATTTGATTCATATTAATAATTTTTTACTGTTTTTACTAAGTAATCAAACATATTAGGGTCCGTTTCTGGAAGTACCCCATGTCCTAAATTAAATATATACGGATGATCTTTAAAAATATCGAGGTATTTTGAAGCTTCTTTTTTTAATGTTTCTTTGTCTGTTAGCAAAATTTTTGGATCCATTCCTCCTTGTATAGGAATGTCTACTTCGCCTAGTATCTTTTGTGGATTTACATTATAATCAATACTAATTGCATCAGGCTTAACAATATCACAAAATTCTTTATAATTTTTAATTTCTCTAGGAAAACATATCACCGGCACATTTAGAGATTTTGTATAATTAACTAAATTAAGTGTTGGAGAATAAATATAATTAGGTAGATTTTTTTCCTCTAGCAAACCTGCCCAGCTGTCAAATATTTGAATTATGTTTGCTCCATTATCAATTTGATTTTTAATATGAACTTTTAAGAATTTTTCAATAATTAATAAAACTCTATTTATTAAAGATTCGTCTCTGAAAAAATCTTTTTTCAAATCTTTTTTAGGGGATTGTTGATTAATCATATAAACCAACAACGTCCATGGAGCACCAACAAAACCTATAGTATTTTTATTTTTCAAGCTAGCGTCTGAGCTAACTTTTTTTATTGCTTTATATACACGATGTATTTTTTCTACAAAGTCAACATCATCTATTTTTGTAATCTCGTTTAAGTTTAATTTTCCTAATTTAGGTCCAAAGTTTTTTTCAAATTCCACTTTCTGACCTAACCCATATGGCAGCATTAAAATATCTGAAAAAATTATTGCAGCGTCCAGATTAAATCTTTTTAAAGGCTGCAGAGTTATTTCTGAAGACAAATCGTCATTTAAACACAAACTAATAAAATCAGGATTTTCTTTTCTGATTTTTCTAAATTCTGGTAGATATCTTCCTGCTTGTCTCATTATCCATATAGGTTTAAACGAGGTATCTTTACAAGTTATTATTTTGTCTAAGGGTTTCATAAATAAATATTATTAATTGTTGTAGTTGTAATATATCTTGTGAATAAAGGTGATTATTTTTTATAAACATTATATTCACAGTTTACTAGCATTCTGTGCTACTAAAATTGTTTAAAATGAAGCTTTTTTGTCATATTAATTTTTGTGGATTGTTTTATCCTATTTATTATTAATGTTAATAATTGTCAGTTTTTACAAGGTTAATTTAAATAATTTTAAATTATGTAATTTAATTAAAGTAATACAAATTTATTAACAATTTACTCATGGCTAATACATATCAAATTTATTTAATCTCTGATTCCACCGGTGAAACTCTAGATAGAATATTTTTGGCTCTTAAAGCACAGTTTTTAAATATTGATTATAAAGTGCATTCTTACTCTTTTACTAGAACAGAAAACCAAATTTTAAAAATTTTAGAGGACGCAAGAAAAAATACAAACTCAATTATTTTATATACTATAGTAGATAATAATTTGGCAAAGTATTTAGCAAACGAAAGTGATAAAAAAAAAATTCCATGTTTTGGAGTTTTGGGAAATTTGATTTTAAATTTTTCAAAAATTTTGAACCAGAAAGCAACCCACGAACCTAGCGGCCAACATATATTGAACGAGGAATATTATGATAGAATTGAAGCAATACAATTTACGATGAATCACGATGATGGAAATTTAATAAGCGAAATAAACAAATCAGACATTATTCTTGTTGGTGTGAGCAGGACAAGCAAAACACCTACATCAATTTATTTAGCAAACAGAGGATTTAAAACATCTAATATTCCATTAGTTAACGAAAATTCCCTGCCCAGGGAACTTAAAAATAATCCTCAAATGAGATGTGTTGTAGGTTTAAGCACAGAGCCAGAAAGATTAGCAGACTTAAGAAAAAACAGGATGAGCTCCCTAAAAGAAACCGAAAATATAAAATATACTGATCTAGAAAATATAAGAAAAGAAGTCTTAAACGCAAAGAAAACTTTTCAAAAATATAAATGGCCATCAATAGATGTAACCAGAAAATCGGTCGAAGAAACAGCAGCTTCGATAATCAAAATTTACGAAATATATTCAAACAATGTTAAATAAAATTATTCTTGCATCAAAAAGCAAAGTTAGAAAAGATATTTTAGATAAAAATTATATTGAGAGCGTTGTGGAACCATCTAATATAGATGAAGATATTGTTAAATTAAGTTTAATTAAAGAAAATGCTACACCAGAAATTATATCCAAAAATCTAGCAGAATTAAAAGCGAACAAAGTCAGTTCTAAAAAGGCTGATCATTTGGTATTAGGGGCCGATAGTGTAATAGATTTAAATGGTGAACTGATCTCTAAGCCCAGAAGTAGGGAAGAAGCAATGAAAATTTTAAAAAAACTTAACGGAAAAACACATTATTTAATTAGTTCGGTTTGTATTTCAAAAAATGGATCAATGATTTGGAACTATACTGATAAAGCAGCCCTAACCATGAAAAACCTTTCTTTAGATGAGCTGGTAAATTATTTGTCTAAGATATCTGATGAGACCCTTTATGCTTATAATGTTTATCAAATTGAAGGCGAGGGTAAAAATTTATTTGTAAATATAAAAGGTGATGAAAATACAATTATGGGCTTACCAATAAAAAAAATTAAAGAATATTTAAAAAATTTGGAAAATTAAGATGAAAAGATACTCAGTTATAGGCAATCCAATTAACCATTCCTTTTCACCAAAACTTCAAAATTATTGGTTGAGGATGAATAAAATTGAGGCCACTTATGATAAAATACAATTAAAAGAAAATGAAATAAAAAATTTTATAGATAGTGTTAAAGAACAAAAAATAATTGGCTGTAACGTAACAGTTCCATATAAAAAAACTGTAATTAATTATTTAGACAAATTAAGCTCAGAGGCAGAACAAACCCAGTCTGTAAATACAATTGTTTTTAATAGGGGCAATTTAGTAGGACACAATACAGACATTGCTGGTTTTAACACAGCAATTAAGAATTTAAATTATAGTATGAAAAATAAAAAAGTTTTAATTTTAGGGGCGGGTGGAGTGGTTCCCTCAATAATTTTTGCCTTAAAGAAGATGGATGTTTTAGAGATAATTATAAGCAACAGAACAAAAGAGAAGGCAAAAGGTTTGAATACTTTATTTAGTGATCTAAACGTTGTTGAATGGGGGCATTTACCTGATTTTGATGTTATTATAAACGCAACAAGTCTTGGTTTAAATAATGAAAAAATAAACCTAGATTTTTCAAAAGTAGGAAATAACAAGTTATTTTATGATGTTATTTACAATCCAAGTGAAACTAATTTCTTAAAAACTGGAAGAGAATTAGGAAACAAAACAGAAAATGGAAAATTAATGTTTATTTATCAGGCTTTTGAAGCATTTAAGATATGGCACAATATAGAGCCAGAAGTAAATAATGAAATTTTAAAACTTCTAGAAAATGATTAGAATAGGCATTTTAGGAGATATAGGTTCAGGAAAAAGTTTTGTAGCCAAAACATTTGGATATCCAGTTTTTAATGCTGATGATGAAGTTTCTAAAATATATAGAACTGATAGAAAAATTTATATTAAGCTTAAAAAGCTATTTCCAAAATATATTTTATCTTTTCCAATTAAAAAACAAGAAATTGTTAGAGCTATTCTCTCGGACAATTCAAATTTAAAAAAAATAGTAAAAATTATTCATGCAGAAATTAGAATTAAAATGAATTTATTTATAAAAAAAAACAAGAATAAAAAAATGATAATTTTAGATATTCCTTTGCTTTTAGAAAACAAAATTAATCAAAGAGGAGATATATTGGTTTTTGTTAATTCAAAAAAAATGGAAATTGCAAAAACATTGAGAAAAAGAAAAAATTTTAATAAGAAACTGTTTAAAAAATTTAAGGATATTCAACTTCCGCTTGCTTATAAAAAAAATAAATCTGATTTTATTATACATAATGATTTTACTAAAAAAACAGTAAAAAGAGGTATAAAGTTTATTTTGAACAGATTTATTTAATGAAAGAAATAGTTTTAGATACAGAAACAACGGGGATATCTATTCAGGAAGGACATAGAATTGTTGAAATAGGTTGTATTGAATTAGAAAATTTAATACCTACAAAAAATAAATTTCACTGTTACTTAAATCCAAAAAGAAAAGTTTCAGAAAAAGCATTTAAGATTCATGGATACAGTGATGAATTTTTGTCTAAACAAAAAGAATTCAATGAAATAGTTGATGAATTTATCAATTTTATTGATGGTAAGAGATTAATTATACATAACGCAGAATTTGATCTTGGACATTTAAACAATGAACTACTTCTTTTGGGAAAAAATAATATTAAAAATGAAATTATAGACACTCTTATTTTGGCAAGAGATAAATTCCCTGGATCCCCAGCTAATTTAGATGCTCTTTGTAAAAGGTTCAGAATAGATAATTCTAGAAGGGTACAACATACTGCATTAATTGACTGTGACTTGTTAGCTAAGGTGTACATAAATTTAATCGATCAGAAAGAACCCAGCTTAAATTTTGCAGATGAAAATATCGAAAATACTATTAGAAATAGTAAAGACGTTTCTTATTTTAAAAAAATTGTCAAACCTTCCGAAATTGAAACAAACAGTCATAAAAAATATTTAAAAGAGTATCTTAAAAAAAATTTTTATTAATTTGTCTTTTGTTTGTAAAGTGCATCAAAGTCGACTTTTTTCTCAAAGCTAATTCCAGGATATCCAGAATTATGTAAAAGGTCTAAAAGAGATTTTTCCATGTCAGGATATATTTTATTTTGAACATCACAAAGAATAATTTTTTCTAATTCATCTTTATTTGTTATTGTATCATCTACTTTTATTATCGTTGAGTAAACAAATTCAAAGTAAGATTTTTTTTTACTATCTTTCTCAATATCTCCAAACTTAAAAGTTGTATTAACTTCAATCATTTTATTTTTTAAAGGGACTGATTTAATATCAATACCTAGCTGATATTTTGAAATTCTATCTTTCACATATAGATATGTTTCTAAATCGGGAGTTTCACTAGATAAATCTTTAATGTACTTTCCTAATATTTTAAATTTATCTGTCATTTTCATCCTCTATATCTTCAAATTCACCATCAATAAAATTATTTTTTTCATTTTTTGGTTTAGTTTTTTTTTTTATAAAATTTTTAAAAATTAGTTTTCGACTTATGGGAAAAATTAATAAAAAACCAAATATATCTGTAATAAAACCTGGTATAATTAGAAGTAGCGCAGCAAAGGCAATTGCTGCTCCAGAAATTACTTCATAATTGGGAAGTTCATTTCTACTTAATTGTAAAAAACCTGATTTAAGAACGTTTAAACCTTCATATTTTGCATAATAAACACCAATTATTGCCGTAGCAAAAATCATAAAAATAGTTGTAATAGCACCTATTTGCGAGCCTATCTTAATTAAAAGATAGATTTCTAAAATTGGAATTAAAATTATTAATAATAAAATTGAGTTCATTTGTCCTCAATCTAAATTGCTGGTTGAAATTAATCAACATAGTAATTACTATCAACTTATGAATTATAGTTTTGAATATATTGATATTATTTTGCTTGCAATGATAGCTGGTTTTATTTTTTTAAGATTAAGAGGAATATTAGGAAAAAGAACAGGATTTGAAGGAAAAGCACCTCCCCAATTTAAAGAAGTTTTAAAGAATGTAAAAGTTAATCCTCCAAAAACATTAAATGAGAATTTTGATGAAAAAGCTCAAAAAGAATTCATAAATGGTGCGAAAATAGCATACGAAACAATTATTACAGATTTCAGTGATAATGATAATAAGATTACAACAAGCAAACCGCTTTTAAACAAAGACATATTTAACCAGTTCTCTGAAGCATTAAAACAGAGAAGTCAGAGAGGTCATTACGCTGAGATTACATTTATCGGTATAAATTCTGCAAAGATTAAAGAACATAAAAAAATTGGAAAAATTTTAAATGTTACTGTAGATTTTATAGCTGAAGTAATCACATGTATAAAAGATAAAGATAAAAAAATAGTATCTGGCGATCCAGAAAAAATTAAAAAAATTTATGACACTTGGGTTTTTTCTAGAGACACAACATCATCCAACCCAAACTGGCAATTAGTAAATATTCTAACTTAATTGATAGATAGTTCTTCAGATAAAGATAAAAAAGATTGGGAAGATTTTATTTCAGGTGATGAAAAGCTTTTTGACAAAGACTCTAGATCGGCAAATAAAAAAAAATTAGAATCGAGATCATTAGATCTTCATGGTCACACATTAGATGTAGCCAACCAGATTGTTGAGGAATTCATATTAAACGCTTACTCTGATGGAATATATAAATTAATAATTATAACCGGAAAAGGACTACATTCTCAAACTGAAAAAAATCCTTATGTTTCTAAGGATTTGAGTATTTTAAAATATTCAGTGCCAGAATTTATTTTAAATAATAAAAATTTAATGGATAAAATTAATGAAATTACTGATGCAAAAATTGAAGATGGTGGCAGTGGTTCATTTTATATATATCTAAAAAAAAATAAAAAAAAATGATAATTTGGTTAGCTTCATATCCTAAAAGTGGAAACACACTTCTTAGATCTATATTATCAGCATATTTTTATTCTGAAGATGGTGATTTTAAATTTGATAATTTATATAAAATTTCTCAGTTTCCAGCCACAGACCATTTTATGAGATTGGGGGTTGATGTAAATAAGGAGGACGAGGTTTTTAAAAATTTTATTAATGCACAAAATTCAATTAATGAGGATAGTAAAAAAGTTAAATTTTTTAAAACGCATAGCTCATTATGTAAAATGCATGGATGTAATTTTACTGATTTAAAAAATACACTGGGTGCAATCTATATAGTACGTGACCCACGAAATGTAGTAACTTCCTTTGCTCATCACTATAATATGACTATTGATCAGTCTACCGATGCTCTATTTGATGAAAAAAAATTTATGCACAAAACAGACAAGCTTTGTAGTGTTTTTCTTGGTTCCTGGAGTTTTAATTACAACTCTTGGAAAGTTTTAGAAAATAAAAATAAATATTTATTAATTAAATATGAGGATTTAATTAATAAAAAAAAAACTACTTTATTAAAAATATTTAAGTATTTAGATAAAATAGGACTTAAAGTTAATATAGATATGACTAAATTAAATAAAGTTATTAAATCAACAGAATTTGAAAAAATGCAAAATCTTGAAAAAAAAGAAATTTTTTACGAAAGTGTTGTAGACGAAAAAACTGGGAGTAGAAAAGCTTTTTTTAATTTAGGACCTAAAAATGATTGGAGAAGAAACCTAGACAATAATAACAGAGAAAAAATTGAAACTAATCTTAAAAATGAGATGTTAGAGTTGGGTTATTTAAAATTATAAAATAAATTTAGAAAGATCGGTATCTTTTACTAAATTATCTAAGTTATTATTTATATACTCTTTATTAATAATAATTTTTTCGCCAGATCTATCTGTTGCTGTAAAACTTATATCATCTAAAATTTTTTCGATAATTGTATGTAATCTTCTAGCACCAATATTTTCTACAGTTGTATTTACTTCGGAAGCAATATTAGCAATTGTATCGATACCATCATCTGAAAATTCAAGATCAACATTTTCAGTTTTAAGCAAGGCAATATATTGTTTGATCAAACTAAAATCTGGTTCTCTCAAAATTCTTTTAAAGTCATCGCTTGTTAGTGCTTCCAACTCAACTCTTATAGGCAATCTTCCTTGTAATTCTGGCAATAGATCGGATGGTTTAGCAAGTTGAAATGCTCCAGATGCAATAAATAAAATATGATCTGTTTTGATTGGACCATGCTTCGTATTTACTGTGGTTCCTTCAATTAAAGGTAATAAATCTCTTTGCACTCCCTCTCTTGAAACATCTCCACCAACTCTATCTGTTCTTGCTGAAATTTTATCTATCTCATCTAAGAAAACTATTCCGTTGTTTTCAGTTGAAAGTTTAGCTGCTTTGATAATTTTATCCTGTTCTATTAATTTATCTGACTCGTCATTAATTAAAATTTCATGAGATTCTTTAACAGACATTTTCTTTTTCTTTTCTTTATTACCCATTGATTTGCCAATCATCTCACCGATATTTATCATACCAACGTTTGCTCCAGGCATACCAGGTATCTCAAAAGAGGCTCCATTTGAACCAGTATCGCTTACAGCTATTTCAATTTCATTATCATCTAAATCACCATTTCTAAGTCTTTTTCTAAAACTTTCTCTTGTCGCCAAACTCGCTTTTTTACCAACCAATGCATCTAACACTTTCTCTTCAGCAGCTTTCTGTGCTTGTGCAAAAACTTCTTTTCTTTTTTTTACTTTTTCCATTGAGATTGCTATCTCAATTAAATCTCTTACAATTTGTTCCACGTCTCTTCCAACGTATCCAACTTCAGTAAATCTTGTAGCTTCAACTTTTACGAAAGGTGCTTCTGCTAATTTTGATAATCTTCTAGAGATTTCAGTTTTTCCAACACCGGTTGGCCCGATCATTAAAATATTCTTTGGTAAAACTTCATTTTTCATTTCACCTTTAAGAGCCTGTCTTCTCCATCTATTTCTTAATGCAACAGCTACAGCTCTTTTAGCTTTATTTTGACCTACAACAAATCTATCTAATTCAGAAACTATCTCTCTTGGAGACAAAGAACTAACTAAAGAGGCTTCTTCCTTTTTATTTTTATCTTTAGGATGCAGTTTTGTTACGTTTGAATTATCCATTATATTTTTTCAATTTTTACATTATCATTTGTGAAAACACATATATCTGCAGCAACTTTGATTGCTTTCTTTGCAACCTGCTCAGCTGACATATCACCTTCCATTAAAACTTTTCCTGCAGCAAGTGCATAATTACCACCTGAGCCTATTCCAATAACATCTCCTTCAGGCTCTAAAACATCTCCAGTTCCAGAAATTATATAACTGTTATTTTTATCTCCAACAGCCATTAATGCTTCTAATCTTCTTAAATATTTATCTGTTCGCCAATCTTTTGCTAGTTCAACAGCGGCTCTTGATAAGTTGCCTGCATGTTTTTCTAATTTTCCTTCAAGTCTTTCAAACAAAGTTAAGGCGTCTGCAGTTGAGCCCGCGAAACCTGCTACCACATCTCTTTTTTCAATTTTTCTAACTTTCGAAGCTGTACTTTTAACAACAGTATTTCCCATACTTACTTGACCATCACCAGCAACTACGACTTCATTATTTTTTCTAACTAGTACAATTGTTGTCATAACTAATAAATGGTAACTATTTTTGATACTTCAAGTGTTCAGAGTGATATTGATATAATGGGATTATGTATGTATACCATTAAAAATATATGGCTAGAAAAGGAAAAGTATCTCGAAAAACAAAAGAAACCAGTATTAATGTGGAAGTAAACATTGATGGTAAAGGTAAGTATCAAATTGACACTGGCATAGGATTCTTAGATCACATGCTTGAGCAGTTATCAAAGCATTCATTGATTGATTTAAAAGTTAAAGCAAAAGGAGATACACATATTGATCTTCACCACACAACCGAAGATACGGGTATTGCAATTGGAGAAGCATTAAAAAAAGCAGCAAAAAAATTTGTAGGGATAAAAAGATACGCACATGCAGTTATTCCAATGGATGAAACATTAACAAGAGTTGCGATTGATGTCTCAAACAGACCTTATTTGATTTGGAAAGTAAAATTAAAAGTTGAGAAACTTGGCGAAATGGACACAGAACTTTTTAAAGAGTGGTTTCAAGCATTTTCTCAATCTGCTGGTATTACTATGCACGTAGAAAATATTTATGGTGATAATAGCCATCACATAATTGAATCTTGCTATAAAGCTTTGGCAAGATCATTAAGAGCTGCATTAGAGATGGATCCAAGAAATAAGAAGAGCATTCCATCCACTAAAGGCTCATTATAAGTTTAATGAACGTCACTATTGTTGATTATAATTCGGGCAATATAAGCTCGGTGATAAACTCTTTTAAAGAGGTTGCTAAAGATAAAGTAAATATAGAAGTAACTTCAGATTTAAAAAAGATAAAATCATCGGATAAAGTAGTTTTGCCAGGGCAGGGTTCGTTTAAAAGTTGTGTTGATGCCCTTAACAACATCAGTGGTTTAGTTGATACATTAACTGAATTTGCAATAGCCAATAAAAAACCGCTTCTTGGAATTTGTGTAGGACTTCAAATGTTTGCAGATATTGGTTACGAAGAAACGGAAACTAAAGGTCTTGGCTGGGTCTCAGGTAAAGTATCAAAAATAGATAACCAAAACGGAAAATACAAACTTCCTCATATTGGTTGGAATCAAATTAACATTGTTAAAGATGGTAAAATTTTTAAAGATATAGAAAATAATTCTCACATGTATTTTGTACATAGCTATGAATTTGTTCCTAAAGACAGAAATGTAATTTCAGCAACAACAAATTATTCATCAAATATTGTTTGCTCTGTTGAAAAAGAAAATATTTTTGGAACACAATTTCATCCTGAGAAGAGTGATAAAATTGGACTTAAAATAATTGATAATTTTCTAAATTTATAAAAAAACTAAAAGAAAAAATAAATGAAAATATTTCCAGCAATAGACATTAAAGATAAAAAGTGTGTGAGGTTAGTCAAAGGAGACTTTGATAACAAAACCGAATATGAGATGTCTCCTATTGAACAAGCAGGTAAATACAAAGATTATGGCTTTAAAAACTTACACATAGTTGATTTAGACGGGGCTTTAACTGGTGAAACAGTGAATTTAGATATTATTCAAGAAATAGTGAAAAAATTTGATCTTAAAATTGAAATTGGTGGAGGTATCAGAAATTTTGAAAATATTCAAAAATATACTGATGCCGGTGTTGAAAAAGTTATTTTAGGAAGTGCTGCCATAAAGGATAAAAATTTTTTAAAAGAAGCTTGTCAAAAATTTCCAAATAAAATTGCTTTAGGTTTAGATGCTAAAGATGGTTATTTATCTGTTTCTGGTTGGAAAGAGAATTCAAATAAATTAACTCTAGATTACTTGAAAGAAGTGAATGATTATGGTGCAACTAGATTGATTTATACAGATATTAATAGAGATGGGATGAAGCAAAGTCCTAATTTTGAAGAGACAGTAAAAGTTGCAGATACATCTAATTGTCCAGTAATTATATCTGGTGGAGTTTCTTCAATTGATGACATAAAAAAAGCCAAGGAATTAAACAATAATAATATAGAAGGGATTATAGTTGGAAAAGCTATCTATGATGGTGATATTAAATTAGAAGAATTGGTGCGGGAATTAGATGCTTAAAAATAGAATAATACCTTGTTTAGACGTTAAAAATGGTCGTGTAGTTAAAGGTATTAACTTTGTCGATTTAAAAGATGCAGGTGATCCAGTTGAACAAGCAAAAATTTATTCAGACGGTGGTGCAGATGAAATTTGTTTTTTAGACATAACAGCCTCAAATGAAAATAGAGATACTATTTATGATGTAGTTGAAAGAACTTCTAAGAACTGTTTTGTGCCTTTAACAGTAGGCGGTGGTGTTAGAAGTGTTGAAGATATTAATAAATTATTGAATTGTGGTGCCGACAAAGTATCAATAAATACTGCTGCAGTTCAAAATTCAGAAGTAGTAGTTGAAAGTTCCAAAAAGTTTGGCTCACAATGCATTGTTGTTGCTATTGATGCAAAGAAAAATGGAGAAAATTGGGAAATTTTCACGCATGGTGGGAGGAATTCAACAGGGATTAATGCTATAGAGTTTGCTTTAAAAATGGAGAACTGCGGAGCAGGTGAATTACTTGTGACTTCAATGGATAAAGATGGAACTCAATCAGGTTATGATATTGAATTAATGAAAATAATTTCATCAAATGTGAATATCCCAGTTATTGCATCAGGTGGCGTTGGAACATTAGACCATTTAGCCGAAGGGATTAAATCTGGTGCGAGTGCAGTTTTAGCTGCATCAATTTTTCATTATGGAACTTACTCCGTAAAGGAAGCCAAACAATATTTGGCTTCGAAAGATATACCTGTTAGAATTTAATATGCTTAAAATTTTAGAAGAACTTATTTTGCTTGCTAGAGAAAGAAAAAATAATCCTATCGAAGGTTCTTATACAAATAAACTTTTAGAAGATAAAAATTTAGCTAAGGAAAAAGTGCTTGAGGAAGTAAATGAACTAATAGAAGCTGTTGAAGAAAACTCAAATAAGATACATGAAGCTGCAGATGTTCTTTATCACCTGATGATGTACCTTGAAGCTAATGATATAAAAACTGAGGAAATTATGGAAGAATTGTCTTCAAGAAAAAAATAATACTTAAACAAAATACTTATAAATTCTATAAGTATTTTTCCTTTTAAGAAAAGATATACTTTCTCTCAATGAGTCACAAATTCTATAAACCAGCACGATCAAGATTGCAAAGAAGTGAACTAGCAGTCCCAGGCTCTTCACCACAAATGTTTGAGAAAGCTTTAAATTCAGCTGCAGATTACATTTTTTTAGATTTAGAAGATGCCGTTTCCCCAAATGATAAGATTACCGCTAGAGCAAATATTATTAAAGCTCTTAACGAAATGAATTGGAGAGAAAAAGGTAAAACGATTTCAGTAAGAATAAATAGTCTTGATACACACTATATGTATAGTGATTTAGTAGAGATAGTTGAGCAGGCTGGTGAAAATGTAGATACTATTTTGGTTCCTAAAGCGGGAACTAGTAGCGACGTTTACATGGTTGATTGCTTATTAACACAAATTGAAACAAATAAAAAATTAAAAAATAAAATTGGAATTGAATGTTTAATTGAAACTGCGTTAGGTATGTCTAATATAAAAGAAATTGCAAAATCAAGTGAGAGACTTGAAGCTTTGCATTTTGGTGTTGCAGATTATGCAGCAAGTTTAAGAGCAAGAACCGTTGTTATAGGAGGTTTAAATCCTGATTATCCTGGTGATCAATGGCATCACGGTTTATCACAATTAGTTATGACATGTAGAGCCTATGGTTTGAGAGCAATAGATGGACCTTTTGGAGATTTTAACGACCCAGATGCTTACATTGCTGCAGCTAATAGAGGAGCTGCAATTGGTATAGAAGGTAAGTGGGCGATACACCCTTCACAAATAGAGCTAGCTAATAATGTTTTTTCTCCACCAGAAGCAGAGGTTAACAAAGCAAAAAGAATTTTAGAAGAACTTGATAAGGCCGCCAAAGAAGGAAAAGGAGCTGCACAACTTGATGGAAGAATGATCGATGCTGCATCAGCTAGAATGGCAGAAAATATTGTAAACATAGATAAATTAATCAATAATAAATAATTATGGATATTCACGAGTATCAAGCTAAAGAAATTTTACAAAGTTTTGGAGTTACAATTCCAAGAGGCGGAATTGTTTATAGTCCCGAAACTGCAGAAAATAAAGCCAGAGAAATAGGTGGGTCCAAGTGGGTTGTAAAAGCACAGATACACTCAGGTGCAAGAGGAAAGGCTGGAGGAGTAATAGTTTGTAATTCTCCTCTAGAAGTTGCTCAAGCAACAGATAAACTTTTAGGTAAAAAACTAGTTACCAATCAAACAGGTCCTGAAGGAAAAATAGTAAATAGAATTTATATTGAAGAAGCAACAGATATAGAAAAAGAATTATATCTAGGATTAGTTTTTGATAGAGCATCGGAAAGTATAATGGTCGTAGCCTCAACAGAGGGAGGAATGAGTGTTGAAGAAATTGCTAAAGAAAAGCCAGATTCTATTATTCGATCTAAAATTGAGGTTGCAGTTGGAATTCAAAGTTTTCAAGCAAGAGAACTAGCATTTGGATTAGGCATTGAACCAGAATTAATTAGAAGAGCCTCAGAAACCATTATGGGATGCGCTAAAGCTTTTAGTGAGTTAGATGCTACAATGGTTGAAGTTAACCCGTTAGTAATTTCAAAACAAAAACAGATATTAGCACTAGATTGCAAAATGAGTTTTGACAATAATGCGATGTTTAGAAGAGATAAAGTTTCCGAATTAAGAGACAAAACCCAGGAGGACGAGAAAGAGGTTTATGCATCTGATAGAGGACTTAATTATGTAAGTCTAGAGGGAAATATTGGAAATATTATTAATGGAGCCGGATTAGCAATGGCATCAATGGATATGATTAAATTAGCAGGAGGAGAACCGGCCAATTTCCTTGATGTTGGTGGAGGAGCAACTCCTGAAAAAATCGTAAAAGCTTTTAGGCTTATTACCATGGATAAAAAGGTGAGAGTGATTTTAGTAAATATTTTTGCTGGAATAAATAGATGTGATTGGGTTGCAGAAGGAATAGTTCAGGCATTAAAAAAAATTGAAATTAAGGTTCCACTA
The DNA here is from genome assembly GCA_902628965.1 of uncultured Pelagibacteraceae bacterium. Taxonomy (GTDB): domain Bacteria; phylum Pseudomonadota; class Alphaproteobacteria; order Pelagibacterales; family Pelagibacteraceae; genus Pelagibacter. The sequence continues at coordinate 83,516 of CACOPB010000001.1, read as the reverse complement.
GTAATTAGATTAGCCGGTACAAATGTAGAAAAAGGAAGCAAAATCCTACGAGATAGTAAACTAAATTATATTGAGGCAAATACATTAGAGGATGCTGCAAATAAGGCAGTGGCAGCATTAAAATAAAAAATGGCAGTTATAATTGAAAAAGATACAAAAATTTTAATCCAAGGTTTCACTGGAAAGATGGGAACTTTCCATGCAGAGGAAATGATAAAGTATGGATCAAATGTTGTTGGTGGTGTCACACCAGGAAAAGGTGGGCAAAAACATTTAGACAGGCCTGTCTTTAACACTGTTAAAGATGCTGTTAAACACACTGGTGCGACAGCATCAATATTATTTGTGCCACCAGCTTTTGCAGCAGACTCTGCAATGGAAGCAGCAGATGCGGGTATAAAAACTTGTGTAGCTATAGTTGATGGTATTCCATCACATGACATGATTAGAATTAAAAGATACATGAGAAGGTATTCTAGAAATGAAAAAATGACACTTGTAGGACCAAATTGTGCAGGTATCATTAGTCCTGGTAAATCAATGTTAGGAATTATGCCAGGTCATATTTATAAAGAAGGTAGAGTTGGAATTATAAGCAGATCTGGTACCTTAGGTTATGAAGCAGCAGAACAAATGAAAAATTTAGGTATTGGAATTTCTACAAGTGTTGGAATAGGTGGAGATCCAATTAATGGAAGTTCATTTAGGGATATAATTGAAAAATTTGAGACAGATGATGAAACTGATGCAATTTTAATGATAGGTGAAATTGGAGGTCCTCAAGAAGTAGCAGCAGGTGAATTTGCAAAAGAAAATATGAAAAAACCAGTAATTGGGTATATCGCAGGACTTACAGCACCAAAGGGAAGAGTAATGGGTCACGCGGGAGCAATTGTTTCAGCTTATGGAGAAAGTGCAATAGAAAAAGTTGAAATACTAAAAGATTGTGGAGTTACTATTTCCAAAAATCCATCAGTGATGGGTGATACAGTTAAGTCTGTGCTTGAAAAAATTTAAATGACTTACGACGATCAAAATATATTTGCAAAAATTTTACGTGGAGAAATACCTTGTAATAAAATTTATGAGGACGATTTTGTTTTGTCATTTCATGACATTAATCCTCAAAAAAAAATTCATGCATTAGTAATCCCAAAAGGAAAATATATTGATTTAGATGACTTTAGTTTAAATGCTTCTTCTGAGGAAATGGTTGGTTTGTTAAAAGGTATTAATAAAGTCGCCAAAAAACTTGGTATTTCAACAGAAGTAGGTAAAGGCTATAGAGCTTTAGCTAATATAAGTGATCATGGTGGTCAAGAGGTTCCTCACTTGCATTTTCATTTGTTTGGAGGTCAACGAGTAGGTAAAATGGTTGAGTGACGAAGGAAGTTAAAAGAAATTATCTAGAAATAAATTCACTTAAAGATCTTAAAGAGGTAAATAAACCATCAGAAGATTATTCTTTGAGTCTGATTGATCCTATTAATTTTCAATTAAATAAATTTTTTTACAAAAGTATTGGCAAAAATCATAGATGGATTGATAGACTGTCCTGGCCAGAGGAAAAATGGATTAATTATGTTTCGTCCAAACATGTTCAAACTTTTGTGTTTAAAAAAAAAGATGATTTAGTAGGTTTTTTTGAATTAATTTTTCATTTAGAAAAAAATGAGACTGAAATCGCATATTTTGGAATATTAGAAGAATATCAAAATAAAAAATTAGGTTCTTATTTATTATCAGAGGCAATAAAGAAATCTTTTAAAAATAATATTAATCGTGTTTGGGTACACACATGTTCGCTAGATCATAAAAATGCTTTAAGTAATTATGTTTCTAGAGGTATGAAAATATTTAAAAGTGAAATATTAAATATTTAATCCTGGGCAGGAAGTTTAAATAAGTTTTTACGTAACACTCTATTTTTTCTTATTGAGGATATGAAGGTAATATTGAAATTTTGGTAAATATCTATGTTTTGCCAACCAATTAAATCAAATGTTTGGTTATCAAAAAAGATACTTATTTCACTATTATTCTCTAAAATTTTGAAATTAATCAACTTGTTGTCAATCTTTCTCTCTTTTAAAGAATTAATTTTATTTATGAGAAATTTTTTATCTAAAATAATATTTAAGGGAGTTTTATTTAATGGATAACGATAATAACTTGTAATTGTTTTAATAACTAGGGATTTACCGTTCGAAACTAAAATTTTGTTGTTACTTCTAGCATATTCACAAAATATTTTTTTTGGATATTCAATTGTACAATTACCATTTTCTATCTTTCCGTTAATATTTTGCTCAAATTTAAAATCCAAATTATTTGTATTCATTAAATTTTCAATAATTTTTTCTTTTACATTTGCATCAGAGTTAAGAGTTAAAGAAAAAAAAAATAATATTATATAAATTCGCATCATCAAAGCACATCTCTTTTGCCAACATGATTTGCTTTACTTACGATTCCATCTGTCTCCATCATATCTATTATTCTTGCCGCCCTGTTGTAACCAATTTGTAGTTTTCTTTGCAAAAAAGAAGTAGACGCTTTTCCTTCAGACCTGATTATCTCTAATGCTTGTTGATAGAGTTCGTCCTTTTCACCCTGATTTGGGCTATCACTAATTTCTTTTTCATCTGCAAAATTTAAAATTTCATCAACATAATCTGGTTCAGCCTGATATCTCAAAAAATTATTTATTTTTTCAATTTCAGTATCTGAAACAAAAGGGGCATGAATACGTACGATACGATTAGCAGAAGACATGTATAACATATCTCCTTTTCCTAATAACTGTTCAGCACCTTGTTCACCTAGAATTGTTCTACTATCTATTTTTGATGTAACCTGAAACGAAATTCTAGTCGGGAAATTTGCTTTAATTGTGCCTGTTATTACGTCAACACTAGGTCTTTGTGTTGCCATTATTATATGAATTCCAGCAGCTCTTGCCATTTGAGATAATTTTTGTATATAATTTTCAATTTCTTTTCCCGCAACCAACATTAAATCTGACATTTCATCAACTACGACAACGATATAAGGCATAGGAAGTTTATGTTTCGAATTATAACTATCAATATTTCTAACACCTTCTTTTGTCATTAATCTGTATCTACTCTCCATTTCTTTAACAACCCATCCAAGAACAGACGCAGCTTTTTTAGCTTCTGTAATAACGGGACACAACAAATGAGGAATTCCCTCATATGTTGATAGCTCAAGCATTTTTGGATCAATTAAAATAAATTTACATCTATCAGGAGTGTGGCGATAAAGAAGTGATAAAATAATGGTATTTATGCAAACAGATTTCCCCGAACCTGTTGTACCAGCAATAAGGAGATGAGGCATTGACGATAGATCTCCAACTATAGGTTTACCAGAAATATTTTTACCTAATGCAATTGGCAATTTAATTTCCTTTTTTTTAAAATCAGAATTATTTAAAATTTCACTTAAATAAACATTCTCCCTAATATTATTAGGTAGTTCAATACCAACAGTATTACTGCCTGGTATAGTAGCAATTCTTGCAGATTCTGAGCTTGTATTTCTTGCTATATCGTCAGATAAATTTATTATTTTTGAAACCTTTACACCGGCTGCTGGTTCAAATTCATTTAAAGTAACAACAGGTCCATGACTAACTTTTTTAATATTACCCTTAACACCAAAGTCTAGTAAAATTTTTTCTAAAAATTCTGGATCACTAGTTTCATTTTTTTCAATATTTTCTCTTTCTTTTTTAGTTGGAATTTTTAACAAATCTAAAGTTGGTAATTTAAATTTATTTATATTGTTATTTTTATTTTCAGCTTTAATAAAAGGTAAATCTTCCTGAATTAGATTTTTTATTTGCTCTTCGGGTATATATTCACTTATTACCTCACTTTTATCAGTATAATTTTTTATTTCTTTTTTATTTGAAACATTAGTTAATATTTTAATTGTTTCATAAAATTTTATTGGATTAAAATTAATACTAACCAAAAATAAAGAAATGGTTAAGAAAATTAAAATATAGTAAAAAACTACTTCATTAATTAGTATTAATGAATTTAAAAAAGTTTCATTTAAGTATACGCCTACAAATCCTCCACTTCCATTTATATAAAGGGTGAAATTATTTGGATAAAAATGTGCAAGAAATAAAGTCCCAAGAATAGAATAAATTATTGAATAAAAAATATTTTCAATAACTAAAAAAAAGTCTTTATTTTTCGCTATGTTAATTCCAGTTGCAACTAAGGTAAATGAAAACAAATAGGAAATCAGACCTAGTGATTGAAAAAATAAATCTGAGACAAAACTTCCATGAAAACCTAAAATATTTTTAATTTCTTTGTTATCTGGAAAGATAAAATTCGGATCCTCTGGAGAATAGGTCAGTAATGCCAATAAAATTAATATTCCAGTACTAAAAACCACTAATCCAAAAATTTCTGTTAGCCTTTTTAAAGTAAAATTAATAAATAAATTAGCTGTTTTTTTAATGTCCATATTTATGAATCTATTTTATCACTTTGTATCATCTAATTTTTGTTGTTAAAATTAAAAATAATATGAGAGTTTGCATACTTGGCTCAGGTTTAACTGCTTTAACTTTAGCAAAAGCTTTAGTTAATGAAAAAATTTATGTTGATATAGTTGCCTTCAATAAAAAACTTAATATTGAAAAGTCTAGAACGATTGGTATTTCAAAGAGTAATTATGAATATATTAATAAAAATATAATTAAAATTAAAAACATAATTTGGAAATTAAAAAAAATAGAAATTTACAGTGAAAATTTAAAAAACGAAAAAGTATTAAATTTTGAAAATAATACAAATCAACTTTTTTCAATAATTAAAAACCATCAAATATATAAAGCATTAGATAAAAGTTTAGGTAAGAATAAATATTATAAGAAAATCAAGTATGAAAAAAAATCAATTAAATCTGAAAAGTATAACCTAATAATAAATACGGATTACAACAGTGTCCTTACAAAAAAATACTTTAATAAAAAAATTGAAAAAACCTATAACAGTTTTGCTTTCACGACGGTAATAGATCATGATAAAATTCCAAATGATATTGCTATTCAAATATTCACCAAGATGGGACCATTAGCTTTTTTGCCATTATCAAAAAATAAAACTTCAATTGTATATTCGATATATGGTTTAAAAAAATTAAGTAGAGAAAAAATAATACAATTAATAAATCAACACAATCCAAAATTTAAAATTAAAAAATTTTATAAAATTGAACACTTTAAACTTAAATCTTTTATTTTGAGATCTTATTATCATAAAAATATTTTAGCTTTTGGTGATTTACTTCATCGAATTCATCCACTTGCTGGGCAGGGTTTTAATATGACAATTAGAGATATAAATACTTTGGTCAACATTGTTAAAGAAAAAATAGATTTAGGACTACCTCTTGATAGTTCAGTAAATGATAAATTTGAAAAAAAAATAAAACATAAAAATTATATTTTCTCAAATGGTATTGATTTAGTTCAAGAATTTTTTAATTTTGAGAGAAAATTTGATAATAGTATTTTAAGTAAATCTGTAAAATTGTTGGGAGGAAATATCTCCATAAATAAAATGTTTACTAAAATTGCAGATAAAGGAATTAATTTTTAATTATTGTAATGTTGTATTATCAAAATTATCAAAAGTATAAGTACTTAAAATCTGAGAAATTTTATCTTTTCTAATGTCCAAGTTTTCTGCTTCTAACAAAACTTGCTTTTCTTCTAAAGAAAATGGTGAAGCCATAGCAAGTGCGTTAATTGTTTCATCAAGACTTTGTTTTTCTAATGCTTTCCAATTTATTATGAATCCTCTTTTTTCAAATAATGATTTTAAATCTTTAAAAATTAATTCGAGATCAGAAAATTTTAATTCCTCTTTTTTGTTTTCTAAGTCTTGATAAAAATTTTTAAAATTTACTTCTAAAATTCTATATTTATTTTCTGTAATTAATTCTTTAACTTGTCTAAATCTTATTAATCCTTTTAATTCAATTAAAAATCTCCCATCTTCTGTTTCTCTAAAACTGGTAATTTTTCCAAGGCAGCCAACTTGATGTAATTCAGGATTGATTTTTTTTTCACTAGAAATTTTTGGTTGTATCATTCCTATCAGTTTGTTTGATTTCATACTATCATTTATCATATCGATATATCGCGGTTCGAAAATATTTAAAGGGACTGTTGTTTTTGGGAAAATTATGAAATTACTTAACGGAAAAATAGGTACTGTAATTGGTAGCTCTTCTTTTTTCATATTATTAATCTCATTATTATACTATTTTTTTTGGTATCAATTGAATGAAAGAATGTCCCACTATATTATCCTTTAATGAACTAAATTTAAAATATTCTATGAAACTTCTTTTAGGTCAAAAACTTGTAGCACAAAAAGAGTACAGTAAAGCTTTGAAAATATTTTTAAATTTAAATGAGAGCAAGCATATTAATGATGAAATCTTATTTTATCTTGGTTTGATTTATTTTGAATTAAACAATTTTAATAAAAGTGCCTATTACTACAATAAATTCTTAGAGAAAAAACCAAATTCGATTAAAGCTTTATACAATATAGCATTTTTAAAACAAAGTATGGGAGAAATTGAAGCTGCAAAAGATATTTATAATAAACTAATTGAAAAAGATAAAAATAAAGTAAGACCTTATTATGGTCTTTTTACATTGAATTCAAATAATTTGAATGACAAGGAATTTGATAATATCCTTAAACTTAAAAACAATTTTGAGCACAGCATTTTTGAAAAAGGGATAATAAATTATTTGTTATCAAAAAAAGAAAGAAAAAATAAATCAATTTCTAAAGAACTTGAATATTTAAAAGAATCACACAATCTTATTTATAATTCAAAAAAAGTTTATAATGATTCATCGCAATTTTATTATAATCAAATTCTTAATAAATTTTACGATAAAGTAAAATTTTCTAATAATAAAAAAATATCTATGGGTGATAAATTCTTTCCAATATATATAATTGGTCTGCCAAGATCCGGATCTACTTTAATTGAAGCAATTATAAGTAGCTCTGATTACAAAAATATAAATAGTTTAGGAGAGTGTCATGTTGTCAATACCTCTATATTAGAGCAGATAGGTCCAAAGATATACAAAGATGATTTTGATATTAATAATTTCAATTTTGAAATTAATTTAAATATTTTAAGCGAAACTATTAACGAAAAGTACTCAAATTTTAATAACGGATATAAATTAAATGAGCAAATTCTTATTGATAAGTCATTGGAAAATTTTTTTAATATTGATGCAATTTTAAAAATTTATCCCAATGTTAAATTCTTACATACTTTTAGAAACCCGTTAGACTCAATAATTTCTATTTATCAGTCATTGCTTCCTGAATTGTCATGGGCTCATTCAATTGAAAATATAACTAACTATGTTGATAATTATTTTAAGGTTATCAATTATTATAAAAACAAATATCCTAATATTATTATGGACATAAATTTAGAGCAATTTACTCACAATAGTGAAAATATTTCTAAAGAAATTTACAAGTTTTGTGGATTAAATTGGAATAAAGAAGTTCTCAAATTCTATGAAAGGGATAATTTAAACGTTAAAACACTCAGCTTTAGTCAAATTAGAAATAAAGTTTCAAAATATAATAAAAAAAAATATCAGCCTTATTTTCATTTATTAGAAAAATTTAAAATGAAATTTAATTGGCTTAATATTAAATAATTTTAATTTTCAAGCTGATTTACTCTAAAATTTATTTGATTTTGTAATATGTTACTCATAAATGATATATCAATGTGATTATCGTAAATTTTTTTGTAACTATGATCTCCTATGATATGCGCATAACTTATCCAGTTTTTTATTATTAAAATATCTGACAGATTTATTCCTTTTGAACTTTGTACCAAAATTTTCTTATTTTCCTCAGATCTAATTGGTTCTAGTTTATCAATTATATTTTCTTGTTTGCGCCAATTTTCATTGTAATTAAACTCTTGCTCTCCTTCAAAATTAATTTTTTTAAATTTAGGATAGGATTTATAATATTCTGTACATCCGTGTTTTATTTCAATTTTAAAGTTGTTTAATTTTTCATTAAATAAAATTTTATTTAATTTTTCTTTTATTTTCGTCGCTTCTATTAATTCACTACAATAAATGTACCCTTTGTAGTTACCTTTTACTTTATCCCTAAGTTCTATAGCGCACTTTCTTGTATTATTATTTTTCAAGTTAATTTTATCAAAGATAAAATATAATTTGATTAAATCAATTACACTTTTTAGATTTATTTGTACTTTGTAACAAGAAAAACAAAACTCAGGAATAATATTAAATTTTTTAAAAACTTTAAAATGTCTATTACAATTCAAATTTTGTGAATTTTTTCTATAAATTTGGGTTTCTTCAAAAAATAAATTTTTATAATATTTTTTTATAATATTATCGCTCTGATTTATTGTCTCTTTTATAAAATTAATTTTGTTTATATTATTATCTTCTAATTGATTTACTAATTTTTTTATTTCATAGTTTATTTCTATCAGATCATGATCTCCAATATTTTTTGGGTTTATAAAATTTAACAAATAAATCAAATTTTTATTAGCAAAGTTATTTTTTTTATTAACCCTTAGAGTTTTTATAAAATTAATAAAAGCTTCCTCATAAAGTCCAATTTCAATATATGAAATTGCTAGATTATTATAAGTTATTTCAAAATTAGAATTATCTTCAATAGATTTTTTGAAGGCCTCAATGGATTTATGAATTTCACCTAGTTTAAAATATGCAGTTCCAATATTTATGTAAGTTAAATATTTATCTTTCCCATTTACTAATATTTTTTTGTTATATTTAATTGCATTACGCCAATCTGATTTTTTAAAATATATAGATGCAAATAATTTATTTAATGTTAGATCATTGGGAAATTTTACTGATAAGTTTTGAATTTCTTCTAACGCAAAGTCGAATTCTTGTTTATTCAGATGATATAGAATTTTTTTAATTTCTTCAGAGTTATTAATTTTATTCATTTTTTATTCTTTAATTTATAAACAAAAATATCTTATATTAAATTTTTGCCACACTCACGACACACTTCGAGATAAATTTTCTTATTGCTTGCATTTCTAAATACCACTATCTATAATACTTTTTAACAAGCGGGCATAGCTCAGTGGTAGAGCGTCTCGTTGCCAACGAGAAGGTCGAGGGTTCGACCCCCTTTGCCCGCTCCAAAAAATTTATGAGTGATTTAGCAAAAAAAAAATGTGTTCCATGTGAAGGCAATATCCCACCTTTTAATGCTGATGAAATACATAAATATCTAAAAAAAGTTAATGGTTGGGAAGTTTTAGAGGATAAAATTGATGGTTTTCATTTAATAAAAAGTTTCAAATTTGATAATTTTTTGGAAAGTCAGGAATTTGTAAATAAAGTTGGAGAAATAGCTGAGTCCGAGGGTCATCACCCTGATTTATGGTTTGGCTGGGGTTATGCTAGAATTAAAATATTCACACATGCAATTAAAGGTCTAGCAGAAAGTGATTTTATTCTTGCTGCAAAAATAGACCAAATATCTAATGCCTAAAGTGCCTTGTCTTTGAAAAAAGAAGCACAGTGTCAGTTTCATTTGCAAAATTAATTATTTCTTTATCTTTTATTGATCCAGATGGTTGAACTACTGCTTTAACACCGGATTGGATCAATTTTTCAATACTGTCTACAAAAGGAAAAAATGCATCTGAGGCAGCGACTAAATTATCATTCTGAAGATTAAATTTTTTCATTTTATTAATTGCTATTTGACAACTATCTAATCTACTGGGTTGACCGGAACCAATACCAACTGTTGTTTTTTCAGATGCTAACACTATTGCATTTGATTTGACATACCTGCATACATTAAAAGCAAAAATAAGATCTTTAAATTGTTTGGATGTTGGTTTTCGTCTCGATACAATTTTGAAATTTTTATTTGAAAATAAATTTAAGTCCTCTGATTGTAATATTATATCCTTGTTAAAAGATACAAACTTAAGATGTTCTTTTGATTTATAATTTGTTCCATCAATTAATCTTAAGTTTTTTTTAGCTTTTAATATTTTGATGGCATCGCTATCAAATCCATTTGCAATTATTACCTCCAAAAATAATTTATTTAATTCTATGGCTAAATTTTTTTTAATTTTAAAATTACAAGAAACTATTCCACCAAAAGCACTTAAAGGATCACAAGAAAGGGCAGATTTATAACTTTCTAAATGATCATCTTTAGCAGAAACTCCACACGGGTTTGCGTGTTTAACTATGACTGTTCCTTTACCTTTTGGTAAAGATCTCGAAATAGTCAAAGCGCTATATATGTCATTATAATTGTTATAACTTAGTTGCTTTCCATGAATTTGTTTTAAATTCCTATTTGAACTACTCGAATAAATTGCACTTTGTTGATGAGGATTTTCTCCATATCTAAGTTGCTCTATTAGATTAGCATTAAAAACTTTTTTTCTAGGAAAAATAGTATTTGTTCTTTTATTAAAATAGTTTGAAATCACAGAATCATAATAAGCAGTTTCAGCAAAAGCTATTCTTGAAAGTTTTTCTCTAAAATTTAGAGAAGTATGTCCTTTGAACTTTTTTAATTCTTGAGTTAATTCCTCATATTGGTCAGAAGATGTTATTACAGTTACATCATTATAGTTTTTTGCTGCAGACCTCACCATTGCAGGGCCACCCACATCTATATTTTCTATAATTTTTTTATGATTTTTCGTTTTTTTAAGAGCATTCTCAAATGGATAAAAATTAACAATAACCAAATCAATATTTTCAAAACCATTATCTTTTAAATCTTTTAAGTGAGATTTTCTCTTTCTTTTATTTAAAATTCCTGCATGAATTTTTGGATGCAGGGTTTTTACTCTACCCTCTAAAATCTCGGGTGAATTAGTAAATTTAGATACCTCTAAGCATTTAAATTTTAATCTTTTAATTTCTTTATAAGTACCACCTGAGCTAATTATTTTTATTTTGTTCTTTTTTAAAATATTTAATAATGATCTTAAGTTATTTTTATCGTATACAGAAATAAGAGCTGTTTTGATTTTTTTCTTCATTATAACTTACTGATTTCCCACTTAATTACTTGCTCTTTTTCATTGTTCATGCCTGAGATGAAAATATTTTGGTTTTCTTTATATGAATTTTTATTACCGAAATATAAACCATTATCAATATTAATATCGAATTTATCACAACTAAATTTCCAACCTTCTTCATCTAGTTCAATTAATATAGATTTGTTATCTTGTGTTTTCATTACTTTTGAACTCGGATTAAGATGAAACCTTATATCAAATTTAATTTCTTTATTAGGCGTTTTTCTAAATAATTTATCACAACCAATAAATTTCATTTGTTCTGGGTAATACTCAATTTCTCTCTCATAAATTGTTCCAAATTTAATTGAATATCCATCGTGTGCGCCTGATATTTTCCAATAATTATTCTCAAAAACTACATTTTTTTTTGAGATTTTTAGTCCTCTACTAATAATCAAATCATTTTGATCATTAGCAAAATTACAAGAAGAATAATCTTCAATAGTTAAAGCGCAATGAAGAGCTGTGCTTCTTGATAATTTATTAAATTTATTTCTTCTATCTGAGTAATAACCTGCATTTGAAATTAATTTTTTATCATTTGAAAATATTTCAAATGATAAAGCACCGGCTTGATAGTTATTAGAAAAAATTTTACTAGGACTAGAACCTATATCAGCAGCAAGAATAATTTTTTTACTTTTTAGTATTGCATATCCACCAAGTTCATTAGTTTGATTTTTAAAAGTATAACCAAATCTTTTTAAATATTGATCAAATTCTTTATTTTCAGAGGAATAATTACCATTAAAAAAAATATCTTGTTTAATATTTTGCCATATGAAAGCATAACTTGAGCCTAGATAATAAATAGTTTCATCAATATATTCAGGGATTAAACTCTGGGATTCTTTAAACCACTCTCTAATAATTATAAAATATTTTAAATAAAATATTAATTGTCGAATATTTCTTGATTTTGGAAAGCCCTGATTATCGAATGAAGATTTAATAATGTTTCTTAATAAATTTAACCCATTTTCTAGATATTGTTTTTCATCTTTATAAGCTAATCCAGTCAAAATTATTGCAGCACAACCAATCATTTTATTTTCTAACTCTTTTGGGTTTTTTATTTCATTTAATAAGTGGTTAGTTTGTTTTTGGATCATGTGATCAAAAGTATATCTATATTCTTTATCACTATCTTCATAAGTAAGTTGATGATTTGATAACCATGAAATAATTCTTTTTGCAGTTAAATTAAATTCCCAACTTTTTTTTTGGTATTTAGTGTTATTTAAAATCCAATTTTTTATAATTGTCTGTGTAGTTTTTTTAGAGGATTTTAAATCTAAGCTAAAAAACCAAAAAAAATTATTTAATTTTTCATAATCTTTTGAGCTTGAATTATTTTGCCAAATTGACTCAATAGCAAAATCTTCAATTTTATATTTTTTATTTTGATATTTTACTATAGATGAAAGTAAATGAGGACTTGGTTTATATTCAAAACTATTATCAAAAGTTTTTGATATTTTTTTTTCGTAGAAACTTGAATTCTGATAAATTGATTTAAAACTTTTTTTTATATTAAAATAAAATCTACTTAAAATGCCTAACGAATTTGTTTTAATCATTAACTTATTTTAATTTTAATAAATTAATATTTTTCTTTATATCTCCATTATTACTTTTGAACACTGTAGTACCAGAGACAAGAATGTTTGCACCAGCATCAATTGCACTTTTGCAGTTATCAAAATTTATTCCACCATCAATTTCTATGTCAAAATCTATTTTTTTTTGTTCTCTTATATTCTTCAAATCTTTAACTTTATTTAAAACTTCTGGCATAAATTTTTGCCCACCAAACCCTGGATTTACACTCATAATTAAAACCAAATCTATTTGATCTAATAAATCTAAAATCAAATCAATTTTAGTTTCAGGATTAAGTGAAACTCCTACTTTCTTATTTTTTTCTTTTATTTTTATTATTGAATTTTTTAAATTATCAGTAGCTTCAGGATGAATGGTAATTATATCAGCCCCAGCATCAGCGTAAGATTCTATGTATTTATGCACTGGTGAAATCATTAAATGAACATCAAATTTTAAAGAACAGTGTTTTCGAAGAGCTTTAATTACAGGTGGCCCTATTGTTAAATTGGGAACAAAATGACCGTCCATCACATCCACATGAATCATGTCAGCACCGCCTTCTTCAAGTCTTTTTATTTCCGCACCTAACTGACTAAAATCAGCTGATAGAATTGAAGGAGAAATTTGTATATTTTTCATTGATTACTAAATTAACTAGTATCAATTTTAAAAATTAAAATGAATTAAAAAATTGATAAATTTGTCTAGAAATTTCACTCTCCAAAGGAAATGACAACATTCCCATCACCGAATAGCCTAAGATCCAAGGCATTAGATAAAATCTAATCATGTAGAAAAACCAAGCAACATACAAGGGCACCAATGGCCCGATAATAAAAGAAGGTGTGATTGGTTTAAATAATTTAATCAGAGGGTTAGTATATTTTACAAATACTCTCATGAAAAAGAATTGCGAGTCTTCTCTTTGAAAAATATTCATCGCTACTCTTCCAATAAGAGTCCACATTATAATCCCAAGCAAATAATCAATAAAATATATTAAAGGATGGAAATTTGCCGACATATAAAATTTATATTGGAAAATGTATTGAAATAAAAGGGGCGAAATTAATCGCCCCTTTAAAAGATTATTTAGTGTGATCTACCAAGAATTGATTTACCACTAGGTACACGTACATCATCAACCATTTTTTGAGTAGCTTTATCTGGTTCTGCAGTCATTAAACTAACCACTACCATTAAAACTAAACTTACAGCTGATCCGAAGATACCAAATGTTAGCTGTGTAATTCCTAGGAATCCACTTCCACCAGTTCGCACCCAAACTAAGTACCAAGCACCGGCGGCTAGACCACCTAGCATACCAGCAATCGCACCCTGTCTATTAGCTCTCTTCCACCATACACCAAGTACAAGTGGGAAGAACAATCCAGACATCGCAAAATCAAAAGCCCAGATGACTGATCCCAAGATTCCTTGAATCTCCATTGCTGCAATTGTTGCTCCAGCAAAACCAATTACTACAAGTAATACCCTTGCAACAAGAAGTCGTTTTGCAGTTTCCGCTTTTGGATCAATGATCTTATAATAAACATCATGTGATATAGCGTTTGCAATTGCTAGAATCAAACCATCAGCAGTAGACATGGCAGCTGCCATACCTCCCGCAGCAACTAGACCTGAAATTACATAAGGTAATCCAGCTATCTCTGGTGTTGCTAATACAACGGCTTTACCACCCATGAAGAACTCATTTAATTCAAGAGTTCCATTTCCGTTAAAGTCGCTGATAAACATTAGGTTTGCTTGGTTCCAGTTTTGGTACCAATCTATCGCTTCCACTTCTGCAAATGTCTTACCGATAATACCAGTTGGTAAATTCGGGTCGATCAATGATAACTTAGATAATGTAGCTAACATTGGAGCAGAAGAATAAAGTAGGAAGATAAAGAATAATGACCAACCTACTGATTTTCTAGCTGCTTTTACACTTGGAGTAGTAAAGTATCTCATCATCACGTGTGGTAATGATGCTGTTCCCATCATCATCGCTAGTGCTAATGAAATAAATGCCCAAGGTGTAGCGTTCACTGCAGAGTGAGCTTTAGTTATTCCTGCTAAGCCTTTAGGTACTGATTTTAGATCAGCAGCTGCGTTTTTAACAAAACCGAACTGTTGTTCTAATTCACCAATTCTAGCTACTTCATCAGCTAACATAAAGTGAGGGAAGAAACCCGCACCCATTTTGTTACTGATCCAGAAAACTGGAAGTAGGTAAGCTATAATCAGTACGATATATTGTGCAACCTGTGTCCAAGTTACCCCTCTCATACCACCTAACATTGAACATAATAAAATACTTATTAGTCCAACATAAACTGCGTATTGAAACGGGATATCAAGTGCAACAGATGCAATAGTACCTGTAGCGTTAATTTGTGCAGTTACATAAGTAAATGAAGCAACAGTTAAAACTACAACTGCGCTAAATCTAGCTAAATTACCACCGTATCTAGTACCTATAAAATCTGGAACTGTATAACATCCAAATTTTCTTAAGTATGGTGCTAATAAAGATGCAACAAGCACGTAACCACCAGTCCAACCTACAAGTAGAGCCATATAGCCGTAACCTTTAAAGTAAATACCACCCGCCATGGCAACGAATGAAGCACCAGACATCCAGTCTGCTGCAGTCGCCATTCCGTTGAAAACTGTTGGTACTTGCCTACCGGCTACGTAATATGCATCTGCTTGAGCTGTTCTTGATAGCCAACCGATTAATGCATAGATGAATACAGTAAATGCAACGAAAGCGATACCGATCGCTTTAGCTGTCATACCCATCTGTTCAGCAATTGCCATAATGATTATGAAACCTATAAAACCTCCGGTATAGATCCCGTAAACTTTAGGCAAATTATCTATGAAATTACCTTTCATTATTCGTCCTCTCTTTCGCTAAAGCCGAACTCTTCATCGATTTTTTCTTGTCTATTCGCAAACCAGAAAATTAAGATTACGAAAGCACCAAGAGATCCCTGACACGTAAACCAATATGTCCATGGATAACCGAAAGGTCCTGTGACCTCGTTCATTTCAGCTCCAAAGAGAAAGATGCCAATTGAGAAAACAAACCAGATTGCCAGTGTTATAAATAACAATCCCCTGGTTTTTTCCCAGTGTTTTTGTTGATTTGACATTTATACCTCTCTTTTTAGTTATAACTGGATGAAACCATAACCATTATGAGAGCTTTGAAAACCCTAAAAATTGATCATATTAGGTACTTATTTACTTACTTTTTTAAGATATAATTGGCGCACATACAAATTAATATGGGAAAATACAAATTAACTTGGAGAGATGTTAAATTTGAAGATTTTAAAACATATTTATTCGCTATGTTTAAGGCGTTTATTCCAAAAAAAAAAATAAAAAATTTAGATGAACTAGAGCAATTTATACAAACAAAATCTGCGTGGGCCACTCAAGTTACTTTATATAACTATCTGAAAACTCGGATGGGAACAAGATATGTTCTCCATTTTGATAATGATGAATTTATGTCCTCAGTAAATCTTGCTAAATGGAATATTTATTCAGTTGCATTACAAGATTTAACTTTTTTTACTTTTTCATATTTAAAGGTTAATTTTGATTATCAGG
This sequence comes from uncultured Pelagibacteraceae bacterium, assembly GCA_902628965.1. GTDB lineage: Bacteria > Pseudomonadota > Alphaproteobacteria > Pelagibacterales > Pelagibacteraceae > Pelagibacter. The sequence goes on along the minus strand of CACOPB010000001.1, from coordinate 67,067 downwards.
ATATTCATAAAGCTAACGAAATTTTCAATAAAATTTTAGATGATGAGATTTCGAATAAGATGCCATTAAATATTATTGATGAAGCTAGGAAAAGTTTCGATGAAAGATTGGATAAAATAAATTGGGATGGATATTATCAAGACTTACCTTTTAATCCTAGTGCGCTCTCTTTATATAAATGGGCTCCAATTGCAGATGAATTAAAAACTTTAGATCGAAAGATCGTTTTAAATTCGATGATTTTAAAATGGGATGTTGTTAAACAAGAGTTTAAAGACTTGATCCAGTTTTAAATATTTTTTCTATTATCAACCAAACTGTCAACTACACTTGGATCTGCTAGAGTAGTTGTATCTCCTAATTGACCATGTTCATTAGCAGCAATCTTTCTTAAAATCCTTCTCATTATTTTTCCTGATCTCGTCTTAGGAAGACCTGGAGTAAAATGGATTAGATCTGGAGTTGCTAAAGGCCCGATTTGTTTTCTAACCCAAAGTTTTAGATCTCTTTCAAGTTCACCTGTTTCTGTTTCTCCTGCATTCAAGGTTACATAACAATATAAACCATTACCTTTAATGTCATGAGGATAACCAACTACTGCGGCCTCAGCTACTTTTGGATGAGCTACAAATGCGCTTTCGATTTCAGCAGTACCTAGGTTGTGTCCTGAAACAATAATTACATCATCTACTCGACCAGTGATCCAATAATAACCATCTTTATCTCTTCGGCATCCATCACCTGTGAAATATTTTCCGTTAAATTGAGAAAAATATGTATCAATAAATCTTTGATGATCACCATAAACAGTTCTCATCTGTCCTGGCCATGATTGAGCTATACATAATCTTCCTTCACCAGCTCCTTTTATTTCTTTACCGTTTTTATCTATAAGCACTGGCTTAATTCCATAAAAAGGTTTTGTTGCAGATCCAGGTTTAAGAGGAATTGCACCTGTTTGAGGAGCAATCATTATTCCTCCAGTTTCTGTTTGCCACCATGTATCCACAATTGGGCACTTAGAATTACCTACTGTTTTATAGTACCACATCCAAGCCTCTGGATTTATTGGTTCTCCAACCGTTCCTAAAAGTTTAAGTGATTTCCTGGAGGTCTTTTTAACTGGTTTATCTCCCTCACGCATTAATGCTCTAATTGCAGTCGGTGCAGTATAAAAAGTATTTACCTTATATTTATCAACTATTTGCCACCATCTTGAAGAATCAGGATAATTTGGAATTCCTTCAAACATTATAGTCGTGGCTCCATTCGAAAGTGGCCCATAAATAATATAACTGTGCCCAGTTACCCAGCCAATATCAGCTGTACACCAATAAATATCTTTTGGTTTGTAATTGAAAATATATTGATGAGTCATCGATGCATAAACCATATAACCCCCAGTGGTATGAAGAACTCCTTTAGGTTTACCTGTTGAACCCGAAGTATATAAAATAAATAACGGATCCTCTGCATTCATTTCTTCAGGTTCACAATTATTAGGAACGTCTTTTATTAGATCATGATACCAAACATCTCTATTTTGATCCCAGTTGATGTAGTTACCTGTTCGTTTTACAACTATACATTTCTTAACATTTGGGCAACTCATTAAAGCTTCATCGACTGTATATTTCAGTGGTATCGTTTTTCCACCACGTACTCCTTCATCTGCAGTAATAACGTATTCAGATTCGCAATCATTCACTCTTCCCGAAATAGAATCTGCTGAAAAACCTCCAAAAATAATTGAATGTACTGCACCAATTCTTACACATGCTAGCATTAAAATTGCTAATTCTGGTATCATAGTTAAATAAATTGTTACTCGATCTCCTTTTTTAATTCCTAATTTTTTTAAACCATTTGCAGCTTTAGAAACTTTTTGGTGAAGCTGTTTATAAGAAATTTTTTGACTATCTTTTGGATCGTCTCCTACCCAAATAATAGCAGTTTTGTCTTTTTTATCTTTTAAATGTCTATCAATACAATTTGCCGAAGCATTTAAAGTACCGTCCTCAAACCATTTGATTTTGACTTCTTTTGTACTGTATTTTACGTCTTTAATTTTTTTATAAGGTTTTATCCAAGTAATTCTTTTTCCCTCTTTTCTCCAAAATTCATCATTACTTTTAATAGATTGAGAATATTTTTGTTGATATTTAATTTTATTTGCTAAGCTACTTTTAACCCATTCTGGTTTTGTTTTAATAACCACTTCAGGAGGTGTATTTCCGTTTTCTTTTTTTGCTTTAATTCTTTTTTTTACTTTTTTATAAGATCTTTTTCTAACTTTAAATCTTCTCTTCACCTTTTTTGAGGTTTTTTTTCTAACTTTAGACTTTTTTTTTCTTACCTTGCTTTTTTTCTTCTTTTTTTTTGGCATAGGATAATTTTTTATTTAAATTCTACTCATGTTATTTATAATTTTCCAGCTTTTATAATCAACAGGCATTACAGAAAGCCTGCTTTGCTTTATAAGAGCTAAATGGCTTAAATCCTTATTTTTTTTAATGCTTTCGAGCGTTATAGGCTTTGAAAATTTAGACTTAAATTGAACAGTAACGGCAACAAACCTCCCTGTTTTGTCTGTTTTATCTATATAAGACTCTTTAATAACTTTTACTATTCCAACTATCTCTTTTCCAATATTTGAATGATAAAAAAAACATAGATCTCCTTTCCTCATACTTTTTAAATTCTTTGCAGCTTGATAATTTCTGACACCATCCCAAGGTGCACCTTTAATTCCAGCTTTTTTTTGCTGATCAATTGACCAAACATCTGGTTCAGACTTCATTAACCAATATTGCATTATAATTGAACTCCAGCACCTTTAAGAAAAGCTGCATCTTCATCTAAAGGCCATCTAGGTTTTGCTGGATAATCTAAATTATTAAATTGATTTATTTTAAATTTTTCCAAACCTACCATTGCAATCATTGCTGCATTATCTCCACAAAACTCAATAGGTGGAAAAATACTTTTATAATTATTTTCTTCACATAGATTAATTAACATTGATCTAATTTTTTTGTTCGCTGCAACTCCTCCAGCAACAACGAAAATTTTTTCATTTAATTCATTTATTTTTTCAAATTCAGTAAAAGCAATCTTTGTTTTTTTATATAAAATTTCCTCAATTGTTTTTTGAAAAGATGCTGCAAGATCATATTTATCTTGTTCTGATTTAATTGTTTTGCTTATCTTCAACACGGCAGTTTTTAGACCCGCAAAAGAAAGATTGCATCCTCCTTTGCGGAAAATTGGTTTTGGTAAATCATATTTTTTTGGATCACCTTTTTTAGCTAAAATTTCTATTTGAGGTCCTCCTGGAAATTCTATTCCTAAAAGCTTTGCCGTTTTGTCAAACGCCTCACCTAATGCATCATCAATAGTTGTTCCTAATCTTTTGTATTTACCAAGTTTCTGAACACTCAAATATTGTGAGTGCCCACCTGAAATTAAAAGAAGTAAATATGGATAATTTAAATTTGTATTTAGTTTTGGACTTAAAGCATGTCCCTCTAAATGATTAACAGCAATAAAAGGTTTATTCATTGCTGTTGCGAAAGCTTTACCAAAACTTAACCCAACTGATAAACAAACAATTAATCCAGGACCAGCGGTAGATGCAACCGCATCTATTTCTTCAATTTTTCTTCCACTTTCATCAATAGCTTTTTTGACAATCCAATCAATTTTTTCAATGTGTGAACGTGCTGCTAGTTCAGGAACTACACCACCAAACTCCCTATGAACCTCCACTTGGCTAGAAACAATGTTGGATAAAACTACTGGAAATCCCTCTTCATTTTCAGTTATTATAGAAGCTGCTGTTTCATCACAACTAGACTCTATTCCAAGAATTAAGGGTTTTTTGCTCATTCAAATAGTTTTTAATAATTGTACAATCTTTATACAAGTAAGAAATAATTTTTTATGAGAAAAAAAATAACAATTGGATCTAGGGGTAGCAAGCTTGCCTTACTTTATGCTCAACAAGCTAAAGATAAGATTATTGAAAATACCAACCTTGGTAATGAAGATATTTTAATTAAATCAATTACAACTAAAGGTGACGAAGTACAGGATATAAGATTATCTGAGCTTGGTGGCAAAGGTTTGTTTTCTAGTAATATTGAAAAAGAACTTCAGTTAAAAAATATTGATATTGCTGTCCATGCACTGAAAGATATGCCCACTAATGAAACAAAAGGATTAACAACAGACTCTTTCCTTGAGAGAAATGACCCTAGAGAGATTTTAATTACAAAGAACAAAAAAAAACTTAAAGACCTAGATCAAAAGTCAATTGTTGGTACCTCATCATACAGAAGAGAATTTCAAATAAAAAAAATTAGACAAGATTTGAAATGTAAAATAATTAGAGGAAATGTAGATACTAGAATTAGAAAATTGAATGAAGGTATGTATGATGCAATTATTTTGTCTTATGCTGGTGTAAAATTTTTAAAATTTGAAAATGAAATCTCAGAAATTTTTTCAGCTGAAGAAATAATTCCTAGTGCAGGACAAGGCGTAATTGCTCTTCAGTGCAGGGAGGATGATTATGAGACGATTTCTATTTTAAACAAAATTAATCATGAGGAAACACATAAAAGAGCTCATCTAGAGAGAAATATTTTAAAAGTTTTAGATGGAGATTGTGAAACAGCAATTGGCGCTCATTCAGTGGTTGATGGAGATAAGATTATAGTGGAGGCTGAACTTTTTTCTTTAGATGGTAAACAAAGGTTTTATGAAAAAAAAGTTGGTAATTTGAATGAGTTTAAAGAAATTGGTAAAGAGATTGGAATACTTTTAAAAAAAAAATCAAATAATTCATATAAAAGATAATATGCATATTTTGTTAACTAGACCACTGGAGGATTGTTCTGAAATGATATTAAAATTTCAATCATTAGGACATCAAGTATCTCATCTTCCATTAATAAAAATTGAAAAGGTTAATTATGAAGAAATTAACTTTTCTGAATATGGTGGAATTGTTTTTACTAGTGCAAATGCAGTAAAATTTTTAAACACAGTAAAATTAGATAAAAATATTAAATGCTTTTGTGTTGGAAACGCTACAGAAAAAAAAGCAAGGAGTGTTGGTTTTCAAAATACAATTGCGGCTGAGGGAAATGTTACAAACCTAAAGGAGTTAATTATACAAAGTTATGAGTCCAAAAATAAAGAATTACTTTACGTTAGTGGTGAAATAATATTGGTTGATTTAGATCAACAGTTATTAAGCGAAGGTTTTAAGGTAAAAAGAATTATTAATTACAGAGTAGATTATAATCAAAAATTTGATGAGAAATTTGTTAATGAATTAAAATTAAATATGCCTGATATGGTCTATGTTTACTCTCAAAATAGTGCGTCAAGTTTCTTAAATTTCATAAAGATTTACCAAACCGAAAATTTATGGATGAATACAAATTTGATGTGTATAGGCGAAAAAACCTCGTCAATACTGAACGAAATCAAATGGAAAAAGATTTTTCTTTTTAACCCTGGAGAAGAAGAGTTTTTGTTATATAAAATTTAGAAATGGAATTAATTAATAATTTTTCGGAAATATTTTTATCAGTATGGAATAAAGGAATTCTTGGTGTTGATATTTTTCAAATCTTAATTGGTATTGGAATATTTTTACTATTCTTAATTTTTAGAGGTCTAATAAGCAAATTAGTTATTAAAAAATTAGAAATTATCTCGAAAAGAACAACCAATAAATTAGATGATACTTTTGTTCAATCACTTGTAGGTCCAGCAAGATTTTTACCAATTGTATTAGGATTTTTTATTGCAAGCTACTACATGACTTTCTCACTAGAAGGAAGAGAAGTGGTAGATACAATTAATAGAACGTTGATCACTATTTTAATTTTTTGGGTAATTCATCAAATCATAGAACCAATCTCATACATACTCAGTGGTTTAGACAAATTGTTAACAAGAGAACTTATTGGCTGGATAATTAAATCGCTAAAAATTTTAATTTTTATTTTAGGTTTAGCAGCAGTTTTAGAATTGTGGGGAATTAAAATAGGTCCAATTATTGCAGGTCTTGGATTGTTTGGTGTTGCCGTAGCATTAGGGGCACAAGATTTATTCAAAAATTTAATATCAGGAATTTTAGTTTTAGTAGAAAAGAGATTTAAAATTGGAGACTGGATAGCTGTCGAAGGTATTATTGAGGGTGTAGTAGAAAAGATTGGATTTAGATCAACAACAATAAGAAAGTTTGACAAATCTCTTGCTATTATTCCAAATTTCCAATTTGCCGAAAACGCAGTTGTTAATGTAAGTGAAACTTCAAATTGGTTAATCAGTTGGATTATTACACTTCAATATGAGACTACGGTAGATCAGTTAAAAAAAATTAGAGATGAAATTGAAAGTCATATAAATTCTAGCGAAGATTACAATACCTCAATTGGTGTTGCGGTAAGAGTTGATAAATTTTCTGATAGTTCAATAGATATGTATGTAAGATGCTTTACAAAAACAGGAAGTTGGAATAATTGGCTTAATGTAAAAGAAAGATTAGCGATTGCGATTAAGGAAATTGTAGAAAAAAATGGTGCTTCATTTGCTTTCCCAAGTCAGTCGATTTACGTTGAGAAAAAATGATAGCTATTTTTTATTTAGTTTTACAAATTTTAAAATTGTACTCTTATGTTGTAATCGCCAATGTCATTGTAAGTTGGTTAATAGCTTTTAACGTTCTTAACACTCAAAATAGGTTTGTGTATGCAATTTTAGAGTTGAGTTACAAATTAACCGAGCCTTTCCTGAATAAAATCAGACGTTTTTTGCCAAATTTAGGTTCACTAGATATTTCTCCAATCATTCTTCTTTTGTTGATTTGGTTTATCGAAATGTGTATGAAGCTGTACATTGCACCAATGATTTTTTAAGAGAGAAATATGATTTTAATTGATGGAAAAAAAGCAGCTGCAGAGTTAAGAGCAGAGTTAAAGGAAGAAGTTGCAGAGTTAAAATCAAAACATAATAAAGTACCAGGTTTAACTGTTATACTTATTGGTGATTTAACACCTAGCCAGATTTATGTTAGAAATAAAGAGAAGTCAGCAAATGAGGTAGGATTAAAATCTGAAGTAATTAAGTATGCAGACTCAGTTGAAGAAAAGACTGTTCTAGAAAAAATTCAAGAACTAAACAGTGATGAAACTGTTTCAGGAATTTTAGTTCAACTTCCTTTACCTAAGCATATTGATAAGCAGAAGGTTATAGAAGCTATTGATCCCTCAAAAGACGTAGATGGATTTCATCCAATGAATGTAGGCAACCTTTCATCTGGTTATGAAAGCTCTATTCCTTGTACACCACTTGGCTGTTATTTGTTAATTAAAAAATTCGAGTCTAATCTTAATGGAAAGAAAGCTGTAGTTGTGGGTAGATCAAACTTAAATGGAAAACCTATGACACAACTTCTTTTAAAAGAAAATTGTACTGTCACGATCACACATTCTAAAACTAAAGATTTAAAAGCAGAGTGTTTAGAAGCAGATATAATTGTAGCAGCTGTAGGTATACCTGAACTTGTTCGAGGAGATTGGGTTAAGAAAGATGCTATTGTCATTGATGTTGGTATAAATAAAACTGATAAAGGTATCGTTGGTGATGTTCATTTTGAGGAAGTTTCAAAAAATGCAAAAGCATTAACTCCAGTTCCAGGGGGAGTTGGACCAATGACTATTGCCTGTTTACTTAAAAATACCATAGACTGTTTCAAAAGATCGCAAATATAATAATTAAACCATAAGCTTTAATCTGTTAATTTATTAGGATGAAAAAACCTAAACGACCATACAGATTTGGTATCATTTTTTTGCTGCTTACTATTCCACCTATTGGAGCAACACAGCTCGGTTGGTATTTGCATGACAAGCAAACTGGTTTTGACTATGGTATGATTGTAGGAACAGTATCGGTAATTTATGCTGCATACTTAATGTATGAAAAAAATTGGAGAGAAGAGGACGAAGATTAAATTATGGAAAAAATAATTTTTTTTGGATTGGTGATTCCCATTATGGCTTATGTTTTATACTTAGGTGGAATGGCAATTATGAATGGTTTTAAATCAAAAGAAGCTAATAGAGTAGAAAAAGAGGAAGCCGAAAATGAGACCAGTGAAATAAGAGACACCGATCCTGAACAAAGCATTAATTTAAGTGATGAACTTACTAAATTGAATGATTTAAAAGAAAAAGGAATTATTTCTCAAGAGGAATTTGAAAAGGCGAAAAACAAACTATTAAATAATTAAATAGTTTAATCATGTTCAATGGTTTTAAAAAAAAATTTGTTAAAGTAAAAAAGGGTAGAATTTTTTGTAGATTTAAAGGTAAAGGTCCTCCCTTATTGTTGCTTCATGGATATCCTCAAACACATGTGATGTGGCACAAAACTGCTCCTGAACTTAGTAAATATTTCACAGTGATAGTAGCTGATCTTAGAGGATATGGGGACAGTTTAGTTCTACCTGGTGGTAATAATCATAAAAACTATTCCAAAAGAGAAATGTCTAAAGATATGGTTCAATTGATGAGTAAATTAAATTTTCAAAAATTCTTTGTTGCAGGACATGATAGAGGTGGAAGGGTTGCTCATCGTATGGCTAGGGATTTTAGAAGGAAAATTTTGGCTTTTAGCGTGTTAGATATTTGCCCTACTTTAGATATGTATGAACAAACAAATATGAAATTTGCAAAAGGATATTTTCATTGGTTTTATTTAATACAGCCAGCACCTTTGCCAGAGAAAATGATAATGGCAGATCCTAAAAGATGGTTAAAAAGCCGTTTTAATAGATCATCCAAATTTGCCATCGGAAAAATTGAAGAAGAATATTTAAGAGCCTTTAAACAAAAAAAAAGGATTCATGCGACATGCGAGGATTATAGAGCTGCTGCGAGTATAGATTTAGATCATGATAAAAAAGATAGAAAAAAAAAATTAAATATCCCTATCCAAGTTTTATGGGGAAAAAAAGGAGTCGTTGGTAAACAATTTAATTCAATAAAAATTTGGCAAAAATATACAAATAAAAAGATTTATGGTGCAGAAATCAATTCAGATCATTTTATTCCAGAGGAAAATCCCAAACAAACAATAAAACACTTAAAAACTTTTTTTTTAAAAAATGCTTGAGATAATATCTAATAAAAAAAATATCGGAGCAGAAATAATTTTAAATTTAAAAGATATTTCAAATGAAGAAATTTCTGCAATCAAGAAAGCGCTAAATAGATATGGAATGATATATTTTAGAAATCAAAAATTGACCTCTAAACTTTATATTAAGTTTGCTAAACATTTTGGAAAATTAGCAACTTATCCAAGACTAAAAGGTTTAAATAAAAGATTTCCTCAAATTACAGTTGTACAAAGAAAATCAACCGATAAAGGCCCAAGTTTTGGTGAACAATTTCACACAGACTCAATTTATACAAAAAAACCACCAAGATTTACTATGCTGTTCTCAATACTTGTACCAAAAAAAGGAAAAGCAAATACAGAATTTTGTTCTCAATATCTTGCTTATGAAGAGTTACCAAATTCAATAAAAAAGAAATTCAAAACAATCAAAGGCAAATATTCCTCTGAAGGACCAATTTCAATAACAACTAAGGAAAGAGTAAAAGAAAAAGGAAAAAATATTAAAGAACTTAAATCTTCACATAAGATAATTAAGAAAATAGGCTCAAAACATTCGATTTATTGTAGTCCAGGACATTTTGTTGGTTTTAGCTCAAAGATTAAAAGTCAGAAGAAATTAAAAAAATTTTTATTCAATCATCAAATTAAAAAAAAATTTCAGTTCTCACTTCCTTGGGAGAAAAATCAATTGGCTATATGGGACAACAGATCTATGCTACATCAGGCGACACCTTTTAAAGGAAATAGAATAATGCACAGAATAACAATCAAATAATCTATGTTCACAATTTTTTTGGGACTTACTCCTTTTATATTTATTACTTTTTTGGGCTTTATATTTGGTAAATTAAAAGTCTTAGATCTTGGTCATGCTAAAATTTTAAATCTTTTCCTATTTTATATTGCTGTCCCAGCATTGATAATTAAGTTAATTGCACAAAATGAGATTGGACAAGTAGATTTTAAACAAATTCTCTCTTATTTAATTATGCAATCAATATGCGGAATTATTGCTTATTTAATTACTTCGAAATATTTTAAAAGATCAATCCCAGAGTCTATTATTTGGGCTTTAACAGTTGCATTATCAAACCATGTGACTTTACTCTTGCCAATAACAGAAATTTATTTTCAACAAAATGTAATTACACAAGTTGCAAGTATTATATTAATGGATGGAGTAATATTATTGTCTGTAATCGCTTTTTTTTTAGAATTATCGACAAAAAAAAATGTAAATTTATTTACATTTATTAAAAATTTACTCTTAAATCCATTTATTCTTTCAATAATGATGGGTTTATTGTTTTTATTATTAAATTTAAATATTGATCAAACACCAATCGAGTATACTTTATCTAAACTTGCAGCATGTGTTTCGCCAGTTGGATTGTTTGCAATTGGTATAATTCTTTCATTTTATACCGAAAATGTAATTAATAAGTTATCTGTATCTATATCAATTTTAAAATTAATTATTTCCCCAATTATTTTATTATTGATTGGACTTTTGTTTTTTAATGCAGGATTGCCAGTTGAAATACCAGGCGCTTTTTTTGTGAGTGTTGCACCTTGTGGAGTTACAGCTATAGTTTTATGTTCCGCATATAATGTAAGTCCTGAAAATATAATAAAAGCTATCTTTGTATCTACTATTGCATCTATAGGAACTATATTCTTTGCAATTAAGTATTTAACTTTATAAAATTTTATTTAAAGGACTAACTTCTCCAATTTTAAAAGTAATAGCATCACTTTTTTTAAATCCATAATTTTCTGCATTATCTTTAAATCTAATTGGAGGTTCCATAATTGGCTCAAATGATAAAACAAATGTTCCCCAATGCATTCCTAGCACTTTTTTACTTTTTAAATCTTGTGCAACATTCAATGCCTCCTCTGGTGTAGTGTGATAGATAGTTTTATCAAACATTGGTTTAAAATTATAAGCCCCAATATTAATCATCGTAAGATCTATTGGACCATATTTTTTCCCTAACTCTTTGTAAATTTCTCCATATCCTGTATCACATGCAAATAAAATTTTCTTATTTTTATATTCTATTAAAAAATTGCCCCACAAAGTTTTATTTGTATCTGTTAAACTTCTCTTTGACCAATGAACTGCTGGAAGTAAAGAGATTTTTAAATTTTCATTTATAATTTGTTGATCATACCAATCCATTTCGTTTACATCTTTGTATCTTTTAAAATATTTACCAAGATTTAGAGGTGTTAATACTTTTGCATCCTTAAAAGGAAAATTTCTAATGGTTGACATATCCTGATGATCATAATGATTGTGAGTTAGTAAAAATATATCTGTTTTAGGTATCTCATTTAATTTTATTGCAGGATTAGTAAATCTTTTTGGACCAAAAATAAGTGGTCCAGCATTTTTAGAAAATACAGGGTCAGTTATGATTGTCGTTTGTCCTATTTTTATAAGGAATGTTGCATGACCAATCCAAGCAATATAATCATCGTCTTTATATTTTTCTAAGTTTTCAAGGACTTTTTTTTTCTCAACCACATGTTCTGTAGGATAATTTAGATCAACTTTTTTTCTTAATTTACTAAAAGTTCTATAGGAGAATTTTGCTGACCTAGATATGATTACTGGTGATCCTTTTGGGTTTCTAAAAGTACCATCTGGTAAATGATGATAAGGTCTTTCTTTCATTCTATTTTTGTTTATCCATTAACCACAAACTATTTCCCGCAAGAAAATAAATTTTACCATTACTTGGGTGTACCTGAATATCTCTAATTCTTCCAATTTTGTCTTTAAAAATAATTATTTCCTCTACGTTTGATAAATTTTTAAAATTTAGTTTTCTTAACGATTTATCTTTTAGTGAAGTAATAAGTGCTTGCCCATTCCACTCACTAAACTCTTTTCCCTCATAAATAGTTATTGCACTTGTAGCTATAGATGGTACCCAGTACTTAATTGCCTTTGTAAATCCTGGTTTCCATTTAGGTCCAATTTTAGATCCTGAGTAATTCGTACCTCCCCAACCTAAAATTTTCCAACCATAATTTTCTCCCTTTTTTACTTCCCCAAACCAATCACCACCCTTTGCACCGTGATTACTTATATAAATTTTCCCATCAAAAGGAGATAAAGTTAAACCTTGGGGATTACGAACCCCAATTTGGTATATTTCTGGTAACCAATTGGATTTACCATCAAACTTTGGATTATCTTTTGGTATACTTCCATCAATATGAATTCTAATTATGCTTCCAGCATGTTTTGTAGGATCTTGAGCAATCATTCCTTGTCCTCTTTCACCTGCAGATGCAAAAAGATAATTATCTTTAATTGCTAGCCTTGATCCAAAATGATAGCCAGATTCTATTGGTGGTTCAGCTTGAAATATATTTTTAAAATCTAATTTTTTTTTATTTAATTTAGCTTTTGCAATAGAGGTACTAGTTTTCCAATCACCTCTATTTTCAGAGTAAGAAATCCATAAGGCATCGTTTTGATAAATAATATCGAGCAAACCCCCCTGGCCATGGACAAAATAATTTAAGTTATGCTCAACTTCATGAACTTGTTTAGAAATAATATTTACTATCTTTATTTTTCCAGTTTTCTCAGTAATAATAAGCTCTTCATTGTTTATAAAAGATGATCCCCATGGATCATTTAAATCTACTAATTTTTGAAAAGTGAAATTCTCAGAATAACTTTTTGATAAAAATAAAAAAAAGAAAAATATCGATAAAAAATACTTGATCACTCTATGAAAGTTTAGATCTGCCACCGTCTACAGCAATTACTTGGCCTGTAACCCAAGAACTATCTTCCGTTAGCAAGAATTTAGCAAGAGCTGCCGAATCCTTTCCTTCACCTAATCTTTTAAGGGGATGTGCTTTTGCGATCCCTTCAGCTAATGCAGCATTTTTTAACATTGGTTCTGCAATTTTAGATTTAGTCAAACTTGGAGCAACACAGTTTACTCTTATATTTGGGGCAAATTCAGCTGCTAAAGAAACTGTTAAACCCTCTACAGCTGCTTTTGTTGAAGCTATTATTGCATGATTAGTAAATCCTCTTTGGGCAGCAACAGTAGAAAATAATACTATCGAACCTTTATTCTTTTTTAAGCTTTCTTGAAATCCTTTAATAGCCTCTACAGCAGAATAAAGATTAAGTTTCATACATTTTTGAAAGTCTTGTTCGCTTACCATTCTTAATGGTTTTAGATCAATAGAACCTACACAATAAGCCAGGCCTTTAATTTCAGAAATATCTGATTTAACTTTTTCAATAAAACCTTCCTCTAAAACATCTGCAATAGTATATGAACATCCAAGTTTTTTAGATATAGGACTAAGTTCACTTTCATTTCTTGCAACTAAATGAATATCATTTCCAGAGTTTTTTAATTGATCAGCCAAACTTGATCCAATAGAACCTGTCGCACCAAAAATTACATATTTTTCTGACATAAAAATTTTTATTAGTTATATTTAACTATGAAGTTATTTTTTATACTCGGTAATCAATTATTTCCAACAAAATACCTCGACCGCTTCAAAAAAGACCACCTGTTTTTTATGGCAGAAGACAAGGGTTTATGCACCTATGAAAAGCATCATAAACAAAAAATTTTATTATTTTTATCCTCAATGCGTTCTTATGCAGATGTGTTAAGAAAAAATAAATTTAAATTAGATTACCTTAAAATCGAAGATAAAGAATTTAGTGATGATTACTTAAAAAAAATAAAAAAAATAATCGCACAAAAAAAAATAAAAGAAATTTCAAGTTTTGAAGTAGAGGATAAATTTTTTGAAAAAAAGATTTCACAATTTCTAAAAAAAGAAAAAATAAATTGGAATATTGTTCAAACTCCTATGTTTTTAAATTCTAGAGAAGAATTTAAAAATTATTTATCAAAATCAAAAAAACCATTCATGGCAACTTTTTACAAAGAAGTTAGAAAAAAATCTGGAATACTGATGGGCTCAGATGGTAATCCTATTGGAGGTAAATGGAGTTTCGATGAAGATAATAGAAACAAACTACCAAAAAATATTTCGATTCCTAAATTGCCAAAAATTAATGAAACAACCCACACAAAAAAACTAAAGCCTATTATTGAAAAAGAATTTAAAAATCATCCTGGAAGTACAGACAATTTTTGGTTCGCAACAGAATACGATAATGTTGTCAAACTTTTAAATTTTTTTATAAAAGAAAAATCAAATTTATTTGGTGATTATGAGGATGCAGTTGATCAAAAAGATAACATCCTATTTCATAGTGCATTAAGTCCTTATATAAATTTAGGTTTAATTACACCTGAATTTGTTATCCAAAAAGTTTTAGAATTTCATAAAAAAAATAAAATTAGAATGAATTCTTTAGAAGGTTACATTCGTCAAGTAATTGGATGGCGAGAATTTATGCGAGGAGTTTATCAGTCATATTCAAAAGAAATTGAAAATGGAAATTTTTTTAAACATAATAGAAAAATGAAAAGTTCTTGGTATGAGGGATCAACTGGTCTTCCACCATTGGATTATGCAATTAAAAATGCGGTCAATAATGCATGGTCACATCATATTGAAAGATTAATGATCTTATCAAACATTATGAACCTTTGTGAGATCAAACCATTATTTGTTTATAAGTGGTTTATGGAAATGTTTGCTGACTCTTCAGATTGGGTGATGGTTCCAAATATTAGTATGGGACTATTTAATGATGGAGGAATTTTTGCAACTAAACCTTATATTTGTGGATCTGCATACTTTATGAAAATGATGGATTTTAAAAAGGGTGAGTGGTGTAACACAATGGATGGACTTTATTGGAGATTTATAGACAGAAATAGAAAATTTTTTTTAAAAAATCCCCGTCTATCAATGATGGTAAGAATTTTTGACAAAATGAAACCAGATAGAAAAAAATTAATTTTAACTGAAGCTGAAAAATTTATTAAACAAAATACTGTGTAGTGAAAAAAGAAAATTTGCCATCCAAAATTTGTTTAGTTTGTAGCAGACCATTTAAATGGAGGAAAAAATGGAAACTTAATTGGGACAGAGTTAAATACTGCTCAAAAAGATGCTCTAATAAAAAAATTTAAGTATGAATTTGGAAAAGTATAAATGGAAAAGTAGGATTTTATTAGTAATTACGCCAAACTTTAAGGATAAATCACATCAAAAAGTTAAAAAAATATACCAAAGTAAGATTAAGCAATTCCACAAACGACATGTGAAATTAATTTGTAAGACAAATAAAAACAAACCTTTCTCAGTAAATCTTATTGGTTTTGATGGAAAAATAAAAAAAGTAATGAATGATTTAAACTATAGGTTAGTTTTTCAAATAATTGACAAGATGCCATTAGGGAAAAAAATTAAACCAATTAATCTATCTTTATACTCAGATTATAATCCCAAAACTACAACATATGGATTAGGATTTAAAAATAAAGAAAAAGCATTATTTACGATTAATGCAATTAAAAATAGATCTGCCAAATATCAAGTGAATGTAGTTTCAACAATGTTAGGCAGAGCCAAAAATCATCCAAACAAAACAAAAGATATGGGTGGTGCAATAAAGGTATTTAATGATTGGATGAAAAAATATAAGAGAAATAAAAATGAACACTAAGTTATCTAATTTTTTTAAAAAAATAATATTTTTATCAGTTTTAATAATACCAAACATTGTTAATGCTGATTTTTTTAAGGATATAACTGCTAAAATTGCAGATAATCCAAAAAGACTTAGCTACGGTATTTCTGTCGCTGATATAGATCAAAATGGAAAGTATGAATTTATAGTTACAGGATTTGGTTATCCAAATTTAGCACTCTCATATGAAAATGGAAAATTACTTAATATTGCTAATCAAAATATATTTTCCGATGAATCTAGAAAAACAATTGGTGTTGCTGCATGTGACGTTGATAGAGATGGATATGAAGAAATATATTTTCTTAACACAGATACTTATAGTGGAACAAAAAAATATTCTGACAGACTCATAGATTTAGTTGGAAGTAAGTTTTTAGATATGTTTGAAATTAAAAAAAACAAAGAGGATTTAAATTTAACAGCAGGCAGATCAGTCGCTTGTGTGGATAGGAAAGGCGATGGCAAATATGGTATTTACGTATCAAATTATGGGGGCCCAACAAGGTTTTATGAAATCGAAAACAAAAAGATTAAAGATAAATCAGTTAATTTAAATTTAGATAAGGTTACAGGTGGAAGGGCCGTTGTTTCAGGACATATTTTAACCGATAGATCTGATATTTTTGCAGCAAATGAAAGAGGTGCAAATTTTCTTTTAAAAAATAATAATGGAGTTTTTGAGGACTTAGCATTTAATTATCGTGTAGATGATGTAATCCAGAACGGTAGAGGAACTTCACTATCAGACATACTTTATCGAGGAAGATTAGATATAATAAGTGGAAATTGGCAGGGTTATCACAGAGCTTATGTTTTAAAAGATAATCAGTTTATAGATATAGGAAATAGTAAATTTGATAAACCTTCTAGAATTCGGACAATAATATCTGCAGACTTTGATAATGATGGTTACGATGAAGTTTTTATGAACAATATAGCTGAGCCAAATAAACTATTTAAAATTAGAGAAAATGGAAAATTTGAGGAAATAAAATTAGAAACCGGTTTAGAAGCTGATGGGTATGGTACGGGAGCTGCAGTTGCTGATATTGATAATGATGGTATTTTAGAATTATTAGTTTCGCGCGGTGAAAGTAAAGAGCAACCATTAACTTTATACAAAGCAAAAATCGATAAACAAACTAAATATTTAAGAATTAAACCCATTAACAAATTTGGCGCTCCAGCAAGAGGCGCAACAGTAACATTGATTTCTAATCAAAGAAAACATTCAAAAACCATAGATTCTGGTTCAGGTTATTTGTGTCAAATGGAGCCTGTGGCACATTATGGAATAAGAAAAAATGAAAAAGATTTTAAAGTAGAAGTAAAATGGACTAACGGAAGTAAAGATATAATTAAAATTGATTCATTAAATCAAACTATTATTGTAAAACAAAAATGAAAAAAAATTTATTAAAACTTTTAGTAATTTTTTTCGTATTAATTCAATTTGACTCAATATCTGAGGAAAAAAATTATCATAAAGAGTTAATAGCCGATTGGTCTAGAATATTTCCCGATCAAAATAGAAATGCAGGGGGACCGATGTTTTTTAAATATATAATCGATAAAGAAATAACTTACAAAGATTTCAAAGAATTTAACAAATTATATTGTGCTGTTTCTGGATCGTTAATTGATCCTAATGCTGAACCAGATTTCATATATGCTAATGAAAGTAAGTCTGGGGAAAAAATTTGTGGTGATTACTATAAATGCTGTATTCCCTGTTCATGCGATATTATGAAATATTCAGAAGTTGAAAAAATGAAACATAAATTTTTAGATGGTTTAAAAGAATTTTATGTTTTCACAATCAGAAATCCTTGCAATAAAAAAGATTTTCCAAATAGGGTTAATAAGGATTATTTTTGTGACGGTGAAAAAATTAACGATGATCAAGTGTATAGTCTTAATGATAAATTAGTAATAGGCTTATTACACGAAGGAAGAAGTTGTAAAAAAAATGATATAGACTTTGTTAATAGCCATCAAGTAACAGGAAGATTTTGTGAATTCCGAAATAATACCCCTTTAGAAAATTTAAAAACTGGGATGGGTGATATCTTTATAAAGCTTGCAAGATAGTAATATTTAAATTGTTCAAATAACTATTCTAAGTTAAGCTTTAATTAGTGAACATAATAGTGCTTCAACATATAAAAATAGAAGATCCAGGTTACATTAAAGATTTAATGTTGGCTGATGGATTTAAACTTACCACTATTGAACTAGATGAAGGTGAAAAAATACCAGAGGATTTAAATAAATTTGATGGAATGTTTTGTATGGGTGGTCCAATGGATACATATATGGAAAAGCAATATCCATGGTTAATTGAAGAAAAGAAAAAAATTAAAGAGTTTGTTGTGGAATTAAAAAAACCTTATTTAGGTTTTTGTTTAGGTTGTCAACTTTTAGGAGAAGTAGTAGGTGGTAAAGTAGTTAAATCAAATCCAGCAGAAATTGGAATTATGAATATTAATTTCCTAAAAGATAAACAGGATGATAAATTATTTTCAAAATTTCCTAACACTATTAAAAGTTTACAATGGCATTCTTATGAGGTTCAAGGTATCGAAAATAATAAAGATGTAACTTTATTAGCATCTTCTCCAATAACCAAATATCAAATTTTTAAATATCAAAGCCACGCTTATGGAATTCAATTTCATATAGAAATTAAAGATACTACAGTCAATGAGTGGGGATGTGTTCCAGAGTATAAAAAAGCTTTAGAGGATCAGCTTGGTAGTGATGCATTAGAAAAGTTTGATAAATCTGCAAATGACAACATGAAAGATATGAATAACTATTCTACAATTCTATACAATAATTTTAAAAAACTTTTATGAGTAATAAAATCTTTGAATGGACAGGAGTTATAACTGCAATATTATATTCTTTGTTTGTAGCTTTAAATATAGGGATAGAATTTTTTGGTTTTTGTTTATTACTTTTATCTGCAATCTTAATTGGTATTTGGGCTTACAGAGGTGGCCATAAAGGAATTTTATTTTTACAATTTTTTTATGCTACAGCCGGAATTATAGGTATGGTTCGTTGGTTTTAGTTAAAAGATGAAACTATTTTGGGAATATAATTTTTAAAATTGAAAAATCCTTTATTGCAGTATTGCCACGCTAATTGATCAAGATTTCTATATAAAAAATTTATTTTTAATTTATTTGAATTTATATAATCTAAATTTTCACCTACTGTTGGATATAAAGCAAAACAATTTTCAATATTTGTTATTTCACTTATATTAATTATCTGACAATCAATAGATTGATCATTTAATCTTTGTTCTTGGTCTTTAATTAACAGAGACTTAAATTTTATCAACTTTTCGCTGAGTTTTATAGATCTATGTTCATTACTGTTAGAAACTAAGTAAATTTTTTTAAAGTTATTGTCTTTAAAATCAGTGATTTCAAATGAGAAATTATTTTCAAAAATTAAAAGATTTTTGTCCTCAATATTTGGTGGGTTATTAAAATCTTGCTTAATTATTTGATAAGATTTTTCAGATACCTTTGGAGGAGCATTTTCATTTAATTTTATATTTTGAAATCTATTATTGGTGAATTTTTTAATATTCCATTCACTTGCAAGGTAATGTTTTCCTTGTGTTTGAACACCCGCAACCCATCGCCAACCAAGAGTATTTGATGCTGCGTCTCCATCGTAAAGATGTTGCATAAAAAATTCTGCTCCTAGTTGCCAAGGTAATTCTAAAGTAAAAATCCAAATACTAGCAAACCACATTCTTGTATGGTTGTGTAAATAATTATTATCTTTAAGCTCTTTTACCCATTCATTAAAGCAACTTATGTTTGTTTTTCCCTCAATTGCAGAAAGGTAATCTTGATTATTTTGAAATTCATTTTTTATTTTATTTAATTCTAAAAGATAGTCAGTCCAAACATTGGGTCTTAGTTCTAACCAACCTTTCCAATACGTTCTCCATAAAACTTCTTGGATAAATTTTTCATTTTTTGAGAAAGAAAATTTATTTAGTGATTTTTGAATTACTTCTTTTTCATTAATTATTCCATGAGTTATATATGGTGATAAACAAGATACATTTGATCTTTTTTCAGGTCCAAAATCAAAGTTTCTTAATTTAGAATATTCTGCAAGATTATTTTCAACAAAATTATCTAATTGATTTAAGGCCTTAGCCCTTGAAGCTTCAAACATAATTTTTAATTATTTCGATTTTTTTTTCTTCAGACCTAATTTATCACTGTGTCTCAACCTTAAAACAACAATCGCTGCAGCAATCAACAAAATTGCAACTGCTTCGTACACAAGTGCAGTAGGGTCCATTTCTTTACCTTGTAAGATAATAAACCGAGCAAGAGCAGTAATAGCAATAAGTAATGGAAGTGTAATACTAATAGACTGTTGATTCCAAAAAACTCTAACCATAGCTAGTACTTCTAAGTAAAGAAACATTAAAAGTAAATCAGCTAGAGTAACAGATTGGTTGGTGAACATATTTTTTATTTCAATCCCAACAGCGATAACTGTACTTACTAAAATAATACACATCAATGCTAACTGTAAGTTTTTTGTAATATTATCCATTATTAATCTTTACTAAATGGTAACCATTTTTCAATGGCTGATTTTAACGGACCATCATATGGAATTGAATAAGAATTTGGGTTTGGACTTGTTAAAACTTCTATTCCTTTAGAAAATACAAAAATAAATACTATGACAAAAACTATTACCATTATTTTAAAAGGATCGAAATTTTTTGTTTGAAAAACACTTGCAGACTTCGCTTCTGCTCTATGGAATTGTTTAAAAGTCATGTAGACGGCAAATATTAAACCAATGTGAGCTAAAAAAAGTCCGGCCCATCCAAATGCAAACGTTGTATAAGAAAAAACATATAAACTAAAAACTGTTGTCCAAATAAAACTTAATACTAAAAGGATTTGTAATCTAACTGTTTTGGGAAGTGCACGAAGATCATTTTTACTATCATCAAATAAAATGTTAGCAGCATCTCTCATCCAGTTCTTTATTGATTCCATGTTATAAAGATATAATTTTTAACAATTAAAACAAATGTTAATTTGTCCTAAACCATACTGTTAACGAAGCTTTTTTTTATGAAAATTGATAAATTTTTCAACATTAGATTTATTAAAAGACTTGTTTTCTTCGAATGAAACCTTTCTCATTGAATAGGCACTACTATTAGTAACTCTTGATTGAATTGTAATATTTCCTTTATATAATTTAAGCTTGACTGCACCGTTAACTTTACCTCTTTTTAAATCAACAATTTTTTGAAGTTTAAATCTTTCTTTTGAATACCAATAACCATTATAAATTAACTCAGAATATCTAGACATTATCTGATCCTTTTTATGCATAGTTTTTTTATCTAAAGTAACGGACTCGATTGCTCTATGTGCATTTATTAAAAGGGTTCCACCAGGTGTCTCATATACACCTCTAGATTTTATACCTAAAAATCTATTCTCTACTAAGTCAACTCTTCCAATTCCATTTTTACCTGCTAGGTCATTTAACTTTGTTAATAATTTAGCTGGAGACATTTTTTTTCCATTAATTCCAAAAGGATCACCATTTTTAAAATTAATAGTAACAAATGACGGTTTGTTAGGTGCTTTTTCAGGAGAAACTGTTCTTTGGAAAATAAATTCTGGTGCAGAATTTTTTGGATTTTCTAAAACCTTACCTTCAGTTGAAGTATGGAATAAATTGTCATCCACTGAAAAAGGAGGTGCACCTTTTTTATCTTTAGGAATAGCTATGCCATGTTTTTTCGCATAATTAATTAAATCTGTTCTAGATTTTAGTTTCCAAATTCTCCACGGAGCTATGATTTTAATTTTAGGCCCAAAATAATGATAACCCAATTCAAATCTAACTTGATCATTACCTTTGCCAGTTGCTCCATGCGAAACTGCATAGGCTTTAAATTTTTTAGCTACTCTTATTTGATCTTTTGCAATAAGAGGTCTTGCTATTGATGTCCCTAATAAATAAACACCCTCATAGATCGCATGTCCTCTTATCATAGGATAAACGTAGTCTTTAACAAAAA
This sequence comes from uncultured Pelagibacteraceae bacterium, assembly GCA_902628965.1. Taxonomy (GTDB): domain Bacteria; phylum Pseudomonadota; class Alphaproteobacteria; order Pelagibacterales; family Pelagibacteraceae; genus Pelagibacter. The sequence goes on along the minus strand of CACOPB010000001.1, from coordinate 45,090 downwards.
TATCTTTTAAATCTTTAATTATTATATTTTTTACACCAAATTTTTTTGCGTTAGTTATTATTTTTTTTCTATCAATTACTTGGCCTACATCTGCTGTGTAACAAATTACATCCGCATCATAATTCTCTTGAAGCCATTTTAAAATTATAGAGGTGTCTAGACCTCCAGAATAAGCTAGAATAATTTTCTTTTTTGATTTCATTAAACTAGCCACAAGCTTTTTTTGAAGCGTTATAAGCTTTTGTAAATCCTAGTAATGAATAATGATCAATTGTTTGAGAACCTTGTTGATTGTATCCTGTGATCATTATTCTAGATCCTTTTCTCATTTGTTTGATCATTTTTAATTCGATTTTATTATCTGCAATCCACGCAAAACCTTGTTGTTTAATATCGAATTTAAATTTATTTTTTCCTGAAGCAGCTGTTACAGAATTATTTTGGTTGAATTCATAACCCGGGGTAACACTTACTTCATTTTTTATATTGTCGTTTGGTCTAAATGCTACAAATAATTTTGCATCTCTTTTATTTTTTTTTGGAGCTTGCAAAATAGGTAAAGATTGCGCAAAGCATACCTTACCGTCAGCATCTACAACAACCATTGCCTCCCAATCTTTATATTTACCAATTTTTTTAATTTCTTGGGCTGAAAGTTGAGTAACGCAAATTATAAAAAATATTCCTAAAAATATTGTAATTTTTTTAATTATGGACATGGATTTGGATAAATTTTTTGAACATGGTTAATTTCTTTAATGACATCATCTGATAGATTTACATTTACACTTTCTATATTTGTTTTCAACTGCTCCATTGTAGTTGCTCCAATTATTACACTAGTCATAAAGTCTTGGATTTCACAAAATTTTATAGACATTTGACTCATATCTAGATCATATTTTTTACTTATTTTATAATAATGCTCAACAGCATCTTCAGTATTTGGCTTTCTATAACGTGTCCAAAAATCATAATCTCTTTCCATTCTCGATCCTTTTGGAAAATTTTTGTTTCTATATTTTCCACTTAAATATCCACTTGCAAGTGGAGAATATGCTAAGCAGCCAATGTTTTCTCTTATAGAAACTTCAGCTAATCCAACTTCGTACGATCTATTTAATAAGCTGTATGGATTTTGAATTGACATCATTCTTGGCAATTTTTTATCTTTAGATAGTTGAAGATAATTCAAAACTCCCCAAGGGGTTTCATTTGATAAACCAACGTATCTTATTTTTCCCTGATCAATATATTTATTTAATTCTGCAAGCACATCTTCAAATTTATTCCATTCATTTTCTTCATGAACATATCCAAGTCTCCCAAAATTATTTACATTTCTTTCTGGCCAATGAAGTTGATATAAATCTATATAATCAGTTTTAAGTCTTTTAAGACTATCATTTAAAGCAGACTCTAAATTTGAACCTGTAAAACTATTTTCGCCACTTCTTAAATAATCTCTCGCTGGACCAGCAACTTTTGTTGCAAGAATGACATTGTCTCTTTTTTTTGTTTTTTCAAACCAGTTACCAATTATTTCTTCTGTATCACCATAGGTTTCTTTTCTTGGAGGTACCGCATATAATTCCGCTGTGTCCCAAAAGTTTACTCCTTGGTCTAAAGCAAAATTCATTTGTTCAAATGCTTCAAGCTCAGTATTTTGCTCTCCCCAAGTCATTGTGCCGAGACAAATTGTACTTACTTTTATATCGGTATTACCTAATTTTTTGTAATTCATTAGAAATATTAAGTTAAATTTTTGTTAATCTTTTAAGGTATCTTGAATAATTAGTAAAAGAATATATATATCAACCATTATGGAAAATAACAAAAACGGAATACTTAACAGAGCAAAAGCAGCACAACAAACAGCTGCAGTAATGGATGAAGGCTTAAGAGCTTACATGCTAAAAGTTTATAATTATATGGCAACGGGTGTATTGTTAACAGGAATAGTAGCACTGATAACATTTAAAATGTCAGTTGTTACTAATGATGCAGGATCAATTGTGGGTTTAACACAGATGGGTAATGCAATTTATTTATCAGGTCTTAAGTGGCTTGTAATGCTAGCTCCTCTAGGTATCGTTTTTTACATGAGTTTTGGAATTAATAAGATGAGTGCATCAAAGGCACAAACTACGTTTTGGGTTTTTGCAGCTTTGATGGGTTTATCATTATCTTCAATATTATTGGTTTACACAGGAATGAGTGTAACAAGAGTTTTCTTCATTACATCTGCAACATTTGGAGCGATGAGTATCTACGGATACACAACTAAAAGAGATCTTACAAAGTTAGGATCTTTTTTAATGATGGGTTTAATTGGAATAATTATAGCTTCAATTGTTAATATCTTTATGAAATCTTCAATGATGTATTTTGTGATTTCAATTTTAGGTGTTTTAATATTTGTTGGTCTAACAGCATATGACACTCAGAAAATCAAAAATATGTATGCTGCGTCAGACTCGGGTGAGTTAATGGGCAAGAAAGCTGTTATGGGCGCTTTAACTTTATACTTAGATTTTATTAATCTATTTATAATGTTGTTGAGATTATTTGGTCAAAGAAGATAAATTTATTTTTGAAGTTTCTTCCAGTTGGTGTTTTTTAATAAATATCTTAGATCATAAGAATTTTTTAATATTTTACCACTTGTATCAGTAATCAAATATTTAAGGTTTTTGTTTTTAGGCTTAAAATTTTTACAAATTTTATAAAGGGCATTTTCAGTAGCATTTCTAAAAACACTAAACCCTACTTGTTTACTTGAAATACTTAAACCGTAATCTTTCCAAGAACCTTCAGAAACCATTTTAGCGTATAAGTCTAATATAATTTTTAGCTCATCTTTTTCAAAAAAATGTTTTTCTTCTATTTTATTATAAGGATTATTTACTACTAATTTTAAATTACTACGCATCAATCTTATGTTTATTAATTAATGGTATTTGAAATCCTGTAAACACTATTGTTATAGGAAGCATTCCCCATACTTTAAAATTAACCCAAAATTCTTCTGTTTGAGTTCTCCAAACAAATTCATTCAATAAAGCAAGACCAAAGAAAAAATACATCCATCGTTTATTAAGAATTTCCCATCCAATATCAGTTAGAGGAATAGATTTACCCATAATTCTTTTAAGAATAGGTTCATTAGTAAAATATTTCCCAAAAAATAATGCAAGTGCAAATATAATATTGATAATAGTTGGTTTTACATAAATAAATATAGGATCATTAAAGTAAATAGTTAATCCACCAAAGAAAGTAATTAAAATTCCACTTACCAAAGGCATTGGAGGAATTTTTTTTTCAAAAAACCAAACTACTGCTAATGCAACTAAAGTTGCAACTATTAGTGGAGGTATTGCTATTGATAAATTTTTACCACTATTGTAATAAAAGAAAAAAAATATTGCTAAAGGGCCAAAATCAGTAACAAATTTTAAAAAAGATTTATTCACTAAAAAGATATTAACATATTTGCCACATCACAAAACATTTATATTTTTAGCATTGATTTTTATTTTTAAATACCCATACTAATATCAATGTCATTTCAAAAAGCTAAATTTTCAATCGGAGATATTGTTAAGCATAAACACTTCGAATTCAGAGGCGTGATTTATGATGTTGATTTTGAATTTAATAATTCAGAGGAATGGTATCAATCTATTCCAAAAAATGTGAGACCAAGAAAAGATCAACCATTTTATCATTTATTAGCAGAAAATGATGAGATAACTTATGAAGCCTATGTTTCCGAGCAAAACTTGCTAATGGACGATTCTGATGAGCCAATAAAACACCCTTTAATTGAAGAGATTTTTTCAGGAAAAAAAGGTTCTAGTTATTTTAAGCTTTCCAATTAAAGCAATCACTATTCAACCACATTTAGCTCAAATCTAGGCCATATAAATTAGCTATTTTTCATTATCTTCTGATCAAGAGTGTTAAACGTTAATTTCCATCATATTGTCTCCCCTCTGCATTCTTGATCAGAAAACTATTTCATAATAGAAATCACAAAAAAAAATTTAATTTAAAATATGTTTAAACTTTTCGAACCTAATAAAATTTTCAAAATAACTTCAAAAGCACCAAAATATGTTTTGTTTTTGTTTATTGTTGTTTTAAGCATTGGTTTAGTTGAAGCATTAATTCTATCTCCTGAGGATTACAAACAAAGTGATACAGTTAGAATTATGTACGTTCATGTTCCTTCTGCATGGATTTCTCTTGGAATATTTTCCTCTATAACTTTATTATCTATTAGTGGTTTCGTTTTTAGAAATAAAAATTTTTTTTTAATTTCTAAAAGTTTAGCTCCTTCGGGATTTGTTTTTAATATTATTGCTTTAGTAACAGGATCAATTTGGGGAAAACCAACTTGGGGAACCTGGTGGGCTTGGGATGCAAGAATAACTTCAATGTTAATTTTGGCGATGTTTTATGCAATGTATTTAATTGTATGGAGAATTTATGATAAGGAAGAAAAAGTCTATAAGATTTCAGCATTTATAACTATTTTAGGAATTATCAATGTTCCAATAATAAAATATTCAGTTGATTGGTGGAATACTCTCCATCAACCTGCATCTATTAACATTTTGTCCAAAACCTCAATTCATTCATCAATGCTATATCCATTATTGATAATGACTGCGGCATTTACTCTTTTTTCATTGTTAATTTTCTTAATGAAATATAATACAGAACTGATAAAAATTAAAAATAAAGGCTTAGATAGATTATGATAAATGAATTATTTTTTATGAATGGATATGCAGCATATGTGTTATCTGCTTTTAGCTTTACTCTATTAAGTTTCTTAGGTTTATATCTAATAACAAAAATGCAGTTTGTTAGAGAGCAAAATAAATTTGCTGCTAAATTCGGATCACTAACTACTGAGCAAGCTAATTCTGCAAAATCACAAAGAATAAATAAAGAAATTTTAGCAAACGTAACAAATAATTAACTTTTAAACCATGTATGGTCGAAAAGTTAAATTAAGATTTTTGTTTGTAGTATTAATATTAATTACATTAATTTTAACAACATTTTTGATTTTAAAATCCTTAGAAGAAAATGTTGTATATTTTCAATCACCATCTGAAATAAAATCACTTACTGAAATAGATGAAAGCAAAATAAGGGTTGGAGGAATGGTTAAAAAAAATTCTATTTCTATAAGTTCAAATGAAGTTAGCTTCATAATTACAGACTTTAAAAATGAAATAAATGTTACATACTCGGGGGCAGTACCAAATTTATTTACTGAGGGAAAAGGGGTTGTTGCAGAAGGTTTTTTAAAAGATAGAAACTTTTTTTCAGCAACAAAAATTTTAGCTAAGCATGATGAAAATTATATGCCACCAGAAGTAAAAGAAGCATTAGGAGAAAAATAAATTGATCTATAGTCTTGTTGGATATTATTCATTAATAATAGGATTAATTATTGGATTATTTTTATTTTATTTTTCATATAAAAATTTCAATAATTCAAATATATTAAATACCAAAATACTATCATTTTCATTTTTACAACTTTTTTTTGTTGTCATTAGTTTTTTGTGTTTGATTTTTTCTTTTATTGTTTCAGATTTTAGCAATGAAACAGTATTTAATAATTCTCACACCACTAAACCATTATTTTATAAAATAAGTGGAACTTGGGGTAATCATGAAGGGAGTTTATTGTTATGGCTACTTGTTTTAACATTATTTATTTTCTTATTTTTAGTGCGGACAAAAAATCAACCAGTTAAATACAAAATTTTAACTCTAGTTTTCCAACAAATAATAATAGTTGGATTCTTTTTATTTTTAATCCTAACATCTAATCCTTTTAATTATATTTTTCCAATACCTACTGAAGGTCTTGGATTAAATCCAATTTTACAAGATCCAGCTTTAGCAATTCATCCACCTATTTTGTATTTAGGTTACGTAGGTTCTTCAATTATATTTTCTTCAGTTTTAGCAGCAACGAGTTTAAAAATTATTTCTACAAATTGGGCTATTCATATAAAAAAATGGATCTTGATTTCATGGATATTTTTAACTTTAGGGATACTTATTGGATCAATCTGGGCTTACTATGAATTAGGCTGGGGAGGCTTTTGGTTTTGGGATCCAGTCGAGAATGTTTCTTTAATGCCTTGGCTTGCGTTAACTACTCTTTTACATTGCATTTTAGTTTTAGAAAAAAAATCTATTTTAACCTCATGGGTAATTATTCTTTCTATAGCAACATTTACATTAAGTATGTGTGGAACATTTTTAGTTAGATCAGGAATTTTAAATTCAGTTCATACATTTGCTAATGATCCAGAGAGAGGGTTATTTATTCTTGTTTTTTTATTCATTTTGATTTTTTTATCAATTTTAATTTTTTTCTTTTTTCACAAAGATAATGACAAAAAATCTTTTAGTTTTTTTTGGTTGAGTAAAGAAACTTCAATTCTAATTAATAACTGGTTTATGATGTATTTTTTATCAGTTGTATTAATCGGGACTGTTTATCCAATTTTTTTAGATGTAATTACCTCTCAAAAAATATCAGTTGGACCTCCATTCTATCACAAATTGATAATCCCATTTTTAATTCCTTTTTTATTAGTGATGGCGATTGGTCCAAATCTAAAATGGATAAAATCTCAACTAGAAGATAAAATATATCTAATCTCTTTTTTAATTATCTCAATTTTACTAGCATTTTTAGTATTAAAAAATTTTAATCAAAATATTTTAATAAATACAATTTTGATATCGAGTGCGCTTTATCTATTCTTTATTACACTGAGAGATTTTTTTGTAAATAAATATAAAAATATTTCGCAAAATATTGCTCATTTTGGATTTAGTTTATTAATCCTAAGTATTTTGTTTAACAATTTATTTGCAAGTGAAATCATAACAAATCTTAAAGTTGGTGAAATTTTTGAAAATTCAAAAACTAAGATAGTTTTTGAAAGTGTAGATCAGAAAAAGGAACAAAATTATAATGCAATTATTGCAAATTTTTCTATAAGCAATCCGAATGGTGAAGAAGATAGGCTTTCACCAGAGTTGAGAATTTATAATCAACCTGTTATTGCAACAAGTGAAGCTGATATTAAAACAACTCTAATGTCAGATAAATTTATCGTAATCAACTTGGTTCAAAATCAAGATTTTTTCAACGTGAGATATCAAGTTAAACCATTTATGTTATGGATTTGGTTATCAGTAATTCTAATATCTTTTGGGGGAATTATTAGCTTTATAAAAAAAAGATCATGAAAAATAAAATATTACCCTTTATAATTATTTTTATTTTTGGAATAATATTTGTTATTTTTTACAAAGGTTTAGAAGACTCAAAAATATACACTCCAGATATTAATGCAAAAAAAGAGATACCAGATTTCAATACTAAAGAATTTTTTTCTGGAGAAAATATGAAATCATCAAATATCTTTGATTTAGATAAGATATATTTATTAAATATTTGGTCATCTTGGTGTGTTCCATGTCGACAAGAGCATTCTTTTTTAATGAAATTAAATTCAGATAATAAAGTTAATATTATTGGAATGAATTATAAAGATAATTTTAAAAATGCAGAAAGCTTTTTAAAAGAGCTAGGAAACCCTTATAAAAAAATCTTTATTGATTTAGATGGCACACTTTCAATTCAGTGGGGAGCTTATGGGGTTCCGGAGTCATTTTTAATTTATAATAATGAAATTATCAAAAAATATATTGGTCCTCTTAACCAAGAATTAGTTGATGAAATTAATTTATTGATAAAATGAAATTTTTAAGATTTTTTTTAATTTTTATATTATCATTTTATTTTAGTAATGCTAATGCTGAGGAAAACGACAAAAGAAATAAAATAACTAAAAATTTACGATGTCTTATATGTCAAGGCCAATCGGTTTACGACTCAGATTCTGAATTTGCAAACAGTCTAAAAATTGTAGTTGATAAAAAGTTAGAAGAAGGTCTTTCTGAAGATCAAATATACGAATATTTTAAAATTAAATACGGTGAATGGATACTCTACGATCCTAGTTTAAATAAAAATACATATATTTTATGGTTATTGCCGATATTGATATTTCTAATTGGAGGTGCAATAATCTATAAAAGCTTTATAGTTAAAAAATAAATTAATTAGTTATGAATTTAAAAAAAATTTTAATCAATCTGTTAATTATAACATTTGCCTTTTCTGCAATTGCAGATGAAAAAGTCTTGAAAGATAAAAATACAGAGTTAAGTGTGTACACAGGAATGTTTGATTTTAGCGATGATGGAAAAAAATCAACTTTAATTGGTTTTCAACATCAAAATGTTAATTTAAATAGAGATACTTTTTTTGGAAATTTTTCCCCTATAACTGGATTTTTATTAACAGCTGATAATGCAGGATATTTTTATACAGGTGTTCAAGCTCAATACAAATTAGGAGTACTAAATTTAACACCCAGTTTTACACCAGGAATATATCATGAAGGAGATGGGAAAGACTTGGGTCATCTCATTGAATTTAAAAGTGAGCTACAAATGTCACTTGATCTGTCAAAAACAAGTGAATTAGGATTTTCGTACAATCATATATCTAATGCTAGCTTAGGAGATAAAAATCCTGGGGCAAATAGTTATATGTTTAATTTTTTCAAAAACTTTTAAAAGTATCTATGAATTTAAAAGATTGTCACAATTTTAGTGATTTTAGAAAACTAGCTAAAAAAAAGTTGCCATCACCGATATTTCACTACATAGATGGAGCTGCAGATGATGAAATCACTTACGCTAGGAACACAAGTGCGTTTGATGATGTTGATTTAGTACCTAATGTTTTAAGAGGTGTAGAGAATGTTGATTTATCGACAACAATATTCGGAAAGAAATTAGATCTACCTTTTTATTTATCACCTACCGCTTTACAAAGATTATTTCATTACGATGGTGAAAGAGCTGTAGGCAAAGCAGCTATGAAATATAATACCATGTTTGGTGTATCGGCACTAGCAACAGTAAGTGTGGAGGAAATTTCCTCACTTGTTGATACGCCAAAAATGTTTCAGTTCTATTTTCACAAAGATAGAGGGCTTAATGACTCATGCTTAGAAAGAGCAAAAGCAGCTAAGTTTGATGTCATGGCTCTAACGGTTGATACGATTACAGGAGGAAATAGGGAAAGAGATTTAAGAACTGGATTTACTTCACCACCTAAACTAACACTATCAAGTTTATTTAGTTTTGCTACAAAGCCAATGTGGGGAATAAATTATTTAACAAGAGGTAAGTTTGAATTACCTCATCTTCAAGATTTTGTGAAAGAAGGTACGAGTACAAACTCTTCAATAGGAAATTATTTTTCTACAATGCTAGATCAGTCAATGAACTGGAAAGATGCTGAGCAACTTTGCTCTAAATGGGGAGGTCACTTTGCTTTAAAAGGAGTTATGAGTGTTGAAGACGCTAAGAGAGCAGTAGATATTGGATGTACAGGAATAATGGTTTCAAACCACGGTGGAAGACAACTTGATGGATCAAGATCACCTTTTGATCAACTTGCCGAAATCGTTGATGCTGTTGGTGACAAGCTTGATGTAATCTGTGAGGGGGGAATTCATAGAGGAACTCATATGCTTAAAGCATTATCATTAGGTGCAAAAGCATGTTCTGGTGGTAGACTTTATTTATATGCTTTAGCAGCAGCTGGTCAAGCAGGTGTAGAAAGAGCTTTAGAGAAGTATAAAACTGAATTAGTGAGAGATATGAAATTAATGGGCTGCACTAAAATTAGTGATTTAAACAGACATAATTTAAGATTCAGAAGATAGTAATCATGAACATAAACGATTGTTATAATTTTGAAGACTTTAGAAAATTAGCAAAAAAAAAATTACCAGCTCCAATATTTCATTATATTGATGGTGGTGCTGATGATGAAGTAACACTTAGTAGAAATACTGAGGCTTTTAATGATTGTGATTTAGTTCCAAATATTCTTAACAGTGTTGGAGAGCCAGATTTATCAACTACAGTTTTTGGTAGAAAAATTAGTATGCCTTTATTTTTGTCACCGACAGCAATGCAAAGTTTATATGATCCAGAGGGTGATAAAGCATCTGCAAGAGCTGCTGAAAAATTTGATACTATTTATAGCATGTCTACTATGGCATCCTTTTCAATTGAGGAGGTAGCAAATATTTCTAGTGGTCCTAAACTTTTTCAACTTTATATCCATAAAGATAAATCAATTACAGATGATTTAATTGAAAGATGTTCTAGGGCAAATTTTGATGGAATGTGTATAACTGTCGATACACTTGTAGCAGGAAATCGAGAGCGTGATCACAGAACTGGCTTCACAACACCACCTAAATTTACTTTAAATAGTCTGTTAAGTTTTGCCATGAGGCCTGGATGGGTTTATAAATATTTTACTAATAAAAAATTTGAGTTAGCAAACATAAAAAATAAAACAGACAAAGGTACAAATATTGCTAAATCAGTAATGGATTATATTAATGAGCAATACGATCCAGCAATGAACTGGAAAGATGCTGAGTATTGCATAAAAAAATGGAATAAACCAATGGCGCTAAAAGGAGTGATGTCAGTTGAGGATGCAAAAAAAGCAATTGATATTGGCTGTACTGCAATAATGGTTTCAAATCATGGAGGAAGACAACTAGATGGATCTAGATCACCTTTTGATCAAGTAAAAGCAATTTCAGATGCTGTTGGTGATAAGTTAGAAATTATTTTAGATGGTGGTATTAGAAGAGGAACACATGTGTTGAAAGCCCTGGCAGCAGGTGCGACAGCATGTAGTTTTGGAAAAGCTTTTCTATTTAGTTTGGGAGCAGGTGGTCAGTTAGGTGTTGAGAGGCTTTTAGAGAACATGAATAAAGAAATCAGAAGAAATATGATACTTATGGGCTGCAAAAGTGTTAGAGATTTAGATAAATCAAAAATTATTTATCGTAATTAGTTATAAAAATTATTAATACTTTTTTTTAATCAATAATAGACAACAACTACCTTTTCAGTTAGTTTGACAAAAAAAATTTATGAAACTCGCACAATCACTAGAGAGACTTGGCACTGAAAGTGCTTTTTCAGTTTTAGCGGAAGCTAAGAAGCTTGAAGCAAAAGGTCATCCAATGATCCACTTGGGTTTGGGTCAGCCGGATTTTAAAACACCTAAACATGTTGTTGAAGCAGCAAAAAAAGCATTAGATGACGGACATCATGGTTATGTTATGTCTAATGGTATACCAGAGTGTAGACAGGCAGTCACTAGGTGGATAAAAAAACGATACAACGCCGATGTCGATTTTGAGAGAATTCTTATAATGCCAGGTGGTAAGCCAACAATGCACTATGCAATACAATGTTTTGGTGAGCCTGGTGCTGAAATAATTCATCCTACGCCTGCATTTCCAATTTATGAATCTATGATTAATTATACTGGTTCAACTGCGGTGCCATATGATTTAACAGAAGACAAAGATTTAAAATTTAATGCAGATAAAATTTTGTCTTTGATTACTGATAAAACCAGATTGTTAATCTTAATTAATCCAAATAATCCAACAGGAAGTTTTGTTGAAAAGCCTGAAATTGATAAGTTAGCAGAAGGATTAAAAAAACATCCTCATGTAACAATTTTAAGTGATGAGATTTATAGTAGACAAATTTTTGATGATAAAGAAATGCCAACATTTTTCAATTATCCTGAATTAAGAGATAGATTAATTGTATTAGAAGGTTGGAGTAAAGCTTATTCTATGACAGGATGGAGATTAGGTTGGAGTTTTTGGCCAGAGCATTTAGTTGAACACGTAAATAAACTACTTATTAACAGCGTATCATGTGTGAATGCAGCAGCACAATTTGCTGGTATTGCAGCCCTAGATGGACCAGATGACTCAATTCATGCAATGATGGAAAAATTTACACAAAGAAGAAAATTAATTCATGAAGGTTTAAATAGTTTGCCAGGTGTTGAGTGTAGTTTACCTGGTGGTGCGTTTTATGCATTTCCTAAAGTAATAGAAACAGGAATGAACGGTTCTGAATTTTGTAAAAAAGCAATGCACGAGGCAGGTGTAGCAATAGTTCCAGGAACTGCTTTTGGTAAAACTTGTAATGATTATGTTAGATTTAGCTTTGCTGCTTCCCAAGATAATATTTCTAATGCATTAGAAAATATTAAAAAAATGCTTACTAAATAAACTATATTTTCTTAGGATATTTCATTATTATTAATATTTAAAATGACAGATCAGGTACATTCTCAGTTGAAAAAAATTTTTAATAGCAGATTTTCTACTTCTGAATCTACTAGGGCAAATTATGCTAGAGGTGAAGACACTTATGATCCCGTTTTATCTCAAGCTGTAGTTTTTCCAGAAACAAATGAGGAAGTTTCACAAATTTTAAAAATTTGTAATGAAAATAAAATCCCGGTGGTTCCATTTGGTACAGGAACCTCCTTAGAGGGAAACGCTGTCGGTAATTCCAATGGTATTACAATTTCATTAGAAAAAATGAATAAAATATTATCTGTTAATGCAGATGATTTTGATTGCAGAGTTCAAGCAAATGTTACAAGAAAACAACTAAACGAGCACTTAAGAGAAGATGGTGTATTTTTTCCAATTGATCCAGGCGCAGATGCAGCTTTAGGAGGTATGGCATCTACATCAGCTTCAGGCACCATGGCGGTGAAATATGGTACAATGAGAACTGTTATTTCTGGTTTAACTGTTGTTTTGCCAAATGGTGAAATTATAAAAACAGGCAGTAGGACTAAAAAAACTTCCGCAGGTTATAATTTGACCAACTTATTTATTGGGTCTGAGGGAACTTTAGGAATAATTACTGAGGTTCAAGTTCGACTATCCCCTATTCCTGAAAGTATAATGAGTGCAGTATGTTATTTTCCAGACTTAGATTCTGCAGTGAAAACTGCTCAAGAAGTAATTCAATACGGTGTGCCAATAGCACGAATTGAAATGTTAAATAAAGATCAAATGGAAATCAGTATTAAATATTCTAAGTTAGACAATGTAAAAGCGTCCCCAACGTTATTTTTTGAATTTCATGGAAGTGAGACAACAAATAATGAGGCAATAACTATTGTCGAAGAATTATCCAAGAACAACAATGGGAGTGATTTTCAATGGGCGTCTTCAACTGAGGAGCAGAAAAAACTATGGAAAGCAAGACATGATGTTTATTATTCTGTTAAGGCATTAGGAAATAATATGAAAGTTTATTCAACCGATGTTTGTGTTCCTATTTCAAAATTAGTTGAATGTATATCTTGGGCAGAAAAAGAGGTAAATAGGCTTGGATTAACAGCACCAATGGTTGGTCATGTGGGCGACGGAAATTTTCATTCAATAATTTTATATGATCCGCATGATAAGGAAAAACAAAAAAAAATAAGACAGTACAGTGACGATCTTATAAATAAAGCTCTAGAACTAGAAGGAACAATAACTGGTGAGCATGGTATTGGCTTACAAAAAAAACATTATCTTTTAAAAGAACATATGGATAATATCCCTGTTATGAAAGCAATTAAAAGAAGCATAGATTGTAATAACATTATGAATCCAGGAAAAGTTTTTGATTTAAATTAATAAAAACATATGAAAAAAATTCTAATTACTCGAAAACTTCTAAGAACATGCGAGGATAAGGCAAAAGAAATTTTTAATTCAAATTTTAATCTTAATGATGAATTGTATTCGCAAAATAAACTTATAGAACTAAGTCACGGTTGTGATGGAATTTTGTCATCACTTACAGATAAATTAGATGCTGAAACAATCAATAAACTTCCTGATAGTATTAAAATAATATCAAATTTTGCTGTTGGATTTGGAAATATAGATTTAGAAGCAGCAAAAAATAAAGGAATTGCAGTAACAAATACACCAGACGTTTTAACAGATGCGACTGCTGAGATTGGGGTTTTGTTAATACTTGGAGCTTGTAGAAGAGCTTCAGAGGGTATTGATAGTGCTAGGCAAGGAGGCTGGAAATGGTCTGCTGATTACTTAATAGGAAAACAATTAACAGGGTCTAGACTAGGAATTTTAGGAATGGGAAGAATAGGCCAAAAAATAGCAAAGATCGCTAAATCTTTAGGTATGATAATTCATTATCATAACCGTTCAAAATTAAGTGAGGAAAAAGAACAAGGCGCAACCTATCATGATAATTTAAAAAGTTTGTTATCAGTGTCAGATGTTCTTTCTGTTTGTTGTCCTGCATCAAAAGAAACCGTTGATATGATCAATAAAGAAACATTAGAGTACTTACCAAAAGGTGCTGTAGTCACTAACGTTGCTAGAGGAGATATTATTGAAGATGAAGCTATGATTGATGCTCTTGATAGAAGAAAAGTTTATGCAGTTGGTTTAGATGTATACAAAAATGAACCAAATTTAAATCCAGGTTATTTAAAACACAAAAGTGCATTCATTCTTCCACATTTAGGAAGTGCAACAAAGGATACTCGTACCGCAATGGCTAACTTAGCTATTGATAATTTGGATGAATACTTCAAAACGGGAAATTGTAAAAATAAAGTAAATTAAAATTAAGAGTAATCGTAGTCTAAGTTCTAGATAACAACAGCATTGTAACTCCAATAACAAAAATAATTATTCCAATAATTTCTATAATTTTTACTTTCTCTTTAAACATATATCTTGAAGAAAAATAACTAAATAATAATTCAATTTGACCAACTGCTCTTACAAATGAGGACTGTATTAAAGTGAAAGCATAAAACCAAGATAATGATGCTAATAATCCAGCTATACCCGTTAAAAGACATTCATACTTATCACGATATAGTTTCTTAAATTCTGATTTTTCAAAAAAAATTAAATAAATGGTTAAAATTAATGTTTGTATAAATAAGCCAATGAATAGTGCTGTAATAGCTTTCCCAAAATTTGAGCCAATATTTTCTAATGTTAAAATAGCTGCTCTAAAATAAACAACACTTAAACCCAAGAACAATCCTGAAATCAAACCAATTATAGTAGTTTTAGAAAATAAATTATTAAGAAAAAGTCTCAAATCTTTCACAGATAATAATATAACACCGAGTGTTGAAATGATAATTCCACTAATTCCAAACTTATTTAGTTTTTCGTTTAATATTAAATATTCAAATAATGCTACTTGGATAACCTCAGTTTTGCTAAGAGATGTGCCTACAACGAAATTTGAAAAATTAAATAAATATAATAAAAAAAATGTAAAAATAATTTGAAAAATTGATGCTAGAGAAACGTTAAGTAGGAACCCTGGTTGTATTAAAATTTCTTTCAAGATTTGTAGGTCTCTAAAGAATATAAAAAATAAGATTGCTGAAAAAGGTAATGCAAATGCAAACCTAACATATGTAGAAGCTAAAGTAGAAACATCTTTATTTAATTTTTTTTGTAATGATGATCTTAAATTTTGAAAAAAAGCACCGAAAACTGTAACTAATATCCAATTCATTAATAATTATTTATTTGTAAAATATATAAAAGTCGACTTTAATATTAAGTTAAACAATTAAGAGGGAAATAAAATGAAAATATTAAAAAAAATAATTTTTTCTCTAATTTTTGTTTCTATTGCAAGTGCAAGCATTGCTGAAACAAAAATGAGAATAACTCTTCAACTACCTTTAAAAGCACACTTAGGTCAAAACCTTTTAGTGTTTAAAAAAGAATTGGAGTCAAGATCAGACATAAAAGTAGAAATTTATGACTCTGCACAACTTTATAAAGACAAGGAAGTGCCTCAAGCCGTAGGTTCAGGCGCTATTGAAGCAGGTGTTGCGTCAATAACTAGATTTGCGGGCACAAATCCAGAGGTTGATATTTTTTACTTACCATTTCTATTTGATTCAGAGGCAAAAATTAGAAAAGCAACCAAAGCTGGATCTGAAATCAGATCAATACTTGACCCGGCTATAGCTTCTACTGGCGCTGTACCATTGTATTATCAGGCTTATGGATCTGCAATTATGCTTTCTAATGGTGGACCTATGAAATCGCCTTCTGATTTTAAAGATAAGAAAATCAGAGTCTTTGGAAAAACTTTAGGAGCTTTTATAAGTTCTTTAGGTGGTAAGCCTGCATTAATATCTGGATCTGAACAATACCTAGCTTATCAAAGAAAAACTGTAGATGCTGGTATGACAGGAGTATCGGGTGTTAAATCAAGAAAGCTTTATCAAGTTATGGACACTTTAACAGTAACTAATCATGGAGATATAGAGTTCGTTGTTGTTGCAAACGATAAATGGTTAAAATCATTAACTCAAAAACAAAGAGATGCCATTGCTGAAGCTTCTAAAGTCGCTGAGAAGGCTGTTAGAGATGACATGGCTAATATAGAAGCAGCTGCTTATAAAGAAGCAAAAGAAAATGGTATGAATATTGTGAACTTATCAAGTTCTGAAACATCTGCTCTTAAAAAAGCATCTTCTTCAGTAATAGATGATTATATTTCTAGAACTGGTGGAGCTGGTGGAGTCGGTGATAAGTTAGTTAAAGCTGCTAACAATCTATAATTAAATATAAAATAAACCCCACAATTAAATTTGTGGGGTTTTGTTATGAATTACTACGATAAAATTGTAAAATATTCAGGTTATTTAGCTTCAGCTTTATTTATATCTATAGGATTTATAGTTTCTTATGAAGTTATCATGAGATACTTGTTTAACTCCCCAACTATTTGGGTGAACGAGGTCTCAAGGTTTTTACAAATCTGGGCGACTTATCTTGCATTAACTTATTCATTTCATAAACAAGATTTTATTAGAATTACTGTTATTTACGATAGATTAAATGAAACTGGAAAAAAAATTTTAGATTTTATTAGTTTTATTTTTATTATTATCTTTAGTTGTTTCGTTGTTTATTATGGATGGTTAATTGCATATGACTCTTTAAAAGTTGGACGAACCAGCTCAACTATTTTAGATGTTCCGTCATTTTTAACAGAATTAGCGATACCTCTTTGTTTCGCTTTTTTAGTTTTAAGAGTAATTTTGGAGGCAATAAAATATATTAGGAATTTTTCCAAATGATAGTTGCAATAATTCTTTTTGTTCTTTTTTCAATATTATTTTTAGGAGTGCCAATCGCCTTTGGTCTTGGTTCCCTGGGTTTGGGTTTAATGTTATTAGGGGATATTTCCCCTCTTATGATTCCGCAGACCTTTTATAGTGTTGCAGATAATTTTATACTTTTAGCTGTACCAATGTTTTTAATGATGTCTAATATTCTTTTAAAAGCAGGTGTTGGTGAAGATCTGTTTAATTTTGCTCAAAGTTGGGTAGGAAATTTTCCAGGAGGATTAGCAATAGCAACTATAGTTTCATGCAGTATTTTTGCAGCAATCTCGGGTTCATCAGTTGCTACTGCTGCAACGATTTCTACTGTAGCATTCCCTGCAATGATTAAAAGAGGTTATCATAGAAATTTTACATTGGGTATTTTAGCTGCAGGAGGAACATTAGGAATTTTAATACCTCCCTCTATTCCAATGATTGTATATGCATTTGTTGTTGAAGAATCTGTATTAAGTATGTTTTTAGCTGGTATTGGACCAGGAATAGTATTGGCACTTTTTTTTATTATTTTTTCAGTCTTTTATGTAATTTTTTTTAATAAAGAAGTTCAGAATGTCAAAACTTCATTTGAAGATAAAATAAAATATACAAAAAAAGGTTTACCAGTTCTACTAATGGCTTTTATAATGTTAGGAGGAATTTATGCTGGTATATATACTCCTACCGAAGCAGGTGGAATAGGTTTTTTAATATCCTTTACATACGTTGTTACAAAAAAAAAATTAGATTTTAAAGGTTTTATAGAGGCTGGTTTAGAAACCATGAAAACAACAGTAACAATATTTATTATTATAGCTGGCGCAAAAATTTTTGGTAAAGCTATTTCGCTTTATAGAATACCTCAAGAACTCTCTGCTTTTATTGTTACAAATATAACCGAGCAAGGAATGTTTATATTCGTTGTTGCGATCACTTTATTAATTCTAGGATTTATAATGGAAACCTTGTCATTAATATTAATTATGATGCCTATATTTGCTATCTCTATTGCTGCAATGAATATAGATTTAATTTGGTTTGGAATTATTTTTACACTTATGATTGAGTGTGCATTGATAACACCGCCTGTAGGCTTAAATATTTACGTTTTGCAAGCGATTGGAAAAGCAAAAATGTCTGAAATAGCTAAAGGTGTTATACCTTTTGTATTAATCATGCTTTTTACAGTTTATGTGATTTACTTGTTTCCTGACTTGGCATTATATATACCTTTTAAATTATAAGTATGTTCTCAAAAATTAAATCAAAAGATAAAGCAGAAAATTTAAAAAAAATTTTAGATAAAAAAGGGATAATAGTTATGCCAGGTTGTTTTGATGCTCTTTCAGCAAAACTTATAGAGAGAGAGGGTTTTGATGTTGGATTTATGTCTGGCTTCAGTGTTTCTTCCACAAGATTGGGTATGCCCGATACAGGTTTGATTTCATTTTCAGAAATGGCAGAGCAGGTTAGAAATATATGTAATTCAACTACTATCCCAATTATTTTTGACGGAGATACTGGTTATGGAAATTCTGTTAATGTATTTAGAACAGTAAGAGGCTATGCAGACGCCGGTGCCGCTGGAGTAATGATTGAAGATCAAAAATGGCCAAAAAAATGTGGACATACTAAAGGAAAAGATGTTGTAGATATAGATGAAGCAAAATCTAGAATTAAAGCGGCTGTAGATGCAAGAAAATATGGAGATGATGATATTTTAATAATGGCCAGAACAGATGCAATTGCAACACATGGACTCGATGAAGCAATTAAAAGAATGCAAATATTTTCTAAAATTGGAGTTGATATTCTATTTATAGAAGCTGTCAAATCAAAAGAAGATATGAAAAAAATTATGAAAGAGGTGCCTGGAAATCATATGGTAAATTTGATTGAAGATGGAGATACTCCCTTGTTAGAAATCAACGAATTAGAGGAAATAGGTTATAAAATTGCAGTAATGCCATTAACCTTGATGAGCGCTTCAGTTAAAACCATGCAGGAGTGCTTAAAGAATATGAAAAATAAAACTTACAATACCAATGTAACAAAATTTTCAGAATTGAGAGACATAGTGGGTTTCAATGAGTATTACGATATTGAAGATAAATATAAGTAATGTTTTAAAAGAATTTAAAAATATTTTCTTAAAAAAATTAAACTTAATCAAAGGAGATTTATATGAGTGACGTTATCGCTTTTATAGGAGTTGGGAATATGGGAAATCCAATGGCAGAAAACTTATTTAAATCTGGAAAAAAAATTACTGTATTTGATGTTTCTAAAGAAATGATGGAGAAAGCAAAAAAAAAGGGACTAAATATATCGGAAAGCATTGAGTCTTTAATAAATAAAGAAGTCTCGATAGTCATAACAATGTTACCTGAGGGCAAACATTCAAAAGAAATATATCTAGGCCACAATGGAATAATCAACAAAGTTTCAAAACATTGCTTATTGATTGATTGCTCAACGATAGATATAGAAACTTCAAAAGAAATTGGAAAAGCTGCAGATAAAAAGAATATTATGATGATAGATGCTCCAGTAAGTGGGGGAGTAATGGGTGCTCAAAAGGCAACTCTTAATATAATGGTTGGTGGATCTAAAAAGGCTTTTGATAAAGCATTACCTGTTTTAAAAATTTTGGGAAAAAACATTTATCATGCTGGTGAAATAGGAAGTGGTAATGGAGCTAAGATTTGTAATAATATGGCTTTAGGTATTGCAATGATTGCAGCTTCAGAGTCATTAATGTTAGCTAAAAGATTAAATATAGATATCAAAAAGGTTCATGAAATAATGAAAAATGCATCTGGTAATAGTTGGCCAATTTCTGTGTATCCACCTCTACCAGGCCTAATTGATGGCACACCATCTAATAATAATTACCGCCCAGGTTTTTCTGCAGGTATGATGAATAAAGATCTCAAACTTGCTTATGAATGTGCAAAAAGTGTGAATGCTGAAACTCCATTAGGGAAGATGGCATTGGAAATCTATGATCAATTTTGTAAAGAGGGAAATGATACTAAAGATTTTTCAGCAATTTCAAAAGTTATCGGAGGAGATGCCTGGGATTATCCGATTGATTAATTAATTTCTTAAAAAATCTTCAAATAACTTCAGGTTGTATTTGTTAATTTACTGAAAACTTAAAAGAGGCATTGACTTCGTGGGATATAAAATTTTTAATGTGTTTTTTTTAAATTAATATGGAGGCAAGGGAATGAAAGCGCAAGTACTGCACAAATATGATCCAGAGATGAAAGAAAAAGTTTGGGTTACAGGTGAAGAAATGCCAGATCCAAAAATTGAAAAGGCATCAGATGTAATAGTTAAAATTGGTGCTGCAGGTGTTTGCAGAACAGATTTGCACATTATCGAAGGAGTGTGGAAACATATTCAAGATCCAGATGGAACTTTATTACCATGTGTGATGGGACATGAAAATGCAGGATGGATAGAAGACGTAGGTAAAGATGTTACAGATTTTAAAAAAGGTGATCCAGTTATTTTGCATCCTTTAATATCTGGAACAGATGGAACGTGTCTAGATTGTAGAAGAGGAAATGACATGCATGCTGCTGCAGGAGCATTCCCAGGTTTAAGCATCAAAGAAGGAGGATACTCAGAACTATTAAAAACAAGTGTAAGAAATTTAATTAAACTTCCACAAGTTTTAGCACCAAAAGATGTAGCACCATTTTCAGATGCGGGTCTTACAGCTTACAGAGTCGTAAAGAAAGCCACAAGACATCTGCTTCCGGGTCAAAGTTGTACGATTATAGGTGCTGGTGGTCTAGGTCATATTGCTATTCAATGCTTAAAAGCTATGTGTGCTGCTGACATTATTATAGTAGAAAAATCTGAAACTGCTCTCAAGCACGCAATGGAACTTGGTGGGGATCATGGAGTTTTAATTGACGGAAATGAAATTGAAAAAGTCCAAGAACTAACAAAAGGAAAAGGCTCAGAGGCTGTAATAGATTTTGTTGGAGAAAAAGGATCTACTGCAATGGGTATTCAAATGACCTCGAATGGTGGTTTTTATTATATTGTTGGATATGGAGAGGAAATTAAATCTCTAGCTGTTGATTTAATCATTTCAGAAAAAACAATTGTAGGAAATTTAGTGGGAACGTGGTCTGAGTTGTACGAACTTATGGAGTTAGCTGATCGAGGTAAAGTAAAGCTATCTATGCAAGAGTACAAATTAGACGATGCTAATAAGGCACTTCATGACCTTAATGACGGTAAAGTTAAGGGAAGAGCTGTTTTAGTTCCATAATTAAAAAGAGAGGAAAAATAATGAAGATAATAAAAACATGCCTAACAGCTATAATATCTAGTGTAATGATATTTAGCCCAATGGCGTATGCAGATAAGTGGAGTGATCAATTTCCACATATTAAGGCTACAGGAGATATTCCTGGTGAGTGTTCTTATGAGTCAATGTCTAAGAAAAACTACAAAGGTAAGACTTTGAAAATAAATACACACGCTGTTCCGGTTATGGGAGAGCCAACAGCTCTTCATGCTGAGCAGTTTGCAAAACTTA
The DNA here is from genome assembly GCA_902628965.1 of uncultured Pelagibacteraceae bacterium. Lineage (GTDB taxonomy): Bacteria > Pseudomonadota > Alphaproteobacteria > Pelagibacterales > Pelagibacteraceae > Pelagibacter. The sequence continues at coordinate 23,359 of CACOPB010000001.1, read as the reverse complement.
CAGGAGCAAAAGTTGACGTAACTCATACTCCTGCAGGAGACTTATACGCAAAAGCGATGGTACCTTTTCAAGCAGGTCAAGCTCCATATGATATAGTTTTTGGATTTTCTAATTTTATTAATGATTGGAGAAGATACTTAGAACCAGTTCCAAAAAAATATGTTGAAATGAAGCAAATGCAAGATGTAACTCCATCACATATTGGTATAGCTTCTTGGGATGGCGTAATGTATCAGTTCCCTGTAGATGGTGACAGACACTATCTTAAATACAGAAAAGATGTAATTGATAATCCTAAATATCAAAAAAAATATAAAGCCGACACTGGAAAAGAGTTAAGAGTTCCACGAACATGGAAAGAGTATGGAGAAATGGCTAAATACTTTAACGACTGGGACTGGGATGGTGATGGTGAAAAAGAGTATGGATCAGCAGAAGTTATGAAAAAAGATGACTTAATGTATGCTGCTTTTTATTCTAGATCAGCTGCTTATTCTAAAAACCCTAAAACACCAGGTGGATTTTTCTTTGATTTAGAAACGATGAAGCCATTAATTAATAATCCAGGTTTCGTTGAAGCTCTAACTGATTGGGTTGAAGCAACTAAATATGTTCCTCCAGGAGGAATAAATTTTGGTCTAGGAGATGAAATTGGATCATTTGGTGGTGGACAAACTTTATTTAGTTTTTCATGGGATGATGCATTTGTTGCTGCTATGCAACCTGACAGTCCTATCAATAATAAAGTTGGTGCAGCGCAATTACCAGGAGCTATGAAAGTTTGGAATAGAGAATCTAATTCTTGGGACGAAGGTTTCAACCAAGCTCCTTTCTTCGTATGGGGATGGGCAGTTGGTGTTGCTAAGAAAAGTAAGGAAAAAGAAATGGCATTTGATTACCTTTGTTTCTTTGCTAACGAAGCTAACCACCAAGCTGACATTGGTATAGGAAGATTTGGGGTTAATCCATTTAGAGAAGCTGACTTTAAAGCAGATGTATGGACACAAATTGGTTGGGATAAAGATATTGCTCAATCATATGTAGATACTTTAGCTGAAATGGAAAACAGTAAAAACCGAGTATTTCCATTAAGAGTTCCTGGAACTTTTGAGTTTAATGCTGCTTTAGCTACTGCTGCAGCAAAAGCTTTAGCTGGACAATTATCACCACAAGCTGCTTTAGACGAAGCTGCTAAGCAGTGGGAAGATATACTTAACAGAGTAGGAAAAGATAATGTAAGAAAAGCTTACGCTGTTGGTGTAGCAATGGAAGATAATAAGTTATAAAATACTAATGTGGCCGTCTTAATGTGACGGCCACAAATAATAAAATCCAAAAAATTTATGAATTTTAAGCACAAGTATGTCTTTTTATTTCCAGGTTTGTTTGTGCTCATTGGAATACTTATATTTCCAATAATATTTACTATTAGATTAAGTTTGTCTGGCTGGAATAGCTATACGCCAGAAATGAATTTCATAGGAATTACAAATTACATAAGATTATTTACTGATGACCCTAGATTTTGGGAGTCATTTTTTAGATTAAGTTTTTTATCAGTATCAACTGTAATTTTACAATACATAATAGGTTTTGCGCTTGCCCTCATGGTTTGGAGAGAAATTAAATTTAAAAGATTTTTTAGAGTAATTTTCTTAATACCTATGATGACAACTCCAGTTATAATGACTGTAATTTGGAGAACTTTTTTTCACGAGTCACTCGGGCCCGTAAATGATTTGTTAGGTCATGTTGGTATCGGTCCTATTTTATGGCTAAGTGACCCCGTTATTGCAAAATTTACAGTTATAATTGTTGAGGTTTGGCAATGGACACCGTTTATGTTTTTACTATTATTAGCTGGATTATTGTCACTTCCTAAAGAACCTTTTCTTGCTGCTGCAATAGATGGGGCAAGTTCATTTAGGAAATTTGTATACGTTACTTTTCCACTAATGGCTCCAATTTCAATTGGGGCAATAATTATAAGACTTATTGAGGCTTCAAAAATAATGGATACAGTTTTTGTTCTTACCTCTGGGGGGCCAGGGACTGCAACGGAAACGTCAAGTTTTTATATCTACATCAAAGGATTAAGAGAATTTCAAATGGGTTATGCAGCAACTCTCTCTTTTACTTATCTGGTTATAATGATCATAAGTTTAACAATCATAGCAAAAGTTTTAACAAAATTAATGATTAAGGAATAATGGAAAAATTATATAAGTTTTTAAAATATACATTTATCATTTTATGGACAGTTTTTATAGTTGCGCCATTTTTATGGGCAGTTTCAACTTCTTTCAAAGATTTTCAATCTGTAAATAGTAAAGTTACATATATTCCATGGTTAGATTTCGAACCAACATTAGAAGGATGGCGTGTACTAGTAAAATCTCCAGCAAGAGGTGGTGTTGATATTGTGGAACCTTATTTTAATAGTATTTTTGTAACTTGTACGGCTAGTCTGATAAGTATTATTCTAGGCACATTAGCTGCTTATGCTTTATCAAGATTTACTTTTAAAGCAGGTTTTGTTCGAAACAACGATATTACGTTTTTCTTTATATCTCAAAGAATTATGCCACCAATTGTTTTATCAATACCCTTCTTTATTTTTCTAAGTACCATAGGATTGTTAGATAGCTTGTTAGGTTTAGTCGTTGTTTATATTGTTTTATTAATGCCGATTGCTGTTTGGATAATGGTAGATTTTTTTAATAGAGTTCCAAAAGAGCTCGATGAGACTGCATTGATTGATGGATGCAATCCTTATCAGGCTTTTTATAAAGTTGTTTTACCTAATTCTATACCAGGATTAATAGTAGCTGGAATGTTTTGTATAATATTTGGCTGGATAGATTTTTTCTTTGCATTTATTTTAACATTTACTGAAGTCCAATTATTGCCTGTGAAAGTCGTAGCGTTAAATTCATCTATCACACCATGGTGGAGTTTATCTGCATCAGCATTAATATCGGTTGCTCCTTTAATTATTGTTGCCTTTGTCGTAGAGAGATATTTATCTAAAGGAAATTTATCTGGAGCACTAAAATAATGAATTTAATTGGAGAAAACTTAACTTACAAACCCGATAATCAGTTTCATCTTAATAATGTATCGTTTGATTTTAAAAAAGGAAATTTGTACACAATTTTAGGAAGAACTTTATCTGGAAAAACTACATTTTTAAAAACCATAGCTGGTTTACTTAATCCAGATAGTGGAAATTTATCATTCGAGGGCAAAGATTTTAGTAAAATTCCAGTGTGGGAGAGAAATGTGGCAATGGTTTACCAGCAATTTATTAATTATCCTCATCTTAATGTTTATGAGAACGTAATATTTCCCCTCAAACAAAGAAAACTAAGCGAAGATAAAATTAAGACAGATGTAGATGAGGCTTTAAAAACAGTAGGGTTAGTTGGATTTGAAAATCGTAAAATTCAAGAATTATCTGGAGGACAACAACAGCGAGTTGCACTAGCGAGATCTTTAGCAAAGAAAGCAAAGATATTACTTTTGGATGAGCCACTGGTTAATCTAGATTATAAACTTAGAGAGCAATTAAGAGAGGAATTTAAAAAAATATTTTCTAAGGGGCTGTCGTCAGATGCGATTTTAATTTACTCAACAACTGATCCACAAGAGGTAATGGAGTTAAATGGTGAAGTAATTGTTTTAGATGAGGGAAAAGTTTTACAAAAAGGCCCTGCAAAGGCAATATTTGAGAATCCAAGAAACTTAAAAGTAGCTGAAATTTCGAATGATCCACCAATGAATATTTTAAAAGGAATTAAAAGTTCAGAAAAATTAATTTTTGAAAATATTTCTATTAAGATACCTGCTCATTTTAAAAATCTAGAGGATCAAAAATATAATTTTGGGATAAGAGCTTCTGAAATAAAATTAGATGATCAAGGAGAGGAATTTGAAATTGAACTTGCAGAAATAAGTGGTTCAGAAACCTTACTTCATTTAAAAAAAGGAGATTCAAAAGTAATCGCATTAATAGAGGAAGTAATGAATTTTAAAATTCATGAGAAAGCAAAAATAAAATTTAATGAAAATAAATTTTATGCGTTTGACAAAGAAGGAGAATTAATTTCTTCTCCTTACGGAGATTTAAATGGCTAAAATTGAATTATCAAATATTTCTCATACTTATAATCCTAATGATTTGAATCCTACATATGCACTAAATCCATTTTCTATGACATGGGAAAATGGAAAAAGATATGCAATACTAGGACCATCTGGATGTGGAAAAACCACAATGTTAAATATCGTTTCAGGTCTCCTTAAGCCCTCAAAGGGGAATGTTTTGTTTGATGATAATGATGTTACTAATCTTATAACCGAAGAAAGGAATATTGCACAGGTTTTTCAATTTCCTGTGATTTATAGCACGATGACTGTTTTTGATAATTTAGCTTTTCCTTTGAGGTGTAGAAATTTTTCTGAAGAGAAAATTAAGGAAAGAGTTAAATCCGTTTCAGACACTTTAAGACTCTCAACCTTTTTAAATATGCCTGCAAGGAAACTTACAGCAGATCAAAAACAACTTATATCGTTAGGAAGAGGATTAGTAAGGGAAGATGTGGCTGCTGTGTTAATGGATGAACCATTAACAGTCATTGATCCAGACCTAAAATTTAGATTGAGAAGAAATTTAAAAGAAATAAATGAGGAATATAAGACGACACTAGTTTATGTTACTCACGATCAAAATGAAGCAATGACATTTGCTGATAATATTATTGTAATGGACCAAGGTGAAATAGTTCAAGTTGGTCTTCCCAAAGATTTATTTGAAAGACCTAAAACTACTTTTGTTGGCTATTTTATTGGTTCTCCTGCAATGAATTTATTTGAAACCCAATTGCATTCAGACAATAGTGTAAAAATTAATGACACAACAATAAAGACAAATACAAATTTATCAAAATTGAAAAATAATAATATAAAATTAGGTATTAGATCAGAATTTGTAAAAGTAGCCAAAGACGAAAGCGAAAATTTGTTGGAAGTTAATATTCAAAAAATAGAAGACTTTGGAAACTTCAAACTATTAACTGCGAAAATGGGTCAACTAACAATAAAGTCTAAAATTAATAGAGAAATTGAGATTTCTAACAATACGATAAAGTTACATTTTCCTGCGGAAAAATGTTGTGTATATCAGGATAATAAACTGATTTAAGTTGTATTTTCTACTCAAGATTGAATCTAAATCTGCATGGGTCATTTTCACTATGGACTCTAATCTTCATTTATATTTTACTGCGCGAAGTTAATTAACTAATAGAGGAGAAACTAATGATTAAAGATAAAAAATCATTGAGGAGTTCTAAAACTCCTTCAAGAAGAAAGTTCTTCAAAGCCGCAGCAGCGACAGGTGCAGCAGCAGCAACAGCTGTAGCAATGCCGAACGTTGCATTTGGTGCTCCACAAACATTAAAGATGCAGGCAGCTTGGCCTTCAGGCGCAAACATCTTTTTTGAAATGGCTGGAGATTATGCCAAAATGGTAGGAGACATGTCAGGTGGAAGTTTAAAAATTGATCTTCAACCTGTTGGAGCAGTTGTAAAAACTGGAGAAATTGGACAAGCTGTAAGTGACGGTGTACTTGATATGGGTCACTGGGTTACTGCTTACTGGTATGGAAAAAATCCTGCCGCGTCTCTTTTCGGAACAGGCCCATCATATGGTCTATCATCTCAAGAAGTAATGGCTTGGATGGAAGAAGGTGGTGGAAGAGCATTATATGAAGAAACACTAGCTAAAGTTGGATATGACTACGTCGGTGTTTTCGCAATGCCAATGCCTGCTCAGCCGTTTGGTTGGTTCAAAAAGAACGTAACTAAAGTATCTGACGTTAAAGGTATGAAGTATAGAACAGTTGGTCTTGCAACTAACGTTCTTACTGCAATGGGAATGGTAGTTAGACAATTACCAGGTGGTGAAATTCAGCCAGCAATGAAAACTGGTTTGATTGAAGCTGCTGAGTTTAACAACCCTACATCAGACTCTCAGTTTGGTATGCAAGATGTATCTAAGCATTATCACTTAGGATCTTTCCACCAATCACAAGAGATGTTTGAAATACCGATTAACAAAAAGACATTTAATAGCTTATCTCCTGCAAACCAAGCAATCTTAAAAAATGCTTCTTATGCAGCAAATACTGCTAACTACTTTAAAGCTTTGGTAAGATACTCTGCTGATTTATCAAAACTGATGAATGAACATAAAGTAAATGTTTACCAAACTTCAGATGCAATTCTTGCAGAGCAGTTAAAAGGTTGGGATAAAGTTGTAGGTGATTTCTCTTCTAAAGATCCGTTCTTTAAGAAGATTGTTGATTCACAAAAAGCTTACGCGAAAAGAGTTATGAAATACTTATTAATGAATCAACCTAACTACAGACTTGCTTATGAAAATGAGTTTGGTCCGTTAGCGAAAGTTAAAATTTAAGGTTTAAAAATATCAAAAATTAAGGGGGCTTTACGGCCCCCTTTTTTTTAATTGAATAAAATAAGAAAATTAAGATAAGTTAATTGTTTATGTATTCTTATATAAAATTTGCCGATACCCTCAGCTCCTCAATGGGAAAAGCCTTTTCATGGTGTATTGTAATATTAATGGGTGGAACATGCTATGAGGTAATAATGGCTTATGCTTTTAACGCTCCAACTTTATGGAATTTTGATTTTAGTCTTCAGATGTATGGGGCTATTTTCATGATGGCAGGTGCATACACTTTAGCAACTGAGGCTCATGTCAGGGGAGATGTAATTTACAGATTATTCCCAACGAAAGTTCAAGGATGGATAGATTTGGTATTGTATTTTATTTTCTTTTTTCCTGGTGTAATTGCCCTTGCTTTTTATGGATATGAATATGCCGCTAAAGCATGGATGGTAAAAGAAACTAGTTGGAATAGTCCCGCACAAATCCAAATTTATATGGCTAAATCATTGATACCTTTATCAGGTATACTTCTTACCATTCAAGGAGTAAGTGAAGTTTTTAGAGCAATTATTTGTATTAAAACTGGACACTGGCCTGAAAGAGAAGCTGGTGCTGAAGAAACTGAAAAAATTTTAATGAGAAAATCTAAAGAGGAAGAAGATATAGATGTTGTTTAGTCTAACAAATCCAGAAATTGCTATTTTAATGATGGTAATATTTTTGTTTGCAGTTCTTTTAGGTTTTCCGATTGCCTTTACTTTAATGGCAATGGGATTAGGATTTGGTTATTATGCATATTTTGATCCATCCAGAATGGATCATCTATTTGATAATAGGATATTTAAACTATTTGTTCAAAACACCTATTCCGTAATGGATAATCATGTTCTTACCGCCGTACCCTTATTTTTATTTATGGGATATTTAGTTGAAAGAGCAGGAATAGTTGCAAGGTTATTTTATGCAATTAGGCTTGCCTCTCATTCTCTCCCAGCGTCGATGGCAGTCGCGGCTTTGATTACATGTACTTTATTTTCAACAGCTACAGGTATAATTGGTGCCGTTGTAACTTTAATGGGTTTACTCGCATGGCCAGCGATGGTCAAGGCTGGTTATGATAAAAAATTTGCCTCAGGAGTTATATGTGCTGGTGGCTGTTTAGGAATTTTAATACCACCAAGTATTATGTTAATCGTTTATGCTGTAATAGCTCAGCTATCACCCCTAAGATTATTTGCAGCAGCAATATTTCCAGGTTTAATGTTAGCAGGATTATATATTTTATACGCTATTATTTTGGCTTACTTCAATCCATCAATAGCACCAAAACCTCCTAAAGAAGAAATACCTCCAAGAGCAGTTATATTGAAGGAAGTTTTAGTTTCTTTTTTACCTTTATTCTCTCTTATTATTTTAGTTTTAGGAAGTATTCTTGCTGGTTTGGCAACTCCAGCAGAAGCAGCAGGAGTGGGTGCATTTGGAGCTTTGGTTTTATCTTTCTTTTATAAGTCGCTTAAATGGAAAAATTTTAAAGAGTCAGTTTTTTTAACAGCAAAAACCACTGCAATGATTATGTGGTTATTCATTGGTTCTTGGACATTTGCGTCCGTATTTTCATATTTAGGTGGACACGAGGTCTTCGAACATTTTTTCAAGTCAATGGATATTAAACCTTGGCAATTTTTGGTTATTACACAAATTATAATATTTTTATTAGGTTGGCCGTTAGAATGGACTGAAATATTAATTATATTTGTACCAATATTTTTACCATTAGTTGAATTTTTCGGAGTTAACCCTTACTTTTTTGCAATGTTAATTGCTTTAAATTTGCAAACTTCATTTTTAACACCCCCCATGGCAATGTCAGCTTATTATCTAAAAGGTGTGCAATCTAAAAATGTTGAATTAATCGAAGTATTTAAAGGAATAATGCCTTTTTTAGCAATTGTTATTCTTGGAATGGTTTTAATGTATTTATTTCCAGGTATAGCTTTATGGCTCCCTGATCAGTTATTTGCAAACTAAGTTGATGAATGAAATTATAAATTTTTCCGTTGAAGAATTAATCACCAAAATTTCAAACTCTCAAATAACATCTGTTGAAATATGCGAGGCTTATATTGAAAGAATTAATAAATTTGAAAAAGATATAAATGCCTGGGCTTTCTTTGATAAGGAATTGCTATTAGAAAAAGCAAAAGAATCAGATGATTATAAAAAATCTGGCAAACCCATAGGTCCTTTGCATGGAATTCCAGTTGCCGTTAAAGATATTGTTGGAACTTTAGATATGCCTACTGAATGTGGAACACCAATAAGAAAAGGAAAATCATATTCTCAAAATGCAGAAATAATAGATTTACTTCATGGATCTGGTGCAATTGTAATGGGTAAAACAGTTACTACAGAGCTAGCTTATTTAAATCCATCTAAAACAAAAAATCCACATGATTACTCGCGAACACCTGGAGGATCATCGAGCGGTTCTGCAGCGGTAGTAGCATCTTTCATGGCCCCACTATCTGTTGGGTCACAAACAGGAGGATCAATAATAAGACCAGCATCATATTGTGGTGTTGTTGGATACAAACCTTCGTACGGCTTAATCTCAAGAAATGGAGTGTTAAAAACTTCAGAGAAACTTGATCACATTGGTGTTTTTGGAAAAAAAGTCGAGGATATTGCTTATCTAGTTAAAGAATTAATTAAAAAAGACTCCCATGACCCCGCCACTGTCTATTATTCTTCAAGCGGTATGGTCGACGCAGTAAAAAAGGGTCCTTTATATGAACCAAAGTTCATTTTTTATAAAACTGAGTTTTGGAAAACAATTGATAAAAAATCAAAAGAAGCTTTTGAGTATTTTGTTAAATCATTTAAAAAAAATATTGAAATTCATGATACCCCGTCATATTTCAAAGATATTCATAAGTATCATCAAATAATTTATGAAACTGATTTAGCTAATAATTTTAGTGACTATTATAAAAAATTTAAAACAAAACTGTCAAAAATTTTGCAAAATGCAATTGCTAATGGAAAAAAACATTCTGCAAAGGATTATGCTGAAGCAATAGATTTTATGAAAAGAAGTTACGACTCATATAAAGAAGTATTCGAGGATTATCATGGAGTTTTATCCCCGTCCAGTCCGGGTATTGCTTTAAAAGGATTAAAAAGCACTGGCTCTGCAGATTTCAATAAAGTATGGTCTTATCTAGGTACACCATGTGTTTCTCTTCCTTTACTTCAAGGAGAAAATAATTTACCATTAGGTATTCAAGTGATTGGTGAGAAGTATGATGATAATCGTTTTTTAGGTGTCTGCAGTTGGCTTGAAAAGGAAAGTGAGAAATTTAATGAATAAACTTGTAACTCTTATCGGACTTTCATTTGCAATTTTTTTTCTTATTGGGTTAGCTACAACACTTACAAGATCAATGATGATCGGTTTTCTTGATGTTATACCCGTTTACATTTTGATGGCTTTAGCAATATCAATGATGCTCTACGAGGCCTTTTTTGATAAAAAATAAAATCTATCAATATTAAATTTACTACCTCAGATTGTAATACAATATTCATTTGTTATTTTAATCTAGACTCACAGGCTCATTTGTAATTAAATCTTATTAGTTAATTAACAACGAAGAGGAGATAACTAATGATTAAAGAAAAAAAATCATTGAAGGTTTCTAGATCACCTTCAAGAAGAAAGTTCTTTAAGACCGCAGCTGCAACTGGTGTTGCTGCTGTTGCTTTATCTGCTCCAGCTGTTGCCAAAGAAAGAGTAGAAGCTTCTATGGTAGCAACTTGGCCTAGAGATTTTCCAGGCTTAGGAACTGGCGCACAAAGACTTGCTCAAAGATTAAGCGACATGAGTGATGGTCGAATTCAAGTCACTTATTACGCCGCTAATGAAAGAGTTAAAGCATTTGACTCGTTTGATGAAGTTGCATCAGGTAACTCACAAATGTATCACGGTGCTGATTACTATTGGGTTAAAAAACACCCTGCATTTGGATATTTTACTGCAGTTCCATTTGGTTTCACATATGCTGAAATGAATGCGTGGTTAAAGTTTGCTGGTGGACAAGAGTTGTGGGATGAATTGACCGACGATTTTGGTACACAAAGTTTTGCTGCTGGTAATACTGGAGTGCAAATGGGTGGTTGGTTTAATAAAAAAATTAGATCAGCTAATGACTTTAAAGGTTTAAAAATGCGTATGCCTGGTTTAGGTGGACAAGTTCTTGGAAAACTTGGTGGTTCTCCAATTTCACTACCTGGTGGACAAATTTATGAAAACCTTGTGTCAGGCGCAATTGATGCAACAGAATGGGTAGGACCTTGGAATGATGAAGCGATGAAATTCCAGGAAGCTGCTAAGTATTATTACTATCCAGGAATGCATGAACCAGGATCTACGTTAGCATGTGGTGTTAATAAATCTTGGTTTACTAGTTTGTCAAAATCAGATCAGTTAATTATTAAAACTGCATGTGATTGGGCTGACACAACTACAATGGCTGAATACAATGCTAAAAACGGAGCTGCACTAGCGCGATTAGTAAACGAAAGTGGAGTTAAACTAGAGAAGTTTAACGATAAAGTTTATGATGCTTTCGCTAAAGGTGCTGCTGAAGTTTTCGATGAAGTTCAACAACATAGTGCTCTTGCTAAGAAAGTACATGCTGCCTTTGTTAAAGGTCGTAAGGAAATTGGTGCTTGGACTAACTTGTCTGACGGGCCATATGTTGCTCAAAGAAATAGAGCATTAGGAGTATAATTTAATTCCAATTATTATTGGAGGGCCCTTAAACGGGCCCTCTTTTTATATATCATTAAAAGATTTTTAATATGATGGCCAAAAATAACTTATCTATTTTAATAAGAATATTTAGTTATTCTATTTTAGCCTTAACATTAGTTTTTCTCATCAATAATGTTTTAACAGTTTGGTTTGATTGGCCAGGAGTAAAAAAACTTTTTGCTCATTATGAATTATTTGGATTTAAAAAATTAAATAAACCTTTAGAGGGGCTAGCAATAAACTTGTCATATATTCAATTACTATTTTATTTTGCGTCTTTCATAGGTGTTATTTTTTTTGTTCTAAAATCTATAAAACAAACATTACAAACCGACTCTGAGATCTTAACGAAAATTACGGCTTACGTTGTAAGATCTTCTTTCTGGGCCGTGTTAATAGTTGGAGTAGCAGATTTTTTAATCTCATTTATGGTTGTGGAAAAACTAGTTGAGCCAATTTTTGGAGAACAACTTAAAATTAATTTAGTAATACCTGCTTTCAGAATTACATATATACACTTTCCTTTAATATTGGCTTCTTTTGTAATTGGTTTTTTTACAAGATCTGTAGGGTTTATTTGGCTAGCAGTTTTAGTTGTTGGAAGTGAATTTTTGATAGTTCTCTCAAGATTCATATTTCAGTATGAACAGGCATTTCAGGGAGATCTTGTTCGTTTTTGGTATGCAGCTCTTTATTTATTTGCCAGCGCCTATGCTTTAATTCACGAGGGCCATGTTAGAGTTGATGTTCTTTATACTGGTTTTAGTGAACGTAAAAAAGCATGGACTAATGCAATTGGGTCATTAATTCTAGGAATTCCTTTATGTTTGATTGTAATATTTTTAGGCATGGGGGGCAAAGCTAGTATCATCAATGGTCCTGTAATTTCATTTGAAATTACGCAGCAAGGTTCAAACGGATTATATTTACTTTATCTAATGGCAGTTTATTTAGCTGTTTTTGCAGTAAGTATGTTAACTCAATTCACTAGCTACTTTATGAGTAGCAGTCATAAACTTTTAAAGAATTAAATAATGGAACATTTATTTTTAGCTTTACTTGTAATTATAATGATTGGAGCATTAGCTTCTGGTTTTCCAGTAGCTTTTGCATTACCTGGATCAGCAATAATTTCAATCGGGCTAGCTGCTTTTTTTGGTTATATATTTGCAGGAGATAGTAGCGCTTATTTTGCTGTTGATGGCCCTAAAGAATGGTTAACCGCCGGTATTACAAACTTTAGGAGTAACTACTGGGATGTAGAAACCGATACTTTAATAGCCATTCCTTTATTTATTTTCATGGGGATCATGCTGCAAAAATCAAAAATTGCGGAAGATCTTTTAGTTACAATGGGGCAGTTGTTTGGACCTATACCTGGAGGTTTAGGAATATCAGTAATTTTTGTTGGGGCATTACTTGCAGCAACCACGGGTATTGTTGGCGCAACAGTAATAGCAATGGGATTAATATCATTACCCACAATGCTCAATAATAAATACGATAAAAGTTTAGCAAGTGGAATTGTTTGTTCATCAGGAACTCTTGGACAAATTATACCTCCTTCTATTGTATTAATTATTATAGCCGATCAATTAGCTAGCGCAGCAGACGTTGCAAATACTATGCGTCAGACTGATTACAAAATTTTAACTGGTGAATTTAATATGCCTGGAGAATTTAGAGTGGGATCTACTTCTGCAGGAGATATGTTTTTGGGGGCACTATTACCTGGTTTAGTGCTGGTTGGTTTGTATATGCTTTATGTGTTTGTGTATGCAAGATTAAATCCAAAAGCAGCTCCCCCTGTGCCATTTAAAGGAAATTTTGACTCAAAATTTTGGATGAAGGTTTTAATAGTAATTATTCCTCCTCTTGCTTTAATTTTTGCGGTTTTAGGATCTATACTTTTAGGTATTGCAACCGTTAATCAAGCTGGATCTATTGGAGCAATAGGTGCAACTATGATGGCAGGTTATCGTTTACATAAAGGAAAAAAAGATGCTTATTATCCAATTATAATTGCAATTTTATCAGTCATTCCAATTTATATTTTATCTAAGAATTATAATTTAAATATTAAGGCTGTAGAAACTAGAGATCTTACAGCAATTTTTATAACAGGATTTTTTACAATTACTTTTTTAATTGGAATTATATGGAGTTTTTGGAGAGCGTACAAAATTGAGAATGTTTTAAGAGAGGTTGTTACAGAAACATGCGTAACGACTTCAATGGTTTTTATAATTTTATTAGGTGCTGCAATGTTAACCTCTGGATTTAGAGCGTTTGGAGGTGAAGAGTTAGTAAGAGATTTTCTTCAAGATCTACCAGGTGGATTTTGGACACAGTTTATCGTTGTAATGGCAGTGATTTTCTTACTAGGTTTCTTTCTTGATTTTATTGAAATAGCTGTAGTTGTTGTTCCTATAATTGCTCCAATTTTATTAGCTGAACCAGGAGCTAATGTAAGTGCAATTTGGCTTGGTGTAATGATTGGGGTGAATTTGCAAACCTCATTTTTAACACCACCATTTGGTTTTGCACTATTTTACTTAAAAGGTGTAGCTTCAAAACTTGTTACTACTTTAAATATCTGGAAAGGTGTAGTTCCATTCATTATTTTACAATTAATAGGTCTTGGAATTGTCGGTTTCTATCCATCATTAGTAAATTACCTTCCAGCAAGAACATATTTAACATCGAACGTTGCTCCACCACCGATGAATCCAAAGCTACAATATTGCTTACAAGAGTACAAATTTGCAATTTATAACACTGAAGAACAAAGAATAACTAATGCAATAAAAGATATGCAGAAATTAACTCCAGCAAATCTTCCAATAGATAAACTAGATATTTTTGAAGAGCATTTTGATAATGCGCTTGGGACTTTTGCTATTGTAAAAAAACTTCAAAAAACGGAGGAGGAATATGAGTTATTTACAAAAGATTATAGGGATTTACATTTCAATGTAAGAAAAATTGAGAAAAAAATTAGAAAAATAGATCAGAAAATTAAAAAAACTAAAGCGGAAATTAGAAATTTAGACGACGATAATTTATCAGCTAAAAATAAATTGGAATTAAAAATTGAGAATTATGAGCTAGAAATTAATGAGCTTCAAAATAGAATTCCTGAAAGTTGGAAAGATAAAAATGGAGAATTTGAAATATTACACAAAGCAAAAAACACTAGAACAAAAAGGTATAGAAAAAACGTTGATGAGGCTTATGAAACTCTGGATCAAATAGTAATGTTTATAAATGATAATGAAAAATTGAAAGAACTTTCATCAGAAATAAAAGAATTAAAATATACCATAGATAATAAAAATTATGAAAACGCAATATCAATCATTGATAATCTTTTTGAAAAATTAGGAGAAATTTCTGGAACTGAAGAATTTGCAAATAAATTAGATGACCTAATATCTGTTATAGATAATGATGAGATAGATGAGCAAAAATTAGTTGAAGTAGGTTCAGAAACTTTCAATCTTTTTAATTTAGAGGTTTCATGGAGAGATGATGCTAAAAAGAATTTGATGCCTGAATTAACTAAATATAATGATGTTATTAAACATAATATTGGTCTAAGACTTCAAAACAGATTAACTAAAGAGCAAGCTAAATTTGTTGCAAGGTGTAACTCAGTTCATAGAGATATATCTTTAAACTTTTAATTAATGGAAAATTATATTTTACCAAAAAAACAGGCTATTGTTGTTTTTTTTGTATTTGCATTTGGTTATTTTTTATCATGTTTATTGCGTGCAATTACTGCAACACTTTCCCCAGTATTAACCTCAGAATTTAATTTGTTAGCAGCTGATTTAGGATTATTAGCTGGGGGCTATTTTTTGGGTTTTGCTTGTATGCAAATACCACTTGGATATTTGTTAGATAAATATGGACCAAAAAAAATTGTCTCTTCTTTTTTATTAATTGCATTAGTTGGAACAGGATCATTTGCTTTAGTTGAAAGTTTTTCTGGATTGTTAGTTTCTCGAATTCTAATCGGTGTGGGTGTTAGTGCTTGTTTAATGGCTCCATTAACTGGTTACAGAATATGGTATGCAGAAAATCAACAACAAAGAGCAAACTCATGGATGCTAATGATTGCGTCATTAGGTTTTTTGTCATCCACATTGCCTGTACAACTTTTATTGCCTAGTTTCGGGTGGAGGTGGATATTTGGAGGTATCGCTATCTTAATTTTAATTAGTATTTTTTTAATGTTAGTTTTCATTCCAAAATGGAATTTAATTAAAAATAAAGAGTTAGAAGAGCCAAGTAATACTGGAACTTTATCAGAAGTTTGGAAAAATAGATTTTTTGTAAGTGTAATTCCAATGGGTTTATTTAATTATGGGGGCTTAATGGCTATACAAACTTTATGGGCAGGCCCATGGATGACTAGAGTTGCTGGTTATACACCACTTCAGAGCGCGACAGGATTATTTTGGATCAATGTAACTATGTTGGTGTCCTTTTTTTTGTGGGGCTATTTTTTACCAAAAATTTCAGGCATAGGTTTTACTGCAAAAAGAATACTTAAATTAGGTTTACCAATTAGTTTTTCTGTAATGTTTTTTATTATATTACTAGGCCCAAAAGCTGGTGCATTCTACATAACTTTATTTATTTTAAGTTCAATTTTTTTATCAGTTACACAGCCAGCTGTGGGCCTTTCTTTTTCAGGTTATTCTGCTGGTAAAGCACTAACTTCATTTAATTTATTAATATTTGCAGGAACATTCATAATGCAATGGCTAATGGGCCTAGTGATAGATATCGTTAAAGGCATGGGTCACACGGAAATATTTGCTTTTAAATCAGCTTTTTCAGTTTTCTTAATCTTAAGTATTATTTCTTATATATTTTTTTTAATATTAAATAGAAAAAAATATGAAAATAAAACGTAGGAACTTTTTTTTGGAACTATTTATTGGTATCGTTGTTGTTTACTTGGTTGTTTTAATTTTCTTATTCTTTTTTCAAAGAAATTTAATGTATCATCCTGATGAGAATAACTATTCTGGAGATAATTTAGAAGTTAACATTGAAAAAGTTACTATCAAAACGACTGATAATATTAATTTATTAGGCTGGTTTCATAATAAAGATTTAAAAAATTATAAAACAATAGTTTATTTTCATGGAAATGCAGGGACACTTGAAAACAGAATCCACAAATTAAATCATTTTAAAGGTATGGATGTTAATTTTTTAATAATTGCATGGAGAGGCTTTAGTGGCAATAAAGGAAAACCAAGTGAGGAGGGTCTTTATACAGATGGTGCTAGTGCAATAGACTGGCTCAAAGAAAAAGGTCTAAAAGAAGAAGATATAATTATTTATGGAGAGTCATTAGGAACTGGAATTGCTACTGAAATTACTCAGAATAAAAATTTTGCAGGATTAATTTTAGAAACACCCTTCACATCAATGATAGAAGCTGCAAAAAATTTTTATCCATATATTCCAGTGGGTTTAATTTTAAAAGATAAGTATGAAAATAATGAAAAAATTAAAAATATTAATATTCCAGTATTAGTAATGCATGGTGAGGCTGACCAAATAGTTCCATTTTGGATGGGTAAAAAAATTTTCAATTTAGCAAATGAACCTAAATATTCATATTTTACAAAATATGACGATCATATGATGGAATATGATGATAAACTTGTATTAGCTCTTGAATCGTTCGTTGATAGTTTAAATTAAGCCATAATCTTAACAAAGATAATTCAAATTTTTTTTTTAAGTTAATCTATGAAAATTTTTATCTTATTTTTTTTTGTTCTTTTTTCTTTAAATAATTTATCTAATGCCAAAGAAAATTTAGTATCTGTAGATAGTCTTTTTCATATTGATCAAATGAATTCGTACGATGAAAATTTTGCATTATATTTTAAAACCCGTGAAAAAGCTGTCTTAGCTCGAGGAGAAAATTCAAATTATATTAATGATTTTCCAAAAGATCTTTATATATATAACTACAAAACAAAAGAGTCTTTGCCATTAATTTCTTATGAATGGTTTCCCAAGACAGCAAAATATTTTTTGCAAGAGTATGATTTTCCGGTTTTCCCAGATGATTTTGCATATTATCTTTTAAAAGATAACAAAACTCTGGTGATGATTAGTGCTATAAAAAGTTTAAAAGCTAATTTTAAATTTGATATTGTTGAAAAAAAGTTAGAGCTTTATCCTATAAATGGAAAATTTGATTTTATTATTTCTTCGATAGCTAAAAATTGTGGACATTATGAATTTAAAGAAAACTATAAATGTAGTTTTTATAAACCTTTAATTTCTAGTTCTTTGATTAGTTATTAAATTTTAAGACCCTCTGAAATATCAATCACTCCTGTCCCAGACCAGTGACCAAAAGATGATAGATCGATTTTAGGTGATTTTATACTTCTCCATAAATCAATCATATTTATAAATCTTATATCATCTAAAATTAATAATTTTCCAATTTTTGGATCAAGTTTTAAAAATTGTTTTAACATTTTATATTCAAAATTATCATCTTTAGGTGCATCCATAAATATTATGTCTGATTTATTTAGTATCTCTATATTTTCATTAAAAAAATTATTTTCAGATAGGTCACCTAAAATTTGTTTAATTGATCCATCTCTAAAATCTTCATTTGTAAAATGACTTTCGAAACCTAACTTATTCCAGCCAATTAAGTCATATGTTGTTATTTTACCAAGAGAATTTAAACCTTCTTTTATAGATAATGTTCCAAGTCCAGTATATGTTCCAATTTCTACCACCTCTTTTGCATTTGCCACTTTCACAATTGAAGATAAAATTTTATAATGTTCACCAGGAAATTCATTTAAGAATTTACTATCACCAAGATTCCTTTTCCCACATTTCAATTCTAATTTATGTGCTATTTTTATTGCATCTGATATTATTGAAATTAAATAATCTGATGTTTTAAACTTATCAAGTGAATATATAAGACTTGGTCTTATGTCTCTTATATTGTTATCACGCAACAATCTCTTAGATATAGTCTCATTAATTATTCTAGAATATTCTTTATTAAATGGTATTAATCTAAAAAAGTTTTTAAACAAACTTTTTAAAATTTTAGATAATTTTATTTGTTTCATTTTTTTTATTTTCCTTATTTAATCTTTATTAACAAATGCTTCAGCAAATTTTTCAGCCTCAAAAATTTGTAAATCATCTTCTTTTTCACCTAATCCTAGTGCAATAATTGGTAGTTTATATTTTTTAGCAACAGCTAAAAGAATACCTCCTTTTGCTGTGCCATCTAATTTCGTCATAATAAGACCAGTTATTGGAATAATTTTATTAAATTCTTCAACTTGATTAATTACATTTTGGCCAGAAGTTGCATCCAAAACTAAAATAACATCATGTGGAGCATTAGGATCAATTTTTTTAGTAACGTTTGCAATTTTTTTATATTCTTCCATCAAATTTTTTTTATTTTGTAATCTTCCAGCTGTATCAATTAAAACTTGATTAAAATTATTTTTTAATGCTTCTTCAATAGCCTTGTAAGCGACAGATGCAGGATCAGAGCCTTGAGATGATTTTGTAATTTGAACATCAACTTTGTTTGCCCAATTTTCTAGTTGTTCTATAGCTGCTGCTCTAAAAGTATCTGATGCGGCTAGCATTACTTTGTTTCCATTACCTTTTAGTATTTTGCTTATTTTTCCAATAGTAGTAGTCTTTCCAACACCATTGACACCTGAAATTAATGTTGCATTTAATTTTTCTTTTTTTTTAAAGAATTCAATATTTTCCAAAGGTTCCATAATTGAAATAATATAATTTTTTAAAATATTATTTATTTCGTCGGTTAAATCTTTATTGGGATCAATTTTTGTTTGAGAAATTATTTCTCTTATTTCTGAAGCCGAAACAATACCAACATCTGATTGAATTAAGTAATCTTCGATTTTGTCTAATGTTTTGTCATCAATCTCTTTTTTTACAACTATATCTCTTAAACCTGTTGTAAAAGCTGAGGCACTTTTTTTAAAACCTGATTTAAATTTTTCGAAAATTCCCATTAAATTTTAAAATCTATCTCCTCAATATCTGAAACTGGTCCTTTCATATGAATACTATTGTTTTCATCAATTGAAATTGTCAATCTACCTTTAGAGAATTCAATATCAACTATATCATTTACCAGTCCGTTTTGTTTTGCGGCAAAAGCCGTTGCACAAGCTGCAGTTCCACAAGCTTTGGTAAGTCCAGCTCCTCTTTCCCATACTCTAACTTTTATCAATTCTTTGTTAACAACAGTTGCTAAAGTAAAATTACATTTTTCTGGAAATAGAGAGTGAGTTTCAATTTTTGGTCCAATTTTTTCAATTTCAAAATTTTCGTTATTATCAACAAAAAAAACTAAATGTGGATTTCCAACATTTACAGCAGTTCCGCCAGAAAATTCGTTATTATTTTTGTCATTAATTTTAATTCCTAAATTATTCGTATTTAATTCTTTAGACAATGGAATCTCATTCCATTTTGTTTTTGCAACACCTATTTCTGTAGAAACCATTTTTTCTCCAACAATATTTGATTTTAATTTGCCAGATAAAGTTGTTAGGATAATTTCTTTTTTGTTATTTTCTTTGCCTAATAAATCAGCAATACATCGTGTACCATTTCCACATGCACCAGATATTCCTCCATCTGAATTATAAAATTCTAGTGAAGCATCTGAAATATCATTTTTTTTAATCAATATTAGTTGGTCACATCCAATAAATTTTCTGTCACAAATCTTTATTATTTGCTCTTTCGTCAAATTTGTAATTGTTTGTCTATTATCTATGATGACAAAATCATTACCTAAACCGTCCATTTTAAAAGCTTTAATATCCATATATAGATATTTAACTTATTTATTGACTTTTTGAACCTCTATTATAGGTTGTTGCCGTTTCCGCAAAAACATTAACTTTGCGGTGTCTTTGGAAACAAAGAGATCGACACTAGTCAGCGAGGGTTCGCCCACTAGTGCGTTACTGCTATGCGTAATAAATATGTTTGAAAATTTAACAAATAAATTTGAAGAAATTTTTTCTTCTCTAAAAAAGGCACCTTCACTTGATGAAGCTCAAGTAGATGAAGGTTTAAGAGGCATTAGGCAAGCCTTACTTGAAGCAGATGTCTCTTTGGATGTTGCAAAAGATTTTATTGAAAAAGTAAAGCCAAAAGCATTAGGCCAAGAGATAATAAGGTCTACCTCTCCTGGAGATATGGTTGTTAAAATTGTTTATGATGAGCTTGTAGACTTATTAGGTGCAACAAATAATGAGATAAACTTAAACGCAGTACCGCCTGTGCCAATGATGTTAGTTGGGTTACAAGGTTCTGGAAAAACAACAACAACAGCAAAATTAGCAAAATTTTTAGAAAATAATAAAAAGAAAAAAGTAATGATGGTCAGTCTAGATATTTACAGACCAGCTGCACAAGAACAACTTAGATCTTTAGGAGAACAAAATAATATTTTAACTTTACCTATTATAAAAGGTCAGCAACCTGCTGATATTTGTAGAAGAGCAATAAGTGCCGCTAATTTAAATGGAGCTGAAATAATTTTATTTGATACTGCTGGTAGAACTCAAATCGATTTACAAATGATGAGTGAGATTAAACAAATTGAAGCTGTCATTAATCCAACAGAAACTTTCTTAGTTGCAGACTCTTTAACAGGTCAAGTTGCAGCCTCGGTGGCAAAAGAATTTAAAAATACAGTTAATTTATCTGGAATTATTTTAACTAGAGCTGATGGTGATGCAAGAGGTGGAGCCGCAGTGAGTATGAAATATGTTTCAAATGTTCCAATTAAATTTTTAGGGATAGGAGAAAAAATAGATAATCTTGAAGTATTCCATCCAGATAGAATTGCAAACAGAATACTTGGTATGGGGGATATCGTATCCCTTGTAGAAAAGGCGGCTCAAGATTTAGGTGAGGAGAATATTAAAAAAGCTGAAGAAAATTTAAAAAAGGGTCAATTTTCAATGGAAGATTATTTATCTCAATTAAGACAAATGAAAAAAATGGGCGGCATTGAGGGAATTATGTCTTTTATGCCAGGAGTTTCAAAAATTAAATCTCAAATGGATTCAGCGGGAATTGATGAAAGTATAATTACTAAAAATGAAGCTATTATTTTATCAATGACAAAAAAAGAAAGAGAGAACCCAAAAATAATTGATGGTTCTAGAAAAAAAAGAATTGCTAATGGCTCTGGCACAGATCCGGCCACTATCAATAAATTGCTTAAGCAATTTAAAATGATGTCTGAAATGATGAAAAAGATGTCAAAAGGAAATCTGAAAGGTATGTCTGATAAAGGTATACCGCCAGAGCTATTTAACCAATTAAAGTAAAAAAGGAGAAGAAATGTTAAAATTAAGATTATCAAGAGGTGGAACAAAAAAACGTCCTGTTTATAAGGTTGTTGTTGCCGACAGTCGTTTTGCAAGAGATGGAAGATTTATAGAAAAGGTTGGTTTCTTTAATCCTCTATTACCTAAAGAGAAAAAAGAAAGAGTGGGCCTAGAAGCTGAGAGAATTAAATATTGGCTTGGTCAAGGAGCTCAGCCAACAACTAGAGTAGCAAGAATTTTAGGCGAGAACGAACTAATGCCTATGCCTGCAAATGGAAATAATCCAAATAAAGCAGTGCCAAAAAAAGAAAGAAATAAAAAAGAAGAGGATAATAAAGAAGCTCCTAAGGAAGTAGCTCCAAAAGCAGAAGCAGCTCCAGCAGCAGAAGCTCCTAAGGAAGAAGCTCCAGCAGAAGCTCCTAAGGAAGAAGCTCCAGCAGAAGCAGCTCCAGCAGCAGAAGCTCCTAAGGAAGAAGCTCCAGCAGCAGAAGCAGCTCCAGCAGAGGAAAAAAAATAATTTAAAGTTTATTTATGTGGCAAGCTCAAGTGTTTACACTTTATCCAGAAGTTTTTCCTGGTCCTTTATCTAAAGGGCTTTATGGAAAAGCTATATCAAATAATTTATGGAAACTAAAAGTTGTAAACATAAGAGATGCAGCTGATGACAAACATAAAACAGTGGATGATACACCTTATGGAGGTGGCTCTGGGATGTTGTTAAAAGCTGATGTTCTTGCAAAGTCCTTAGACGAAAATAAAAATGAGAATGAGAGAATTTTATACTTGTCGCCTAAAGGAAAAAAGTTTGATCAAAATTTGGCAAAAGAGCTAGCTAATGAAAAATCATTGTCAATAATTTGTGGTCATTTTGAAGGTGTAGATGAGAGAATACTTTCAACAAGAAAGATTGAGGAGATTAGTATTGGAGATTATATTTTGTCAGGCGGAGAGTCGGCAGCGTATGTAGTGATAGATAGCATTTTAAGATTACTGCCAGGTGTATTAGGAAATGAAAACTCTAAAATAGATGAAACCTTTGAAAATGGTCTTTTAGAGTACCCTCAATATACAAAACCTCAAATTTGGGAGGAAAAAGCCGTACCAGACGTACTATTATCAGGGGATCATAATAAAATTAAACACTGGCGTTTATCTCAATCTGAGGCTATAACACGCGACCGAAGACCAGATTTATGGGAAAAATATAAGAAAAACTAACTTGATACACATTAACATGAAAACAATTGAAGAAATAAATCAGCACAACGTTAAGAAAATACTTTCAGAGAAAAAAATTCCTGAATTTTATCCTGGAGATGTTGTTAAAGTTGGTGTGAGAATTACTGAGGGTAAAAAAGAAAGAATTCAATATTTTGAAGGGGTTTGTATTGCAAAAAAGAGTAGAGATTTAAATTCGTCTTTTACTGTTAGAAAAATCTCTTTTGGTGAGGGTGTTGAGAGAACTTTTCCTTTATTTGGAACATTAATTGACTCAATCAAAGTTATCAGATCTGGTAAAGTAAGAAGAGCCAAACTTTATTATTTAAGGGACAGAACAGGTAAATCAGCAAGGATCGCTGAAAAAATTAGAAAAAAAATTGGTATTGATATTGATGTAAAACCAGAGACGGTTACAGAGGAAAAT